>JAWKTL010000055.1:0-48403 GCA_041399105.1 Pirellulaceae bacterium | reverse complement strand
TTCCTGCGCCGTTTGAAAGCGATCGTCGCGGTTCTTTTCCAACAGGCGAAAGATGATCGTTTGCAACCAAGCAGGCGTTTCGGGAATGACGTCGTCCAACGACCGCGGCGTGTCTTCACAGACGCGTTTGAGCACGGCGATCGTGGTCGGAGCGCGGAACGGCGGTCGGCCACTGGCCATCTGATACAGCACGCTGCCCAAGCTGAACAGATCGGCTCGATGATCGAGCGTCTCGCCGCGTGCCTGTTCGGGAGCCATGTACATCGGTGTCCCCGCGATCATGCCGGACTGAGTCATGCTGGCATCATCCACCGCGCGTGCCAGTCCGAAATCGGAGATCTTTGCCTTCTCCACGGTCCCTTCGGTCAGCAGGATATTCGATGGCTTGATGTCGCGGTGAATCAAGTTGACCGAGTGCGCGGCGGCCAGCCCGGCAGCGACCTGTTGGCCGATCTTCAAGATGTCCTTCACATCGAGCGGGCCGCTGCCGTCCATGCGGCTGCCCAACGTCGGACCGGCGATGTACTCCATCACCAGATACGGAATCGGCTCCTCTTCCACCGCATGGATCGCGACGATGTTCTCGTGAGTCACCGCAGCCGCCGTTCGGGCTTCTCTCAGGAAACGCTTGCGCGGCGGCGATGTTGTCGCGAGTTCCGGGTTCATCACCTTAATCGCCACGATGCGGTGCAGCTTGGGATCAAACGCCTTGAACACGATGCCAAACGCCCCTTGGCCGATGGCCTCCAGAATTTCGTAATTGCCCAGCGTGCCGAGCGAATCGGGTTTCGAAGACGGTTGCAAAAAACTGAAATCGGGCTTCGAGAGATCTACGGTTGGTGCCGGATCGGCATGCGTCTCCCATTTCATTCGGTCGACCGCTGGCGTGTTCAGAAAATCAGTTGCAGCCATGTGCGATTCAAGTAAGGAATCCACGCGTCGGCGCAGTTCCGAGTCCGCCCCGCAGGCCTGATCGAGATACGCTTGTTGCTCGGTGGGATCATCGTAGTCGAGCGCGCTCTGAAAGATTTCGCGTTCCGTCATAGGGTCGTTCCCCGGAATTCAACAAATTGTCAGTGAAAACAAGGCTTCACATGTCAATGCGACGTTCGCTGTTAATCTACGCCAGAAAATTGCGAATTGATTTTGGCAAATGGTTGCGGGTAGTACAATCCAAGCGATTGACGGCATCATTCTCGAAGCCCTTCGCGCAGCCACGCCCGAGCATACGCCCACTGCCGATCCGCCGAGCGGCTTGAAATTCCGAGGATTTCGCAGGGCTTTCGGCGAGTCATGCCAACGAAGTAGCGAAGTTTAACCAATCTTCGACCGCCTGGCGATCGATCGTCGCCAATTTGTCGAAGGCCGGTCGAGGGCGAGCAGATCTTCGCGAGGCGTCTCGATTTCGACGTCGATCAACTCCTCACGCCCGATCGCCGCCACGCTTAATCCGCTCTTCCGCCGAGCGGATTCGACCAAGATGCGCGCATTGCTCAGCCGCCGCCGCAAAGAAATGCCCACGCGAATCCCAAGCCGACGCTTTGGCATCTCCACCAATCGCAGATACGCTTCGTGAACCAAGGCGGTTGCTTGCAACGACTTGGTTGCCGGCAGGCTCCCGAGCAAGTTTCGCAACCGCCAGCCGACGCAATTCGTCATAGACCAACGGCAACAGTTGATCCGCACAGCGAATCCTACCTCAATAGAAGCCAAAACCTGGGGATGGTGAAAATTGGTTAGGCGGCTGAGAAAAGTGTTTCGCGGGGGTTTGCTCTGGCGTAGGCGGCGGTTCGCCGGGATTGGGTTGAATTGGTGAGTCCGGATTGTTTCAGCCAAGCCTTCACTTCCTTGGTCCCCACCCGTGCGAATCGTGTGCGGATCTTTTCGGGCGTGCATGTGTCGAACTCGGAGGCGAACGTCGCGAGCAGGCTCGTGAAGGTTCCGCGGCCATGATAACCCTGACGTGCTTTGAACCCGCCGAAGCCCGACTCCAAAATCTCCGTGCTGCACGGCAGCCGCAGCGATGGCTGGTCAAGCTTCGCCAGTTGGTTTTCGTTGTGTCGATAGAACGTCACGATCTGGCGACCGAACTCCTGAGCGAGCGGTTGCTTCACGCCGACTTCACTTAGCCGTGCGGCAAGCTGATCGCTTGAGCCGACAAAGACACCTTTGGCATTGGCCATGACCAAAGCCTCGCCCATTAGCAAGCGGTACTCGCTCCAGAGCTGCAGTTCCTTTGGGAACTCACGTATCCAGCCGAGCTTCTCGACAACACGCCCGTGCGTCGCCGATTCGCTGCGGGTTAATTCATGCTCGACCATCCGAGCCCAATCGATCAAACGGCCCAAGTCCATAAAGCGTGCCTTCTCTTTCTTGCGAGGCGGCAGCAGATGATCCAGTTCGGTTTGTTGGATCGCTGCGGTGGTCTTGCCCAGCTCGGAGGTGAACGCTTTCCATCGCGGGTCTTTCTGCAGCCGTCGCTTGAGCAGATTGGCGATCTTGTGTTTGATGTCGTCCAGATGAACGCCGGAAAAGCCCGCTTTTTGCAGGCTGGCCACGCCGTGGTGCAGTTCGGCGGCTGCGTCACTGAGAACCGCGATCGGCATGCCAAGCGACTCCGAGACGCCGGTCAGTTGCTTGCTCACTTCTTCCTTGTCCCGCGTGCGTGTCGGTAGTACCGCGAGAACGGTCATGTCCTCGCGCCGCAAAGGTCGGTCTTCGGGTAGCTCGCTTTGGCGAATCCCCAGCACGACCAGGACGAACATCTTTCCGAGCTGAACACTGTGATCGACCATCCAGATCCAATCGTCTTGACGAGTGGCCTCTTTGAGAATCGCTACCCCGTTTCGGCAAATCCAGCTTCGCACCACATCGCGCGAAGGAACCTTCAGCGGCAGGTCGAAAGTCGCGGCAACGAGTTCAATGACCTTGGGTACCGCTCGGATGCCGACGATCATGCTGAGCTGACAGCACAGGCAAATCATCGCGGCGCTGAACTGATGTCCCGGAAGATTTTTGTGTTCGATTGGTGTCGTAGTCGACTGCTCGGAGAGGCACTGGATTTCTCGACGAAGCTGCTCATTGAGTCGTTGCATTTGATGCAGTTCTCGCCGGGTCGCCTGGAGCAGACTGTTTTGTTGATCGAGCTGCTTTTGAAGACGTTTCGCTTTTTGCTTCCAGCGATCCCGAGAAATCCAAAAACTGCGACACAAACATCGCCAAGGTGACTTGAACGAGTCCCAGCAAATCGGTGAAGATACAGCCACTGTTACGTTCCTTCGTTTCGTGGGTTTGAACACAAAACGAATACGTTGGGGCGTAACAGTTCTACAAGACCAAAACTACCGAAACTCTCCAGCTAGCCACCGTTTCACCATCCCAGGTCACCGCTCTCGAAGGTTTGATTTTCGAGGGGCTGCTGTTGAGATTTTGGCATCGCCGATGGCTTCTCCCGCAGTTGGAACCCGTATCCACGTCGGCTCCGATCGCTGGAGCGGTGTGGACGTTGGAAGTGTCAGGTGTCAAAGCGTAAGTGGACTGGCGATGGATGCGATATGCGTCACACGAAAAGCCGCTAAGGATCGCCTTCCGGGGGCCGTCGCGGGCTTGATATCGCTGCTTGGCGAGCTTGCGAATCCAGCGTTGTTCGCGTAACTGCACGCGTCGTAAAGCCTTGCAACAACTGGGGCAGCAGAACTTTTGCAGTGGCGAACGTGGCGGTGGTGTGAAGCGTTTGTAGCAGCCCGGCCGATCGCATGAAGATTTTTCTTGAGAATCCTCTTTGTGATAGCCCTCGCGCGGATCGGTAGGATCGTCTTGTTGAGCTTGGTGGGCGTCAGTTTGCAGTTGCTGTGTTTGGAAATCTCGCTCTTTAAGCCTTTCGCGGTAGCGGATCGCCTGCTGGCGTCGATTTCGTTTTCCTTGCTCGGTAGCGCGGTATCGCTCATTGGCACGAGCGAGTCGCCATCGCCGAGCGGCCTGCTTGCACGAGTGCCCGCAATAGCGATCCAGGTAATGTTCAGGGTTGAACGACCTCTCACACCCCTTGAGCAGACACAATCGAGGCGCAAGTTTGAGAGATTCGCCTTGCGATTGGCGAGCGTTTAGAAGATTCTGTGATTGGGCCAAGGGGGAGCGTTAACTCCCAGGAGGTCAAGTCTCACCGCCGGAGCGTCAACTCCACGGTGAGGCGATTTTAGAAACGCCGCACCAGCCACAGCCAGCAATCGACAACAGCCTCTCAGCATAATTCGAGAACGCCCGCACACCGCCAACGGGTTCTAGCAGCCACCTTCAGCCAAACCGCCAAAGTGGCTCAACCTGAAACCGCTGTCGACATGACCCAAAGTTTTGCCAAATTCGCGAATAAAAAGGGCGAGGTAACGGCGAGGTACAAGAGGTTTCTTCACAAAGCGGGTTGCGAGGTGCGGGATATCGGGGCGAGCGAAGCTGTACCGAATTGCCGGTGTAAGAACACCCTCTCCCCGCGACAACAATTCCGCCAAAAACCGCGAGGTCTACGAACAGAGCATGGCCGGTAACAAAAATGAGCGAGGCTTTGGTCATGGCCAATGCCAAAGGTGTCTTTGTCGGCTCAAAGCGATCAGCTTGCCGCATCGGCTATGAAGTCGGCGTGAAGCAACCGCTCGCTCAGGAGTTCGGTCGCCAGATCGTGACGTTCTATCGACACAACGAAAACCAACTGGCGAAGCTTGACCAGCCATCGTTGCGGCTGCCGTGCAGCACGGAGATCCCGAGCGGCTTCCGGCGGGTTCAAAGCACGTCAGGGTTATCATGGCCGCGGAACCTTCACGAGCCTGCTCGCGACGTTCGCCTCCGAGTTCGACATGCACGCCCGAAAAGATCCGCACAATGATTCGCACGGGTGGGCACCAAGGAAGTGAAGGCTTGGCTGAAACAATCCGGACTCACCAATTCAACCCAATCCCGGCGAACCGCCGCCTACGCCAGAGCACCCCCGCTACCGGGTGCAAAGACCCTCTCAAAAAGTTTTTCAGAAAGACACTTGATTATGCTAGAAATGGGCTAGGCTATCGTTCTCAATGGCCAAGCATTCGACCTTGCCAATGGTGCTCTTGTTGCCTTGCGATCAAGAGCGGAACCGAATGAGATACTACAACGAAAAGTAGACCTCTCGGAAGTCCCCTTCGACCAGCGCGCCTGTCTTCAGTATCTTCGCAGCAACTGGGAAGCATTCCAAGATTAATGCAGAAGTTAACTGAGTTCCGTTGGTCGCCAGCCGTTAGCACTTAGGGAAGGAACTGAGTATCCGTGCCAGTCCATCGCAGGCAAGCCGATTGTCGATCAAGCTATTCTGGCAGCCGGAGAACGAAGTCGAAGAGTTGCCCTTTTCTCTTGCCGTCGAGGGTGATGTCAAAGGGAGCGATTTGAATGCCGGACGGAAGATCGTCCGTCTGCGTCGATATCGCGACTTGATACTTCTGGCGGCTGTTGGCGGGGACGGTTCCCCGCAACACGGCCGGTTCGGCCTTCACGCCATCGGGCAGTTTCAATTCGATATGGTGCTGCTGTGATTGGGAACGAAAATTGCGAACCGTAATCGTCACATCGGTCGACGTCGTGTCCGACAAATCAACCCGGTACGGATAGGCCGATACCCAGTAGGGATCAAAGCTGTATTCATAGTTTTCATCCGGCAACAGGTCACGATACCATCGCGCGATTTCTTTGGACCAATCATGATACCGTTGCAGGAACTCTCGCGGTTCGGGCATCACGTACGAATGGCTTCCCATGACGATGTCGGGGTTCAAATCGAGTAAGTATTTACTGCCGTAGATGTATCCCTCTTCAAAAATGCAACTGTTGCGACAAACCACCGCTTCATGTCCGTTCTGCGTTGCATCGGCTGGGCTTCCAAACAGGTTGTCCCCCGTGAAGGCGATTCGTTTTCCATCAATATCCAGCCACAGACAGCAACCGAACTCCGTCTGCCCCGGCATCCAATCGACATGAATCGTGTACCCTTCCCACTCAACGGTCTCGCCATCGCGAAACGGCTTCTCGATTTTCATGCCGTCGAATCCGTCACCGTATGCACTCACCAGCGCCGCGTAATCATATCGACGAGGGTTCTCGCAGCGATCAACAATGCTCTTCAACGTCCATGCTTGAGCGCCATACTTCTCCTTCATCGTGGGACCAAGTAGGAAATGATCGCCATGCATGTGCGAAATCCAAAACGCATCGATCTGCTTGAGTCCCAGATGCTGCCGCATCCCAACGATGATCTCCTCCAAAATTTGCTTTGGAAACAATCCGCAATCGAGCACCAAGCCGCGGCCATTGTCGGAAACGATGATCGCGAAATTGCGTCCCTGGTGCTCATGGCTCAGCTTGTACAAATGAGGTGTCACGCGGTTGATGTGTGAAACCGGCGTCGCTTGCGAAACCGGGTCCCGCTTTTGAATATCCTTATCAAACACGGGATAGCCGCGAACATAGCCCTCACGAAATGGCTCCAGCTTGTCGCGGTAAGATTTGAATTGTCCGTGGGCATTGGTGATGACTGGCCCCTGCGACGGCAGAGCGACATCGATCTTCTCACCGATCAATCTCTTGACCGATTCAATCAGCGAATCGAGCCCTTTTGCAAACCCATAATCCCACTCGGTGTCGAACCAGTTCGTCATCTTGGCACCGTCATGCATTACACTTCCCGTGACGGCAACCTTCTTGTCTCCGATACGAAATAGAAAGGTCATGCCGCCGGGGGAGGTTCCGGGCGTCTCCACACAGACGATCTCATGTTCACGCCATTTCAAGACCTCGCCAACGGCAAGGGATTTCGTCACCCGAACGCCCCGCGCTGGTGGACGGACATAGCTCGCCCCATACACCGAGTACTTGTCTCCAAGCGTGGGAAACCATTTACGAAAATCCGTCGGTCGCTCCAGGATTTCGCGTTCGACCGAGGAAGCTCCGACACTTACTCCATCAACGGCAACACGATTGATCCCCTGGCAGTTTTCGCGATGATGGTCCGTGAGCAGAACCCATTCGACTCGCTTGATGCCGACTTCGTCGAGATGATCAAGAACTTCTCCGTCCCCAACGTTGAACAAAAGGCCCGCCTCACCTGATTGCAGAACGTAAACGTTTGCCGTGTCACGGAACCGAAACAGACCGGGAAGGTCCGGCGAAACCGGTTGCAGTGAATCGACGGGATGTTGTTCTTCCGCCGCGCTGACGATTGAGGAAACCGACAGCACGACAAGCAGGCCGAACGCGACGGAAACGACAGTCGATATACTACGAGGATGGCTTGTCATGAATCGGTCCAATGTATTCCGTGGCGACAACGACATCGTCGAACCAAACGCGATTGACGTGTCCTTTGCTGCCGCTTGTTATGTAAAGGTAGAGCCAAACAAAATTAACATTGAGAGGTTTGATTGTACGAAATCGAAATCCGTCGAACGGGTCCCCTCCCGGCAATGTCGTAAAATACTCGCGGCCTCCCTTCGCATGATTCCAACGGACTCCTTCCCCTTCCTCCCCGGGCGTGAACTTGTCGAAGATCCACTTGCCGCTGGGGAATCCGTCTCCCAAGTGACTGACCGGGCGACCATCAATCCAGAGTGCAAGTTCGCCGTTGGATTCTCCAACGTCATTCATCCGCACCATCACTTCGACGCAAGTCCATTTGCCGCGAATGACTTTCAAGTCGGGATCGTGAATGAAACTGTTTCCCCATGTCTGGCCCCGAGGCGGACTGCCACGCATCTCACACCAGTATGCGTAGTAGTCCCACGTCCAACGCTTCCCAAAGGGTTCAATGCCAACCCAGAAGGATTTATCACCGCGAGTCGGTTGGCCGGCTCTGACCGATGGCCAGGCGGTCGAAGGATAATTGCCCCCAACGCAAGTTCCGAAATGATGAACCGGCTCGCAATCGTCCGCGAACTTGACATACATTCGGGTGTAGAGCGTTTCGTAACCGTCGCCGAGTCTGCGATACAGGTCGGCTCCGGTCCCTTTGTCCGCCATCTGGTTCATCAAGAGTGATCGTTCTCCCACGCTTGTCGGCGGAACATCGTTGCTCAGTTGCATGATCTCCGCATCGCGCACCGTTTCCCATCGCTTCCCGATCGCATCAATGCTGGGCTGCTCGAAGTTTTCGACAAAGACCACGCTCGGATGACGATCGAT
The DNA here is from genome assembly GCA_041399105.1 of Pirellulaceae bacterium. Lineage (GTDB taxonomy): Bacteria > Planctomycetota > Planctomycetia > Pirellulales > Pirellulaceae > Rosistilla. The sequence goes on along the minus strand of JAWKTL010000055.1, from coordinate 40,210 downwards.
GCCAACATCACCCGGATACTTGTTCGCTAGACCTGATTTTTGTTCAGAAGACAACTGGGCCGTTGCGGATGGTTGGAACGGAGCCGCAGCGAGCAGCAATGCGGAGACCGTAACCGAACCGAATATATGTCGCGTGGTCAGAAATGAGGTGATTCGCTTCATTTGACGCGAAGGCATCATTTCGGACCACGCACGGTATAAACGTGCAACAATCTTCATGCGCGTGCTCTATTTCAATAATGAACGCGTTTAATGTTATCTTGCCGGAATGTTTTTCAGTTGATCTTGCCACGTGGTCGCTCTAGGGTTCAAACGACTATCGCAGTAAGCATTCAATGTCCTATCGAATAACGCCGGTCTTGGCGTCCAACGTGATCGAATTCGAGACCGAATTGCCGAGCGTCTCAAAGTCGCGAAACTGCCAAAGAACTTCCTTGTCCCGGTTGATCTTCACAAGTTGCGGGTTCTCCGGGCCGGCATGACAGTTGCCGATGATCAAGCCGCCATCCAGATGAACCTCCAACGTTGTCACCCATCCAAGGGTGATGCCCTTCAAATCGTGTTGTTGAAGCTTCCACACGATTTCCTTCGACGGGTTCACCTCCAGCACGCTGTGTCCATTCCCCGTGGCGATCAGCGTGTTGCCATTGTTCAGACGAATCGCACAAAAGACATCATTGCCGAACGCATCCGGGCCGTGTCCCCGTTTCGCTTCGCGACCAAACATCGGAACGTCGTATTCCCAAACAACTTCGCCGTTGCGGTCGTATTCCCGAACCGCCCCATCGGATTCTTGAGCCACCAAGTAATTTCCACTTTCCAGTGGCCGAACCAGACGCGTGTCACGATGCGGATCAGGCTTCGAGCGTTGCAACAAGATGGAGTGCTTCACGTTGCCTTCTCGATCAATTTCCAGAATCTTGCCTTCCCCGCTCAAGGCGATCATGACATCGTTGTCGCGCAGCGGAGCCACCGAGTGAACCTCCACGCGATCCCGCGTCGCGAACCTTTTCGCATCGATCGACCAGACGATTTCCTTCGTCGCCGGATCGATTTCAATGACCTCTGTCTTTTGGTGCGTGAGGATGTGGCCGTTGGGAAGCCAATGCAGGTCATGCGGTGCATCCGACAATTCCATCCGCCATTCCAGCTTTCCGTCCCGGTCGAAGATCGCCAAGCGGCGTCCTTCATTGGCCAGAAAGCGATGTTGCGCGAAGATAGCGCAATTGGAATATGTCAACAAAAAGAGAAGGAACATCGTTCGCATCATGAAAACATTCCTGAGTCTGAGGGGAGAACCCATCCGGAAACCCTTCTATGTCGAGATAATGAACGCGTTTGATGTTATTTTGTGATGCGGAGGCAACTTGCAATCCATCGGGATGAACGTCCATATCGCGAGCCAGACTGGGAAGCTGAAATCGAAAGAAGTCTTTCTCCGCATCGGGCTTCCAGAAGATCAAAAAGCCACCGCTGGCACCGCCACTGAGTCCCATCAGCGATCCGTCCGACATCCAGACCAGTCGCCAAACAACACCCTGCGTGATCCCTTCGGCAATCTGCTGACGTTCCAACTTTTGCGTTTCCCAATCGAACAATGCGACCAACGGTTCATGGACCGCACCGAGCGGATTGGTTGCCTTGTGCAGACCCCGGCCGCCAGATACTTTCCATCCGCGCTGACGCAGATCGCGCGAATACCTCCGAAATCAACTTGCTGACCACCGTTGTACGAATGCAGTGCCGTGGCGTCGAAGGTGCGGACCTGAGCGCCGTCGGCAATCTTCCACTGAATCAATTGACCAGCTAAATCACCGCTCAGCAAAAACTCGCCCGAAGGATGAAAAGCGACGCTGTAAACATGTTTCTGATGACCGCTGAATTTTCGGATCAAAGTGCCATCGTTGATGTTCCACAAGCAAACTTCGTTGTCGTTTCCCCCGCTGGCGATCATCGTTCCATCGGGGCTTGTCGCCATACCTCGTATCCATCCTCGATGGGCATCAACACTTCGAATGGGCGCGGCGGGAGCGGGAGTCGTCGCGGCGTCCCACCACGTCAAACGACCATCGCATCCGCCACTGATCGCCAATCGGCCATCGTTTGAAAACGCGAACGCTCGGACCCAGGTATCATGTCCACCACTGAGAACCGATTTCGCACCATCGGCTAGAGCAAACCGCTCGACAACCGCATCCTCGGAACCACAAAACACAGCGTCTCCCGCCGGGGAGAACCGGCACGCGGTCAACGGTCGATCATGAGCCCACTGCGAAACAACATGGGCTTGCGTCGGATCGAACCCAGCAACAGCATTCATCTGGTGATTCTCAAATGGTTCCAAATGGGACAAAAACGAACATCTCCAGCGACAACGACTCGCTGAGTCCGCCAACTTCAAACCGAACAAAATGCATCGTCAAGTCAGCAATTCCGGCACGGCGACTTCGGACGGATCGGCAATGGGGGTATCGCGTCCGGCAATGTCAAACGAACCGGCTGAGTCGACTCCCGCGGACTGCAGATAGGTGTGAAACAAACTGCCATGATTGACTTGTCCAGCGGTCACTTCCGTGCCATTTGCATTCGTTTCGCCATACACCGCGCCCCGTGGTGTGCGGCAGCCCGCCATGCAGATCGACCAAGCTCGGGACCAGTGGTCGCGACCATAATAATGGTTGATGTTCGGCGTGCGACCAAACTCCGACAACACAACAATTAACGTGCTTTCCAGCATGCCTCGCGCGGCCAGATCTTCAACAAAACAAGCGAATGCGAGATCGAACTCGCCAAGTTGTTCAATATGAAAGTTGAAGTTCTCGTTATGCGTGTCGTAGTTCGAATGGGAGAGCTGAACGAAGGAGATTCCTTGTTCCAGCAGACGTCGCGCCAGCAAACAATGACGACCGAAGTCATGCTTGCCGTACCGATCATGATCCTTTTCAGGTTCTTGGCCACATCGAACACGTCGCGTTGCCGCATCAATTGCAACGCCTGTTCATAAGAATACGTGAACGCTTCGGTGACCGCGGTACGTCGTCGATTCAGAAATCGATCATTGATCCGGCGACGCACTTCATGTCGTGCGGTGTCCGACGCGGCCGTGATTGAATCGGGGAGCGTTGTGTTCTGAGGTGGGTTTCCGTTTCCCAAATAGATGCTTGAGTACTTCGGACCCAGGTAGGCCGAATCGTTCCCGCGTCCCCCACTTCCCCCCGGCGTAATCAGGATATGACCAGGTAAAGCGCTTTCCTCGGGAGTCAACGTCTTGGCGGCGACGGCACCGATCTGAGGGTAATCGGCTGCTGGCGTTTGTCGGCGACCAGTCAACATCATGTAGATCCCCTTTCCGTGATCATCCTCCGCCGTATTGACACCCCGGACCAAACATAAGTGATGCATTTGCTTCGCTGTTTGCGGCAGAAGTTCGCTGACATGAATCCCCGGAACGCTCGTCGGGATCGCGCGAAACGGGCCGCCTGTATCGGTGCCGGGCTTGGGATCCCAGCTCTCCAGTTGGCTCAGACCTCCGTGCATGTTGAACACAACAATTCGTTTCTGCTGACTTTGTAATTGCTGAGCAACCGAAGTCGTTGAAAAAACGTCCAGTCCCGATGCGGCCAATCCTCCCGCAACCGAAACAGTTCCCAAGAATTGACGTCTGGCAAGACGATGTTCCGCCGAACGACAAGCATACGTTGCACGCATCGATTGTTCCTTCCTAATGATTGAAACGAAACTCTGACGAATTCAATACCGCCCACACCAATTCCTTCACCGCGACCGCTTTGTCTTCAGTCCGCGGGGTAAGATGGTCGATGACCTCCCGCCGTTCCTCAGCACTCGGCAAACGAGACAGCACGCCCAGATAAAGGTCATCGGCCGCAAGCCCCAAGTCGGTCTGCTGGATCATCCGCTGCGTCACATTGTCCCCACTGGGGCCGACCCAACTGTTGATCGGCCCTCCGTTGGCCGCGAACAACGCCTGATCCGCCGTCGCAAAGAAGTCGGATTGTGGTTGTCCCGCCGCGGCTCCGTAAAAGGATACAAACAAACCGACATTCCCCTTCAACTTATCGTAGACCCGCTGTTCCAGATCGGTTTGACGCGTCGCCTGGAATGCCGGATCGGACTTCTGCGCGTCCGTCGGCGGAGCGGTCTTCTCCAACTCGGCAACTTCGGCATTCCAGTAATTCTGATAAACTCCGGTCACGCGAAAGACGCTCCAACACATTTGTTCGGGCGTGAGGGGTTTGATTGACGACGCCGTAAAATCGTTCACCCAGCGAGCGTTCAATTGAGTTGTTAAATCGCTCCGTTGTTGCCGCTTCTGATTGGCAACCGCCTGCGCCGTCGCCAAATCCGCTTTAGCTTTCTCGACAGCCTGTTGACGTTGCTGAAGCTGAGTCGCCGCCTCCGCAAGAGCATTCTCCGCCTGAACAACGGCATCGCTTGCCGCCGTCATCGCCTGCGACGCGGTATCGACCGCTGCTTGGCCTTGCCCGACAATCGTCTCCGCGTCAGCGCTGCGTTGCTGCAATTTCGCCAGCACTTCGGTGAGCACAGCGTCGCCGGGAATCGCGTCCAGGGAGCGTTTTGCCGCCGCGGACGTTTCTGAAATCAACACGACCTGCATTTTCTGCTTTTCGTGTTCGGCAACCGCCGTCATCCGTTTGGCTTCGGCTTGTTGTAAAGCTTGCTTCGCCGCGGCGACATTGGATTGCGCGGCTGCAAACACCGGGGCATATTCATCCAGGCTTGCCTGCGATGCGACACTTTGTTGTTCCGCTTGTTGAGCGACGCCGTCGGCCTCCAAAATTTGCTGATCGAAGGTCGGGATGTTCGAAACCAGTTTTGCAGTTTCCAATCGACGGTCGATCGCCGCGACAGCCCCCTTATCCGCAGTCATTTGTTGCCTTGCAACGAGCATCGCCTGTTCCGCCGCAATGATCGCCTGCTTCAAGGGAGCATGTTTCGCAATCGTTGTATTAAAGGTCTCTTTGGCGGTCGCCAGCGTCGTTGTCGACGCCGTCACCACTGCCGTCGCATCCTCGGCGGCCTTCACCAATGGGGGCACCTCCGCCGCCACAGCTTGTGACTTCGCCAGCAGCTTCGCGACGGCATCGGCAACCGAAGCATCCTCCGGCAACAATGCAGCCGCCTTTTGAGCGGCATCGACGGCAGTCGCCAGTGTCGCTGCAAGCTGTTGTTTTGTCTGCACGTTCGTTTGCGCGACTTGCAACGCCGCATTCGCTTCGTTCAACTTCTTTGCAGCCTCCGCGACGGCTGCTTTCGCCGCGTCGACCTCGGCGGCGACAGGCAATGCAACCGCTTCGGCGGCGTACCAGGCGTCGGTTGCGGATGAGAACGCATCCGATGATTGCGAAGCTATCGCTCTTAAGTCGACCAGTTCTTTTTCCAATGGCCCCACCGTCGCCGAAGCGGCCGTCGACAAAGAGGCTTCCTCTTGCGGAAGGTCAAACGGACGCTGGTAGGCCTTCGACAATGCAAGTTCCCGCAAAAAAGCCTTCATGTCAAAATTCATCTGGACAAACGCATTGGCCAATATTTTCAGCAACTCCGGATCGATCGCGGGGTTATCCGCATGATGCCAATCGACAGGATGCACCAAGCCGCGTCCAAACATCTGCGCCCACAAACGGTTAACAATGTTCTCATTGAACGCCTGATTACCGCCGTCGGTTGCCAACTCGGCCAGCCGCTGGCGTCGGCTAAACGTCGGAACCTCTTTGACATTGTCCGCTGGGGCGACTTTGTAGTCCTCGCCGGGAAGCAACACCGGTTCATCAAAGGCAACAGCGGCGGGAAGGCGTGGTCCGGTTCGATGGGGATTCTTGAGGAACACCGACTCGAACGCCAACTCGCTCCCCGCCTTCTCGGCAACGACCGTCTGTGTTGTTTCCCCCTCCTTAATCGCTTGAGGTCGCGATGGGCTGATACAGGCAAGCAGACCGTGATAATCAGCCTGCAGGTAGTCATCGACCAGTGGGTGATCATGACACTGCGCACACTGCAGATCACGTCCGAAAAAGATGCGTCCGATATCGCGGGTTAACAAATGAGGCTCGACACCCCGATCGAGCAAGAATCGGGCGGCGGGTCGAGTCGCCGCGTCGACGCCGTCCGCCGTCAACAATTCACGAACAAGAACATTCCACGGTTTATTGGCGCGAACCGAAGCAAGCAACCATGCCTGCCAAGCATCGGCGGGAACGTGCGTGTTCGCGCGACGTTCCATTAACATCAGGTCAAGCATCGAAGCCTGATGTCGCGCATATTGAGGCGACGCAAACAATGCGTCGACCAGTACCGTTCGCTTGTCCGGATTCGGATCATCCAGAAAAGCGCGCGCGGCATCCGCCGTCGGCGGCATCCCTGTCAGGTCCAGTGACACGCGTCGCAGAAATTCCGCATCGGAGCAAACCGCCGAAGGGACCAACTGAACAAGAGCCAATTGCTGGTCGATTCGATCGTGCAACGAAGCTTCTTGAGCAGCAAGTGGTGAGAGCTGCGTTAAAATACCCAGCAACAGAACGATCCGACATCGCATATCAACACGCATGATCATGTCTTCAACGTACAGGAGGGAAAGGTTTTGGGGCGGGAGGTGGTTGTGCAAGAACCAGCCAGGGAATCAGTCGCGTAAGCTTCCAGCTTGCGATTGAATCCTTGTGAATATAGATTGCCACAGTTCGATATACAAGCGTCAGCGAATGAGAATTCGACGCAATTTGCCGTGCTATCAAACCGACAATTCGTCGTACAAACGAAGCAATTCCTTCGCTTGGTGGCGCCAGGTCAATCCATCATCAATGCGTTGGCGAGCGATCCGCCCCATTTGTTCGCGTTGTTGAGGATCGTTCATCAAGCGATTGATTGCCTCAGCGTATTGAGCGATATCGTTGTCTTCGGCGTAGAAAGCGGAATCGCCCGCCGTGATTTCGTTCTCCGTTGTCCGAAAGCAAACCGTTGGCTTCCGCAACGCCATGTACTCCATCGTCTTGATCGTTGTGCAACTGTCGTTGTACGCGTTGCTCGGGTCGGGGGTCAGGCAAATGTCGAAGCCGGCAATCAGCGAGGGAACGTCGGCAAATGGGACCATGCCTGTGAAAACGATCTTGTCGTCCAGTCCCAATTCCTGAGCAAGCTGCTTCAGTTCGGGCAGCGCGGGACCGCCACCGACAATCATGCCGACGAAATCCTCGCGACCGTGAACATGCCGCAACGCATGCAACGCCCGAACCATGTAGTCAACACCATCCTGAACACCGATCACGCCCACATAACCGATGGTTAAACAGTCACGCGAATGCTCGGGTCTGGTTGCGACCACGTCCTTCAAGAACATCGCATTGGGTCCGTTGCGAACGATGTAGCAATGTTCCGGATTCGCGCCACATCGCTTGATCTGAACCTCGCGTTGCGAATGATTTGTCGCGATCAAACGATCGGCTCGGCGACATGAAAGACGTTCAAAGAACAACAGCGTTCGGTAGACAACGTTCTTTCGCCTCTGAGGCTTCTGCGCCAAATACAGTTCCGGCGAAAGGTCGTGATGATCGAAGACGAATCGCTTGCCAAATGGCTGAAAGAAGATCGCGATCAGCCCCGTCATGTCAGGAGGAGTATGCACATGCACAACATCGAAACCTCGACGCAAAAAGACAAACAGTGCATAGAGGAAGATGCAGGTCAGGCTATAGGCGTACTCCAGCAGGTATCCGACAAAGCCGCTGATTTCCCATGGCTTCGGGTATCGATAAACGCGAATCTCACCAATTCGATCCACTTTGCGTGTGTCGGCCCCTGTCGGGCAAATGATCGTCACCGCGTGCCCTGCTTCGGCAAGCGCTTCGGCCTCCAAAATCACACGGACATCGTCCGGAACACTTTCGTTTTCCAGCAGCATTAAGATTCGCAGCGGTCTCAGTCGCGTCTCCTTCGTCATGGCTTCGAGGCTCCGATTGTTTCCTCCGCCCGCGCAACCGCCGAAGCAAGCTGTTCAGACGCAACCTGCTTGGGTGATAGCCAACGACGCGACCAATCATATGCCGCTGCGGCAGCCCACATGCTCCATTTTGAGTAAATGCGTCGATAGCGTCCGTACTCCACCAGTTCGCCTCCGAAGTTGGCTTTGAACTTTCCAGGGCCGTAATCCTCGCCAACCCAGCCTGCACCAGCAAAATCGAAGATCTTATAACCGTTGGCTGCTCCCTCTTGAATCGCCGTCCAAAGCAAACACGAATTGGCCGCGATCCCTTTCGTACGAACCACGCCGGCGTACCAGTAGACGATCCGATCGCCGAACAAGAGGTTGCAGCCCGACGCAATCGGCACGCCCTGATAGTCGGCGATACGTGTTTCAATTTGATCGGAAGACAATTCGCGAGCCGCTGCAATAAACAGACTCTTGTCGACCAATGGGATCTTCGAATGCCCGTAACTGGCTTGCAAATGCGCATACAGCACATCCAAGCCTTCCGCCAGAGGAACCTTACGAATCGTAACGCCTCGTCGTTCACTGCGACGAATATCGCCTCGAGTCTTCGTATCGATGCCCCGCCACAGTTGTTCCTCACTTGCCGACAGGTCCAGTTCGTAATTGTTGTATCCCAGTCGCGTGTATCCAGCATCCATCATCGCTTCGCTTTCACGTGATCGCTGCGATTCAACGTCGCCGAACAAAGGTCGAATCTCGGTGAACAATGCACGTCGTTTCATAGAGGCGTCGTGATCATGGAGCAACCGCTGGAGTGCCGCTGATCCCTCGGCGCTGTCGCAACAAAGCGGCTCGGCGAACATCACGCATCGCGACGCATACTTCCCCAGTTTCTTCATCGTCGATATCCGCGCCGAGACAACGATGGCGCGAATCTGATTGTCCGCATCGCAGGCTGCTTTCGCGTAAAGCTGAAAGTCCTTTGTCGCCTGCAAGGCCCGGCACATCGCCGCCGTATGATAGATCGATCCGCGTCGATGATCACGCACGAACGCATCCCAATCAGGCAGGGTTTCAAATGGGCGAATGGTCCAGTTTTTCATAGAGCGGCTACGTCGTAAGATCACCTGAAAGAGATCGTGAAAATATAACATCAACTGCGTTCATCACTGATATAGGCCGTCGAGCATGAGCGAATGTGAATGACCGAACTTAGGCTTCCGCATGAACTGGCGCGGACACGGTTGGTGGATCGAGCGGACGATCGATAAACCTGCGCATCCACATTTCAAGACTGACCAAACCCCAGATCTCCGTTGAATAATCGGCGTACCCCGATTCATGAACTTGGATCATCCGACTGACATACTCCTCCCGAAACAATCCGCGACCTCGCACAGCGTCCGGCGAGAGCAGATCACGCACCAACGGCTTGGCCTCCGAACGCAGCCATTTTTCGATCGGTATCGGAAACCCTTGCTTCTTGCGATGAATGATCGAATCGGGAAGCAACGTGCTCCCCAATCGCTTGAGCAAATACTTGCGGGTCTTTCCACGCAGCTTCATCCCGGAGGGAAGCGACGCGGCAAATTCGACGAGCTTATGATCCAACAGCGGCACGCGCGCTTCCAACGAATTGGCCATCGTCAACTTGTCACCGCGAAGCAACAGATAATCGACAAGCCACATTTTCGAGTCGACATACAGCATCCGGCTCAGTGCATCCTCCGACTTGCAACTTTTCAAGTGGTGAGCGAATGCATCGCCGGCCCCTGCGCGAACGTCGGACATCGCATCGGCCAGCAATGCCTGCTTGCGGTCGTCGGTGAACATCGGAAACCAATTCGCCATCCGGGTTGCTTCATCCTTGATCGTCAATGCCGATAACGCAATCTTGGCGCGGCGCATTCCCGGCATGCTTCGCGACGCGGATCGCATGAACCCGCCAAGCCAAGCCGGACAGGGCCGAAACAGTGGCGAAAGTCGCTCGCCGGCGTAACGGGCGTATCCGGCAAAAAGCTCGTCTCCCCCTTCGCCGGTCAGCACCATCTTGACGTGCTGGCGAGCAAGCTTGGCAACCATGTGCGTCGCCACCGTTGCTTGATCCGCGATCGGCTGGTCGAGATGAAATAGAACCTTCTCGGCGTGTTCCAGAAAATCGGATGCGCCGATCCGCAGTGTATGATGTTCGCATCCGAAGCGATCGGCGACTTGCTGAGCGAACGGCAGTTCGTCTTGTTCCTCGCCACCGGCAAAGCCAACCGAGAAGGTCTTGACCGGTTCCGACATCACTTCGCTCATCAAAGCCACGATCACGCTCGAATCGACTCCGCCGCTAAGGAACGCCCCAAAAGCCACATCAGCGCGTAAACGCAGACGGACCGATTCACGCAGCAATTCCCCCAGTCGATGCAACGCTTCGTCTTCGGAAATCGAAGCCACTTTCGCTTCGGTCGGAAGATCCCAGTAACGCTGAATTCGAACTTCCCCATTGCGAACGCGCATCGAATGACCGGCGGGTAACGCCTGGATTTCGGCGAACATCGTTCGCGGAGCCGGAACATACTTCAGCGACAGATACTCACTGATCGCTCGGTGATCCGGTTCGGCCTTGACGCTCGGATGTTGAAGCAGCGCCTTGATCTCCGATCCGAAGATCAACGCATCGTCCCGCAGCGTGTAATAAAGTGGTTTGATTCCGATGCGATCGCGCGCGATGAACAACTCACGCTCTTGCTGGTCCCAGACGGCGAATGCAAACATGCCGCGCAAATGATCCAAACACCGTTCGCCGTAACGTCGATACAAATGCACGATCGTTTCGGTATCACTGTGCGTGACGAGCTTATGTCCGTCAGCGATCAGCGTTTGACGAAGCTCGCGGTAGTTGTAGATTTCGCCGTTAAAAACGACGGCATACCTTCCACTGTCATCGAAAATGGGTTGCTTTCCATCGGCCAAGTCAATGATGCTCAGCCGTCGCATTCCCATCGCCAGATTGCCATCGATCAGCGTTCCATCTTCATCGGGACCACGATGAAAGATCGACAGCAACATACGTTGAAGCACCTCGACGGACGCGGTCCGCGAGGGTTCGAAGTTCAGTATGCCCGCGATTCCACACATAAGGCGTCAGGGAAATCTTTCGCAAGAAAAGCAATGAAAGGTCGAATCGAAAAGGTTACGTTTCACTGGCGGCGCACCGCTGCGTCATCGTGTCGGTTTGTGCCAGCAAACGTTCGTAAATCGCAAGGACCCGTCGAGCGACGCTATGCAGGTCCAAGCCCCGATCCAAAATCGCTCGCCGACCAGCGACCTCCGTCGCGGACAACAGTTCGATCAAACAGTTTCCAATTTCGTTGGGATCTCGGGAACAACAAGCGTAGCCCGACAGATTGCTCAGCATTTCCGGCACATCCCCGACGGGAACCCCTACAACCGGCAGATTGCACGCCATGGCTTCCTTGACCACGTTCGGGGAGCCTTCCGTCCACGAGGTCATCAGCATGACATCACACGCGTTCATATAAACCGCGACATCCGCAGGCTCGATCCCCCACAGCGGTATCAGTTCCAGCCTTCGGTCGACTGTTTCTCGAACCGCGTCGACGGAAGCCTTCGCCAACGCGTAACCCTTGTTCGGGTTATCGGGATCACCCGGAAATAACACCAGTGCTGCGTCATCGGACAACTTGAGTTGTCGCCGACATTCATTTCGATCTCGCGGCGCGAAACGGTCCGCATCGATCCCGTTGCTGATCACGTCGCATGCCAGCGGTTGAATCACCGAAGCCATCTCGTTGCTCTTGACAATCACATGATCCATCTTCTTGGCAAGCCAACGGTTCGCCGACACCATGATGCGACTGAAACGCGTTGTCCTGCCCGACGTATCGTACACGGTCCCCAACAAGTCATCTCCCATGAACGAGAGCATCATCAATGGGTGACGCCACAGAAGCCGAGTCGATAGATATCCAAGCCATCCGCAAAACCCGAAATGAGCATGCACGATGTCGGCTCGCTTCGCCAGTCCGCGAATCTTCGGCATCGCCAACAGATACTTCAGCTTGGGAATTCCCCGCATATCGACAACATCGATATCGACGCCAAGTTGTCGCAGCGACTCGATCTGTCGCGCGGTCGGAGCCATGCTGCCGGGACGGTCAGCGCGAGGCAATTCGGGGCAGATCATCAACACACGCATCAGGCAACTCCCGTCGTGGAAGTTCGCGCCGCAAACGGTTCGCCCGATTGATATCCCGCATGCCAGGTGGCGAACGTCAGCAGCAGCCAAATGCGCTGCGAATGGTCGACCAGCCCCTTGTCATGTTCACGAAGCAACCGCTCGATCGCCCCACGTTGAAACATGTCGGAAGGCAATCCCGATTCGCAATTCAATCGGTCGTGAACCAAGTCGCGCAGCGAACCGCGAAACCAGTCGCGCAGTGGAACCGCAAACCCCTGTTTGCCTTTTCGCAAGGTGCGAGCGGGAAGCTTGTCGGCCATTAAGCGACGCAAAACGTACTTCCCTTGTCCGTCACGAATCTTCATGCCGGTTGGCATGCTTGCCGCCAATTCAACCACCTTGTGATCCAGCAGCGGAGACCGGACCTCCAACGAATGCGCCATGCTCATTCGATCGACCTTCACGAGAATGTCGTCCCGCATGTACGACTGAACGTCGATCTCACACAGCCGACTGACGACATCACGATCGTCGTTCATGAAGGTTCGCCAATGACGTTCGGGCATGTACCGCGAACCCAAATAGGAGTCGTTGGCGATCAAATCGCTTGATAATAAACGATTGATCTGCTCCACGCGCCAGATCGACGATTTGTCTCGATAAGCCTGCGGAAACGGCAACGCACTGTCGCGCAGCACCTTCGCCACCCGAAGCATCTTGTATCGCGTGTTTCCTGGCAAAACGGCAGCCGCCCCCTGCGCAAGATTCGGCAAAACGTGTCGTCCAATCAAAGAGGGAACCAGCCGACGATAACGCTGGGCGAACAGTGCTCCTCGATATGACGAATACCCGGCAAACAACTCATCCCCACCATCGCCACTGAGGATCACGGTGACATGCTCGCGAGCCAGACGAGAGACGGCATAGGTCGGAATCGCCGATGAATCGCCGAACGGTTGATCGGTATGATGAATGATCGCCTGTAAAGTTTCGTCAAAGGAAGCACATAAATCGGCTTCGCTGATCCGCAGCATGTGATGATCGGTTTTGTAGTGCTCGGCGACGCGAAGGGCATCGGCCGATTCGTCCCACTCGGCTCGGTCGAATCCAATGGTAAACGTCTTGATCGGATTCAAACCGGCCGCGTGAGCGTAAGCGACGATGGCGCTGCTGTCCAAACCGCCGCTGAGGAACACGCCCAGGGGGACATCGCTGTGCAAACGAATCCGCGTTGCCTCCCTAAGTTCCGCGTCAAGACGCTGTATCCATTCTTCTTCACTGGCTTGCTCGTCGGGATCGAACTTCAATTCCCAGAAAGGTCGCATCGACCAACCTCCCGCTTCATGGACACCCAAGTGCCCGGCCGGCAGTTGATGAATATGACGGTAGATCGTTTCCGGTTCCGGAATGAAACCGAATTGAAGAAAGTGTCCCAGCGTGCGGTAATCGGGTTCGCGCAGCTTCGGTTCGACCGCCAACAGCGACTTCATTTCCGAACCGAACCAGAAACGCTCTCCCAAAGCGGCGTAGTACAACGGCTTCTTGCCGAGCCGATCACGAGCGACCACGATCCGATGTTTTCGCCGATCGAAGATCGCCGCGCCAAACATCCCACGAAGCTGCGTGAAACATTCATCACCGAGATCTTCGTAAAGATGAACAATCACCTCCGCGTCCGAACCGGTCGAAAAGATGTGCCCTTTGGCGATCAATTCCTTTCGCAATTCGACGAAGTTGTAAATCTCTCCGTTGCAAACGACGTGAATGTCGCCCGCTTCATTGTCGATCGGCTGATGCCCGCCACCGACATCAATGATGCTCAAGCGTCGCATTCCGATGCCGAGTCCTTGTCCAATCACATGACCAAAGTCGTCCGGTCCGCGATGCACGATCACATCGTTCATGCGATGTAAGCTTGCGTCGATCTGATCCGACGATAATGCTGGGTCGATGATGCCGGTAATGCCGCACACGGAATGAAGTTTGAAGTTTGATGTTTGAAAAAGGGAATAAATATCGAGATACTCGAACCTTCGGACAGCCTTTGTACCGTGCGTGGTCCGAAATGACGCCTTCACGTTAAATGAAGCGTATCACCTCATTTGTGACCACGCGACGTATATACCGTGCGTGGTCCGAAATGACGCCTTCGCGTTAAATGAAGCGAATCACCTCATTTCTGACCACGCCACGTATTAAGTCGTTGCCATCTGAAGACGCCCCTCGATCGCCGCCTGATACGCTTGAACGGTCTGCCGAGCGACAACCGCCGGCGATGATTCGTTTTGCATTCGCCGATGCCCCGCCGCTCCCATCTGCTTGCGAAGTTGAGCGTCCTTCAAAAGCTTGATGATCGCGTTGGCTAGGTCTTGCGGATCCTCGGGTTCCACGAGCAACCCGGTTTCATTGTGGAAGACGCATTCGGCTAACGCGCCCACGCGGGTCGCGACGACGGGGCGGCTGTATGTGTAAGCCACCGGAACGACACCACTTTGCGTCGCCTCTTTGTACGGCAGCACCACGATCGAAGCCCGCTGAAAGAACTCGGCTCGTTCCGCGTCGTCGATCCAGCGGTTGTGAATTTCAAAGCGGGGCGAATCGCCGATCATGTTGCGATACTTGCCGAAGTCCTCCCCTTCGCCGCCGATCACAATCTTGAATTCGGAAACCTCCTTCGCGATCAGCGGTTCGGCGCGGATCAAGTACTCCAAACCCTTGTAGTCCCAAATGCGACCGAAGAACAAGATATTACCCGGTTCCTCGTCGATGACGACATCCCCCACGCTCCCCATCGCGACGTGAGGGATCACATGAATGTTGTCGTTTGGAATTCCAAACAATTGATGAACCTGCAACGCCAGCGCTTCGCCATGAACGATTGCATGGTCGGCGCAACGAAACCCATAATCCATCACCCACTGAGGCGTCTTTTGCGAAACCTTGTCGCCGGCGTGATAGCGCGGATCGTGAATGGTGACAACCAGCGGATAACGCATCAGCGATCGTAATGCCGTATTGAACCAGAGGTGCCCCTGCTGGAAATGGACAACATCGGGAGCGAACGCGTCAATGTTGTGCTTGATCTGTTGGACGGAGCGGAGTTGCCGAAGCGGCTGGCGTAGACGCGGTTTATCAAAAGCGTAGTGCCTTACGCGCGGATCAATCGGATAGACCGGCCGCTCCCGGTTCCCAATTCGGCATCACCAGCAACACGTCATGCTCTTGCGCCAACGCATTGACATGCAGAACGCTGTATTCCTCGAAATCGTAAGTGACCCAAGCGATCCTCATGCGCCGACGACCTCCCGCCGCGTCTCAATCGAGCGGCTGTCGACTTCCTCATCGGACGGTCTCTTTGGGGACGGCGTCGTAACCAGCTCATGCAACCGCATCCAGTCGACGGTATGCTTCAAACCACTATTCAGATCGAAGGCTGACTCGAAGCCGAGCTGTTGGCGAATCTTGGCATCGGTGTATATCGCGTCGCGCGCAAACAAGTCATTCAATTCATCGCTGGAAGGAGTGCTGTTGAGTTCTCCCTTGAGCCATTTCATCATTCGGCTCGCCAAGCCTCGTCGTAAATAGATCTGCATGATGCGGTCTTCAAAGCGATCCATCACTTTGTCGGCGACGAAGCTGATCTTGTCCATCAGAATGGTCCGCAATTGCGATTGCGAAGCGGAAAACGATTGCAATTCGGGTAAACCCAGCGCATCGTTGAATCGTGAAAAGTATTCATTCCATGTCACCCGGTCGGGCCCGCTGATGTTATAAGTTTCTCCCTCGGCGGTCGGATGCACCAACGCCAAACGGATCGCTCGAACCAGATCGTCGACATAAATCAGATTCGCGATACCGTCGCCATGTTCTTCAAACATGCCCCAGTTCCCCGATTGCAGGCGATCGGCCATCGCGATGGACCACCAACCGCTGAAGGGACCATAGATGATCGAAGGCCGCAAGATTGTGACAGGCACACCTTGATCGCGAAACTGACGGCAAACTTGTTCCGCTTCCACTTTGCTGTCGCCGTACAGACGACCGGTGATCGGCGTGGGGGCTTGCTCGTCAATCGTTCCCGACGTGTGGGAACCATAGACTTCAGCCGTGCTTAAGTGGACAAAGCGTTTCACGCCATACTTCTTCGCGGCATCGAGCAAGTTTCGTGTTCCGCCGACGATCGAGTCGCGATTGTCGGTTTTCGCGCAATGGATGATCGCATCGACTCCCTCCACCGCCGCTTCCACTTGCGAAGGCGATTCGATATCGCAAATCGCGATTTCAACACGATGTCGCGCCACGCGGGCTGCTCGCGTCCATTTGCGAATCGCCGCGACGGGGGTGAAACCTTCGTCGTCGATCAGCATCGTTTCGACAATCCGTCCTCCCAAGAATCCCGACGCGCCGGTGACAAGCACGCGTTTGATCACGTCGGATGACCGCGACGCCGTGTCGTCAAAAGTCCGCTTCACGCGAACGCTATCGGCGCCCTTCCATGGTTCATTCCACGACATTGGGTAATTCTGAACGATCGGATACGCCTGCTCCAAAATTTCGATCGCTCCAAGCGTGCTCTCGCCACTGACATGCGGCTCGGCTCCATGGCGGATGACCTCCACAAAGTTGTCCAACATCCGGTTGGCGTTGTCCGTGTAAGGGACATCGCTGGGACCGCAGCGATAGGTTTTCTTCGTGCCGCTGGACGATTCAACGACAACCTTGCCGACTTCGTCGATGCTGGCTTCGATCGATCCCTTCGAACCTTCAATGCGAAAGCCATTGAAGAACTTTCCCAATCGACTGACCTTGATCTCGATGTCGCAATTCTCATGCTTCAATCGAACCGTCATCAGTGCTTCAGGCCCTCCGCTGGAATCGTTCCATGCCGCGACCAGTTCTGGTTTTGCGTTTAGCCAGTAGCAGATGGAATCGAGCAAATGAATGCCCGTGTCGGACCAAACGCCCTTCGCCCCTGGAACGAAGTGATGCGGAGACGCCGCGGGCCAATCGAATTCAAAACCTTCGTGATACTGAATCGATCTCAAATCGCCCAAATCGCCCGCCGCGATCAATTCACGAATCTTCGCGTTGGTGGGGTAAAAACGGCGTGTCTGGTTGACCGCCAAGCCGACATCCTTCCGCTTCGCGATTTCGACCAATTCCCGCGCCTGATCGAAGCGCTCGGTCAGCGGTTTCTCGCTGAGAACATGGACGCCCCGTTCGAGGAACCATTTGGCGATTGGATGGTGCAGGCCGGGAGGAGTCGCAATGATGACTCCGTCGACCTCTCCCTCCAACGACGTATAGTCGGTGGTTGTCCGCGCGACCGCAAACTTCGTCGCCATTTCTTGCAGACGATTCTCGTTGGGATCGACCAACACAATGCCATCTCGCGTCAGCGGATTCTTCGCCAAGGCGGGCAGGTGAAAGATCTCCGCAATCGCTCCGGCTCCCATTAAAGCAATTCGGACGGATTGGCCGGTTTTCATGGTGTTGTCGCTCGATTCAAAAAAGTCGTCTTGAAGTATCGCACATCGTCCAGTCGAACCGCTCCAACCAGAAACAGCAGCAACGTGTAGACGACGACGCACAAAGGGATGATGGCCAGCCAAGGCAAATCACGCGTGTTGGCGACCGCGAGCCCCAAGCCGGCCGCGGCGCAAAAGACTCGCAAGACACCCCATGCTGTCAGCATAATTTGCTGCGGCGGATTCGCAAAAGAAAGATAACAACATGTCGCCACGAAGCCTCCCAGGATCGTTCCCGCAGCCGCGCCAACCGCTCCGAAACTTTCAATCAGCAGATACGTCGCAACCAGATTCACCGACAAACTGATGGCGGCGACGATCATCGATCGTTCCTGCTTCCCCTGCGCGAACAGCACGTGGCTCAAGAATGGATTCAAAAACTCAATCAACAAGACCCAGATAAGGACTTGCAGGACGGCGGCGGCCTCCGCGTACTCGGGCTCGAAGATCAGATCAATCATGCGGTCGGGAATCACCGTGATCACCGCAATCGCCGGCAGCGCCAGCGTACACATGATGCGAATGGTATGCCGATAAAGATTGTCGAAACTGTCGCGCGACTGACTGAACATCCGTGACATGACGGGATAGATGGCGGTCGTATAGCTCTTCGCGACAACCGTCCCCAGACGGACAATCTTCCATGCGGCGCTGTACAGTCCGACGGCATGCTCCCCCGAAAGCCAGGAGAGCAAGATCACATCCAAGTTGGTGTAAATCGTGGCCATCCAGTTTTCCGCCGCGAAGACGCGCCATCGACGAATAAACCGAAACGCTCGACGACGATGGAACGTCAACCTGACGACAACGAGCCGCCGCAGCATGATCAAATAAGCGATGCAAAGCAGCACGCGAACAACAACCAACGACCACATCAAGCCATTCAAGCCGTAGCCCAACGCCAGCACGGCAACTCCCAATCCGATCCGAACAATCGAATCAATGGCGCTGCCGATCGTCACGAACTCGGCCCGTTCAAGGGCGACAAAGACAGCCTCCAACACGATCGCGATCGCGGCGGGGATCAAGGCCATCGCCGCGATCATCATTGCATCGTGCGTTTCCGCCGAATAACCGAACATCCGGCTGATGCCGTACATGATCAAGGGCGAAAGCCCAGCCAACAGACAGACGAGCGCGACCGCCGTCCCTAACAATTGGTTCAGGTGACGCGGCCAACGAGCGATGTCGCGCGTCAACAAGATGCCCACCGCGGCCGCGGTCAGACTCATGAACAGATCAAGGTAGTGCGTGGCGATCGTAAAGATGCCGAATCCGTCAACGCCAAGAATCGCGGAACAGTAGATCACGAAAACAAAGCTGGCGATCATCCGCGTCATCGTTCCCGCCAACAGCATGAACGCGTTCTTGGATGTTCGCAGGGTCGCCGTCCTGTTCATGCGATCCCTCCGACGGATCGGGACGCGGGCTGATCGATCCACGCTTGCGTGTTCAGCGATCGACTGATCTTCCCTCGCCGTTGCTCCTCCGGTTCGTGAGCCAGCCGATACGCCGCGGCGGCAATCGCCAAGATCGTCCACAGAACGTGAACCTGCATCCGCGAATTGAAAATATCGACGGACATGTGCAACCCGTGTCCGACAATCGCGGCGGCGAGCGCTAATCCAATGGGAGCCAGCATTGGTCGACGAGTCAACCAAACCGACATGCCTTGTCGTAATCCATTGATCAAGATCGCCAAGAAGGTTCCGATCCCCAAGATGCCCGTTTCAATCCAGACCAACAGGTACTTGCTGTGAATCGTGTAATACCACTCCCCTCGCCATTTGCCTTGATTGGCGTACTTCAATCCGGCGATGTGACAATTCCCCGAACCGTAACCAATAAAAGGGCGATCGGCAATCATTTCCATCGCCATCAGCGACATATGCTTCCTGGCGATGGCCGATTCGCCATCCCCTTCGCGTATCCGTTTGTCATACAAAATGTACAGCGGATACAAGCTGAGCATCGCGAGCACCGCCGCGGCGGCGATGGTCCAACGTGGCAGCCATCGACGCGAGAACAATCCAACGCCAATGATCAGGCATCCGATCGCCGATGTCAGAATCGCCCCACGCGTTTGCGTCAACAGGATCGCCACCATTCCCGCCACCGCCGCCAGCAGAAGAAACCGAGAAGCCCACTTCTTCAAAGGGCAAATGGCGGCGGTCGCCACCGGCAACCATATCAGCGCCATCGTACTTCCGGCCAACACGGGCGACTGCATCGTTCCCGCCTGGCGTTTCCCTTCCCAAACGGTCAGATGCAACGGACCAATCGACCGTTCGTCCGCATCGATTCCAGTAGCGAACATCCCGAAGATCAGCAACGCTTGAAACAGCAACGCACCAGCCAACACCATGACACAGAAAAAGAGATCATCCCGCGTGCGGATACGATTGGCGATGTAGAAGAAAATCATGAACGCCTGACCGACGAGCCACCATTCAAACAAAACCAGCATCGACTTCGTCGCCGGTAGAACGCTCAACGCGATCGCGCCCAAGTAGAACACCATCGGCAGACCGAACGTCACTTCACGGATCTTCAGCGATCGGCGAACAGCCGCGCCACTGAACCATATTCCGTACAGGGCGATCATGCACAGCAAGGTGACCGAAATGTTGATCCCCCCGACGGCACCCCAAGACGCGGCATGATCGTCGTACAGGAAATACTTATCGATTTCCAGAGGAATCTCAAAGATCGCGATCCCCAACAAGACGCGCTCAAGCCATGTCAAGGATGCCGCCTGATCTGAAGTCGCTGATTCAAATCTCGATGAAGATGAGACAATGGTGGACATCGGTTGCCGCGAGGATTCCCTAAGCATTCACCAAGCGGCCAATGAATTTTGGCAATCGCTCGATGGTCTTGTTCAGAACCACGCCGACAACTTGAACGTTGCCTTCGGACAGCCGACGCAGCAAACGTTCAGCCGCGGCGATCTCCGTTTTCTCCGACTCGACGACGACGATCACATGATCCAAGTGCTTGGCGACGGCAACGGTTTGATCCGGATGACTGGCTGGCGGAAGGTCGACAATCACCAGATCACATTGATGCGACAGTTCCTCGAAAGCGTACAACACATCCCGAGGGTCCGAGTCCAAGTCGCCACCGCTGGGCTTTGAATACGATATCAATGATAACCCCGAGTAATCGAGCCGCTGGACGCATTCTTCGGCGGACGCGTTTCCGGCGACCAATTCCATCAATCCGGGCGCGCCGTTGAGACCGAATGATTTCGATACCGTCCGCCCTTGGCAATCGCCATCGATCAATAAGGTCTTCAACCGACAGTCGTCGCTGGCGGCCATCGCCAACGCCGACGCCAGGGTGCTCGCTCCACAGCCATGATCGACGCCGATCACACCCAATGTCTTGCCTCGCTTTTCGGCCGAAAGCGGACGGGCGCGCGACAGGAGGACATCGGAAACGACGGTTTGGCAACCCGGTCGCATCGGATTCTCCTCCCCCGGTCGATTGAATCGCGGCATCAACGACAACCGCCGCTGATAAGGCACCTTGAACACCACCGGGCAACGCAAATTCGACTCGATGTGTTCTGCAGTGCGCAGGGTTGTATTGGTCGCTTCGCGCACGAAGGCGAGGCAGATCCCAGTCATGAGACCCAGAAAGACGAATCCCGCGGCAACCAGTTTCTTGTTCGGCTTGGCTGGACGTTCGACGAAAGTCGCTGGCTGAAAGAGGCTGATGTTGCTGATTTTTTCCTGCTGCAATTCGTTCAGCACGCGAGCCTCTTCGCGTTTCTCCTGCAGCATCTGAAGATTGCTTTGCAGCAACGCGATATTGCGATCGATCTTCAATTGATCGAGTTCAAACTTCGCCAGCTCGTGAACCTCCTGCTGCGTCTTCGCTTTCTGCAATTCTTGCTCTTCAATGATCGACTGCAATCCGACGACCTTGGTTTGCAACAATTGCAAGGCTTCCTCCATGCGAAGCTTTGCCGGATTGGGAGTCGTGCTCTGATCAACTCGGTCGCTTCGCAGTTTGGCGAGAATTGCGCGGGCGCCTTTCAATTGCTCGCGTGTTTCGATCAACGATCGATGATTGTCGGTGTATTTTGACGATTGTTGCTGCTCCAGCAATTCCAATTCGTAAACACGTTGACGCATGCCGCTCCATGTGCCGTCACTTCCTTCCAGCTTCGCGGCGACGATCTCGGCTTCCGCGCCATCGATTTTATTTCGCAGGTCGTCGATCTCAGCGGTCGCTTGCTCCAAATTACCTTTTGCGTTGAACAACTCTCGATCGATGTTGCTCAATCGCGCGTTCAGCAGTTCTCGCTGCGATTCAATCGAAACAATCTCGCGTTCCTTCAAAGCGTTCGTCTTCGCATCGACCAAATCCGTCAGTTGCTTTTCCGCTTCGTCGGCCTGCGATTTAAAAAAGTCTTGGCTCCCTTTCGTCTGAGCGACATCGAGGTGCTTCTCCATGAAAACATCGGTTACCGTTTTCACCAACAACTGCGCCATCTCGGGGCTCTTCGATTCACCGCTGATCGAGATAACCGTCGATTTCTTCGGGCGTAGATCCCGACCGTATCTTGCAACTCACGCACGGCAAGTTCATGGTCGCTGATCGGGTCGCGAATTCCAGACGCAACCAGCCCATAATTGGCGACATCGGATACGCGATTCTTCAACCAGCCCAGTTGTGTCTTGATCCAAGCTTGCTCGGTCGTTCCGTCGCCGGGAACGTAGCCGGACAAAATAGGATCGGTCCCCAGACGTTCCACAACCGTTTCGTGGACCTGCCGACTGCCAAGAATCTCCAGCGCTGAAGTGATTTCCTCCTCCTGTGTCTTCTGAAGCATGAGGGTTTGTCCCATGGTCGCCGTCGGATCGAGCCCCACGCTTTCGCGACCGACCTTCAGCATCAGTTTGGCTTCGGATTCGTAGACCCTTGGCGAAAGCAACAAGACCAGCCAGCCGGCGATAATCGCGGCGGCGAGGCATCCCATCAACAAACGTTTGTGCAGAAAAGGAATTTCCAAATAGGAGCTTAAACGAATACCGCCGCGCGTCGCTCGATCGTCAAATGAATCATTGGCCATCTGAGCGGAAAGACTGCGAACGCCCGCCGACGGATTGTAGGCGACCGTAATGGGTCGAGAAAAGAAGACCGCTCGATCTCGAGGAATCGGTTCCGTTTCGCTTGGTCTCATTACGTTCACGCCTCATTGCGAGCGAATTCGCGAATGGCGTCCGCCACCATCGCGACATGCTCGCGGGTCATCTCTGGATACATCGGCAACGACAGAATTTCCGCGGCGGCCTGCGTGCAGACGGGCAGCCCTTGCGGAAAGGTCGCGGCGTTCTTGAAAGGTTCCGCCAACGCAAGGGGATGCGGGTAATGGATTCCACAAAATATGTTCTTTCCCGCCAGCGACTGCATGATCGCGTCTCGCTTTGAATGACGGATGACGTACAAATGATAAACATGCCGCGCGTCAGCCCGTTCTTCAGGCAGGCGAATTTCCGTCCCGGAAAGTTCTTCGCGATACCATTGGGCTACCTGGCGACGTCGCGACGTCCAGTCTTCGATATGTTGCATTTTCGACAACAATACGCAGGCTTGCAATGTGTCTAGGCGACAATTGTATCCCAGCAGGTCGTGTCGATTCTTGACGCGTTGTCCGTAATTCCTGAGCAACCGTAAACGCTCCGCCAATTCGGCGTCGTTCGTAACCGCTGCTCCGCCATCGCCGAACGCTCCCAGATTCTTGCCTGGGTAGAAACTGAAGCAGCCGATATCGCCGAACGAACCGCATCGCCGACCGTTGCTTTCGGCACCATGTGCCTGAGCCGCATCCTCGATGATTCGTAGGCCATGTTTCTTGGCGATCTCCAATATGGCGTCCATCTTGGCCGGTTGGCCGTAAAGATGAACGGGAATGATCGCTTTGGTTCGTGGCGTGATTGCTTGTTCAATCAAGGTCGGATCGATGTTGAAGTCTTGCGGGTCGATATCGACGAACACCGCTTGCGCGCCGCTGTAGGCAATCGCGAAGGCGGTTGCGGCGAACGAGTTTCCCGCGGTGATGACTTCATCACCCTCGCCGATCTCCAGCGCTCGCAGCGCCATGTGCAGCGCATCGGTTCCATTCGCCAAACCGACACAATGCTCGACGCCGCAGTACGGTGCAAACTGCTGCTCGAACTCTTCGACTTCCTGTCCCAAAATATAGCGTGCCGAATCGATGACGTCCGACATGCGTCGTAAGACATCCGCTTTGATCTGTTGCGACTGTGTGGCCAAATCGACCAGTGGAATGGACGCGATCTCTTGAACTTGCTGTATCATATTGCTCGATGTTCCTGCATGTCTTTTAATCAATAATGAACGTGTTTGGTGTTATCTTGCGCAAATGTTTCTCAGTTGATCTTGCGACGTGGTCGCTCTAGGAATGACGAACGCGCCAGATGTTATCTTGCGTCAATGTTTTCCAGTTGATCCGGTTCCGACCACGCTTGGTCCAACCATCGGTTACTTGAACCCGCGTTGCACCCGTTCGGTGGCCGATTCGCCGCACGCTTCGCAATGCGCTTCATCAAACTTGCCCGATAATCGTTGCCCACAACTGCAAACATCCGCCACGCGTCGGGCGGGCGTTCCTTTCATCAACGCGAACGCGGGCACATCGCGCGTGATGATGCTGCCGGCGGCGATCATCGAATAGGTCCCCAAATCGACGCCGGGACAAATAATGGCGCCCGCGCCGATCGAACAACCTTGTCGCACGATCGTCCGCACAAGCCAGTTCTCTTTGTTGGCGTATCGTTCAGCCGCGGATTCCATGCGTGGACTTCGCGGATGCCGATCGTTGGTGAAGATCACTCCCGGACCAATGAAGCAGTCATCGGCAATCGTCACACCATCCCAAACGCAAACGGCATTCTTAACGGTGACGTTATCTCCGATCACCGCTCCGCCTTCGATGAACGCATGATCTCCGATGTTAACTCGATTGCCGACAACCGCGCCGGGCATTATGTGCGCGTATGCCCAAACATTCGTTTCGGGGCCGATCGTGTCGGTTTCGACGATTGCGGTAGGGTGATGCAAAATTGCACCTCACCTTAATATTAGATTTCAGAGAAGTTCGGGCAACGATCAAGCAATCGCCAGTTTTCCGCCCAGTTCAACAGGCATTCCTCCCGCCTGCAACGAATGATGCGCCGCCTCGAGCACCTCGACCACATGCAGTCCGTTGACGCCATCGGTCAATGGTACATCGCCATCGACGATGCAGCGAATGAACTCGGCGCATTCGGCCTTCAGCGGTTCGCGTTCCTGTACGAACGGACTGTAGCTTCCTCCGTATCGATACGAGAGCTGAAAATCGGCGAAGTCACCACTGGTCTGCGCCGGCGCGTCGATTCCCTTGTCGAAGATCTTGATCTTCTCCTGTTCCAAGTCATCGTAGACGGCCATCTTTCGGTCACCGACAATGGTTAAGACGCGTTCCTTCCGCGGATCAAGCCAACTGACATGGATCATACCCATTCGGTTGCCGGCAAACTTGAGCGTCACGTTGCACACGTCGTGGATGCCCGGATGCAAACGGTCAAACCCACTGCAGGCAACCGTCTCGGGCTGTTGACCGAGCAAGTACAGCATCATGGAGATGTCGTGTGGCGCCAAATCATACAACGCGCTAACGTCGCTGCGAACCGGACCCAAGTTCAGCCTTCGGCTGCTGATGTAGTTGATGTTTCCCAGTTCACCCGATGCCACAAGCTCACGCAGTTTCGTCACCGGCGCGCTGTGCAGAAAGACATGTCCGACGAACAGCAAGCGGTTGCGAACGTTCGCCAATTCGATCAACTTGCGACATTCCTCCGAGGTTCGCGCCAACGGCTTTTCCACGAAAACATGCATGTCGTGATCGAGCGCCTTTCGCGCTAGCGTGTAATGCGTCCCCGTCGGCGTCGCGATGACAACCGCGTCAATCACGTCGCGATCAAGCATCTCGTCGAAACTTTCAAACGGTACGACCCCGCGAAAGTGATCGGTGATTCGGCACAAGTGATCACGGCTCTGGTCGCAGACCGCGGTGACCTTGACTCCGGCAATGTCTGAAAAACAACGGACCAGGTTCGGCCCCCAATAACCCAGGCCAACAATACCAACACGAATCATTGATGTCATCTCTTGGTTGCAAACTTGTGATGAAGAACTTCCAACAATTTCCAGTAATCAACGTCGTCACGCGACCTTGCATGTCGCTACGCGTTGTCCTTCTTGACAACAACGCTCAACGTCTTCCATAGAATCCGCGCATCCAGCAGAAAACCGCGTCGATCAACGTATTCGATATCCAACTGGATCATTTCACGAAAACTAAGCCGGTTCTTTCCACTGACCTGCCAAAGTCCCGTCATTCCCGGCAAGACTTCGAAACGACGTAACTGCCATGGCTGATAGTCTTCGACCTCCAACAAGTCGGGACGAGGCCCGACCAGACTCATCGTTCCCAGCAGAACATTGATCAACTGAGGCAACTCGTCAATGGAGTATCGACGCAGGAACTTGCCCCCCGGAATCAGCCGGTCCACATGATCGGGCTTTTCGATCGGTGCCTCAAGCGTCGCAAGCCGACCGACATAAGCACGATGTTCGCGGCTTGCATCGGCGCGAACTTTCATCGTCCGAAACTTCAGAATTGTAAAGTGCTTGCCCCCGGCTCCCACGCGAGGTTGCCGAAACAGAATCGGTCCGCGCGAAGAACACTTCACAAAAATCGCAACGACGATCAAGAACGGCGACAGCAAAGCCAACAGCAAAAATGCGCCGACGATATCGATCGATCGCTTCCACATAGGATTGCCACGGTATTCGGGTAACGGATCAGAAACCGCGCTGCTGGAAAGCGCGATGGTTTTGGTTCCCGTCGGAACAGCTCCCACCGATACTCCATCCGAATGAAGCAGATCTGTGTGAGGACAATTTAATTCGCTGTGCATCTTGATGTCGTCGTCCAAGTTTCGTAACGAATAAAAGGATGACCGCATATCCGTACGAACGATAAAGTCAGGACTTCCGCTGGATGTCGAGAGCACATCGGGGTGCCTGTCGTGGCTCCAGCGTAATTGAAGATTCCGCCATTTCCATGACTCTGGCAGCAATTTATATCGCGCTTTTCTTAGCTTACAAGCCGCGATTGTTAAAACGGATAGAATCGATTCGATCTTTACACGATGCACCGTTGAAGCCATCCCCCAAAAGGTCGGCTTCGATTGATCGATTGATGGATGGCTGCCGGCTGCCTCTGACGGAGACACCATCGACCCACCACATGGGACAGCGAGATATGGCCCACAGGGCTAATTCAAATACCGCCAGATGAGCAAATCAAATCGGAACCGCTCGCTATTAATAAGTTGACAATACCTGTCCCTCCGCGTACGATTGCTCTGTCTGACACCACCTCCATGATTCATGTTGCGTCATGGTTTTGGTAACGCGCATTCGATCGATCATGAGTAACACCTCAACACGCAAATTTCAGAAAGAACTCAACAGCGGCGCGGTCTCGCTTGTCGTGCTCTGCGTCGTTGAGCAAATGGGACGGCCTGTCTACGGATACGAAGTAGCGCGTCTTCTGCAATTGCGGTCGGTCGAATCGATGCCGATGAATGAGGGGGCCGTTTACCCCGTCTTGCGGTCGCTGGAGAGGCAGTCTTTGTTGACCAGCGATCTGGTCCCCTCCGATGTCGGACCGCCGAGAAAATATTACCGCCTGACCGATGATGGGCTCCGCACCTTGTCGGCGTGGAAGCGCACATGGCGGGATACGACAGCGTTCGTCAACGCCATTTTGGAGAACCCGTCCGATGCAGACCCGGCAAGATCCACGTCAACAAATGCCTCAACCAGTCGTTGATTATTTGCATCGGCTGGAAATCTCCATCAAGCGAAGGTCGGGGGTGGTCCCCGAAGCGGCGCTCGAGGATGCTCGCGAGCATTTGCTGCGTGACTACGAAGCATTTTTGCGAACGGAGCCGGGCTTAAGCGATGATGACGTCTTGGCGCTTTTTGTTGAATCATTCGGCGAACCCGACGTCGTATCGCGGCAGTACGAGGATCTATCGGATCCCATCTTGATGCCGCTGCCAGGCATTGCACCGCAGTGGCGAATTTGTTGCACCCGTTGTGGGCGAAGTGCTCCGGCGGCACGCGTGGGCATCACTCGCATCGGTGCCCGTTCGATTCATAAGTACACCCTTGGCTGGTGTCGCGATTGCCGCTGGTTCCGCATCTTGAAGCTTCAGCGCGACATGCAATCCACGAACCTGACCGATGCAATGACCAATGGCGCATCAAGACAAGGCCATCGCAACCGATCGACATCGCGTCGCACGTCACTTTCGGATTGGCGGTTCTTTTGTCGGCGACGCTGCTATCGCTGTTCTTCTTCGTTGGTTCAGCTCTTGATCGCCAAGGAGCGTTCACCGCACGCCGGCGTCTTTGAAAATCTGCCTTCGGACTGGACCCTTGTCCAACAGCACGATATCTCCATCGCCATGACCAAACAGCTCGCCCAGCGGTGGGGGCCGACATCGAGCACCTGTCAAACAGTGTTCTTTCTGATGGGCGGACTCAGTTGCAGGTCAACATCATGGACGGCCGCGATCGTGCCGCGGCGGACGTTTTGTACCAGAAGCTTCGTCAGTCGAAAGGCAATGCGCGCACCGTCTGCCGAGTTGACAATCAAATCTGCGAATTCGTTGTGCGGACGAATGCACAAGCAAAGATGGCGGCTCGAGCGCGGTACGAACTTCCCGTACTGCCGACGCAGGCAAGCTACGAGGTAAGTTTCTCCGCCAGCCCGATAGCGGCGGGTGACGACATGCTTCGCAATCGTTTGTTCAACCTCTGCATTGAGCACGCGGTCAAGCAGACCGACGACGTGGCGACTCAGATTCGCGACATCGCCCGTTCGTTAACATTCTCCGATTATGTGGTACTCCGCAGCGTGCAACCGTCACCATCGAGAGCGGTTTGGCGGGTTCAACCCGCTGCGGAAAGCGAATCGCTTTCGGGCGGGGCGATCGCGTTTTCGTTCAGGGAACTGCCATTGCAGGTCGGCATGCCGACGGTTGTCATTCGCGGCAACGTTCGATCCGCGACTGGCAAACCGGTGCCACATTTTCCCGAAGATGGCGACTGTTTGAGTGCGACCGACGATTGGCCCGCCGATGATCCGGAACTGAGGCAATTGGCTGGCGAAATCATCGGCCAAGCCTCCTCGGTCGAGGATCAAGTGCGTGCTTTGCTGAATTGGTTCTCCGATCCGGAACACATGCGTTTCGCAGGAGCGACCGGCTCGCGATACGGAGTTCGCCAGACATTGCAGCAGAAACATGGTCACTGTTGGGACTACGCCGACCTATTTGTTACGCTCAGCCGCGCCATCGGCATTCCCGCTCGGCAAGTCTTCGGGTGGCTGCACGACGGGCAGGGACATGTTTGGGCGGAAGTCTCCATTGATGGGAAGTGGCATGCCGTCGATCCAACAAGCGGGACAAAGTGCGGCAGCGACTACGTCCCGATCTCACACACCGAGACTGGCCACATGACGTTCCTTTACGCGTCGCCGGTCGCGATCCGGCAAACCGACGCTGAATGATCGGCGAACAATCGCTTTCGGATCCGTTCGTCGATCCGCTAGAGAGCTTGTGAGGCGGTGGTGTTTGCCGTGTCCGTTTTGGCGATCTGCACGCGTGTGTCGTTAAAGCATGCGCCCGCACCGATATCCGAAAGGGTGTCGGGAACAAGCGCGTTGCCGGTGCGATTGTTCTTCGAGTGCCGCATCCAGATGCCTTTGGGAAGGTCGACAACGCCGGGTGCAATCGAATCGTCGATGCTGACGTCGACCACCAGTTCTCCGCTGCCGTTAAAGATGCGAACGGTGTCCCCATCGCGGATCTGTCGCGACTGGGCATCGACGGGATGCATGGTGACGACGGCTTGCTTGTCGATAAGGTAACCCAATGTAGAATTGACGGTTCGCCTTGTCGCGGGGGATATGAGCACCAATGGATAGTCACCACGCGCGCCGTCCAGATCATCGCCACTGCTTGTTGGCGAGTGAACCGTCTCCGTTTCGACTGGGCGAAGGCGCTTGTTCAAGGCCGTGTCGTCGATGAAGCAGTAAAGTCCCGCCTCGGAGCTTTCGACCAGCGATTGGGGAAACAGCTCAATCTTGCCGCTGGGTGTTGCGGGCAAAACGTCTTGCATTTGAACCGGTCGCGATCCGTCAACCGGCATGACTTCACCCGTTTGCAAAAGCTGTGCGTAATGCGTGTCGCCCAACAAAGCTTTCGAAAGATCGTCGTCGTCGACCAGGTCCCCCGGCTGAGACAATCCCATGCGATCAAGCAATTCGGCAAAGACTTCGTTGTTGCTCTTCGATTGTCCGATGGGGCGGATCGTCGGTCGCGTCCGCCCCAATCGTGAGTTGCCGTATCCGTTTCGTAAATCGTTGTGCTCTAGAAATGTCGTCGCGGGCAAAACGATGTCCGCATAGGCAGCGGTGTCGGTCATCACCTGATCGAAGACGATCGTGAAAAGGTCGTCGCGGGACAAGCCGTCCAGAACTTTGTTTTGTTCGGGGAGCGTTGCAAGCGGATTACAGTTGTAAACGAAGAGCGTCTTAACCGGTGGATCGTTGACGCGCAACAACGTTTCGCCAATTCGATTCATGTTGATGCGACGCGTTTGAGGCGGAGTCGCTTGAATCACGGAAGCTTGGTTCAAACGCCAGGCTCGCGAGTTGCTCATCGTAAACCCGCCCGATGGCATGAATTTGTTGGCAATCGCGGGAACGGCCAAGATCGCGGCCGTCGCGCTTCCGCCGTTGCGATTCCTTTCGGGCCCCCAGCCGCAACGAATGACGGCGGGATTCGTTTCCGCATACAGACGAAAGAACGTTTCCAGAGCAACCTCGGACACATGCGCCACAGCCGCAGCTTTGTCGATGGTCCATTCCCGGGCGCGGCCGCGCAGTTCATCAAATCCGTTGGTATGTTGTTCGATGAAATCCTTGTCGGTGAATCCCTGCTGATCGAGCCAGCGAATCATGGCGAGCGCGACGACCAAATCGGTACCCGGATAGATCGGCAGATGGATATCGGCTCGCGATGCGAGTTGCGTTTTGCGAGGATCGATCACGACAAGCTTGCCGCCACGCCGTTGAGCGTTTTGTATGTGCGGGACTTGGTGAATGCCCGATGCATGAGGATTGTTCCCCCACACGACAATCAAATTGCTGTCGTCGTAATCCAGGCAGGAAACACCGGGCATTCTGCCGTACAGAGCATCGTGGGCGACACCCGAGGGAGCGGCACAGACGGTTCGTTCCAAGCGAGATGCTCCCAAGCGATAGAAGAACCGCGCATCGAGCGCATCTTGCGTAAGCTTTCCGTTGGAACCACCGTAGCAAAGCGGCAAAATCGAATCAGCGCCATATTGATCGCAATCCTGACGAATCCTAGCCACGATCTCCGTAAACGCTTCGTCCCATGAGATCGGCGAAAACTGTCCGCTCCCTTTCGGTCCGCTACGACGCAAGGGTGTCTGCAAACGCAGGTCCGAATAGACATGATTGAAGTAATTGCGAACTTTGCCACAGATGTAGCCGCCGGTGTGCGCATCGTCCGGGGCACCATCGATCTTGACCACTCGATCCTGGATGGTCGTCACGACCAGTTTGCACGCATCGGGGCAATCCAGTGGACAGGTTGTCGTTGACGTGCTTTCGATCGGATGAGCGTCCTGTGTCATTTGAATTCTCTGGCAAGATTACTTTTCAATAATGAACGTGTTCGATGTTATACCGTGCGTGGTCCGAAAGGATGCCTTCACGTTAAATGAAGCGAATCACCTCATTTCGGACCACGCCATGTATATCTTACGCCAATGTTTTTTCAGTTGAACTTGCAACGTGGTCGCTATAAGGAAAGATCATGTCAACATTTCATCGGTCGGATGATCATCGGCGGTGAAACGTTTCAATTCGGGGATGCATCATTCTGGTTTCGTCGCTTCGCCTCGGCTTCACGCTTTTCGATCCATTTCGCCGCTTCCTCTTCGTTGCCGAGCTTGCGATACAGATCGACCAGTCGATCCATGGTTTCCAGCAGCGCTTGCGGCCCAGCCGAATCGGTGTCGCCGATATTCGCTTCGGACAAAATTTTCCAAGCTTGGGTCAAGCTCGCTTTCGCCTTCTCAAGTTGACCATCACTTGTTTGAAGCTGACCGATCACGCTCATCGCCACGCCCACCATCACGTCCTGGGGCGCAACAACCTTCAGCATATCGAGCCCTTCGTCCACGTGTCGTTTCGCCGCAACCTCCTGTCCGTAGTGAACTTCCGCGTTGCCGAGGAAGATCAATGCGTATCCGAAGGTTCTCTTTTGGTCATCGGTCATCGTTGTCCGAGGCATTTGACGAAACAGATCGACCGTCTGCGCGAACAGATCGGTTGCCTCTTCGTACCGATTCAACATCATCTTTGTGCCCGCCAATTGCGTCTTCGCTTCGACGGTGTCGAGGTGACGTTCTCCTTTCGCGCGCACCACCCGATCCAGCATGTCTTGATAGATGGCGTCGGCTTCGGCGAAACGACCACGTCCGAATTCGATCAAGCCGGCATTCTTGAGTGACAACAAAGTATATCGATGCGCCGGACCAAACGTCTTGCTGCGACCGGCGACCACATCGGCATAAACTTCGACAGCCGTTTGCTTCTGACCGGCCAAACTGGATGCGTAGGCGACTTGATGAAGCGCCAGCAATGTCTGTTCGTGCAGTGGGCCAAGCGTCTCTTCCCGCCGATCGGCGACCTTGCGATAGTTCTCGATCGCCTCGTCATATCGCTTAATCATCCGATATGCTTCAGCGATGGTGTAGCGTGAATCGATTGCTTCCACAGCGGTTGGTTCAAGCATCTCGATTCGTCGCAGCAGGTCTTCGATACTGGCAATCGTTGCCTCCGAATCGGCTTGCGAAGCTTGCAGCAATACTAAATTTCCGAGCGAAAGCAGGGTGTGTGGATGCGTTCCCCCCAGTGTCCGCGTGCGTCCGGCGACCACCTCTTTGTAGGCCGCAATCGCCTCGGCATCTTCGTCGGCGTTGTCCAGCGAGTACGCCCAATTGTGCATTGTCAGCAGCGTGTCGACGTGCTCGGGGCCAAGCGATTGCGTTTCTCCGTCCAGAGTCGCTTTGTAATATTGAGCCGCTTCGGAGTAATTGCCCGTCAGCCGCAGCGCTTGGGCCAGCGAGTAGTGGACTTCGATGAGATCGACTTTCCCGACGCCTTGCGCCGTTCGCGCTTTCGCCAACCGCTTCAGTGAATCGACCGCTCCGCGATAGTTCTCCACCAGCATCTGCTGCCCTGCCAAATTCTCCAGCGAAACAAGTGTGTACTCACCCTCGTCCCCGTAGACCGTTGAACGTCGGCGAACGACTTCCTCATACAGGTTCATCGCCTCCTTGTGCGAACCGATCTGGCCGTAGGCAAAAGCGAGATCGTGCATGGTCGACAGACGTTGCACATGATCGACGCCCAACAATTCCGTTTCGTGGACAATCAGTCCTTCATAGATTGGAATCGCTTCCTTATATCGTTCTTGCTGGCAGAGAACCAGAGCTAGATACGATCCGACGTCGAGCGTTTCGCGCCGATGGGAACTCTGTGATCGATACCACTGCGTCACGCGATCGATATACTTTTCAGCCGCCGCCCGTTGACCCATCTCCACATGGTTTTCGGCAATCCGCAGCATGAAGCGGTTGGCAACGGGATCGTCGTTGCCGTAGGTTTCCCCAATTTCGTCCAGTAGGCTTTCCAGTTTCTCGGTCTGCTCACTGTAAATGATCGCATCGATAAGCTGATCGATCGCCCGCAGGCATTCGTTGGTACGCTGCATCCGCAGCTTCGTATAACCCTGTTGAACCGCTTCAAACCTCTCGATCGCTTCCAGGTATCGCTCCTCCCGCAGATCGATCGAAGCGAGCAATCCTTTTGCGTCCAAGACATCCACCGAGGCCCGCCTCGACGCATCCCCTTGCTGATCGACGACTTCGTTGAGCAGCGATTGCGCACCTTCGACATCATCAAAATCCAGCAGCACGGACGACAGCAAGACGCGGGCCTTCTGTGTAACCGCAGATGTGGGTCCCAAGCTCTCGATACTGTCAGCCAGAGACACTTGAAACAAGTCGCGAGCCTCCTCGAATCGGCCAAGTTCAATCAAAGCATTGCCACGATTGAGTCGCGAAATCAACGTCTCGCGGTGTTTGGGACCATACCGTTGGGTCGACAGGGCCTCCAATTCCTGCAACGTCTGCAAAGCGGCTTTGGGATCGCCGGTATCGTACTCGATCATCGCCAGGTCATTGCGAACGACCGACACGTAAGGATGCTGATCGCCAAGGGTGGTGACGATCCGCTGGAGCGTGTCGTTATAAACCGATATCGCCTCATCGACGCGGTTCACGGAAAATACATTTGTTGCGCGACAAGCATCCAGCGATTCGATCGTCAACAGATGGGATGCCCCCAGATTGCCTCGCTGCGGCATCGCACCTCCTGACCCAACTGCAATGATTCGTTGTACA
Source organism: Pirellulaceae bacterium (assembly GCA_041399105.1). Lineage (GTDB taxonomy): Bacteria > Planctomycetota > Planctomycetia > Pirellulales > Pirellulaceae > Rosistilla. The sequence goes on along the minus strand of JAWKTL010000055.1, from coordinate 5,877 downwards.
GCCCCATCTCGCTCAACAATCCGGCTCGTATCGACTGCATCTCCAGCGTCTGCTGAGCATCTTCGCCGTGAAGCTTTGCAGCCTTGAAACCAGCGATCGCGCCCTTCGATCATTGATGAAGCGAAGTCAAATCGACCCGTTTGACCGTACACACCAGCCAGACGCGATGCGGTCTTCAGCACATCCTCGCTTTCGGGTCCTGACAACTCCGTTTGATCCGTCAGCGTCTGAGTCAGAATCTTTTCCGCTTCGTCAAATTGCCCGACCCATGTATGGACTTCTCCCAAAGCCGACTGGGACGCAAGCGTATCAGGATGTTTCGGACCCAACATCTCCAGACGCAAGCGATAAGCTTCGGCCAATGCCGCCACTTTGCGTGACCTCCGCCAGATAACCCGATGCAACACCAATCGTGTGCAGCAACGACAAACCTTTCACCAACGGCTGCTCAACGAATCGATCCACATCGCATCGAAAGCCTGTTTGAACACCGACCGAACCCTTGCAATTGCAGGTCGGGACGTTTCACCGGAGAAGCCTGTGACAACAGATCGTCGTTCAGAATTCGGTTACGGCCGTTGCAATCGCCGCTTTCTCGTTGTCGCTGTTCCGGCAACGATCAATTTCGCATTGGACTGCTGCAGCTCGGCCGCCTGATCAAGCTGCTGATTCTTGCTCCGCAATGAACCCGCCAGATCGGCAAGCTGCACATTCTTCTGTCCAAGGGACGACGGAAAAGGAAGTCAAGCCCGACGATCGGACCAGCTGGCCAGCGCGGTGGCCGCCAAGGTCTGATATCGGCACCGCAGCGTCGAGACGCGCTGTCATCGGTTCCTGGTAAGCCGAGACCGGTTCGTCGGCCAACCAACGTTCCAGATCGTCGGCCAGTTGCAGCGGGTCAGCGTATCGATCGACCGGTTGGTTCGCCATCGCCCGCGTGCAGATGGCCGCCAATGGCAGGAATGAATGGATCGACCAAGAGTGGCGACTTGATTGACTCAAGCGAATGCAACCAACAATGCTCGATCGATAACGCTTGGCGGAGTCATCACGTGTTTGAAGCCAGCTTTCCGGTCAACAAGCAATACAACGTCGCTCCCAACGAGTACACATCACTGCGACCATCGATTAAGTCAGGCTGGCCCGATGCCTGTTCCGGGAGGCTCATGAAAGACAGGCGTTCCGATGACGCTGCCGTGACGCGTTCCCTCCCCGCATGATCCGATGCGGAAGCGGACACCCCGGTGCGTCGCGTGGCATCGTCGTGTCGTCGGAATCGGGCCGCTCGCAAACCTTGAAGCCCAGTCGACGACCAACGTTTTCGCCATACTTGCCGAGCATAATGTTGTCAAGCGATATCCCGATGCAGAACGCCTCGGCTGTGTGCGTAAGCGATCACCTGACAGACATCAGAATGCGACCAATCAGCTTACAGAAGTTCAAGCATCCGATCGGGGGTTTCGTCAGGTCGTGTCGCTGCCGGGAACTTGCGATGAAAGGTCGGCGATCGCCTGCTCCATGCTCTCGCCACGGATGAAACGCATCGCGTAATACGGCTGTCATCGTCGTCGTACGCCAAGACCGTAAACAGGGACGACACCCGGATGCTCCAGCCCGCCGGTGATCTCGGCTTCCAACATGAACCGCTGACGCGCATCGTCATTGCTCGCTAACGATCTTGGATTTGCTTGAGGCGACGTGACGTTTAACTCCTCGTCGAGCGCGACAAAGACTTGCCCCAGTCCCCCTTGGCGTAGTCTCGGATTTTCTGATACCGAATCGCTCCCGGACCAGGCGTGGGAGGGGCTTGCAGCTATCAGGCGGATCATTTTCGTTGGGATCACGGCTGCGGCGATGGTTCGTGGCCCAAGGTCAATCGTTTCACCAACATCGGCATCCGATGATCGGATCAACGTGCTGAAACTTTCGCCGCCGGAAGCCGATCGCAAAGCTAAATGTTGGGAAGCCAATTCGGTCAACCGCTTCGCCAGCGTCTTGATCAATAATCCCTTGATCGTAAAGCAACGTTTCCAGCATCGACGTTTCGATCATTGCCGATTCCCACACAAGTCGAACAATCTGTTCAGGTTCGGTCATCTGCATGTCGACGGCTAACGCACCGACCAGCAAATTGCGACGCTTTGTGTCAGACATTTGAATAGCTCGGCTCAGTTTTCGGATAGCTGGTGAGCCGACGGCGGCTAACGCGGGCTCGGCCATGTGCTGCGTTGGCGATGAGGTCCGACGCTGGCGTTCGGCTCACGGCTGTTGCACGATATTGCTTTTTGGCTTCGGGATGTTCGTTTAATCGTTCACGCATTGCCTTGACGACACCAGGTTGTTGACCTGCTTGATTGAGGGTTTCGTTCGGGTCTTCTTGATAATCATACAACTCGATCTCAGCCGATGCGGACGGTTTGCCGGGGACCTTCCATTCAATCATTCGATAGCGGCCGTCGCGAATCGCGCGACCGATCCGTTCACCTCGTGGATAGACGTGCGTTGCGTAAGGTCAGGCCTCCGCCGTCGGATTCTTGACAACGTTTGCAAAGCTGCGTCCATCGATCTGTTGCAGGATGGGCAATCCCGCAAGCTGCTGCCCACGGTTGGGGAAGATGTCGACCGTTTCGATCAAGGCATCGCTCGCTTTCCGTGATCACCGTTCGGCAGCTCCACGACAACGGGAATCCTGGCGGCTTGCTCATAATTCGTGTGCTTGCACCACATTCCATGATCGCCCAAATGCCAACCGTGATCGCCCCACAACACGACGATCGTATTGTCCAGCAGCCCCAAGGAATCCGCTTGCGCGATGACTCGCCCCAACTGAGCATCCATGTAGCTTGTGGCCGCGTAGTATCCCGTGGATCAGTCGTCGCGTGGTCGCTTCATCAATGCTCCCTTGCCGGGCATATCGCTGTAATTACGAAGCTCGCCAAGATTGGTCAGCGATAGAGGGTGCTTCCTTGGGTGGTTCATGTATGTCTTGGGCATCAGCAAAGCGTCGGCGTCATATAAATCCCAGTAACGCTGTGCACGACAAAGGAAGATGCGGTTTCACGAAACCGACGGCCAGAAAGAACGGCTGCTGCTTGGCGTCGCTCAGGGATTTCAAACGCTTTATCGCCTCATCGGCAATCGCTCCGTCAGCGTACGTTTCGTCGGGAACATCGGCGGCCTCGGTCGCCGGACCACGCATCCTGCCTTGCTTGTCGGCAACGATGTTGTTGCGGCTCGACTCAGGACATAACTTGGCGTGCGAGGACGCCACGACGGCTGCTCCAGGATCGCTTGTCGTCAATGTTTCCATGACCAACATGATAAATCTTTCCAAGAGTCCTTCAGCCGAATACCCATGCTCGATGAAGTACTGGCTGAAAGGTGGTGACATCGGGCACCGACTTGCGAAAGTGCGTTGCCAAATCGTAAATACCGATCGTTTGCGACCGCAGACCGGTCATCAACGCGTTTCGGCAGGGAACAAACCGCTTGATTGCAATAAGCCGACTGAAAGCGAACACCTCGCCGCACTTGGGGCGTCGATGTTTCGGTGTCTTTGCGATCGGATCACCCGAAGCAGCTGATCGTCGGCTTCAGGTCATCGACACATATCAGTAAGACATTGGGTCTTGAAGGGTCTGGGCTGCGGCTTCCGGCAAAGCGGTAAGCATCAAAGCAATCCAAGTGAACAAAGCATCGTGTGCGGTAAAGGCATTGTCGGTTGATTGAAATCGAGGGTGTTATGCCGTGCGTGGTCTGGAATGATGCTTTTGCGTTCAATGAAGCGAATCACCTCATTTTCGGCCACGCGACGTATAAAGATGGCGATTTGTTGCTTTAGGTTTTCAGACATCAAAAATACATGCAGTATTCCATTGGTGTGGGTTGCAATCGGCTCGGATTGATCTCGGCGTCTCGCTTGGCCGAAATCCAGGTCGCAATCAGATCTTCGCTAAAAACGTCTCCGACTCTCAAGAAGGCGTTGTCTTCGGCCAGCGGCCTGCATCGAACGTTCCAATGAATCGGGGGCGGCCTGGATGCCGCAACTGTTCGTTTGTCATTGAATACAAATCGTCATCGACCGCGTCTCCCGGTTCCATTCGGTTCGCAATGCCATCGATCATGGCCATCAAGATCGCTGAAAAGGCAAGATACGGATTGCAGCTTGGGTCGGGACACCGGAACTCGATGCGTTTGTTCTTCGGATTCGGGCTGTACATTGGAATGCGGATCGCCGCCGATCGATTGCGACGCCCGTACGCCAAATGTGTCGGAGCTTCAAAGCCAGCGACCAACCGACGGTAGCTGTTCGTGGTCGGATTGGTGAACGCCAGCAACGCCGCGGCATGATGCAAAATGCCGCCAATCGCGTGCAACGCCAGATCGCTCAAGCCGGCGTATTCGGTTCCCGAAAACAGTGGTTCGCCATCCTTCCAAAGCGACAAGTGCGTATGCATTCCCGATCCGAATTCGTTCGCGATCGGTTTCGGCATGAAGGTGGCGGTTTTCCCGTGACGCCGCGCGACATTCTTGACGATGTATTTATAGATCATCATCATGTCGGCCGAACGTGTCAGATGATCGTACTTCAAGTCGATCTCACATTGTCCGGCGGCTCCGACCTCGTGGTGATGGCATTCCACCAGCATCCCGACGTCGATCAATGTTTGCATGATGTCGTTTCGCAAATCGAAGAGCTGATCCTTCGGTGGGCACGGCAGATAACCTTCATTCCGCCGCAGCTTGTGCCCTAAATTGGGCGACTCCAGGCGTCCTCGGTTCCAAGGGGCTTCGTTGCTGTCGATACTGTAGAACGATTCCTGCGGACTGCATTCGAATCGTGCATCGTCCAAGACAAAGAATTCCGCTTCGGCCCCAATGTATGCGGTGTCGGCAATGCCCGTCGATGTGAGGTAACCGATCGCTTTGCGCGCCACATAACGCGGATCGCGATGGTAGGCGTCAGCCGTAATCGGATCATGAACGTTGCAAATCAGATTCAATGTGATCCGTTCGGCAAACGGATCCAGAAAAGCGGTTTCCGGTTGCGGCAGCAGCAGCATGTCGCTTTCGTGGATCGCCTGCCATCCACGCAAGCTCGAACCATCGAAGCCCGTCCCGTCCTCGAACAAATCCTCGTTAAGTTCCGAGACCGGAATCGTCTTGTGTTGCCAAGCTCCGAAGAAATCGGTGAATCGAAAATCGACAGCCTTCACATCGTGCTGCCGACACATCGACAGAACATCCTGCGGGGTCTTGATGTTAGCCATGACTTAACTCCGGTTGCCAATCACTTTATCTCAACGATTGCGTTGATCGAATGCGGCCATGTACGCAGGCACCAAAACGGTGCGAACGTAAAACGTATCGAGCAACACGCCCAATCCCAACGCAAATCCTAATTCGACGACACCTCGCAGCATGATGGGGGCTTGTTCGGTGGGGTCGACCAGTCCCATCCCCCGCAGCAGCGTCGGTGCCCATGCCGATGCCGTCATCGCAAAAAAGGTTCCCGCCATCACCAAACCGCAACTTGTGATGATCCCCCCGGTGCGCGAGATCGCGCGTCGCAGCCCGGCCAATCGCCCACCGCGACGCTGTTCCTCCAACACGCGGGTCACGAGATAGACATTGTAGTCTTGCCCGACCGCCACGAGAATCACGAACAAAAATAACGGCAGCTTCCAATCCAGCCCAACAAATTGATCCCCATAGGCGAAGCGAAAGAACGCAATCGTCAATCCAAGCGTTGCGAAATAACTGAGCAACACCGTCGCGATCAAGTAAATGCTCAAATAGACTCGCCACAACACCAGCAGCAAGATCAACAAGACCGCCCCGACGACAAAGACCTTGATCCGAGTGGTGTCACGCGTC
>JAWKTL010000054.1:0-51581 GCA_041399105.1 Pirellulaceae bacterium | reverse complement strand
GTGGTCGCTAAGGTGAACAACTTGGTGAAGACTGAATCAGCGTTGCCTTACTCGACAATCGCCCCGATCAGCGGAACGACCATTTTTCCGCTCGGCAGTACATCGGATTCAATTTCCAAGCGTCCTTGTGATTGCGGCGTGTTGAAGATCGTCATCGGAGCATTCTCTGGAATACTGACAATGACCGTGTAGTACCCTTCCCGCTGCATTGGTTCCAGCTTGGCCGAAACAATTTCCGGTTCGACGTTTCCAATCTTCAGTACTTCAGGCTGTTTCTCGCCGCGACACCGCAAGACCAACCGCTTTTCGTAGGGCTTCCCTGACGGCATGATTCCCATTTGCAATCCCGATTCAGTATTCAGGTCCTCGCCGAACAGCACCAATCGTCGTGGAATTCGACCACGAACGGGAATCTCTCGAAGAATGGACTCGGTGTCCGATTCCGCGTCGAGCGGATCACCGCCGTCCGATTCAGGAATCGGTCTGTCGCTGGTCGACTCAGCGTTCCCCAAATCCGTGTTCACCGACGCAAGCGGTTGTTCGGGTCGATCGATCCACAGTCGCAGCACGCCGCTGAACAATGTGTCGACGTTCTTGGTGGGCATCCTCAGATGTAGCCGAAAACCACTGCGTGCTTGGCGTTTCCTGAGCGTTTCGGCATCCAATGGCTCGACCGTCCAAACCAAGTCTTCGAGCGTCGATTGAATTTTTTGAATGTCGAATTCGTAAAACAACTGTGAGAACACATCGAGTTCAAATGTCCCCTCACCATCGGGCTGCAAGTTGACAAAATTGACTTCGTCGACGGAGGTTCCAACTTCGAAGCGAACCTTGCCGCGAATTTTCAGATTGATCTCGGGCATCAAGGGATCGTTGGCGCGGATGCTCGCGTTCTGTTCGTAGTAATCTTGTTTGCGACCACTGTTCCAGAAAAGCGTCACCTTCGAAGACTCTCCCGGATCGATAACCTGTGTTCCACCTTCCATCAGCGTGCATTTGCACGAAGTGCTTCCACCAGTCAGCACCAATGGAGCGTCACCTTCATTGCGGATGTCAAAGGAATGCATGGCCTCGCACAATGGATCCATCATTCCAAAGTCATGCACGGACTCGGGAACGACGGCTTTTGGCAGCGTCGCATCGTCTCCCTTCGCCAACGCTTCGTTGGCGGCATGAATGTCCGCAATTTTCTGTTCGTAGGCCTCCCGCTTCAGGTCGGGAACACCAAATGGTTTGTAGGTCACCGTCATCGCCAAAGCCAACATGCTCGTGGCTATCGGAATAAACACCACGGTGGCGATCACGACGCGTCGTAGAAATGGATCTCGTATCATTTTTTTAAGTATTAGAAGCCCCGGACGGAGAACGCGATCAGGTGAGGCTGATCCATGACCAGCCTCACCTTTCGCGACGATTCAATTAGGCAAACGCAAGGCTTACCCGGTGATGTGGAAACACAACGTTAATCTTCAAACGTACCCTTGAGGATGGTGTCGTCGATGAACAAACCGCTGAAGAAGCGGTCCTTGGACATCTCGATATCGGGACCACGGTATCCAACTTGCAAGTACTCGGCTTCGGAAAGTCCGGTTGGCACTTGGAAGCCCGGGTTGAGATACTTGTCATTGTTGGAGTCATAGAAAACCTTAACCGATGCGTCCGCCATCAACACGTTGCACGAATCGGCGTGGATTGCAAACCAGTCACGCGTATCCTGCATGAATGTTCCCGAAGCGTCGGTCGCGGCCGCGCAAGCCGCGTTCGAGCCAGGCGTCTGCAGTTCGCAAGCACGTTGAGTGTCCAGGTTGACATTGGTTGGGCCGCCCGTTGCCCGCTTGATCAGGCGGACCGCGTTCGTGGAAGCCTCGAAAAAGGCGGGGCCGTCGTTGAATGCTTCGGATAGCAATTCACCAGCCTGAATGAAGGTGCGATCCGTGTTCGCGTCTCCATTGGCGAATGCGACGCGACCCAGTGAAGGACCATAACCGATGGTGTCGGCAAGAATCGCTTCGTCGACGTCACCAGGACCCGCATCGCCCAAGATGCCAACGTTTGCGGCGGGCACGGAACTACGGTCCAACGCGTTTTGACGCAGAGGGCCCATCGTGCCTCCCAAGCCCTTGGAGCTAGCGGCATCCAAAGTCACCAAACTGGTTGAGCCCGATCCCTGAAGGGCAACCTTCATGGCGCTGCGAACAAGATGCCAGCCAGCGGCGTAGTTGGTGTTGTAACCGGTCTCGAAGAATCGACGCGCAACAACTTCAGCGCGGCCGGGGGAAGGCGTTCCCGCAACGAACGGGGTCGTTCCGATGAAACCATCGGTTCCGCTTACGCCTGTGTCACCACAGACGCCATCGGTTTGACGTCCGGGGAGGGGCGCGCGCTGTCAGCGGCGTCCGCGTAATACCCGTACCGGTCAACAAGTCATTGACCTTTTCCGATCCACGCAATGGGTTGCTGGGCAGAGCATGTCATTCAAGTTGCCCGAACCGCTGTTAACGATATCGGCAACCCATCCCCATGTGTCCATGCAGCCATCGCGATAGTAATCGGAAGCTCCGGTGCACATGCGGGTCTGCGGATCGCGAACGGAGAACTCATTCAAGGCGACGCCAAATTGACGAAGGTTGTTCTTGCACTGCGTGTTGCGTGCCGCTTCGCGAGCCTTGTTCAATGCCGGCAGCAGCAAGCCGGCGAGAATCGCGATGATCGTAATAACGACCAGCAATTCAATGATCGTGAAAGCCTTACGGCTCATTCGAGATTGCATCTCTTCTTCCTTAGATTTTTTTGGTAAACTAAATGTTGTTATTTTTCGTATCAAACGTTGGAAACATTCGCTCGGGGCGACGGCCCGTTTTCTTGCAGGAATTGGTCGTCGTCTCGTGCTCTTTGTCGCGGTCAGCCGCAACGAAACTTCAGTTGCCGGTACACCTCCTTGGAAAAGTTCCTTTCAATTTATTTTTCATAACCGAGCGACTCACTTCGCCTTGCAGCCTAGCAAGCCGCTCGTCGTCAAACCGTATCGTTAATCGTTGCCGCTTGCGGTCAACGTGTATGTGCTCGCCAACTGCAAAGGCCCCGCCTCCACCACGTCGGACTGAAAATTGCTGTTGGCGGGAAATCCGTTGTTGATGAATCCGTCGCCGTTACTGTCGTAGAGTTGCCTCACGGAACCATCCGCCATCACGACATTGCAAACGCCGCGATGCAAGGGAAACATGCCGCGATAATCTTGCAGTGTTTCCTTATTCCAGACACGCCACCAACCACTCGCACCTTCGCGAGGCGTGCCGTTGGCGAATGTCGGCGTCTGCATTGTGGCAACGTTGACGGGGCCTCCCACAATCGTCCGCGTCATCAATTCGCCCGAGAGATGCCCCGCGAAGTCGAATTCGAGAATCCCTTTCCCTATGCCTCAAAGCAGGGGTATCGTATAAGCAGGGACACGCGCCGAATCGATTTGCTTTGTCGTCATCGGGCCCAAGGTGACATGCAAGCTGTCGACATCCGTCCCGCAGCCACTGCCGGCTGGGTCGAGATTCCCGCTGCCATCAAGCCGGACGCCGCTTCGGACGACAAACCAGGAAACCGCGTAATTTGTATTGAAGCCTCGTTCGTAAACCTCGCTGAAAACGACATTCAAGCGATCAGCGGTGCCCGGCCCGAAGCCGCCGTCATCGATCTGACGAGCATAGTTCATGACCAACGTTCCATCGACCTGAGTTGTGGGCGGACTGCCCAAGCGAGGAAGCCGCAGGATTCGTCCGACACATCGCCGAGCGGCATATCGAACAGTTCCTTGTAGCCGTAGCTGATTTGGGAAGCGTTGGAGGGACAGCGAAATTCGCTCGGAACGAGCCCCGCCGCGACCATATCGGCAACCCAGCCGACCTCCGTCACCACACCGTCCCCTTTCCAGTCGAACAAACCACTGCACAGCCGGCCTTTGTTGTGCTCGGCGTGCGCGATCATCGCGGTTCCCAGTTGTCGCAAATTGCTGCCGCACTGCGTTTGCCGCGCTGCTTCACGAGCCACCTTAATGGCGGGCAATAGCAGGCTGACCAGGATACCGATGATCGTAATCGTCACCAGCATTTCGATGATCGTGAATCCACGACGTTGCATTCCATCTCCGACATTGAGAACGTTGTTTGAGAAAGGGTGGTCGAACCCTTCACCCCTGTGATCCTTAAGCGTTTCCTCGATCGTGCTTTGCCGATCCACATTGCTGAGCATTAAAGCAAGCTCTTATGAAGATTGAGGATGTACGATTGTTCAGATTCCGTGATATTGCCCCGAATCAGGCTGATGAAGTCGTCTGTCGCCATACCGGCAAACAGCATCCTTCGATTGCTGTTCAGGTGACACTCGCGACGATGGTAGAAGTTCTCGGAACCCGCTACAAGGATCGCACACGTACTTCTCACCGCTTCTTAACACGGCCTTAACAAATGGCTGTCGATGGGCCTGTTTGAATAGACAACCGAAGCGGTCTGAGATCACGAATCTAGGGGAGCATCGCTTGAATCAGTCGGCCAGAGGCCGCTCTCTTTGTCGTTGGCATCTCAGGCCATCGCAATGACCGTTGCATGAAACCTTGGCGGGAGATCGGTGGAATGCTTCAAAAGTGGCTTCGATGGCGGCAACGCGAATCGACGTTGATTGCCCGTTTTCCATCAACTCAACGAGTCGACCAATGGCGGGATGCCTTGACGACCGAGCGCGGTTGTCAAGGCGACGGCGACTCTCTGGCCTCGGAGTTTAGGTACTCGTCGAACAGCGGTTGCACATTCGCAAAGTCTCCCGCATAGCCGCCCAAGACTTCAATGAACTGATCAACGTTCAAGCTCCCCTCCGCCATTTGTTGATCGCGATACGCCAATATCTTGTTCCAAGCCGATTCGCTCGACCACGGAATGTGCGTCAGCGCCGCGATGGCCGAACTGCGATCGTACTCATCCTCGCTGGCCAGCTTCGCGGCAAGATCATCAGCGGCGACAGCGGCAGGCGCACCGATCGCGCCGAGTGCGTATGCGACGGATTGTTGAACGTACGATTTCGGATCCATCGTCAACATCTGATGCAACTTATCGACAGCTTGAGCCGCGGCGGGGCCTAATTCTTGAAGAGACTCCGAAGCCTCGTCGCGCAACGAAGCATCTTCATGATCGAGGAAGCCGACCAATGCGGAAACGGCCTCCGGCGAACCTCGACGTTATTTTCTCAGAATTTCGGTGACAAATTGCTCTTCGCTGTGTGCTTGCCCCCTCAACATCGCGATTGCGTCGAGTGCGTAATCGGGATTACCTTCGGCGTAGACCTTCTTAATCGCCGGGATCGCCTCAGGGCCGATCCAACCCAATGCGAGCGTCGCCTGCTGCCGAATGTCAACGCGCGAATCTTCAATGGCGTACCTCACCAATTCGTCGATCGCTGGCGCGGCGGCTTGACGCAATTGAGCAATCTTGAAAACAAGCTGCGATGCTTCGTCAACGGTCGACGCTTCGGAGTCGCCAATTGCGGCGAGCCGTTCAGGGAGGTACAGACTTCCGTCTGGATCGAGCTTCAGGATCGCAGCGGGAACCACTCCGGCTTCGTCAAATGAGAGAGTCACCGGCGCGGCGTCCACCAGTGCGGGGACTGCCTCGTTCGGCGAAATATTCGACTCACCCAAGAAGCCCGCCGCGGCGATCGTAATGTTGTGGTTCGCTTCGGTGCTTGCCCCTTGGCGAACCAACTCCAACATCGCGGCATCGACCTCCGGCCCCTTGGCACCGATGCGGATCAATGCTTCGACGACGATCGGATCGTCAAACGAATATTCGAACTCTCCGGCGCGAGGCAGCAATTTGGGTATCGCGGAAGATGCCGGTGATCCAATGCGTCCAAGCGCCCAGACAGCAAGCTTCTGAACATCGTCGTACTCGGAGTCGAGCATGCGGATCAAAGGCTCGACCGCGCTTTCCGCAGCTTCTTCATACTGAGTTACGGACTCGATCGCCTCTTCAATATCGAATCCGAATGAGCTGTTGAACTGGTCGACCAATACGGGAATCACGTCGTCAGGACGCCGCTGAAGCCAGGCCAATCCATGTGCGATCTTGTCGATTTCGTTTTCGATTTCGTCAGCGTTGTAAGGCTTGCCGCGCAATGCCTTTCGGGCCGCGTCAAATTTCGATTCCAGTATCTGAGCGACACCCTTGCCCTCCGCATCGCTTTGAAGAATGGCGTTGCGAACGCGTTGCCGAGCTTCACGATCATCGGCGACAAGCAAGAGCTTCGCCAAGGCCTCCCGCGGAGAAACGGCCGGACTTGCTTCCTCTTCGGTCGGAGAGCTTGGTTCAGTTGGTTCAATGCCAGTTTCCGCGATCGGCTCCATCGGTTCTGACGACGTCGATTCCCGCCAGCGCGTGTACAACTCGCGACCGGAGGGTGGCAACGCATCAATGAAGTGAAGTGGCGCGCCGGACCAACCGCCGAAGACACCCAATTCGGTAAAGCCACTGGAATCGGGTCCAAACGTGACGCAGTGCGGACCAATATCAATGGAATAACCCCACAGATTCTCGTCCCCGTCAAACGTATAAAACCATGGCTGGCTGATGTCAATTTCCCAGGTTGCGTCCGCGGATGGTCGGTCGTCATCCGCGTTGGCGACGTGGACTTGAAGTCGTTCCTGGTTGGGAACTTGTTGAATGTCCACACGCCTTCTTCCATGGATCGACTGGTACTGGCCGACATCGACGATCAACTCGTCCGCTTCAACACGTTCCGCGTTGTCTCTCCGCAACACCCAAACGAAGAGAACGGCACCTATGATGGCGAGCACTCCCACAACGGCAACGAGTTTCGACAGCGAGCTGGATGGATGCTGGCGACGGTTGGGAGTTTCAGTCATTGGTTTCCCTTGAAACGCTGGTTGCGAGATGTCTGGAAGGTGGAGATTGATCGCAGTCGCCGGTTGGGAGGTCGGGAACAACCAATCCGGCTGACGGATATATTTTACGCCTCCGCTGGACAAACTGTCGATCAATTTGTTTGCCGCCGAGCTTCGATCGTCGATTCCTGGATGATCGGTTCCGCAAGGGCTTTCGCTCCTTCGTCCGCAAATGGCGAAGGTAAGTCCGCCCACTCAGCGTCTGTTGGGACAAAACCCCCAGCGGACTCAGCATTTGAACTGGCGGCATCCACGAACAAGCCCTGGTCCGAAGGTTTACGCGGGAGACCATCTGGCCAGTTATCGACAAATGCTTCAATGCCTTTCGGTTTATCCGTCGACCAAAAGTTATTTACCCTCCAACCGTGTTCATCCGATCGTTGCAGAATCCACGCAAAGCCGCCTGTCTTGCAAGCAGCGGTTGCCTGGTCGCCATTGACGAACAGCAAGTACGGTGGCTGGTAGTATGCATCGTCTCGCCCAATCAAGACGTCGGTGACTTCGACGGCCACATAGGCCTTTGACCGACGATTCGGAAGAGCCGTTGAAATCAGGTCGGCCAAGGCTTCCGCCGATTGGACTCCTTCGCGAACACGCCTTTGTAAGACAAACCGCTCAAACCAAGCCCAATCGAAATCAGGACCGACAATGCGACGCAGCAACGGGTCTTCGAGCCAATCCGACATTGGCAGCCTGGGTCCGCTGCCAATCGGCCTAGGGGCTTCGTCTTGCTTCTGCAATCGCTCGATATACTCCATCAGTCCCTGAGACAGAGACCACTGCATAAGCTTTTCATCGAAAGTGCCAATGACCTTTTGCGTATCGCGTGTGCCGATAGCGCGGGCAAGAAACTGAGCAAGTTCCATCGCCGAATTGAAGTGATCCACGATACCTGGAGCGCTCGTTGCTCCGTCAACACCGACCTGGTCGTCTTCCGCGGGAAATCCCTTTTCTTGAACTGCGGGACCGTACTCGAAAAGGTGCAGCTTGATTTCCCTAAGCTCAGGCGTGGATTTGAAAGCACTGATAACCTTCTTAACGTCTTCGAGCGGCACATCGACGTGTGCCTCGATGCCAATCCGTCCACCATCGTCCATCAGTTTCTGAATCGGCAACTTGGCCGCCAGTTCGTCGAGCGTGATCGGAGTCGCTTGAAAGCCGTAGGTGCCACCCGGTTGAATGGAGAACCGAAAGCGAGGCCAACGAGGTAAACCGTCCGGCGTTTCAAATGAATCATTTACAGATGTGCCTGCGACCTGCTCGAGCGTCGGAAAGGGGCGGCCATTGGCTAGCACGGCATTGGCGTCGGTGACGATTGCTTCCGACATTGGTATGCCGCTTCCTCCGGCTCGCCAGCTCTGTTCGTCGTTGGTGCCAAAGTTATTCGAAATCGTCGTATTGCCGTCTCGTAGAATGACGTCCGTGTAAAGCGTACCGATCGGTAAGGTCGCTTCGAGATTCTTCGATTGCAAATCACTGCGATAGAGGATCACCCGAAGTTTTTGGCCTGGTTTACCATTGTCGCCATCGGTCGTTAAACATTGGTCGGCGATAGTGTGAGTGCGGATGATCGGGGGCTCGTTCGCCAAACCATGTTGATCGTTTTGGATTGAGCTTCTCCAGCGAGCAAGAATGCTTTCGTAGGACGGAGGGTCAGCGTTGGTGACGAATCTGTGTTCGCTTTGCAGTGCCGTTGCGATTCCAACAAAGTCTTCCTCTCGCGTTGGCTCGCTTGATAGGGGCCGTTTGAGGTAGCTTGCCAACCTGTGATTCTGAGAATCGGTAAGAGCCAAGGTAAGTCGGGTCAAGAATTGTCGATTGATCAGCCAACGGCGAAGCTGATATCGCGGCTCAACGAGCGTCGGCAAAGTTGAAGCTTGTCGCGGCTCTTTCGCTTCCTGGGTTTGCTCCAGCTTCTTCAGTTCCTGGTTTCTTGACTTGATCGCTAGTTCGATGAATCGATGTTGTGTCAGCGTGGAACGGTCCCCTTGGGTTGGCGTAAACTGCAGCCCAAGACGATTGAATAGGTCGGTTGCTTCGGCGATGAAAGGATCTTGGTAGTTTCCGGAATCGTCACCCAAGTCCTCCAATTGAGCCTGGATCGACGGAACTCCGAGGTCCTCGAGCAGACTTAAATTGCCTCCAAGTTTCTTCGCGTATCCGTTTATTCCAATCTGTTGACGAACTGCGGAGATGAATTGCTGTCCGACGCTTCGACTTTCGTTTTCTTCCAGGTGTATCAACAGCTTCTTAAGAATGGAATCCCACCCTTCAAAGTCCTCGGGGTTCGACTGTGCTTGCTCTTCGGCTTGCCTGTAGGTTCTGTTGTAGACTCCGGTTAGCGCAGGCTCGGGTTCGATTCCGACAACTTCCTGAAAGCGAGAATCTTGCAATAGGAACAAGATGTACCGTTCCACAGGCCATTCATTCGGCCACACCAGGTCAGGCACAGGTGGATAAACCAATCCCCAAAGCCGCGAATCGATTCTGGTGGCACAGTTGTCTTCTTGATCACCGTTCTTGTTGGAAGCGGTCGAAGGATCTCGCGGCAGTTGGTAGGTCGAAGTTGGATCGGACGCGGATGTTGTTTCTCCGGTGCCACCGAGCAAAGGATAATGTTCGAGTTGAGGTGGCAGGTTTGGCTTCCATTGGAAGAGGTTTGGACGCGGTGAACCGGCGCGGGAAGGGGCGGGCAAGAGCATTTCTCCGCCAATGTCACTCGCATATCCTCCGAGGCCACCCATGGGGCGATTGTCGTTGCCGATTCTCTTCGATCCGCCGTGCGGAATCATCGGAGAGCCATTCATTAACGATTCAGAGCCACCGTGTTGAGTTGACTTCACCGGAGCGATGGCGACGATCCATGAATCGCCGCGACGAAGCGTGAAGCGATCACCTTTGATTTCAACGTGGCTGTTGGCATCGTCGACTTCGATGACATAGTTTCCCGCCTTGAGTCGCGTCGTCGCTCCAGCGCTGCTGACCGTGATCTGCTCGACCGTTTCGTCACCGCGTCTG
Source organism: Pirellulaceae bacterium (assembly GCA_041399105.1). GTDB lineage: Bacteria > Planctomycetota > Planctomycetia > Pirellulales > Pirellulaceae > Rosistilla. Next base: position 41,623 of record JAWKTL010000054.1, on the reverse strand, counting down.
ATTCGAATCGGAACATCGACATCGCTGTTGGACTCAATGCGCAGCGTCCCTTTGTTCGTTTCCAGGTAGAACCACGTTCCCGCTATAGCAGCGAACGCAAATCCCGCCGCGATCAAGATGGTTCGCACCCAGTTCGGCGGGGTGGCGGACGACGATCCGCGATGTGTACCGGCAGAGTTCGTATCGATCAATGCAGCAAGTTTCCCCGCTTCGGGATTTTGTAGCGCGGTGAGGCATTCCGTCAGAATCTTCGCCACTTCGCTGGCTGACGCGTATCGATCCGAAGGTGACTTCTCAAGCAGACGCATCACCATTCTCTCCACACACTGCGGTACGTCGGAACGGATACTTCGCAGCGATCGTGGCTGATCGTTGCAAATACGATTGAGTACCCCCATCGATGTCTCGGCTCGGAACGGCGAACGACCAGTCAGCATGAAATAGATCACGCTGCCAAGCGAAAAGAGGTCGCTGCGATGATCGATCGCATCGCCATGCGCTTGTTCGGGAGACATGTATTGCGGCGTACCGGCGATCACGCCACTGCGAGTCATGCTGGCGTCGTCGATCGCGCGAGCGAGGCCGAAGTCGGTGATTTGCACTCGCTCGACACCGTTTTCCAGCAGAACGTTTGCCGGCTTGATGTCGCGATGCACCAATCCTTGGGCGTGGGCTGCTGACAGTCCGTCAGCAATTTGAGCCGCGATGCGCACCACTTCGACCACTTCCAAGGGGCCGTTCCGTTCAACACGCTGTTGAAGCGACTGACCTTCAACGACGGGCATCACGAGATAGGGGAGTCCATTGAGTTCGTCCACCGTTTGAATCGGCACGACATGCGCATGCACAACGGCCGCCGCGCTTTTCGCTTCACGAGAGAATCGTTTTCGCGCCGCCGCGCTGCTGGCAAGTTCTGGTGCCAAGACTTTCACGGCGCACTGTCGGTCAAGCGCCGAATCGATCCCGCGCATGACGATGCCCATACCGCCGCTTCCGAGTAATTCAAGAATCTCATAGCGACCGAAGCGTCCCAGCGAACCGAGTCGTTCGGACGGCTTTAACCAGGGAAGTCGCGCGGGATCGATTGCATCGGTATCGCGGAACACCTCTGGCATCGTTTGACTAGCAACTGAATCCGTTCCCAACAACCGAGGCAGATCATCCCACGAGAGATCGGCTCGCGACACGGTTTCCAGTTTCCGTTGACACATTTCGCATCCTTCAAGATGCGAAGCGACGGCTCCTTCCTCGCCAACGAGTCGACCATGTAGGAAACGCTGCAGAACGTCCTCGTCATAATGAAAGCGTGCGACCATGATCCAGTTCCAGGGTTGTAAGGTTGCTCTATTGCCGAAGGAGGATATCGCTGTCGTCATCTCCGGCGACTTCTTCACGTAGTTTTGCGATGACGCGGCACCGCGCCACTCGGATTGCTCCGGCTGACTTTCCAAGCTTCTCGGCAACATCTTGCACGGATTGTTGCTCGACCGCAGTCAGCCAAAACGCGTCCCAAGTGTCCGCGGCGAACCTCCCTTTGATCTTCGCCGCAGCTTGCTGGAAGCGAGTTCGCCGATACTCCAACAAAAACAGTGACGCCGTCGGATCGTCTTCGCTGGGATGCTGCGATAACCATTCCTGTATCTTGCTGTCTCCCGAACCGATTGGCCCCGAAGGCCGGGTTAGTCGATTGACCACAAGATTCCGGGTAACTTGATACAGCCAGCTTCGAAACGATCCGACCCCGCGATGCTCAAACGTCTCAATGGTTCGTCCGACGGTTGTTAGAACGTCTTGAGCGAGGTCCTCGGCATCGGCGTGTTGCAACCCCTTCGCTTGAGCGACTCGAATCACGAGAGGCCGATAGAGTTCGACAAACTCCATCCAAGCCTCGTCAGCCCTCGAATTCTTGAGGTTTGCTAGCAGCGACAGTCGTGTTTTGGGGTTCTGCAAAACCGATCCTCCTGACCGTAAAACACAAGCACTACCGGTTTGTTACACAAATTTTGAAGAACGCAAATCTTCACGCATCGGACACTATTCATTCGATTGCAATCGGTTTGGCGGATCAGCGGATCATTGGTCAATCGGACGCTATGGGTTTCGGTGTCGCCACGCTATCGGGACGAAGAATCCACATGCCCAGATCGGTGCTTAACGCGAACTCGGTGGGGCGTTCACCCTGTTCCGCCGGGATACAGATCCGAAATCCATCGCCGTATTCCTCGATGATCCCGCGGAAGATCGGATTGATGAGCGCTTCGGGCGGTTCACCGAAGTCCCAACTCGATCGCAATTGCTGTTTGTCAGCCGCTGTGAGAATCGGACGGATGTCGATTTCCTTCGGTGGGCCGTTCAAGCCAAATTCCAAGGCGAAGCTAGTCGCACCCTCGCCCTCGCCAGTTAACGTAATGCGATTCCCCGTGACGTGCCCCTGCAAAAAGCTTGACCGAAGTTTCCCCTCCTCGTGATAGCCTTGCATTTCAACTTGCCACTCGCCTTGTAGCTTGTTTTGCCAATTATCCGCGTACTTCTGCTCTTTGACTTCATACGGCTTTGACAACGGTCTTGGCAAGCGATTGAGGCGATTGAACACGTCCTCGGATACTCCATTGATAATCGTCAGCGCATCTTCCCACGCTTCCGTGGTATCCACAGCAAGTTGTAGCTCCTTTAGCATCCGCGCCGTTTGAACGTCGAAGACATCGATCTTTGGATTCCAGAACTTTCGAACAACAGCGACCTGTCCGTCCCGAGCCAAACGCACGGTCGCGGCAACGCCCTGCAGTTCTAGCTGATTGAGCAATTTGCCGGAACCAAGTTCCCAAAACTTGATTTGATAAGCCGAATCGTCAGCTTTGTTTTCAACCGTCACCGCAAGATCTCGCGTTGGATGAACGTCGACAAAGTTCGGAACGACTGAGTCTCCCTTTGACTTGCGGTCTCGTTCCGAAAGCACCTGCGGATGTGCCTTCACAAACGCTTCACGAGCGGCCTCGATATCCTTCGGCTGCGACGGTGATTGATGGACTGGCCGCCCTTGAGCTGCGTTTCGAATCGATTCGTCCGTGGTGGCGTTGGCATCACCATTTTCTGGTAGGAGAGCGGGGACATCAAATGAGACGCGGAAGGTTTCGTGCGACCGTAGCGTCGTCTGCTGACGAATGAGATGAGCCTGGGCGTAGCCGTCACTGCGGTCATTGTAAACCCAGTCGGATGGATCGATGATTCGTTTAATAAACTCTGACTTGAGCTGAAGGTTTGTTTTCAGCCAAAGTGTGTCGTCACTGTCTCCCTCTGGATACAGATCGAGCGATTCATAAACCTCGTAGGCCGGTGCCCCATAGAATCCGGTGACGAGAACGGACACGTCGCCCGCAGGGATTTTAAAGCCAGCCGGCAAGTCTTTTGGCTGGCCAAGTGACAGCGAGGCCAATCCCACTTCGAGCTGGTCACGTACCTTGGAGAAGTAGCTCTTCGTTGACTCCGAATCCTTTGATTGAGACGGTGTCGTGGATCTTGGATGAACACGTACCCATGCCGACTCTTCAACCGGGTGCAACTTGCGGTCGAACAGCAGGAAGCGACGATGCTTGGGCCAATCCTCCGGTACCCAGATCCATTCCAAATCGATGGAATTCGTAAGCTCAGCAGGCTGCTGGACCTTGCGTCGCACATCGATTTGCAGATCGACAGCCAACTTCTGGATTCCGTCTCGCAAAGTAGGAAATGATTCGTAATAGTTGGCCTCGGCATTTGGCTCCGGTGTTGCGGTGGGAAACCACGCGTCGCTCGATTTGGGATGCCGCGATACGGTACCGAAGGGCAGGTCAAGAACGTTTTGGGGATCGGGAAAGGACTGCGTAGCATCGATCGCCAATGTCGCATGACTGGGCGAGGGAGCGACGAAGGTCATCTCCAATCCCTTTTCAAATTCGACTTTGAGCTCTCGCACGCTGGCGTGCCATCCGTCAGCTGTCTTGATGGTGGCGTAGTAGTTGCCGTACGGCAACAGGCGGTCGATTGCCACGCCGTCGGCTTCTGAAGTGCTTGAAATTTCTAGTGGTTGGAACCCCGCTTGCTTTTCAAATCTTCGCCGCAACATGACCGTCGCACCGGACATCGGTTTGCCTTCCTCGTCTTGCACCGAGATTCGCACGGGTGGAAGCTCAGCGAAATGAATTGTCTGCCGCGATGGGGATGGTCGAACATATTGAGCCGGAACTAAACCAGTTCCCTTGGTGTCTTCGGCTTGTCGGGGCAAGCTCTTCGGCCAGTCTTTCAGCAATTCAGTGATGCTCGACGGCTTACCTGATGACCAAAGATTACTGATCCGCCAACCGGTTGGATGATGTTGCAGAACGAAGGCATAGTCAGCCGTGTCGTTGATCGCTGTCGCTTGACCTTTGTCAACAAATACGCGCGCGACTGGAATTGCGACCGCAGCATATCCCGCTTTGTGCTCGATGAGCCAGAGAAAAGCATCGCCTAGAAACTGATGTCGATTCTTGATTTCGGAAGCCAAGTTTCGCTCAATTGACAGTTCCCCCGGTTTCGCTTCATTGTCGCGTGGGAATTGTTTCATCGACGCTTCGATCAAATCCAGTGCTGCTTCGCGGTCAACTCCCATTGCTGAAGCGAACAACGTTTCCAATTCGCGATAGGATCGGAAGTCGCTGAAGTCCTCGGCACCACGGGGTAGAACATCAATGACGTCGGCCATAAATCCTGTGACGAGATCGCCCACCAAGTCATCGTTCATCATCGACGCGAGCGTCGTGTAGTCGTGCTGAATCTGACAATTGCGGATTCGGCTAACAAATGCTTCAACAGAGGTGTCTGAATCCGGCTTGGCTGCATTCGCGTTGTGCTGAACAGGTGGGTCGCTCCTACCGGAAGCCGCTTGCGGTAAGATGTAGTCGCCATTCGGAGCGATTGAGGAACCCATTCTGCCATCTATCTTTGCAGGTATTGTTAGCGATCCGGTGACAGAAGGCTGCGCCGGAAGTGGCTCTTTGTCGTACGTAAGGTAATGCTCCAGTTCAGGCGGTAGTCTCTTGCCGTTTCCGGTCACGCCGTGTTTGCCGGGACGCACCCACCAGTGGACTTTTTCGTCGTGATAGGTGATTTGCAACTTCACCGGATAGTTCGGAGACGTCCACCCAAGAACGGATGGATAGGCGTCAGCCGCTTCCGGCCAGATTCCATCCGGCTCTTTCTTGTGTCGATTGACCGCCAATGAATAGATCGATTCTGCCACGCTGTCGCGGACGATCGATTGCAATTCGTATCGCAAGCGACCGCGAAGATGTGGCAACTCCGCACCTGGATCATCGATCTCTGCGACAATACCTCCTGTATCCATGCGAGCAAATCTTACCGTGCTTTTTCTCTCCAAAGCGATGTAGGACTGCCACGCCCGCTGAAGCGATTGGTTAACGGCAAGGACTTGGTCATCGTTCAGCTCAAGCTGACTCGCATACCACTCGCTAATTTCGGCGTTGCCATCACCGTCCCACTCAAAGTATCGCCAACCCTTTTCCGTTTCAGCCGCATCGTTCCCAATCGCCACATCGTCGATTGGGGCTTGTCCGCCTTCGGCTGCGGACGAATAGGCCTTCTCGCGTGCAATGATCTCATTACGAAGCGCCGCGATGCGTTGATCTGACTGGCGGATGGAAGGATGTCGTTCGCTATACCGCAGGGCTAGCTCAGCACGCTTCTGACTCTCGATAGCCAAGGCTTTCTGCGCCCGTACTTGTTCCGCCGACATCCCGCCTGCCGAAGATTCGCTGTTGGCGTCGTCAGAATCTTTATCTTCACCGGCGTCGCCAAAGGATCTGCCACGGCCGCCGCCCGCATATTCACCGGCTGGTAGATCCTGGCAAAATATCCACATACCGACATCTGAAGTCACCGCGAACTCGGCCGGGCGAGCACCGGCCCCCTGGGGCAAGCAAACGCGAAATCCTCCTTGGTATTTTTCGACAATTGCTGGAACCGTCTGATGGACACCGTGCGCGAACGGGTCGCCGGACTTCCAAACCGTTTGCTGTTCAAGAGTTGTCAGCTGTGGAGTGAAATCCATTTGCTGTGGCGGGCCATTGTCGCCAAACATAAACGTGAAGCTTACCGGCACACCATCGTCACCGGTAAATGTCACACGGTCCCCGGCAATTCGGGCGTGTGCTGTTGTTAAACGTAGATCTCCGTTGTCATCGAGACCCTGCATTTCAACGTGCCATCGACCTTGAAGCTTGTTCGCCCAGTTGATCCAATCGGCAGGCCGGATCGTTTGGCCGCCGGGGGCTCCCATCGGTAAGCCTTCAAGGTATTTGACATCACCTTCAAATTCCTGACCTGCTCCGCGGAACTTCTTGGTAGGCGCGATGGAGACAATCCAAGTATCGCCGCGACGAAGCGTGAATTGATCGCCTTTCACCTCGACGTGACTTTCAGCGTCGTCAACCTCGATGATGTATTCGCCTGCCTGCAGTCTTGTCGTCGCTCCCTCTTTACTGACCGTCAATTGCTCAACCGTTTCGTCACCGCTGATGATTCGAATCGGCACATCGACTTCACTGTTTGATTCGATCCGCAGCGTTCCTTGGTTCGTCTGTAAGAAGAACAAGATCCCGGCGAGAACGACAAAGGCAAATCCGGCGGAAAGCAAGATGCGCGCACGTGATTTGGTGGCTTCTCAGACGCGTTTGCTCTCACTTCGCTTGTCAACTCCGTCGCATCCGTATCAGGAATGTGGCCTGCATCTGGATTACTCATTCGCGTCAGATGCTCCGCCAAGAGCTTCGCAACCTCACTGGCTGATTGAAAGCGATCATCCGGCGACTTCTCAAGCAGTCGCATGATGATTCTCTCCAACCAAGTCGGCACGTCGGCGTTAATGCTCCGCAGCGAACGCGGCTGGTCGTTGCAGATTCGATTCAACACACCCATTGACGTTTCGGCGCGAAACGGTGAACGCCCCGTAAGCATGAAATACATGACGCTACCTAGCGAAAACAGGTCACTGCGATGATTGATCGTGTCACCGTGCGACTGCTCCGGCGACATATACTGGGGCGTTCCGGCGATGACTCCGCTGTGCGTCATGCTTGCATCGTCAACCGCGCGAGCCAAACCGAAATCGGTGATCCGCACTCGATCGACGCCGCTTTCGAGTAAGATGTTCGCTGGCTTGATATCGCGGTGAACGAGACCTTGTCCGTGCGCTGCTGACAAACCATCCGCGATCTGCGCCGCGATGCGGATGACCTCAACAACCTCCAGCGGGCCGTCGTTTTCAACGCGCTGCTGCAAGCTGCGACCCTCGACCACCGGCATCACCAGATACGGCAAGCCATTGTGTTCGTCGACGTTCTGAATGGGAACGACATGCGGATGAACGACGGCCGCGGCGCTCTTGGCTTCGCGGGAAAATCGCTTGCGTGCCGCCCCGCTACCAGCCAGCTCAGGTGCCAGAACCTTAATCGCGCAGGATCGATTCAAAGCCGAGTCGACGCCTCGCATGACGACGCCCATTCCGCCACGTCCGAGCACTTCGAGGATTTCGTAGCGTCCGAACCTACCCAACGAATCTGGCGACTCTGAGCTTTCCAGAAAAGTGACGCCAACTTTTTCCGTCGATGTCGAATCGGGAAGCTGAACGTCGGGGAGGTCATCCCGCCGCATCCAGTCGGCGACGTCATCCCAAGACATGCTTCCGACGGACAAAGCATCGAGTTGGTCCTGACAGTAGTCACAGGTCTCGACGTGTGCCCGCACTTTGCTGTCTTCGCTGCTCGGTTCGTCAGCAAGCAGGCGTAAGAGCGCACTCTTATCATAATGAAAACGAGCTATCATTCTTTCTCCCTTATCGCTTCCTTTGCAACGTCTCATTGAGGTCTCGCCGGCAGCAGCGGACACTTCTTCCAGTTTTCCGATCATTGCGCGGTCTGGCTGTCGCCGGTTGGATCTGGGCCGCGACGATTGGAAAAGGGACCAACTGTCAACTCCATAAATATAAAACTCTCCCAGCGACGCAACGTTACAGAGATTCCAGGTATTTTATGCGTCCCGCTAGGGAAAACGGGGTGATTCGTTCGATCAGTCACCGAGGCGTCATCTCAGATCACGCAACGCGCAACAATCGATCAGCTATCGAAAAACATCGAAGCCCCCGAACGCCATCATCCCCAAGCCATCGCACCGAGTGAACCCCGGCGATTGCTAGGGACCGTCCACCATCGCATTGACTTGGCGAATCTTTTCGCTATATTAGCGAAAGGGTTCGCTATTGACGAGAGGGAAACAAATGCGACAAAACTTTGAACCGACGGATGTCGAGCTACAGATTCTGGGCGTCTTGTGGCGGAAACCGGGAGCGACCGCCCGTGCGATCCACAACGCTGTTCACGCTCAGCAAGACAAGAACTATTCGACGACAGTGAAAATGCTGTCGGTGATGTTGCAAAAGGGACTTATACGACGCGACGACACGGTCCGTCCTCAAACCTTTACCGCAACCGTATCCAGACGCACGACGCAGAAAAGTTTAGTGTCGAAGCTTGTCGAGAGAGTGTTCGACGGTTCGGCATCCTCGTTGGTGATGCATGCGCTTTCCAGCGGCAAACCGACGAAAGAGGACATCCAGGAAATTCGCAAACTGATCGAAAAACTGGAGCAACCAAAATGAATCTATTAACAAGTCCGATGGTTGAACGAGTCGGCTGGGTGCTGCTTCATTCAACCTGGTTGCTCTCCATTCCGACAGCCCTATTCGCCACGCTGCTGTGGCTGACACCTCAAAAATTCACCAGACTTCGCTACTTGGCCGGTGTCGCCGTCTTGGCATTGATGGCGTTGTTACCACTGTTGTCCTTCCCCTTCATTGAGGTCTCTGTGCGGGAGCTGCCTTCAATCGCGGAAGCCTCCAGTCGCGGTGCTTCAGCGATTGATCGAAACTCGGATCGAGCGAGACCGAGCTTCGTCGACGAATCCGAGTCCCGAATGGCGAGTCAGCAAGCGAATGCGGAGTTGCGCGATATGCCGGATCGTTCCCCTTCCGTTCCGGCGACCGACGTGTCTGTGGAAGCGGTCGTTATCGACACCACGGGGCTGCCTGGTGGCAAACTGTCCGACGAACCTGAAACGCAATCAATCGGCATCAAAGTCGAACATGAACCCAGCCCAGCCTGGCGGGATTCGCTTGGTGCTCTCTTGCATCCATACCTTTCTTGGGCTGTCGTCGCTTGGGTGGTGGGCGTGTCGCTGATGTCGATTCGCTTGCTGACCGGTTGGAGCTTGACACGTCGACTGAGACGGCGTGGAACAAGCGATGCACCGGAAGACGCCCTTGCGTTGTTCACAGATTTGAAAAAGCAGATCGGTGGCTGTGCCGCCGCTCGGTTGGTTCAGTCGACACTGGTGAGCGTCCCTTCGATCGTGGGGCATTTCCGTCCCGTGGTGCTGCTGCCCGTGACCGCCCTGACGGGGCTCAGCGAACAGCAACTTCGTGCGATCCTCGCTCACGAGCTGGCTCATGTAAAGCGATATGATTACTTAATCAACATCTGTCAATCCGTTGTGGAAACGCTGCTGTTTTATCACCCGGCGGTTTGGTGGGTATCTCGCCGCGTACGGATTGAACGCGAACACTGTTGCGATGATGTCGCGATTCGACATGGCTGCCAAGCATCCGAGTTGGCGCGAGCCTTGATCACAGTCGACTCGATTCGACGGACCAACAATCGCGAACTGCTGGACTCTGTTCTCATTTCCGCCGCCGATGGAGGCGATCTGCTGCGCCGCGTCCGTCGCCTGGCTGGCGAAACGACCGAAGAACATGTTGCGGGACGGTCCTGGGTTGCCGGTTGCCTGGCGTTGGGGTTGATCCTTGCGATGCTGCTGTCGAACGCGGCGAGTCTCGAGAGCGTCGCTCAGGAGGGCAACGCGCAAGCATCCGATCGCCAAGAGCCGACTGCGTCAACATCGACGGAAGACGATTCGGAACGGAACGCGGCCAATAGCTCACGAATCGATTTTGCCGATGGCTACTTCGTCGAACTCGTAGGCATCGGTGATGAGTCGGAGGTCGTCTGGAGCCCCCATGGCAACGTCATCAAGCTGCCGCAACTTTTTAATGCGTCGGACGCCGAGTCGGTACCCACGTTGGGTGACGCCAAAACAGACAATGAACATTTGCGAACGTTTCACGCACGGTGCCGCATGCCGTCCGATTCATCCATCAGCCTGGAAATTGACGGCGGGAAAGAATCGATCGTCAATATCGACAAAGGACCGTCCAACGTCGAGCTGGACATAACGAGACTTGCATCATTACCCTCCGAACGCAAGAGCGTCGATGTCAGCATCCACATTACGCTTCCTGCTTGGCGAACACTGGCGTCTTTCGACTTTGCCGGGGGCGTCAAGAACGGCGTCATCATGGACTGGGAACGGAAGGTCACTCCGATGGCGCGATACACGGCCTCGGGAGAATTCGGGCCGGACGCGACGAAAGACAACACGCGAATCATTGCGTTCGATCAGCAGCATCGACAATTGGAAGCGGCTCAGACAAGTGGGAAGATGGAGGGTGGCAAGCTGTCGGAGTTGAAGGCCGCCTTCAAAATCGATGAAGGCCGTCCCTGGTTTGTCGTTGTTCAACGTCGTATCGAAACGCAACCAATTGTTTTTCGAGATGTACCGCTGCGCTCCGGCGGGTCACCAACTGTCCGTGTTGAGGTACCGCGATCGGATTTCACCGACGCGGAAGAAAACGCTCCCGCACCCGTCACGACATTGCTGAAGGAACCGTTTGGGCCACTTTCAGCGACCTTAGCCGGTGCCGGCGAACTGCGACTTGTCAGCATACGCGAAGCGAGCAACGAAGCGCCCGGATGGCACGCAGATGGTTCACCTCGCCTGGTTCGGGCGCGCGGTGAATCATTGTTTTCGCTGCGGCCATCGACGGACGACGATCATCGCAAGTTGGAAGTCGATTTTGAGTTTATCGCCGCATCGCCCGACGTTCGTATCGGCAGAGTTCAAATCGCGCCGGAGGATGGTTCGGGGAGTACGTCATGGAAGGCATTCCACGACGAGAAGCGAGACGTCCCTGCGGTTCGCCTGCAACAATCGCTGAACATTCTTGTCGATCGCGAAACCGAAGACTTCGAAGTCGATGTGTTCGCCGGACCGCTCAGTGAACTGGCGACCTTCCCCGTCGTTGAGCCTCCCGCGGATTTTGCGGACAAATCGTGGCTCGGTTATCAACCGGCTCCCGAGACGAAGAACATCGCCTTCCACATCAACGAGCCGAAGGAAACAAAGTCCGGGATGCGACATGTTCTCGCGATCATCTTGCCGGAGAAGGCTCCTGAAGGGAGTGTCTTGACGGCCATGACAACCGATGGCGAGACCATCGAAGGCTTCACCAATTCGACGTCCGACCGAAAGATTCTGGGGACCTTCCTGCTGCCCTCCGGCAAGAAGATGAAGTCGATTGAAGTCTCAACACAGCCCCGACATTCGATGGTCTTTCGCAATGTCAGCGTCTGGCGCGGGCTCGGTTCGTCGGCGTTCGTCGATTTCCCGAAGGCCACGGTGATCGATTTCGACTCGATCACACCAAGTCGCGTTTTCCTGCTTCCTAGTGGTCAGTGGATTGCAGAGCAAGATGGCGAAGGTGTCGGCATCAGTCCCGCCTTGCAGGCACTTTCGGAAATTGAACGGCGTGGAGGATTGTTCCGATTCGACGAGGAGGGGGTTGCTCCATCGGGAGAGACACTTCCGTACCTGACGGAGATTCGTTGGCGAGACTATCGAGCTGACGAACTGCGTTGGATTCACGCGTTGAGTGGTCTAACGCGTTTGGAGCTTTCTTCCGAATATACGACCGACGACAGTTTGCGTTCACTCAAACACCTGTCGACGCTGACCGAACTTGAAATCAGCCGTTCCAGACACCTGACCACCGATTGCCTTCAATCGGTTGGGCAATTGACCGAGCTTCGAGAATTGCAACTGTACGGTGGCCACCTGGAGTGGAACGACGAAGGTTATGACGCGAATGATTTTGCAAACCTTCGCACGCTAGAAAAGATCGTCGAATGGGAGCCGTTTGATTGGCGCATGGACGATGCGGGGATCGCTTGGTTGAAGAGTGCAGATGATCTGCAAATGGTCTACGGCTGGGGGCCGGCCGTTACCGACGTTGGTTTCGCGGCACTGGCGAACAAGCCCAAGCTGGGCGTGATCCATTTGGGAACGACGCAAATCACCGATGCCTCGTTCAAGATGCTCGAAAATCACCCACAGCTTTACTGGCTGCAATGCAGCAGTCCGAACTTGACCGATGCGGCGATCGATTCCCTGCTCACGATGAGCAAGCTGAGAAAGATTCATCTGTATGAATCGCGGGTGACCGACGCCGGAGTGCGGAAGCTTGCTGACGCGATCGACCGGCTGCCACGCTTGGAAGTGGTTGACCTTTCGTCGACAGCGGTGTCGCAAGAGGTGGCGGAATCACTTCGAAAGAAACGGGACGGATTGCGAGTGATCGTCAGCCCTCCCGCATCCAGCGATGGCCAAGAGCAACAGGAGAAGACTTCGTCCGATACAGCGAAGATCAATTCGGCGACCGCACCACAAGACGCACCTTGGCCGGACAAGTCGTGGACGAAGTCCTTGCCCGCAAGCGGGAGCGGCCTGCGTGTGAAGCTGGATGAACGTCGCTGGGTTGAGTTCAATTCCGTTTACGCGATCCGAGAATCAGACGAGGAGCGTTCGCAGATTCATTGGACTGCCGATGGCGTTTTGATCGATCCACCGGAGGGATTTGATCCGAAATCTCTCGTCCCCAATCGCGATGGCGATGATTTGCTCCGAGTGACGCGTGGATTCTTAATGCAGGTTGTCGGACCCGAAGGCACGCGCGTCGCATTGAGTACCAGCGGTTTTGGCGGTTATGGCACCAACGACTATCCGCTCGATGGCCCTTTCGTCCAGATTCCACTCGATACGATTGCGACCCGCGTTGAAGACAATCATGCGTACGCGGAAGTCAAGGTCAGCCGGGAAGTCAAGGAACTGATTTCTTTGGATGACTCCAGACTTCAAATCATTACCGATCCCGAAACACGCAAAGTCTTCGTCGCGATCCCCAACGCACGCGATTATGCATGGCGATTGATGATCGATCAGGATGGCGAAGCGATCGGTCAAGATTCGTACTTGGTCGGTGGCCGAGCGGAAAGTGCATTGCCTGAAGATTTGAGATCGTCGCTGAAGGAGGAGTTCCGTCAAGCTCAAGTGATCGGATTCGCATTCGACGAAGATCAGCCGATGCCGAAATTAGTATGCCTTGAACAAGCGGTCTACGATGTCGTGCGTTTCGATAATTTGAGTGTCTATCCAGGCCCGCGCTCGGCGGTCGTGGTCACCGTGAACGGCACGGCGATCGACGAGCGGAATCGCGTGGAATTATCTTCGCTGGAGGAACTTGGCGACGACGTGGATTTGGATCGCTTTATCGATAAACCGGAACAGCAGTCGTTCGAGACCGTTAAGTTGACGGGAAGCGTTGTCGACGAAAACGGGAAGGGGGTCAACGACTGCTGGGTTGGCTTGTTCATCGAGCCACAGGAGCATCATGGGCAATCGCGTCGGGCACCCGCCTGGGCGAAGCAACCGTTGTCGACGTTTGGAGATGGACCTCCGTTGGCCGTGGAAACGCGGACCAACTCCAGCGGCGAGTTTACGTTCGACGTACCCAAAACGCATTTTGTCTTTGAAGGAGTTTTCTGGGCCGTGAAAAGCGACGGGACTCTGGCCTCGAAGTGGCACAATGCCGTCTGGTCGTATGTGCGTAAGCCGGAGAACCTGAGGATCGCGATGACGGACGATCGGGCGACCGTTCGCGTGGTCGATCCCAACGGCGAAGCGGTCACCGAAGCCGATGTCACGCTTGAAGCGATTCGCATTCCGCGAAGCGTGACACGTCGATTGCCGGAAGCGGTTCAAAAGCGGCTCAAACCAAAAACCGATCAAGCGGGCCAAGTGAGCTTCGGTGGAATCGAAACCGCGGCGATTCGCGGTATTGCGGTCTCGACCGAGAAATTTGGAACGCAATTCCTTAACGATAGTCTTGCTTCCACGTGGGTTCGCGGTGACGAACCGCTGACACTGAAACTTCAGCCGACGGCCAGTCTGTCTGGACGCGTGATCGATTTTGATTCTCAACGCGATGCGGGATTGATGTTGAAGGCTCGTACGGAGCAAAGCGATGATCGTCCTCCGATGAACGGACGATCGATTGCGGAGGTGCGGTCCGATGGCACCTTTCGTTTCGACAAGCTGTCGGTGGGATATGTTTCATTGGAGTCATCCCTAACGCCCGATTCGGCCCGCAAGATCCGTTTCGCATCGATCGCGACACTGGAAGCGGGTGAAGATCGGGTTCTCGACGCCGCGCGGAATCCGACCATGGTCGACGCGGTCTTGGTGCGACAGCGGCTCATCGAGAGCGATACCGGCGAAGGAGTTCCCGGCAGCCAACTTCGAGTCTTGTGGGGCGACGCCGCGAGCGGCGATGGACACTGGCGACAAAGTCAAGCATTGAAGACCGACGCTCAAGGTTGGTGGCTGACGCATGTCCTGCCGGGCATCATTAATGTTCGCTTGGGAACGCTCCCTGATGGTTACCGAAGCACCGCTTGGTTTGACGGACGCAACGGACGCCTTGGGATTGAAGCGAACATTCCCGCGAGCGACAAGCTGGTGACCATCCCGCCGGAACGCTATGCGCCCGCCCTTGAGATCGAAGGTCGTCTGGTGTTCGCGGACGGTTCACCGGCGGAGGATTGGTCTGTCTACGGACATCCCATTTCGTGGATGGATGTCGGTGTTGGCGGCGTACAAACCAGCAAGGACGGTTCGTTCACGCTGACGTATCCAACGGGTTATCCTCCACGCTTCTTCAACGCGAGCAATCGACAATGGATGACCCAGCACAACTTCGCGGATCGCTATGTCGTCCCGAAGGTTAGGTCTGATAGTCCACTGGTGCTTGAGATACCGAACGTTTCCGATGCCGCAAATGCAAAGGAATAGCTTATTGACACAAAGAATGCCGCCAAAAATGCGTCTGGAGGATCACGCGTGTCGTCGACGAAACAGGAGCTATATCATGCGTGGTCTGAAATGATGCCTTGGCGTTAAATAAAGCGAATCACCTCATTTCTGACCACGCGACGTATAAATCGGCGAACTCACCTAATTTCGTTCGGTGACCGTCGCTACCTCACCCTTTGTGTAATATGGTACTTCGGTCCAATAATTGCCTGTTCGGCATGCGGACTTGCGCGCTGGCGCGATTCCCTTCCGTATTTCTTGAAAGCCCGAGCAATGCCGATTTATCAATTTGGTGATGATGTTCCCGAATTACACCCTCAGTGTTTTATCGCTGAAACGGCCACCATCATCGGACGTGTTCGGCTTGCGAAAGATGCCAGCATTTGGCCTTCAGCGGTCTTGCGGGGCGACATTGAATGGATCGACATCGGCCCGCGGACGAGTGTGCAAGACGGAGTTGTCATGCATACCGACCCCGGCGCGCCACTGACCGTTGGCGCGGACGTGACGATCGGTCATCAGGCGACACTGCACGGTTGCACCATCGGCGACGGTTCCCTGATCGGAATGCAGGCGATTGTGCTAAACCGAACGCACGTCGGTCGTGATTGCTTGGTCGGCGCGGGAGCGTTGATTACCGAAGGGAAGGCCTTTCCCGATCGCTCGCTGATTCTCGGTTCGCCGGCAAAGGTGGTTCGGGAGTTGTCGGACGCCGAAGTGGAACAGCTTCGGCAAACGGCGGAGCGTTACGTGAATCGAGCGGCGGATTGTCGCGAGCGACTCAAACGCCTATCGTGATCCATTCGTGGACGGTCATCGAAGTGTCGGCAACTTCAACCACCGTACCCACACATTCAATCGCCGACACAGACCGACGCCCTGCAACATTGGAAAAACATTTTGATTCCGGACTACCCAGAGAGAGCGAATGTGCTCGTCGTTTCTTATGTCACGATTCGTCGAGCAATTGGAGTTGCCGGCTTCTGCTTGCCGGTGGTGTTGCTGGTGGGAGGCTGGATGCTCGGAATTCCCATTCAGGAGAACATGAGCAGTTACTATCACACCTCCTTGCGTGACATCTTTGTCGGAACACTGTGCGCCATCGGCGTCTTCCTGTTCTGCTATCGAGGTTACGATCGGATCGAGAACTGGACAGCCAACCTGGGAGGCGCTTCAGCTCTGGGGATCGCCCTGTTTCCGCTCGATTACAAGAGTGATCCGCTGGTCCAAAAATCGTTGTCGGGCTATTTGCATTCGTTCAGTGGGGGGATCTTTTTTCTGACACTCGCGTTTTACTCGCTGTATCACTTCCCACGCGATTCGCAGCGAGAGGCCGAGCCGCATCCGCGCGGCGTCGGTGGATCTACCGCTTAAGTGGTGTTTTGATCTTGTTTAGTTTGCTGACAATGGCCGCATACCTGTTCTTGCTGCCGCCTGACTGGAAACAGGTTGCCAACGACTACAACTTTCTGTTTTGGATGGAAGGTGTCGCTGTTTGGTCGTTTGCGTCGGCTTGGCTAGCAAAAGGTCGCACGATCATCACCGATATCGCCTTTGATTTGCTGGCGTATTCGACGGAAATCGTACTCAAGCGGCAAAACACGCGATCATCTTCCTGATCGCATTTGGATACGTCCCTCGATTTCGTTGTTGTTTGCAGGCAATCTGGGCATTATTGCTCTAGGCGGCGAGACGATCTAGTTGGTACGGTTGGGCGTCCAACAAAATCGTGCCACCTAGGAATCGATGTTTCTCGTTTCAACCGAAGCCCCTTCAAGACCATGCGTCATCAAATCTGCTCAATCGTCTTCATGGTTTCGTTGCTCAGCACGGTGACCGCGTGCCGGCAAGCTGCTCCGATTCCGAACCCGTTGTCAGCGTTGGCCCCCGCGCATGTTCCTCCTCCGGCAACCGGCAGTTACCAAATTCCCGATCAATATTCCAACGGTCAGGTGAGTCGACAATCGAATGCGTCGACGGCGAAGATCGCCGCCAACGATCAAGCGATCGGAAGCGGAGTCGTCCAGTCGTCCTACAGCAACACGCCGTCCGGATCGACTAACAATTCGATTCAGTGGGGCAACGATCTAAGCGGCTATCGCGGTTCCAATACCGCAACGGCGGGCCAACCGGCGGTCGCCCACAATGTCGGTCCCCTTTCACAAGAGGAAACCGACGGACCACCCGCGCCACAAATGAACAATTACCCGTCGACCTCGGAACTGAACTGGCAAAGTCCCGGTCAGCCATAAGTTAGGGCGAGCGGCTTTTCGGGGTTCGCGGATCAACCCTGAATCATCATCTCACCGAGTCGATGGCTCCGTCAGTCGCGACAGGATGACCTGAGCATAAACCCGATGCCCAAAGTCGTTGGGGTGATTGACGCCGTTTCCAGTGAGATCCCAATCCTGTTTGCGTTCCAAAAACCCATCCCAAACCGAAGTCAAATCGGCTATTGCGATCTTCGGCTGGCTAAGCAATTTTAGCTGATCACGGTAGGACGCAAACGCATCGTGATTCAGTCGTGTCCAATTGCGATTACCGAGCATGGACGCAATGAGAATGAATTCCGCTTCGGGCAACGCTTCACGCGTTTTCTCGATCATGATCGCGGTGTTCTTCCCGTATTCTTCCGCCGATCGACCGGCGGAATCGTTCATGCCGAACGCCAACATGACGAGATCGGGCTTGTTGCGGACGACTTCATCAATCATCGAAATACCCCAGGGGGTCGATGTTCCGCCGACGGAAAGATTTGTCAGTTCGACGTCGCTGTTGTATTGATTCTGCAAATGCAAACGCACCAATTCAGGGTACGCCGGCTGATGGGGCGGGCCCTTGGCCCAGCCCGACGCGTTACATCCAGTCGAGATGCTGTCGCCCAGCAACACAATCGACACCGGTTCGCCTTGACGCAGCTTTGCGATCGTCACCGGGAGCAGGGCGGGATCGAACGAAGGCATCGCCACATCCCAGTCGTCGGTCGCTTTTTGGTAGGTAACGCATGTTTGCATGTCGTGGTATTCCAGCTTCGCACCAAACAGGATCTCGCCGTTCCCATCGCGATGGGTCAACGCATACTTCTGCGACCCAGCGGGCCGACGCAGATCCTCCGGCGACTTGGTGACGATTCGCGATCCGACGGGGATGGTGATTTCGCGCGTGCGGGGAACAAAGCGATAATCCCTCCCCTCTTCGTAAGTCACATCCCCGGCGGAATTATGCACCGCAATGACCTTCTCGATGGGATACAGCATGGTGCCGCGAGCTTCTTTCGACTCGGAATCGTGAACGAACAAGACCGGCTCGCGCAGCATAATTTTCGAGTTCCAGAATGGTTGCAACTCTTCGGGCGCATACTTCCAAGCGTCCTTGTCTTGAGCCGAGCAAGGGGAGAGGTCCCCGCAAGCCAGGACGAACAGACAGAGAAAGCAAGAGACAAACGGAATTCGATGGGTGGTCATGCAGGCGGCCTTCGCGAGGAGGATGAGATTCTCAGAACAGTCGATTGTATCCGTTCAAGGCGGCAACGCGGTAAGCTTCGGCCATCGTGGGGTAGTTGAAGGTTGTATCGACGAAGTAATCGATCGTATTTCTCCCTTCGGGTTGGCTCATGATCGCCTGGCCGATGTGAATGATCTCACTGGCCTGGGCTCCAAAACAATGCACGCCCAACACGGCACGCGTCTCGCGGTGGAACAAGATCTTCAACATGCCGGCGGTTTGCCCGGTAATTTGCGCGCGAGCAAGGCTTTTGAACTGCGACGAGCCAACTTCATAAGGGACGCAGGCGTCGGTTAATTCCCGTTCCGTCTTGCCGACCGAACTGATTTCGGGGCTGGTGTAAATGCCCGTCGGTATATCGCGGACGCGTAGGTTCATCTCTTCGTCGACGGAACCGATGATATGTCGCGATGCGGCGCGTCCCTGGGTGTAGGCGGCGCTGGCGAGGGAGGGAAAGCCGATCACGTCCCCGACGGCATAGATATGATCGCAGGCGGTTTTGAATTGTTCATCGACTTCGATTTGGCCTCGACTGTTCGGCTCCAGTCCGACATTTTCCAGCGCCAAGCCATCGGTGTTGCCTTGCCTTCCGTTAGCCCACAAAAGAATATCGCTCTTGAGTTGCTTGCCACTTTTCAAGTGCAAGATGACCCCGTCATCGACGCCTTCGATTTTGCCGAAGGTCTCATTGTGCCGAATGACAACGCCTTGATCGCGCATGTGATACGAAA
Source organism: Pirellulaceae bacterium (assembly GCA_041399105.1). Lineage (GTDB taxonomy): Bacteria > Planctomycetota > Planctomycetia > Pirellulales > Pirellulaceae > Rosistilla. Next base: position 22,259 of record JAWKTL010000054.1, on the reverse strand, counting down.
GGGCGTCGATGATTTCGTCGTCCAAGAACTCGAGCAACTTGGCGCGGGTGTTGATTAAGTTGACCTTGATGCCCAGGTTGCGAAACATTGATGCATATTCGCAGCCGATCACGCCAGCACCGTAGATTGTGATCGAGAAAGGTTTCTCGTCGAGTTCCAGAATGGTATCGCTGTCGTAGATCCGCTGGTGGTTGAAGTCGACTTCCGGGGGATGATAGGGTCGCGAGCCGACGGCGATGACGATCTTCTCCGCGGTGACCTTCAAATCCCTGCGCCCGTCAACGCGAACGGTGTGATCGTCGATAAAGCTGGCTTGGCCAAGCAGTACCGGAACGTTGTTGCGATCATAGAAGGTTTGTCGCATGGCGACCTGTTTGGCGATGATCGCTTGCGAACTGCTGCGCAATTGCTTCATGGTCGGGTTGGCATGCACGCCGCAAGCGCGAAGCACCGGACTGCCCAATGCGTTCATGACGCTGGAAATCGAGTAACGCAATGCCTTGGAGGGGATCGTGCCCCAGTGCGTACAGCCACCGCCGATGACGGAATGCCGCTCGACGACCGCGACTCGGCGACCGGCTTTAGCGGCCTGCATCGCGGCCCCCTCACCACCAGGTCCTGTTCCAATTACCAACACATCGTAATCATAAGGTGGATTGCTCATGCAACTGATTATGACCCCGCCGCCTCCGTTTATTAAGGGGGCGAAGTCGAGGTGATTCGCTTCCAGTCAATGCGAAGGTATCATTTCAACGGTATAAATGATGACGAATTGGTCGTTTTACGGTGCGTGGTCCGAAATGACGCCTTCACGTTACATGAAGCGAATCACCTTATTTCTGATCCGCGACCTATAACCGCGATGGATCTCGATTGAACGATTTTCTGAAAGGAACATGACGCTTGAGATACTTGATTTGGATGCTCGTTCTGGTTCTGATTATTTTGCATCAGGATTACTGGCAATGGGAGAACGCAACGCTTGACTTTGGTTTCCTGCCCAGAGCGTTGACATACCACATTGCGATCTCGCTGGCGGCGGCGATCATCTGGTTGCTGGCGGTGCGGTTCTGTTGGCCCGATGCGATGATCGAGCGCGAGCTGGAGGATCAAGACCGATGACCCAGTTAGTTGTAATCGTGATCTACCTTGCCCTGTTGGTCGTGCTGGGGTTGACGGCCAATCGCATGTTCCGTGGCACCGCGTCGGACTATATGTTCGCCAGCCATTCCATCGGTCCGTTTCTTTTGCTGATGTCGTTGTTCGGAACAACGATGACCGCTTTTGCGTTGGTCGGTTCGACGGGGCAGGCGTATCGCGCCGGTGCCGGAGTCTACGGCTTGTTGGCCTCGGCCAGCGGGATCGTCCATTCGCTCTGCTTCTTCTTGATCGGCGTACCATTGTGGACCTTGGGGCAGCGACACGGATATCGAACACAAATCCAGTTCTTTCGCGATCGACTCAACAGCCATGCGATTGGTTATCTTCTTTTCCCGATCCTCGTTTTCTTGGTTGTCGGATACTTAATGGTTGGTGTGCTCGGCGGTGGGGCCGTCATCGAAGCGGTCACGCAAGGGGCGTTTGAACCATCGGGTTGGTTTGCATCGACGGGATTCGGCGTTCCTTCATGGCTGGGATCGGCGGTGATCTGTGTCGTTGTATTGATTTATGTCTTCTTCGGCGGAATGCGTGGCACGGCCTGGGCGAATGCGTTTCAAACGGCGGTCTTCATGATCTTGGGCGTGGTCAGCTTCGTCGTCATTGCCGATGCGATCGGCGGCACGGACAGCTTCGTCGAGGACTTGCGGGTTGCTTCGCAACAGGTCGATGAGTCGCAACTGCGGCGTGATAAGATTCCCAAGCCGTTGTTCTTTTCCTTCTTGTTGATTCCATTGTCGGTCGGGATGTTTCCGCATGTCTTTCAGCACTGGCTGACGGCGCGGAATGCGAACGCGTTCAAGCTGCCAATCGTGATGCATCCCATCTTCATCATGATTGTTTGGGTCCCGTGCGTCTTGCTGGGGCTGTGGGCGAGCGGTCCGCAATCAGGCATCGGCGAGGCCCTTGCGGAAATGGACCCTCATGATCGCGGCAACGCCGTCCTGGGTTTGCTGGTCAGTACGCACGCCGGCCCGTTGCTGGGAGGCTTGCTGACGGCCGGAATTCTGGCGGCGATTATGTCTTCGCTGGACAGCCAGTTCCTGTGTTTGGGAACCATGTTCACCGAAGACGTCTTGCGGTCGGGCGACAAGGACGAACGAGATGACCGTCGCACGGTGCTGATTGCGAGAACATTCGTCGTTGCGGTGGTGGTGGCGACGTATTGCTTGAGTCTTGTTTTGCCGCGAAGCGTTTTCGATTTGGGTCTGTGGTCGTTCGCCGGTTTCACCGGGTTGTTTCCGGTGGTGTTCGCCGCGATTTATTGGCGTTGGTTGACGGCGGCGGGGGCGATTTGCAGCGTGCTGACAACCATCGGCGTTTGGTTTGTGTTGTTCATTCGTTCAGGGTTCGGAGCCAATCCGGGATACAGTTTTCCGGAACAGCCACTTTCGCTGACGGTGGTGACCATTCCGCCTTTGCATCCGGTGGTGGCGATCTTCGTCGCCTCAACAGTCGCGTTGGTGGTTGTTTCCGTGTTCACGAAGCGACCCGATGACGCAACGCTTCGGAAATTCTTCCGGCCCCGTTGGCGTGCGTAGTCGCCATCTTTTATTTCTTGGGAGTTGGACTATCCTTTTGATTGTGTTCGATTCGCTGGTTCGATGCAGTCGTCTTGCGTCTCCAGCGGATCAGTGCCATCTCTCGTTGCAAGGAGCTTCCACCGCTTGGTCTGGGAAAGCTGGTTTACCATTGTTCTGGTTGTCGTCCTGCTGATTGGACTGGCACGTCGCTGGGCGTCGACCGATTTGTTGGTTCTGTCGACGCTTGCGGCTTTGGTGACCGTTGGCGAACTGACCAGGGGCATGGGGCTCGATTCGCGGACTCTGAATCCGCAAACCACCTATTTTCTGCCATCGGTCGCGGAAGCCATTAATGGCTTCGGAAGTCGATCGGTCGTCACGATCGCATTGCTGTTTGCCGCTGTCGTGGGATTGGAATTGACGGGCGGGACCGAATTGGCGACCGCTTGGTTGCTGCGTCGTCCTCGCAACACGGTCGACGCGCAGCTTCGCCTGATCGTACCCGTGGCGGGGTTGAGCGCATTTTTGAACAACACGCCGATTGTCGCCGCGATGCTGCCGGTCGTGACCGATCTGGCGAAGAAGATGCAGGTCAGCCCAAGCAAATTCTTTCTGCCGCTCAGTTACGCGGCGATCTTGGGTGGAACATGCACGTTGATGGGGACCAGCACCAACATCATGGTGTACGACATGATCATTCAAAGCCCCGGCGGCAGGCCGCTCGGCTTCTTTGAACCGATTTGGGTGGGACTGCCGATCACCCTGATCGGGATCGGTTACATGGTCGTCGGTGGCCGGTGGCTAATGCGGGATCGAAAACCGGCGGTCAGCACGTCGGACGATCCACGACAGTACACCGTCGAAATGGAGGTGGTGCCGACAGGGCCATTGGTGGGGAAGTCCATTGAGGATGCGGGCCTGCGTCACTTGCCAGGGCTCTTCTTGGCGGAAATCGAACGGGGCGAAGAGGTGCTGCCCGCCGTTCGACCGACGCAAAAACTGCAGGCCGGTGATATTCTGATCTTCGTTGGAATGCTGGAATCAGTTGTTGACCTTCAGCGGATTCGCGGGCTCGACATCGCATCGGAGCAAGCACGCAAGGTGAACGCGCCGGCATGGAATCGATCGTTGGTCGAAGCGGTGGTCTCGCCGCGGTGTCCACTAGCGGGAAAATCGATTCGCGAAGGGGGCTTTCGAACCCATTATGGAGCCGCCGTCATTGCCGTTGCTCGCGGCGATCGTCGCGTGCCGGGAAAGCTGGGGGACGTGGTGCTGCAACCAGGAGATGTCTTGCTGCTCGATGCGCCCAGTTCGTTCACGCAATCGCGCCGCGACACCCGAGACTTCTTCCTGGTCAGCGCCGTCGAGAACGCTCCGGTCCGTCGTCCTGAGAAGGCCTGGATCGCGCTGGCGGTGATCACATTGATGGTTGCCGCCGCCGGGACCGGATTCCTGGACCTGACAACAGCCGCCCTGTGTGCCGCGATCACGATGGTGGTCACGCGCTGCTGCACTTCCTCCGAAGCGCGACGGGGGATCGACTGGTCGGTACTGGTCGTGATCGGTGCGGCGCTGGGTATCGGAACAGCGATGGAAACATCGGGGGCCGCAAACGGCATTGCCGGAGGGATTTTAATGCTTGCCGGAAACAATCCCTGGCTGGTGTTGGCGGCTGTCTATCTGGCGACGATGTTGTGTACCGAACTGATTACGAACAATGCGGCGGCGGCGTTGATGTTTCCGATGGCCTGGAACGCCGCCTCGGCCATGCCGGGAGTCGATCCGCATCCTTTCGCCATTGCCGTCATGATCGCCGCATCGGCTGGATTCGCCACTCCCTTCGGTTATCAAACCAATCTGATGGTCTACGGCCCCGGCGGTTATCGCTTCAGCGATTACCTCCGATTCGGCGGACCGCTCGACTTGCTCGCCTTCGCCGTCTCGATGATCGTCATCCCGCTTGTTTGGCCGCTGACGATTTAGAACCTATCGATAAACCGATGCATTCTGATTACTGAGCCGACGGGGCTAGCCGCGAGCCCCGCAATTTGATGTGCTAAGCGATTCAAGCCCGACGCTAGCGTTCGAGCACCGAAAGAGGTGTCGGCGGTTCCTCCCAAGCAATGTCCTTCGCGGCCAACTTGGTGTCCCACTTTTTTGCGGCCGCCGCACGACGGGGAGCCGTTTCCTGGGGTCGATAGTTCAAAGTCGTCCCGGTGATTTCGCGGAGGTTTTCCAGCGCCAGCACACGCATCGCCAACGAAGCGTCATTGAGCGCTTCGACCAATGCGAAATCAGCGCCGGCCTTCAACTGTTCGGGGGAATAGCCCAACAGCAGTCGATACATCTGCGTTGCTTCCGCGGCATTCATACGGGCGATCGACGCGCGGATCTGTTGGGCATGTTTGCCCCCACGATCCACCTGAGAGCGGAGCGCATGAAAATGGTCAGTCCAATGCGACTTCTGCGCTTCATTGTCGAAGATGCCTTTTGCACCGAAAAACACATCGGATATACCGAGCAACATCAAGGACCGAGCCGCGAGAGCGGCGACCTCCGCCCGACGATACCCGACCGCATCGACCAGAAACGATTTCACGGTCTTCGTTTCGTCATTCAGTTCCAGCAGTCCCTTTCGGGCAATGCTTTCCACGGTCACTTCATTCGCCGGGGGCGCCTTCATCCAGCCGCGCGGATCGGCAAGGTCACTGACGGGAGCCTCCGTTCCGACTTGCGACCAGCGTACAGGAGCGGCGATCGCCACTTGATCGACCCCATCGATCGCCCAGTCGACCGAACCGCTTAACGCCTGAATCGCAACGACCGGTTGCACCGACACCGGATTCTCGGGGTCGGCTCCCAGTGGACGATAGGCGGTGACTTCCATCGCCGCCTGCGACTGCGGATCGGACAATCCAATCAGTGCTTGTCGGTCGCCAACCCGCAGATTGATCGAAGTGCTCGCTTCGGCGGCTTCCAACAGAAAGCGTCCATAGAGCAAGCGGATGGCGGGCTGCGCGTCATCACTCTCTTCAAAGGAAAACTCCGCGGGTCCAACACAAGTCAGCTGCAATTCATTATTCAATGCAATCGTGCTGCGAAAGGTTGGCAACGTCACATACTCGACACCGGTATGGATCGACTGCTCGAAGCCGACACGATTGAACTTGTCAGTTTGGCGCTCGATCAGCAACGCATCGGCCGATGCCAGCGTGCCGATCTGGGCACCTTTCTTCACTGGCTTTGGCTCCGCTGTTGGCTGAGCCTCCACAACCGGGGGCGTCGTGGGCGTCTCAGGACTGTCGGCGTCCGGTTTGTCACCGGCGTCCGACTTATCCGCCGACGCGACTTCACTCATCGGCTTCGGACTTGGCTGCTCCGTGGACCCCGCATTTCCGCTTTCCGTTGCAACTTCCTCAACGACCGGTTTCGCAGCGGAGCCTTCGGGCTTCATATCTCCCGGCACCGCAGCAGGCGTCGTCGTTTCGGTAATTGTCGCCGGCGTCGACTCAGGAATCGATTCGGCAACGGCAGGCTCAACGACAGGCTTCGGTGTCGAATCGGTTGGCATGGCGGGACCAGCATCCGGTTTGACCTTTGGTTCACTGCCCGCGTCCTCCGGCGATTCGGAACTGGCGGGGACTTGGGAGGCCGCAGCACCGGCAGGCGAACGTTTCGGATCGTTGTTCGTTGAAGTGCTTTCCTTTGGCGGCGCGGGCCTGTTTCCTTCTTGGACCACCACAACGCCGGGCTCTTCTCCCACGGGACCGAATTGTTTCGCCGGTTGCTCATTCTCGTAAAGCTCCAACGGATCGCTGGGGCTGTAGACGCGATCATCTTCCGATGCCAAACGCGAAACGGGTTGGAACGCCTTCGATATGACAAGCAACAAAACAGCGCACAGGGCAAGTGTCATCAACCACGGAAGAATACGAGCCGGTCTGCCCGCCCGAAGGTATTCGGGAACACGATGCTTCGGCGCGGCGGTGTTCGATGCGGCGGGATTGCGACGACTGGCCGACGCGTGGTCAACCGAACCATCACGGTTGGCGGCCTGTTGAAAGGGAACCGCTGGGTTGGACGCCAAATCGGTGGGAGCTGAAACGGCGGCACCCAAGGCTGCAATATCGGTGACCGGCAAGTCCAACGACGCGATGGAGGCGTTCTCTAGCGGCTCATCGCCAAGACCAACGTCGTCGCTTCCCTGGCGACCGGACAGACTTTTGGAAAGCTGATACATCTTGGCTCGCAACTCCGAAGGGACCAATGCGGGTCGCGACAAAACGAGAGTCAAAATCTGATGACAAGCGGCTGCTTCGGACAGATGCACGTCCGATTCCAACAGCACACGTTCCACTTCAGGAATGTGTTCGGCCTGCAAGACATTGTCCAAATACTCCGCGATTGTGTTTGCATTCTCAATCGGATGCATCGCGCTAACGCTCGGTGCCTGCAGGTCATTGCGTTTGATCGAGTCTTGAATCCGCTCCGCCAATTGGGTGGCATAGGCACTTTCCCGCAACTTCGCGGCAAGCGCCTCATTAGCATCTTCAGGTAAAACGTGGTCTAAGTAAGCCAGCAGTGTTCGAACGGTCAGTCGCATCGGATTCGTCCTTCTTAAATAAATTCAGTTGCTATCCTGTATGAGTGGGCATGCGGCGCGGAATCCGTGCAAGTTTTTTTCAATTTCATTCTTTTTGTTGTATGCCGACCCCTAATCAAATCGTTCAATCGTGGTTCGCCCGCAATCATTGGAAGCCTTTCCCTTTCCAAAAGAAGGCTTGGCTTGCTTACCAACGTGGCGAAAGTGGCATGATCCATTCAGCGACGGGGACGGGAAAAACCCTTGCCGTTTGGCTGGGTCCGATCATGAAATGGATGAAAGAGAATCGCACCACTCAGCAATGGACTCCCAAGCAACCACCTCCGCTGCGCGTCCTCTGGATTACGCCTCTGCGAGCCCTTGCCGGCGACACCGAGAACGCCATGCGAAAACCACTGGATGAACTGGGGCTGCCGTGGAGATTGGAGCGTCGCACCGGCGATAGTTCCGCGAGTCTGAAAGCGAAACAGTTGAAACGCTTGCCGACCGCATTGCTGACGACGCCCGAAAGCCTGTCGTTATTGTTGACGCATGAGAAGCTGCTCGAACAATTAGGCGGACTGGAATCGGTCATCGTCGATGAATGGCATGAATTGCTTGGCACCAAGCGGGGCATCCAAACCGAACTTGGATTGGCGCGACTGCGACGTTTAAATCCCGCACTTCAGATCTGGGGAGTATCCGCCACATTAGGCAACCTGGACGACGCCATGGACTGTCTGCTAGGCGTGAACAATACGCATCCGAGACAACTGATTCGTGGTTACGCCAAGAAGAAGATGGTTTTCGAATCGGTCATTCCGACCGATATGGACCGCTTTCCATGGGCTGGTCACATCGGTACGAAAATGATTCCTCAAGTCTGCGAGTTGGTCGATTCCGCAGGGAGTTCGCTGATCTTCGCCAACACGCGCTCGCAGACTGAAATCTGGTATCGGAAGATTTTGGAGCATCGCAAGGATTGGGCGGGGAAGATCGCTTTGCATCACGGATCGCTCGACAACAGCGTGCGGCATTGGGTCGAAGATGGACTCCGCGAAGGCCGGTTGAAGACGGTTGTCTGCACAAGCAGTCTGGATCTGGGAGTTGACTTCACCGCCGTTGATCTCGTCATTCAAATCGGTAGCCCGAAAGGGGTTGCACGCCTCTTGCAACGTGCCGGACGCAGCGGACACCAGCCGGACGCGGTCAGCCGATTGGCGTTCGTTCCCACGCATGCGATCGAGTTGGCGGAACTGGCCGCCGCGCAGGACGCGATCAAGCGAGAGCAACTCGAAGCACGCCCATTGCTGAAAAAGCCTCTGGATGTGCTGGCCCAGCACGCGGTCACGATCGCGATTGGTGGCGGGTTCGGGCGAGACCGTTTGTTGGAGGAATTGCGAACGACGCGAGCCTACGAATCGTTGACCGATGCCGAATGGGATTGGGTGCTTCGATTGGTTGTGCATGGCGGAGAATCGCTGGAAGCCTATCCCGACTTTCATCGTGTCGAGATTGTCGACGGGAAGTATCAGGTTTCGCAGCGGCGAATCATCTCGATGCATCGAATGTCGATCGGCACAATCGTTGCGGATGCCGCGATGCGGGTGAAGTATGTCAGTGGGGGATCACTCGGCACTGTGGAGGAAACATTTCTGACGAAGCTCCGTCCGGGTGAGAAGTTTCTTTTCGCCGGGCGATTGCTGGAACTGGTCCGAATTCGCGACAACGTCGCGTACGTTCGTCGAACGAAAGGATCACCCGACGCCGTGCCACGCTGGTACGGTGGACGGCTTCCGCTCTCCTCGGAATTGAGCGATTCATTGAGAAAGAAGTTGACCGAAGCAGCCGAAGGTAAACTGATCGGACGCGAGATGCGAGCACTAAAGCCCCTGATCGACGTTCAACAACAATGGAGCACCTTGCCGCGCGAGGACGAACTGCTCATCGAACGTGTCAAGACCAAGGGGGTCCATCAATTGTTCATCTATCCGTTTGAAGGTCGTTTGGCGCATGAGGGGCTTGTCGCCATGCTGGCGGTGCGGATCAGTCGTCTTTCGCCCATCACGTTTTCGATGGCCTGCAATGACTACGGCATGATCCTGTCGTCGTCGCAATCGGCCCCGGTCGAACGAGCGATTGAAGCAGGACTGTTTTCGCCGGATAACTTGGTGCGCGACATCTTGGACAGCCTGAACGAAACCGAGATGATGCGGCGCGGCTTTCGCGAGATCGCAAGGGTTGCCGGGTTAATTCAACAAGGCTATCCTGGGCAAAAGTCGGCAAAGCATTTACAAGCTAGTAGCAACCTGTTTTTTGATGTCTTCCGTGAATACGATCCGGACAATCTGTTGCTGGAACAAGCAAGACGTGAGGTCTTGGAACAGAAATTGGAAACCGATCGGATGTACGCGGCGCTTTCCCGAATTGAAAATCAGACCATTGTTGTCACCGAACCACCGAAGATCACGCCGCTCGGGTTTCCGCTGTTCGTCGACCGATTGCGTGATCGCATGAGCAGCGAGACCTTGGCCGATCGGGTCCGCAAGATGCAACAGCAACTCGAATCATCGATCTAACTTCGGCGGGGTCTTCGTTGAGATTTCGACCTGGATGGAGCCTAGAGCGACCACGTCGCAAGATCAACTGAAAAATGTTGTCGCAAGATAACATCAAACGCGTTCATCATTGATACAAATGTTGAGTCATGGAAATAGCAATTAAACGAATATGTGTTCCCAGTGATTTCAGTAGTGCGTCGGAACAGGCAATCCATTACGGAGCCGCATTCGCCAAGCAGCACGGCGCGGAACTGCATCTGCTGCATGTTGTTCATGACTTTGGCGAAGCGGTGAAGCATCCCGATTTTACAGCCAGTGGCGAGCAGGCTCGCGAATACTTCAATCAAATTCGCGATCAGATTCCCGACAATCCCGAAGTGCAACAGCACGACGATGCGAAGGCCAAGCAGTTTCTGGAAACACTGGAAGCGGAAGCTCACAAAGGCTTTGACGATGTGAAGTCACCCCCATGGTGGGAAGAGATCCGTGTCAAGCGAACGCTACGATATGGAAATCCGGTGGATGAAATTTGCCGATATGTGACGCTTCAGGAAATCGACTTATTGGTGATGGGAACGCATGGTCGAACCGGGCTGAAGCACCTGTTGCTGGGAAGCGTGGCTGAACGCGTCGTTCGTATCAGTCCGTGCCCCGTGTTGACCGTTCGCGAAACCAAACACGCACATTGATCGCGCGAGAGACCCGTTAGAGCGACGACGTCACAAGATCAAATGAAAGTCAATGACGCAAGATAGCATCAAAAGCGTTCATGTTTGATCTATACGTCGCGTGGTCAGAAATGAGGTGATTCGCTTCATTAAATGCAAAAGCATCATTCCAGACCACGCACGGCATAAATATGCTATAGACAAAGCATGGATACTTTGCCAAGCATCTGCTGAAAGAGTGTCCATCCGCGAAATCGCATTGGAATCCTCTTTTGCCTCGAATGCGAAGTCATGACGGGAACGATCGAATCGAAGAAATCGGCTGGATTTGTATGTTGATGCTCGACAAGACTCAGGCTGTACTTAGACCCGCAAGCACGTCGGACGCTGTTTCGTGCGCCCGTTTAATCCATTTATGCGGTCCGCGAATCTACGAATTTCAGTTCGCCAACCGACCGCCGACGTTGTTTCATCTGTTTGAGTACCTGAGTCAGCAAAATCACAATCTGCTGTCTTTAAGCCAAGCCACGGTCTGTGAGCACGAGGGAATGGTTGTCGGGATGGTTCTGGGATTCCCCGCTCGTGATGCCAAGAAGCGAAGTCTGTCGACCTTCAGATCAATGCTGTTTGGACGCAGCGGTGTCAGTATTGCAAGCTGCGTGCGATCGGTCTTTCGTTTCGCTCGTTTGGATGCGTTGGGCTATCCAGCATTGCACAGCGACGAGTACTTCATTTCGAATCTATCGACCCTTGAATCCCACCGTCGACAGGGGATCGCCCGTCGTTTGTTGATGCACATCGAACAATTCGCTATTGAGAACGATTTTCGCAAGTTGTCGGTCTACGTGGAAGTCGACAACACGTGCGCGATTGAATCGTACGAGAGGTGTGGTTTCACCAAGGCCGAAACCGATTTCCTGCCGCCACGGTTCGAGCAACATGGGCTCAAAGGTTTCAGCAAGATGGTGAAAGTTCTGAAAGCGGATGCGGAAGAGTGTTCGATGAAATCCGGCAACAATCAAGGCGGTAAACGCTTCGTTAATTGACGTAGAGCGACCACGTCGCCAGATCAACTAAACAATCTTGGCGAAAACGCCTTCAACATTGATGTAGGTTCTTAGGCAACACGTGCGGCGAACACCTCTGGAATGTGCTCCGCTTGGTGGACTGTAAAACAAAAACAGGAGGCGATGAATTCCATCGCCTCCTGTCCGATAAGCAATCAACTGTTTACGAACGTCGCTCTTAGAACTTGAATCGCAAACCGCTTTCGATCGAGTGCAGGTACAAGTTGTCCGAGAAGACCGCACCACCGTTGAAGTTGGCGTCAGCCAAATCCAATTCCGCCGTTCCGAGGAAGCGGTAGCCAGCGAACATTTCAGCGCGGCTGGTGAGCCCCTTGCTGACACCTACGCGAGCTTGATAAGCGAAGTTAACATCGCTGGTTGCGGAAACGCCAGCGGCGGCTCCGGGAGCGAGAAGGCTGTGTGTCGCAACACGTGCGGCACCAACACCACCACCGACGTAGCCGGTGATGCCCATGCCCAGGTCGGCATCATAGTATCCGTTGAGCATCCAAGCAGCGGCACCAGCGTTGCCCGCCAAAACGGGAATGCCGGCGACGTCGTCAACGCTCACTCCGAACGTCGAATATTCGAGTTCGATGCGGTAGTCGCCTTCATACCAGCCCAGTGCGAGGTTTGTCGAATATCCCGAACCAAGGTCCGCCGTACCACCAGCGTCGCTCACATCGTGAGCACCCACCCAACCACCGCTGATGGCGATGTAGAATGGGTAGCAGCAAGGGTCGCAACATTGTCCGCGAACAATCGATTCTTGACCTGGAATATAGTTGTTGATTCGTTCTGTGAGTGTTTCGGCTTTTACTGTGCCGCATAATGCGAACAACGCAATGCCCAAAAAGCTAAGTTTTCTCATTTCAAAATCCCTTCTTGAGATATGGTCCCAATTTCCTAGGAAAAGGCTTCAATGAACAGAGCTATTGGGGAGCCTAGCTGTTCTCGCCGCCTCGCCGACCTGATATCGCCAGCAGTGTCTGGTATCGACGCCGATGGAAATAAACTTTTTCGCATTGACGACAATCAGACCAGATTGACGCACCATCGGGGTGGATTCTCGATACAGCCGATTCGATCGCTACGACCCTCGCCTCGCAGGACCAAAGATGTTCCGATCACGAAGACTTTAACGCCTATCTTCCCATCGCGGAGATCATCGCATCATCGCGGGTGACGGAACGGGAGGTTGCAACACGGCTTGCCGTGGCCCGTGGTGATTTAGGTTGGCGTTCATGATGGTTTGGTCGATCGTTTTCGCCATTTGCGACTTGCGACGGACTTGTTCACGCAGGGCTTTGGGAATGCTGGGGACGGGGACGATTCCGTCTTGCGAGACTTCTTCGCCCCGGATCAACATCCCCTTGGCACGCTGCAAATCAGCAAGCGACCGCTGCTGATTGCCGATCGCCTCCAAATAGGCTTGCTGCGACGCCACCAGTCGATTCAGGGCGAGGAAGAATTCTTCCGATAAAAGACTGGCGGATGCATCAACCGGCGGAATGACATCCGTACGCAACCTCAAATAGTCAAGTTCCCGACGACGCGCGGTCAACGTCTGCCGACGCAGGTCCAACACTTCGGAAGAGGCGTTCAACGTCCGAATAGCTTGCGACACATCGAGCCGTACTTGCTCGATTGCGTCTTCATATTCGATCTGCAACCTTCGCAAGGCGAGCTGCGTTTGTCGGTTCGTCGCCCGCGCTGTTCGGTTGCTAAGGAAGAACTCCAGATTGAAATTCGCCGATACCATCGGTTCTGTTCCGACGGCGTTCCCCGCCGCCGCGACAATATCGCGATCGCCATCGATTCCATTGATCGACGACTGCAAAGAAACGGTCAGCTTGGGTAACAATTGATTCAACGAAACATGATGCCGCACGGCTGCTTCACTGATTGCGGCGATACGCTCGAAGATCTCGCCACGGTTCCGCAATGCCGTTTCCAATTCGGTTCGCGGATCAAACAACACACTGCCAACCAGCGGAGGATGCGTTGCAATGATCTCGACGTGATCGGGATGCAGAGCCGGATCGTTCACCAACCGAAACAATTGATCTTGAGCGATGCGAACCCGAGCCGTTGCATCGACAAGATTCGCCTGAGCCTCCAACAACAATGCCCGGGCTTGTTCTATGATGTTTTCTTGGGCGTCGATATCCCGACGTGATTGAAGTCGCATCAGCGTTTCGTGCGCCCATCGCGCCACTCCCAATTGCACGAAATAGTTGCCACGAATTTCGAACAATCGCCAATATTGATTCAAAACGTCCTGCAACCGTTCGCTCACTTGACCAACCGATTTTGCATGGGATTGGTCCGCTTGATAACCGGCCACCAGCGCTTGACTCAAGACCACATCGCGTCCACCATCGCGAAGCAGCTCCTGAGAGTAGACGAGCGTTAAAGCGGAAATGGTTTGATCCGACGGCGACAATAATCCCGAATCATCGTCCAAGAACCGGAACGATTCGCGAACTTCCAACCGACCGCCAGACATCGTCGATTTCCTTAGTCCCGCTTGGAATTGCAGATCATCTCCCTGAAAAACAAGTTGCCCAGGGGCTGCTTGATCGTACTGGCTGCCGGGAACCAAACTTACGGGAAGATTGTTCCGAGTCAAACGATTCTCGAAGAATGCGGCCCAGTCAAATTGGCCTAATTCTTGGTTGACGATTTGACGATCTTCGATCGGTTGAATGCGTAGGATCTTGACGGCTTTTGCATGAATCAATGTTCGCGCCAACAGATCGTTTACCGAAAGCATCATGGCCGGACGGTCGGAGAAGATCGAAGTCGTTCTTGCTCGGTCGACGATTCCATCGATCGATAACCGTTGCTGGTCAAAACTGGGATTCGCCAAAGTTGGTTGCTGTGGTATCGGAATCGGCTCCGTCTTGTCTAGAGCCGGTGGTTGAAGCTGCAAGGTCGGAGCGATCCGCAAGCGAGGCACCGGCTGCGTTGATGACGGCGCATCGTTTCTATCAACGGACCGCAATTCATCGGGAATCATGGCAATTGCCTGTGGAGAAGCCGAAGGTTCAGGCTTCTCCGGCAATGTCTGAAACGGTTGCCGCTGCTGCGTCACATACTTTTCGTTGCCGGTGATTCGCTGAGCAATCGGAAAGCACAAGACCGTTGCATTGCCACGCGGTTCGGTATGTTCGGCGACGTTCTCCACGAGCGGCGTTTCAGGTTTGCGCAGGGGAGGTGATTTGAGTTCTAGTTGAGGCTGCGAGAGAGTCGTTTGAGCTGTCTTCGATTCCGGAAGGCGTACCAGGCCGGATTCGACAACGAAGCGAGCATCACGCGATGACGAACCCCCTTTCTCAACAATCCGTTGCGGGTTGTTGCGATAGAGGCTGCGAGGTGTCACCAAGTTTTCATCAAGCCCCAGATCATCCGCCGTCGCCATGGCGCAACAGCAAATCAGTGTGCTCGCGAACACAACAAACGGATGACGGATTGCCCCTTGATGTCGAGCCATCGCTTTTTCGTGTTTACCGGTTTCTCGCACCATCAAGCAATTTATACGTCGCGTGGTCAGAAATGAGGTGATTCGCTTCATTTAGGCGAGCGGCAGGAGAAAAGTTACCTTCCGCTGCCCCCTCTCCCCTTGTTTTAAGGGGAGAGGGCAGGGTGAGGGGTTAAACTTTATGGTAAGTTTTTTCCTGCCGCTCGCCTTAACGCGAAGGCGTCATCTCGGACCACGCACGATATACATCAATCATGAATGCGTTTGATGTTATGTTGCGCCAATGTTTTCAGGTGATGTCGCGACATTGTCGCTCTAAGGATAATGCTGATTAGATCGGTTGTTTCGATTTCATCGAGCCATCGAAATCACTGATTTCCCTTCGCCTGTTTGCTAGCTTTCGCTTTGCCGTGACAGCAAACTACATTTTCCTTGGGCGACGATGCCGTAAGATCAACTGAAAGAGATTGTGGCAAAATAGACGTCGCGTGCCCTAAGATGAGGAGATTCGCTTCATGAAATGCAAAGGCATCATTTCAGACCGCGCACGGTATAGACGTCGCGTGACCGAAAATGAGGTGATTCGCTTCATGAAATGCAAAGGCATCATCTCAGCCACGCACGGTATAATAACAACCGCGTTCATCATTGATTTTAACGTTTGCCGCACAACGACACGAAACCGATCCGCAACCATGTCGACGCCGACGACACCCGACTCCGCTGCCGCAGAACGTCCCGCAATCGAAATTGATCGGTTGCTAGCTTCGCTTGCGAATGTTCCAAGCCGTGGCGAGATCGATGCAATCGACTCCTTGCTCCCTCAGTTGTGCGATATCAGTCATTCGACGGCCGCAATCCTCTGGACACCCGAAGCGGGAGGTTTCCGCTGGCAATCAAGCCATGGTATCGAACTTGATGACGCCGCGCCGGGATCGGATTTTACGGATGACATCGTTTCCAATGTTGAGAGCGCTTTTCAGAGCGGGCAAGCTGACATTTTCATCCCCGGAAGCTAGCGAGATCATGGTCGAGGAAGCGACTCAAATTCCGGATCCCGCGATCCGAGATTTGGTCCTTCATCGAAGGCAAATCGTCTTCCCAGTCCGGCAAGTCGATCGTGATACCGTCGTCGTCGTGCTGTTTCAACAAACGACCTTGCCGGAACATGATGTTTGGTCGCTTGACGATGTGTGGCGTTTACAATCGGGTTTGGATCGGTGGAATCATGGTCCCGCCGATTCCCGTCCCGCCGAATCCCGTCCGGCGAGACCAGTTGTACCTAAACCGCTTTCTTCGTCCTTCGAGAACGACGAACACGCTTCCGACGAACACGCATCGCCATCCGAAACCGACGCGATCGTCCAATCTTCGACCTGTTCCATTGAGAACGACGTTTCCGTCGTAAGTGAACAAAGGACGCTTCGTGAACGGATTCAGCCGATCGCCGCGGTAATCAATCGCCATCGATGGGCTAAGGTCGCCGCGTTTGTTGCGTTGTGTGCGTCGCCAATCATTGCTTTATTCGCCATCCCGGCCGACTTCGATATGCAATGCGAGGGGAAAGTGCAGCCGATCTTGCGGGACAACATTATCGCCCAGGCCGATGGTATGGTCGAGCAATTGCTCGTATCCGATGGCGATTGGGTCGGCAAGGATCAAGTTCTGTTGACTCTGTCCAATGATGAGTTGGCGGCGAGAATCGCCGAGGTCGCGGAGGAACTGCAGAATGCCAAGCAACTGCTGCGGACAAATCGGTTGCAGCGATTGAAGGGGGATTTTGAGGACCCATCGCAACGAAACGCTCATATCCGCGAATCGAATGCCTTGCAGGAGAATCTCGAAAGTGTGCGACGGCAACACGAACTACTACTTGAGGAACAAGCTCAGCTTGTGGTGAAGAGTCCTTTCGCTGGTCAAGTGGTGGTTCCGAGTACCGCGGAGCCTTTGACTTCGCGCCCCGTTGAACCGGGGCAAGTCTTGTTGACCATTGTCGATCCACAAGGTCCTTGGGAATTGGAGTTAAAGCTGCCTGGAGGTGACAGAGATCAATTGCAGTCCGCGTTGAACCAGATTGCCGAAACATCCGAAGCGACAAACCGTTCGATCGAATCGGACCAATCGACCGATCAATCATCGGGGCTTGAGACCACCTATATCTTGTCATCGCATCCGTCGCAGATTCGCACCGGAACGATTCAGCAAATCGCATTGGAGAGCAAGGCGAGTGTCGACGCTGCGGATACCGTTCGTCTGGATTTCGATTTGGGAACGCAAACGGAACCAAGGGACACGTTGCCGCGTGCCGGCACACCGGTGATCGCCCGCGTTCACATCGGACGCAGGTCGATCGGATATTGCAAACTTTACGAGTTCTTTCACTGGGCCAAGCACTTTTTCAATCCCGCAATCCACGTCGCGCGTGCGGAGACGACGCCATTCGATTCAAAGGATGCGAATCGAACGTTTTGGACCGCGCAAGGTATGACACTTCATTATTCTTGGGTTTACTCCGATGCCTGCTACTAAGTCATTAAAGTACGTTGCCGTGGCAATGATCGTCTGCGGATTGTTGATCGGCAAATCTTTGCGTGGACAAGATTCTCGCAAGTCGAAGGTGATTGAAACCGAATGTCTTCTGCTGGCGCTCGATCAAGTCGATGTCGCGGCTCGTCGGGACGGCGTGCTCACGACGTTGAACGTTCGAATGGGGGACGATGTATCGTCTCAGGAACTTCTGTTTCAAATCAATGACGAAGAAGCGCACATCCGTCTGCAAATTGCGATGTCCAAGTTGCAACAAGCGACCCAAGCCGCTGAGAATCGCTGGGATATTCAGACCGCTGAGATCGAGTTGCGGAAGAGCGCGAAGGAAGTCGAGTTGCTTGAACATGCAGGCGGAACGCCGTACCTGGAACGTTTTCGCGCATTGAGCAATAAAAGAAAGAACGAAGCCGAGTTGCGTCGCTTCGAGGCTTTGCATCAAGAGAAGGAAAGCGCAAAGCAAGTGGCCGAAGCGGAGTTGCAGGTCGCTCGCGCGGATTTGGATCAGCGTGAGACGATGTCCCCGGTCAGTGGGACGGTTGTCAAACAATATCGGCACGTCGGGGAGTATTGCCGACAGGGCGAAGCGGTTGTGAAAATCTTGCGAATGGATCAACTGATGCTGCAAGCGATGGCGAACATCCGCGACATACCGCCTCACAAAATTGTCGGCATGAAGGGGAGCGTCGCGTTTCAGTTCGGCGACGAGTCGCCAATCGAGCGTGCCGGCTTGACGATCACACGTTGCAGCCCTGAGGTCGATTTGGACGGAAACTATTTGATTTGGACCATTATCGAGAATCAACAAAGGCCTTCGATCAATGGACAACAACAATGGCTGTTGCGTCCCGGAATCAGCGGGACATTGACGATCGACATTTCGACCCCCAATGTCGAGAGTACCGATACGTAACGATCGCGCAAACCTCTGATCGGAACTTCACGATTCGGCCAAGCGTGCGACGATTGCGATCAAGCATCGCCTGGGGGAGCAAGAGACGTGGGGTCGAAGGCCGCCAGCGCGGCATCGCGGACGATTCGCAGTTCCGTTTGATGCTCGATCGCCCGCTCACGAAGGCTATCGTATTCGGCCGAAAATCGCCAACGCTCGGCAGGCAGCCAAACGCACTTTCCTTCGATGGTGCCGAACCGCGTTTCAACGCGATGCGGTTGCCGAATCAACTTTGTCCGTCCGGCGGACCAGCGACGAAGCCCGATTGCCGATGAGTGACTCAGCAACATCCGCTCCAAGTGATGTGCATTGTCCTGGTTCGCCAAGAGCGTCATTTTTATACCGCAACGTCCTTTTTTCATCATCGTCGGCGTTTGATATACATCCAGAGCACCCGCTTCGAAGAGCTGGTCGACACACCAAGCAAGTTCTTCAGCCGTCGAATCATCGATATTCGTTTCGATGATGACAACCTCGTCGTGTTCGGCGGAAAACGACGATGAGGCCTCGTCAGCTTCGCCGATCAATACTCTCAGTACGTTCGCCTGCTTTTCGAAATCCATCGTGCCCGCCCCGCAGCCAATCGCTTCGATACGCATCGTCGGCAGGCTGCCGAACTTGCGAGCCATCGTCTTTAATAACGCGGCACCGGTGGGCGTTGTCAGTTCGGCCTGAATGTCGCTGGTGGCGATTGGCATTCCTCGCATCAATAAAGCTGTCGCCGGAGCGGGAACTCCGACCCTTCCGTGCGCAATCTGAATCGTTCCGCCGCCGGTGGGAACCGGGGACGATTCAACTCGTTCGATGCCCAATTGGGTCATCGCTAACGCTACCCCAGTGATGTCGGCAATTGAATCAATCGCGCCGACTTCGTGGAAGTGAACCTTTTCAATGGTCGTTCCATGAACATCGGCTTCGGCTTGTCCTAGATTGCGAAAGATCTGCTTTGCCAAATCCCGAGCAACTTCGTCCATTTCACCCTTGTCAAGCATCGCCTCGATATGATGCAGATGTCGATGGGCATGCTCCGGCGGATGCGTGATTTGAACCTGAGTCGCGCGAAACCCGTACTTTTTGACCGGCTGTGCCGAAATAGAAAGATCAGGCAGTCCCATCGATCGGATGGCCGCTTCGATCTGCTGAAGGTTGGCACCGGCGTCGATCAACGCGCCGAGTGTCATGTCGCCGCTGATCCCGCTGGTGCAGTCGAAGTAGGCGATACGCAAAGGAAAGCTCCTGCTAAAATGGCGTTGCAGATTTATGGTTACCCGGTAAGATACACAGTCTTCGACCGATCAACAGCCGCCGACTCGGTGAACCGAGGGAAAACGGGCGTTGCTATATGTGAATACCAATTCGATAAAAGCGAGTTAAACGATGAAAGTTGTCAGTTCAATCGGAACCTTGAAGAATCGGCACCCAGATTGCCAAGTTGTCAAGCGTCGCGGCCGGATTTATGTCATTTGCAAGAGCAATCCAAAGTATAAGGTTCGACAAGGCTGGGGCGAAGTCAAAGAAAACCCGTCGGTAACACGCGATGCGAACCCTTATGTGCCTGCTGACGGTTTGTCTTTCGAGCGCGATATTCGCCGACGATCGTCCAAACATTTTGTTTTGCATCGCCGATGATGCCTCCTGGCCTCACATGAGTGCCTACGGCTGCTCGTGGGTCGAGACTCCCGCGTTTGACCGCGTGGCGTGAAGGATTGCTCTTCACGCGTGCTTACACCCCAAATGCAAAGTGCGCCCCATCGAGAGCCTGCATCTTGACGGGTCGAAATTCCTGGCAGCTTGAACAGGCCTGCAACCATTCTCCCGTCTTTCCGACAAAGTTTTCGGTCTATACGGAAGTCTTGCAGCGGTCGGGATATCATGTCGGGCGGACGGGAAAAGGCTGGGCACCGGGGACCGCCAACGACATCAACGGTAAGCCGCGAAATCTTGCAGGCCGGCCATGGAGTCGCCAGAAAGCAAAACCGGTCACCAGTGGAATCTCGCCGAATGATTACGCCGCCAACTTTGCTGATTTCCCTAGCGGCCAGCGATGGCTCAAATCCCTGGTGCTTCTGGTACGGCGCGGTCGAACCCCACCGAGCTTATGAATACGGCAGCGGCGTGGCGAAGGGGGGCAAGAAGCTGGAACAAATCGATAAGGTCTTCAGTTTTTGGCCCGACAATGAAACGACACGAAACGATCTGCTCGATTATGCCTTTGAAATCGAGCACTTTGATCGGCATCTTGGCAAGATGCTTGAACTGCTGGAGTCGAAGGGGCAATTGGACAACACGCTGATCGTGGTCACCGCCGACAATGGAATGCCGTTTCCACGCGTCAAAGGGCAAGAATACGAACTGTCGAATCATTTGCCTCTGGCGGTCATGTGGCCCAAGAAAATCAAGAAGCCGGGGCGTCAAATCGACGACTATGTAAGCTTCATCGATTTCGCACCGACTTTCCTACAAGCTGCTGGGATCGACCAAGAGTCTTCCGGGATGGAGCCGATCACTGGCCGAAGCCTGTTCGACATCTTTGAGTCCGATCAGTCAGGGGTCGTCAATCCTTCACGCGATTATGTATTGATCGGTAAAGAGCGTCACGACGTAGGTCGCCCAAACGATTGGGGATACCCAATTCGCGGCATTTTCAAGGACGGCATGTTGTACCTGCGGAACTTCCAGCCCGATCGATGGCCTCAGGGAAATCCGGAAACGGGATACCTGAACTGTGACGGAAGCCCAACGAAAACGGAGATTCTCGAAAAACGTTTTCTTCCTGCGGCGGGGATTTTTTGGAAACTTGCGTTCGGTAAACGCCCCTCCGAAGAAATGTACAACGTTCGGCTGGACCCTGAATGCATGCATAATCTGGCGTCCGATGAACAGTTCGCCAGTGTTAAACAAGAGCTTCAATCGCGGATGGTTCAGGAACTCACCGCTCAAGAAGATCCGCGAATGCTCGGAAATGGCGATGTCTTTGAAGCTTATCCCTATGCGGATCCGAAAGTCGTCGACTTTTACAATCGGTTCATGAAAGGCGAACAACTTCGAGCCGGGTGGGTCAATCCGACCGACTTTCAGCCATCCAAGCCCGGCGACCGATAAAGTTTTTCCTCCGATGGGAGCGGGCCGTATTTGTTGCCTCCTAATGGGTGGATAACTCAAGCGTATCCTGATGTCGACCGATCGAAGCAGCCGCCTGGATCAATTTCACGGCTGCGTCTCCCTGCTGCTGCGACGCTTCCTGTTGCTTCCGCATCACGGCAATTTGGACTTTATTCTGCGTCTGCGCATTGGCGATCGCGGTGGCTGCCTGACTGATTCCGCTGACACTCGACATTAGCAAAGCTCCCGTTGGAAACACTCGTGGCAATCGCGCTTGCCACGAATCTGTTTTCGAAATATCGAACACGGATCGACGCAATCCGCTGGAAATGTTGCAGGCGATCCGACGCATCGACACAATTCCTGACGATTGCATGGAAACTGCGGATTGTCATGGGCCGGCTGAGAACTGGAGTCGTGAGCATTTGGATTTGCGTGCGAACAGACCCCTTGTTGCGGTCCGGGCTTGACCCACGCCGATGGAATAGAAACAACATACCAGCGACGCCCATGCAAATCTCTGCTACGATAGGGAACCTGAGCGATTTGGATTCTTGCAGGTCCTTTCGATCATGTTTTGTTATACGTCGCGTGGTTAAAAATGAAGTGATTCGCGTT
>JAWKTL010000053.1:0-52570 GCA_041399105.1 Pirellulaceae bacterium | reverse complement strand
GTTGGCGGCCAGCGCGACGGGGGTTGTTTGAAAGCCTCTGGAGGTTTGCCGATTCGACAACTGCGATCAAGCCACCGGGGGCAACGATCGCATCCAGCCTTGGGCATCCGACGCGAGCCATCAGGTTTTCGATTGACAAGCACGCGTCTTCGACCGACGGGGCGTCCAGTATACGGAGGATGGAACGGATGCGTTCCCGGACAGCGGTCGCTCCGCGCGGATCGGTGCAGTCATCGTCGGTGACGTTCGCGTTGAAAACGAGCAGGGGAGCGAGTGTGCTCGCGACGGCGAACCCGTGGGGCACGCCGTATTGTGAGGTAAGGAAATACGACAAAGCGTGCGGCGCGGTCGTCTTGGTGATGTTGATCGCTTTGCCGGCCAGGTGGGAAGCGTGGCACATCGCGCGTCTTGCTTCGGAAGTGGGAGCGTTGCTCGCGGCATCAAGATTACCGAAAGCGAGCCGAGCGGCCTGCGTCGCGTACCCCATCGACTCGTCGTTTGCCGCAACGGCCCAGATCGATTCGATTGCCTGACAGAAGGCATCCAGCCCGGTCGCTGCGGTTATTCGGGGAGGCAGACTCTCGGTCAATGACGGATCGACGACCGCGTAATCGGGCAGCAGAGACGGATGAGCCACTGAATACTTTTCTCCGTCGACGTACACCACAGCGAAGTGCGTCGCTTCGCTGCCGGTTCCGGCGGTCGTGGGAATCGCCATCATCGGCTTGGCCAACACCCGAATCGAGGCGTTCCCCACCGCGAGATCACGCGCGGAATCGGGCTGTACCGCTAGCCCACCAATTAGCTTCGCGAGATCGATGGCCGTGCCTCCTCCCAGAGAGATGACAAAATCGGGAGCGAAGTCGCGATACAGCGCGATCCCACGCTCTACGTCTTCCAATTTCGGATTCAACTCGAATTCGGAAAATCGCACCGTTGAGTACTGTGTCAGGACCGATTCAAGGAGTCTGTTTGCACCGGAAGCGTCGTATGCTGCTTGATCCAAGACGACGAAGAGTCGTTCAAGCCTCAACGGCTTCAGTACGGAAGGGACGTTCTTTATGGAGTCGATGAATCGTTGCTGCATCGCATTCAAGCTGACAATTTTATCACGTGGAGGGATTGCATTCGCGTTTCTTGATGGTAAACAATATTGATTCAAAATCAACTGACCGACAGGACAAAGATTTATTGAAACGGCGAGTCACACTTTGAACAGCCTTACAACTGCACCGTCGCGGTTTCGCGCCGCCCAATGGCGCATGCTGTTGGCGACGATGTTCTGTTACCTGTTCTTTTACACGGGACGGCAGACATTCGGCTTCGCGATTCCCGGGATCGAACAGGAGCTGGGCATCTCCAAGCCAACGTTAGGCTGGGCCAGCGCGGCTTTGTTGTGGACCTACGCACTTGGGCAGTCGGTCAACGGAAATCTGGGCGACAAGTTCGGCGGTCGGCGGCTGATGAGCCTGGGTGCTGTGTTGTCTTGCGGATTGAACTGGATCGTCAGCTTTGGAACGAACTTCGCCAGCCTGACGATTCCGTGGGCTCTCAATGGCTATGTTCAATCCATGGGTTGGGCACCGGGGAGTCGTGTGCTGTCCAACTGGTGGCCGCACTCCGAACGCGGGAAGGTTTACGGGGCGTATGTCTTTGCCGCCGGGAGCGCTTCGGTTCTGGCGTTTGGAACGTCGACATTGATTCTGGAGTTCGACCTCAATTGGCGTTGGATTTTCAGACTTCCCGTTCTACTGCTGCTGTGCGGCGGTATCGTTTACTATGTGATTGTGCGCGACCGCCCCGAGGATCTCGGGTATCCGTCGCTGCCGGACGAGGACTCCAATGAAAGCAGCGATACGAACCACACGGATCGCAGCGTCGCCGCACCCGACGAGTCGTCGTGGGAACGCTATCGATACGCACTGAGCAAACCGCAATTCCTGATTGCGTGCTTGGCGATCGGGTTTCAAAGCATGGCTCGGTACGGTTTGCTGATCTGGGTTCCGGTTCACTTTTTGGGGGAGGATTGGAAGCATTCAGATACCAAGTGGATGACGCTTGCGTTGCCGATCGGCATGGCCTTGGGGGCGATCACAAGTGGCTGGTTGTCGGACCGATTGTTCCACTCCAACCGATCAAGGGTGATTACCTTGTTTTTGCTGCTTGCAGCGGTCTGTTCGTTGGGCATGTACCTGCTGCCGCGAGATCACTGGTTGGGCGTACCGATGTTGCTGTTGACCGGTTTCTTCGCCTATGGTCCTCAATCCGCTTTCTGGGCATTGTGTCCTGACCTTCTGGGACGCGAGCGTGCCGGTACCGGCACCGGTGTGATGAATACATTCGCTTATGTTTTCGCTGGGCTGGGCGAGCCGTTTATCGGTTGGATGATCGAATCACGTGGTGAGACGTCCCTCGTTTTTGGTGTGGTCGCCACGGCTTGTTTGGTCGGTGCCCTGGTCTCGCCGTTCATTCGTCGGTAAGCAATATGAATCTTGTTGAACTCGCACAACGCATCCGAAGCTACCGTCTGGACAGGCGAATGACATTGGAGGATGTCTCATCGCGGAGCGGCCTGACGCGCAGCTGGCTGTCGAAGGTGGAAAACTTTCGAATCACACCATCGCTCCCCGCGCTGGGGCAGATCGCTTCGGCGCTCAATGTTACCGTCGCCGAGCTTGTGGAAGGACTGGATGAAAAGCCAATTCTGGTTAAGGTTGCGAAGAGCGAACGGAAAATTGTCGAGCGAGACAAGAGCAAGACGAATACGGCGGTCTATGAATCGTTGGCGCACAAACGTCCCAATCGATCGATGGATCCTTTCCAGGTGACCATTCCCGCCGGCGTGGCCCGCGATGAGGCATTGTCGCACGAAGGGGAGGAATTCCTGATGGTTCTTCAAGGAGCCATCGAATTTGAATTCGATGGCGAAGTCCATTCACTCAAGCAAGGGGACTGCCTGTACTTTGACAGCCACGTTCCCCATCGAATCATCAATGCAAGTCGGCGCGAGGCAGTCGTCTTGTGTGTGTTTTTGGAACCGCGGACAAAATGAACAACAGAGAACGTATATGATTCAACTCATCGTGTTTGACATGGCTGGCACGACCGTCGACGAGGACAACGTCGTTTACAAGACCGTTCGCGTCGCGATCAACGCGGCTGGATATCACTTCACACAGGACCAGGTTCAGGAGGTTGGTGCCGGGAAGGAAAAGTCTCAGGCGATCCGGGATGTTCTGCCGCCTGATGGACGGTCCCACGCAGATGAAGAGGTCGCCGCGATCTTTGGCGACTTCAAACAACGACTGCGTTCGGCATACGCGACATTGGATGTGAAGGAACAGCCTGGAGCGTCGGCGGTATTCAGGTGGGCCCGGCGACGCGGCATGAAGGTCGTGCTCAATACCGGTTACGACCGAGCGACAGCGGAAAGTCTGGTCGCGAAAATTGGCTGGTTGGTCGGACGCGATATTGATGGGTTGGTGACCGCCAGCGATGTTGAAAACGGACGTCCGGTGCGCCCGACATGATCCGACTGGCGATGCGACTGACCGGGACGACCGAGCCAAGCCGTTGCCAGATCGGAGATTCAACGATTGACATTGAAGAAGGGAAGAATGCCGGTTGTGGAATGACGTTCGGCGTGACAACGAGTGCAGACCGCATTCAGCTTCGTTCCCGGCTGACCCGACGCATGTTGTCGCGAGCCTTGCCGAAATGCATGACCTGATTGTCGCGGAACCATGATTTGTACATAACCTACTGAGACGTCACTGCCAAGGACTTCTGCGGGACCGGCGAGCGGGCGTTGTCTGGCTGACCGGTGCTACGCTGAATGCCCGCCAGTTCGCAGAGATGGGCGCGATTGTTGAGGACAACTCCAGACGAGAAAGAACAACGCTTCGATACACCATCGTCCCGCTGGATGTCCCTGAACAAAGCCGGCTCCCTTCGCGGTCGTCAATGCGGCCTGCGTCGCTCGCAATACCAAGCGGTTCGCGCGACCCCGAAGATCGGCGGTGGAACAGACATCATCGCCGTTGGCCATCCGCAGCAGATCGGTCTCCAGGGCGTTGACCTCGGCCACAAGCTGATCCGTCGGCGACCGAAGATCATCCCGTTGCTCGGCTTCCTGCTGCATGAATTGGATCGCGGCGGACGCCAGTCCGATGGCTAACGTGGACGTCTGCAAGCCTCCCGACGCGGCACCAACCCCCTGGCTCATCACGTCAGGCACTGGACCGGCAATCAATTCATGACGATATACCCGCACGTTATCGAAGTCGACGCGATCGGTGGCGGACGCCGAGAGAGCGATCAGCGGCATCCCCTTGCCAGCGATGACGCCCTCGCGTTCTCCGGGAACGGCGGCCAACAACTGTCGTTCGTCAGGCAACGTCGCACCGACGACGATCACATCGGCAAACGCACCTCCGGTGACCCATGGGCTGTAGCCGGATAGGACAAAATCGTCGCCGTCTTCCTCGGCCGTCAAGACCGGACGACGAACGTGCTGTCTGCTGGTCGTCAGGTGGCTTATACCAACGGTTGCAAACTGGCTTCCATCGACCAAACCGGAAAGCCAATGCTTGGCGGGAGACGCATTCTCGCTCGACTCAATCCGTCGACAGGCTCCCATCCGCTGTGTGATTACAAACGTGGTCGTTAAGTCGGCGGCGGCAAGTCGCAGGTAACCGCGCGTCTGATCGCAAGCGTCCCAGCCAAAACCTCCCGCCTCGGTCGGCATGAACCAACGAAACACACCCGCTCGACCGCATACCTCAAGCTGCCGTCGTGGCCAATCGCCCGAACGGTCCGTTTCCAACGCCAAGGCATGCAACGTTTCGCAGAGCGCATCCATTGCGTCCCCGTCGGGCCGATCGACAATCGTGACGGAGGCGTCTTTATTCGAGCTGTTCATTGGGTCACTTCGGAATCGCTGGAGGTCTCTTGTGGGTGATAATTTTCGTCCCATGGCTCGACGTGCGGTTCATGCAGACGATTGAGGCTCTTGGCGACCAGCAACGCCACCGTCGCATCTCCGGTCACGTTCACCATGGTGCGGCACATGTCGAGCAAACGATCAACCGCGAAGATGAGCGCTAAACCTTCTTCGGGAACACCGATCGCCCCCAGAACGATCACCAGCATCACCATCCCGGCCCCCGGCACCGCCGCCGAACCGATAGACGCGAGTGTCGCCGTTAACACGATCGTCAACTGGTCCCCCAGCGTCAGATCGATGTTGTATGCCTGAGCAATGAACAACGCCGCGACGGACTGGTAAAGGCTGGTACCATCCATGTTAACCGTCGCGCCGACCGGGAGCACAAAACTTGCGACTTCTTCGTCGACGCCGAGCCGCTCCTCGACACATTCCATCGTTACCGGAAGGGTTGCGGCGCTGCTGCTGGTCGAAAACGCAAGCAGTTGCGCCGGCGAGATTCCTTTGAAGAAGAAGCCGTAACCCCGCTTGGCGAACAGGACAACCAACGCTGGGTAAAAGACGAACGCCATCAAACCGAGTCCCAGCAGCACAGTGAATGCGTAGACCGAAAGCGCGATCAACAGGTCCGTCCCGGGCGCTTCGACGATCAACGCTCCCAGCAAAGCGAAGACGCCAAACGGTGCAGCCAACATGATTAGGTCAACCAACTTCAGGATCACTTCGTTCAGACCGTCAAAGAATGCCTTCACCGGGGCGGCTTGATCCGGCGGAATCAAAATCAAGCCAATTCCGAAGAACACGACAAAGAAGATGACCTGCAACATGTTTCGGTTGGAGGATGCGGCGGTGAATAAGTTCTCCGGTACGATGTCGACCAAAGGCTGAAGCGGTCCTTGAGCCTTCGTCTGCGCAGCGGCATCGCGAATTTTGGACAGCTCCGCTCCCGCCGCATCCTCCGGATTTCCCAGAAGATCGTTGCGCGTTTGCTCGGTAATCGAATTGCCGGGCGCGACCACATTGGCAACGATCAGCCCAAGCGTGACGGCGACCACCGTGGTCAACAGGTACAGCAAGACCGTTCTTCCTCCCATTCTCGAAAACTTCGAGATATCTTGCAGGTCGGAAACACCTTTTATGAGCGACGTGATGATCAGCGGAATCGCGATCAGTTTCAGCATGTTTACGAAGATCTGACCGAACGGCTTAATCCAGTCAGCCGTAAATTTGGTCCAACCGAAGAACGACGCAACCAGGCCGAACAGCAGACCCGCCAACATGCCAAGAAGTATTTGCCAGTGTAGAGCCAAGCGAGGTCGTTGCATTGCACTGCTCGTGATGATTGCACATGGAAGGGTCTTGAAAGCTATATCGCGCGTGATGCGAATGGGCACATTTGCGTCAAATGAAGCGAATCGCATCGTTTTCGCACCCGCGACGTCTATACGCTATCGCATGGCAAACGCTTTGGAAACAAGCCATGTTGGACTGCAAACAAAAAAACCTTTCGCAAACATCGTTCGCGAAAGGTTTTTGATGAATGTCTATACCGTGCGTGGTCTAAAATGATGCTTTTGCATTTAATGAAGCGAATCACCTCATTCTCGGCCACGCGACGTATAAATGCTTCGAGCGATTTCGGTGGGTCTGCGTGCCTTGACCCATCCTACATCTTCGGCCAAATAGCCTACGGCATTTGGAACGGTTGGCCGTCGTCGCGCACCAACATCCGTTCATAGATGCTATCGACAACGATTGGCGTGGAGTTCACCTGATTCGCATCGGCACTGAAGTCGAGCGTTTCGGTCACAAACTTGATACTTCCATCCGCCAGCGCGAACTGTGCTCCGCCAGGATGATAGCTTGAAAAGCTGATATTGGCGACTGCTTCGACACCCAGGCCGTAATTGATACGTCCTTGTGCCGTTCCAATCGCAGAGCTGAGCCATTGATTCAGCAATGAAATGGTCGCCGAGTCAGTTTGTTGAACGCCAAACATCGAGCCAGCCCCATCGTTAACGAAGCCTCCGGTGGTTTGAACTTTATGCTGCCAACGGCGTTCACCAAACATCAAAGTGTTCGATGTACCGTCCAGAATATCGCGAAAGCTCACGCCGAGGTCTTCAAGGAACAACCCATGGCGTCCATTCGCGCCCGTGCCGTTGGTTACGCCACCCATGGTTCCGCGAATGATTGCATCGCCGATTGAGTTGGTTCCGATGTAGTTGCTCGTTGCTACCTGCACGGTAGTCCCCAGCGAGCCACTGGTTGGATTGAGCTGGCGATATGTGAGCAAATTCAAATCGGGTGCAACATCAGAAGGGCACTTGAATGTGGCGACAGGAGTTTGCATCAGATTCAAAAGCGTACCATTGGACAAATCTTGCCAAGGACGGTTCCCGCCGACGTTCAATTGATCGTGAAGCGGAGCTTGTTCGACGAATGGCAGAATCAATGCACTCCAGCTCCACTTGGTATCTTGCACTACCATTGCCGGACCGGATTGGTTGACCCATCCCGAAGGGAATTTCTTGTACGTGTCGTGATAGTTGTGACACGCTAGCCACGTTCTTCAAGTTGTTGCTGCATTGCATGCGACGAGCCGCCTCGCGAGCTGCTTGAACCGCCGGCAACAACAAACCGACCAGAATTCCAATAATGGCGATGACGACCAACAATTCAACAAGTGTAAAACCAGTTCTTTTTTCTTTTAGCATCCGTGATGCTCCGCTAAGTGAGTGACAAATTCAAACTGCTCGGTAGAAGTCCCCATTATCCGATTCTCGAACAGCCTTTTGAAATAAAAATCTTCCGTAGCAACGACGAAGACGGCAAACGATTGCTGTCTTTAATGGTTGGACGCATTGTTCTGCTTTCAAGCTAAATTTCAGCCGTGAGACGGCGGATCGCAGACCCAGAACATTGGTCAAGCAGAATGCAGTTGGGTGAAGTTTCCGATTCTCGCCAAACCCAACGTTTGGCGCTCGGCATGACTAACTCCTTCAAGTCATCGATTCTTCAATGCATTTGTGCTTCTAGGTGGGGCTCTCGATGAAATGCAGACCTGCTGGTACTCCGATCGCCCGGCAGATCATCTGTATTTAAAGGAGAGGATGTCAAACTATTCTACTATTGAACGCGAAATTGCAAATTAAGTCTCTCCGATTTTTCATAAAATTTGAGACTAAAACTTGCGAGGCAACCGCTATGGGCAAGCAGTCTTAATCCAGAGGAGGTGGCTGAGCCCGGCATCTTCGGTCGCAGCGCCCAGACCAATCCAAAAAGCTTGAGCCGTGCAAGCTTGCAACGGGAGTGGGGGCGGAAATCGCCCAGTTTTGGTTCAACCAGAGTATACACGATTTGAAGCGGTCCTTGTCGATGCCGAGTGATGCGCGTCCCGGTGTGGGACTTTCCCGCTGTCGCGTTGCGGTTTTGGCAATGCTCTCGGTCTTGACGCTCCTCCTACAATTCTTTGTCACGCATGACCAGGGGAAGATCGTGGTTGGCGTGGGAAAGCAAACTTCCTGTCGATCAACCTGTGTGGATGCGATGCGCGTTCGGTTCCCGTTCGCGAGAGGTTGTCACGGATATCAATTGTTAGAGAGTTGACACACGATGCCGCTTGGAATTCGCCCCCTGGTTGACTTTGCGTTCAAGATGATCTTTGGCAATCCAAAGCATGTTGAAGCCCTGATCGGATTGCTCAATGCGATACTTTGCTTGAAGCATCCAATCACATCGGTCGAAATTCTGAACCCTTTCAACTATCAAGAATTCCAAGATGCCAAGCAAATCATATTAGATGTTCGAGCCCGCGATGCACAAGGTCGCTGGATGAACGTCGAGATGCAGGTATCGGCGGTCGCGGGATTGCTCAAGCGAATGGTCTATTATTCGTGTTCGATGTACGTTGAACAGCTTCACAAGGGCGACGACTATCGCCAGCTTCGGCAGTCGATTGCGATTTGCTTAACGAATCAGTCCATTGACTCTGGATCGAGCCAACCGCACCACCGGTATCAGTTGCTTGACCAGCAAAGTGGGCGTATCATTGGAGAGGCAGTCGAAGTCCACACGGTCGAACTGGCGAAGTACGATTTGTCGGAACACCGCATTTCGTCGGCACCACCAATCCAGCAATGGGCGTTTTTTTTGCTTCGAGCCCAAGAGTTCGACCCGAGATACCTCCGTGAGCTATTGCCCGCAGTTGAGTTTCAGACTGCGATTAGCGTAGCGCAGCAGATCGCACACCAAACCGAAGACAAAGTCATGTACGACCAACGAGAAAAAGCCCAACGCGACCACGACTGGGCCATCGCATGTGCCCGCGATGAAGGACTTGAACAGGGAGCGATTGCCGGTCAGATTCAGTTGATTCAAGAGTTGCTTGACGAAACACCATCATCGAAGACGGATCTAACCTCCCAAAGCGTTGACCAACTGAGAGTTCAATTGGACGCATTACGTCAACGTCTGCGTTCACGTGAGTCTTAACGAACGGCAGCGATCAGTGAAGTCGAGCGGATCATGCATCCAACGGAATACGAAGTCATGTAGACGAGCGGCGGATGACTGACAAATGGTCAATACGCATCGTAGAGCGACCACGTCGCAAGATCAACTGAGAAATTTTGACGCAAGATAACACCAAAAACGTTCATTATTGATACATGCTGCCAGCCTGCACGACGTCAGCTATTGCTCACCAAGCGCTGGCACCATTGCAACAGTGCTTTGGAGGCTTCGGATTCTTCGCTGACGACCGCGTCGGCTCCAGCGCGTTGGATTCGACCGGCGTTGCCTTGATAGCGACAGCGGACAATGGTTTTCGTTTTTGGACTGATTCCGACAAGGGTCGTTACGATTTGTAAGGCGATTTCATCATCGGGAACGCTGACAATGGCGAGCCTGCAGCGTTTTGCATCGGCGCGATGCAGCACATCGGGGTCGCGCGCGTCGCCGGCGACGGTCTGGAACCCTTGTTGTGCGAAGCCGTGCAAGTTAATCGGACTCTGATCGATCAGTCGCACGTCAAGTCCCATGATTTCCAGACGTGAAGCTAGCTGACGACCGATCAGGCCGACACCGATGATGATCACATGCTGCGATGGATCGTGACTTGTCTTGGCGATGGCGTGTGAATCGTCCTCATCGGGCATACCTTCAGCCGAACGCAAGCCGATGCGGATCAACTGTGGCGTCAAGATCAACGTCCCCAGGGCTATAAAGAGCATGCGGTTGTAATCAAGCCGGCTAATCAAGCCTTGCGCGACCGCTTCGGAAATCAACAGAAACGAGAACTCGCCCAGTTGAGCCAGCCCCAATCCCATGCCGAAGGCGGCCTTCCACCTCAGGCCGACCGCGCCCAAGGCAAACGCGCCAGCCGCACTCTTCAGCAACAGCATTCCCAGCAAGCCGGCCGAAAGCAGCAGCGGCTCCTGGAAAAAGAGCATGGGATCAAGCAACGTCCCAATCGAGACAAAGAAGACGACCGAGAACGATTCGCGAAACGGCAAGACGATGGAGTCGACTTGTTTGCTCAAACGATTGCCACTGAGGATGACGCCCGCCGCGAGGGCTCCCACGGCCGAGGGCAATCCCAATTGATAGGCAATCCAGCAAACCGCTCCCAACAGATTGAGCACGAAGAGCACGACCAGTTCAACACTTCGCAGGGACGCCAGCATCGGTATGACCCATTTCGCGATGATCGATCGCGAAACGAAGACCATGGCGACGAAGATCGATGATTTCCCGGCCAAGACCACATAGGCCATCACCGTTGGAGGATTTCCTGTGTCGGTCAGCAGAGGGATCAGCAACATCAGCGGCACCAATGCGACATCTTGAAACAGCAGGATGGCGATCGCGCGGCGTCCGTGCGGCGACGCGGTTTGCCCCCATTCACTGATGGCCTTGAAGACGAGCACAGTGGAACTCAGCGCACCGGCGAATCCCGACAATATCGCCGCGTTGGCGGGCATTCCAAACGCTAGGCAGACCAAAGTCAGGGGTATCGCGACCGCCAACATCTGCAGGCAACCACCGATTACAATGAACCGCCGCAGACGAACCAGTTCCTCAAGCGAGAACTCAAGCCCCACGGAAAAGAGCAGCAACAGCGCTCCGAAATGAGCGACCGATTCGAGCTCATGATTTTCGTGGGAAACGAGGTTGAAGACGCCACCGCCAATCAATGCTCCGACCATGAGATAGCCAACGAGCATGGAGACGCCGAAACGTTTGCATACCGCTCCGGCCGCAAAGCCCGCCCCAAGGACGATGAGGAGGTCAACGATGACGGTTTCGATGTTTGTCATACAAGGCCTGAACACGTCGCAAGATCAACTAAAAAAACGTTATACCGTGCGTGGTCCGGAATGATGTCCTCGCGTCAAATGAAGCGAACCAGATCATTTCTGACCACGCGAGGTGTAACGCAAGATAACATTAAACGCATTCATCGTTGATTTAAAGGAGCCGAGACACACAATGAGCTTGCCACATATTCTTCGCAGCGTCGCGTGCTTGGTGCTGATGGCATTGACCTGCGTCCAGCAATGTTTGTTCGCAGAGGAACTGACGCTCGACGAAGCGCGGCAATTTGCCGCCCCGTTGGTCGAGGCCGAGCGTGTCGATGGGCTTTCCGTCGGTGTCACTCAAGGGAACAAGCAATGGTCGTTTCACTTAGGCAAAGCAACACCTGATGGGAAATCTCCCGATGATCAAACGCTGTACGAAATCGGCTCTCTCAGTAAGGTCTTCACCGCGCTTCTGCTTGCGACATCGGTTGTCGACAAGACGGTGGATTTGAACGAAGCCGCAGCCGGTGGTCCATCGGAAACGCCCTTGCCACGGTTTTCCGAACAATCCATCCGCTGGATCGATTTGGTCACGCATCGTTCCGGCCTGCCGAGGCTGCCCGACAATTTTGGTGACCCGTCGCACAGCGATCCCTACGCCGACTACGATTCGCAGCGTGCCCGAGCATTCTTGAGCAAACATGAACTGCGCCGCAAACCGGGGGATGGGTTTGAATACAGCAATTTCGCTTATGCTTGGCTCGGTCACTTGGTCGCTCAGCGTGCGGACAGCGATTATGAAACGCTTCTTGCGCAGCGAGTCACCGGCCCTTTGAATATGAAAGACACGGTTGTTTCCTTGTCGGAAGATCAGCAGGCACGGATGGCGGTGGGGAATACATCATTCGGCAACCCTGGCAATCGTTGGGAGTTTGCCGACCTGCCTGGTGCCGGAGCGATTCGTAGCACGATCGCCGATATGCAAGAGTTTGTGGCAGCGAGTCTGCATCCGCCCGAAGCAAAGATCGGCGAGGCGATTGAGCTTGCCTGGCGACAACATCATCCCGGCGATGGATCGAACTTCGCGATGGGACTTGGCTGGATGATCGCGCGCGATGGGCAAACACGCTTCCACAACGGACAGACGGGCGGTTTTCATGCCGCCATGTTTGTCAATCGATCGCTCGATTCCGCCATCGTCGTACTCGCCAATACCGCGGAAGCAACGTTGGTGGATCAAATCGCCGAACGACTCATTCAGCGGACTGCGGGGATGAAGGTGTTGCCTCCCAGTTTGGATCGCGAAATCAAAGTCGACGCGGAACAGATGCAACGCTTGGTGGGACGTTACCAGTTGACACCCGAACTCATCTTCGATGTTCAGGTGCAAGACAATCGCTTGATGGTCGAACTGACGAACCAGCCGAGGTTCCAAGTCTATGCGAAAACACCTATCCTATGGTTTTATAAGGTCGTCGATGCTCAGCTTGAATTTGAACTCGAATCATCGGGACCGGCCAAGGCGATCATCCTTCATCAATTTGGGCTCAAGCAAAAAGCGACACGATTGAATGACAAATAATGAACGGCAGACGGGACAACACATGAATAAAACGCAAAACGTGATCCATCACGATGCCTCCACATCGCATCAAGCCAATCACCATTGCTCCGCCGAAGCGACGAACAAGCCGACACGACGGACGGTTCTTCAAGGGTCACTGCTGGCAAGCGGTTATTGGATCGCTCCGGAGGTTCGAGCGGCCGAATCGAAGTCGGCAAACGAGTTGTTGAACATTGCCTGCATCGGCATTGGCGGTCGTGGATCGGCAAACGTTGGCGGTGTGAGCAGTCAGAATCTGGTCGCGCTGTGCGATGTTGATCAGCAGCGTGCCGGGAAAGTTTTCGAGAAGTACGGCAAAGCCGAAGCATTCACGGACTATCGCAAGATGTTCGACAAGCTGGAAAAGCAGATTGACGCGGTCGTCGTCAGCACTCCCGATCACACGCATTTCCATCCTTCGATTGCGGCGATGCAGCGCGGCAAGCACTTGTACTGCGAGAAGCCGATGGCCCACAACGTCTGGGAGGTTCGCCAGATGGCAAAGCTTGCCGCCAAACAAAAGGTCGCGACGCAACTTGGATGTCAACGGCACACGCTTTCCAACATGCATCGCTCGGTCGAACTGATTCAAGCCGGGGCGATCGGAAACGTGTCCGAAGTTCATTGCTGGGTCGGTGGCGATCGCGGGATGCCTTCAGTCCCCAATGAGTTTCCAAAAGTTCCTGAAGGGATTCAGTGGGACGTGTGGTTAGGTCCGGCGACCCCGCGTCCCTATCACTCGACCTACTGTCCCTACGGTTGGCGATTTTGGTGGGATTTTGGGACGGGTGAAACCGGAAACTGGGGATGTCACATCTTGGATATTCCTTTCTGGGCATTGAAGTTGAAATATCCGACGCGTGTTCAAGCCAGCGGTCCGCCGGTGCATGCACAAACGACGCCCAAACAGATGGCGACAATGTTGCGATTTGCTGACCCGCAAGTTGACCTGCATTGGTATCACGCCAAGAATGGCCCGCCGATTTTGAAGGAAAGGGGGCTTGATGGCAAAGGGATGAATACATTGTTCATCGGCAGCGAGGGGATGTTGCTGACGGGGTTCAATAAGCTGAAGCTCCTTCCCGAATCGAAGTTCGCCGATTTCAAACATCCTGAACCGACGATTCCGGATTCGCCGGGCTTCTACAAAGAGTGGATTGCCGCGTGCAAAGGAGGCGATCCGGCGACGTGCGACTTCGAGTATTCCGGTCCTCTCGCCGAGGCGGTGTTGCTGGGCAATGTTGCATATCGGTCGGAGGGAGGCTTTGATTGGGATGGCCCCACGCTGACGGCATCAAACAATGAGCGTGTCGCTCCGCTGTTGAAAGAGAATTATCGAAAGGGTTGGGAAGTTTCGCTTAACCTTTGATCGAGTCTTGACGAATAGAGTCGCTAAAGATATATTTGCATCCAACACGTTAAGAAACGCAGACAAACCATGTTGCGAGTTAACATCAAACGCGTTTGATATTGACAGTGTTTTTAGGATAAATTGTGAACGACCGCTGCACCATTCAGATCATTGTAATTGTGATTGCTCCGTCCTTTTGACGCCGAGCCGAGTGGGAAGTGTTGACAAACCAACGTATTTGAAACCCTCAAGGCTTCCGGCCTTGGGGGTTTTTTTGTAGGCTTCGCTGACGATCAGCAAAGCTTTTATGCGTTGCGTTGCCGGATATGAACTGATTCGCTTCATAATAATGCGAAGGTGTCATTTCAGGCGATGCGACGTCCACCTCAACGACTAACGATCAACCCAAACCGATGCGACCGATCAAGATCTACGACACGACCTTGCGCGATGGGACTCAAGGCGAAGGCGTCAGCTTTTCATTGCAGGATAAACTGCAGATTGCCCAGCGGCTGGCGGAAGTTGGCGTGGAATACATTGAAGGTGGGTATCCGCTTTCCAACGAGAAAGATGCGGCGTTCTTCCGTGAGGTCGGCAAGCTTGACCTTGGATCGGCCAAGGTTTGCGCCTTCGGCATGACACGGCGGCGGGGTGTTAAAGCAGCCGACGACATCGGCATGCAGGCGCTTGTGAAAGCGGCGACCCCCGTCTGCACACTGGTTGGAAAGACCTGGGACTTTCACGCCACAAATGTCCTCAGCGTATCGCTGGAAGAGAATTTGGACATGATCGGTGAGAGCGCCGCGTACCTGAAGAAACATGGCGATGTGATTTACGACGCGGAGCATTTCTTTGACGGCTGGAAAGCGAATCCGCAGTACGCCGCGCAAACCATTCAGGCGGCTGCTGCAGCGGGGGCGGGCTGGATCGTCCTGTGCGATACCAACGGTGGAAGTATGCCTCAAGAGATCGGCGACTTGGTTGCCGCTGCCACGGAAGCCCTGAAGGACTACGACGTGCAAATCGGCATCCATTGCCACAACGACAGCGACGTTGCGACCGCTAACTCGCTGGCGGCTGTGAAGGCTGGGGCGAATCAGGTGCAAGGAACCATCAATGGCATTGGCGAGCGCTGTGGCAATGCGGACTTGATTTCGGTGATGGCGAATCTGCAATTGAAACTTGGCTATCAAGTGCTTGGTGGCGATGCGATGCGGCATCTGACCGAACTGAGCCGGTTCGTTTACGAAACCGCGAACATGCAGCTTCGCAACAATCAGCCGTTTGTTGGCCAAAGCGCGTTCGCACATAAAGGGGGCATGCACGTGCATGCCATCGCCAAGGCAACGCAGACCTACGAGCATATCAATCCCGAAGCGGTCGGCAACGAACGGCGGATTTTGGTCAGCGAGCTAAGCGGACGCAGCAACATCGTCGCATTGACGACCAAACATAATCTGGAGGCCGACCGTGAATTAATGGATAAGATTCTCGCGGAGGTCGTGCGGCTCGAGAATCTTGGTTACCAATTCGAGACCGCCGGCGGGTCATTTGATCTATTGGTGAAACGGTGTGCGGGGACCTACAAATCACATTTCACGCCGATCAAGTATCGCTGCGTTGCGGGTGATCGCGACGCCCTTTCCCATGTCGCCTTCGCCGAAGCAATCATTAAATTGTCGGTGGGTGACGAATTGCGATTTGAAGCGGCTGAAGGGCACGGCCCGGTCAATGCAATGGACACCGCCTTGCGTAAGGCGCTGCAAGTCGATTATCCAATGCTCGAAGAAGTCGAGTTGGTCGACTACAAGGTACGCGTGGTCAACAGCGATACGGGGACCGCCGCCCGAATCCGCGTGAATATCGAAAGTACGGATGGAAAGCGAAGTTGGGGAACGATCGGCGTGAGCGAAAATCTGATCGAAGCCAGTTGGCTGGCCCTTGTCGATGCTGTTGAGTACAAACTTCAAACGGAATGCTGATCTGACGCTTCTTTCAACCTTTATTCTTTCCTAGAGCGACCATGTCGCAAGTTCAACAGAAAAACATTATCGCAAGATATACGTCGCGTGGCCGAAAATGAGGTGATTCGATTCATTTAATGCAATGGCATCATTCCAGACCACGCACGGTATAACATTCAACACGTTCATTATTGATACAAAAAGCTTGCCGACCGATGACAAAAGAATTGCCCAATCGTTTCGATCATGCTCAGGTTTGTCGCGAAATCTACGACGCTTGGCAGGCCGCTGGTTGTTTTGCGGCGAAAGCGGACCCGGAGAAGAAGCCGTTCGCGATCGTCATTCCGCCGCCAAACGTTACCGGTGCGCTGCATCTGGGACACGGGTTGAACAATACGTTGCAGGATGTCTTGATTCGCATGCGGCGGATGCAGGGCTATTCCGCATTGTGGATGCCGGGTACCGATCACGCTGGTATCGCCACGCAGGCGGTTGTGGAACGACGATTGAAGGAGGTGGAAAACAAAACCCGTCATGACCTCGGTCGCGACGCGCTCGTCGAACGGATTTGGAACTGGAAGGATCAGTACGAAACGAGAATCCTGAATCAGTTGAAGCGGATGGGATGCAGTTGCGATTGGGACCGCGTTCGCTTCACGCTGGACGACGTTTGCGCTCGTGCTGTGCGGGCGACGTTTTTCGATTTGTTTGGCAAACAGTTGATCTACCGGGGCAAGAAGCTTGTCAACTGGGATACGTTTTTGCAGACGGCCGTCAGCGACGACGAAGTCTTTCACGAAACGATTCAGGGACATTTCTGGCATTACAATTATCCAGTCATTGATCCCAAACCTGGCGAACCGACGGAAGTCACGATTGCAACCACGCGGCCCGAGACAATGCTGGGGGATACCGCGGTCGCGGTTCATCCCGATCCCGAGGCGCAGTTGGAGAAAATCGAAACGGACTTGCGACAGAAGCTGGCTGACGCCACCGAAAAAGAAAGGCCCGATATCGAAGCGCAAATCGAGGCGATTCGCAAACGCCGCGAAACGCATCTGCCTCGTCTGATTCAACTGCGCGACATGGCGTTGGACGGACGAAAGCTACGCTTGCCGCTGCTGGGACGCGAGATACCGTTGGTCGCTGACATCTGGGCGAAACCGGAAATGGGAAGCGGTTGCGTGAAAGTCACTCCCGCACACGACCCCAACGACTACGATGTCGCGCAACGGCAAGGCCTTCCGATGATTAATATCCTTCATCCCGATGGCACTTTGAATGCTGAAGCGGGAACTTACGAGGGACTGTCGATTAAACAAGCACGGGAGAAAGTCGTCGCGGACTTGGAGAATGCCGGCTTGATGGTTGAGATCGAGCCGCGAGAAATCGAGTTGGCCCACAGTGATCGCAGCAAAACGGCGATCGAGCCATATTTGGCCGATCAATGGTTCGTCAAGATGGAAACGCTGGCACAATCGGCGATGGACGCCGTCACCGACGAACGGGTGAAGATTTTCCCCGTTCGCTACCGAAAAGGTTATTTGGATTGGCTGAGCGAGAAACGGGATTGGCCCGTCAGCCGACAGCTTTGGTGGGGACACCGCATTCCCATCTGGACAATCGCTTGCGAATCCGAAGCGGAGACGACGCGGCTCGCGTCGAAGTTGGAAGCTTTAATCGCTTCGGGCAATGCCAATCGTTTGGTGTTTCATGTTGGCGAAGACCATTGTGTGCATGCGTGCATTCGCGATGAAAACCCCGATCTGGAAAAGCAGGTCGAAACATTGGGGTTGGTTCAAGACCCGGATGTATTAGACACTTGGTTCAGCAGCGCGCTCTGGCCGCATTCCACACTCGGGTGGCCCAGCGAAAACCGTGACCTGAAATACTTCTATCCGACCAGCACGCTGATTACCAGTCGCGACATCATCACATTGTGGGTCGCGCGAATGGTCTTGATGGGTCTGAACAACGTGGGGCAGGTACCGTTTCACGAAGTTTTCATCCATCCGAAGATCATGGATGGCAATGGCGAAACGATGTCGAAGTCGAAGGGGAATGGTGTCGATCCGATTGATGTGATCGATAAATTTGGTCCCGATTCGCTGCGGTTTGGATTGGCCTGGATCGCCGCCGAAACGCAAGACGTTCGGATGCCCGTGCAGTTTGAATGTCCTCATTGCGAGAAACTGAATGATCAAACGAAAAAGAATCGCCAGTTGCCGCGAATCGAGTGCAAGCACTGCGGCGAATCGTTTTCGACACAATGGGCTGAACTGCCTGAAGATCTCCAGTTGCCTAAAGCGGCGGTCGTAAGCGAACGCTTCGAACAGGCACGCAACTTCGTCAACAAACTTTGGAATGCGGCCCGGTTCGCGATGCTGAACCTCGGCGGAACGCCGACATCTTCGCTCGACGTCCAGGCTCTTGAGACGGAAGACCGTTGGCTGCTCAGCCGATTGGCGACCGTCACCGAAGAAGTGACCGAAGCTTTAAATCATTACCACTACGCTGATGCGGCTCGTGCATTGTATGACTTTGCTTGGAATGAGTTTTGTAGCTTTTATGTGGAAATGGCGAAGCCGCGGCTGGCCGATGCGAAAACCTGTGGACCAACGCAGCAGATCCTCGCGCATACGCTTGACACGTTGCTGCGACTGCTGCATCCCATCATGCCTTTTGTGACCGAATCGATTTGGGGACATCTCAATCAGATCGCTCCGGTTCGTGGATTGGATAACCCGCAGCCTGCGGGGAAGTGGCTGATGTTAAGTAGCTGGCCTGAATCGGAGACATCGCACAAAGACGCCACGATCGAGCAGCGGTTTGCAACCTTCCAGGCGGTCTTAGGGGCCATTCGCGAAATCCGCAGCCGTCAAGGCATCACTCGTGACAC
Organism: Pirellulaceae bacterium; assembly: GCA_041399105.1. Taxonomy (GTDB): domain Bacteria; phylum Planctomycetota; class Planctomycetia; order Pirellulales; family Pirellulaceae; genus Rosistilla. Next base: position 33,506 of record JAWKTL010000053.1, on the reverse strand, counting down.
CGTACCTTTCGCGGTTCGCTGCACACCGCAAGTCGCTGAACTATTGGAGCCGATGAAACCATTCTTCGCGGCGCTTGCGATGGCGAACTCGACTGAAATGGGACCTGCCGTGGAGTCACCCTCGACAGCAGCGCATGTCGCCTTGCCTCAATGGAACATTGACGTCTATGTCGATCTGGAGGAGTTCATTGATGTCGACGCGGAATTGCAACGCAACAGCAAGCTGCTGGAAAATCTGATCAAGCAGATTTCCGGAAAGCAGAACAAACTCGCCAACGAAAGCTTCGTCGATCGTGCTCCGGCCGATGTCGTCAAGCGTGAACGCGACAGCCTAAACGAATTGAAGCTGCAACGGTCGGCTGTCGAAAAAGCGATCAAGGACCTCGAATCCCGCAGGTCATAGGAACGTCAAACGAAAACGCTTCGAGCCAGAAACCTGGCGAACGTTCTATGCCGTCGATTTTGGAAGAATGGGATTCAGCGGAAGTGGCGCAGGAGCTGGGGCTCACCATGCAAGCCGTGCGTCAAGGTCGCTATCGCGAACGAAAGCGTCTCAGGGAAGAGTTGAGCGAGACATAATGGTGCAGAGCGAGAATCCTCGATAGGGTATTTAAAGCACCCGTCCAGCGAACAAATGTCCCGAAGGGACAATGGCGAATAGCCACGGGTTTCAACCCGTGGTGAGACACGCCCCCATTTGGATCGGCGTCCCGAAGCGACGCGGCCTCGCCAGCGCGATTCACATAATGCCCGTTGCGCAACGAATCGTGATCAAATTGTGAGCAACGTGATTCCCCATGCCATCGATCGCCCGCGTCCCTCCGGGACGCAATCCGTTGTTGTTTGCTTTCCACGGGTTAAAACCCGTGGCTACATGACCTCGTCCCTTCGGGACGCAAACCGTCATTTTTTACATGTCTTCCACGGGCTGAAACCCGTGGCTACATGACCTCGTCCCGTCGGAACGCACCGGGCGGTCTTGTGTCGTGTTTACCGGACAATGCCCGGATGTTCGTCCTCGTGACGAGGAGGTAAAACTGGTTGAAACAAACCGGTTGCAATCTTCCGTTGATTCGGGAGGACGAAAATGTCCCGAAGGGACAACGGCAATTAGCCACGGGTTTCAACCCGTGGTGACACGCGTCCCCCTTCGGATCGGCGTCCCGAAGGGACGTGGGCATGTAGCCACGAGTTTTAACCCGTGGTGACACGTCCCCATTCGGATCGGCGTCCCGGAAGGGACGTGGGCATGTAGCCACGGGTTTTAACCCTTGGTAGCCGGACCAATGCACCACGATCGGCGTCCCGGAGGACGCGGGCGGGCCAACGCGAACCACGCAATGCCCGTTGCGCTATGAATCGTGATCATGTCTTCCACGGGTTAAAACCCGTGGCTATTTGGCCCGTGTCCCTTCGGGACATCCAGATTGAAAACATCGCGTCCCGGTGGGACGCCCGCGAAATCCCGAGACCAGTTATGAGCACCTACGCGAGCCTGACGTACCACGTTGTCTTCAGCACCAAATACCGACGTCCTGCGATTACAGATTCGTTTCGAGAGGAATTGTATCAATACATCGGGGGAATCATCCGTGGCGAAAAGGGATCGCTCATCGAAATCGGAGGCATCGCAGACCATGTTCATATCCTGGCTGGCTTTCACCAATCGATCTCCGTTTCTCAGATGCTTCAAGCGCATTAAAGGCAACTCATCCAGGTGGCTTAATGACGAATCGAAATCAAAGGGCCACTTCGCTTGGCAACCAGGTTTTGGGGCGTTTACGGTAAGCCAATCACAGATTCCCGCTGTGGCGGAGTACATTCGCAACCAGCAGGAGCATCATCGAAAACTGAGCTTCAAGGAGGAGTACCTGGCGATTTTGAGACGTCATAACATCGATTTCGATTTGCGATATGTGTTTGAATCGGAGCATGTTGGTTGGGCGACGCGCCCCGGTTCGCGATCCATCGGATAGCCGCACCGATGTGCCGGCAGCGCTTTCGGCGGTCGTGATGCAAATGATGGCCAAATCGCCCGACGAACGGCCCACAAAACCAAGCGACGTGCTGCGCTGCTCGGTCCATTTGCGAAAGGTGCGAACCTGCGAGCGTTTGCCGAATCCGCCCCATCCGTGCTGGCAGAGTCGACAGCAATCGTGGGTCTGGTACCGACAGTACTCTAATAGTTTATCGTTCGTTCAGGCGACCGATTGCAAAACTTTGCCAGCGACGCGGCGTTGGCATGGAACAGGGCTTTTGGATAAGCAAGGTTCTCGCTATAGTATTCGATTCGACACCGTGGAAGACGGTGGCAGATTGTTCACATTTAATTGACAAAGGGCACTTAACGATGCCAAAAATGAAGACACATAAGGGTGTGAAGAAGCGTTTCCGTTTGTCGGCGACGGGGAAAGCGATGCATCGCAAAGCGGGCACAAGCCACTTGCAGGCACGTATGTCGCAGAAACGAAAGCGAAATCTTCGCGGCACCGCACCGATGGATCCGTGTATGGAAAAGTCAATCCATGCGTCGCTCAATGGCAACAGCTATTGATCAACGCTGCTTGAATTGATCCACATCAGAGCATAGCCAGCCCGTGTTTGCTGGCGGGATTCAACGGTTTCATCGCGTTGAACCAACAAAAACACAAAGCGAACCAAGCACCTGGGCTTAACGGTCGCGCGACTGCCGCGCGGCGGCCTGATGTTGCCAATCACGCACCGAACGAGGAAAGTAACGATGCGTACCACTAAAGGCGCTGCACGCGCACAAGCTAAAAAACGTCTATTCAAACGAGCCAAGGGCTTTCGTGGAGGCCGAGGCAACCTTCTCCGCACGGTGAAGGAAACGCTGTTACGAAGTGGCGTCTACGCCTTTCGCGACCGTCGCGTCAAGAAACGCAATTTTCGTCGTCTGTGGATCACCCGTATCAGCGCCGCTTGTCAGCAGCGTGATCTACGATACAGCCAATTTATCTATGGGCTGAAGAAGGCGGATATCCAACTCAACCGAAAGCAGTTGTCCGAACTTGCGATCCACGATCCTCAAGCTTTCGATGCGATCGTCACAAAGGCGAAGGAAGCGATCGCCTAGCCATGTGGCGATTGAGGCTTTCGTTCTAGAACTTGACATTTGAATCATGGCGTTGTCAGAATTCATCCAATCGTTGGACGAACTCGAATCGCAAGCTGTGGCCGCGTTCGCCGCCGCCTCAGATGCTGATTCGCTGGAGGAAGTCCGCATTCATTTCCTTGGTGCTAAGAATGGGCAACTGAAGTCCGTTCAACAGCAAATGACGACGATCGACAAGGACGACCGAAAATCGGCCGGCTTGCGACTCAATGAAGCCAAGGCGAATATTCAAGCGTCATTCGATCAAGCGTTGGCATCGCTCGGCCAGGGACGTCGGAAATCGGGGCCAGCCCTCGATCCGACACTGCCGGGCGTTCCGATCCGTTTGGGTCACATTCATCCGGTGACGCAAACGATTGAGCATCTTAAAGAGATCATGGGACGGATGGGCTTTGAGGTGGTCGAAGGTCCCGAGGTCGAAGACCCCTGGCACAACTTCGTTGCCTTGAATATTCCCGAAGATCACCCGGCCCGTGATCCGCTGGACAACTTTTATTTGTCGACAGCGCGGAAATCCGGTGGTGGCAAGACGTATGCGGAAGGCGAGCGATTACTGCGTAGCCAGACGAGTACGGTGCAAATTCGCGTGATGGAAAGAAGCAAGCCGCCGGTGCGTGTGATCTCGCTTGGTCGCGTCTACCGACCCGATGCGGCCGACGCCACGCATTATCCAATGTTCCATCAGATGGAGGGCTTGTTGATTGATCGCGGCGTCACCATGGCGAATTTGAAAACAGTGCTCAGCATGTTCGCGACAAGCTATCTGGGTGAAGAGGTTAAGGTTCGCTTTCGCCCTTCGTTTTTTCCGTTCACCGAGCCGAGTGTCGAGGTCGATTACTGGTGGAATGGAAGTTGGATCGAATTTGGCGGAGCCGGTATGGTCGATCCCGCCGTCCTGTCCGCCGTCGGTTATGATCCGGAAGAGGTCACTGGATTCGCCTTCGGTTTGGGCGTCGAGCGGTTGTGCATGCGACGACACGGCGTCACCGACATCCGCGATCTGTTCAGTGGCGACATGCGTTTTTTAAGTCAGTTCTAGGAATTATCTGAAAAGTAAGCCCAATGCTTGTATCTTGGAATTGGCTCAAGCGTTATGTCGACCTATCGATGCCCGAACCGGAAGTATCGCAGCGGCTGGCGATGTCCGGCTTGAATCATGAGGGGACGGAAACGATTGAGGGAGAAGTCGTCGTTGATCTCGAAGTCACCAGCAATCGTGGTGATTGTTTGGGCCACATCGGCGTCGCCAGGGAAATCGCGGTTCTTTATAACTTGACATTGCGGAAGCCAGAGGCGTCGCCCGCGGAAGGGAATACACCCGTCGAAAAATCGGTTCGGGTGACGAACGTTTTCACGGACGCCTGTCCCCGATATACCGCACGCGTAATTCGCGGCTGCAAGGTTGGTCCAAGTCCGAAATGGCTGGTCGATTCGTTGCGATCGATCGGCATCGGTACGGTGAACAATATCGTTGACATCACGAATTTCGTGTTGATGGAATGCGGCCAACCGTTGCACGCATTCGACTTGGCAAAATTGTCGGGTCGGGAAGTTGTTATACGACCAGCACGACCGGGGGAGCAAATCGAGGCGATCGATCACAAATCCTACACCCTTGATCCGGAGATGTGTGTGATCGCCGATCGGGATCGAGCGGTCGCCGTGGCTGGGGTCATGGGGGGCTTTGAGAGCGAAGTGTCTTCGTCGACGACCGATCTGCTGATTGAGTCCGCCGTCTTCACGCCGCTGAGCGTTCGTCGAACAGCACGAAAACTGAAGCTTCACAGTCCGTCATCGTTCCGCTTTGAGCGACGCGTCGATCCCGAAGGTGTCGACTGGGCTAGTCGTCGTTGCTGCGAATTGATCCTTGAAATTGCCGGCGGAACTTTGGAGCAAGGAGTCATCGACACGGCTCCGGATGTGTCGCCTCGCGAGCCAGTCACCTTGCGGCTGAATCAGGTACCGCGTTTGTTGGGCTTGGATATCGAGGATCGAGAGGTTCGCAGGATCTTAACGGCGTTGGGATGCGAAGAACTCTCCGCCGATGTCGACAAGATTCAGGTTTGCCCTCCTTCCTGGCGACATGATCTGACGCGGGAAGTCGATTTGATCGAAGAAGTCGCACGAATTCACGGTTACGATAAGATCCCTGACGACAGTCCGATTCCGGTCGCCGCGTCTCAAAAACGGCCGTTCGATGAGGCGGTGGAAAAGATTCGTCAAGTCTTGGTCGGTGCCGGCATCAGTGAAGCGATGACCCCGAGCGTCGTCCCCGGCGATTTGGATTCGATGGTCAGCCCGTGGACCGATCGTGAAGCGTTGACGACGGAAACCGCGATGCTGAAAGGGGCTCGAACGTTGCGACGCAGTATCCTTCCAAGCTTGCTGGAGAGTCGGCACGCGAATCAAGCCGCTTCGGGAACCGACGCGGAACTGTTCGAGATCGCTCATATTTATGTCCCTTCGTCGAAGACGGATGATTTGCCCGAAGAATGTTACTGCGTCGCCGCGGTCACCGGACGCGATTTCTTCGAAACAAAGGGGATTGTTGAAACGTTGATCCGACGCCTCGGTGTCGCCAAACGGATCGACGTTCGCATTGCGAAGGTGCATGGACTCGATGCGTCGTCTTCCGTCGAAGTTCTTCTGGATGGAAAGGTCGTCGGCTATCTTGGCGCGTTGTGTTCTCAAGTCCAGAAGCAAATGAAGCTGGATCGTCCGACCGTCTGTTTCGAGCTTGCTTTGGAGGCCATCATCGCGACCGCGACGCTGGTTCCTCAGTTTCAAAGCGTCAGCCCGTTCCCAACGGTTTCGCGCGACTTGAACTTGATTGTCGACGAGGCTATTCAATGGGGCGATTTGGCTACCAGCGTGCGTGCCGCCGTTGGCGACTTTCTGGCGGATATGAAGTATCTGGAAACGTACCGCGATCCGAATAAAGACGGTGCGGGAAAGAAGCGGATTTTGATGAGCATCGACTTGCAAAGTTCCGACAGCACGCTCACCAACGCCCAGGCGGACGAAATTCGCGGTCAAGTTGTCGACCGTTGCAATCGCGATCATGGTGCCGTCTTGCTCGGTTGATTGTAGCTCGACGGTCCCCGTCGAGACTCGCGGCCTGGATCGCCGAGCTTCTTATCGCTTAGAGCAACCATGTCGCTAGATCAACGGAAAACATTTGCGTTAGACATACGTCGCGTGGCCGAAAATGAGGTGATTCGCTCCATTAAAAGCAATAGCATCATTCCAGACCACGCGCGGTATAACATCAAACGCGTTCAACATCGACATAGCAGCGCGTTGTTTCATTCACGACGACAGGATATCGTGGACGACATGACCGTGAACGTCGGTCAAGCGGCGATCGATGCCGCTGGTGCGGAAAGTGAGCCGCTGGTGGTCGATGCCCAACAGATGCAGAATCGTGGCGTGAAGGTCGTAGCACCACGTTGTCCCTTCGGCCGTTTGGTATCCGAGATCGTCACTGGCACCAAAACTCGAACCCGCTTTGACGCCGGCCCCCGCCAGCCAAGTAACGAAAGTCCCTCGATTGTGGTCGCGACCGAGGCTGCCTTGCGCGAACGGCGTGCGACCGAATTCCGTCGACCAGACGACCAGTGTATCCTCCATCAAACCGCATGCATGAAGATCTTGAATCAGCGCGGCGATCGGTTGGTCGACGCTGGCGGCGATTGGCGGAAGTTCGGTTTGAATGTTTCCATGATTATCCCAGTTGTTGACCGCTCCTTGCGGACCACTCCAGACTTGCACGAACCGCGTGCCGCGCTGGATCAATCGCCGAGCCAACAGGCAACGTCGCCCGAAGTCTTCCGTCGCTGGTTGGTCGAGTCCGTATGCCGCGTGCGTCGCCTTCGTCTCGCTTGACAGATCGAACGCTTCGGGCGCGCTGAGCTGCATCTTTGCGGCAAGTTCACCGGCAACGATGCGGGCCTCCAACCGAGAGTCATCGGGACGCGAAGCGGCATGCTCGCGGTTGATCTTCGCCAGCAATGCCACGGTGTCTGCGTCGGCCTCGCCTCGCGCGAAAGCATATTTTGGATCAGCGATCAAATTTGGAATGGGGGTATCGCTGCCCGCGTTGATCAACGCCCCTTGATGCCGCGCTGGTAGGAAGCCCGCCGTGAAGTTTGCCTGTTGATTATAAGGAAGTCCTCGCGGATCGGGGAGCACGACGAAGGCCGGCAAGTTGTCCGCGATGTTCCCCAGTGCGTACGATATCCAAGCACCCATGCAGGGAAAGCCGGGGAGCATGAAGCCGGTATTCATCATGTAACTCGCTGGCCCATGGACGTTCGTCTTGGTCGTCATCGCCATCAGGAAGGCTAGCCGATCGACGATCTTGGCCTGATGGGGAAAGACGCTGCTGACCCATCGTCCGCTTTCGCCGTGCCGCGCGAACGTGAACGGACTCTTCATGACCGCTCCGGCTTGAGCGGTGAAGCCCTCCGGCTTTTCCTTTGGCCCAAGCATCTGTCCGTGCAAACGTTCCAGTTCGGGCTTGTAGTCAAACGTATCCATCGGACTTGCCCCGCCATTCATGAACAACTGAATAATGCGGCGCACTTTGGCGGGATGATGCAGACCACCGTTGAGATCCGTTCGAGCATCTTGCGACGCAAGCTCGCCCGCTTCGGAAGTACCGCCGGAAGCATTGCCAGCGGGGATTTCATCGGCGGCGGCGTTGTTTGCCAACCATTGGGCCAACGCGATCCCGCCGAATCCGCCACCGGATCGAAGCAACATGTCCCGCCGCGTGCAGGGGTCCGATGGTCTGTTATACGTCGCGTGGTCAGAAACGAGGTGATTCGCTTCATTTGACGCGAAGGCATCATTCCGGACCAAGCACGGTATAAATTTCATATTTCACTCGACAAACAAAAATTCGTTGCTATTAAAGAGCAGCCGGCAGACAGCTTCCAAGCCGTGTGTCTTTGACAGATCGATGAACGCTTCCAATTCCTGATCGGTTGGCTGCCGAAGCCATGTCGTTTGAACCGCTTGCTTGATCTGATCCGCAGGGGTTGACTTGATACGCTTCAGACGCTCCGCCATTCGCTGCGATTGATGAAGAACAATCCGGTTGTTCAACAACACGAGCGACTGTAACGGCGAAGCGGAAAAGCCACGCTTTGGGGCCAGCAAACCGAGGTCAGGAAAATCGAGCGCTTCCATCAGCGGATCGGGAATGCCTCGCCATACGACTCGATAAATGCTGCGACGTCCCGCTTCGGGGTTATCCAAGTCATATTGATCGTAGTGCAGCACAGGCGTTGCTTGCGGGCCGGGGGACGTTGTGAAGTGCGCGATTCCAGGCCCGCCCATCTTGCGATCAAGGTCGCCGCTGGCCATCACCATCGCATCGCGAAAGCTATCCGCATCCAGACGCTGACGAGACATCCGAGCCAACAACCGGTTACGTGGATCGGCTTTCGATACGTCGGCGTGCGCGGTGGACGATCGCTGGTATGTTTCACTGTTGCAAATCAGGCGATGCAGATGTTTCAGCGATCCGCCATTATCTCTCAACTCGCAGGCAAGCCAATCGAGCAACTCCGGGTGACTCGGCAGACCTCCCATGCGTCCGAAATCGTTCGGCGTATCGCACAACCCTTGTCCGAAGTGATAATGCCAGACGCGGTTCGCAATGCTTCGCCATGTCAACGGATTGACGGGATCGGCCAACCAGTCGGCCAATGCAGCGCGTCGCTCTTGCTCTCGACTTGGGTTCGGTAAATCGAATCGTGCAGGAAGGGAGTCGATGGCTGATAAGGCTCCAGGCATCACCACCTGACGCGGCTTTTCCAAATCACCGCGACTCAAGACTCGGATTTCGCGAGGCTGATCAAATCGGATGACCCCACGTTCGTTTTCAGCAATCGCGCCTGCGGCATAAACCTTGCTCCGCGCTGGGAGGTTGCGCAGTTCTCGCGTCGCTTGATGCTTGATCACAATCGCGGCCAAGGAAGCTTGATGCTCACGCGTCCGCTGGTTCGCCGGAATCGAGAGCGCCGCTTCGGCGTCCGCCGAGACCGCGACGGCTGCTTCCGGTGAGGCGTCGGTCGCCGACAGCGATAACTTTCCGATAATATGGGCTCCGCCATGGACCTGCTTCATTGTGATGGCCAATCGAGTATCCGGTCCCATCTCGATCGGTGTCTTCAGTGCGAAGACCGCATGATGTGACTCGCCTTCGCGCGGATGGATTCCCCACGCGGTTTGGAGGTTTCCATCAATCGAATGCTCAATCGTCCAGCCCTCCTGGTTGAAGTCGGCGGTCGCCTGTTCAATGGCGACGACTTCGCCTTGCGTCGCATCCGCCTCGAAACGCTGAACTTCAAACTCGGATAAATGCAAATTTCCGTTGTCGGCTCGACCAGGACCTTTGACCGGCAATGAATCATCCGACAGCACCGCCAGACGCAAAGCAGTGATCGTTTTCAAGGATGATCGCGCCGATACGACCATTGTCTCTTTGTCGGGACGCGTTTGGGTTGAAAGAAACGAACCATCGGCCTGCTTGATCAGCGTCGCTCCACCAGTGGAAACGAAGAGTTCGACATCCAGTGGTTGCCACGCCACGCTTCTTCGCGCGACCTCCCAAGCGGATACGCGTTCCAGATTCTCAGTGGTGACCAATTCGTCGGCCCGCTGCTGATTGGCGGCGTCCAACAGTTGTGTCCAGTAGCGGCGTTGTTGACCCGTCACCGGATCAGCGTCGAAGGCGATATCTCCTTTGCCGATTCCGGCGAAGGTCGCCTGCAAGGCGAAGTAATCAGCCTGACTGATTGGGTCGAACTTGTGTGAATGACAGCGAGCACAATTGGCCGTCGTACTGACGAAAGCCCCCATCGTTTGCGTCACTAAATCGTCGCGATCAAGATATTCGAAATTCATTGGCGCTGTCGCGGCGGCGCTTTGATCGTACGGGCCCGCACCCAAAAATCCAAGGGCCACCGCGCGATCGGATGCTTCGGGATAGAACACATCCGCCGCCAGTTGCTCTCGAATGAACTGATCCCATGGCGCGTCGCGATTGAAACGATCGATCACATAGTCGCGATAACGCCACGCGTGGGGCCGAAAGACATCGTGCTCGAAACCATGCGAATCGGCAAAGTGAACCGTATCGAGCCAATGCCGAGCCCAACGCTCTCCATATCGCGGGGATTCGAGCAGGCGATCGACCAATCGTCCATAAGCGTCAATCGAAGGATCATCAACGAAAGCTTCGACTTCCATGATCGTTGGTATCAGGCCATGAAGATCGTATGTCAGCCGCTGGATCAAGGTACGTCGGTCGGCTTGGGGGGAAGGACGAAGGCCCTCTTGCTGGAGCCGCGCATGGATGAACGCATCGATTGGGTTCGCTCCTGGACCCATTGCTCCGTTCGCGTTGACGTTCGGAATCGGGGACGCTCCAGCGGACGCAGCGACCACCAGTCGTTTGCATCGTCGGCGACGTGCGGCTGGGCGGTGCGAGGATCATGTGCTCCCGAGCGAACCCAGCGAGAGAGGATTTCAATCTCCGCTTCGGGAAGCTTTTCATCGGGCATCTTCAAATCGGGCTCCTCGTGCCGGATTGCCCGAATGAGCAGGCTGCCATCTGGATCGCCCGGCTTGATCGCCGAACCGCGGCCCCCTCCCGATTGCCAGCCGCTGCGCCAATCCAACGTCAAATCGCCCTCCATTGCTCCCGCGCCATGGGAATGGCACTCGTAGCAACGTTGGCGAAGAATCGGTTCGACCGATTCACGAAAGAAGGCGTCGTCGTCAGCGGCGGTTGAGTCCGCCCCAATCAATAGGAATAGGCCCGTGACTGTTAGGCTTTGGATCGTCTTTCGGCTTAACAATTCATTCATCCATTCGACCTTTTGATGCGCATGCCGCAACGCAGCAGCAAATCCGTGACCTGTTAGTCTACTTTGTGCCGCCCACCGGATGCAAATGGCGTCGACTTCCGACGACCGACTTTACGTCGCGTGCAACCCCTGATTCCAAGGCGACTCACGCAGCGGATATCAGTTCCAGAGATAGAACCGTCCCGCGAGGTAATATGATCGAGTAATCGATGCTGTAGATGATCTCGGCGATGAAGATCGCAACGCAGTTCAAGGAATTGGATTGACCCGAGAACGCGTTTGCTCAGCTCTGCCATGCAGCGTCTCACTACAATCGAAAGTCAAAACAATGGACCAACACGATCGGCACTTTTTTCGCTGTTGTTGCACGGCAGGTCGAATCGTGCCCACGTTTCTCTATCGCTCTTGACCTACTGCATGTTTGGTCTGCCGTGCGTCGCATTGTTCAGTGCAGCGACCGTATATTTATGCGATTCGGCAAGCCGATGGCTGCCGTTGGATTACTGCGGTCGATCTTCCGCTGCTGGACTTTGGAATTCGTGCATCGATTGGCATGTTTCCGAGAAAGTTTGGCTGGCATGTTCCACGCCAAAGACCTCGGACATTGCCGAAGGATTCTATTACTGTTTCGTAATCCCAGAGTTTGCGGTGATCCTTTCCGCCGGCCTACATCATTGCAATACTGGGCACGCTCATCCGTTGCCACAAGGCGTCGGATTCGGCAGCCGCGTCGCAGCGTGAGGACAGCGTCTGACGCATTAGGCCGATGAACGCACCGAACATGAAGCACCTTGACATAAGCCTTCCGGTTAAACTAGTCGTCGAACGTTAGCCGACGGTTTCGATGATCCGGACTCAGCCGCTGCACGCTCGCCTCTCGCTTAGGCCGGAGGACGAAACAAGAACTGCCGGGGCCGTCAGGCCTCGTTGTTCCGTTGGATCGAACGTGCCCGGATCATCTAATCGGCAGCAGACGGAATGTCGAACTCCGAAATCAGCCCGCTGATCGCAATCGGTCGCCAGCAAGTTGGTTTGTGGCGTCATCGCTGGCAACAGTCGTACGAAGCGTTGTTGATGGTGGAACTCAATGAAACCAGGGCGGAGCTTTGTCGCACGATTGAAAATGTCCTTAGCGATGCACCTCGCCGTGGAGAAGGCGAAAACAAGGAGACAGCTTTGGCAATCCAAGCAAAATATGCAGACGTACGCTCTCGTGGCGTGATCCTTACTGGGTTCGGGTCTAGCTAATCCTCGCCGCTTGGAAGTCTGAATTTATCGAGGCTAGCGCAGCCGGGATAGAATTGGGAAGGTCAAGTGGACGCCCATGGAATAGACAAAACGGCAGTTCAGTCTACGTTCGCGCCTGGAACCAAGACAGACATCTTAACGGTCCAAACAGACAAAGCTGGACTCTTTGTTGGCACTTCGAATGCCAAATGTTATGCCGAAATCGACGTAACCCCGACAAGAATGGCCACTTGCTTGAATTGCAAGTGGCCATTTTTGACTGGAGGCGGCGGGCAGATTAGCGATTACTCTTTCGGCGTCGGTAGAAAAAGGTTTTCACCGAGTAAATTCAACGGTTTCCGGGCCATCCACTGCATTCCCAGAAATCGTTGTTGATCGCCTCTATGGAACAGTTCGGGACCATGCAATGGAACGGGCTTTCAAGGAGTCGTAACTCGACCCTCACCCTGGATTTGCAGAGCGGACGCCATCATGCTAGGAATCCGATCACAGAAATGTCCCGTATTGCCTTTCAGCAAAGCAGGACATATACTTGGGAGGTGAAGTTGGAATCCCCGAATAGACGATGGAAACAGGCTGAGGGAGCGGCTGGTGGCCTTCACATTTCCTTTACCAAACACTCTCCGAAAAGCCCGTTGGAAGGTGAAGATTCGCGACAAGGAAACCCGTGAGCCGCCCCATGTCACGATCATTCGTGGCACGGATGCATGGCGAATCAATCTAAGAACCGGCGAGTGCATGGACGGGAAGCCTGATCCCGCCGAAGTTCCAGGCGAAATTTTCGCCCTTATCAAGGAAGAACAGGCTTGGCGGCAGTTGTGCGGCGAGTGGGACGCTATGTACCCGAACAACCCCGTATCAGGTGACGACGAAAACTACGAGTGAAGCGATGGCAGTCAAGTCGGTAGATAAGCGAAAGCAGTGTGAGATGATTCTGCTAGATCGGGCGAAGAAGCGTTCGTCACGATTCGCATTGCTGAATCCTCGTGTTGTTTCGTCAGTACCGGAATTGCGAAACTCACTGGCTCACGCTTCCAGTGACTCGCTTTGGGTGAGCTACGCAAGTGATCTGACGGAAGCCCTCGTCAAAAATGCCTCTCAGGGTGTATCTCCATTGGGTTTCGGACTGTTCATTCACTCTCTCGACATGAAGTCCATCCCAGCACTCTCGTCGTTTTTTCGGCGGATCGCATTCACGATGGACGGTGGATTCATTCCGTCAGACGAGCTTGTGGAAGTGTTGGACGCAGACAATCGGCCTGATCTCTTTATCGGAGGTAGCGTGAATCAGTCTACCGACACGATCACGTTTTGGCGTGGTGACTTGAAGCCGCTAACCGTGCCTTTCTCAGCTTTTGAGAAGTCGGGCACTAGCTCGAAACCTGACTTTAATCATTTCGCTGTCATCGATTGTGGACAGACTGTTCAACTCGGCGAGTACGAAGCAGCCGTAGATGCCCTCCTTTACGAGTACGACCCAGACTATCGACGGCGTATCTCGAAACAGAGGTTGCAGGAGGAGCAGTCGTTTGGAGCTTCCCTTCGTCGCCTTCGCACGCAGCGAGGACTTAGGCGTGAGGACTTCGAGCCTGATCTCTCAGCAAAGACGATTGCTCGTATCGAACAGGGCAAAGTGAAGCGAATTCAGAAAAAGACACTCAGCGCTCTCGCCGAGCATCTTTCTGTAGACCCAATAGAAATTGAGACTTTCTGACAGTTTGGTGTCGCGACGAGCCGACCATTTGGATGACATTGCATGGCCTTTCCCACGGAACTCAAATCCCACAAAAAACGAAGAACAATTCACCGATGATTTCCTGATTCCGCTGCTTCAGCGATTGGGATACTCTGTCGTGGTGAATTTCACGGGACCAGCGAGTTTGGCAAGGACATGATCTTTGGAGAGATCGACCGTCTGGGGCATGTCGTCTATCACGGACGACAAGCAAAGTATGTCCCGTCCATTAGCCTATCTTCCAGCGATGAGTTGATCGAAGACGATGTGAATGCCCTGCATCGATATTGGGGCCGCTGTAACGTATTCAATGATCTTCTTAATCTAGCAAATGCAACGTTCGCAAAAGAGGAGTTCAGAAAGAACCAAATCCGCACGGCAATGCAGTTGCTCGACACAAAAGAGCAGGATGCATGCACGATCAGTGAGTTCGCAACGTCGCACCTCTCAGGTGTCGGAATGACTATTTCCTCGACACCCGATTTCTGATTACGCCATCTGTCTTCAAAACTATGGATCCGTCCATCCCTGATTATGAAACGGTCAAGTGCGGGATTTATGGGGCTCACTTTTGAAGCCTCCAGTTCCATAGTCGCTGAACAGCTGAGGCCGATTTCGTTACAGTCGCAACAAAAACAGCCATTTGCCGCTGGAGCAAATGGCTGTCGAAAGTGGAGGCGGCGGGAATCGCTGGACACTTGGGATGAGCCTAGTAATGGCACCCAAACCTATTGCGTACCAGTAACTTACGAAAATGCCTGCGTCCCTTGCAAAACTCCCTTTTGTAACGCTATCCGATCCATCAGCCCCGTTCTATCCGACCCGTCCACCACTTAGCCTGAAAAATCCCCTCCACTACGTCTTTCGCTATCAAAATCGCACCGAAGCCTAGCGACAAAAGCTAGGCTATCGGTCTTGAAACTTAGGATCGTGAATGGCCGAGCGAACTTGCTCCACGAGGCCTTTCGCCGCATCTTCTGGTAGCTCGATGATAAAGTGTTCAAGTTAGTTCGAGGACATACGAGCCAGCGTGAGATGTTCGAGGCTGATCGGGCCTTCGTCATCGATCCGACCAGCGTACTTCCTTCAGCGGACACT
This sequence comes from Pirellulaceae bacterium, assembly GCA_041399105.1. GTDB lineage: Bacteria > Planctomycetota > Planctomycetia > Pirellulales > Pirellulaceae > Rosistilla. The sequence continues at coordinate 18,412 of JAWKTL010000053.1, read as the reverse complement.
CTCGTCTGTGAGCGGCTACCGTCACTTTTAATAACTCTTTCCGAGTCCGGCTGTCCGGCAGGCTGATTCCACGGCTTCTCCAGCGGCAACACTTCTCATAGTGGATGTCCGTGGCTCTTACCGCAGCCTTGATCGACGGGCCGTTTCTTTGGATGTGACGTGAAACAGCAATTGGTTGCCAATGGGAAGGAAAAGCTCGGAGGTGTTTCGCCCTTTACCGCCAAACATATCGTGAGCCTCTTGGAAACGGCCCTGCCTCTACTGCTTGACATTAAAATGAGAAAAGTGTGCAAAGTCGAGAACGTGAGAAACCCCAGTACAAATTGATGCTCCCCACCTTGGCGCAGGCACTCTGAGGTGCGACGTTCTCAAGGCCGAAAGGTTCGTTTACATTATTGTGACACATGCTGAGGGGGACGGGAATGCGCTGCTCTTGGATGCAGTTGACATATTTCGGTACCCCCTATGCGAACCAGACATGACAACCCCTAAATTGAGACTCTGCCGTGACTAACGAACATCTCGATGCGTAAATCCAGCAGACCGAAGCACTTCATCAGCCGAAGCCGACGCTCGGCATCGATCTTGATGGCTGCGTAGATGAATCCCCCACCTTCTTCAGCATCCTGAGCCATCTGTGTCTGGCCGGGAGACGTAATCGTGATTTCGTTTCACCATGGCGATTTGGAAAAGGCCATCGCCGACTTGGAGAAGCACCGGATTCGATTTACGGATGTCGTTCTCGTGAACTCATTCGACCAGAAGGCCGAGGTCATCGCCGAGCGGCAGGTGAGCTACTACATCGACGACCAGCCCGAAATGCTCAAAAAACATCTCAGCGAAGACCGCCGTGATGTTGTTCGGGAACGAGGGGAACTTCGACTTCGAGGACAGAAAGTGGACGCTGAGCAATGTGACGGGGAAGCTGGTGTAGGCCAAATCGCATTTGGTATAATGGCGGGATGAACCTTCGCCCAATCCTCAACGCCGTACTCGAAGACGCCCTGCCACTTGGCGGCGACCACGGCGTTGCACTGGGCTGAGTTCTTGAAAACGGATTGCGATTGGCCGAGGCAACGGGGCGAACGTTGAGGTTGTTTTCTTTATTCACTGTCCTGCACGATTCTCGCCGACAAAACGAATTTACCGATCCTGAACATGGCCCGAGGGGCCGCTGGATTCGCTGACGAGCTTCGTGGCGGCGTCTTTGAATTAGGAGACCTCGAAGTCGCTTGCTTTATAAGGCGTGTTACGGTCACGCACGAGCGTGATCATCTGACGTAACCATCCAGACCTGCTGGGACTCTGATCGCCTCGATCTGGGCCGAGTTGGAATCACGCCTCATCCAAGCCGTCTCTGCACCGAGATTGCCAGCGACCTGAGACCATCAAGTGGGCTGATGGCCGAGCCAGCTTCGGGGTCGTTCCAACTTTTGTACTGGATGAATGGGAGATCGACTTGGCGAAGGGCGTGCGTGGTGATCGAGACCATCGAACGGCAAATCCTTTTCGAGTCGAACTCCATCGGCACCTTACCGATTCCATCTTAAAAATCGAACGCACGCTAAAATCGCAAAACCCTAAGCATTCTGCGATCCTCTGCGCCAAAATTGACAGCTACTGATGGAGCGGTTGAGACAGAGGGAGTTGGCTTCGTGATCTTCGGCTTACGAAATGCAGTGGAAGTCTTCGTCGATTGCAAAATGTCCACCATTGCACTTGGGGCATTTCACGCCTTCAGAGCGAATGTGTCAGCAACATCACCCGACTCGCATTTGGCACACACCTGCGGATCAAGGCGGGAATCGATGTTCGACTCTGCTCCGCATTGCAGGCACAAATGCGGGACATCATTCGCAATGCACTTTGCAAGCTCATCGTGGTTCGGGTGGTATGCGTAGACCTTATTTACCAGCACCATCAAGGTAAAACGGATTGCCGTCCGACCATGCGTCAACGGAGTGACCACATCCAGTGCAAATGAACCTAAGACATTGCGACATCGGAGGCATTCCTCGTTTCGATTAAGCTATTCGATCTCGGTAAAACACCGCCAGCCAGACGGTCGGTTCGTCGGGCGTCGTCCACTGGACACGATGCTTGCGGTGGGCGGGAATCAGGACATGATCGCCGGGCATCATCTGCACGGACTCCCCATCCTCGAAGAGCAAAGCAGCTTCGCCCTTCAACACGACCACCCACTCGTTCTCTTCCTGATCGTACCAGAAGCCCTCTGGCGAAGCGTGATGGAGACGATCCGTTCCTTGAATAAATGTTTAACACTTGTAGTCGCAAAAGAATGGGGGTTGCATCCAAACCCGAATTGCCACCGCTGCCAAACAGTTCCATGAGATACGACGACGTGTCTCTTGATCTCGCTCCCGAGTGACATTCAGGTCTTGGCATAGGTCTCTGGCTCTTTCCCTCGCCAGCACCAGTTTGGGATCAGGGCGTCATAAAGCTCGCCCGCCAACATCTTCTCGCTCACTCTTCATGTCGTCAGGGCCTTTCTTCCGCAAGTCGAGAAGGCCCGTCTTCTCATCAGGCACCGCCGCCACTTGCACGCTCGCCGTGCAGCGCTATCTTTCTCACATCGCCCATTCGCCGACAGCAAGCGCGTTCTTCGGAAAGCCCCTCGATCCCGAGCGAACAGTCAAACTCGTACCGCCCCTTCATCTGGAAGTCGGCATCGGTGACGAGCAGGATTTTCGGGTCGCCATAGCACCCGAACCACCAGCGGTCATGGGCGAACGTCGCCGTCTGAATCCCCAGATGCGTGTGGCCGCTCATGATGACGTGCTTCTTCACGAGCCTGAACTCACCGTCGTATTCGTAGACGTAGTTCTCCTCGACTCCATCGGGCAACCCGCCCACGACGAAGAAGTGGTCATCACGAAAGCCGATGCCGCCAGCGCCGTGGAAGACTTGCCGAACTTCGTGCCGAGAAAGTTCCTTCAACGTGTCAGCGTCGTAGACGTAGACCCACGAATCGGCGTTGCCCTTGGGATCGTTGAACTTGCCGAGGTTCACTGCGATGTAGAGCTTCCCGTCATGGAAACACAGATCGCCGTGGTGATTGGCAACCGGCACCTTCTTCAGCAGTTTGCCATCGAGATCGGTCTTCACAAGGGTTGTCGTGAAGGACCAGTAGATGGCTTCCGTGTCAGCACAGATGCCTTGCAGGTGATGCTGATAGGTTCCTTCGCAGTCGATGTTGCGGAAGTCTTGAGCGTGGACGGTCGTATCGACGAGCAGTATCGCCGCAAGTGTGATGAATGTCCTCATGGCTGATCCTCTTGCTTCTTCTCAATGGCCTGCCGCAGTGGGCAGTTCTCGTTATTCAAATCGCCACGACGATACCCTTCCAGCTGATCGTGAGATCGTCGGGCCAGCATCCGCCGCACTTCCCGGCGTTTCCCTTTCACTCGTGGGATTACCATGTCATTGTAGCCGATCGTCTGGTGGCGCATCCAAGCGATCACAGCGGCTTCGGCCCGTTGTTCGACTGGAATCCGCTTTGTCCGAGCCACGGTTCCACTTCCAACCGGCGTGGCATGATCGGTATGTACCGGTCATTCACTGTCCTCCACACTCCGTCCCATTTTCTTCTGCTTCGCTTTGAGTCCTGACTCATCGCCGTGATGACAAAAGTCATCCCTTCCAATGTGTCGCCATTCAGCACTTACCAATCTCGGCCTGATGGGTGAGCAAAAGCAGGGGTGACTAACATTGTACCCTGATCACGCATTCCGAGCGGCGGCAGTCTTCCGTCAACAAACTGAGATCGGACATATCTGCTGTCCTCCGATGGTACGAATGGCCAATGCACCACGCATCGGCCTGCCGCATATTCTGGACAAGATCGGTTTTAGGCTGGCTCGTTACCTGCATCGTATTAGCGGAACGCCAACAGCCCGACTCAATTGCGCCCAACATCGGGGCAGTTTTGCTCCAACCATTCCGCTGCCGATCCAGCCTCACGGCTTCCCACCCCTCGACCTTCGATCTTCTCCTGAGCCTTTCTGATTCGGCGAGAGACCATTTGGCTTTGGATCGCTTCGTCTTCTTTCATACCGAGTTGTCGCATGACTTGTTGGACCCAATCACCAGCAAACACTCGAAACGCTGCATCGTCGAGTGAGAGGTGATGCGAGAATCGACAGCGACAGGGCAGATTGTCGGCGAACTCTTCGAGTTGATCGTCTATTGATGGCAATGGATGCCTCTCAGCGACGATGACATCGATCACACCAGACTCGTCAAGGCTCAGGCTTCGGGCAAGATGGGCGTTCAAATTGGACGCTGGCACAGCCTTCACCGGTACGTCCCATTTGGTTTGCTCGGCAATTCGCTCAAGGCGAGCTTGCACATCGGGGAAGTGAGCTACCAGCAGGATCGCCACCGTATCTGACTTTGATCGTTCCACTGCTTCTTTGGTCAAGCCAGCGAATTTTGCTTCGGTGGTCATCCAGATGTAATCTGAAATAACTTCGACGTTGGCTCGCTTCTTGCCGCCGAAAAAAAGGTCAAACAATCCCATTGAGTTTCACTTTCCGTCTGTTTGAAAAACGTTGAGTCGTCTAGTTGAGCGTCAGTTTATCTCGGCGAGCAAGCTTTTGCTTTTCTTCATCAGTGAGTTCACGCCAATCGATGCCCTTTAGCCCGGCAGCAAGCGCCCAAAGCAAATTTAGGCTGACTTGTTGATTGCCGCTTTTCACTCGCATGAAGGCGAAGTTCTCGACGTTGCGAATGATCTTCCCGCACAAACTCAAACGGCTTTTCTTTGTACTCGCACAACTTGGCATTGTCGGCGTTCACGAACCAGTCATAGATTTCGTCCTCACGAACGATGGAGTCCTTGTTCGTGATTTTGTAGTTGGCCATCAGATAGTAGCCTTGGAATCGGAGCGGCTTCTCCTTCGCCTTTTCGAGTGGTGCAGTGATTTTCTTCCTCATTCTTGAGTTTGGTGAATTCCTTCTGCTCGACCTGCGTGAAAAGCAGGTTCTTGAGCAGGTCCATCGGGTTCCAGGCCCGCACCTCGTTCGTTGATCGTCTCGAAGATTTTCAGGGCGCTTGCTGACATCGGTTGAAATCTGAATGAATACGACACGTTGTTCGCCAAGTAACCCCAGAGCTTCTTGAGGCTTCCCTGATCCCCGTAGTTGTCGAGCAGGTAGCGATAGACCATTCCATAGGCGTTGAACAGGTTGTCGAGCGAGCCAAACTGCGTGATCCCCGCTTGCTGAACGGTGAGACGCACGTTCGCCGGTTCGTCATCCTTAGCAACGAGACACTACATCAACTCGTCGGCATTCTCGTACCGTGGCTTTCCAGCTTTAGGCTGGTCTTGATCTCGCCGTCACTCGACGTGTAGTTCGTGAGAAGATGAGACCGTTGATCGAGTGGTGCTGCGGCGTACCCTGAAACCGATGACGTAGTGCGCACAACAAAAGATAGAAGGTCGTGAGACGCTGCTGGCCGTCGATCACTTCAGAAGTGGTTCTTTTGCCAGCCAGGCGAGAGACGAGAACCATGCCGACGAAATACTCCCTTGTCGAGCCAGCGTCGATTTGCTCATCGATGTCCTCCAGCAGTTGAGTAACTTCCTTTTCCGTCCAGACGTACTCCCGCTGATAATCGGGTACGACGTAAAAGCACTCTCGAAAAGCGTCTTCGATGCTGTACTTGTGGTTTTCGATGCGTGCCATGTGTTCGTTTCCGTCTCGTGCATTATCTGTTAGTTGATTAGTCAGTTCAGCATCAGTCGCGGACGAAGTTGACGTGTCTGCGGCTGCAATCAACCGCTGCCGTTCGGTGGCCAGATCGAAATCGAAGGCGTCGCCGGCCTGACGAAGCAGGTGCGCAGCTCGCCACATCGCCACCGGCGGCAAGTGACGACAGCCGCACGGCGTTAAGATGAATTTCGCGGCGAGATCTTGTTCCAGCGTTGCCTTTTCCAGCAGCGATTCACCAAACGTCCGCTGATCGTTGGGCGTTGCCAAGCTCTGTTGAAGCTCGGCATATTGACTCTCATACTTCACCGCCGCCTGCGAACGGCGTCATCAGACTGAATCGCGGGAGTGTTCATCGATCGCAGGCGTTGCGGTGGCACGATCACCGATTCCACGCAATTGGTCGCGATTTGTCGGTGCGCTGAGCAATCCATGATCACGATTGGCACCAGCCAGATGCCGTTCGCCCCTGGTTCCACGGAGGTGTAGGTGACGCGTCCGCGTCGAAATGCGACGGTCGCAAGAACCGGTCCATCGGGATACGATCGATTGCCATAAACCTCGGCGTCGCCGACACCACGCCGCAGCATGACGACGGAATTCCTGTCTTCATCAATGCTAAAGGGTTGCCCTGCGAGTGAATCATTGCGGATTTGGGAACATGCTTTTCCGAATCGGCGAAGAGAACTTCGGTGCGTCCGGCACCAGGCTGAAGAAGTCGTTGTGAAAGTGGGTGGTGCGTATTCCAAATAGCTCAATCGTTTGGAGTTGCGTCCATTAAACGAACCGTAAAACAGCAAGTGCCCGCCACGGGAAACAAACTCTTCAAGGGATGCAAACACCTCGTCTTGCCGACTTTGCTCCTGTTCATTGGGGCTGAAATAGTCGATCGCATTGCTGCCGACAATGATCGTATGCAGTTCCGAGCAATCCAAGGGGAGCATTGCCAGCGATTTTATCACGTCGATTCGCAAGCTGAGTTGGCGACACACTTCCTCCGCCGTTTCGATTTCCTTCACGTCATGCCCGACATACAACATCGACTGGCCCGGCGATCGATATTGCAGTCGCAATTGGGGGAATGGGGCTTCTTGGCAAGCGGCGACATGGAACCCGGCAAGCCAGATTATCACAGCGAACCAGACGGGCCGAGCATCCACGGACAACATTCGACATGGTGACTCCCATTGGCTTAGGTTTGAAGTTCATGGCATTTCCCAGATACGGACGCTCCCGTCATCGCCAGCGGAGATGATCTTCTTTCCGTCGGGAGTGACCGCGACATAAAGCACGTTCAGTCGGTGTCCCTCCAGCGAGTGGATAACCTTGCGACTGGCGACGTCACATACATAGACCGGTCCGGGCGCAGCGGGAATGTGAGTGTAATTGCCGACAACCAAACGTTGGCTGTCCGGTGAAAAGGCCAAGCATTGGACAAAGTTGGTTGGCAACTCGATACGTCCAATCTCGCTGCAATCACTCGCGTTCCACCAAGACGACTTCGCCTCCCGCGCCCGGATGTCGCCAGCATCTTTCCATCGGGCGACCAAATGATGGCGGCGATGCGATCATTTTCCGCATCCCATTCCTGAATTAACTCCCGAGACTGTGTGTCCCACATCTTAGAATTCAGATTGACTCCGCAAACCAGCCGCTTGGCGTCGGGGGACCAGCGATACCTTGGGGTTCTCTATCCAGCGTCAGACCACTGATAAGGAAAGGCTTCGTCATCTTGAATTTCATAAAACTTCGTTGCCGCCACTGTCGCATATCGCGACACCACGCCCATCCAGCGAACTGGCGACACCTCGGACCGTTTCGTCGTTGGCGCTAATCGCCCGATACTCTCCCGAGGCATGATCGTATCGATAGATCCAGTCTCGTTGCTGAAAACTAACGAAACCAATATTGGATACTTTCCATAGGATCCATGAGACGCGATCCGAAAACGATGAGGCCAGTTGAAAAGTGAATCGACCCGCTTTCCCGATTCAATGTCGATCACGGGCATCGTTTTCTCGCGACGTGGAACAACGGCGAGCCGACCATTGTCGACAAGCCCCATGTGCAAGATGATCCTCGGCCCCAACTCGATCACGCTCAAAGCATTACCCGGGTCATCACTATCAAACGCCCAGCGCACGGTGCGTTCGAAGTCGCGTTCTTTAGGCCAAATACGGGTAGTCCACCGCCCTTCGAGACGCTCAATCGCGGATCGAGCCGCCTCGCGATCATTCGCCAAATGGGCGAATTTGGCTGTCGCGCCCAAGCGGTATGTCGAATCAGGGCGTTGGGCAACCCAATCGTTCAATCCTCGCAGGGTACGTTGCCAATCAAAGCCATCGGGGCCGAACCGGGCAGGTTCGCCATAATTGATCGCATCCATGACGACCAGGGCATACGCACCATCGCCCGTTTTGTTTCTTGTGGCGTCCGCGACCGCTTCGGCGAACTCCAACAACGCCTCTTGGGAACCATACCACTGCGGCAGCAGGTAAACGGTCATTGCCGATATCGGAGGCCAATACCACGGGTCGATTTCCAACCCACGGTACATGTGGGTTAACATTTCGTCGTGATCCGCGCCGGTCAGGTGGCCTACGCACATGCGAAGATACGAAATGCACGCGTCTTGGAGTCGGTCATCCGAACACAAAGCTTCGGCGCTATCGAGTGCTTTTGTCGCATCCTCCATCGCTTGCCGCATGATTTCAATTTCGTCACCAGTAATCGATCCGTAGAACCCGCCTCCGCGGGCCTCCCATGCTTTTTCCATATAGCAGAAGGCGAGACAAACATCCGATGAAACCGAACGCGCCGTGTCGCTCCACGTTTTCAGAATCCGCAATCGGTCTTCGACCGCCGATCGACTGCGTTTCGCCCAGGGCGCAGCCAAATGCTTGTAGACATTCGAGAGCTTGGAGAATCCACTTTCAGAGCGGGACTGTGTCTTGCGAAACGACGTGATCATTTCGTCCAGCTCCGCGTACTTGCGATCCAGCAGCAGCGTCTCGGCCCATTGCTCCAGTTCCACCAAGTCGTCTTCAGAATCGCTTTGACCAAACACGATCCGCGGAATGAATAGTGTCCACAGCACCAAAGCTCTGAGAAGCATCGATGCAAGCCAACCTTGAGTCGTATCGATAATGAAGCGTTTTTAGTTTGGGCAACATGACCACGAATCTCTCCACTGGTAACAATGGGCTGATAGGCACCGGCCTGCTCAGTGTAGCAAATTACAAAGAAAGAGAAGCGAAATCTCGCGAAACATGGAGGAAGAGGTTTTTTTATGACTCTTCGCAAGCTGGAAGCAATTCTGTGGCGGATGCGTATCGTGCGTGGTTTGAAATGATGCTTTTCCATTTCGTGACGCGAATCACCTCATTCTCGGCCACGCGACGTTTATAGGTGCGTTTCGGAACTCGGGGCATCCAGTGACGAATCGAAGAGGTTCGGTTTCACGATCATCGACCAGGCCATCAGCATGACTCCGGTGATCGCATACCCGAGCGCGTATTGCATGACCATTCCCGCCTCGTCGCTGGTCGGCAGATACATCGGCGAGCCAAGAACAGGGGAATGGATGATGCCAAACAGGGTCAAACCACCGCAAATCAGCATGAGGATTCCGGCGCGTCGCAGTTGCTGATCGATGATCGATGCCAGCGTGGAAGCCCACAACAGACTTGTCAGAATGAATCCGTTGGACAGGATCAGCAATGTTTGCAGCTTCGCTTGCAATCGCGGGTCACCCAAACCGTCGATCGAATAGTTCGGGTCGCCGAAGATCTGCGAAGGAAAGCTGTTGGCGAGGAATGCCAAAGCGGGAACGCATGCGAAGGCGACCGCCGCATAGTGTCGGGTCGGCGTCGCGGAAAAGCTTTGCGCGGTGATCTCCAACCCGACAAAGATGAGGATGGGAAAGACTGCTGCTTCGGGAATGATTTGATAGAAGTAAACGAAGTAGCCTCCCACGCCCGCCGATCCGATCAACAAGGCGGTTGCCAACGTGTATGCGGCGCGACCTCCCATCTGCTTGTAAGCCGGATGACCGATGTAGGGCGTTGTCTGCACGACGCCACCGCATACGCCGGCGATCAGCGTCGCAATCGCTTCGGCGAAGATAACCGCTCCGGTCGGATACTCGTCTCCGGCCGCCGCGGCGCTTCGGTGCAGTCGATCCCGCCGACAACCGTTCAATCGCGAACGGAAGAACGATCGGCAGATATTTCGCCGCTTCGCTGAAACACTGAAACCATTCAAACTCAAAGGCTTCCAACCACAACGTCGGCCACATCGTGGGTGTGATCGACTGATGCCCCTCACTGGAGTAACCCTCGACACCGGAGCGCGTAACAGATAAAACAATCCGCCGGCGACGATCAGCGCGCCGAGGTTCCCGGCACACGCTGGCAACGGACGCGACCGATCAGCGAGGTCAAGACAATCGCCAAGGCAACGATTCCGACTAGCGGTGTGTTCAAGATGTCCAGCAACGGCAGAAAACTGATCAACACCAGGGCGATCGCCGCCAGTGAACCGAGCAGTCCCGCGCGAGGAACGCTTCGTCGAACCCAACCACTGAAGGGTGAACAAACGACTTTGAATAGACCGCTGAAGACGATCGACCAAATGCCGATGTGCCAAGCGAATCGCGCCGCTTCGATTTCGTCGTATCCAAGCCTGGTCTTCCCATCAATGAATGCCGGTCCCAGCACAAAGAAGACCATGCCGAAAGTACTCGGCGTGTCGAGCCCCAGCGGCATTGCGGTGACGCTGTCGGAGTTTGACTTGCGAGCCAGCCAAAACGCCATCACGAAGAAAATCAGGTCGCCGACAAACACGCCGATCGCGGTTCCGGGAACGAGTGCCTGAACCGCAAAGCTTGCCGGAAATTGAAAGACTCCAGCCAGTAGGCTGACCACTAGAATCAGGCCGGCAACGTTGTCCAGCATCAACCCGAAAAAGGCGTTGATGTCGCCAACAGCGGCCCAGCGATAGGAGGAACGATTCATCAGCTTCCACTCAAGAGACAACAACGCGATGAAAATGAAGCTTGACTTCTCGATCAACCACGCGGCGCACGCCTTCGACAAGACAAGATGGTTCGTTAACTTGCTCGCCGCGACGAATGATCTCCTCCAGCGGCGTGCCTGGTCGAACGGCGAACGTTTCCTGATTGATCGTTTGATTGCCTGCGTCGAGTTCGGGAATGATGAAGTGACAGGTGGCGCCAAAGGTCAACATCCGAGCGGCGTAGGCATCGTGATAAGGCCGGAAGCCCGGGAAGCCGGGGAGCAGACCATGGTGCAGGTTAATGATGCGTCCGCCGGCGAACTGCCAGCACGTTTCGGGAGGCAGAATCCGCATGTATCGCGCGAGGACGACATAGTCGACTTCGTATCGATCGAGCACGTCGACCATCGCCGCGTCATCGGCATGTCCATCGGATTGACCAATCAATTCAAACGGCACGCCGAATTCTTCCGCCAGCGGTTGACATTTCTTGCGGTTGCCGATGACAACGGCCACCTGAGCGCGGATGCGTCCGTCGCGGACGGCCTGCAACACGGCCCTGGGTGTCTCGGTTCGATAGGTCGTGCAGAGAGCAAGGCGAGGTCGATCGGCTCGCTTATCGGGACTCCAAACTCGGATCGCCAGCCCCGTCCGCTCGGCAATCTGCTGCATCGCCTGCTCCAGAACGCCCAAGCGACCATCGGGAAGATGCAATCGACAAAGCATTGCAAACAGCTGCGCCTCGTCGTGATCGTACATCTGAATTTCCGACAACGAGGCACCTTGTCCCGTGACATAGTGAATGATCGGATCGGCAAGCCCCACATTGTCGGGGCCCAGCGCGGTGATAACAACGTCCATAATGTCTTCGATTTCCAAAAACAACGATTCACGAAAGCCGTATGATAGCGGAATGTCTCCGTTGTGTCGGGTATCCGTGACTATCTTCGCGAAAACTACGAGATATACTGCGTTGAAACCAGAGCGATCCGAACGGCGAGGCCATCCCGCCCCGCACGCATATACGTCGCGTGGCCGAGAATGAGGTGATTCGCTTCATTAAATGCAAAAGCGTCATTCCAGACCACGCACGGTATAACGCTCGCCTTGTCGCACCCTTGCTGATGCTTCCATGCTCACCCCCGGAGAATGACCCGTGAAACTGACAACCTGCCTGCTGGCCGCCCTGATGTTGACGAGTTCGGCCATCGCCCAAGTCGAAGATTTCGATTCGATCAAGCTTTACACGTTAAAGAACGACTCGGGAATGATCGTTAAAGTGACCAATTACGGAGCGATCATCACATCGATCATCGTCCCTGATCGAGACGGTAACATGGCCGATGTGGCGCTGGTTATGATCGCGCCGACGACTACATCAACGCGGTCGATAAGCCCTACTTCGGAGCCATCGTGGGACGCTACGGCAACCGCATCGCCGGCGGTTCTTTCTCAATCGACGGCGAAACATACTCCTTGTTGAAGAATAACGGTCCCAATCACTTGCATGGCGGAGCGATCGGGTTCGACAAGGTTGTCTGGAACGTTGTCGACTATCGCGCTCGGAAAGTCGCTGACGCTGTCCTATTTGGCGAAGGACAAAGAGGAAGGCTATCCGGGCAACTTGAATCTGGAAGTGACGTACACCTTGACCGACAAGAACGCGATTGTCGTCGATTATCGCGCAAACGACTGACAAAGCGACTCCGATCAACGTGACACAGCACACGTATTTCAATTTGAAAGGGGAAGGGGAAGGAAACATCCTTGATCACGAACTGATGATCAACGCAAAGTCGTACACACCCGTCGACGAAACGTTGATTCCGACCGGACAGATTGCTCCGGTGGCGGGGACGCCGTTGGATTACACGAAAGCGAAGCCCATTGGCCGCGATATCGACCAACAACACCAGCAGCTTGCCTTCGGCCTGGGCTTTGATCACAACTGGGTTCTCGACAAAGAAGGTCAACAGAATCAATTGACGTTGGCAGCGCGTGTTTATGAACCGACGTCCGGGCGCATCATGGAAATTCACACGACCGAACCAGGGATTCAGTTCTATTGCGGCAACTTTCTTGATGGTCGATTGAAAGGCAAGTCGGGGAAGCCGTATGTTCATCGCGGTGGTTTTTGCTTGGAGACGCAGCACTTCCCCGACAGCCCCAACCAGCCGAACTTCCCATCGACGATCTTGAAGCCGGGAAAGAATTCAAGTCGCAAACGGTTTTCACATTCAGCGCGAAGTAAGGCGTCTTCCCACAAAACCCGTACTTGAATTCAAGCTATGAAAACTCAAACGCTTCGGACCATCATCGTCGGTCTGATATCGATCGTTGCGGCGGCCAGCCAAGCAGCCGATCGACCGAACATCATCGTCATCATGGTCGACGATATGGGCTTCTCGGATATCGGATGTTACGGCAGCGAGATTCCGACGCCGCATCTGGACGCTTTGGCGGCTGGAGGCGTTCGTTTTTCGCAGTTTTACAACACGGGTCGTTGTTGCCCGACGCGGGCTTCGCTGTTGACCGGGCTTTACTCGCATCAAGCGGGTGTCGGATGGATGACGCAGGACCAGGGTGTGCCCGGTTATCGCGGACAGCTCAATGATCAATGCGTTACGATTGCCGAAGTGCTTCGCCCGGCAGGCTATTTCACAGCGATGACGGGCAAGTGGCATGTCGGCTTCGAGCATGGTGTCACACCTTGGGATCGTGGATTTGATCGCAGCTTGAATCTGCCCGCCGGCGGTTTGCATTTCTCGAATCAAACAGGGTCCAAAGGGAACACAAAAATGTTCCTCAACGGAAACGAGGTTTCACGCGAAGATCCGCAATTCAACCCGCCATGGTACGGCAGCGATTTGTGGACCGAGCAAGGGATCAAATTCATCGACGAAGCGATCGCGGAAGAGAAGCCTTTCTTCTGGTACCTTGCTCATGTCGCGCCCCACTTCCCTTGCATGGCCCCGGAAGAGACGATCGCCAAGTATCGAGGAAGTTATATGCAAGGTTGGGATCGCCTGCGTGAAGAGCGGTACGCACGGCAGATCGCCGCCGGATTGATCGATGCGGATTGGAAGCTTGAATCACGCCCCGAGGATGTTCCCGCGTGGGACACCCTTTCCGCAACCGAGCAACGTCGCTACGACGACATGATGTCGATCTACGCCGCAATGATTGACGAGATCGATAAGAACATCGGCAAACTGGTGGCGGCGTTGCGTGAACGTCAGCAACTGGAAAATACGTTGATCCTTTTCCTTGCGGACAATGGCGGCAACGCGGAAGCGGGTGTCAGCGGGAAATATTCCGGCGAGCATCCGGGCGATCCGCATTCGGATGTCTTTATCGGCAAATGTTGGGCACACCTGAACAACACGCCGTTTCGCAAGTACAAGCACTTCAATCACGAAGGGGGAATCGCGTCGCCGCTGATCGCGCATTGGCCTGCCGGGATCAACTCGCGTTCAGGAACCGATGGCTGGATCGAAGAACCGACACATCTGATCGACATCATGTCGACGTGCGTTGATCTGGCGGCAGCGACATATCCAGCGCAACGAAACGATCAATCGGTCACGCCGATGCAAGGACAGAGTTGGCGTCCATTGTTGACGGGAAATGGGGCGTTCGCCAAACGTCCGTTGTTTTGGGAGCATGAAGGGAACGCCGCCATCCGTGTCGACAATCTAAAACTGGTCCGAGCGGGGATGAGAGGGACGTGGGAACTGTTCGATTTGAAATCGGACCGCACCGAACAGCATGACCTGGCGGCCGATCGCCCGGAAGAGGTCGAGGCGTTATCAAAGCAATGGCGACAGTGGGCCAGATCGGCGAACGTGCTTCCCAAACCGGAAGCGAAACCGAATAAGAAACGTCAAAGGCAAAGAAAGAAGGGAAGCCAATGATTTGCCGAATCCTTTACGCACATTTGCTTGTCGGCATCCTATCGCTTTGCACTGTTGCGAACGCTCACGCGCGGCGACCCAATGTCATCGTTATCCTTGCCGACGATCTGGGCTATTCCGATCTGGGGTGTTACGGTGGCGAAATCGCGACACCGAACATCGACCGACTGGCCGCTGGCGGTGTGAAACTGACGCAGTTCTACAATTCCGCGCGATGTTGTCCCAGCAGGGCTTCACTGATGACCGGGTTGTATCCAACACAAGCGGGCATCGGCGATTTCACAACCCCCAAGCCGCATCCGACGCGCGGTGTCGGTTATCGAGGACGCTTGCGGGACGACTGCGCCACGATCGCGGAGGTGCTTAAACCTGTCGGCTATCAGTGCTTCTACGTTGGCAAGTGGCATCTGCATCCCGAAACAGGACCGATCCGACGTGGCTTTGATGAGTTTTACGGCTACACCAACGCGCATTCGCACGATCAATACGATGCGGGTTACTACGTTCGCTTGCCGTCGGGGCGTCGGAAAGAAATCGATCCGCCCGCCGACGAGTTTTACGCAACCGATGTGTTCAACGATTATGCGATCGAGTTCATCAAGCAAGGTCAGCAAAGCGAACAACCGTGGTTCTTGTTCCTGGGTCATTCGTCTCCTCATTTCCCCATTCAGGCTCCCGCGGACCGCGCGGACAAATACGATTCGATCTACCGACGTGGGTGGGACGTCTTGCGAGAGGAACGCTACCTCCGGATGCAACAGCGAGGACTCATTGATGGTCCTCAGTGGAAGCTTTCACCGCGAGAGATGGTTCCCGTCGATCGGGATGACATCGCCAATGGCTATTCCGGACAACAGAACCCTGAATGGAGTCGCCTTGATCGAGATCGGCAACTGGACTTGGCTCGTCGCATGGCGGTCTTTGCCGCGATGGTCGAAAGCGTCGACGCGGGGGTCGGTCGAATCACCGATCACCTGGCGAAAACAAACGATTTGGAAAACACCCTCATCTTGTTTCTCAGCGACAACGGTGCTTGTTATGAATGGGGGCCGTTTGGTTTTGACGGACGATCACGCGACGGCGAAACAACACTTCGCACGGGTGAACACGTCCGCGAGATTGGAGGCCGCGGCACGCATCAGTCCTACGGCAGCGCGTGGGCGAATCTCGGCAATACGCCTTTCCGAATGTACAAGCATTTCACGCACGAAGGTGGCATTAGCACTCCCTTCATCGCTCATTGGCCTCAGGGCATTGACAGTCGTGACGACTGGGAACGGCAGCCAGCACACATGATGGATGTCTTGCCGACGATCATCGACGCCAGTGGAGCTTCGTATCCGGAAATTTTGAATGGTCGTCGGATCCAGCCACTTGAAGGGACCAGCTTGCTTCCCGTCCTGCGCGGCAAACGGATCGCCTCGCGATCGATCGGCTTCGATCATCAGGCCGCGCACGCCTGGCGCGACGGAGATTGGAAGATTGTCTATTCGAAACGTCAGCCGAAGCGCCTAGCCTGGGAATTGTACAACCTTGCCGAAGATCGTTGCGAAATGAACGATCTTGCCGACAAGCATCCCGACCGCTTGGCGTCGATGGTTCGCGGATGGGAAGATTGGGCGACGCGCGTCGGAGTCACCTGGGAGCCTTAATGTCGTAGCAGAGCATACGGTCTTGATCACGCAGCAAGAGTTTGCCGTTGCTGATGACCGGATGAGGCCAAGCGTTCTTGTCGCTTCGGTCGGGCTGACTGAACTTTCCGACTTCGACGTAGTCCTCCGGCGACGCTTTCACCAGCGCCACGTCTCCTTGTTCGCTGCGAACGTATAAATGTCCGTCGGCAAACGACGTGGACCCCTTGCCGACGCTCCGTTTCTTCCAACGCACATTGCCGGTTTTCCAATCCACGCAGAGAAGCACGCTGTCGTTGGTTCCATACAAAAATCCGTCGACCAAAACGAATCCGCCGTGATGGTTTTGAAACTCCTTTACAAAATAATCTTCGTTCACATTCCAGCGCGTTCCCGATCCGCGAACGGTCGCCTTGCCCCCTCCGGTTCCGTAGCCACTGGCGGCGAACACAGCTCCATCGGCCACAACAGGGGTCGAACAGTTGGCGGTCCAGTTGGCTGGGGCGTCGTAATGACAAAGACCTTGTCCCGTTTTCGAGTCGAATCCCACAACTCCACCATGCAAGAAGGCGATGTACTGACGCGCGCCGCCAAACTGAGCGACGATGGGAGAAGCATAGGACGCGGTGGTGTAGCCGCCACCAAGTTCAGCCGCACTGCCGCTCCAGATCACCGCGCCACTGTTCTTGTTTAACGCCACCATCGTCCCTTTGGGCCCACCAGGCGTGCAGATCAACTTATCGTCATCGATCAATGGCGATTCGGCATAGTCCCAATGACCATGTTGCCCCGAAAAATCTTGTTTGAAGTTCTTTCTCCATTTCATGTCGCCCGATTTGCGATCGATGCAGGCCAAGGTTCCGTCGCTGCCGATCGCATAGATCCACTGACCATCGACCGTTGGAGTTCCACGCGGCCCAGGATAGCCGCCACCGCCGGCCTTCTGGCCCATCCCACAAGTCCATTTGATGCTTCCGTCGGAAAGTGACAAGCAAAACAAGAGTTCTTCGCTTCCTCGCGTCCCAAGAACGAAGACTTCTCCATCAGAAACCGACGGTGTCGAATAACCTTCACCCAATCCCGTGATGTTCCACAACAATGGTGGACCGCTGGATGGCCATGCGTCGAGCAATCCGGTCTCGGAACTGATACCGTCCCGATTGGCTCCACGCCACTGCGACCAATCGGTGTTCCTTCCGGAAGCTGCGGCATCCCCCGCCGCAGCCGTCGCGGATGTTGGCGTTTCCGACAAAGTCTTGACGTATTGGCGGTCTTCGCGACTGAGACCCGTCTTGGGGAGGGAGATGATCTTGCCGTTATCCTCCCTTTGCAACCGAACCACCACATCCGTCTGATCGATTAACTTCAAACGGACATCACTGCGGCGACCGCTGGATGTCGTCCAAGTTCGAAACTCATCAGCCGCAGATTCGACGGCCAACGCCATCAGAACGATTAAAGTAAAACGATGCATCACGGACTCTCCAAAATTTCGTCTGCCCCGAAATTGGAATGGGGATATTTGCAAGCCGATTCAAACCCTGCGGCAATTGGATCGCCAAAAAAAGCGATATCTTTATTGCCGTGAGGTGCAATGAAACATGAAACTCTTCCCAAAGTGTATTGAATCGTCGTCGTAAACGATAGCGAAATCCATGACACCGACCAACAAAAATGCCTGTGCGTTGTAAGCACAGGCATTGATAGTCACTTCAAGCACCGAACCTGCGGACGCTTGCCGCTCTTGCAGGTCTTTTCTGATGCACGAATCGCACTGGTGCGTCGAGACGAAACGCCTCTGTGCAATCGCGAAGGGTATCCCGATTAATCCTGGACGGACTCGGAAAGATCTTGCGATTCGACGACCATGCGCACCAGTTGGGCGATCGAATGGGTTTGCGTCTTTTCGTAAATATGATGACGGCGATTTTCGATCGTGCGAACGCTGACGTGCTGCTTGTGTGCAATGACCCGCGACGGGACGCCTTTGATGATCATATCCAAGACTTCGCGTTCGTCGGCTGTCAGCAGTTCAAGTTTTGAGACCGCTATCTTTCGGCGACGCGCGATCCGTCCCTGTTGGAATGCCATGCGGATTGCGTCGAGCAATTCTTGTTG
>JAWKTL010000052.1:0-54882 GCA_041399105.1 Pirellulaceae bacterium | reverse complement strand
CTACTCCGCTGAGTCACGTGAACGGTCGCCGCGTTCGCGATCTCCACCGCGTTCACGATCTCCGCCACGTTCACGATCTCCGCCGCGTCCGCGTCCACCGAATCCTTGCAGAGCGGGCATGTCAAACTTCGCTCCCTTGAGCTTCTCGAACTTCTCTTGCTGATCGGAACTCAAGACTCCCATGATCTCTTTCTCAGTGTTTTTTCGCATTTCCTCGAACTTCGATCGCATCGCGTCACGATCGAAACCTTCGCCTCCTTCACCGCGACGCGCATTGGCGAAGATTTCTTGCATTTGCTCTCGCATTTTCGCCTGCGTTTCGTCACGGACCTTGTCTAAGGACTTCTTTTGCTCGTCAGTGATGTTGAGTTCTTTGCTGACAAAATCGGTTGACAATGCTCCCATTCCGACCATTTGGATCGCAATTTCGCGCAGGCGATCCAGTTGTGGCGGAAGCAGGATCTCTTCCAGCATCACGTTCGACTTTTCCAATCGCTCTTCTCGCTGCGCCTGCATCTTTTCCATGAATTCGCGGCGTTCATCGTCGGAAATGTTACGAAAATCCGGACGTTCTTGACCGCGACCCTCTTCATCCTCACGCTGCGTGAACTTTCGGAAGGCGTCGACCTGATCGGGCATCAGCTCGATCTCTTTGCGAACTTCCTCCATTCGCAGGGCCATGCCTAGTGGCAGATGCTTGAGTGTTCCGCCCATCATTCCCGGACCGCCGGGACCGCCGAAGCCGCCCCCGAAACCTCCACGGCCACCGCGACCGCCTCCCGGCTGAGCCGCGACCGGCAGCGTCATGACGATGATCGCGGCGCAAACAAGGAAACATTTTGAAAATCGATGCAACATGGATGGAACTCCCGTGGAAGATGATGGTTTGGTCGTGAGCGACATGTCAAAGCCAACGTGCGATTTCGGACAACGCACGGTATATACGCCGCCTGGCCGAAAATGAGGTGATTCGCTTCATTTAACGCGAAGGCATCATTTCGGACCACGCACGGTATAACTTTCCAGCGAAGAACGTGTCCAGATCGAATGGTTTGAATTGTTCGGAAAAGTTTCCTTCGCTCGTCGTCATTCCTCCACCAAGTTGCTCGCCGGAAGAGTATATCCAGTTCCGAGCAAGCCACAGTGCTCATAAAGCCGCTCTAGGGCTATCCGTGTCGATTCAGAAAAAAGAAAGTTTTTGAAAAAGTCGCGCGCTCCAGAAGTCGCTGAATCGTTTGAGTTGCTGACCAGGTACGGTCTCCGCCTTGCATGGCGTTTCCATGCGGGCGTCTTGCAAAACTTTCGAACGAAATCGAGGGAAGGTGACTGATGAACAGAAGCATGATCTTGCGGACCTTGCGAATCGGGCTATTTTTATTGCTTGCGCAGACCGCGTTTTCCGCGGCAAATGCTGGCGGATGGACCGTCTATATCAAGCACACATGCCAAAACACAGGTTGGATTCGCACTGGCTTTGCACACGATTTGTACACCGACGAGGCAACGTGCCGCCGCAGCGTGAGCGACCGCGTGAACGAGAATCGGCGGTATGGGACCGACAACGAACACTTTGCCATTGTTTATCACAATTCCAGCCCGCCGAGCGGTGCGTTGAGGAATTTCGTCCGAGGCTACATCGCCTACAGTCAAGGTCGCTGCACGTCCCAGCGATCGTGCGTTTACTACGCCGTTATTCGCTACAACGGACGCGAGGGATATTTGGGTTCGTACGCCACGGCGGCCATCGCGGAAACACAAGGACGCAACTGGGTTCGCGCTGTTCCCGGATCGGTCTACTTGCGAACCTACCAACACTGCCAATGACAGCTGAGGACGGACTGGAAGTCCATCCTACGGTATGCTGTGATCTACGACGTGACGAAAGAGTTGAGGACGGACCGGAGGTCCATCCTGCGGTATGCTCTGGTCTGGCTATCGCCTAGAAACGTGGAGGCTGTTGGTTTGTGGGATTGGCGGCTTGCGGTTGTGACGGTACACCGAAGCCTTGCTGCAAATTCCCCAGATCCACGCTTTGAATTTGAAGATCGAGGATCTCGAGCGTTCGCGGCTTAAATTTCAACAATTGAGCCTGAAATGCTCCTCCCGGTTGTCCGTTAGCGTATCGCCGTTGCAGTTCCACCGGACGGTTTCGGATACCTTCCATGACGAACAGATCTTTGTCGGCAATATATCCCATTCGATCGGCGGTTCCACTGAACAGACCTTTTTCGTTGCGGCCTTGAAACGAGACATTGCTGATTGCCTTCGCCTCCCACTGGCCGAATGACTGGCCGGGTTGTTTGAACTGATGTGCCGCGGGCGTCTGCGAGAATTCAAGTTGATCGCAATCGAGGACGGCCTGTCCCGGCTGGGCTTCGACAATTTTCCGGGCGTCGATGCGTTGCTCTTCATTGGCGACCGGCGACGTCGCCACTCGGACACCGCGAACGAAACGCAAGACTTTATCGGCGATGTTGCCTTCGATCTTCTCTTGATAAACCAAATGCGCCGCCAGCCATCCCCCCGTTTTCGAAAGGGTTGCCAGAGGTCCCGAATCGGTCGGCTTCGGCTTGCTCCAGGCGTGATACCAACCTGGCCCAGTGCCCAGCAATTGCGATGTCGGTGGCATGACGTCAAGCGTCGGAACGTGAAGCTGATGACTTCCCATCAGATTTCCAAACAGGTCGCGTTGTACCGCCGAAAGGATAACCCCCTTGTTCTCCCGTTCGACGCCTCGAAAGGAAATTTTCTCGACATCGACCTGCTTCGACGTTCCTGGCTTCGATAGGTCGATCCTTCGCGCCAATGTCAGTTCAAGTAAGTCGCACCCAACCTGCAAGTCCCATCGCGTCGGTTCGTCCAGCGTCGTCACGGCGCCGGACATCGTGACATCTCGGACCAATTGCGCCGTTTGCCCATTGAAATGCATCTGCCCCTGCCAAGAGCATTTCGGTGATGTGACCCAACGAAAGTTTGGGCTTGCCGTCGTCGACAGCACGGTCGACGGCATCTGGAATTCGCCGGCACGATCCATGAACAGCGAGTTATCTCCCATCCGAAGCTGAACCATCGGACCGCGAAAATAGCCATCGGCGATTTCGATTTGTGCGGGAAAGCCTGAGACTTGAATGATGCGTCCCGCATCTCCATCGACGAAAATCAGTTCTCTGCCGATCAGCACGACCGGAAGTGGGCCTTGCTCGGATTCCAAGACATGTTCGATGCGTACCGATTCATTGATCGAAAACTCGTGCGCGACGGCGTTCCTGCCGTCGGTTAAGATATTCGCCGACAATGTTTTGCCACGGATCCGAGGACGCGGACGGCTTGCCATCGGCTGTTGTTCACTTCCGTTGGCAACACCGTTTGCGGCGACCTTCGATTCATCGGGCTCGCGTGTCCACAATCGAAGCGTCTCCCCCGTGGCGCGGTTCAAACGCATTTGCTGTTCGGGCGTGGCGTCGGCACCAATCTGCTCGATGAACAGATCCAATTGGTCGGTTGCCGCGTAAACTTCACGCGTGTCGAAGACGACGTTCCCCTTGGCAACGAGACTTTCCGGGCGAAATCGACCTTTAAGCGGCAGCTTTGAATCCTCAACATCCTTAACCGCATTGGCAGGCAACAGAGTGAATCCGAGTCCCAAACTGTTGGTGTGGATGCGCCCGTCTTCAGGGAGCACCGCCGATGCTTGAAGCATCCACAATTGATATTGATTGTCCTGAGCTTGAGGAGTGATCCGCAATTGATCTTTCCAACTGAAGGAGCGTAGCGGCATTTCGGGGTCATGCGCGATCAGTCGTCCTTCGCCGTTCGATTTCAATTGAATTAAGTCCTCCGGATTGCCTGGTGCGAAGCGATACTCGAAGTCGGTCAAAACGAACTGCATTTGACGATGGACGAAATCGATGCCTCGGGAGCCAGACATTTTGATCACGCCATTGCGGAAATCAGCGTCGATGCGTTCGGCGGAGACCCTCGACATCAGCGTCGGCGCGTCAAACGTTGTCATGCCTCCGTAGGCGCGAACACGTCGAATCATGCGATCGGTCGCCGGTTTCGCGACGGAGTTGCCGAAAGGATCCTCCAACTCAATCGCCAGATTCGGGCAACGAATCGTATCCACCGGCAAGCCTGGACCTTGATGTTCAATGACGACTTGATTGCTCAGGGATAACGTATAGGTTGCGAAATCAAAACGCATCGCGCCACCGCATCGAACGTTCAGCATTCCGCCGACACCCTCGGGAGGAATGGCCCCGGCTGGTCGAGCATCGAGAACTTCGGGAAGAACCGGCCACAACGTTCCCTGCGGAAGCGGAACCTGCAATCGATCCAAGTAGATCAGCGTCAGATCATTCAGCACCGACAACGGCGACTCGGATTGCTGCGTCGGAATCTTGCCGCCACCAGCCATCGCTATCGTCAGGTCGCGTCCTTCGGCGACCGCTTCCCCAACTTGAACTCTTACCGGAGCCGTCGTCCAGATCTTTTCGCCATTGATACGCACCTCGCTGGCGTTGATTTGCAACCGGTCGCTGCCATCGGCTTTTGTCGCCGGACCAATGATCTGAACGTTTCCGATCAGATGACCTCCCTGCACCGGTGGCGTGCTGCCATCGAGAACGGACAAAGATTCAGCGAACTCGATTTCCGCTCCCCCCGGTGCCTCCAACAGGATGGGGCGTTGCAGCTCCACATCGCCATCGTCCCGTCTTTCCTCACCGGCGTCGCTGTTCCGCAGCAGCAATGTGACTGGCGACAGCTTCCACCGATTATCGCTAAGCCGCTGCCAATCCTTGAAAAGCAGGACACCAATTTCCGTTTCGATTCGTTTGGGCGAATCACGCTGCCACGAGCCGGGCTTGAAGTAGTCGGCGATCTTTGAATCAACGATGTCCGACGGCGCACGCAGGGGAATCTCAGCAACCCGCACGTCTCCCACCAACATCGGTGCGATCACGGCATCATATCCCCAAGCCGCCAACAGGCAGACGACGAGCGCTTTGATGGTGTCCAGCGGTGATGTCGGCATGGCGCGGCGTTATCGCGGATTGACCAGCGATTCCCATTTATCTTGAGCGTTCAATAGTCGTTCGACCAATTCCCGCACGGCTCCTTTTCCCCCGGCAGTCGTGTTATCCAGGTGGCCGCGTGTCGAACATTCATCGCGGCATCGGCAACACAAACCGGCAGCCGCCACCCGTTGCATGACCGCTAAGTCGGGAAGATCGTCGCCGATATAACATGTTTCCTCCGCCGTGCATCCAGCGGCTCGCATCAGACTTTCCGCCGCCGACCACTTGTTCTCAGCCCCCTGCCGCAGCAGTTCGATTCCCAGTTCCTCGGCACGTCGTCGAACGATCGCACTGCTCCGCGCGGTGACAATCCCGAAGGCGGCACCGCTGCGTTGCCATAGCTTGATTCCCAAGCCATCACGCACATGGAACGCCTTCGTTTCAACGCCGTTGCCATCGAAGACGATTTGTCCATCGGTCAACACGCCATCGACGTCGGAAAGGATCAAGCGAATTCGGTTCGCCAACTCGGAATCCGATTTCATTCCTTAACCTTTCAATCGCGAGGTCGCATCGGGAGAATCGTCGGTGTCGCGGTTTGATCATCGGTCGGCAGCAAGCCAACGACATCGGTGATGTCGATCAACCCGATCGGCCTGTTCATTTCATCGATAACCGGTAACTCGCTGATGTGACGCTGCGCCAACAGATGAACGGCATCACTCAGCAACGTTCCACTGGCGACACGAGAGACATCGATCGACATGACATCCACGACTGGACCGTCGAGCGATTTTTCGCGACGTCGTTCCAGCAAACGGACGAGATCGCTGTCGGTAAAAATTCCCGACAATCGGCCCTCCTCATCGGTCAGCATCACCGCGCCGGTTCGCCTTCCCTGCTTGCTGTTGAAGACAAGCACATCGCGAACGGTTGTTTTGTCGTTCGCCACACGGCACTGCTGGATCGGTCGCATCACATCGTCGACGACCGACAACTTCAAACCTAAGTTTCCGCCAGGATGATAGCGTGCGAAATCGCTGGTCGTGAATCCGCGCAGACGGCTTGTCAGCAAAGCCATTGCATCGCAGACCGCAAGCATCGCAGTCGTGCTCGTCGAAGGGGCAAGCCCCAACGAACAGACTTCACGCGTTTCCCCGAGTTCAATCACGAGATCGGCCGCGCGTCCCAATGGATTATCCGCCGACGATGTGATCGCGATCAGCGAATCGGCCTGTTGCGCAATCGCGGGCAGCAGACGGACCACTTCTTCGGTCTTTCCACTGTGCGATAGAACAACCACAACATCGTCGGATTGCACCTTGCCCAGATCGCCATGAATGGCTTCCGCACTGTGCAGAAAGTGAGATCGAGTCCCTGTGCTTGATAGCGTGGAGGACAACTTTTGGCCAATGATTCCCGCCTTGCCGATTCCCGATACGATCACCGATCCACGACATTCAAGCAGTCGCCTGGCCGCTTCGACAATCCGTTGATCGACTTGCGCGGCAAGCTGGATCAGATGCTGCCCTTCAACACGAATAACGTTCCTTGCGAACTGCAGTTGCTGCAGCGGCGATGTGTTGATGGAACTTTCGCGTTCGTTCGACGCGGATGAGAGCGATACAGGCTGAGCACTCATGAATCATCCTTGATTAGAGTTCGGGAAGCCCTGTATGACAGGGATCAATTATGGACGCGTTCGCAAATCATTCGTTGCTTGGTCACGAAACGTATACAGTCGTCAAATTCGAGAACGCCGCCGTTCGACAAGCTTCTTGCTCTATCGACAGTTTGAACGAAGTTTATTGATTTCAACGAAACGCCACAACGTGAAACAGAGCTTTTCATCGCTAGCAAGTCGGCAGGGTGGCACTGGGATGGTGAAAATGCTTCTGGATCGGATATCGGTTTGTTTAAGGGCAAAGCCCTGGACGTTTGCCTAGCCCAGGGCGACGCCCTGGGAATTTGGCACGTAAAATATGCTAGGGCCAAGGGCCCGACCGTTTGCTGCTGGAACCGGCGGGACAAACTGTCGGGCCTTTGGCCCTATCGTTTCCAACGCATAATGGTTCCCAGGGCGTCGCCCTGGGCTATGTAAACTGATGGACCTTCGGCCCGAAAACCCAGCCCACCGATTCCCAATTAGCCAACGCTAGGTCGACTCGAGATTCGGGCGTAGCTGAAATCAGCTAGAGTTGCGAAACAATTTTGAATTCCCAATTCAGCGTAGCTTCGCCAGTTTGGGTAATTTTCACCATCCCAGGGTGGCGTTGGCTTAACGGTTCGATTTCGGTGTGCCACCCCGCCGCCACGACTTGCGAGAAACACGACCCTTGAATGCTAGCCACCTTCGTCGGTTCGTTTTTTCCATCGAAAATACCGAAACGCGATCACGATTGTTCCGATGGCGGAAACGAGTCGAATCGGTCCTTCTTCAAATACAAGCGTGGCCATCAAGAAGATAAATGCGATAGAGCCATCAATTGCGCAAGCAAGCTTTGCGGGGTTTCGTAGGCGCGGGTTCTTTACACGCCACCGCCAGATCGTATCGATCAAAAATACAAGTAGAAACACGAAGTTGACGTACAGTCCAGGTGCGAACTCGAAACCCAACGTTTCTCGCGTTTCAATTGCCGCATGTTCCATTGCCGCTCGATGGCTCCACCGATGTGCGATCGCATAAGCGACACCAACATGCACAAACATCAGCAGAACGCTTGTCGAGTACCAAGCGTTCGACGCGTTGAACCGCCCCGCATGCTTATTTCCCGCCCGTTTGGTCGACAGTGCGAACCACCATGCGATCCCATAAGCAACGATGGCGACATCGGCGGTCAGATCAACCAGCAAGGACGTTTGCGGCGGGGATCGACGATGCGAAGAGAGACATGATTGCAACGGGTTGCTCAGACTGGGTTTCGCAAAACGACTTATACGTCGCGTGTTCAGAAATGAGGTGATTCGCTTCATTAAACGCAAAGGCATCATTTCAGACCACGCACGGTATATCAATAATGAACGCGTTTGATGTTATCTTGCGGCAATGTATCTCAGTTGATCTTGCGACGTGGTCGCTCTAGGTCTACAGGTAATACAAAATCAGACACACCGCCAGCAAAACCGTCGCCAAGAATGTCATGACGCTTGTCGACCAAGTTCCGCCAAAAAGACCCTTATCGTTGAACGTCGCCTTGGTCTGTTTCATCGCACCATCAACGATTGTAATCACATCGCTTCGAAACGTGTCGTTGACCGTGCGATAAGTCATTCGCAAGCCATTCACGACGGCGGGAGCCAGACGGCGGTAGAACCAATCGGTGTCCAAATTCGTCGATCTCACTTCATCCGGATACAGTCCGGATTTCACTAAGGCGACGAAGGCGAGCAACGCAAACGTTAAAAGTTGCAGTTGCGTAACAACATGCGTAACGGTAAACGGATGATAATCGACCTCGAATGGCAGCATGCGATACAGCAGCGGGTAGGCAACCCCCAAGCCGATACAAAACAGCGCGGCGATGGCCATCGCGGTCAACATGTTCCAGGGGGCTTCCGGCACGCGTTTGCCCGAATCGTGCGCAAAAAATGCGAAGAAAGGAATCTTGATGCCCGAATGTTCCATCACGCCGGCCGATGCAATCAGCAAGACGATCCAAACGAGAAAGTGATGCTCTTCCGCAGCGGCCGTCAAAATCATCGATTTACTGACGAAACCGCTTAACAGGGGAAATCCCGAAATGGCCCCCGCGCCAATCAAGCAGAAGATTGTCGTCCATGGCATCGACTTGTGCAGCCCACCCAATTCGGTCGCCTTGGTCGTGCCAACTCGATACAACACGGCACCCATCGACATGAACAGCAACGACTTGTAAATGATGTGGCAGAAGGCATGTGCAACGGCTCCATTGATCGCCAGTTCCGTTCCGATACCGACCCCCACCACCATGAATCCTAACTGATTGTTCAAGCTGTACGCCAAGACGCGTCGCAAGTCGTTCTCGATCACCGCGAAGACGATCGGGAAAAGCGTCATGATGCAGCCGATTGGTACCAGCAAATCATAACCGCTGAAGCCTCGGATCAGTGCGTACACAGCCAACTTGGTCGTAAAAGCGCTCAGCACCACGGTCCCGGTTGGCGTTGCTTCGGGATACGCATCCTGAAGCCAATTGTGCAACAAGGGGAAAGCACACTTGATGCCGACAGCCAACAGGATCAGCATCCCGGCAAGTGACAATGGTTGTCCCGCGACGACAAACGATTCGAACTGCACGTTGCCCGATTGCAGCAGATGAACGATTGCTCCGCTTAACAGCAACACACCGGAACTTACTTGAATGATCAAATACCGCATGCCGCTGCGGAAGGACCGCTCGCTGTCGCTGGCCCACACCAAGAAGACGCTCGAGATGGCCGTCAATTCCCAATAGACAAACAGCGTCAGCAAATCCTTCGCGCAGCATGCTCCAATCGCCGCTCCCGCGTAAACCAGTGCCGACGTGTGTTGTCGCGTATCGCGAACATGCAACGCGTAGATCGATGAGAGAATGACCGCCAGATGAAAAACGATGCCGAAAATTCGGCTGAGCGTGTCGATGCGGACAAGCGTCAGTTCGACGCCAAGCCAAGTGAAACGCCAGTTTTCCCCTTCAGGCAGCAACAGAAACAATCCAAAGCTCGCCAAACAAAGCAACAGGACGGCGCTCGATTGTGCGCGTCGCGACAAGCAAGGAATCAATGCCGCTCCGACAATCATCAGCAAGCCGGGAGGGAGATTAGCGATCATAGTAGTCCTCCGGACGGCGAACGATCACACGCAGCAGTCGTCCGAGAAAGACAATCACGACGAACGCAACGAAACCGAACCAAGCTTGAAAGCCAAACGACGTCTCAATCGAAAAATGTGGATGTGGATTGCTGTAGAACAGGTCTGCCAAGACCAACGCGACACATACGCCCAGCAAGCCGCCAATCAATCGATTGACGTTTTCAGGACGCTCGAACCAACTTTGCTGATCGCCACCATCAGGATGCTTGTCTTGTAAATCATTCATCATCATTGGCTCACAATGGGCAGCAAGGCGTGATAAATCAAATCCGCTGCGAAGAACAACGCGACCGAACCGATCGCCGTAACGCACAAGGGAACCACGCACAGCAAATGCTTCCGTTCCAAAGACGTCTCATCCGTTTCGACATGATGTTCGTCGTGCGTCGTCGCATCGCCGTGCTGATGCCCCGCATGCGTTTGGTCGACCGAATGGGACGGCGACATGAAGCCGCGAATTCCAATGGGCACCAAATACGCGATATTGAGCAGCGAACTAATCATTAAGACGGCCAACAGCGGATATTGATGAACCTCGACCGTCCCGATCGCCAAAGCCATTTGCTCCACGCTCCCCCCCCCGGCGGCAATCCGATGATGCTGACCGACGCCACCAAGAAAGCGGCAAAGGTGAACGGCATCGAGCGACCAAGGCCCTGCATTTCGCTGATATCTTTCTTATGGGTGGCCACATAGATCGCCCCGGCGCAGAAAAACAACGTGATCTTGCCGACGGCGTGCATGGCGATATGCATCCCACCGCCAAGCACGGCGGCCGGGGTCGCCATCGCGGCACCCATCGTGATGTACGCCAATTGACTGACCGTCGAATACGCGAGCCTCGCTTTCAGATTGTCCTTTGTCATCGCCACCAGCGAAGACAACAGAATCGTGATGCCCGCGACATAGGCCAGCCACAAGCTGCACCCGCTGGTCAACAACAGATCGGTGCCGAAGATGAAGACAAAGACTTTCATCACGGAGAACACACCGACTTTCACAACCGCAACGGCATGCAACAGCGCGCTGACTGGCGTTGGGGCGACCATCGCCGCGGGAAGCCAGCGGTGAAATGGCATCAATGCCGCCTTGCCGATTCCAAACGCGAACAGGGCCGAAAGCAGGGTCAGTTCCGACGCACTGATCTTTCCCGACTCGAAGGGCTCCCGCAGAATTCCACCCAAGCGGAAGTCAAGTGTTCCCGTCAAGCTCCAGGTCCAAGCGATGGCGAACATAAAAAAGCGATCGAGGTCGACAGCAAAATCCCTAGATAGACGCGTCCCCCGCGTCGCGCTTCTCGCGTTCCATGATGCGTCACCAGCGGATATGTCGAGATCGTCATCACTTCGTAAGCAACGAACAACGTAAACAAATTCGCGGAATAAGCGGCGGCCAAAGCGGCGAAGATCGCCACCGCGAAGCAAGCGAAGAACCGCGTCTGATGCGATTCGTGATGCCCGCGCATGTATCCGATTGCGTACACAGTCGTCACGATCCAAAGGCTCGAAGCCACCAAAGCGAACAGCATTCCCAGCGGTTCGATCGCAAAAGCAATTTCAAATCCCGGCAACACCATTCCGAGCGCGACCTGCGGACGAAGCCCGCCAAACACATGGCTCGCCAATAAAATGGTTGTTGCAAAAACAGCGGTTGCAACCGCCAGCGTCGAGGCCTCTCGGGCGTTGGGTTGTCGACCGAAGATCACCACCAGCGCAACGCCCAGCAATGGCAAGCCCATCGAAAGCAGCATCAACGTTTCTGGAGACATCACGACGAAGCTCCCAACAGAACGGTCGCGGCTTGCTGGGCGAGGCCGACCGAATAAGCCGTCCAGACACCGAACAGCAGACTCAGGCCAATCAGAACGTATGTCGGAATCAGCATTCCCAGCGGGGCCTCCTTCGCCTGTTTGACGGTCTCCGATGGCTCGCTGAAATAGAGCGTTTCAACGACACGCCAGATGTAGACAACCGCCAGCAGAGAACTGATCAACAACAGAACACCCACTGGCCAGCGTCCAGTTTGCAAGGCGGAAGTCAACAACATCCACTTACTGATAAAGCCGGCCGTCATCGGAACGCCGATCAAGCCGAGTCCACCGATCGCCCACGCGAAGCTTGTCCACGGCATCGTCCTCCCCGCCCCCTGCCAGTCCTTGATCTCGACCGATCCGATCCGAAGAGCGAAGCAGCCAACAACCATAAACAAACCACCTTTAATGATCGCGTGGTT
This sequence comes from Pirellulaceae bacterium, assembly GCA_041399105.1. Lineage (GTDB taxonomy): Bacteria > Planctomycetota > Planctomycetia > Pirellulales > Pirellulaceae > Rosistilla. Next base: position 42,801 of record JAWKTL010000052.1, on the reverse strand, counting down.
GAACATGTGAACCAAGCCCGCCGATAACCCGGCTTCATTCGCCATGCTGATGCCCATCAACATGTACCCGACCTGCGCGATGCTCGAAAACGCCAGCAGACGTTTCACATTCTGCTGATAAATGGCGGCCAACGATCCGGCGAAGATGCCGACGATCGCCAACAACATCAACGAACGAGCAAGAGGAAGTTCGACGAACGCGAACTGTGGCGAAATGATCCCGAAGATGACGCGAACAAATGCGTAGATCGACACCTTCGTCGCCGTCGCCGCGATAAAGCAAGTCACAACCGAAGGGGCGTACGTGTAAGCTCCCGGCAACCAAGTATGCAATGGGAAGACGGCCATCTTGATGCACAGACCGATCGTCAAGAACGCAAACGCGACCAAGACGGTGCGGGTCTGAAACCCTTCGGGAAGACGCTGAGCAATATCGGCCATGTTCAACGTGCCGGTCATTTGATACAGCAGTCCGATGCCGATCAAGATGAACGTCGCGCCAATCGTTCCCATGATCAAATATTGCAATGCGGCCAGCGGTGCGCGACGCGTTCCGCCGAGACTGATCAAAGCGTACGAGGAAAGGGATGATATCTCCAAGAAGACAAAAACGTTGAACAGGTCTCCGGTAATGCAGATACCCAACAGACCTGTCAAGCAAAGTAAATAACTCGCATAAAACAAGTAATGCTTTGAATGCGGAATCTCCGCGTCGACGCTCCGTGGCGCATAGACCAGTACGATTGCGCCGAGTCCCGAAACAAACAGCATTACAAAAGCACTTAAGCCATCGACGACATATTCGATTCCGTACGGCGGTTTCCAGTTGCCGATTTCATAGCGAATGGTTCCGGATCGAACCACCTCGGTCATCAAAGCAATCGAAATCGCGAACACACAACCGACGACAAGCAACGACAACCCATAAGCGAATCGGCGTCCACCGACGACGACGCACAACGGCGCGGCAACCAACGGAAGAACGATCATTAAGATCGGCAGGTTCTCAGAGATCACGGCAACCGATCCATTTCCAAGATTTTGTCTTCGTCAATGGTCCCGTAGTCTACGCGAATGCGAACGATCAACGAAAGAGCCAAAGCGGTTGTCGCGATCCCGACCACAATCGCCGTCAACATCAAGACGCTCGGCAACGGATTTGAATAAACGATTCCATCCAGTTCGCCAGCCAGTCGCGCCCCTTCGAGCAAGATTTCTTGTCGCGGGCTCGCCTCATCTCCCACCAACGTTTCAATCGCTCGCGGAGCGTGATCGGTCTGAAGATGTTCGGCGACTAATGGACCAGGCAACACATACCCAGAGGCTTCGTGCTCGACCGGTCCGTACGTCGAAGATCCGCCTTCCGTTACAGCGTGGTGGACGGAGTGACTTTTCACCACATCGGGAGGAACAATCGGCGCTGTCCCCCCATGAATCTTCCCCATCGTGATGTAAAGCAGGAAGACGGATGTTTGGAAGATGTTCAGCCCAATCACCGACTTGATCAAGTTGCGTCGCGCAATCACCATGTAGAATCCGGTCATCATCAAAAAGATAACGACCCAATAATTGTAGAGTCCCAGGGCGGTTTCAAGATCCATCAAATCACTCGCTTTCTTCCCGCAAAGCAATAAAAAATCATCGTCATCACGGCCGTCACCGTCAGCCCAACGCCCAGTTCCACCAAGAAGATTCCCAAGTGCTGCCCATGCGGCAGAAAGCCGGGCAGAAAATGATGATTCAGCTTCTCGTATTCCAGGAACTTGCCTCCCAGCAGCATCGTGCTGAACCCGGTTCCCGCGTAAAGCATCACTCCCAACGCCATGCAACGCTCGATCAGCGCCGGCGGAGCAACTCGCTTCACCGCATGAAGCCCGAACACCAAGCCATAAAGAATCAAACCAGCGGCAAAGATCACACCCGCTTGAAACCCGCCACCGGGACCGTAGTCACCGTGGAACTGGACATAGAACCCGAACAACAGGATGTACGGGATCAACAACTTCGTAACGACGCGAATGATTGGAAACGTGTTCATGCGGTGGGAGCCTCCTTGTCCGTCGTCCCCTCATCTTTGCGAAGGATCAGCATCACCGCGACTCCGGCGGTGAAGATAACCGCCGTTTCCCCCAACGTGTCGTACCCTCGATAGCTCGCCAACACAGCCGTCACCACGTTGGGCAGTCCATGCATGTCGACTTGTGATTTTTCCACAAACGACGGACTTGGATACTGATGAATCGTATCGTTGGGATCGCCAAAATGCGGCATATCCAGCGTTCCATAAACCAATGCGCAGCCCGTGATCGTAACGACCGTCATCGGCAACAAGGATGACTTACGCCTCCCTTTTTCGTTCGGTCCCGTCAACGCCAATGTGCTGAGCATGAGGACCGTGGAGATACCCGCACCGACAGCAGCTTCCGTGAACGCAACGTCGGGCGCGTCGAGAATCAGCATCCAACTAGCGCTCAGAAAGCTGTAGATTCCCGTGAACATGATCGCCGCCCACAGATCGCGAATCCGCACAACGGTGACCGCCGTCGCCGCCAGCATGGCGAGTATCGTGAAGACAATCACATTCATGAATCCGCCGTGTCCCGTCGTGTTTCCAAAACCGGCGACAAGCCGTGCGTTAACGCTGATCGGGCAAGCGCGTGACATGAACTTGGACTGGTGACGACCAAGAAAAATAAGATCATCACCAGCTTCACCGTTGCCAGGCTCGCCCCCGCTTGCAGCATCAACCCAATCAAAATGCCGCCAGCCCCCATCGTGTCGGTAATGCCCGCTCCATGCAGTCGCGAAAAGAACTCCGGCATGCGAATGATGCCGATCCCGCCGACGACCGAAAAGAACGCGCCAACCAAAAGGAAGAACCAACTTGCAACATCCAGCACAATCACGCTTCGCTCCCCTCGCCACCAAAGCTTCCGTATTCGGTGAACCGCAGCAGAGCGACCATGCCAATGAAATTCATCAAGCTGTACAGCAAGGCCAAATCCAAGAAATCACCTCGACCGGTAATGAAGTCGACGACACAAATCAGCAGCACCGTCTTTGTGCCGAACATATTCAAGGCTAACACGCGATCAAAAACTGTCGGACCAAGCATCGCGCGAATCAACGCCAACGCCATTGTCAACAGAATACAAACCGATGTGATCGTAAAGACTGCAAACATCCACGCACTTCCTTACATCGTTTTCCTATTCGCCCGACTCACCCATTCGCGACCGCTCCAATTCGCAAACCCGACGATCCATGTCCCCCGAAAGGTCCTCCGCCGCGCCGGTGAACGATAACGCATGCACCAAGATCCTGTCACCCTCCACACGCACCGAGACGGTTCCCGGCGTCAACGTAATGGAATTCGCGAGAATCACCCGACCAAGCTCGGTTCGTTGGCTCGCCTTCACGCGCACCATCGTCCTTTGCAAACGCAGTTCAGGGTTCAGCACAATCCGAGCAACTTCGAAATTCGACCGGATGATCTCCTTCACCAGCCAGGGGGCATACCGCGTGAATGGTCGCAATCCCAATTGAATCGGGGCTCCCTCTTCGTCAACGATCCGCATCCGTCGCGAAACACCCAATGACAGCAAACACGATCCGATTCCCATCGTGATGAGGAACGGATTATCGAAGTGCCCCGACCACAAAAACCATGTGATCAGCAAGGCCGCACCAAGAGTTACTGAATACACGTACTTCAACGTAGACCCATCGTTTGAAGGCATCGGTGGGTCTGCGTCGCTTGACCCACCCTGCAGCTGAATGTTGACAAAGCACGAAGAACGTTCTTTATCGATTCAAACAGAACAGCACGGAATATAGCGATTCCGTTGCTTCGCTTGCAGGGGGCGCTTGCGGTTGTCACGCCAAGATATCGCGAACAACATGCCCCTCGACATCGGTCAAACGGTACTGGCGTCCTTGATATCGAAACGTCAGTTTTTCGTGATTGATTCCCATCAGATGCAACAGCGTCGCGTTGAAGTCGTGAACGTGAACCGGGTTCTCGGCAATCGTGTATCCCAAATCATCCGTCTGTCCGTACGATACGCCGCCTCGCGCGCCGGCCCCGGCCATCCAAACGGAAAACGCATCCTTATGATGATCACGCCCCAATTTGCTGACGTTCGCATTGGCCCCCCCTTGCGCAAAGGGCGTCCTGCCGAACTCAGCCGAGCAAACGACGAGCGTTTGATCGAGCAAGCCACGTTGGCGAAGATCCTTGATCAATGCCGCAATCGGTTGATCGACCTGCTTTGTCTTGTTTTCCAAACTATTGAAAACGCTGCCGTGCGCATCCCAGCCTTGATCAAAAAGCTGGACGAATCGAACACCCCGTTCGACCAAGCGACGGGCCAGCAGACAGTTGTTGGCAAAACTGACGGCACCCGGTTTGGTGCCATATAGCTCATGAATCGTTGCTGGCTCGGCAGAGATATCCATCAGTTCGGGAACCGCGGTTTGCATGCGATAAGCCAATTCGTATTGACTGATTCGTGTTGCGATTTCAGGATCGCCGATATCGGCCAACTGCGTTCGATTCAGATCGTTGACCGTGCTGATGATCTGTCGTCGTGTCGTTTGATCAACGCCCCCCGGATTGGACAGAAACAAAACCGGATCGCCCTGACTGCGAAATTCGACTCCCTGATAAACCGTTGGCAAGAAGCCGCTCCCCCACGCTGGGCTCCCGGCTCCCAAGACGTTCCCCGTGATCAAGACGACGAATCCGGGCAGGTTTTCGTTCTCACTTCCCAATCCATAATTGAGCCACGATCCCAAACTCGGCCTGCCGAACCGACCAAAACCACTGAGCATGAACATCTGCGCCCGGACCATGATTGAACTCGTCGGTGTGCAGTGTCTTGATAAGGGTCAATTCGTCCGCAACGCTTTGCAGATGAGGAAGCAAGTTGGATAGCTGAAGCCCCGATTGACCACACGGTGTAAAGGCGAACTTCTTTTCCTTCGGCGTTCCCAGCAATGTCGGCAAGTCGCGAACGAATGCGAACTTACTCGACTCGAAAAGTTCCTTCGGACAATCCTCGCCGCTGCGGTTCTGCAATTCGGGCTTGAGGTCATAAAGGTCCAAGTGGGACGGAGCGCCAACCATGTGGATATAGATGATGCTTTTTGCCTTTGCCGCATGATGCATGCCCGCCCGCGCGACTTCCGATGCCGACGTCTGAATCGACGACCGCTCGGCGGCGTGATTCTCGTTGCAGAGCAAATGGGAAAGCGCGAACGCTCCCATGCCGAAGCCCGCACGCTGCAGCAAGGCTCGTCGACCTTGAAAGGTTGTTTGCAAGGGGGATGGGTTCATTGGCATGCTTCCTGGGCTAGGCAAACCACCGGGGCTTTGCCCCTAAAATTCGGACTTGTGTGTAACAACGAGGCCTGACGGCTCCGGCAGTTCTTGTTTCGGCCTCCGGCTTAAGCTGGACGCTCTCGCATTCCGGCTGAATTCGTTTGAATGAATCACTTATACCGACGTGCTTCATCACACTGCCGTCAGCGTCCATCATACATCATCGGCGTCCGTTGTGCGGTAAAGCAGGGCAACGGCGCGCGCTTCGATCGCCTCTTGACGACCGACCGGACCAACATGTTCCCCGGTCTTCCCTTTGAGGCCGATCACGTCGGATGAGACGTTCAGAATATCGGCGATCCGCGTACGAATCGCATCCACGTGGGGAGAAAGCTTCGGCTCCTGTGCCGAGACGACGCAATCCAGGTTGACGATTTCCCAGCCGGAATCGCGAACGCGACGCATTGCCTCGGCAAGCATCTGGGCACTGTCACGTCCCTTGTTCGCCGGATCGGTGTTGGGGTACATCCGTCCGATGTCCCCTAAAACCGCGGCTCCCAGCAAGGCGTCGGTGATCGCATGCAAAAGCACATCGGCGTCGCTATGTCCGATCAGGCCAAGGTTCCATGGAATTCGCAATCCGCCAAGCATCAGATCCCTATCGGGACCGATGCGATGGGTGTCGAAGCCTAGTCCAATCCGTATTGGTGGTGATGGTTTCATAGAGCGACCACGTTCAATATTGATGTAAAGACCTACTGAAGATCAAGCGGTGCGGATAGAATACTCGTTTTCAAGTCGTTCAGCCCAGATGCCGCATGTCTATCATCGAGATCGAAAATCTTAGCAAGAGCTACCGCGTTTACAAGAAACGCGAAGGGCTCATGGCCAGTGTCAGCGGTCTGTTTCGGCGTGAATATCGCGAAGTCGAAGCGGTTCGCAACATCAACCTATGTGTCGAAGAAGGGGAGTTTGTCGCGTTCCTGGGGCCCAACGGAGCCGGCAAGACGACGACGTTGAAGTTGCTTTCGGGCGTGATCAATCCCACTTCGGGAACCGCACGCGTGATGGGATACACTCCCTGGCTTCGCGAAAATGGGTATCGACGACGCTTTGCGTTGGTCATGGGACAAAAGAATCAGTTGTGGTGGGACCTGCCGGCGCAGGAGTCATACCGCTTGCACCAGCAAATTTATCGCATCGAACAAGGCACGTTTGAACGGACGCTCGATGAGCTAACCGAATTGCTGGATGTTCGTCGCCTGCTCGGTCAGCCCGTCCGCGAGCTGTCGCTTGGGGAGCGGATGAAAATGGAGTTGATCGCGGCACTGTTGCATGGTCCCGACGTCCTCTTCCTGGACGAACCGACGATCGGATTGGATGTCGTTGCCCAACACAATATCCAGCAGTTTTTGCGTCAGTATCAGGAACAAAAGAAGACGACCGTGCTGCTCACCAGTCATTATATGAAGGACATCGTGGCCCTCTGCCAGCGTGTCGTTGTCATCGCCGATGGCCAGATTCAATATGATGGATCGCTGACGGGGATCATCGACGCCTTCAGCGGTTCAAAGGTCATCACGTTGCAATTCGCCGAGGGGCACGAACCGGGGGATCTGGCGCAGTTCGGTGAAGTGCTCTCGATCAATCTGCCCAAAGCAAAGATCAAGATTCCGCGTGCCGATGTGCCTCGTCGACTTGCCGACGCATTGGCGGCCCATCCCATCGAAGATGTGGTTGTTGAAGACCCGCCTTTGGAGGAAGCGATCGCCGATATGTTTCACAAGGTCCGTGAGTCTCAGCAAACCTCCATCGCATGACAAACAACGAGCTTCTTGCCGATTCGGGTCTCCCTTCGTTCGCCGATCGCCTGCGGATCTGGTGGACGATTGTTCGCATCTCGCTGGAGGAACGCTTGGTGTACCGAGGAGATTTCGCCCTCGGGACCTTAATGCGGTTCCTGCCGATCATCACGCAGATCTTCTTGTGGTCAGCCGTCTTCTCGTCGATGGCTCGTCCGGGGGAACAGCCGACCTTTGGCGGTTTCCGCTTTCACGACATGGTCGCCTACTATTTGATCACGATGTTGGCGCGAGCCTTCAGCAGCATGCCGGGCCTCTCCAGCGGTATCGCTCGACAAGTCCGCGATGGCGAAATTAAGAAGTTTCTCGTTCAGCCGATCGACTTACTGGGATTCTTGCTTCTTGGACGCGTGGCGCACAAACTAGCTTACTACTCCGTGGCCGCGTTGCCCTTCGCATTCGTCTTCTTTTTGTGTCGCGGCTATTTCGCGGACGGATTTCCGCCGTGGCACATCTTCGCCGCTTTCGTCGCTTCGCTGCTGATGGGGTTCCTGATCGGTTTCTTCATGGAAGCGGCCATCGGACTGATCGGCTTCTGGTTTCTTGAAGTCAGTTCGTTGCTGTTTATCTATATGTTGTTCAGCTTTTTCCTTTCAGGGCATATGTTTCCCATCACCCTGCTCCCGGACTGGATTGAGTGGATTGTCCAACTGCTGCCGTTAAAATATTTGGCGTACTTCCCCGCCGCCGTTTTCCTCGGCAAGATTCCGCCCGATGAGTTGGGCAAGGAACTGTTGATCGAATTTGTTTGGGTGCTCGTTTTTATCGTCGCCTGCCGCTGGATGTACGCTCGAGGCGTGAAGCGGTACAGCGGCTTCGGCGGTTGATGTTCCATTCCCTTTGACATTCGCATTGCGATCGGATCGACTCATGAATCGATTAGCCTTGATCAACAAACTGCTGATGCTTGTCCTGTGTTGCGGCCACGCTGTGGGCGAGCATCCCAGGCCACTGATTGTCGGCTATCTTCCCAACTATCGAACGGCTGAGTGGTCGAAACAGATCGGTCCGATGACCGACTTGATCCTGTTCGGAATGTCCGCTCCAACGGACGGCGTCTTCGATCCGTCGGAGGTTTCGCGGCAGCAACTCGCTCTGCTTCGCCAGATCAAATCGAACTCAAGGTGTCGCGTTCTGTTCACCGTCGGTGGTTGGAATAAGTCGGATGGGTTTGCCGCGCTCACCAGCGATCCCGAATTGCGGAACCGGTTCATTCGAGACGCACGCCGTTTTTGCGTTGAACACCGATTCGATGGGATCGACTACGACTGGGAACATCCCAATGGCGCGAAGCAGGTTGAGGCGTATACGGAATTGATCGTTCAAACGCATGCTCAATTCGCTGACGATCAGCTCTTGGTTACCGTTGCGCAAGCTGGGTGGCAGGATCTTGGCCCCATGGCCTACCAAGCGGTCGATCGGATTCATTTGATGGCGTACGATCACGATTTTCCGCAAGCGACGTTCGAAAAGGCTCAAGCCGACGTGAATCGTTTGCTCAGTGCCGGATGCCCGCGAACCAAAATCGTTCTCGGTGTTCCATTTTACGGACGGAACAAAGCAGGGGATGCGCGGACATTCGCCCAACTGGCGGCTAGTCCCTCCTTTCAGGAAAACGTTGCGGTCGTCGACGGGTTCGCATTGAACGGACCTTCGCTCATTTCGCGCAAGGCGAAATATGTGAATGAGCAAGGACTTGGCGGTATCATGATCTGGGAAATCGGCCAAGACGCCGTCGGATCGAAGTCGCTTCTGAATGTTCTCGGTGTCACACTGCAGCAGTGACTCGACTATCGAGTTGCTGTTTTTGCATCGGGATGAACTCATCGTGCAACTTGACGAACAATTGCCGGAACTCGCCGATACGCTGATCGCCGAATCGGACTTGTCCGCGCGCATCCGCGTCATGCGACGGCAAATGCCGCGATTCCTGCGTCATTTGGAACGTGTCGCGACGGAACAAGATGTTCTTGCTCGCTGGGGACTGAGCAAGAACTTTGATGAAGTCGCGATGCGCGAGCTTGTGTCCGAAAGGATCTTGGAACTGATCGAGTCCGTCACCGGCGTTCCCATGTTTGAACCCGCTTGCCATGCCGGACTTCAGCACACCTACGGCTATTTGCTCAGCTTGATCGAGACGCCATTCGGGTATAAGCGCTCACGTTGGCTGTCGGGTACGATTGAACGCGGCTTTGATCTCCCGACTGGTTCGCTGCAGGCGTTTCCCCGACGAGGAACTTTGCTCTCGAACTTGACCGTATTCCTGTCACACTTTTCGCTTGATGATCAGCCGAAACCGACGACGATCGGCGTTACATCAAGCTTTCATTTGACGCACCGATCTTCTTTTGCTATTCGACGCATCGTTGAATCAATTTGCTCTCCCGCAGGGTCGGAAAACACGATCCATTTCAGAACGGATCTTGTTCCCTTTCCTCGGCGGGGCGAACCGAATCCGTACTTGTTGATCTATACAATTCAAAAAGAGGATGATGCTGCTAAACTAATCACGGCGTTCCCGGTTGGCGATGCGATGTGCGACGAATTAACGGAGCCTTCACGCTTCGGAGACGAACAGTCGATTACATTGCGTTTTAATGGGTTCGTTGACGGTTTTCCTCGCGAAGGTCTTGTCGGCACGCGTCGTTTGATAGACTTGTCTTAGGCGATTCGCACCGTTGTCTCACACAGAAGGTTGATCATACAGAACCATGTCCACCGAAAATGTCACGACCGAAGCCTCCTTGTCGGTTGACCCTTCCAAAACGGATTCCTTAGCTGCCGATCGTCGGGCTCGATTTGACGCTCAAGACGCTCTTGAGGCTGAAAACCTAATCGAAACCTATCAGATCATCGGCGAATGGATTCGATTTGCCGATGCGAAAGCAGCGGCTGTTCTGGCCGTGAATGGAGCGCTCAGTGGTGTCCTGATTCCGACACTGCATGAGTATTCACAACTGGACCAGCCTCATCCAACCCCCTGGTGGACGAGTTTCGTGTCGGTTGCCTTTTTGTTATGGATCAGCACGATGATTTGGTCGTGCGTGCTCGCCTTCCGCTGTATCCTTCCGTTCCGATATCGAGGCGGCCACCCTTCGCTGGGACACGCGACCCACTTTCACCCCGCGGCCATCTCGCAACGTTATGCGATCAATGACACGGATAAGTTCGCCGACGAAATCGCCAATCTTGGAATGAGCGGACTCAAACGTGAAATCGCGATCTGCATGTTGCTCGATTCCCACGTTTCGAGCAATAAGTACGGCCATGTCAGCAAGTCGATCCGCATGCTCGCCATCAGCGCATCGTTGGCCTTGCTGTACATCGTGAGTGTCCAGTTCTGATCGACCGACTCATCCGAGATAGGGAAAGCTCCGATCGATAAGATCGTTGGATTTCAGATAGCTCCAAAATGCGGGAGGGGCCGCTTGCGACAAAGCTTTCACGGTGCCAGCGATATTTGCCGGGTTGGAACTGCTGATCGCAATCGCATCGATGCCCGGCACGCTGCGCCCGAATTCCAGGCAGGCGAGCGCCGGAGCGACGTCAAACCGACGGCATGCTTCGTGGAAACGCTCTCGCCATGCGCGCAACTGACGATCTTGATCGGTCTTATCTTCAACGACGCGGTAATCGAAGAACTTGCCACCCAATGCGAAACCAGCGTTGAAGACAGCGGCGTTGATGACGCCAATTCCCGACTTTCGCAGTTGTTCCACGAAGGTTAACAACTCGGAAGGATGTTTCATCAACGTCAGTGAATTGGCCAGCATCACCCAATCGAGTTCAATGCGATCGCAGATGTCGCGAATCGATGTCCAGTCTTTGGCACCGACACCAATCCCTTTCACCGTACCAGCCGTCCGCAATTCCTTCAGCGCACGATAGGCATCGTCGATGTCGTCCCGCCGCCGCTTTCGCTCGGTTTCATTTGACGCCGCGGCGAGGTATTCGTCGGGATCATGGACCGAGACCAAATCGGTTTCGTAATCACCCAGCAAGGCGTTTCCTTGTTCAAAGCAACGCAAGATTCCGTCGTAGCTGATCTCCTGCCGAGCGTCATGCTTCAGACCGAACCAAGCACCCGGCTCAAACGTCGGTTCGGGCGTCAGCAACGGCTGTCGGGTCCAAGCCAATTTATTACTGATGATGACGTCTTCGCGTCGCACATTCCGTCGGGCCAGTTCTCTGCCCAGAACCTCCAACGCCATCCCAGCGCCATATTTTCCCGCGCTGTCGATAAAGACCGGACAGTCGACCTCGGCAAACCAGCTCGACACAATCTGCTGCTTCGCATCATCGGAGACCTCAGCAAACAGATTGCCCAGGCTCGTCGATCCGAAAACAACCGGAGGAATCAACAGGCCGGTATTGCCGAAAGGTTTCCGCTCCATCTCGCTCTCCAACGATCGAAAAACTTTTTTCACCGCATGAAGATTATCCATGCGCGTAGCTTGTTAGACGCAATCCGGAAACTGCTGTGAACGAAGGCTGAAAACGCAACACAACGCGTTGGCGAGGACTTGCGGTGTTGACCGGCTCGCTAACGCTTTTCGAAGTTACGCCAAGTCGTTCTCGGGGCAAAGCCCCATTGGTTTACTAGCCCAGCCCAGCCCAGCGGGCTGGGTACACTTCAATAACAACGCTTCGGGTTTCCCGTTTCCGGACAACCTCGTAAACGCATCGTTTGCTCTAACGATCGAAAAACTTTTAATCGCATGAACCGTCGCCGCGCGTCCGCTGCGGGCGATCGACGTGGTCAATCGGAATTTCCTTCGGACAGACGGCGACGCAGTTTTGAGCGTTACCGCAAGCTTGGATTCCACCTGGCTGCATCAACGCCTCGACCCGTTCATCGGCAAGCATTCGACCAACCGGGTGCTTGTTGAACAGCATCGCTTGGCTGATCGCATGGGGACCGACGAACGCCTTGTCGTATTCCGCGTTGCACCGCTCACGATATTCTTCGTCCGACTCGCTGGTGAAACGTTCAATCTCGATCTTTTTGTATTGCGGGCAAGCATCAAACAACATCCGCAACTCATACACTGACTCAGCGGATAGGCCCGCTCCTGCTCATCGCGGCTCTGCTTCTCGCCACGCCCCATGTCGTAGTATCCGTCGACGGGAACCAGGCTTTCACTTTTTGCAGACCACGGAACAACCTGGCGCGATCGACAAGCAAGTCGCGGATGACGGGAAACTTGTTCATCGGCGCTAGTTCGATGTAACCAGTGTTCCTCCAGCAGTTTGTCGACCAAAGCCGAGCAACTTTGTCGAACGCGACCGTTGATGACCATCGTGCAGGAACCGCAAACTTCCTCCAAGCAACCGCAGTCCCATGCGACCGGCGTGACTTTCTTGCCATCGACCGTTGTCGCCTGAGCGGCGATCCGCTGCAGAACGCTGATGACATTCATTTCCCGTTCGTACGCAATCCGATGCCGTTCCCAATACGGTTTCTTGCCGGGACCGTCCTGTCGAAGAATGCGAACGTCAATCGTATCGTGCAAGTTCTTGTCTGCTGCAATCATATCTGAACCTTTTCGTTTTCAAGCTTCTGTGCGGCGGCGCGTTCTTTCCAAACTTCGCTGATGACTTCAGCCCCTTCAAACCATACAACCGAGGACGCGGCGGGATCAGCGATGTGTCGACATCTTCATACGTGAGATCGACATCGCTGCCGTTCCATGTGGCGATCGTACTTTTCAAGAACTTGCGATTGTTTTCTTCAAACCGATCGCACCAAACTTCGCTTCTGACGCCTTTGAGCCTCGTCGGTGCTGGTCAATTCAGGCATCGAAAACTCCGGCTTAAAGTGGGCGCTGACATTCGTCACGCTGCAACGCACCCTTCAGCAAAGTCTTGGCCAAGGGAAACATATCCTGAACCGCCTTTGCGAAGATCACGTTTTAGTTTGTCCAGGTCCCGGTGTCCGACAGCGAAACCTTCTTGATTCGCTGGTGCAAATCGTCGACCGTCGCCATCGCCTCGCGAAGTGATCATTCTTACGAACCACCGTTGCCGCTCGGGTCATCACATCCCCAGTTCTTGATGAATCAAGTAAGGGTTCTCGCCGCCATCGGTGTTCTTCAACAAATCGTCATGCCGAGCTTGCTGGGTTCGGACGGCGGCATCCACATCGGACGCGGATGGCTCGCCGACATTCTCGATGTAATTGGCGATCCCCGGCCCGGTAAACAAACCGGTAAAGATACAGCTCAATAACGAGTTCGCCCCCAATCGATTCGCACCGTGATAGTGATAATCGCATTCGCCGATCGCGTACAAGCCTTCGATGTTCGTCATCTGGTTGCGAGGATTTCCAGCTTCCAGTCCCCCTTCAGCCGTGCGAACGTAATCGGCCCACAATCCACCCATGCTGTAATGGACCGCCGGGAAGATCTTCATTGGTTCGTCGCGTGGATCGACCCCTTGGAACTTCTCGTAGATCTCCAAGATTCCTCCGAGCTTGCGATCCAGTTCCGATCGCTCGATATGCGTCAGGTCCAGATAGACACACATCCGACCCGACTCGACGCTCAAACCATCGTTGACGCAGACGTCAAAGATCTCGCGAGTCGCGATGTCTCGTGGAACCAAGTTTCCGTATTCTGGATAGCGTTCCTCCAGGAAGTAGTAACGTTCTTCTTTCGGAATTTGCTTTGGCGGCCGCAGATCATGCGGCTTTCGAGGCACCCAAACGCCCCCCTCGCCGCGAGCCGACTCGCTCATCAAGCGCCGTTTGTCAGCCCCGGGAATCGCCGTCGGATGGACCTGGATGAACTCCCCGTTGCCATACTTTGCTCCCGCCTGAAAACATCGGCTGGCCGCGGCTGCCATTGCAGAAGACGCTCATCGTGCTGCGACCGTAAAGCAGACCGCAGCCTCCGCTGGCGACGACGACCGCCGCGGCGGAAACACGGATTTCCATCGACACCATGTCTTGAGCGACAACCCCGCGACAGCGACCGCTGGAATCCTGGATCGGCCCCAGGAAGTCCCAGAATTCAGACTTGCGGACCATCCCTTCGGATTCTTGCCGGCACTTGTTCATCCAGTGCGTACAGCAATTGTTGACCCGTCGTCGCGGCAGCGGGCGGTGCGTTTGTACAGGGTCCCGCCAAACCGACGATGATCCAAGAAGCCTTCTTGGGTCCGATTGAAGGAACCCCCAAGCGGTCCATCAAATCGATGACCTTGGGCGCTCCAGAAGGTCATCTCCTTCACAGGGGTTGATGCTGCAGAAAGTCGCCGCCGTAAACGGTATCGTCAAAGTGCTTCCATTCGCTGTCGCCAAGCTGACGTGTTTGATCGTTGCACGAATTGATTCCCCCTGAGCGCTAAACGCTGTGCGAACGCTTGACCGGCGTCAAACTGATCAGGTCTACCGGAATTCCAAGTTCCGCCAATTTCATCGTGGCTGACAAACCAGCCAGCCCACCACAACCACTACGACCCGTCGCTGGGACATTGAAAACTCCAATCAAAGATGCGTGCTGCTGTTGAATCTCTTGCTGCCCAAATCATTTCGTTCCAAACCAGATGCGGCATGAACGAGCAGTTTCGCTCCGCGTGCTGCGAATCAATCACTTCAGACCACTTACCGTAAAACTTGCCGGTTCACCCACCCCTGATGTGACCGATGCTTGTTCCGCCGTTGGGACCGGTTCGGATCGCTTGTGTTCGTCCTCGAAGACGGTCCCTGCTTTGACCCCCGCCTCGTACATGCGATCTTCGATCACACGAGCTTCCTTTGGATCAAGCTTCAACGTGGCAAGCCAAGCCGCAATGGCAATCAATCCCACCACGCCGCCCACCGCCGAACAGAATGTTGTGGCGCGCTTCTGCGCCGCTGGCGTCAACCACAATCCCCATGTGATGCCGGCGGTCCACAACCCGTTCGCGAAATGATAAACGCACGACAAGACACCAATCAGATAAAACGTGGGCCAGAAGATTCCATCCATGGAGTAGGCCAACGTCGATGCCGCGTTGTAAGCTCGGAATCGCGCCATGCCCAATGGAGTGGCCACGTAATCGAGCCAAGGGCCAAAATGAAACCAGCCATGTAGGTGAAACACGTGGATTGTGATGTAAATGAACGCCAGGTATCCGGTGATGCGTTGCCAGCGATAACGCTTGTTGCCGGTGAACCGATAACGGTCGGTGTTCGATTCGCCGGTCATGGCGATCCAGATGCCGATGATGGCGTGAAACAAAAGCGGCAAGAAGATGAATGTCCATTCCACAATCGGCAACGCCGGTCCAAGGCTGTGAATCTGGTTCACCAGCCGTTGAAAACTCGCTGGCCCCGCAACCAAACTGGCGTTGGTTGTCAGATGGATGCAAATGTAGAGACCAATGGGAACGACGCCCAGCAAGGAATGCAGGCGGCGGATTGCAAATTCATGCTTCAGAAAGAACGAAGGCTCGGCGGGCGTTGTCACGTAACGTACCTTTCTCCTCGCTGAGAGGGTGCTGCAAGTTTAAATGATGGCCGATCAGTGGTTTCCGTTCAGTTTCAACCGTTTTTCCAAGGCAATGGATAACCCGAACGGCATCGAGAGCCATACTGCCCAAGCTTACCGACGGAGAGCGAGTCCATCGCGTCGACAAACGCATCGGGCCTTGCGAAGTATAGATGAGCCTTCGTCGACCGCAAGCAGACAAACCGATAGTGCGTCGAATTGGCGTTATTGTTAACGTACATTCCATCAATGACGTCGCTCGACGTCCTTGCCGAGATCGCCGAGCTATATTTAATGGTGTACGCGGATGATGTTACGTTGGGCTATTGCTTTTCAGTCGATCCTGCGACATGGTCGCTCTAGGTTTAGGTACTTCGCCGACTATAATGCAATCGGTCCTAAATTTGCTTGCCTGCCCCTGAATTGCAATCTTCCTGAAAATTTGGCAGTTGGGAAAAGGTCGCAGTTCGCTGCTCTCGATTGCCAGGCTGCCATTAATGAAACGTTCATCCATTCGCCTTGCAATCTGTGACGGGGCGGGCAAGAGCCCGTGCAGGTGCCAACGATGAAATTGACAACACCCAACCTTTTGATAACCGACGACGACGAAGCGTTTCGCGAAACCTTGCGATCCGTTCTAGCCCGGTACGGTTTTGAAATGTATCTGGCCGAAGATGGTCAGCAGGCCTTGGATATCATTAGCAAGCGACAAGTCCATTTGGCCCTGTTCGACGTCCATATGCCTCGACTGAACGGACTTGAAGCCCTCGCCCGCGTGCGAGCCCAAGGTTGGTCGCTCCCACCATACAGTGTCCGCAGCAACTGACGATTCGATTCGCGACGCCGCCAGCAAACTGGAAGATGTCTCTCCGTTATTCCCAAGCCGACCCGAATTCGAGATCTCAACCATCGTGATCAATGAGCTTGCCAAACGGTACGGATGGCAAGCGTAGCGCCGCTACCTTCCCTTTGAGAGGGTGTCGCACTGGCCTGTTGAAAATCGGTTGGGCATGGATAAGCCAGCGGTTTGCCTAGAGCTTTGGGTAAAATCAGCCGTTGGCGTTAGTCTGGAATGCTGATGGTTTGCTGTTGACGCTCGTTCGTTAGTGTCAGGTTTACTTCCCCCACATCGGTTTACCAACGTTGTGCGCATCAGACCCCAACGGGCTTGCCCCGTTCGGTGAATCAGATTGTTGGCTAAGGACGCGTTCCCCACACCATCGCTCCTTTCCGCCGTCCGCCGCCCTGTAGGCGGGCCGACGGCGGAAAGGCGGGAAGGGCATCTCGGGGCCTTCTTTCCTGGCTTTCAATCTACTTCACCAATGAGGCGACCTCATGGAGGGCGTTCTACATAGCTCAGCACGCCAATACTGCGAACAGTGAAAGCCCCAGATGCTCCTTGCTTCTCGACACAACGTGGGTGCCGAAAGTAGAAACTTCCAGCTTTATCTGTTCCGGAGCCAAGAACGCGGCAAAGGGGACAAGCAACGACTCGTGCCGCTCTCGGCGAGGTTGTTGAAGTCGCTGGTGAGTCAGACAACTGCCGGTTGGGCGGCAAGTTCGCTTATCTGGTAAGCGTGAGAACTGGGAGGCGTTCGTTCGCAACCTGGCGTCGATCCAGTGGGTTGCTTACATCCAGCCGCCACGTCAGATGATCGGGCCAACGAAGTGGTCAACTATCTGACGCGTTACCTGACCGGCGGACCGATCAGTGACCATCGCATCACCGCCGCCGATGACAGGCACGTCACGTTCTTGGCTCGCCAAGGCGAAAAGACCGGCGGCGAGCGTCCGGCAAGTTCCGGTCACTCTGGAGCTGGACGACTTCGTCCGCCGCTGGGTGCCTGCACATTCAGCCCGATCAACTGACGAAGACTCGCTACCTTGGCTGGTCGGAATGGCTTTGCCACCTGTGGCCATTTGCCGCGAAGTTGTTAGACTCGTCCGATGGTGTCATTGATTCAGAGACATGCCAACCCGATACGACCGACACAGCTGAGCTACCTCATACGCTCGGTCCCCGACCCGGTCGCCTGCGACCACTGCGGCAGCGACCGTCTACTTTTGATCCGAGTACTCCCAAGCCATCTAGCGAGACCTCTTCAACTCTCCGCCAGTACTTTATCCGCAGTGGTACGCGGGTAAGCGGCGCGTCGACGAACGATTCTGGGACAGCCTGATGGGTGAGGGTTTTAACGATTGGTACCTGAAAACGTCCTAGAACGTGCAGAGGAGTATCTACCCTTCCCCACCAAAGCAGCTCTTCTTCCCTGGATTTGCAGCCCACCCCGCGTACTGCTGGGAATCCATCTCCGGTCCATCAACCACCCTAACATCAAAATCACCCGCGTTGGACCGACCGACAAAGTTCAACGCACGATCTATCTGTCATTGCATCCATGCAACGATAGATAGATCGCGATCGTGTTTTTTTGTCAGCTGGGAAGTAATGACGAACTCATCGTGACTCCGCATGTCGAACATGTCTCGTTTATCGAATCGACGATTTCCCCGACTGCGGGAACACGGTCGCTGAGTTGATTGCGCGACTCGCGAGAAACGACGCTCCAGACAGATGGGAACGCTTGATCGCGTACAACTATCTTGTCCACCAAGGCACAGTCATGCCCATCGCGTTGCAGGCGTTTCCTCGCGAGATTCTGACCTGCTGCTTCAACCTTCGATCGATGCGAAAACGCGGACGTCACTGACTCACTTGTGTGCCAGATCTATCCTGCAACTTCACACTGGGCCGTACATCGCACCCAAATCCTGAACGCAATTACCCAAGGAATTAAAACTGCCTTTAACTGTATCAGAAGGGCCTATCTGTTGGCATCGTACGCTCGCGTTGCCGCAGGTGACGAACTGCTGGCGGACTCAATCCGAAGATCTCATCAACAGCACCTGTCCTAGCTGCGGCGAACCTGCGATTTTGAGCGACCTGTCCTTTACAGTGATTCCACAACCGTGGGCCAGCTAACCAAAACCATGCAGCCGAGTTGCGATCGGCTGGTTTTCACATTGATCATCAACCTTCGCAACCGGCTGATGGCAGGCGTTCCGATCGCCTCCTGAGATGGGTGCCGTGAAATTGCGTTCGAGAATGACTCACGTAAATCGAGGGCGATCGTTGCGATTGAGTTCATGCAGACGGTGTGCTCTCAAAAATCGGGCGGTCGAGATCAGACTTGGCAAATAGTTGGCATAGACGACTCGGATCGATACACTGATTCAAACCGACGACGAACTGGAAACGTTTCCGCCGCTGCCGACCAGTCGAAACATTTCGATGCACCGGACGACCGGCCTCGCGATTTGGTAGTTGGCCTACCAAATCGCTCGTCCCCGGTGACCGAAGCCGTTCGCCGTATGAAGTCACTGACAGTCAGACAATACAGGACTGAATATGAAATCGTCCCTTCCGCCTGAGTTTTTGGAAGCATGTACTGCGGAACAGCGTGCCGATGCCGATTCGTGGTGGTCGGTTGAACCCGCATCTAAGTCAGAAATCTACGTTCTTCTCGACACTCGCAACGAATCCCGCCGTTTGTTTTTGCCGCCGATACAAGAACGGTGAACGTAATTGGCAAACCCTACCAATCTTGAATGACGGCACACACCGAACGACCAAGATGACGAGGACGAATCATGGATCACTGAATTGGTTCACTACCGGCTTGACCATGAAGATTTTGTAATGGCATCCGATATGAAGGTGTGGACGTTCATATTTGTTCGAAGCACGCTGCCGTACGTGCCGTCATCGCTAGGGAGTGCGATTTCGCCATGATTTTCGCTGCTCTATCTGTGACCCAGATTTGCCCCATGCTTCCAATAGCGTCTACGATGGGACACGGCAGATTGTTGGCGCACAACCGGACAACGAACTTTTCAGTCTGGCTATGCCGATAGATCGAAAGACGGCGAACCAATTAGGCTTTGACATCGCGACCAGTGCGGAAGATTGTCGGCGGGGTTGAAGGGGGAGCGAAGGGAAGCGGTGGCCTGGCTTTGTTGAGCCGATGTTCAAAGGCCTAACCGATTAGGCTTTGACATCGCGACCAGTGCGGAAGATTGTCGGCGGGGGTTTGAAGGGGGAGCGAAGGGAAGCGGGTGGCCTGGCTTTTGATGAGCCGATGTTCAAGGCCTTTGTTCAACCAATTAGGCTTTGACATCGCGACCAGTGCGGAAGATTGTCGGCGGGGTTGAAGGGGGAGCGAAGGGAAGCGGGTGGCCTGGCTTTTGATGAGCCGATGTTCAAGGCCTTTGTTCAAGAAGCCCGGAACCGACCGGACGGGTTCGATATGGGTGTTCGTCTTGTGCAGGACCGCCTTGGCGAGCGGCGATGCGGTCCGATCGAAGCGGGCGGGTTGTGGTGTCGGTGATTCGGTGGCTTTACGGCGGAGTTGGGTGTGTGTGAGGGCGCTGAAGTATGTCCGATGGAGTGTTTTTTGGTCGGTTGGGCGAGGTCG
This sequence comes from Pirellulaceae bacterium, assembly GCA_041399105.1. Classification (GTDB taxonomy): domain Bacteria; phylum Planctomycetota; class Planctomycetia; order Pirellulales; family Pirellulaceae; genus Rosistilla. The sequence continues at coordinate 22,670 of JAWKTL010000052.1, read as the reverse complement.
GCGCGGACCGGTAGCCGGGGCACTGGAGCGTGCTTTTTGAAGTTTGACGGTTCGGATGGTTCGGTCAGTTGGCATGTTAGCTGCTGTCGAAGTAGACCAATCCGCAGTTGAGCGCCAGGAGGGGAACGGGGAGTTCGTGGTTGTAGACGATCGCGACTTGCATCGATCCGCCACAGCGACGACAACGCAGTGTCGGTACTTTGGCTTGAGGTTCACGCCGAGCCATGCCGCTGGCCAACCAGTAGACCCAGCCCAGCGCGAACCAGACAAGCATGCGGATCTCTTCGATCCCTGATCGCGTGTTGTTGTTCATCCACCCGTGATAACGGACCTTGCGGAACTGTGTCGGTAAGATGTGTTGTGCGAAACCGGCGGCGAATTGCTGGCCGGTGACCCTACGCGTCTTGATCGTCTTGGACTTTGAAGGCTGGTACTGATACGTGACGCCGTCGTCGTCGATCGCTTTGATCCGATGATCGCTGATCGCCACGCGATGAACATAGGGAGCGAGATACTTGACGACGCTGTGTCCATTGTCGACGGGGACAAGATCAACAACGAACTTCTTGTGCCATGCGGTCGCGGGAACCTTGTCGTAGAGCCCGCGGGCTCGCAGTTCATCGGCCAGCTTCGCTTTGTAGACGCGGATCAGGGTGCCGTGATGCACGAAGAAGTTTGTCGGCGTTTGCTTCCAAGCGGTCGCTTTGCCTTTGGCATTGCGCAGCACGCCGCCGCCGGGAACCAGGTAGTGGACATGCGGATGGTAGACCATCGGGTCGCGTCCCCAAGTGTGCAGGCATCCGAAGAAGCCGAGTTGGCATCCTTTTAAAGCACGCGTGGCCGACGCGACATCTTCGATCGCCGCGGCCGAGGCATTCATCAACGCTTCGTAGCCTGCTCGTTGGTCAGCGCGCAGCACCGAGCGAAGTTCCTTGGGAACGGTGAACGTGATCATGAAATGATGGACGCCCGTAGAATTCTTGGAATTGAGTGTTTGACGACATTTTGCCAATCCAAAAGCCTCGTCAATCGTTGCAGGACAACGTGGCGATTGCCGTGGTATCCGGCTTACCAGGTCTATCTGATCGAAACCAAGAAAGCGGAAATGGGGACAAGCAACGACTCGTGCCGCTCTCGCCGAGGTTGTTGGAGTCGCTGAGGGAGTCAGACAACTGCCGGGGTGGCGGCAAGTTCGCTTATCTGAGCAGCGATGAAAACTAGGAGGCATTCGTTCGCAACCTCGCGTCGACCCAGTGGGTGGCTTACATCCAGCCGCCCCCTCCAGAGACCAGCCGGGCCAACGAAGTGGTCAACTATCTGACGCGTTACCTGACCGGCGGACCGATCAGCGACCATCGCATCACCGCCGCCGATGACAGGCACGTCACGTTCTTGGCTCGCCAAGGCGACAAGACCGGCGGCGAGCGTCGGCAAGTTCCGGTCACTCTGAAGCTGGACGACCGTCCCGCCGCTGGTGCCTGCACATTCAGCCCGATCAACTGACGAAGACTCGCTACCTTGGCGGCTGGTCGGGCCAGCACCGCCCCGCCACCTACATTGGCCCGTTGCCGCGAGTTGTTGAACTCGTCCGATGGTGTCATTGATTCAGAGACAAGCCCACCCGATACGACCGCCCCAGCCGAAACCGCCTCCCTGCTCGGTCCCCGACCCGATCGCCTGCATGCAGCCCCGCTGCGGCAACAACCGTCTACTTTTGATCGAGAGTACTCCAAAGCCATCCTGGCGAGACCTGCAACGCCCGCAATGCCGCCTGTCCAGAGTGGTACGCCCAGTGGCGGCGCGTCGACGACGAACGATTCTGGGACGGCCTGATGGGTGAGGGTTTTTAACGATTGGTACCTGGAAAACGTCCTAGAACGTGCAGAGGAACCAGCTCCCCCGCCTCCCCACCAAATCCAGCTCTTCTTCCCTGGATTTGCGGCCCACCCCACATACTGCTAGAATCCATCTCCGGTCAGGTGACCACCCCAACATCAAAACCACCCACGTTGGACCGACCGACAAAGTTCAACGCACGATCTATCTATCATTGCATCCATGCAACGATAGATAGATCGCAATTCGTTGAACTTAATCTAGTTGGTAGTGTCTCGCGTGTCGCTTCGGTTGGGGTTGACGTTGATACATCTACGAAACGCGTTGCTTCATGTTCGCTTCGGCCCTTCTCTTGGTGTCGGTTTATCGCGATGTGAGGAGCGTCCGCGTTTTCTGGTGATCGCGGCTGTGATTGTGATCCGCGGCTGTGATGATGGTCCGCGGCACAGGTGGACCGCCCGGTGGTGGGTGGAACGCCCGATGGTGGGTGGAACGCCGGTGGTGGGTTTGCGATTGTCGTGTAGCTGTCAATTTTAACGCAGAGGATCGCAGAATGCTTAGGGTTTTGCGATTTTGAGTGTTCGTTCGATTTTCAAGACGGAATCGGTGGGCGGTGCCGATGGAGTTCGGACAGGAGTGCGATCCGCGTAATGCGTGATTTGCGAGGTGATTTTCGGGATTGCTATTTATGAAAAGAGGCTTCCTTGTACCGTGTTGGTCGTGAAAACCGCAACAGCACAAGGAAGCCTCATGAATAGTCAGTTTACCCTTAGAACCCCTGCGGGGTGCGACGAGACCCCAGTATTTGCGACGCAATAGAGAGTGTAATAGATAAAGCGAAGGCCAAGTTGGTCTCCCTCGTTGATCGTTTCGTGAAGGCCGATGTCAGTCCTTCAGCGACTCTGGATTTTGAAGAAACCCTTGCTGCGACCCGTCCGTGAGTTGGGGCGTGAGGTTGAGCAGGCGGCGTTCAATGCCATCGAACCCGAAGACCCCTCCGAAATGCCGGGAACGGTCCGTATCGAATCGTACTTATCGCCAGCTCGCTGATAAAACCTTCAACCGCGAGATCGTCACTCCGTTTGAGCGAATCAGTTAGAGGCGTGCAAGTTATCGTCAAGGTAGCGCAGGCCGAACCACATTCCCTCTCGAATTCGCGTTAGGAATTGAAACGGGCTTTACGCCTTCCGGCGGCAGACATCGCTGGGAGACAGTTCGCGCCACTGCTGGAGGTTCTCAGGGGAGAACCATCGATGCGATCAACGAGCGAACTGGGCCAAGATTGGCAATGAGAAACTCCGCAACTTGTTTCGCTCGTTGGCGACTGATATGGAGCCGTATCGAGAGAGGAGTGTCAACTTGAGCGCGCGTCATGGAGTGGATCAAGAAGTCTCGGGAAAGCGGTATTTCCCCAGTGATTTCGTCAGTCGCGATGGTGTTTCGCTGGGCATCAACTTCGCTGAGTTCCTTTGAAATGGCGTCGGTTGCAACCGTCAGCGTGATGAGTGATGGGAAAAGTTGGGGACCGTTTATCTCGGGCATGCACCCGAGACAAACCAGAAAACGTTGACTCAACAGTCGACTTCATTACTTAAGAAAACGGTGAAAGCGTGTGGTGATGTCGTCCCGGACATCGTTTATGTAACCGACGCGGGCAAAGTCGAGACGGCGTACTGGAAGAATGTTTTTGAGCAAGTTCTACGTCGACGGTCGAAGAATCAAGATCACTCGTGTCGTTGATTACTATCATGCTTCAGCGCGTTTGACGACAATCGCGAACGCATTGAGGTTTGGGAAAAACAAACAAGCTCGCGAGGATTGGCTGTCGCGGATGCGAAAGCTTCTGTTGGGCCGATGGCTGGGGTCGGGTGATGCGTTCGATCGCCATGTGAAAGCGAAATACAAATACAAATCACATGCCTCCGACAAAACTAAAGATGCAGAAAAGTATCTCCGGCGTTATTGTCGCTTCATGAACTATCATGCACTTCGGGAACTCCATTATCCGATCGGCAGCGGCATCGTCGAGTCCGCAGCCAAGCAAATTGTCAGCGAACGATTGAAGCTTTCTGGAATGCGTTGGGAGCATGAAGGATCGCAGAACACCATCACTCTCCGGTGCATCCTATTGAGCAACATTTGGCGTGAAGTCTATCTAAGAAAATTAGGGCAAAAAACGCCTGTCAGCGATCTCATCACCAAAAAAGCAGCCTAATCCACGGAAAAACACGCGCATTGATCGGACCGCACCCAAGCGAAAAGCGAATCATGTCGTTTCTGGAGACACAACGGTTGAAAGTACCGTCACGCTCGACAAGACGAGAAGACATCGACCGGCCTCCATTGCGGCGTGTTTTACGGTGCGTGGTCCGAAAACGCACCGTCGCGTTCTCTAAAGCGATTCAGTTCACGTCAGCCAACGCAAAGTCTGTTTCAAATAATCCCGTTGCATCGCCACGGTCTTAAACGAAGCTTTCCGCGTTTGCGAGTCATGGCGACACATTGTGGAGTTGAATTTCCGAGTCAGTAAGACAATCTTCATAGGATTGATCCTTGTGTTTGGTGGGTGGATTGAATGTGACAGGCAGCCACATGCCGCACGCCGTCCACGGGCCCGATTCGCCAGTTTAAGACGAATGACTCCCACCGCCAAACCTCGGACTTACATGGATTCTTTCTGCAACAGAGAAGATGCGAGACGCTTTGCAAATTGCCACCGAGATTCGATCGGCCATGTCGCAGATCGATTCACACCGCGGTAACCGCAGTACGACCGGTACGTCGTTCAATCACGCAGCAATCCGCAACAATGACGGCACTGACGTGATCTCCGCCGCACTGACGTTAATTCAGACTCGCGATGTACCTCGTTGGGTCGTTTACGAACTGTGGTGCATCATCACGTCGGGGCAATGTCGGAACTCAACGCCCGTGTTCTTGGAGCAGCAGGTGAAAACCTGGACGGCTGGGGAGTCACCGACCCTTTTGCATGTTATTTGTGTGGTCCAGCGCTAGCGAAACGGACGTATTGGGGATTCAACGGTTCACAAATGGGCGAAATCTCCAGATCGCTGGTGGCGCCGTGTTGCCGTTATCAGCACAGTTCCGCTAAACAACACTGCACGCGCGGCGGACCCGGTGATGCGGAAAGAACGCTCGCCTTATGCAGTCTGCTTATTCACGACAAAGACGATATGATTGTCAAAGCATTGTCATGGGCGTTACGTGAACTATCGCAAAAGCATCCCGATGAGGGGTCGTCGTATGTTGATGCCCATCGCGATTTCCTTTCCTCGAATCGTCCGAGAGGTGGAGGTAAACTTACGACGGGTTTGAAAGCACGAAAACAATGACACACAACTCGTAGAACCACGCAATGCAAGCGAATCGCGAAGTCGGGCGTTTCAATAATTGAGAATCTCTCGTCGCGACCGGGTGACTGCCACTGTTCCGATCGGAGCATACTTTGGGTGCGTGAGATCTGAGTTGAATATCACTCACAAGAATCGAAGGTGCTCAATGCGTGTGAAGTCACGCGGACCGTGCGGCTCGCGAAATCGTAGCGGGGATCGTGAGCGATAACTCGGGAAAAAGTTGGCACGTAGACGACTCGGATCGATACACTAATGCAAGCCCCAGATACGAACGGGAACCGTTTCCACCGCTCCCGACCGATCGGAACTATCCGCCAGCGTGGGTCGGCCTTTGCCTCGATGTTTCTGCTTGGTCGATTGAAACCTTTTGCCGCGTCCCCCGTGAACGCGGGTGTTCATCAGCAAGAGACATCCCGTGATGAAGCGACTCTCGAAATATGTCCTGCTTCTTGCTGCATTGGCCGCTATTGCACTGGGGATCGACTATTGGAATGTGACGCGAAAGGCTGCTGTTTGGTGCTGTTTCTGAGATCGGTGGGAGTAGCTGGGTCGATTCCTTTGTGGCCCGCTCGGAACAGAGTATCGTATCACTCTGACTGATGTTCCGAATCACGAACAATTAAGCCAACTCAAGATTGCCAACAGCATGCGTGGCTGGGTCGGAATCACCCCTTGTAGACTGTGAACTGAGTGCGGATTATCGGAATCGCCTTCCGAGGAATTCTTGATCGCTGTCATCTTTATGTTGTGCGAGATGGTAAGATGCGTCCGATGGACGACGCAGGCATGATGCGGTGAACCATCCGATACAACCGCGCGCGGCGAAGTCGGGCGTTTTGAAATGGAAAGTCAATGATCGTCGCCGACTGATCGGTAATGTTCGCCTACAATAAGCATGAGTGAGAATCCCTACCAGCCGCCGATCGAGTCACACCCAAGGACGTCCTTCATTCCGCGTTCTTGCTCTCGCGGTGAGCTGTCTCGGTACGGTACTCATCATTGCGGTATGTCATGTTCGTTCTGATCGAAGTCAGTCACGTCAGCCGATCATCACTTACGAGGGGCTGTTGTCCTCCTGGATGCCTGAATTTGTCTACGTGGGATTGGGGCTTTCGCTATTTGGCTTTCTGCTTGGTGGCATAATCGTACATTACGGAGGTTCCGAGTGTTCAAGATATCGACATCATACGCACCTGTCGCACGTCGAGGCAACGGACGATGGATGGCGTATTCGCATCGGCGTCGAATCATTCCCAGACGGCGGAGTAGCGGCGATGCCGTGCAGCCGGAGCACGGCTTGCGGGTTTAGCAATTGGATGATCGTCTCTCTCTGTGCCCAGTGGCATGAGCCGTTCGATCAGCTCCCGAGAGTGATGCGCACAAAATGGATGCGCGTTCGTTGTGCGTGAGATCATGCAGACGGGGCGGCTCTCGAAATCGGAGCGAGGATCGTGATCGAAGACTCAGCAAAACGCACGTGGCGCGGCCGACTCGGATCGATACATGATTCAAACCGTTGACGAACTGGAAACGTTTCCGCCGCTGCGCAGCCGGTCGGAACAATTCGGTGCATGGAGGACTCGTCGCGGCGATTTGGTAGTTGGCCTACCAACTCGCTCGTCCCGGTGACCGAGCCGTTCTGCCACGAAGAAACCGCCATGTCGAACGATGGAACATCACTCGAAAAATTGGTCTCTGAGATTGAGCGGAAACTTCTCCCCGAGGGCTACGATGTAGAGGTCAGGGAAGAAGATACGCAACGCCGACGGAGTCAAATTGCGGAATTCGACATTGAGATTAGAGACGGGTTGGTTCATCCGAATTACATTGGCTGGTCGAATATCGCGACCGTCCGTCGGACGGTCCAGCACCTGTGTGTTGGATCGAACAATTGTATGGCCGTCGCCATAGGTTCAAAATTGATCGCGTATTCGCTGTTTCGCGACCGGATTTTCACCCGGTGCCGTCGAGAGTTTGCCAGTACAAGAACACATCTTCTTGAGAAACGTCGAGGACATAACCAACGTCGCGGACGACTTCGTGGTCAAGGAACTGAATTGGACGGATGATGACATCAAAATCAGCCAAGACATCCAGATTCGTCGTCCGGACAGGCGTGTCTGAACAGGTGGACTTAGATCACATACGCATTCGTCCTCCCAGGAGAAACCACGTTCTGGGACACGGGCGATTTCATCATGACAGAACTTGAAGGCGTCAATATCTTTGCCGATCGATCTGGCGCGATCACTTGTGGAACAACGCGTCTATCGCAATACCATCCGGGTTGGAGGCAATGGTTGAGCATCACGACTCCCATTACGAAACTCGCCGCGCCAATTGAGATTATTAAGCACACGTTTGTCGGTAAGCTTTTGCTGGCACGAAGCTATTCTGAAGGAACACGCGTAATTGGACAGGAAGGCGAATTCGAGTTCCAAAGCCGTGATGGGCTCCGCCATTGCCGCGTCAAGTTGTCAATAATGATCAGGAGAACGGACAAAAGATATTCGCTGTGGCACTCCCCGATGGTTCGCCGCTTTCCGGAACATTCGAGATTCGATAGTCTGTCGAAGACGTGGCAGAACCAATTAGGCTTTGACATCGCGACCAGGGCCGGACGATTGTCGGCGGGGTTGAAGGGAGAGCGAAGAGAAGAGTGGCCTGGCTGTTGAGCGATGTTGAAGGCGCTGTTCAAGAAGCTCGGAACCGACGGGATGGGTTCGATATGGGTGTTCGTCTTTGGCAGGACCGTCTTGGCGAGCGGCGATGCAGGTGGTTCGATCGAAGCGGGGCCGCTTGTGGTGCTGGTGACGCGGTGGCTTGCAATCGTCACTCCCAGCTTGGATTTGAGGTGGACATACCGCATCGTCGTCTTGATGTCTTTGAGTCCCACTGCCTGACGAGTAGGCGAGGATATTGGGTTGATGGTGGTTCGGGGGCTAAGCAATTTCAAGGAAGGTCTGTGTCTGGTTCGCTTGAAAACCGTCCTTGAAATAATCGTCACGTTGGAAAGGATGTACGCTTTCAGCTTGCGGGAATCGTCAATTGCAAGTTGGAAGCCTACACCACATATCCCAGGCCGATCTCCGACGATGCTACGCTGGAACGTCGATCACAATCGAAGCCAATGTCGAAAGCCGGCAACAACTTCTTGAGGATGCGACACCATGTTGCTGGCGATTAATATCATCATCAGGGTCCCGACAAACACGATTCCCAAGCCTCGCGAACGATTCCGGTTTTCGAACGTCGAGACCTCACGTCGCATCGCTTCGAGCAAACGTCGCCAAAAACGAGGGGAAATCTGTTGGATTTGCGGAACAATTTGTGGGACGTCGCCAGCATTGATCATATCCAAGCGAATGCTGCAACCGACGCTCGGAAACCAAATCTGTTCACCTTCCATTTTTGCATCCGGATCGATCGACTGGGCCGCTCGGAGCATCGGGGCTCGAACCTGACCGGCATCCAGCCCATAGATCACCATTCGCGGACGCATGGTCAAGATAATCAAGAGTAGGGTCAGCAAATAAAAGGCGGTCAGCATTGCCCAAACGATCCAGCCAAGCACTCCGTAGGCCATCGTCGGAAAGAACAGGACCAGCGGGCCGATCATCAAAAAACCACTGACTCCAATGCCCAGCGCGGCGGTGTCCTGTGCCCCCGTGGTCACAACCGGCTTGCGTCCCGACTGCATCAAGCCGATCACAATCAAATAGACGGATAACGGCCCGAGAGATAAAGCAACGGAAAACGGATCGCTCATAGGACAAGATGGTTCGTTGAAGAATGGAAGATTCGAGGTGGTGCGGGCGTCGAATATTCCAATCGAACGCCTTTCAGCGATTCATTGTATACATCTGGTGGGCAGTGTGCTGGATCAATCGCGTCGAGGCGTCCACAATTCCGTTCGAGAACGTTGAACCGAAAGATCAATCGTATGTTTCGTCATCGCAATTGTTCCATCCGGCTTTGTAAAGCGACAATAGACATCGACGAGATCGCCAAGTGGTTGCTTGAGGTCCCACGGTATCGGCAGATGGACACCATCGGTCGCCCCGCTCGTTCGCCATGAATCTTGAATTTGCTGAAGGTCGAAATCCCAGCGACCCAATCGCGATTCAGCTTCAGGACGTTTGGGATCGACGGCGGCAACCTGCAGCGGCACGTCAATCCGCTGCTCTCGACCGTGATCGTCGATTCCCTTGATCACAAGATAGAGACCCTTGACTTGACCGTCAGCATCAAAGTCGTGTCCTCGCGAGTAGTGAGGATCAATCACCAATTCTTCGATCGGACGCGGGGGCCTCTACGACCGCCTCCTTCACGACCGCCTCTTCAGCGACCGCTTGAACGATCGATGGCTGATCGGCATTCGGCTGATCGTTATCCTTTTGAACGACTGACGGCTGATCGAACAAGGGGCGTGCGGACTGGGGAACCTCGATACGATCGGATTGCCGATCCCGCCTCAGCCGCGCATCCCGGGCGGTATCAGATTGCCTGAGTCGATCGTTGGGGGGATAAGCAAATTGTCCGACGGAGGGCGAATGGTCCCAGGGTCGATCTCCGGCAACTTGATATCCGGAACGTCATCGTCGCGAGGCGCAGCATCACGTTCCGGAGCGTCCCCTTGCGGCGTGGTTCGCGGATCCCCAAGGTCTGCCGAGGGGGGCGTCCGAATTGTACCCAGATCCAAGTCGATGTCGTCGTCGGGCAGGTCGCGATCTTCGTCGAGGTTTCGTTCGTTTCGCTTGCGATCGGGAAGATTCAGAATGCTTTTGGGCGGAACCAAGGTGTCGGCCGCGGCGGCCCGCTTGGCGCGCATGAGCTTCTCGCGAAGAACCTTGTTTTCATAGTCGATCTGATAAAGCTGATCCTCCAAGAATCGGACTTCGGCGGCCAGCTTGTCGATGTACACATCGGTATGCGCCGCGCTGCGACAGCCTGCAAACCCAAGCATGATCGCAAACAAACACGCAGCCCGAACGAAGGGCAACAGGTTGGGCGATACGCGAAGAATGAAAAGCATTGCAGTTGTTTTGCTAGCAAGGTCGCGGGCGGATTTATCGAATAAACCGACCCTTACCAGAGAATTCGACTCAAGGTCAAGGCAACCCTGCTGCTGATTCAATCGACAGGAATCATCTGATCGATACAACTTCTGCCGCCGCGCGATTTTCCGAGAAAATTGTGCTTCGAGCCGACGCCGCAATCAGGCGCAAGCTATAGCTTCTAAGTAGGTTCCCGCTGAATGTTGGCGCGGGAATAAAATGCGCGGGGAGATATGAGGTGATTTGCATGCGCTCACGCGAATTGGTTCCCTCAGACCGCGCACCATCAAAACTTGCCAAGTGACGACAAATCCCCGATGATCCGACAAGCATGCTCTCCGCAATCGATCCGTCCGGCAGGCTTTTCGCTTTTGGAGTTGATCGCCGTCATCACGATCATGGGCGTCTTGGTCCTTGTCGTCACGCAACGCATCTCCGTCTCAGGCGTTAAAGCAAAGGCGGAATGTTGCAAGCAATATCAAGCTGAATTGAACCGTGCGTTGGAGCGTTACAACTTTGAAACCGGCGATTTTCCGGCGACGCTGGATGATCTCGGCAATTCGGAATACTATCCCGAAAGTGTCCCGCATTGTCCGGTGACCGCGAAGCCCTATCAGATCGACGCAGCAACCGGACGCATTCAGCATCCAGCTCACTAAAGTTCGTCCGCATCTTTCTCGAACAGAAAACTGACGTCGATCATCTGCTCGGAAGCGAGTCCCGTATTTGCACGGGCGATCGCATTGAGAACCAGCAATGCGTCGAGAGGTGTCAATCGACCGTCGCTGTTTGTGTCGAGATAGAGTCCAGGAAAAGGATCGGCCTGTCCCGCAGCGATCAGTTTCGATTCGCTTTCAATGAATCGTTGTTTCGCCAATTCGTTGATCACGATCAATGCGTCAATGGACGTCACCAAGCCGGAAGCGTTGACGTCCAAATGATTCAAATGATTCGTCCAGTCACCTTTGCCTGTCAATCGCAAGGTTGCCTGCTGCTGCTGAACCACCTGCACGAATACATCTGAAGTCGAACCGTTCCACGATGCGGGCTCGGAGCCCTTCGATTCCCAAACGCCTTCGAGTTGCAAGAGACTCTCGTCGGCAAGAACAACGTCAAGCCGATTTAGTTCGCTGGTGACATCGATCACCGCTTGCTGATTCAATCGCACGGTCGCGTCGGTTGCATCGGCGACGTTCAAGATTTCAATCTGACGAAGTTGATCACGATAGGCCTGCAAATCAATGACGGAATCGGGGCGTCGCCAGACGACTTGGTCCTCCCCGCTTCCCGCTTCGACGACCCACAGCACACTGTTGTCGACACCACTTCCTAAAACGAAGACATCGTCGCCACTGGTGCCAATGATCGTAAGCGACGATCCTTCGGCCAACGCCGATCGGAATAGTTCGTTCCCGTTGCTCTCGACCGACCACAGACCACTGAGTCGATCGATTGTTGCTTGACTGCCTGGAGGCCTGATGACCACATGGACAGGATCATCGACCGAAACGACTTCCAGGTAATGATCCTCAACTTCACCATCGGCAGCATGGCCCAGCGGCGACAGCCCACCATCGCTGCTCAATCGCACGCGCGTTGCCGTCGATCCCGCCGAAGCACCTGAGGGAATACGAATTTGGATCAAGTTATCTCCGGCAATGACCGGTACGCTCAACGCGATCTGCTCGGATTCAAACGACCATGCGCCATCGTGGTCAAAGTCCATCCAGGCATCAATGAAGCCGCTTGCCGAACTGGTCACCAACAATGTCGCTATCGAATCGGCGTGACTCGAGGTCGTCAGCGTTGTCAACGCGAACACGCCGTCATCGTCGTCCGCATCGACCAAGGTTCCGGTTATCGCATCAGGCTCGGCATCGACGGCTGTACCCAAATATAAATCGCTGATGCCGTGGCGGGCTCCGTCGTTTGCCAGACGCGTCGGATAGGGCGGATCGGACGCGTCGCCGAAGTCAAGTTGGTCGTCGTCGAGGTTCAGAACGACAACATCCGCCGCATCGAGATCGTCGAAGTTCGGATCGTCGCTTTCGGTCGCCGACAGGATGATCGTTAACGACACATTGCCGTCGACCAACGGATCATCGATTCCGGTGACGGTTACGGTTTGAGGAACCATTCCATCGTCACGAGTGAACGTTAGCGTTTGAACGTCAACGACTGCTTCGTCTTCATCGCTGCTGGAGATCGAAACCGTGACATCCGATTCGGGCAACGCGTCCAATGCAACGGTGAACTGCACCGATCGGCCTGCTTCGGTGGTTTGCATTCGATCGGGATGCGTGACGGTGATTCCGGCAACATCGTTATCGCGCGAGGTGATCGTGAAGGTATGTTCAGCCAGCGACGTGAAGTCCGCGTCGGAATCAGCGTTGATTCGCAAGGTACCCATCGTTTGTTGATCGTTATCGATTCGATGATCGTTCTTCGCCGTGATCGCGACGTGCTGGTCAATGTTCCAGTTGTCGGTCGTGAATATCAACTGATGTCGATCGATCTCGATCTCGTTGTCATGTTCCAAAAGCAGATCGATCGTGACCGGATCGTGAGGTCGAGCGGTCAGGCGGACGGAGAGTTCGCCCGGTGCGGCATCTTCCGTGACAAACAGGCTGCTGTTTTGAACAACCAGCCCCGCTTCATCGTCGCTGACAATCGTTCCAACGGATTGCGAACGAAGCAAGACGACGTCGGGTGTTGCTTGCCAGAGAAGTTGGAATGATTCATCGGATTCGATCCAGGCGTCGTCGATCAAATCGAATTCAAAGGTGTCATTCGTTTCGTCATCAGCGGCGATGTTGAATGCCTTATCTTGAACCCATTCGAAATCGGTGCCGGTCACCGCCGAACCTAGTCCGGCATTCGCGGTCAATTCGACCGTTGTCCCAACTGGCAGCGGATGTCCGAGTGTCCGCACAAACTGAATGACGCCGTCGCTCTCGTTGCCGATTGCATCATCGATTTGCAAGCCGATCATCTCCACAGCCCCCACATCAACGCCGGAAGCAAGATTATCGATACCGTCCAGATCGAGTTGTCGAGGCACTCCACGAACGTCCAGAGGGAGCCATTCACTGCGATCTCCGTCGCCGTCGACGTCGGAGAGATCAGCCAATCCTTCAACGCTTCCCGAGTCCAAGGCAGGACTATCGATCAGCAATGGATGGACATCAACCCGTCCGCCGTAGCGTCCCAGCGGCGCGAGCTTGGGATCGCCAATATTCACTTTGTCGGTCTCAATCGCCGTGATCGCCGACACGTTGCTCTTTCCGAGAACGTTGAATCCGCGACTCTGGAAATTAGAAACCGTTCCGTTACGCGAATTGACTTGCCACCAATCGAATCCAGAATTTCCCGCGACGATCGAAGACTGCAAGCTCGTCCTTGTTCCCGATCGATCCGTCAATAGGATGCCTCCGGCAACGCCTTGTGTTTCGTTCTGGGTGATCGTTGAAGCGGCCACCAGCAGAACTCCGCCATCGTGATACAAAGCTCCGGCGTCCCCCGATGCTTCGTTCCCAGAGATGGTTGTTCCGACGATGCGGTTTTGATCCGCGGCCCCAAAGCTCTGCCGCAGGTACAGTCCGCCACCGGTTTCAATCGCTTGATTGTGCGCCAGCGTCGAATGAAAAAGTTGCAACGTACTGTCGACGATCGCGATTCCCCCGCCAGATTGAGCGGCCGTGTTGGACGATATATCGACCTGTTGTATCGTCAATTGACCATGGTCAGCAGCGGCGATCGCCCCTCCCAAACCATCGGCCTGATTATGTGTGAAACGACTTTCCGCGATATCGATCCGTCCGCCCACAGTCGCGATCGCCCCGCCGTCTCCGGCTGCCTGATTTCGGTCGAAACGTGTACGTTCGAGTTGCAGATCGCCATCGGAACGAAAGCGGATGGCTCCGCCCGATCCGTCGTCACTTTCGCCTCGCACAAAATCAAGGTTGCGAATCAACAAATCGACGTTATCGGCATCGACTTCGATGATACGTGATCGCAAATGCGCATCGATCTCAACCGGCTCGTTCTCGGTTCCCAGTATCGCCATCGATCGACGGATGTTTAAAGGACCAAGGTTCAGGTCGATCGTCTTGCCTGACAGTGCATCGTCCATGCGGATCGTGGGGTTGCCGCCAACATGATTCGCATACTCGATCGCTTCACGCAAACTCAGGTCGCCGGGTGAAAGGTCGCCATCCGATTCGTCGATCGGATTGTCCACCGTCCATTCGATCGCATCCGGAAGGATGACCACCGTGTAGTCTTCAACTTCGCCATCGTTTGCACCTCCGGAGGGTTGCAAATTGCCGCTGCTGCTGACACGAAAACGCATGTGCAAGGGACCCGACGTCAGATCGTCGGGCATTTGAACATCAAGCAACCGCGTTGCGTCGACGTTTCCCAGCGACAGTCGCGTCGCAACCTGTTCCCCTTCGTCCAGCCAGCTTCCATTGCGATTCCAGTCGATCCATGCGTCCAGGTAGTTTCCGGTGGCAACCGCATTTTGCAGGTCGATCGCTAGCGACAGTGTTTCGCCCGGCACCTGATATTGACCGCCGAAGATCCTCACACCATCGTCATCGTCGAATCCGGCGACGTTCGACGCGGACATGCCACTCGGGATGCCGTCACGCTGGCTTGTCACTGTTGGCCCCAGTCGCGGGCCACCAATTCGATGATAAGCTCCCCCGTCGGTCGCCAATGTCGGATAGCTGGCGTCGAAACCGGTGATCTGCTGGTTCGGCGCATCGCCGAAATCGAACGCAACCTCGATCGCACCGATATCGACCCCGGTTCCCTGATCGCGCTGATTGCCGACTTGATCCAACGGCGGAATGTCTCCCTCCGCGATCGCGAGACTGTCAATCGCCGGACTTCCCGGCAAAGGTTCGTGCGTGAACGTGTCTTGTCGCAGCGGGCCGATTTGGACTGGCGTAAGAATACGATCCGAAGACGCGTTTAGGAACCCGCCCGCTCCATCGTGTGAAAGGTTGTTTCCCAGCGAAGCGATCGTGGCGGTCGCGCCGGATCGTTCGATAACTCGGAGCGTTCCCGCCTGATTGTTTGCAAACAAAGTTGTTTGCAGTGACAACGATGCATCGGCACCGTCAGCAACTGTTTGAATCGCCGCGGATGCGTTGTTTACAAAGCTGGTGCTGGTAATTCGCATCGTCGATTCCGGCTCATCGGTTCGATATGCCAAAGTCGCGTTGCCGATACCGACTTCATTACTCGAGAAGGTGCTGTTGACAATCGTCGTCGTTCCATTCACACGCATAATGGCTGCGGCTTCGTTTCCTGACGGAGCCAATGCTGCTTGCGAGCTGTTGTTGACAAACGAAGTATTTGACACCCAGAGCGTTCCGCCGGATGCGAAAAGTGGTGCGCCTGAGATTGCGCGGCTGTTGCGAATGACGACCCGTTCCAAGTCAAGGTGGTTGGCATTTCCCGACGAAACGTCCTCCATGTCGAAATCGATTGCGGCTCCGCCCCCGTTGATTGCACGTGTGTTCGCAATCGTTAGGTCGCTGATGCGGTAGGTTTGATCACCCGTTCCGGCAGCGTCGGAAAAGATAAACATCTGGGACGTTCCCCGCCCACTGAACGTCAGGTCATCGAACCCCAAACCGATGATCGAGACCGATTCCGTAAAACGCAAAGGATGGGTTAGCTGAAATGTCGCGTCCTTAAGACTTGGTGCAAAGGTAATCTCATCCGCACCTGGATTTTCATTCGCCGCTTTGATGGCGTCCCGAATCGTGCAGAAATCGACATCGCACTGGCCGGAGAGGGCCTCAAGGTCCGTCGTAACTTGAAAAGTCGCCAGCAATTGGCGTGACTCCAGCGTTTCCAGACGCAAACTTCTTCGACGCGATGCGACCAGGCATCTTGATCGATTTGTTCTTCGGGTGCGTTTCAAAATAGAATCTCGATCGCAATTGGTTGGCTACCCGGCCAATTCGATTACCGGAGCGATGGTTGAAAAGCCCGCCCATTCTTGTGAAATTTGGCGATTCTACGTCGCGTGGTCAGAAATGAGGTGATTCGCTTCATTTAACGCCAAGGCATCATTTCAGACCACGCATGGTATAAGAACCGTTCGACCAATGAGTGTCGCAGCGAAACTCGCCATGAGTCTCGCCAATCTGTAAATCCGAAAGCATGGGCGGCTTTCGCTTCCCACAAATCGGACACTTGTTGATCGAACGGTTCCAACTGGTTTTCATTCTGATTGCGAAGCAACCATATTGCTATCCAATCCCATTGATTTCATCGGTTGCAACCCGCGAAACCGATGCAATCGATTCGATCGCTTGACGCATCGGGGCTCGACTGTAAAACTTTGAATGCTTATACCGTGCGTGGTCTGGAATGATGCGTTTCCATTTAATGAAGCGAATCACCTCATTTTCGGCCATGCGACGTATAAACAGTTTTCAATCCAAACTCTTGAATCGTTGAGACCTATCATGCGTTGCTTTTCCCCTTTTCTTTTAAGCGTTCTTTACGGCTTGGTTGTCTGCTTCAGCGCCGGTTGTCCAGCATCGAAAGCTCCCACCCCGCCGCCTGCGTCCGATTCCCATGATGATCACGACCATGAGGCGCACGGTCACGCTGGCCATGATCACTCCGCCCCCACAAATCTTGCCGAAGCGGTCCGCTTGATCGATCATCTAGCGGACGACATCGGTCAGTCGTTTGAAGCAAACGATCCCGACGGAGCGCATGATCCGTTGCATGAAATCGCTGACGCACTGGACGCCGCGGGGCTGTTCGTGGGCAAGAGCGATCTGTCGGACGAGCAAAAGAAGGCCGCGGGGGATGCATTGGCAACGCTTCAAAAATCGTACGGCGATGTCGACGCAAAAATGCATGGTGACGAGGGAGCGGAATACGCCGATGTATCGAGCGATATTCATTCAGCCATTGAATCGCTCGCCAAAGCGACCAGCGTTGATTTGGGCGAGCACGATCACGATGGCGAGGCGGACCACGATGACAAGAGTGATAAGCCTGAATCCGAAGCAGCCGCGGAAGATTCCAGCACTACCGAGTCTTCCGAAAAGTAGTGCAAGCCGGTTGAGAAAGTTCGGTCACGACTTGCGCATCAGTTCGAGTACGCGATCGGCGGAGCCCCACGAGAGCGTCAGTCCCGCACCGCCGTGACCGTAATTGTGAATGATCCGTGGCTGTGCGGGATCGGATTCGATGCGCACAGCATGTCGGACAGGACGCAAGCCGAGCAAATTTTCACGGACTTCGACATCGATCAGACGAGGTTCAAACGCACGACAGCGTTCCATAATCGTTTGGCAAATCTCCGTGTCACCACGCAATTGCACATCGCGATCTTCGGGGAATGTGGTATCAATCGCGGTCCCGCCGCAAATCATGTCGTTCTCGCTCCCCCGGCGTGGAACAATATATAGCGACATCTCACGAAACGGTCCGCGATGCAACGAAACAAGCGGATGCCCTTCCAATAATGGGACCCGCGATACATGTCCCGCCAACAAACGCATGGGTCGACTTCCCTGCCGTTCTTCGGGAACCGTATAAATCGCTTGCCATCCGGTGCAGTGAACGACGGTACCGAAATCATGCAGCAGTGTTTCAAGCGAATCGACCCAACGGACCTCAAAGCGACTGGCCGCACTGCGCAAAAACCGATCCTTCAGGTACGCCAAATAATCGGGCATGCGGGCGACTGCGGTGCGAAAGAGAACCTTTTCCGTAAACAGAATCGGTTCAGTTCGCCCAGGCAAGATCATTTCCCGTGGTGGGTCGGCGGGAGTTCGCCGCCACTGCAATCCCGGCAAGTGTCGCCACCAATAAGCTTGTTCAAGCTCTGCGTCCAGTTCGCGGCGTCCGTCGTCGGTCAGCCACTCTTCGGCTGGTTCAATCGTAACGCCGGTCCCTGGCACCAACGCCAATGATTGCAGTTCACGCAGCGTTGTTTCGGCCCATCGCCGATCGTAGTGGCCAATCCAATAGGGAGCCCAGTAGGCCGCGGCAACATTCGATGTGGTTCGCTCAGCGGTCTGGCCCGTCAACAATGTCACCGGAAGTCCCGCTTCGGCCAACCGAACAGCCGTCGACAGACCAATCACACCACCACCGACAACAGCAACGCGATCACTCAAAACTCAACTCCCAAACGACATCCTACGTTGCCCTTTCACCCACCGGCGTCGTGCCCCCTTCGATCTCGATCGACTTTGCGGATGCGACGATCAACCGCCGCTTTCACAAAACCTGAGAACAATGGATGCGCCGCCAGGGGCTTGCTCTTAAATTCAGGATGGAACTGAACGGCGACAAACCACGCATGATCGGCAATCTCGATGATCTCCACCAATTCGTGGTCGGGGCTTGTGCCCGCGATTCTCAATCCATGCGCTTCGAACTGAGCGCGATAGCCATTATTGAACTCGTACCTGTGACGATGACGCTCAACAATCTGATCGGTTTGATAAGCCTCCGCCGAACGACTCTGTCGATCCAGCTTTGCTTCCTGCGCCCCGAGCCGCATTGTGCCACCCATCTGCGTAATGTTTCGTTGTTCGTCAAGCAAACAGATAACGGGATTTTGCGTATCGCGGTCAAACTCCGTCGAGTGCGCATCCGATAGGCCCATCACGTTGCGAGCGAACTCGATCGCGGCACATTGCATTCCCAGGCAGATTCCGAAAAAGGGAACGCCCCGTTCGCGTGCATATCGAATCGCCTGCACCTTGCCTTCGATGCCACGTTCACCGAATCCTCCGGGGACGAGGATGCCGTGATATCCACTCAGAAGTCGCTCGACTCCTTCGCGCTCGATTTCACTGCTCTGCACGCGACCGATACGAAGTTGAGCGTGGTTGGCGATGCCGGCATGATCCAACGCCTCATAGATTGATTTATAGGCATCCTTGTGTTCGGCATACTTTCCAACAACCGCGATGCTAACCTCGTGTTGCGGATTCCGCATCGAATGCAGCATCTGCGTCCAACCGGAAATGTCCAGCGATTTGGCGTTCATCCCCAACCGCTTAATGATCAAGCCATCGAGTTGATGCTCCACGAGACTGATGGGAACCTCGTAAATCGAAAAATCCTTGTCCTTTTCTTCGATCACCGCCTCCAACGGAACATTGCAGAACAACGCGATCTTTTCGCGATCCTCACGCGACACGCTATGCTCGGTTCGGCAAATCAAGATATCCGGTTGAATACCGATTTCACGAAGCTGGCCGACGCTGTGCTGCGTCGGCTTGGTCTTCAATTCCCCCGCAGCCTTCAAGAAAGGTATCAGCGTGAGATGAATGTAAAGACAGTTCTCCTTGCCAACATCGAGCGAGAATTGACGTATCGCTTCCAGAAACGGCAGGCTTTCAATGTCGCCAACCGTTCCACCGATCTCGGTGATGACGACGTCGACCTCTTCGTCACCCAGCTTGCGGATCACCGATTTGATTTCGTCGGTGATGTGAGGAATCACCTGAACCGTTTTGCCCAGAAAACGCCCTTGCCGTTCCTTCTCAATAACCGACAGATAAATCTGCCCTGTCGTGTAATTGGAATCGCGTGTCAGTGGGCTGTTCGTGAATCGCTCGTAATGCCCCAAATCCAAATCGGTCTCGCTACCGTCGTCCAGCACATAAACTTCGCCATGCTGGTAGGGGCTCATCGTTCCGGGATCGACGTTGATGTACGGATCCAACTTCTGCATCCGCACACGCAAGCCCCGTTGCTCCAACAACATTCCGATCGACGCGCTTGTCAAGCCTTTGCCAAGGGAACTTACAACACCACCGGTTACAAATATGTGTTTTGTCATGGAAGAACATGATAGCGTGATCCCCCGCGGTTCGTGAAGGTACTCGCCCAGCCGAAACGGCTACGATGCGTCAAAATGGGACTTCGTTCCACCGGCACGACCGAAATGACCCGCAGGAAACGCTCAATCGTGCATGTCTTTCTTCAAGTTTTCAAAAGCCGGGCCTCTATCGGCAGCTAACTTTTCTTAGAGCGACCACGTCGCAAGATCAACTGAGAAACTTTGACGCAAGATAACATCAAACGCGTTCAATATTGATATAGAAGCCCCGCGGCAAGCGCCGTCGGCTCAGACAACGGAAATTGAAAATTCGGAGTGATCGCATTGGAAATCCTGGCACCCATGATTGCGCTGGTCGTACTCGTCTGGGGCATTGCGTTGGCGCACCGAATATCGTTGCCGATCATGGGTATCGTGACCCTCCTCGCCGGCACCGTCTTCGGTCCCTTCTTCTTCGCGATTGATGGTCCCATCGCCATCAGCATCGACCGCGTCCTTTGGTTTGCAATGGCTGGCCTGTTTGTGACCAAATGGCTTACCGGCAAAACATGCCCGGTGCGGCTGAATCGCCTGGACTGGGTTGTCGTCGCGTTCGCCGCATGGCTTCTGATCAGCTCGCAGATGGGCAAGACGCCCGCCTCCGGGACAGACCCAACCGCACGCTGGCTGTTCTATGTCGCCTTGCCGGTTGGCATGTACTTCGTCCCCCGATTTTCCAGACTTTCACGTTTCGAGCTACGCTGCATTTCGGCCTGCTTTGTCGGCCTGGGTATCTATTTAGGAATCACTGCGTTCGCCGAGAAACTCGGCTTTACAGCGATGATCTTTCCCACGTTCATCGCCGACCCGAGCCACGTCGAATTCTTCGGTCGCGCACGCGGCCCCCTTCTGAATCCCGCAGGCAACGGTTTTTTGTTGTCGATTGCCGTATGCTCGGTAATGCTGATGTTTCACGAAAGCAGTCGGCTTGGGCGTGTCTGCTGCATGCTCGCCGCAGCCCTCGCACTGGGGGGCGTCTACGCGACCCTCACGCGTAGTGCCTGGATTGCGTCGGCGGCGGCGTTGGCCATGTCGCAATTTACCCACGTCTCGCGGCAACTGCGTGTTTGGGTCGTTGCCTCGTCAATTCTCGTCGCCATTGTCATCGCAACCCTTTTCGGGAACCAGTTGCTGAATTTGAAGCGGGACAAACATCTGTCTGCAACCGCAGCCTCTGAATCGATCGAATTGCGACCGATGCTGGCCGCCATTGCCTTCGAAATGTTCAAAGATCGCCCAATCCTCGGCTTCGGCTACGGGCATTACTTCGCATACAACGAACGCTATGCATTGGCTGTGGGCTACGACATGCCGATCCGCAAGGCCGCCGTCTACAACCAACACAACGTCTTGCTTTCCTATTTGGTCGACACCGGGATCCTCGGGGCGGGGCTCTTCCTGTTGCTG
This sequence comes from Pirellulaceae bacterium, assembly GCA_041399105.1. Lineage (GTDB taxonomy): Bacteria > Planctomycetota > Planctomycetia > Pirellulales > Pirellulaceae > Rosistilla. The sequence goes on along the minus strand of JAWKTL010000052.1, from coordinate 1,116 downwards.
ATCGTTGGTTGGTCGATGCGAAGCTGGCAGATCGCACGGACCACATCGGCATGCTCGGAGGCCCGTCGCGTGGGGCTGGTGATGATGGCGACGATCTGCTGTTTTCTGATTAATGGCATGTTCCAGGACGTTTCCATCATTCCAATGGTCAATATGTACCTTTTCTACATCGCTGGCCTCACAATTGCAGTTCATTCCGTTGATGGCAAGTTGCCAGCGCAAATCCATCACGAACGACGGGTGCGAGCATGCTCACAGCCCGCTTTCTCCCAACGATAATCTGGGATTGTGGGCCGATTCCCCTTGGTGATGACTTGGCGAATCGTTTATACTTCGCGTGGACGGAAACGGGGCGGTCCACTTCGTTTGACGTGAATCTGCCATCGTGTCCACACACTGCTTAAAACTAGGAAATCTGTCAATGTTCACCCGCCTACCTGCTGCTATCTGTCTGTCGGCAATTGTTCCCGCACTGTTGGTCGCTCAGCAACCAGTGGAAGTCTCCCCCGCAGCCGACAAAGTTCTCACCCCTTTTGTGCAGCAGATCGAATCGGCCAAAGCGGTCACGGCGGAATTAAAGACGAACGAACAGGTCTACTCCGAAGGGCAAGTCGTCTTTACAACCAAGACGGATTACATCGCCGCCTCCGCGTTGCCCAACAAGCTTGCCTTGCGCGTTCAGGGGGACGATGTTAATGTCGCCATCGTCTCTGACGGTAAGACACTGAACATGCTGCTCACAGAAAATGCCTACGTTCAGAAGGATAGTCCCGCAGCCATCGCCGACATCCTCGATGAACAAGGAGTTCCTCAGGGTCCGATCATCGACAGTCTTCTGGCCATGACCATTCCAGGCAAAAACGTGCGCGAGAAACTTCTCAGTGGACTTAAATCGGTCGAGCTTGTGTCGGCCTCAGAAAAAGGAAATGAGGAGGGCGAATCCCAGGCAAGCACTTTAAAGTTGCTTCGCCCGGACGGCAGCTTCATCCTGTTGACGCTCAGCAACGACAAACCGATCAAACCGGTGGCGATGGAGGTCGACATGACCGAAATGATCAAGGCGAACAACCCTCAAGTCGCTCGTACACCTGGTTTTAAGTTCGTTGTTGAAGTCGA
>JAWKTL010000051.1:0-55687 GCA_041399105.1 Pirellulaceae bacterium | reverse complement strand
TACGCAAGTGCAGAGCATGGCCGGGGGAATCGATCAGTGGTCATTGCAGATCGATCCGAGCGTACCTCGATATTAGAGGCTGCGATCCGCTTGCCTATTTACATCAATAATGAACGCGTTTGATGTTATACGTGCGTGGTCTGGAATGATGCTTTTGCATTTAATGAAGCGAATCACCTCATTTTCGGCCACGCGACGCATATCTTGCGGCAATATTTCTCAGTTGATCTTGCGACGTGGTCGCTCTAGGACAATCAGTCCCACCACCAACGGTCGATTCGTCGAGGGAGTTGCTGTTGCGTCGCGGCGACACTGGTTAGCGTTGGATAGACTTCAAGTGACGAGCTGACCAATTCCTTAGGGGCCACATGGACGCCGCCGCTGGCCACGACAACCGAATGGATGGTGCTCCCCTTTCGAAAACGTCGATGGACGACAAGGGATTCGGTTTGCTTCATCGTCGGCATTGGTTGCGATTGGATCAAAGCCGCCTGGGACAGGTCGTCGAAGTCGAACGCGTTTCCGGATGGAGCCCCGTACGTTGCGATGATCTGTGCGACGGCGGTGAGTTGATAGAGGCCTCGCAATTGATCGTAGATCGGGTATTCCCTCGCGATGTCAACGAAGTGTCGATTAAAGGTTTCGGCAAGTTTTTTCGCTCGGATGTCGGTCGGCGCGGCGAACCGTTCCCCTTGCAGATCCGCATTCTCTTGTTCAGTGAGCAATTTCAAGGGAAGTCCGGCAAGTTGAAAGCTCCGCTTGGCGGCGTCACAACGGACCGACAACGGATTGGGAGCGAACCACATTCGCAGAAAGGTACCGGTCAGGGGTCCCTGATCGATCGTTCCTTCGACGATATCCAGATAGTTCGCGACTCCGCGCGGCATCGGCTTGTCCCCCAAGGCGACCATTTTCATATGTCGATCGGCCTCGACCATCAGCATTGCAATTGGATTGTTGGCGGCGGTTCCGAAGACCTGAACCTCCTGTGGGCCAAGGGCGGCCCTCAGTTTCGATGATGCCGCGGCGGCAGCGAGCTGCCCCGACTGAATATTCGCGACGACTTGCTGTGCTTGCACGATCCCTTGCTGCGTCGGTTCGATGGTGCAGCCGAATGTTTGCTGTCGCACGGCGGCCTGCAACGCGAAAGCCAAGGCATCCAATCGCAGAGCGGCGCGGCCAGTTCGCGCATCCAGCGCAAGACCTGTCGCGTCCCAGCGGATTCCCGAAACGGGGCCAGCCAGAATGACGTCGCCTTCCTCGGTCAAAAAGACATATTCAATGTTGCTTAGTCCGGCAAGGGAGGCCATGGTGGATGTCGGCGGTAACGATTGAAACTGTCGCTGCATGAGTGCTTCCTGGAGCCGGGCCAGCGAAACCTTTCGCATCGCCGACGGCTCCAGCCAATTGCCCGATCCTGAGGAGGTCGGCTGCACGAGCTGTTCTCGTAGCGCATCGAGTGTTGCAGGGTTCGGAGCCACCTCGGGTTCCCGCAACATTCCCTGAGCATCCACAAAGACGCCAGCCGGGTAGGGGCTCATCGTGCTGGGACCGCCAAGGGCTTCCCATGTGTCGGGGACAATGGTCGCCTGAATCAGTTCCATGAGAGAATCGAAGTCAGCAATCGCAGCTCCGCCAGCCGCCCCAGGCATGCCGCCCCCCGATGCTTCAAAGGAAACGCTGCCGGAGGACGACCGATTGTTTTGATACGCGCCATAATCGGTTGGTGACAGTCCCGGCCCGGCTGGAATGTTCCCGCTGGCGATTTGTGCTTGAGCAACCTGTCGCAGCATGCGGTGCCGATCTTCAGGTGCCACGGATGAAGCAAGGCTGGTCGCTTGCTTGAATTCCCCCGCAGCGAGGTGCTTCGAAAACTTGGAGCGAATGTCGTCCGACGCATACGACGTCGCAAGGCCCACGACGATGAAAAACGCGATCATTGGAAAGCCCAAACGCCGATGAAGCAACATGATCGATGATCCTTGCAATGGAGGAAAAGATGAGAGGCCAACAACTCTATCGTTGCGATTATTTAGGCGTGCGTCAAGTGTTTTCCTTGCGGCGCATCCATCGACCGGTCGGAAACAAGGTGATTGGCTTTCCGCGATGCGAAGGCATTGTTTCAAAGCATGCGGTGTATAAATGGCTAATCGCGGGCAATTGTGATATCATCGAATCGATCGGATGCAGCGATCGCGTGGCGACCCGATTCCTGACCGAGTGACGGACGGCTGATTGTCGACCAACTTGTTTGGCCTTAAGAAAAGAATTGCAATGCAGAAAACGACATCGTCTGGTCCGCTGCAATCGTGTCGTCGCGAGTTTCTTCGCAGTGGTGGTGTCGGGATGGGGGCGATTGCGTTTGGCTGGCTGATGCGGTCGGAAGCTCAGGGGGCTCGAGAGCCTGACTTTACTCCGCGCGCCAAGCGAATCATTTGGCTGTTCATGCATGGCGGACCGAGTCACGTCGATTTGTTCGATTACAAGCCGGAACTTCAGCGGCATGCGGGGCAATCCATTCCAGAGGATTTCGGGACCGTGATGACGCGTCGCGATGTCGCCAAGAATCCGTTGATGCCGGCGGTCAAGCCGTTTCGCCCGCGTGGCGAATCGGGATTGATGATTTCTGACTTTCTGCCACATATCGCTGACATTGCCGACGACCTATGCGTGATCAAGTCGCTGCACGGCGACAGTGTGAATCACCCTCAGTCGGTGTATCAGATGAACACGGGGAGCATCTTGATGGGGCATCCCAGCTTCGGCAGTTGGCTTGCTTATGGGCTGGGTTCGGAGAATGACAGCATGCCCGCTTATGTGGTGCTGCCCGACCCGGGAGGCGGTTTAAAAGGAGGTCCGGCGGCGTGGGGAAGTGGCTATCTGCCGGCGATGTACCAGGGAACAACGATGCGTTCGGGAAAGAATCCCGTTCTGAATCTTCATCCTCCAGCGGAAATCGGTGAACTTCGCCAGCGATCAACGTTGGACTTTCTGCAGCGAATGAACACACGCCATCTTGAGCAACGCGACGGCGACGATGAGCTTCAAGCCCGCGTCGCCGCGTATGAGCTTGCATTTCGCATGCAAGCCGCAGCCCCCGAGATCGTCGATTTGAGCGCGGAAACTCAGGAAACTCTTTCGCTCTACGGAATCGACGATCCGACGACCCGCGAATTTGGCGAACGATGTTTGCTTGCCAGGCGATTGGTCGAGCGAGGGGTCCGTTTCGTTCAAGTGTATTCCGGCAATACGAATGGCTGGGATGCTCATGACAACGTTGCCAAGAATCACGGCGAGTACTGCGGCAAGACGGACAAACCGATTGCCGGCTTGATGAAGGACCTGAAGCGTCAAGGTTTGCTCGAAGAGACGCTTGTCGTTTGGTGTGGCGAGTTCGGACGGATGCCAATGAGCGAGAAGGGGGTTGGTCGCGACCACAATCCTTGGGGCTATTGCGGCTGGATTGCTGGAGCGGGAATTCGCGGTGGTCATTCGTACGGCGAGACCGATCCGATCGGTCTACGTGCTCAGACCGATACGGTGCATGTCAATCAGTTTCATGCCACGCTGTTGCACTTGATGGGGCTCGACAACAACAGTTTGTCATACCTGCACAACGGGCTGGACGAACGATTAACCGGGCCGGTTGATGTCGATTACGTCGAGGGATTGGTGTCGTGAAGCGTTTGCATTTAAGAAGCGTCCTCGAATGGGGGCATATCAAGAGAAAGCGTCTTTCACGTAGGACTGCTTCCGGCGTGATCGCTGCGGCAGCGGAAACTCCGTCGCATCGGACGTCTTCCGAAATTGAAGCTTGGAATTATTTAGCATTCGTTCGGACGCGTCGAAGCAATAGGATAGGCCTTCGAGACTGGATGACGCGAAGGGTCGATGTTCCAGGAAGCGAACAAACGAGAAGGCCTTTGTCTTCATCAATGCACGAAAAGCGGATTCACATGGTCCCCTTTCTGTTGGCTGCTTTCCTGAGCTTTGGGCTGGGTGGCGGCAGCGGTGAACTGCGTGGAGCCGAAGCGGACGACGAAATTCAGGAATCGCCGATCAGTCGCTACGATCGCGATCACTGGTCGTTTAAGCCAATTGAATCGCCCGAAATTCCTGACGTTCAAGACGCCCAGTGGTGTCGAACGGAGATCGACCGGTTCATCTTGTCTCGTATCGAAGCGGCTTTTTTAAGTCCCGCGGCGACGACGGACCGAGCAACCTATTTGCGACGGGTGTCGTTCGATTTGCATGGCTTGCCGCCGACAACTCGACAACTCGATGCGTTCATGAAGGACCAGCGTCCTGATGCTTACGAGCGTTTGGTCGATCGCTTGCTTGCTTCGCCACAATACGGTCGACACTGGGGACAGTATTGGTTGGACCTGGCTCGATTCGCCGACACGGACGGGTTCGAGCACGACAAGGTGCGAGACAACGCGTGGAAATATCGCGACTGGGTCATCGACGCGTTCAACAGTGATCTGCCGCTGGACGAATTCATCGTTTGTCAGCTCGCGGGTGATGTTGTGTCCGCCAATGATCCTCAAGGGGCGATCCCGACGGCGTTCTGTCTGTCCGGTCCCGACATGCCGGATATCAATTCGCAGGAAGAACGAAAGCACATGTTGCTCAATGAAACAACCGCGACGGTCGGTTCGGTTTTCTTGAGCCTGCAGTTTGGATGCGCGCAGTGTCACGATCATAAGTACGATGCGATTAGCCAAGCCGATTTCTATCGATTGCGAGCCTTCTTCGATCCCGCAGTCAAACTGAAACGCAATGGGCCGGTGAGTGTGCTTTCAAGCGACGCCGACCCGGGTGCGGACAGCAGATTCTATCAACGGGGCGATTGGCGCAGCCCGGGACCGATTTTGGAAGCGGGATTCCCTCGGGTCGTGAATGTTACGGATGCTCCGGTCGTCGCCGACGAACCGGGAAGGAAACGCTTAGCGCTAGCTCGTTGGCTGACTGCGACCGAAAACCCGTTGACATCCCGGTCGCTCGTCAACCGTATTTGGCAGTTTCATTTCGGTCGCGGTTTGTCCTCCACGCCGAGCGACTTCGGGGTGATGGGAGAGGAACCAACGCATCCCGAACTGCTTGATTTCTTGGCGAAGCAACTTGTTTCGCAATCGTGGAGCCTGAAGAAGCTGCATCGCCAAATCGTCCTCTCTTCTGTCTATCGAACGGACAGCCGCTATGTCGACCGATCGGGCCAAGGGCAGATGCAAACCGATGGGGCATGGCGGCAATTGATGCAGGCCGATCCGGATAATCATTTGCTCGCCCGCTTTCCACGGCGGCGACTTCGAGCGGAGGTGATACGCGATGCGATTCTTACAGCCAGCGGTCAGATAAACCATGCTTCAGGAGGTCCCGGAGTTCGCCCGCCACTGCCAAAAGAGCTGTTGCAGACCTTGTTGCCTGGGCAATGGACGCAAAGCGCCGCTGAAGCGGACCATCATCGTCGCAGTATCTATCTGTTCGCGCGTCGCAACATGCGCTATCCGTTGCTGGCGATTTTTGATCGTCCGACGGCGGACTGCAGTTGCGCGGCACGCCAGCCTTCGACAACCGCGATTCAGTCGCTCGCATTGTTTAATTCGGACTTCACGCTTGCCCAATCGGTCGAACTGGCGAGATTGGTCGAAGCGATGGAACTCAGCCAAGACGATCAAATTCGTGAGCTTTACCGCAGACTTTTCTGTCGCCATCCGACGACGGAAGAACTGCGAGATGCGAGCGAGTTTCTTCAACAGCAGATGGCGGGTTCGACGGGGCTCGACGCACAGCGACAGGCCTTGACCGATCTGTGCCGCGCGATGTTCAATTCCAATCCGTTCTTATACGTCGATTGATAAGGAAAGTTTTGTGAGCGAAGTCTGGAATCATGTCGCCTGTCCAGGGTGTGGGTGTGTCTGCGATGACATCACTCTGCAATTCGGCGATGATGGACTACAAAGCTTTCAACCGGGCTGCTCGTTGGGAGAACGCTGGTTTCGCGATCGCGGCCAACCGGTGACGAATGCCGTGCGTATTGAAGGAGAAGTCGCAAGCGACGAAGAAGCGATCGACAGGGGGGCTCAGATTCTCGCGAAGGCGGACTATCCGTTGATCTACGGATTGTCTCGAAGTGCAACGCCGGGGCAGCGCGCCGCGATCGCGCTAGCCGATGCGTTGGGCTGCGCGATCGACACCACCGCGTCGATGTGTCACGGTCCTTCGATCATGGCGTTACAGGAATTCGGTGAAGTGACGTGCAGTTTGGGTGAGGTTCGCAACCGGGCCGATCTCGTCATCTTTTGGGGATGCGACCCGGCGAGTTCGCATCCGCGGCATGCCGAACGTTACTCGGTGCATGCACGCAGTGAATGGTTGCCCAACGGGCGAGCCGATCGAACGATTGTGTTGATTGGAAACGAAGCGGAACTGGATCGCCGGCGCATCGACGCTTCGGGAACGCAGCCCGACATGCGGATCGCCGTTCCCGCGGGGAACGATTTTGAAACGCTGGCGATGCTGAGAGCCCTTGTTGCGGGGAAGCCAGTTGAGAATGTTCCCAGTGAACTACGTGATTTGGTCTCGATGATGAAGAACTGCCGATACGGCGTTGTCTTCTTCGGGCTCGGGCTGGCGCAGACGCTTCCGACCGGCGAGGCGGGGAATGTCGTCAATGGACGCGCCGACGTCGCCGCCTTGCTGCAACTTGTCGCCGAACTGAATCGGTTTGCTCGCTTCACCGCCAGGCGTATGCGATTGCAAGGCAATGTCTCGGGGGCCGACAATGTGTTGTGCTGGCAGGCGGGATATCCGTTTGCGGTCGACTTTTCGCGCGGTTTCCCGCGTTCCAACCCCAACGAGTTTTCGGCCAGCGAATTGCTTCGACGTGGCGATGTCGACGCCTGCGTGTTGATCGGCGGAGAAACGCTTCATCAATTCCCCGAAAAGGCGATGGCCCATTTGCGGACGATTCCGACCCTGTTACTTGATTATCCCGGCGCGCGAAGTGACCTATCGCCGACCGTTGAATGGACAACAGCGGTTTATGGCTTGCATGCCGAAGGGACGATTTATCGCATGGACAACCTGCCGATGGAGGTGCATGCGATGCAGCCGACCAACTTGCCAACCGATTCCGATGTCTTGACGGCGATCTTGAATCGGTTGTCCTGACGTGCCCCTGTCAACGCAGGAGGCGTTCAACGATGCCGATGCGCCTATTTAGCGTTGGCCATGGCATCGAGCTGGATCAACGAACGGCTCTGTTCCTTTTCTAAAAATGTTCGGCCATACTTCACGTTCACATGATCCCACGGAAGTTTATCCGTCAGTTCGTACCCGGTATGAACTTGTTGCTCGATGTCGATGCCGGCATCGGCGATGGCATCCCACCATCGTTGCGGGTCCATGTGTTCCGTCCAGCCGTCCATCCGAGCGCCGCGTTGCCAAGCCAGCTCGATCGCCTTCCCGGTCCGTCGATCTCCCCGACTGAGAACTCCCTCGAGCAAGCTGGTGTCGATGTCGTGACACTTGATGTTGATGCTGCGGATTTTCCGGCGGCTCCAGAGATATTGATGAGCCCACTTGAAATATTCACGCCGCTGCATCGGATTCCATTGGTACGGCGTGTGTGCTTTGGGAACGAAATTCGACACGCTGGCCGTCACACGAGCGTACCTTCCACGAACTTCCTTGCCGATTTCCGCGATATGTTCGGCCATGTCGACGATTCCGTCCAGATCGACGGGGCGTTCTCCAGGCAAGCCGCACATAAAATAAAGCTTCACGCTCTCGAAGCCATTCTCGAACGCATTTCGACAACCTTCAAAGAGGTCTTCGTTCTTGATCTTCTTGCGGATCTGTTCCCGCATGTCGTCGCGGGCGACTTCGGGCGCAAGGGTCAGCGAACTGCGGCGTTCCGATCCGATCAAAGCGGGAAGCGAGCGAAGTGTCTCGTTGACACGCAGGCTGGGGACGCTGATGTTGACACCCAGCGGACGGAACACCTCATGAAGCCTGGTGACCAGTTCCTCGAAATGTGGATAATCGCTTGACGAAAGCGACAGGATGCTGATTTCGTTGAAGCCGGTGTTGCGATACGACTCCAGCGCGGCGTTGACGATTGTATCGACTTCGCGAATGCGCAGCGGCCTCTTGATCACCGTACTTTGGCAGAAGCGGCATTGCCACGGGCAACCGCGCATGATTTCGATTGCGATGCGATCATGCACGCATTCGACATACGGCACGACGGGACGAGTCGGCAACGGAATGCTGTCCAGGTCGCGGATCACGCTTGGTTCGATCGTTTCGGGAACGTTCGACGTGGTTCGATTCAAAGCGACGACACGACCATTCTGGTATTCTGGTTCGTAGAATCGGGGAACGTAGGCAAACGGTAGTTCACTTGCGATCCGTTGCAACGCCTCCGCGCGTTGAGCGGCACCGGCGGCACCTTCGGCGCAACCCGATCGCCGCGCTTCGTCGCGAAGTTTCAGCCACAAGTCGCAGATCAATGGAAGTGCCGGCTCGCCATCGCCGGTTACGAACACGTCGACGAAATCGGCCATCGGTTCCGGGTTTTGACAACAAGGGCCTCCCGCCACGACGAGCGGATCAGCCATCGTGCGGTCGTTCGCGTGCAACGGGATGCCTCCCAGATCGAGCATCGTCAGTACATTGGGGCTGCTGACTTCGTACTGCAATGAAATCCCAAAGACATCGAAATCGCTGAGTGCCGTGAAGGTCTCTAGGCTGTACAACGGAACCTGATGTTCTCGCAGTTGAGCCTCCATATCGGGCCACGGACAAAACGCCCGTTCGGCCACCCAATCATTTCGCCGGTTCATCAGCGAATAAAGCACTTGCAATCCGTGATGGCTCATGCCGATCGAGTAGGCATCGGGAAAAGCCAGACAAAGCTTCCCTTTCACCTCGCGATGATCTTTGATGATTGCATTGCGTTCGCCCCCCAAATACTGCGATGGCATATTGACTTTGTGAAGAATGCGGCTTTCGAGATACTGTTTGCGTTGCGAGTGAATCATCCAGCAAAGTCCTGATGCAAGAAATCGGAAAGTGTGCAAATATCAACGCTGTTGCCGTGCCTCCCCTTGTCGGAGGTCAGCTTCTTTCCCTACTTTGTCAGAAATGCCCCTTCATTTGCAAGAGACCTGTTGATGAGCGATTTCGAGACCGTTGGAAAAGTGGAAGATTTTGAGGATGGCAAGGGCCAAGCGATTCCAGTTAATGGACGCATGATCGCTGTCTTCCGAACCGGTGATGCATTTTACGCCATCGACGATCTTTGCCCACACATGGGGGCCTCGCTTGCGGAGGGTTATGTCGACGAGGAGAATACGGTCACATGTCCATGGCATGCCTGGCGTTTCTGCATCAAGGACGGCACTTGGTGCGATAACCGCAAGGTGAAAACCGAATCGTTTCCGGTCCGGGTTGTGGATGGCGAAGTCCAGGTTTTGGTCGAAGACTGAACTCTGCGACGGGTTACCTTGGGGCGTCCAAAATGACGAATTTGCCAAGCATTTTTGGCGAATCCGTTCATTTTCGCTGACGCCACGAATGAATCCATTGCAAACATCGTTTTCTTCTCGTGTGTGACTCGCCAAATTCGGCCAATTGGTTTACACTGTCGGTACAACACGGCGGATGTTTCCATTGCCCCTGTGTCGATGGCCCGTTCTCGAACATTGGGTCTCACATTTCCCACCTCACATCTCTTGGCTTTGTTTGATCGTATGGCGTCTGCGAAAATTCCGTCTTCTTCACCTTCACGCTGGGGCGCACTGGGAATTCCCATTCGGCTGGCGACTGGCTGGGGGCCCTTCCCAAAAAAAATCAGTCTATTGGCGGCGTTGATGCTCGTTTTGCTGCGAGTTTCGGTCGGATGGCACTTCTACAGCGAGGGAACGGACAAATTCAAGGATGACTTCGACTCCAGTCGCTTCCTGAACGCCGCTCGCGGACCGTTTGAGGACTATTTTCACGCAGCGGTGTGGGATCGAGATGGCGAATTGCGGTTAAACGCATCGGCAACGGAAAGTCGCTGGAAATGGTACCGAAAAACTGCTGGAACGCACTTTGAATTCGATGAGAAGCAAAAGAAGCAAGCCGACGATGTTCTCAAACGTACGTGGGGCCAATACCAATACGCATTGGAATCGAATGCGGATGATATCGTCGAAATTGAGTTCGGGCGTCGCCGATTGGCGGAATTGAAGTTGAAACCCGAGCGGAGAGATGTTGCCAGCTTGCTGGGACAGCGGCAGACCATTGAGAAAGAATGGCGAAGAAAACTGGACCCGATCTTGAAAGAGATAGATAATGCATGGAGGAACCTGGAACGCGATATGAACGCGATCGCAACCGACGAGCAGACTCGCCGATACGGGTACTTTGAGTTGCCGCCGTTGCGAAATCAACGCATCGACACGACGGTGATGGATAAGTATGTCCCATGGTTCGACTGCACGATTGGCGTGTTATTGCTGTTGGGTTTGTTCACACCTGTGGCGGCCTTGGCGGCGGCGGGCTTTTTGTTTTCGGTGTTCATCAGTCAATTTCCCCCCGCCAATGGACCGGTATCCACTTACTACCAATTAATCGAATCAATGGCTTGTTTGGTGCTCGCCTCCACGGGAGCGGGACGCTTTGCCGGCCTGGATTCGATCATTCATGCGGCCTTTCACCGCAACCGCAATTTCGATTAATAGGGTGATCTCTGATGGTTGATAAACTTTCCGCCGAAGCACGCGAAGTCGGCAGCGCGAACTACTACGAAGCCGTTGGTGTAACGCGGCGAGATTTCATGCAGGGCATTGTCGCCGCCGGTGCGGTCAGCGGTGCCGGGCTGGGGGCGATGTATTTCGGCTACGACAAGGTGGCTGACCCGGTGCGAATCGGTGTCATCGGAACGGGTGACGAAGGAAACGTGTTGATCGGTGGATGCAATCCCGATTACGTCACCGTTAAGGCCATCTGCGATATTCGCCCCTACAACATTCATCGCGCATTCCATGGGGACGTCAGCAGCCCCGCCGCGCAGGCGGCTCGACCCGGGTTGATCAAACAATACGGCTTCGCCAGTGAAGCGGAGGCGCGAAAGCAGGTTCAGGTCTACGACGCCAGCAATGGCGGTATTCAAGCAATCTTGGATGATGACGACATCGAAGCGATCATCATCGCGTTGCCGTTGTTCCTGCATGCTCCCGTTGCGATTCAGGCGATGATGCGCGGAAAGCATGTGTTGACCGAGAAGCTGATGGCGCACAATGTCGCGCAGTGCAAAGCAATGGCGCGGGCTGCTCAAGAGATGAAATCGAAGTCAGGCGATCCCCTGCACCTTGCGACGGGACATCAACGGCATTACAGCGTGAAGTATGACAACGCGATCAACTTGATGCGTTGGGGATTGCTGGGACAGATCCACCATATCCGCGCTCAGTGGCATCGTGGCAACTTGCCGGGAGGTGACAGTTGGAAGATGCCCCTGCCGGGCGGGGAAACGGTAAACGGGTCGTCCAAGAAGGTCGACAAGATTGCGGATCAACTGAGAAGTTTCCGCAACAAGCTTAAGGATGAAGGCGATTCGAAGCTTGCCGAAGAATGGGCGAAACGAGTCGCACAGTGGGACGCTTGGGACGCGGACAAGAAGGTCGATGCCTCAAAACACGGTTACGAAAACGGATCAATCGGCGACCGCGTTCGTCCGGCGCTGGAGGAACTGTGTCGCTGGAGGTTGTTCGATCGAACCGGTGGCGGCCTGATGGCCGAACTGGGAAGCCATCAGCTTGACGCGGCGACGATTTTCCTGAGCGCACTGCGACAGGACGGCAAGAAGGCCCACCCGCTGAGCGTTTCCGCAATTGGCGGGCGTCATGTTTTCCCTCATGACCGAGATGTCGACGATCACGTCTATTGCATGTTTGAATTTCCTGGTCCCGAGTACGATCCAAAGTTCGGCTTGAAGTACTTTGATCCGGTTGAAAACTATCCAAATCCGAAAGGACATGTCGAAGGCTACAACAACGATCCGAATAAGAAGGTCGTGGTGACCTATTCCACGATCTACGGCAACGGATTTGGTGGCTACGGAGAAGTTGTGATGGGAACGAAGGGAACGCTGGTTCTGGAGAAGGAACAGGACGTTTACCTTTACAAGGACAGCGATACATCGTCCAAAGTCGGTGTTAAGAAAGATGGTGATATGGCCGCGATGGACACGCAGGCGAGCGGAAGCTTTGCCGCACCTGTGGCTCAATTGGCCGACAGCGGTCCGGTGAGTCGCGGCTACAATGAAGAGATCGAACACTGGGCCTATTGCATTCGCAATCCTTCGCCCGAAAATCGACCGCGTTGTTATCCCGAAGTGGCGATGGGAGATGCCGTCATCGCCTTGACGACGAATGTAGCGATCAAGAATGCGAATCAGGGAAAAGGAGGGTATCTGCAATTCGACCCCGAATGGTTCGAACGGGAAAGCGATAAGACGCCCGACGGTAGCGATGTCGCGAAGGAATTGAGCCGCGATGAAGGATTGGAAGCCTGTCTAAAGTGAACGATGCCGACGCTTCCCGATGCGATTTGCTTTGCTGAATCGCATCGTCACGTTCCGCATCGTCAAACATAATTCCTAATCGTCAGACCGTTTCGTCCACGCACCTGAGCGCAAGTTTGTCGCGAAACCGCAGTGTGGTTCAACGGACGAGATACACCCTTCAGTTGGGAGGTCTGGAAGCTGGGGTGCGAGCCTTCATGGAGCGAAATCCTCGATCGATCCGCTGCATGAATCAACGACGACTTCCCTACCCTCCCGGAATCGTCGCTCCTCCTCCGCAACCCTCTTTGGGGGTGCAGGCTGCTGTCGTTTGCATCCCTTCAAGGCTTTCGCCATTCCGCTGATTTTGCAAGGTCAATGAGACAACATGCTAATGATCTGGCAATGTGCTTGATACAATCCGCTGTCGGGATTCTCTTGGTCGATATCTGAATGTCGAAATGCAAATCGCGGTTTATCCCGGTTTGGTTCAGCGTCTGGCGTACTACGCTTGCAGCATGTATGTCGATCAGTTGTCCAAGGGAGGCAACTATGCATCTTTGTCGACTTCGATTTCCATTTGCTTGCTCAGGAATGTGCTGTTTGCGGATACCGATCAAGCTCATCATCGTTTCGACATGCGGGATCGTGAAAGTGATCGTAGGTTGGACAATGCGATCGAAGTACACACGATTGAGCTAACGAAGTACAATCTAAGAGAGGAAACGATTTCGCATGCAAGCAAACTCGAGCAGTGGGCGTTTCTGCTGCTGTACGCACAGAATTACGAGGCTGAGACTCTTAGGCGTCTTTTACCTGGCATCGAGTTTGAAACGGCAATCGATACCATCGAAATCATATCCGAAAGAACCGAGGACAAGCAAATGTATGATCAACGCGAGAAAGCCCAACGGGACTATGAGTGGGCGCTTTCCGGGGCCAAAGAAGAAGGCGAACGTTTGGGGCTTGAAAAGGGCGAACGTTTAGGTCTTGAAAAGGGCGGGTTCGTCGGAAAGATCCAATTGTTGCAAGAACTGCTCGGAGAAACGCAAGCCAGCATTGCGGAACTAAGGTCGCTAACTTCCGAAACGCTTTCAACTCGGCTGGCTGAACTTCAACAACAGCTTCGGGACCGACAAAGCTGATCGCGGAACACGTTAAGAAACCTCCAGTGACGCCATCGTGTAGCCACGCGTGCAAACCCGTGGCTTGAAGAACGAGCGCTGCCGCAGAGACCCCTGGGGGCGAGAGGAATTAGTCACGAGCAGTTTCCACCCACATTGCAACCCTAAGGGATGACGCGGCCAGCGCTTTCGCTCAGGATTCTCAGATAGATCTAAGTCAGTACATCGCGGACGACGCGGGCCGGCTCGACTCCCGTCAAACGCATATCAAGACCCTGAAATTTGAAACTGAAGCGATGGTGATCGATACCAAGCAAGTGGAGCATTGTGCCGTGCAAGTCGCGAACGTGAACAACATTCTCGACCGAATGATACCCAAGTTCGTCGGTTGCTCCGTAGGTCATGCCGGGCCGAATGCCTCCTCCGGCCATCCACATTGAGAAGCCTTTGATGTGGTGATCTCGCCCCGCTCCCCCTTTTCCCTGGAACATAGGGGTTCGACCAAATTCGCCACCCCACACGATAAGGGTGTCGTCGAGCATGCCTCGCTGCTTCAAGTCTTGAATCAATGCATATGTCGGTCGATCGGTTAGCCCGCAGCAAATATCCATATACTTCTCAAGGCCACCATGGTGGTCCCATCCGCGATGATACAGATGAATGAAGCGGACGCCCCGTTCGGCCAGGCGTCGCGCCAGCAGACAATTCGAAGCGAATGATCCATCCCCGGGACTTGCCCCATAAAGATCGAGCACATGTTGCGGCTCATCCGAAACGTCCATCAATTCGGGAACGCTCGCTTGCATGCGAAACGCCATCTCATAAGCTGCAATTCGTGTATCTATTTCCGGATCAGCCAGATGTTCGTTTCGCGCTTTGTTGAGCCGACCGATCGTGTCGATCATTCGTCGTTGTTGCCGAGTCGAAACGCCGGCCGGGTTGCGAACATAGTGGACCGGATCACCACTGGAACTGAATTCGACTCCTTGGTATCGGCTGGGCAGAAAACCGCTTCCCCACTGTCGTGACGCGATCGGTTGCGGGTTGCGCCCGCCAACACTGGTCAAGACAACGAAGCCGGGCAGGTTGTCGGCAGCGCTTCCAAGTCCGTAATTGATCCACGATCCCATTGATGGACGCCCGCTGATCGCACTGCCGGTGTTCATGAAAGTGTGGGCCGGATCATGATTAATCTGTTCCGTGACCATGGACCGAACGATGCAAATATCGTCGGCCATCTTGGCGTGCCAGGGCAGGAAGTCGCTAATCTCTTGACCGCTTTGACCATACTTTTGAAATCGCGTCAGCGGTTTGAGGCACTTCAGTTCTTGCCCCTGCAGTTGCGCGATGGGCTGTCCCTTCGTAAATGACTCCGGCATCGGTTGGCCATCGAGTCGTTCAAGCTCCGGCTTGAAATCAAACGTCTCCAGATGAGAGGGGCCTCCCGCCATGCACAGGAAGATGACGCGTTTGGCTTTTGGGGCGTGATGCGGCAGTCCCGCGGCATCTCCAGGCACGCCAACGAGATTCGCCGCCAAAGACTCTTTGCCGAGTAACGAAAGCAATGCGGCCGATCCGATACCGAGGCCGGATTGCGACAGAAAGGTGCGCCGCTGTTGCAGGTAGTTCATCATCATTTGTATTTCTTAGTTTCGTGTAATCGCTTCGTCCATGTTCAGCACGACGCGGGCAACCATTGTCCAAGCCGCAAGCTCAGTCGTCGCGATCATGTCGCTTGGTGGAACAATCCCAATCGAGAGGAACTTCTTTGCCGATTCGGGATCTTCCTCGAAGGCGGATCGATTCTCGCGAAGAACCTCCAGCAAGAGGTCTTGTTCAAAGGAGGCCGCATCGCGCGAGAGAACCTGTTGGAACAGAGCATTCACTCGCGAACGGTCATCCGCAACCACGGTGTTCAACGATCGGTTCGCCAACGCCCGCGCGGCTTCGACAAATGTAGGATCGTTCAACAACGCCAGCGCGGCCAAAGGCGTATTCGATCGCGGACGCTCCGCAGTGCATTCCTCGCGACTCGGGGCATCGAAGGCTTTCAACATCGGGTGCAGGAACTGACGCTGCCAATGAACATAGACGCCACGTCTCCACTGCCGTGCGTCGGCATGACTTTCATACTTTCGTTTCGGAAAGTTCAGGTGTTGATAGTAACCCGCGGTTGATAAGGCCTTACACTCGAACCCCTTGCCGATCGACAAGCAGACCGCTGGTCGATAGCGCGGCGTCTCGGATCATTTCGGCTGATAGGCGATACGACGCCTGCCGAGCATGGAGGCGGTTGTAGGGATCGCGTTGTCGCAATTCGGGACGCGTCGCTGACGTCTGCTGATAGGTCCGGCTGAGTACAATCTGACGCACAAGATGCTTAACATCCCAACCCGACGAGACGAATTCGATCGCCAAATGATCGAGCAACTCTGGATGTTCGGGTGGATGACCTTGTCCGCCGAAGTCGTCCAACGATTTGGAAATGCCGGTTCCCATAAACAGATACCAAAACCGGTTCGCGACCACTCGGGCGGTTTGCCCGCCGTTTCCTTGTTCACAATCGGTCAACCAGTTGGCTAGATCAAGCCGACTTGCCCGCTCGGTTCCCGCATCGATTCGACCTAAGAATTTCGGAATTGCCGGTTCGACAATCTCGCCACCATCATCCAGCCAGTTTCCACGCGGAAGGACTCGCGTTTGTCGCGGCGCGGTGGCGACGGTCACCATCGTCCGACGTCCCTGCTTCTGGATCTCGGCGATCTTCGCGTTCAACGCTTTGATTTGCTCATCCCCGGCTTCGGGCGACGAACGATTCAATTCCGTTATCTGTTCTTTGATGCGTTCGATTTCGCTTTGCTGATCATCAGACAAAACGACGATCTCGGGCTCGCGTTGGGTTGGAAGTGCATTCGTGCCACCGGTAAAATGCCGTTCGTCGTCAACATCGGCAAAGAAAGCGGCAAGAGAATAAAGTCCTCAAGCGTGTAAGGATCGAATTTGTGATCGTGACACTGAGCACAGCCAACCGTCGCCCCCATCCAAACGGTGGACAAATTCCGTACTCGGTCGGCGGCATAGATCGCACGGTACTCTTTTGGTTGCAGACCTCCTTCGTGCGTCGTTTGCAGTAAGCGGTTGTATCCGGTTGCAATCCGCTGATTCAGCGTTGGGTTTGGCAGCAAGTCCCCGGCAAGTTGCTCGCGAGTGAACTGATCAAACGGCAGGTTGTCGTTGAACGCCTCGATGACATAGTCGCGATAAGGCGAAATGTGGTGATCTTGATCTCCGTGGTAGCCGACCGTGTCTGCATATCGAACCAGATCAAGCCAGTATGCGGCCATCCGTTCGCCGAAACTTGGGGATGCCAGCAGACGGTCGATATATCGCGCGTCGGCGTCGACGCGCTGGTCGTTGACAAAGGCCTCGACATCGGTCGGTGTTGGCGGAAGCCCTGTTAGGTCAAAACTCAGTCGACGCGCAAGCGTTACACGATCGGCATCCTTTGAAGGCGCAAGCTGTTCGTTCTGCAAACGATCAAGAACAAAGCGATCGATCGGTCCAGCCGACCATGGGTCGTTATCGATTTCAGGCACCGGATGATGCTTCGGAGGCACATAAGCCCAGTAGGCGTCGTACTTCGCCCCTTGTTCAATCCACCGTCGCAAAATGTCGACTTGCTCACGAGTCAGTTTTTTACCAGACTCAGGAGGTGGCATGCGCGTATCCGCGTCATCGGTCACAATCCGCCGCCAAAGTTCGCTTTCGTTGGGATCGCCTGAAACAAGGGCATACTCCTTTGCGGCTTCTTCGACATCCAAACGCAAGTCCGCTTGTCGATGTTGCGCGTCGGGACCATGACAATAGAAGCAATTGTCGGAAAGGATTGGGCGAACATCGCGATTGTAGTCGAGCGGTCGGTCCGCCCAGCAAATCGATGGCGTCTGACAAACCGAAAACGGAAACGCAAGTAGCAACGAAAGGTAGGGTAGGGAACGGGAAGGCGTCATGCTGGCGGAAACTGGGGTCGCGTTGAGGATGGAACGATCATTCTTCTGTATTCAACTATAACAACTTCTGACAGCGATTCCTAATTCGTCGGCACCTAGATGTCGTGCGTCCAACGACAGCCCAGTTAAAGCAAGCTTCGGATCACAACGCTAATGTTTACCGTGTGCCCGTTCCCAAATGTCGTAAAACGTCGGTTGAACCGTGTCCGGCATGGGGGTTGCGGTCCAGCGGCCATTTGGAAGACCACACAAGTGTCACGAACGAATTTTTCGGAATCGCGCCGACGAATATCGCTTGATCACTTGGCGACTAGACAAAATAATCAAACGAGGCAATCCTTCCCAAGACGAGAAACTTTAACGAGACCATTCAAGGAGCGGACACTCATATGCGGATCGACCACGAATTTTGCATCATCGGTGGCGGACCAGCCGGACTGCAATTGGGCTACTTTCTTCAGAAGGCGGAGCAGTCGTATGTGATCTTGGAAAAGGGGGATTCGCCTGGAACATTCTTCAAGACGCATCCGCGGCATCGAAAGCTGATCAGCATTAACAAGGTTCATACCGGGCATTGCGATAATCAGATCAACTACCGATGGGATTGGAATGCTTTGCTGTGCGATGACGATCGATTCATGTTCCGCAACTTCAGTCGCAAATACTTTCCCCCCGCCGACGACATGGTTCGCTACCTGGGAGAATTTGCCGAAGCATATGACTTGAACATTCGGTGCGGTTCGCTGGTCAAGCAGGTTTCACGTTTGGACGACGGATTTATCGTGACGCTTGCCGACGGAGAACGGCTCACCTGCAACAAGCTGATCGTCGCATCCGGCTTGGCGAAGCCTTATATCCCCGAAATCGAAGGAATCGAGCTGGCTGAACAGTATGAAACCGTTTCCGTCGATGCGGAAGAGTTCGTCAACCAGCGGGTTTTGATCATCGGCAAGGGAAACTCCGGATTCGAAACTGCGGACCATTTGGTTGAGACGACCGCCTTGATTCACATCGCCAGTCCAGCCCCGGTGAAGTTCGCGTGGCAGTCGCACTTCGTGGGACATCTTCGGGCGGTGAATAATAATCTTCTGGATACATACCTGCTGAAGTGCCAGAACGCGACGCTGGAAGTGGAAATCGAGCGACTGGAGCGAGTTGGCGACAAGATTCGCGCGACCGTTGCTTACCAGCGAGCGATGGGCAGTCGGGAAGTGATTGAATACGATCGTGTCATCTGTTGCACCGGCTTCCGCATGGACGTGGATATTTTCGACGAATCGTGCCGTCCCGAGATGACAATCAAATCGCGGTTTCCGACGCTGGACAGCGCTTGGCAATCGGTCAACGTCCCTGGAATGTACTTTGCCGGTGCGTTGACCCAATCGCGCGACTTCAAGAAAACGGCCAGTGCGTTCATTCATGGATTTCGATACAACGTCCGCGCTCTGGCGTTAATACTGCTTGATCGCTACGCCGATCAGCCACTCCCCCATCGTCTACGCGAGGCGAATGCCAACGCCTTGACGGACGCTGTCGTTGAGCGAATCAATCGAAGCTCGGCGTTGTGGCAGCAGTTCAGTTTCATGTGCGATGCGTTGGTCATTTCCGACAACACAAACGAGGCGCGGCATTACGAATCGTTGCCGATCGACTTTGTTCACGAACATTTGACGAGCGATCACGACGTCTATTTCACCGTCAGTTTGGAGTACGGATTTCACGAAGAGGATGATCCTTTCAAGAGTTCGCGAGTGTCTCATACCGATGTCGACAACGCTTCGGGGAGTACATTCTTGCACCCGGTCGTTCGTCGATTCCGGCGTGGCGAATTAATCGACGAACACCACATTGTCGAGAACCTCGAAGCTCGGTGGACTGACGACGAGCTTCACCTACGTCCGCTCACACGATACTTCGAAAAAGCCCTGCAATCTCCGGTCGCCTCCCACATGTAAACGCTATATCAATAATGAACGGGTTTGATGTTATCTTGCGGCAATATTTCTCAGTTGATCTTGCGACGTTGTCGCTCTAGGCAAATCCATGATCGAACCGGAAAGCAAGCCTCCAGCGAAACGAATAGACTATCCAAAAACTTATGAAGACCCGTTGCTAGAACTGTCGGCTCTTGGTTTTCGGATCGGTTCTAAGTCGGCTAACCAGAGCGGCTAGCTCACAATCGCGGGAGATTTCGGAAGGGGCCAGCTTAGCCTGAGTCCCTCAGATGTGGTGACTAGCGGGGCTCGACGTCTTAAGGTAATCTGAGCTTCTTTCTGTTTTCTCGACGGAGCGTGCGTCATGCCACTGCGAATCGATCCACGCGTCGATTTTGCTTGCAAGCTAATGTTGGGTAGCCCTGATCATCCCGACGTGACGATTCACTTTCTGAATTCCCTGCTGAAACTGGACGCTCCCATTGTGGAGATCGAGATTCTTAATCCGTTGGTCGGCAAGGACCGTTCGGAGGACAAAGTAATCGTCCTGGACATTTTAGCACGCGATAGTTTAGGGCGACTATTTAATATCGAGATGCAGACGCGCATAATTCCGCTTTCGTTTCCCAATCGCCTGCTGCTGTACAATTGCAGAACTATGTGCGGCAATTGAGCGAGGGGGATGGTTACAGCGACCTGCGTCCAGCGATCAGCATTTGTCTGCTGGATCGTCGGATGTTTCCGCAGCCCTCTGAAACCGATCGCTATCATCACAGTTTCCGGCTTCGTTGCGATCAGAATGTCGAGCTTGTGCTAACGAACGATCTTGAATTTCACGTCTTCGAGCTACCCAAGTATCGACCTTCGAGCGATAATATCCGACAGCTACCGGCCGACGAAAAGTGGCTTTACTTGTTCACAACCGCCGCTGAAATGGATCCGGAGGAACTGGCGCGGTTGCTGGACGATTCACCCTACCGCGAAGCCCTGGGAGTATTGCAAATGATATCCAAGTCACCTGAAGACCTTCAGTACTACGAAGCTCGCTTAAAGTTTCTTCGCGATGAACAAGGCAAACTGCTGGCCGCTCGAGAAGAAGGGGAACGTCTGGGCTTGCAGAAAGGGGAACGTCTGGGCTTGCAGAAAGGGGAACGGTTGGGGTTAGAGAAAGGGGAAATCATTGGCAAGATACGTCTGGTGCAAGAACTGTTGGGTGAGACGCCTTCGACTGCGGACAGACTGTCGAAGCTGATGATAGACGAACTGACGGCGATGCTGGCCGACTTGCAGCAAAGTCTACGGGATCGTCGGGTCTAAGTCCCGCTGATCCCAGCATTTGTGTCGCACCGACGAGGATCGGCCGGAACGAGCAAACGCCTTCAGTCCCTCAGTTTTGTCGCCCATGTCAATGAAGAACATCCGCCGGGAGAGACGCTGTACTCAAGAGAGTGTACGTTGCCTTCGCTGAGAAAATCCGCACTGTAGGGAGATGGTGCCGAGGTTGACAATTAAGTTGTCTAGACGCGACGATTCGTTGAATCAAACGAACTGGCAAGAAAGGAAAACCGATGCGTGGCGTAGGGCTCTACCGACCGCACTACCCGATTGTCGAATACATGCAGTCGTAGGGGCTCAAATCTCATCGTCGCGCGATCGAAAGAATCTGTTTTCGTAGAGCTTCTTCACCTTCCGTGATTTGCATGTCGATGCAAATCGCGAACAAGGGAAGCCTCCCTAAACGGTCCGCTTTTAACTTTACCAAGTCCTTGTGCGTGCAAACAAATGATGTCGCCGTGGGATAGCGACCGGCCCAGGCGATCAGCGTTTCAATGTCATTGCGATTGTAGCGGTGATGATCGGGAAACTGCTTTTCCGCGACGATTTTCGCTCCACATTGACGAACTGTTTGCGAAAACGCACTGGGATTGCCGATTGCGCTAAAGACAAGCACTTCCTGGTTGGCAATCGTTTCCAGCGGCTGATCGTCGTTGCCAAAGGAACGCAGTCGCGACGGCGCATGGACCGACGACACCCAAGTCGCATTTGTCGCATATCGTGAAACGGTTTTCTGAATCTGATCTCTCTGATCGTCACTGACCGCATCGCTGCGGGTCAACACAACAACATCAGCACGCTTCAAACTGCTGAGCGGTTCGCGTAGCAAGCCTCTGGGCAACAGCGCCTGATAACCAAACGGGCAGGTCGCGTCGATCAAGACAATGTCCAAATCGCGGTGCAGTCGACGATGTTGAAACCCGTCGTCGAGCAATATGACTTCCGTTTCCAGTTCCTCCACAACAACCGCCGCGGCTTGTACGCGATCGGGATTCTGCACGTGTGGCACGTCGGGTAGGCGTTCTTCAAGTTCCAACGCTTCATCGTTCACCATGCCGGCGGCAGCCCCATAGCCTCGACTGATGAGTGCCACGCGAAGCCCTTCGTCACGTAAGAGTCTCGCGATCCAGGCCACCATCGGCGACTTGCCAGTCCCTCCCGTCGTGATGTTTCCGACAGAAATGACCGGAACGTCCGCTCTCCCGATAGGTGCTTTGCCTCGGTCGTAGCGTCGATTTCGCAAGCGGACCACAGCACCGTACGGATAGGATGCGATCCGTGTCGCACAACGGATCGCAAGGGCAAGCGGGTCGCGTCGTTGACGTGACATGATGGCTCGGAAATCCATGCGGCACCTGTTGTTTAGACTCGATTCAAATGATCGTTGAACGCGAATGGCACGTTTTCAGAAGATGCATCGGCAGCCGACCGAAAGATGGGCTGCCGAAGCGTTTCGTTCCATTGGCTCCCCCTCCCCACGACATCATGCCACGTCCGAGACCCTCCCGCAGTGCATGGCGAATTGGCAGCCGTTTCATGCGTGACACATTCCTACAGCGAATCGACGATCTGATTGAGCGAGGAGCTAGGGCGCATCGCGGCGGTTGTCTTTTCAACATCAGGGTGATAATAGCCGCCAATGTCGATGTGATGTCCCTGAGCATCGTTGAGTTCGCGAACGATTGTCTCTTCCAAACGGCTCAGTTGTTCGGCGACATCCGAAAAACGCTCCCGCAGTTCGGCATCTTTGGTTTGCTGAGCAAGGGCCTCCGCCCAATAGAGCGCCAAGTAATAATGGCTTCCTCGATTGTCCAGTTCGTTTACCCGGCGCGATGGCGATTTATCGTTGTCCAGGAACTTTCCCGTCGCGGCATTCAATGCGTCGGCCAAGACGAGCGCTTTTGCATTGCCCGTTTTGTGTCCGAGATCCTCCAGCGAAACGGCCAACGCCAAGAACTCGCCTAACGAATCCCAACGCAGGTGCCCTTCTTCGACAAACTGCTGAACATGCTTGGGAGCCGACCCTCCCGCCCCGGTTTCAAACAAGCCGCCACCGGCGAGCAACGGAACGATGGAAAGCATCTTGGCACTCGTCCCCAGTTCCAGAATCGGAAACAAGTCGGTTAGGTAATCTCGCAAGACGTTACCCGTCACCGAAATCGTGTCGAGTCCCTGCTTGGCCCGATGGCAGGCATGAAGGGTTGCATCAACGGGAGACATGATTTGAAGATCAAGCCCCTCCGTGTCGTGATCGGGAAGATACCGCGTCACCTTTTCGATTAAGTTGCGGTCGTGTGCGCGCTGATCATCCAACCAAAAGACGGCCGCCGCGCCGGTTGCCCGAGCACGACCAACGGCCAACTTCACCCAATCGCGAATGGGGGCGTCTTTTGTTTGACACATTCGCCAAATGTCCCCCTGCTGAACCGCATGTTCCATCAATGTCGCGTCATCCTGATCGACAACTCGAACTGTTCCATCGGCCTCGATTTCGAAGGTCTTGTCGTGGGAGCCATATTCCTCCGCCTTCTGTGCCATCAAACCGACGTTTGAAACATTCCCCATTGTCGTGACATCAAACGCACCATGTTCTTTGCAGAAATCAATCACCGCCTGATAGACACCCGAATACGATCGATCCGGGATAACCGCCTTCATGTCTTGCAACTGACCATCGGCATTCCACATTTTGCCCGATGTGCGTATCGCCGCGGGCATCGACGCATCAATGATCACATCGCTGGGAACGTGCAAGTTTGTGATCCCTTTGCTGGAATCAACCATTGCCAACGCCGGGCGTTTTTCAAGCTCGGCGGTGACCGACGATTCGACCGCCGCGCGCGCCGAGGGGTCCAGATTGGCGAGCTTGGCATATAAATCCCCGAGTCCGTTCTTCGGCTCAAAACCAATTTGCTCAAGAACATCGCCATGCTGTTCCAGTACGTCACTGAAGAAAACGCTGACGGCATGTCCGAAGATGATCGGATCGGAAACCTTCATCATCGTTGCTTTCAGGTGCAGCGAAAACAGCACGCCTTGTGATTTGGCGTCGTCGATCTGCGCGGCAAAGAAAGCACGCAGCTTGCCGCAGTTCATGACGGACGCATCGATCACTTCTCCCGCTTGAACGGCAAGGTCCTTCTTCAAAACTTGAATCGAGCCATCGGACTTGACCAATTCAATGCGAACGATTCCGTCCTGCTTCACAATCTGCGATTGCTCACTGCCATAAAAATCGCCATTCCGCATCGACGCGACATGCGACTTGGAATCGGAGGTCCACGCTCCCATCGAATGCGGATTCTTCTTTGCATACTCTTTGACCGGAGCGGCGACACGGCGATCCGAATTTCCCTCACGAAGCACTGGGTTGACGGCGCTGCCAAGAATTTTTGAATATCGATCTCGAATCGCACGTTCGTTTTCGTCACTCGGTTCAGCCGGGTAATCGGGAACGTCGTATCCTTGCTGCTGGAGTTCGGAAATAGCGGCTTTCAGCTGCGGAATCGACGCGCTGATATTGGGAAGCTTGATAATGTTCGCTTCGGGAGTCTTCGCCAACGCGCCAAGTTCCGCCAACGCATCGGGCATCCGCTGTGCGTCGGTTAATCGTTCGGGAAAGCAGGCCAAAATGCGTCCCGCCAGTGAGATATCCTTCGTTTCCAGATCGATATTGGCATGCTTGGCGAATGCGCGGACAATGGGGAGCAGTGAAAACGTTGCCAAAGCGGGGGCTTCGTCAGTCTTTGTATAAATGATTTTCGTTTGGGCCATGATGTTCCTTTATCGGACAGGCGACGTGCGATGCGTTGCCCTGCGTTTATTTGGACGCCGCCGATTGTAGCTTGTAAGGCAAGATTGATGTAGACGCCAACGCTACGAGAGACGCGTCCCCAACCGGTTCATCAGAAAGAAGATCGCCGCCCCGCCGGAGATCACGCAGACGATGATTGCCACGGTCGCGGGGCTTTGAGGGACGATCCATAGAGCGCCGACGAATTGCACCACGACGCTGGCGTACAGCAACCGAGTGATGAAGTGGCGGTCTTTGTTCTTGATGTACCACGCTCCCAGTGGGGCACCAACGACAACAACCGGAACGGCGCACCACCAATACGATATCGCGTCAGGTAAGAGTTCTCCGCGAATACCCCGGATGGCGAAACCGAGCATTGCATTGAACGCCATGATGATCACGCTCGTCGGCGTTCCCACCGATTCACACAAGCGAAACACCAGCGTCAGGACAGCGAAGGTCAGGATATCGAGCCCGCTCCCCGTCAATCCCGTGACCATTCCGCCAACGACTCCGATGCCGAGCAGCCACGCAATTTTCCTGGCGTCGTAACGTTCGATCCGCGGAATCACCGAGCGTCCACGATGATTGATCAAGTGCAAAGCGATCGCAAAGGCCGCCCAAAGTGAAACGAAGAACATCTTCGTGAATGAGGGAGGCCAGGCCACTGAAATCTCGAATCCCACGAAGAGCCCGACAAAACCGCCGACATTGGACCAGAAGATCGCCTTCCACTGAACTGGGATCTTCATCAGTACGATCCCAATCGAGGCGGCCCCATGCCGACCGTTTGAATCATCAAGGAGAAGTCTCTTGCGACCGGGGGAGCGACTCCAAACAGCAGGGTCATCACGGGAAAGGCGACCGCGCCACCACCGGCGCTTGTCGAGCCGGCAATGAAGCTGCCCACGAGCATTGTCGGGGCGATGGGCCATCCCCAACGAAAGGTTTGCGGGTCAACAAAGTTCCATACGCCGATCGCCCAGACGGTCCAAACGACTAACGCGAGATAATACGAATAGCGGTGCATTCGACTACGGTTCGAGATGGAGACTTATTCAAGCAAGGAAACCGGACCGGGTTAACTGCGATCGGGATTCGGGAAATTCACTGACCGAGCCGTCGATGCCTGTTCCGTCGGCTGAGTCCATTGAATGTCACATCGACTGAGCAAACGACCGGCGATGGTCAGGTCGGCACCCAACGTACCCACCAAGTTTCCCAAAATGGATTCAATCGGAATCTCAGATGCCTCATGCACAATCATCGTTTTTGCGTTCGCGGAGGCGACGACCGTGATCTCTCCGCCGATAATCTGTTCAATGACTGGCTTGAGGGCGTCGAGTTGTTTACGGTCTTCGCCGACGAGAATCAGGCGTCGCTTTCCGCCAAAACGAAGCAGCGCGGGATAACTTTGCTTTAAAGCCTTCTCGATATGCGATTTCAATTCATCCGCCGAAAGGATACCGTCACCGCTGGTGTCGTCCAACAAACGTTCACAGGCAGCCGAAGCGGCATCGCTGAAACGGGCCAAAGTCTCGTCGGCGGTCGCATCCGGTTCGTTCTGCTGCTTGGTGCCGACAAGGGCGTTTAGGATAAATGGCTCGGTAAACTGCCGCCATAAGTCATCAACGACTCGCGGCAAAATTTTCCGTTCAACGGAGTTTTCGCTCGAAACTTTCGGCATGCCCTGCGCGTGCAATTGCTGATGCACGGATGCCAGCCGCTTTGCTTGATCAAGCAAGCGCTGGTGCATCCGGTTGACTTCGTCACCGAACTCCTCGAACACGATTCCATTGGGAGTCTGCAAGTCGGCCCGCATTAACTGAATCATCGCTTCTGAAATGGACGTCAAGTCGACTTTCGCAATCTCCGTCGTCGTCAGGTCGCTCATCAGACGCTGGAACACACTGTTGGCGTCTTGCTTCAATGTCGCCAAATCGGTTTCGTTCTGTTGTGCGTACTCGAAGCATTTCTTACCAACGGCTCGCAGCAATCCCACGACCTTCGACAGGTCGAGTCTCTTTTCCTGCAGTCCTTCGTGAAGATAACGCTGCAGCTTTTCGATCGCAATCGAACCGAATTCCGGTAGGTCGCCGGACAATTCACGCGATTTTGCCGCCGCAGCCAACATGGACTGACAGCGTGTGCGAGCCGCGATGACCGCTTCCTTAGCAACCAGCGAACCACCATTGGACAAGCCCTTGAGGTCCTCAAGGATCGCAGCCTCAAGCTCCTTCCGCCAGACCGAAACCTCTTTTTGCAAAAGTTGCTGAATTTGACAATCAGCCCACGCGACGGGGGACACGCCGATTGACTCCAGAATCGAGACCGCTTGATCGACGGTTTGATCCTCCAGCGTTTTCGGATCACCCATCCAGCCTCGGATCAGTCGATCGATCGACCGCTTCTTAAGGCCCTGCAGATCGACACTCGGTCGCACTTGCAGCGGGGCTGCTCCGAAACTGCGAAGCATCGGCTGAATGCGGTTGCTGGACCCCTTATCGGGACTCTTGCGTGCTTCATCGATGACAGCGGGAGCGACGAACGCGTCACTCCATAAGTAATCGGCCAACAGTTGTACGCCGTCTTGCCCGCTCGCAGCCGCGGCCACGTAGGCTGCGGGCAAGGGAGTACGCGCGGCGGGAACCGACTCGAGTTCGTTGACCGGGTCGGCGGGGTAGCCTTTGTTGGGCTGCAAGAAGTAATGCATTTCGCTCAGCGCCGCATGGGTCGAAGCGATCGCCAAAGGTTCCGCGTTCGCGGTACTCGTCGGCACCGAAGCCAACAGCAGCGGTCGGACTTCGATTTCAGCGAGTTGATGTTTGTCCAGCAGATGACGAAGCATGAACGTGACGTCCAGATACATTCCACTGGCCGTACCACCAAACAGCGAACCGACAACGTACACGCGAGGCTGCGCATTTGTTTCCGGATCGATCGATAATTCGGATACCGCTTGCTCCAACATCCGTTTCAAATGAGCGGCATGATCGATCAACGCCAACCGTCCCAGTGGTCGAAGCCCTTCGGTCTTGCGTGTTTTCGGAACGTTGTAAATCCAGCGGCGACTGATGGTACTGAAGCGTTCGCTGCTCGTCTCTCGATAGTCGTGTGGACTCTTCAATGGAAAGCAGGCACGTTGAACGTTGCAAATCAAATTGTTCTCAAACTCGAACTCGCGGAATGCGTACATCTCCGCGTCGTCGGTATCGATCAGCAAGCCTTGAAGATCATGGAACTGATCATTGCATTGAGACTGTGTAACGCACAATTGTTGCATCACCGCGCGACCGATTCCGCCAAGTCCGACGACCAACGCCCGGTTTGTGGTGACCGACCTTAAACTCTGTGAATCGAGTTTCGGCAGATTGTCGACCGCTGGTCGGTTCAGGGAGGAACTTGCTTCACCAAGACGATCGATCGACTGCGTGTTGCCATCGATGGCCTTGTCTTTCACCGGAATCCGTATCGGCTGTTCGTTGGATCGCTTCAATCGATCGATCAGCTCCCGGCAGTTTGCGTAACGCCGAGTCGGATCTTTCTCCAACGCCCGGGCGATCACGGGTCGATCCGATGGCGGCAATGCCTCCAGATTCGGAGCGCTATGCACATGCTGAGTCGCCAACTGAGCGATGGTTCGTCCCGCAAAGGGGCGATGGCTGGTCAACAGCTCCTGATACATGATCGCCAAAGAATACTGATCGCTGTTGTGATGCGGTCGACCATCAAAGACTTCCGGTGCCGCGTAGATTGGCGTCAGCCCACCGACCATCGAACAGTCGACGTCCCCTAAGTCCTTCAGCAAACCAAAGTCACCGACCTTGACATGTCCGCCAACGATCAACAGGTTTCCGGGTTTGACATCCAGATGCTGCAATTGAAACTCGTCATGCAAATAATCTAATCCGTCGGCCGCGTCGTGCAGGTACCCTAGCAAGTCTTTTCGTGGAATTCCAGCCGCCCCTCGTTGCCGATGCTTTTCAAGAACATCCTCGAGACTGCCACTGGCAAGTTCAGTGACGATGATCAACTGGCCATTGATGATCTCGAAGCGTTCCAACGAAAGCAGAAACGGATGGTTCACACTTTTGATGCGGTTGAGTGAACGCAACTCGCGCGCTCCGCGATCACTATCATGTGAACCGAAGACAAACTTGATCGCCTTCTCCATGCCACCGGGGGCCTCGGCGCTCCAGACTTCACCGTAACCGCCAGCACCCAACTTTCGCAGAATTCGATAGCCTGGAATGGGCTCGATACCAGTGTCGATCTTCAATGCTTTCGTAGTCATATTCGTGCTCGTTTACAGTTCGCTGAAGTAGCTCTTACATGCTTGATCTAAAAAGTCCGGCCTCAGTTGCGGCGCGATTTTTCTGTATTTACAGAAATTGACGACTTGAGTCAGAATATCGCGTGGCTGACAACGTCGAAGACTTCTGCCGCTCTGTTCGTAGAATCGCAACAAGTGTTCCGCCGCTCCTTTGGCTGGCGGGAAGCCCATTCGTTCGACGTTGTAGTTGAAGATTCGCGCGAACTCTTTCGGATCCGGGTCGCTTACGAAAATCTTGTACGGAACGCGTCTCAAGAACGCTTCGTCGACCAACTGATCAGGATTCAGATTGGTCGAGAAAATAATGAGTTGCTCGAATGGAATCTCGACCTTCTTCCCTGTCGGAAGCGTCAAAAAGTCGATCCGGTTTTCCAGCGGGATAATCCATCTGTTGAGCAGCTCCTCCGGCGCGATCCGTTGCCGACCGAAGTCATCAATCAGTAAACAGCCACAGTTGCTTTTCATCTGCAGCGGTGCTTCGCAAGTGTTCGACCGCGAGTCATGGCGAACTTCGAGGTTCTCCATAACCAGCTCTCCACCCACGATCACGGTGGGCCGCTGGATACGAACCCAACGATGATCCCATTGCTTCGACTTCATAATGCCGTCCCCCGCTTCGGCGATCGGCATCGGTCGATGAAAGGCATCGTCTTGCAGTTTGATCAAATTGCCATCGTCATAGATGGCATGCGGAATCCAAACCTCTTGCCCCAGGCATCGCGTCAAACATCGTGCGATCGTGGTCTTGCCGTTGCCGGGAGGCCCAAACAAGAAGAGGCCGCTGTTGCTGTTAACGGCGGGTCCCAATTGATCCAGCAATTCGGCATTATGTGAAATGCTCGACAACGCGACTCGCAGTTCGTCGTAGCCGATCGGATCCAGCCCGGCGGCTTGCGCCTCGACGCTCAAGACATAATCACTCAGCGAAACCGGTGCGCGTCCAATATAGCTGCAATGGGCCATATGCGACTGCGCGCGCTTCTGCCCGCTCTCGGACAAACAATAGTAATAATCGTTAAAAGCGGCTGGCCGAACATGTGTGATCAGTTGCCGCGTTCGCTGAGCCTCCAACATCGGTTCGATAATGCCGAACGGAATACCCGTTTGTTCGACATCGCGTCCACTGGAGCGTTCCGATGCTCAGAAACGTCTTCAAAATCAAAGCTGCATCGACGAACGATTCCGATAGCCCGGTTTCATGCAACGAAGCGGGCTCAACCGGCCAGAACGTATCGTCACCCAGCAAGCCGGATAGCAGCGAGGAATCGATCGTATTTGACTGCGTTGTTGTTGTCACGTGATGCTACTGGTTTCAAAGATACAACTTCGGATGCGTAATGCATCTTTTGAAACGTAGCTTGCAGCGGGTGACATGAAGAAAAAGATGCCGCAAAGTCCGAAAAAGTGTCAGCATTTTGTTCACTATACAAATCCTAATCTACACTTCACTGGACCTCCGCCAACCAAGGTCCCGCGTTTCGATGTAAACAAGTTGACGAACGATGGAAAAATCCATGGCGACGAGCATTGATGTTGTTGATGACCGGTCAACAAGTGTTAACAGTGATGTATGGTTTCTCAGCGGTCCGACGCGACCGGGAGAACCTCCGCGCCATATCGCAGTCGAAAGCGAACCTTTCATTGTGGGACGCAAACAAAGTGTCAATCTGACCCTTGGCTTCAATACCGTCAGCAGTGCTCATGCGAGTTTGTGGATGGAGAACGGCCAACTGTGGTTGCAGGACATGGGGAGCACTAATGGAACGTTCGTCAATGGCCAGCGTGTTACGCAACCGGTGCGCCTGGGCGAAGAAGACCTCGTTCACTTTGCGGAAGCGTTGTTCCGCATTCGCCGACAAAGTATCGGTGCCTCCACATCGGGAACGATCTCACGAAACGTCTGCGATCAAGCACTCGCCCTGGTCCAGTTCGACCGATTGATGAGCGAAAAGCTGGTTAATCCTCATTTTCAACCGATTATTAACCTGGCCGATGGTTCGATCTTGGGTTTCGAGATCCTTGGTCGTGGTCGCGTCTTCGGCCTCGAGTCGGTCGGTGCGATGTTTCAAGCCGCATCGCAATTGAAGCTCGAAGTCGATCTCAGTCAGTTGCTTCGTGACGAGGGTGTTCGTGTGGGAACCAAGCTGCCCGAACGACCCATCCTGTTCGTCAATACGCATCCTGCCGAACTGGAAAACGAAGGATTGATCGGTTCCCTGGAAAAACTTCGCGAAATTGCTGGGGCAACACGCTTGGTGCTGGAGATTCACGAATCCGCCGTCACCAATCCGCAAATGCTCAGCCGGCTGCAATCACAACTGCGAGCGCTCGATATCGGATTGGCCTACGATGATTTCGGTGCTGGACAAGCAAGGCTCAGCGAACTGGTGCAGGCTCGTCCCGATTATGTTAAGTTTGACATGTCGTTGGTTCAGGGCATTGATACAGCCAGCCCTGAACGCCAACGGATGGTCGAAGCTCTTGTGAAGATGGTTCGCGATCTGGATGTCAAAGCATTGGCCGAAGGAATCGAGAACGAGGCCGAAGCACACCACTGTATTCAGATCGGCTTCGAGCTTGCACAAGGCTATTATTTCGGTCGTCCGGTCCCCTTGGAGGCTGTTTCCGCGCATCGTTGATGTCCTCGCTGGTCCGTCCCATGAATCCATTCGCGTTGGTCGGTGGAACAGTAATCTTGCCCGACCGCCTCCTTTCCGACGGGATGGTTCTTTGTCGCGATGGGATGATCGACTTCGTCGGTCCCGCACAACAGTTGTCCGATGGAATCGGAGTCGTCGACTGCTCGGACGCCTACATTTCCCCTGGCTTCATCGACCTTCATGTTCATGGTGGCGGCAACGCCGACTTCATGGATGGCACTGTCGACGCCGTGCGCACCGCGATGGCGACTCATTTGCGACACGGAACAACGACGATTTTCCCGACGACCACGACCGGCACGCCGGCGCAAATCCTTCGCATGCTCGATGCCTGCAGAGAGGTTTCACAAGCGTCAGACCTTTCCCATCTAGCCGGTGTTCATTTGTACGGCCCATTCTTCGCCGCCGACAAAGCAGGATGTCACTTGGCGACAGCCCGTCGTTCCCCGCACACCGACGAATATCAAGCCTATTTCGATACGGGAATCGTTCGGATCGCAACATGCGCGGCGGAGTTACCCGGAGCCGCACGGTTCTATCAAGCCGCCGCTGATTTAGGTTGTTTGATCACCTGCGGGCACTCCAACGCCAATTGGACGGAAATGCAGGCCGCTTTCGACAAAGGAATGCGCCATGTCGATCACTTTTGGTGCGCGATGAGCAGCGTCTCCTCGCTGCGACAGCGATTCGGCGTTCCGATGCAAGCCAGCATGTCGGAATTTGTTTTGATGAATCGAGAAATGAGTACCGAGGTGATCGCCGACGGAAAGCATTTGTCCAATGAACTGCTTGAATTCGCATTCCAGATGTTGACGCCCCAGCGACTTGCCTGGTAACCGATTGCAACCGGGGCGCTCGATCAACCTGAAGGGAAATATGCCTTCGGCGATATTGCTGACAACAATTGGTTCTTCAACGATGGATCGGTCGGTTGGACAATCGATCGCAGCAGTCTGGCCAGCAGCGTGGTCGGCATGGACACAATGGTGCGGACGATGTTTCAGTCGACGTCCGCCAGCCTACCGGAAGTCGTCCGCATGGCAACGCTAACGCCCGCTCAGCGGACGGGCATCGACAGCAAGACGGGAAGCGTAGCGGTCGGCAAGCAGGCCGACCTCGTTGTGCTGGACAAATCGCTCAACGTCCAAAGCGTCTACGTTTCCGGAAAAGAAGCAACCTTCTGAAGTCATGAGCATCGCGTAAACAACAACTGACGTAGTGGATCGTACTAAGGATCCTACCTCACAGGACCTTTGACAAGTTCCCCTGCCTGAAGATTCTTAACAAAATCCACTACCGAGTATATTTCAGGACAAATCCTAACTGGCGCTGAATCGTTCCAGCGATTTAGGGCCACAGGTCTTTAACGACTTCTCCGCTTCATCCACCTGTGCTGACGTGCCGGTAACGATCAACAGCAAAGATCCATCCCTTACACGTTGTTCGTAATCGGTTCCAACCTCTCGATTGATCCCAATCTCGGCAGCGGCAGTCAGCGCCCCGCCCCCCGCGGCTCCCGCAGCCATGCCCAAGATCGGACCGGCAATCATGAACGGTCCCAGCATAGTGGTCGTTCCCAAGATTGCTCCCAACGCACCTCCGGCCAAGGTGGATGCCGCAACCGACTTTTCGTTCGGTGGCGATGAGCCCATGTGCGGCGACGAATCGGGAATGGAGGAGTCACTCACATCTTCGCTGCGTGTGATCGTCGACACTTCGCCGTCCGTGAACCCAGCCATTTCCAGAACTCGCAGAGCGGTCAGCAATTCGTCGCGGTTATTAAATTCAGCAACAAGACATTTCCCGTACATGATCTCTCCCATGGATTGGATGGCGGAACGTCCGACCTCCCGACGGCACATCGGGAGGCCGAAAACAATTCTCAATCCATGTTGGCAGCAACTCGCGTTCCAAAACGAGGTGCTTAGAACTTCGGAACCGACAGACCGCGTCGCAAGCGGCCAAGATAGAGATCGGGAGCCCCCAACTGTTGAACAAGCTTTTGACTAATCTCTTCGACGCTTCCGTCGACCGTCGTCAACGTCTTGCGAACTTCCGCTTGTTGCTGCGTCAACCACGATTGCAGTTCGCCCGCTTGATCACGATATGCGTTGTCGGCAATCGTCATCAGTTGTTGCTTCGTTTCAGCGACCTGGACATCCAGACTCGTCTTAATTGCATTGCTGAATAGTCCGGAAAGATTGCTGGCGACGTTCACCTTCAAGGCGTCCCATCTTCCGGCGAACAAAGCCTCCACATTCACTTCGCGGACATTTTGCAACGATCCGGTTAACGACGACACCATCGCGGCATTAAATTTGTTGGACGGAATGTTCGCCGCGACATGCGTGTTTCGCATGCGTGAGATCAGCTTGCCGTCGACTTGATCGCCATCGATCGACATTTGCACCCACAGTTCGAGACCACCGGGAGACATCGCGATCGAAGCTTTTTCTGACTGACCGATGGCCAACGATTTTACCGGGACATCCGGCCAATGCATCGTCAACTGGTCCCACGTTCGATCTTCACTGGTGTGCCGTTGAATGTCGACGCGTACCATCTGGGGGCCCTCCAATTTCAAACGACCAACCAACGGCCCCTCGGTTCGAAGCGGTTGCCCACAAATGTTTTCCATGACCCCTTGCAGATCATATTGCACGCCATCGATTTGCATCTTGCCGGAAACCTCCGCCTGCTGGATCAACCAATTGGGCGGGAGCTTGCCGAGCATAAAGTTAATGTCTTCGCCACGTTCTCGCTCCGATTCCGGGCTGACCACCGTCCAATCGGCGACCGCGCGGCTGCCGTCCAAGAAGGACCGGACGCGATCGAGCTGGCTGGTGACCAACTGACGAAACATGTCCGGGCTGAAGTCCGACTTCTGAGCGTCGGTTAGCGGAATATACTTCGTCACGCGTTGAACATCATCGCGTCGCGCCTGATCCAACCGCGCGACGTCCTGTTGCACGGCGGATGGCAGGTTGTCAATCGCTTGCCGCACGCTCAGCAATTCTTGCCGGATCGCTTCGGCACGTTGCAAAGCGGCCTGCAATTGAGGCAAGTCGCGAAGCGGGTTATCGACGCCTTGAATTCCGTCGCGCACCTCGCGAATCGCGGCCTCCAGGCTCTTCGCTTGAGCGGTCAATCGGTTGTATTCATTCTTCCAGCGAACTCGGATTTCTTCGGAGACCTTCACCGTTTGCAGTTCATCCGCGAACGCTTTGGCGTGATCCTTGGCGTATGCCTCCAACAATCCGGCCAGTTTGTCGGAGAAGCCCGGTCCCGCCGAGTTGCCGTCTTCCACTGGTGCTAGCCGACCGCTGGTCCCACGTGGTTCGTTGATCGTCAGTCCGGTCAGGCGGGCCTGCTCGATCACCCACTGACGTCGCAGCAATGCTCCGGGTTGCAGTCGAATGTCGACCAGATCAACCGCGACGGCATTCTCCATTTCTTTACGTGGATCGGCAATTTGCACGTCCTCGAAGTAAATCCTGGGGGGCCATAGGTCGACATGTGCCTGCGTGATATCCACGCGAGCCCCGGTCGCCCCCTGCAGAGACTGCACGGCGGCGTAGCGTACCGCCGGTCCCAGTGCAAGTCGCACCAAGAAGACAATCAGTACCAGAATCAGTACGCGTGTAAGCAAATAACGCCAGCGAATCATGCTGCCTTCTCCTGCATTGAATCGTGTGAGCCATCTTGGGACGGAGCCTCTTCGGCTGCTGCTTCGGATGCGGTTGAGCTCGCCTCATTGCGATGCACGCGGATCACATCCACCTGCGGTCTCGCAGCGCCGGGCTCTTCGTCCGACGGTGCCGACGCAACCTCTTCGGTGTGCTCGGGTGCGGCAACCGCTTCGGTCTTTTCCGTCGGCTTTCGCCCACGCTGGTTGTTGGCCAACGCGCGAAACATCGGAAGCGTCAGGCTGTAGGTCGGAAACAAGGTCATCAACCCAACCAGCAGGCTCCCCATCACAACGGTATTGTTGAGATCGGTCCAAGGAACCAGAGGTTGCCGCCATGACCAAGCGTAGAAGTTTTGCAGTGCCTCCACGTTCAGAACCCACTGACCAAGTTTGTGAGTAAAGGGATCAATCATCTTGGCGGCAAAGCTGACCGCCACCGCCGTCACCGCCGCCATCGAATGGTTGATTCGCAAAGCGAGAATTCCCAAAACCAAGATCACCGCGACGAGGTTTCCTTTCGGAACGACGCCGACAAGAACTCCCAAAGCCATCGCCCAAGCTAGCTGTTCGGGATCATCGCGTCCCGCCAGCGCTTTGCGAATTCCTTGAATCTGTCGGTACAGCCAAATGATCACGGCGAAGCACTCCAGACGAATGTCAATTCCAATACGGCATCCACGTTCCCAAAACGTTTCATCCCCAACTCCTATCGGCAATCAATGGCCATACATCCAGAAAAACCGTTAAAGTCGAACTCTCGCAATGCATGCTTGCTTGAATGCCTTGTGCAAAGAACCATCGCCGACCATCGCGAGCCGTCGATTGGCCTCGTTTTCCCAGCGGTCACACCTGTGACGGTTAGACTATTGGATCGCTAGACGGTCGCGTAGCTTGGGCTGGAATATCCTCTCCAGGTGATTCGACCGTGAACCTTCTTGATCGTCGATATCAAACGGACGCTCCGGTGGCGAAGTTGTCGGTTGCGTGGAGTCGATAGACCACATGCCAGCCCGATACCAGGACCGGCAAAACGGCGATCACAACCAGCCGGAAGCATGCAAGAC
Organism: Pirellulaceae bacterium; assembly: GCA_041399105.1. Lineage (GTDB taxonomy): Bacteria > Planctomycetota > Planctomycetia > Pirellulales > Pirellulaceae > Rosistilla. Next base: position 19,184 of record JAWKTL010000051.1, on the reverse strand, counting down.
GCAGGTTTTCACAGGATTTGTCGATCGCGGTTCTCAAGGGAAATGAACGTATCAACATGCTACAGTCAACGGAGTGACAACCCCTGATGATCGCAAACCCCCTCGCTCAGATTGATATCCCCCGCCTACAAACCTTGGTTCAACATAAGCTGGCGGAGATTGGACAGCTTGAACCAGGTGCTTTCCCCGTCACCCAGCGCGTGGTGGCGAAAGGGGGCGTTCCCTGCGGCTTCTACTTTTGCTTGCATGGACCGCGAAGCGTGAAATTGACGGCCGTCTGCGATATGAAAAGCCGATCGATCTATTTCTACGCGGCCGATGGACAGCGATCATCGCAGGTTCCGATCAGTTCGCTTAACGAACCAGCACAATTCAACGCCAATGTGCAGCGAAATTGCTAAAACAAGTCTTGCCCGCGTGCCGCGTTTTTGCGTATCACGCTTGCATGATTATCTTCAACCGACCAATCCTAACGCTGGCGTTGTTGTCTCTGATCAACTTCGCATCAACCGCTGAAGAGCTGAAACTGCGTGACATCTGCCGCATCAAGGGGCAAGAAATCACGACGATTCAGGGCTTGGGATTGGTCGTCGGGCTAAAAGGGACGGGCGACCCGGACGCCAAACCAACCGCAAAAGCTTTGGCCCGCATGATTCAGTTGATGGGCGGACAGGTCTCGACCGACGCTCGCGGCCAGATGATGCTTGAAGACGTCGAGAACGCCGAGAATGTCGCGATGGTCTTTGTGACCGCTCACGTCCCCGAAGTCGGCGCGCAGCAAGGCGATCGGCTCGACTGTACCATCAACGCCATCAGCGCCAAAAGTCTCGCGGGTGGATACCTGATGCTCGCTCCGTTGCTTGGCCCGCGAGCCGATCAACCAATTGTATACGCCATGGCGGAAGGCCCGCTGAGGATCTCGAATCCCGATTCCCCGACGACGGCCATCGTTCATCAAGGCGCGAAGATGCAGCAGTCGTTGCTGGCACCCTATCACGAAAATGGTAAGCTCACGTTGATTCTCGACCGCGACTTTGCCGATTTCGACACCGTTCAGTGGATCGAAGACGCGATCAACAGCCAGGGCGAACAACCGCTCAGCGGCGACGCTCAGTCGTCCACACCTTCCCAACGGACTCCCGTCGCGCGGGCCATCGATCAACTTCACATCGAAGTTCAAATTCCCGAGGTCTACCGAAACAATCCGATTTCGTTCATCTCCCTGTTGCTCGGGTTGCGAATCGCCTTGCCCAACAACGACACGCGCGTCGTCATTAACGAACGCGAAGGGGTTGTTGCGATCGGGGAGGAGGTGCGTATCGCCCCAGTGTTGATCACGCATCGCAACTTGCGAATCGAAGCGGGTGCCCAACCTGGATTCGTCCCATTCGATGCCGCCGCGCCCAATACTGAAAACGCCAAGCTGAAGAATCTGGCCGATGCCTTGAATGCGTTGGAGGTTCCAACCGAAGACTTGATCGCGATCATCAAAGCCTTGAAGACAAAAGGCGATCTCTATGGAGACGTCATCTTCCAATGAAGCCTATCAATAACAGCCCACCGATCGCACCGCTGACGCCGCAGCGAGGAACGACCGCGATGCAAGCGGGTCAAGACGTTCAAAACGCTGGAGCGGGTGAGATGCAAACCCTGTTCCGCGACTTCGTCGGCCAGACACTCTTCGGCGAACTGATGTCAGCCATGCATAAAACACACGACAAAGCGGCCTACTTTCATGGCGGGCAAGCTGAAGAGATCTTCCAACAGCAGCTCGACGAAGTGATGGTTGAGGAAATCACCGAAGCGTCCGCGTCTCAGATCGCCGACCCGATGTTCGAACTGTTTCAACTTTCGCGAACGGGCGGATAGCACGCAGCTTACGCCGTTACATCGAGATCGTTTCATCCAAATTCAGCAGCGCATTGGCCACGGCAAACCAAGCCGCTAGCTCCGGTCGATCTGGGTACTGGACAACAATCGCATTCCCCGCTCCCTGGGTGCGTTGCTGAATCATCGCGGGTTGTTCGCTCAGCAGCGTGCGTTGTTCGTCAAGCAAGCGTCGCAAGATTTCAAGTTCGCGCTCGCTCGGTCGTCGTGCGACCGCAAGTTGCATCGCAAAGTGCAGGCGTTCGTCGTCGCTTGTCGAAGGACATTCCGTCAAAATTCGATCAGCAAACGCAAGCGACATCTCGGCGTAGGCCGGATCATTCATCAACGTCAACGCCTGCAACGGCGTGTTCGTCCGTCCTCGACTGACCGTACAGCTTCCACGATCCGGCGCATCGAAGGTGATGAAGCTGGGGTACGGGGCCGCTCGTTTCCAAATCACATACAAACCACGGCGAAATCGATCCTCGTCGATCGCCGTTTTCCACTTCGGTTGATTGCGTCCAATACTGCGCCACAAATTGTCCGGCTGAAAAGGCATCACCGGCGGACCAAACATCTTTCCGGAAAGAAGTCCACTGATCGCCAAAGCATTGTCGCGGACAATCTCGGCCGACAACCGAAAGCGTGGTCCTCGCGACAGCAGCCGATTCTGAGGATCGCGCTGCGCCTGATCATCCGTGATGCGCGATTCCTGTTGGAACGTCGACGACGTGACGATCAATCGATGGATGTGCTTCATCGACCAACCGGATTCGATCAGTTCGCTGGCCAGCCAGTCGAGCAGCAAGGGATGACTCGGGGCGTCGGCTTGCGTCCCGAAATCCTCCAGCGTGTTGACCAGTCCACGTCCGAAGAACTCAGCCCACCATCGATTCACCATCACTCGAGCCGTCAGCGGATTCGATGGCGACGTCAACCACAACGCCAACTCCATGCGGTCGCCCGTGCTGGCTATCGAAGCATCCAACGGCATCGCTTCCGGAGTTCCCGGCGTCACTTTCTCCATCGGCTGTTCGTAGTCCCCCCGTTTCAGAACAAACGTTTCTCGACGCTCGGGCAACTCCATCATCACCAAGGTCGTGTCCGGTTTCAGCCCATCGATCTGCTTCTTCAACGAACGGATTTTCGCATCCAACCGAGTCAGCGCCGCGTCGCGCTGATCGAACGCCTCACGAAGTTTACCGCGTTGCTTGTCGCTCCATTCGCTTGGCTCCTTTGCGGCCAAAGCGATCAATTCCGGATCGATATCAAGAAACGAAGGGTCCGCATAATAGAAGGTGATGCGAGGCTTCGCGGCCACACGCCCGTTGCCGTAATGCTGATGCAAACCGACCACCAATTGATCTCCATCCCGTTCGCTGGCGACAGGTTGTGCGAAGACATAACGTGCCCAGTGAGGCTTGCCAAACTGAGGGGCGATCGCCCAGCCGGTTTTTGGATCGCCGTCGATCGTTCCGCCGACATCCCAGCCCGATTGTGAGAAATCAGCGGCGGGAGAGGTCAACTTGACAGGCACCACGTCGTCACCCGATCGGATCGAGCACGTGAACTCGTGCAACACGACGTTCGTCCGCTCCTTGTCGCCTCGACCAGGCCCCTTGCCGGGAATCCGATCGTCCGTCAACAGTTCGAGTCGAACCGCTCGGATCGGGCGATCATCCAACGGGAATGTCAATTCATAGTCCGCCTTATCAGGGACACTGCCGGACAACAGCACCGAGCCATCGGATTCGATTTGATAGTCTTCGCCCCCCGTCGATCGGAACGTCGAGGGAATCGCTGTCCCCCAACCGCTTACTGCCGGATCGATCGTTCGCAGTTCATCTACCCAATCGGTAAACAACGCGTCGTTGCGCCGCGTCAATTCCTTTCGCTGACTCTCGCACTGCGTCAACTGTTGCTCCAGCGAATCCCGCCGAGTTCGCCGCTGATCGTCCATCGGCAAAGGCATCGTTGGCCCGAAGAAATCCCACGTGACGCCCGATGTCTGCTCCACCTCCAGCGGTGTGTTGTTGAAATAAGCGAACAGGCGGTAGTAATCTTTCTGCGTGAACGGATCATACTTGTGATCGTGACACTGGGCGCACTCCATCGTTGTCCCCAAGAAGACGGTCGCGGTCGTGTTCACTCGATCGACCACTTGATTGACACGATTGGCTTCGGGATGAACGCCTGCTTCGACATTGCAGGTTGTCATACGGTGAAAGCCGGTGGCGATCTTTTGCTGCAACGTCGCATTGGGATGCAAGTCGCCGGCGATCTGATCGACAATGAATTGATTGATCGGCATGTCGTTATTGAATGCTCGAATCACCCAATCTCGATACGCCCAGTTGTCGCGGATTTGATCGGCTTGAAATCCATTGCTGTCGGCATAGCGCGCGGCATCCAGCCAGGGGATCGCCCAACGCTCGCCGTACCGTGGCGAATCGAGCAACTGATTGACCGCCGTCAGAAACGCATCGGGAGAAACGTCGTTGACAAACGATTCGATTTGCTGGGGCGTCGGTGGCAGGCCGATCAACGCCAGCGACGCGCGTCGGAGCAATCGGCGGCGATCCAGTGGCGGTGAGGCCGTTAGTCCGCTGGCCTTCAACCTCGCGGAAACAAACAGATCGATCGGGTTGATCGAATTCGATGCCGGGTCGACAGGCGGCACTTCCGGTCGCTGCAAGGGTTCGTACGCCCAGTGCTTCGGATCGGCTACGGCATCCGGCCAGTCCGCGCCTTGATCAATCCAATCTCTTAAAATGGCGATCTCTTGCGGCGACAGGGGAGAGCCGTCGGGAGGCATCACGTCCCCCGCGTCATCGTTGCTGACACGCTGAATCAAGAGACTGTCATTGGCCTCGCCGGGGGTGATGATCGACAGTTGCGAATCAGCGACCGACATCGCCGCGCTTCGACTGTTCAGTTGCAACCCCCCTTCTTGATTGCGGGTGCCATGACATCGATAACAATTCCTTTGCAAGATCGGTTGCACGTCGTCTTGGAACCGCACCTCCGCCCCCTCGCTCCGGAAAGCGTTTCCCAGCAGAAACAGGACGATTATGAAAAGCTTTGTGAGCGGAAGTGCGTTGACTCGCTTTAACCGGTGTAGATGTGTCGTTTCAGCCCACGAAAGGTGAAGATTACGCAATAGATTCATTATAAGCCCATTTAAGGGAATGCCATTCAAACGTCGCGTGGTCAGAAATGACGTGATTCGCTTCATTCAACGCGAAGGCATCACTTCGGACCACGCAAGGTATAAAACGTCGTTGGCTCGGCGTCGCATATCGACCGAGAGTCTCTATTTTGTTCGACAACCGGACGGGAAGCAACAAGCGCGCTGCGCACCGATCATTTAGGACACCGCAGACGCCTGCGGCATGCCGTCCAACGAGTTATGCTCAAAATTTATCAACTTTGACGCGCATCAACGGTGCGAAACGATTATCTTGGCGAACAGAGGAGTTTGCCATGCATCATCTTTCCGCTTTGAACCCGAGTTTCATTCTCTGCTTTTTGATCACCGTTCTTGGTGTCCCGTTGGGAGGCGTTTCCGTCGGGGAGGCGTCGGCTGCGTCGATCGAGATCATCGGCGAAAAGACTCAGGTCCCCGAGAACAAAGAATCCGATTGGATTTACGGAGACTATCTGTTGCAAAACGAGCATCTTGTCGCCGTGATCGCTCAACCGAAAGATGGACGCAACGCCAACATGACCGTTCGCGGCGTGGGGGCCTGCGTGATCGATCTTACGTTATCTGCGAGACCCAATGATCAGTTGAGTGCGTTCTATCCAACTGGTGGACGGTTCAACTTTCACGACGCCGCGAACGTTCGCGTCGGAAAGATCGTCGATGGCCAAGATGAAGCGACGGACGAACCGAGTGTTCAGGCGGATGGCGTCTTCTGGGAATGCGACAGCAGCAGTGCGTTAAACGATGAAAAGAAGAAGGCGACGGTCCGCTACGAACTGCGAAAAGGCGAGCCCTATCTGCGGGTCACGACGGTCGTCGAATCGGTCTCGGATGAGCCGCTCGACTTTTCCGCCTACGATGGTGTTCGCGCGGACAAGACGTTCACCTTCGAAAAGATTTCCGCACACGATAACGCCGCGTATTGCGCCGACGAATTCTTTGGGCAAACGTATGGGTTCGTCAGTGACCAGCCCAACGCCGAGGTCACTTGGAAGTCGGGGCGGATGCGATTGCTGCAATACAACGACCAAGCGCTGCACGTTAACGAGCCGAAGAGGATCGCTTGGAGTCTTCATCTCGTACCTGCAACCAGCGTGATCGATCTGACTTCGGTGGTTGACAGCTTTCAGGGAAGCGATGCGAATTTCTCGACGCAGACCTTACGCATCACGGACGATGCGGGACCAGTGGAACGCGCCGTTGTTACATTCATATCCGACAACAAGGAAGCGGGGACGGAGGCGACTCGAAGCGTTCGGACCGGTGGCGATGGCATCGCGTTGGTGCGGCTTGCCGCCGGAACCCGATCGATCTCGATCAAGGCACCTGGGTACGATGAGTTGACAAACGATCTCGTCGTCACGGGCGAAGCGGCCGAACACAAGATCGTCATGCCGACGCCCGCATGCGTCGAGGCGAAGGTCACCGACGCCGAGGGTGAACCGATTCCTTGCAAAGTGACCTTCTACGCTGCCGATGATGCAACTCAGGCTCCCAATTTCGGTCCCGATTCGGCGTCGGGATCGGTTGTCAATTGCGTTTACAGTGTCGACGGAACCTTTCGCAGAAGCATCGATCCAGGTCGATACGAGGTGATTGTCAGTCGCGGCCCGGAGTACGATGCGGTCTTTGAAACGATCGATGTCGTGGCAGGCAAGGCGGCTCAGCTTCAGGCGACGCTGAAGCGAACGGTGAGTACGCCAGGGTGGATCAGCGCTGAACTGCACAGCCACAGCACACCGTCGGGAGACAACACGTCGGTGCAACGTGGTCGCGTCGAAAACTTGCTTTGCGAACATTTGGAATTCGCTCCCTGCACGGAGCATAATCGTATCACCAGCTACACGCCGCATTTGAAGTTCTTCAACGCCGAGCATTTGATGGCAACCTGCACCGGGATGGAGTTGACGGGAAATCCTTTGCCGGTCAATCACCAGAATGCGTTTCCGCTGCATCATCACCCTCACACGCAGGATGGCGGTGGTCCGCAGACGGACAGCAACCCCGTTGTGCAAATCGAACGCTTGGCGATGTGGGACGACGGCAGCGACAAAGTCGTGCAGGGAAATCATCCCAACATCGCTCAACAATTCGGTGATCGCGACACGGACGGCAAACCGGACGAGGGCTTTCGTCGCATGTTCGGTTTCATGGATGTGATCGAAGTTCATCCGCCGCAGGCGATTTTCGACGCCTTCGACAAACCGAAGGAGATTGACAAGAATCGAATGGCCCAGTGGATGCAACTGTTAAATCAAGGGACGCGTTTGCCCGGCGTCGTGAATACCGATGCCCACTACAATCATCACGGATCGGGCTGGCTGCGAAACTGGTTTGAATCGGACACCGACGACCCCGCCAAGATCAGCATCAGCGAAATGATCCACGCGGCCGAGCATGGGCACATCATCATGTCGACGGGTCCCTATATGACCGTCCGCATCAGCGCGATGCATCAGGGAGATGCCGAGACAGCGGTTCCCGGTGAGGATCTGATTGCCGACGACGGAGCTTGTCAGATTGCTGTGGAGGTTCAATGCCCCAATTGGTTGGACGTTAATCGAGTCCAGATATTTCTTAATGGGCGATCGACGGACGACATGAACTTCGAACGTCGAACACATCCCGAAATGTTTGACAACGGTGTCGTGAAGTTCAAGCAAACGATCTCGCTGGTTCTGACTGAAGACGCGCATGTGATCGTGGCCGCCATTGGCGAAGGTCTTAAACTGGGACGCGTCATGGGCGAGCAATATGGCGAGCAACCGCCTTGTGTCGTCAGCAATCCGATCTTCGTCGATCTGGCGGGGGACGGATTCGATCACAACCACGACGGACTGGGAATCCCATTGCCAGGAGCCAAGACCGCATCCAAGTGAAGTGTCGCATCCTCGGTTCATCGATTGTCCGAGCTATGTCATTTAGCTCCCGGCACTGTATAATCGCTACATCCACCCATTTGGCCCCAGCGACACTTGTTGGCGGTCCCTCACCTTCAAACAGAGAGCATTGCATGCGATATCTTTCCCTCACGTTAACCCTTTTGTTGTTCAACAGTTGGCTGGTCGGCGATTCGTTCGCCGCTGAGTTTACGCTCGTCAAGAAGGATGCCTCGATCGAAGTGAAGCAGGACGGCAAGCCGTTTGCGACCTATCATTTTCGCAGCGGAGCAAAACCGATTATTTGGCCGTTGCACGGCCCCGGTGGTGTCGAGTTGACGCGTGGTTATCCGATGCGTGACGCAACCGAAGATGAACGCGACGACCACATCCATCATCGCTCGCTGTGGTTTACACATGGCGAAGTCAACGACATCGACTTCTGGGCCGAAACCAAAGGACATGGCGTTATCGAACATCGCGAAGTTTTGAAGGCCGAGGAAGGATCGCGTGCGGTGATTGCGACCGCCAATGATTGGATGAGCCCCGACGGAAAGAAGGTGATGTCCGATCGTCGCCGCTTTACGTTCGATGGCAATGACCAAATGCGATGGATCGACTGCGATTTCACTTTGATCGCGTCCAATGGCGAAGTTCATTTTGGCGATACGAAAGAAGGATCGTTCGGTGTCCGAACGGCGGGGACGATGAAGGTCGACGCCAAAAAGGGAGGAACGATTGTCACCAGCAACGGCGAGAAAGATCGCGACGCTTGGGGAAAGGCGGCCAAATGGTGCGACTACTACGGTCCCGTGGAGGGTGAAACGCGTGGCATCGCAATTCTTAATCATCCTTCCAGCTTTCATTATCCCAACCGCTGGCATGTCCGCACATACGGTTTGTTCGCCGCAAATCCCTTCGGTGAATACCACTTCGTCGGATCGAAGGAGAAGACCGATGGAGTGCGTTTGGCGGATGGCGAGTCGCTGCAACTGCGTTACCGCGTCATTCTGCATTCGGGCACAACCGAAGAGGCGGACATCGAGTCGCAATTCAAAGCCTTTGCAGCCACCACGATCGAAGGCCCGTAGGGTGACACGCTCAACGGCGGTTTATGCTCAAGAAATCGTGCCGTGGGAACAAGAAGAGGCCAGAGCGTGATGCACTTATCGCTCGGCTCATCTTGAACTTCGAACATCCGATCTCGAAGCTTCTGTTTGGCGAAAAGCGCAGATCGGATTGAACCGTCGGTAGCTGAACGGACTCGACCGCTTCAAAGGATTGCTTGAGTCAGCGCCGAACAGGGAATGCAACAAGCATTAAAACGACGTAGGTTCGTTCCTTCACGGTCCCAAAGTGATGGCTGGGTACACTTATTCGTCAAGGTTTTCCGGCAGCCATCCCGGCTGAGATGTGCTATCTTGGCTGGCAGAATTCTCTGGTACAACTTGCTAATCTGGTCGAACCGGGAATCCCAAGCAGCGAATAATGTACTCTGAGCGACTGAGTCACAAGAGCAACGGAAAGACATTAACGCAAGAAAACATGAAACGCGTTCATTAATGATAAAAAGTTTTTTGGGTTTACGAGCAATAACATGAATGGATCGAAGAAACTACGGATCGTGGGGTGGGTACTCAGTTTCTTGCTGGCGGCATTTCTTATTTTTGGCAGTGCGATGGGCAAGTTTACGGACTTCGAGGGCAAAGCCGAAATGTTCGCCAAGTTAGGCTGGACCGAAGACGTGATGTTCAAAATCGGCATTGTCGAAGTCGCCATCGCCATCCTGTTTCTGATTCCACGAACCGCGTTTGTGGCCGCGATTTTGCTCGCCGCCTACTTGGGCGGGGCCGTGGCAACGCACGTTCGAGTCAACGATCCATTTTGGTTTCCGATTGTTATGGGCATCGTAGCCTGGATCTCCCTTGGCCTCCGACAACCTGCGGTGTTCCGGCTTGCATTTGGCCAATCCGATGGGACGGCAACGAACACCGAACCGTAGTATGGTCGGTTCAGTCAATCGGACCACGCACGGTATAAGCAGCGTCGGGGATATCCACCTTGTGACTCGGATCGACCATTGCCCAACAGGCGGCTCCCGCGACGTAGATTCCCGCAAAGACTAGCAGCACGAGATTCCAGTTTGCGGTTCGCGCGAACAATTCGGCGACCAGGATCGGACAAGCGGCGGCGGCAAAGTTGCCCAGCATGTTCATCAAACCAAAGACCTGCGGGACATGTTCCCCGCCAATGTCGATGGTCGCCGCGAATGCACACGGCCCAGCCAATGCGGCGAAGAACGCTCCGGCACTCAATAAACAGGCGGCCATTGTCGTGCTTTGAACGAACCACGCCGACAGGATCAGCGTGGCGCAGCCCATTAAAAAAACACTGCCGACGCCGCTTCGACTCCATCTTAGACTTCCAGAGCGTTGCCAGATCCAATCGGTCAGCAAACCACCGCACAGGCAACCGGCCATTGTTCCCAGAAAGACAAACGCTTGCAGATACCCCGAATCGGCAACCGAAACGCCGCGTGTTTGTTGAAGGAACGTCGGGAACCAACTCGCGAAAAACATGTATCCCGACGCACGACAGATTTGCTGTCCGTGCAGAAACCAGATGGATCGGTTCGTGAAAATCCGCAGCCACGGTGTCGGCTGAACCTTCTGAAAAGAAGTCTTGTCGGAATCGGAATGGTTGTCGTCGGCAACCCCGATGGCTCGCAGTTCCGCCCCATTTACTGATTGATCTTGTTGGGGACGGTCCCGAAAGCGAAGCCAAAACAGGGCGGCCCAAATGAGTCCGGGTATCGAATACAGCAAGAACAAACCTCGCCAGTGGATCACCATCAGCAACGGTCCGGTCAACAGACTGGCGATGATCGCCCCCACCTGCATGCCCATCGTCAGCATCCCGCACGCGAACGTTCGACGTGCCTGCGAAATCCAATGTGAAATGGAATAGCACGATGCGGGAAAGATGCCAGCCTGCGCTCCCCCCATCAGCAGTTGTGCGATGATCAGCAACCAAAGGCCATGCGCCAATCCGATGACAAGGGTCGCCAGCGACCATCCCACGGCAAATGCCGCCAAGGCAACTCGCGATCCAAAACGATGCGCCAACCATCCGCCGGGAACTTGCAGGATGGCATAGCTCCAGAAGAAGGCACCCATGAAGAATCCCGATTGCCGCAGCGTCAGCCCAACGTCTTCGCGAATCGTGCTTTCGGCGACTCCAACCGCATTGCGAGCCAAATACGAAATCGCAGCCGCCAGCGTCAACAATCCCAATACTTGATAGCGAACGGTTGTCGGACGATTCCGCGACACGGAAGGCTCGCGCGGTGCTTCGCTTTGATCGGTCATAGGCTGGCCGTCAGCAGTTCCATCAGGCGATCAATCTCCGCTTGCGTTTCGCTGTCCAGTGTCCATGTGTTCGGCTGACGACGATGATCGCATCGAAACAGACCACGTTTGACAAGAATGTACTTCTCGATTGCCAAAAAACCATCCAATCCGGCTTGCAACTGTAGAGCGACAATGGCGCAGATCGGAAGATAGATGCGGTACGCCGCTGGATCGTCACCTTGCTTTAGCGCATTCCACAAAGCTGTAATCGCGTCAAGCAAGTCGACGCCCGGCATCGTTCCGGCGACACCGCGTCGATAAGCGTCAATCAAAAGCATCCCTCCCGACCCATCAAACATCTTTGCCGTACCTTGGCTTGCATCGCGAAGCGCGGAGATATTTGGCCCGATTGGGGCTCCTTCAGGTTTGAACATGATCTTGTCGGCCCCATATTGATCCAGCAGCCGAACATAGAACTCCGTCGAAATCGAGGCTCCAACATAGGACGACGCATCCTGAACAATCACCGGCACATCAACGGCATCGGCCAGGGCACTGAAATACCGCCATAAAGCGTCGTTGGGCAAAGCGGTCGAGATCGGGGGGATCGCCATTACCGCGTCACAGCCGGCGTCGACCGCCGTTTTCGCAAAGTGAACCGCTTGCTTGATGCTTTCCGCGCCCACGCTGGCGATCACCGAGACACGCCGCTGCGTCATTTCGACGATCATGCGATTCAGTTCGATCCGTTCCTCGGCCGTCAGTCGTAGGATTTCGGAGACCATGGCCGAACAGACACCATTGACGCCCAGGCCAATTGCCCATTCGATCTCGCGCTGCAAACTATCACGATCGATCCGGTCGTCGTCGACAAACGGCGTATGCAGGATCGGCAAGACGCCTTCAATGGCACGCTTCGTCATTCGATCATCTCCGCAATGGCGTCGATCATCGCGCTACGCATCGCTTCGAGACTTCCACGGTCGAAAGGCGTTTGCCAAACGGGATAGATGTCGACATCATACAGCGGATCGGGAGGCAAGTAGCCGATCGAACCATTGATCAAGTTCATGCAAACAAGAGACAGTTCGGGAAACCGCTTGCGAAGATCGATTTGCAATTGGCTGTACGCTTCACTGCAACTGCCGATCAGGATCGCTTCGCCTAGTCTCCAAATCGTGAATGGATGAGCGAACCTGTCGCCATCTCCCAGTGATCTCCGAATGTCGCGTTGTCGACGCAGACGTTCCTGCAGCGTTCGATTGGTACACTCCGAACGCTGCTGTTCCAACTGATCGGCCGTTGGCCACGCCTTCAGCGGAACATCGACACTCACCACACGCGCGACACGCTGGCCTGAAAGGCTCCGTGATCGATGTCGCCAGACCGCCAAAGGGGCTCCCGATTCCACGGTTTCCGTGTAGGCAAGCTCCGTTGCGGGAGGCTCCATGTCCAGCAGCGTGGCCAACGCCGCGTGCTAACTGCGTCCCATGTCGATCGGCAACCGCAACATCGCCAACATATTGATGCCTCGGGGCCAAATCTCCCGACATGCCTTGCAGAAAGAAAGCCGTCCCCCCACGTTCTGCTCGATCACATGCCGCATCGCGCCGATGTAGTCGGGCGAAATGGCGATTCTGCCAAGCCAGCGTCGTGGGATGGCATGCGTAGTTCACGATCACGCCGCGACAGGCTCCCGACGTGTCGGAGATTCTGCCGACCAGCAATGTATCGTCCGGATCGACTTCCGGATTGAAGCCGCAAATGCGCCGTCCACGATGCAGATCGTCAGGGTCTTCCAGGTCGCGATTGGCCGCCAAACCACATCGCCCCGTATGCCAATCGATTGTCGCGGCGAATGTCTGTCGCCGCGCTTCACCCACGCTGGAAACGATCGCGTCGTAGACCTTCCCTAACCACGGTTCCAGCATCTCGCTCCCCGGCAGTTCCGCGTCCCCCTTCATCAACGGAGCAGCCGAGTGCGTATGCGTGATGGCGAAAATCAGTTGCGACTCTCGCAGCGACAAGTCCTTCAGCAAGCGTTGCCGGAACGATTCGAACAGTTCGATCGGTCGCCACCAGCCCAGGTCGGCATCGATCAACAACAATTCAGGACCGCCGTCTTCCTCCGCGATCGTCAGCGCGTTGACCGTCAATGGCCGATGAATCGATTCGGCCAGATCGTGTGAAGATGCGCCCCAGTTCCGGGCGTAGATCCCGATCGGAGGCGTTATCTCCGCGCGAGCGATCCCCACGTGGCCAACGAAAGCGGAATGTCGTCTTGTTACCGGGAAAACCATATTGACTCCTTATCGCTACCAATCGCCTACACTATTGTCGCGGTAAAACACACGCTGCAACAGCTCTTGTTCAAAAGGATGCTTCTTGACTTCAGCTTCATCAATTTCGATCCCCAATCCTGGCCGGTCGTTTGGGCGGACCGTGCGTGTTTGCGAGTCGACGACAAATCCTTCGCGGACGACGTCGTTTCGCCAAGGGACATCATTATGAACGGATTCACAAATAATATAACTGGGCTGCGCGAAACCGAACTCCAACGAAGCCGCCGTGCTGACCGGGCCCTGCGGATTGTGCGGTGCCAAGGCGATGCGATAGGCATCGGCCAGGGCGGCGATTCGTCGGGCTTCGGTAAACCCGCCGCAGTGCGTTAAATCAAGTTGGCAGACGTCGCACCCTCCCACGGCGAACAAATCCCGAAACGCCGTCAGATGCGTCATTCGCTCGCCCGTCGCAATGGGCGTCGACACCGACTGATGAATCCGCGCCAGTCCCTCGATCGACTCCGGCCAACAAGGCTCTTCAAGAAAGTAAAGGCCATAGGGTTCGAGCGCCTTGGCGAATCGCAGTCCCATCGCCGGAGAAGGTCTTGCATGACAATCGACCATGATATCGATGGCATCACCCACTTCATCACGCATCGCCGCCACGCACGCTTCCGCGGCATGAATCGGCTGCAAGCCCTCGATCGGCATCGTCGGCGGCACCGCCATCGACTTGAACGCCGTGAAACCCTCGTCGACCGCTAGAGCCGCCAAGTTCGCAAAAGCCTTTGCATTGTCCACAGGCGTTTCATAAAAGCTCTCCAGATTGCCGCCGCCCAAATGACAATACAGACGAATGAAGTCCCGAACGGGTCCTCCCCACAAACGATGACATGGCGTCTGATGGATCTTCCCCATGATATCCCACAACGCGATGTCGATTCCCGCGATTGCGGTTGATCTGACAATGCCGTTGCCATGCCAAAAGTGCTGACGCCACATCATCTGCCAAAGATGCTCAACTCGCCGCGGGTCTTCTCCGATCAGTAATTCCGCAAGATCCGAAATGGCACCGACCACACTTCGCGTGTGCCATTCCAACGTCGCTTCCCCCCAGCCGAATAGCCCCGGTTGGTCCGTGACGACCTTGACGAATATCCAGTTACGCATTCTCGCATGGCAAACCAAACTTTCGACACCAACAATCTTCATTCGCGCTTCACCTTTCCGGTCGCGGAACCGCATGCAACTTGGCGGGGATACTGCCTAGAGCGACCACGCATGGTATATACGTCGCCTGGCCAGAAATGAGGTGATTCGCTTCGTTAAACGCGAAGGCATCATTTCGGACCACGCATGGTATACACGTCGCGTCGTCAGAAATGAGGTGATTCGCTTCGTTTAACGCGAAGGCATCATTTCTGACCACGCACGATATAACATCAAACGCGTTCATTTTTGACATAAAGGCCGTCTGGACTGAGGAACGTCAATCATATCTCGAATCGTTGTATCGCCGAAGGTGTCTTCGACCTGCTGAGCCGCCTGATCCAGTTTCGAATGAAGCGGACAGAGCTGCTTTCCGTGAAGCCCTAGCGGACATTCAGGGTAACGCCTGATCGGTTCGACGGCGTTGATGACCTTGAGGACCGTCAACACGTCGGATGATTCAACCAGAACAAAGCCGCCGTGCAACCCCCGTCGTGAACGGACGATCCCCGCCTTCGACAGTCCCTGCATCACCTTGGCGAGATAGCCAACCGGAATTTGGGTCACTTCGGCGATCGCAGCCGTCGTCCTGGGTTCTTTCTCGTCGGCCAGAAAGACAACCGCTCGCAGTGCGTATTCCGTGGTTTGTGAAATCATCGCGATGATCGCTCCGGTAAATGGAGGGTTGCAAAATGTCGCACCCGCCCACAAAAGCTTATCTGGATATAGACGTCCATTTGTCCGATATCTATTCTAACCGATGGCGTCGATCGATGCCTACCCGCCCGCCCTTGATATTCCCGCCCCCTTCAAGCGACTTCAACCCCGAGTCACAGTATGGCTTCCCACCTCAGAACCATGTTGCTCCGTTGCGTCTTTGTTGCCATCGCACTACCGGGATCGTGGGCCGTTCCCGTTGGGGCACAACAACCTGAAATCGAGCACTTCGAGAAAGAGATTCGGCCGCTCTTGATCGCCAAGTGCGCCGAATGCCACAGCGGATCAACTCCCGATGGCGACCTGAATCTTGTAACAAAGAAGGGGTTTCAAGCGGGCGGGACATCCGGCGAACTGATGGATGGTACGGACCTCGAATTCAGTTTGCTTTATCAACGCGTCATCACAACGGATGAAAACGCGATGATGCCCCCGGATGAAAGGCTCAACGAAAAGGAGATCGAAGCGATCAAGCAATGGATCTTGGCGGGTGCGGTTTGGCCCGACAGCCCGGGGGAGATCGATCCGGCGAGCGACGATCAAAACGCATCGGCCAACAAGCATTGGTCGTTCCAGCCGCGACTCGATTCGGTCGTTCCCGATGTTGAGGGGGACCACTGGTCGATAAACGCGATCGATCGCTTCGTCCTCGAGAAGCTGCGTGCCAGTGGATTACAGCCGGTTGTCGACGCCGATCCCGCGGTGTGGCTGCGACGGATCACATTGAAACTGACCGGCTTGCCACCCACGCTGGAGGAACAACAAGGCTTCGCGTCTGATGATTCAGAACATGCAAGATCGCGCGTGATCGAGCGTTTGCTGTCCAGCCGAGCTTACGCGGAGCGACAGGGGCGACAGTGGCTGGATGTCGCTCGGTATGCCGACACATCAGGTGACGGTACCGACACGCCCATTCCCGAAGCCCGTTATTACCGCGATTGGGTCATCGACGCCTTCGACAACGATATGCCGTATGACCAGTTCTTGATCGACCAGATCGCGGGCGACGTATTGGCCGCCGAACAGCCGGATGCTGACGACGCTTATCGCAAGGTGATTGCGACCGGATATATCGCGTTATCGCGTCGATTCGGCAATTCCAAGTTTGCACAAATGCATCAGATTATCGATGACACGATCGACACGATCGGCAAATCGACGATGGCGCTCAGCCTCGGCTGCGCGCGGTGCCATCATCATAAGTTCGATCCGGTGACGACCGAGGACTACTACGGACTGTACGGATATTTCGCCAGCACACAGTATCCTCACGCCGGAACCGAGCATCAAAAGGATCGCAGCGACATGCCGTCGCTGGTGATTCCCGCCGACAGGGCTGACCAGTTTGAATCGCATGTCGCGTGGGGAGTCAGCGACCAAGCGAAGCCGGCTGACGCGAAGATTCATTTGGCTGGCGACCCCTCGCGAAAAGGGGAGATCGCGCCGCGAAGCTTTCTGGCGTTTCTGAACGATTCCAAACCGCGGATTCCCGACGGTCAGAGCGGTCGCTTACAGTTGGCTCGTTGGATTGCATCCCCTGAAAATCCGTTAACCTCGCGAGTGATGGTCAACCGAATTTGGCAGAGCCATTTCGGGACGGGGCTTGTCGCCGACGCAAGCAACTTCGGCGTTCAGACGGCGGAGCCGGTTCACCGCGAACTCCTTGATTACTTGGCGGGCGAGTTCATCGATAGCGGTTGGTCGGTGAAGCACGTGCATCGCCTGATTGTTTCATCGCGTCTCTATCGGCTGAGCAGCCAGGGAACAGCCGAGGGGTTACGCCAGGACGAAGCGAACCAACTGCTGTGGCGCTTCCCCCGAACGCGCATGGACGCCGAGACGTTCCGCGATTCGATGTTGTTGGTCAGCGATCAACTACGACGCGGAAACAATGGTCGCCATCCGTTCAAACCGACCGAGCAACTGAAATACAACCAGGGACGTCCGTTCGACGAAATTTACGATCACAACTTTCGTTCGGTCTACTTGATGACTCCGCGGCTGAATCGGCATCCCATGATGGCGCTGTTCGATGCCGCCGATGCGAATGTCACAACCGGCAAACGTGGCGAGTCGACCGTCCCCTTGCAGTCCCTGTTCGTGATCAACGGCGAATTCGTCGCTCGACAAGCTAACGCCTTCTCGCAGCGTTACGTCAATCTGAGTGATCGAGAGGAACGATTACGGGCGATGTGGCAAATGTCCTTGTCCCGTCCGGTCGAGGAATGGGAATTAAAGTCGGCCATCGAGTTTATCGAGAATTTCACGGCTCAGCGGGTTGCCGAAGGGGACACCGCCGAGCAGGCGTCCGATCAAGCGTGGACGAGCGTCGCGCGGACGTTGTTGGCATCCAACGAGTTCATTTACATTGATTGATAAGGAATCACTTTTTATGAAACGGTTTCAACAAACGATCGGTCGACGTGATGCGTTGCGGATGGGTGTGTTCAGCGCCGCTGGTTTGGCGTCGTATTTCGACGGTGCGAGGTGCGGATTGGCGGCGGCGAACAATCCGTTGGCTCCACAGGCAACCCATTTCCCGGCGAAGGCAAAGCGTGTCATTCAAATCTTCTTGCCTGGCGGCGTTTCGCACATCGACACGTTTGATCCCAAGCCCGCGCTCAACCGCGACGGGGGCAAAGAGTGTGGAAAAGGAAAGGATCAGATTCTCGCTGGCAGTCCATGGGGACATGCCGCGGGTGGCGAAAGTGGCTTGCTGATTTCCGATCTGTTTCCCCATCTGCGTCAACAGGCCGATGAACTGTGCTTGATTCGATCGATGCACGGCGACAAGGGGGACCACTTTGAAGCAACCCTGAGCATTCATTCCGGGGCAATGGTGGGAGCGTTGCCGGGCATCGGTGCCTGGGTCAGTTACGGGATGGGGACGGAGAATCCAAATTTGCCGTCGCATGTTGTCTTCTGCGACAAGCTCCCATACGGTGGCTCGCAGTCATGGGACTCCAATTTTCTTCCCGCTTATCATCAAGGCACGCGCATCGACCCGGGGGATGATCCGATTCCGAACCTTCGCCCGCGTAAAGAGATGAAAGGTCAGCAAGGATTGGAACTGGCGTTGCTCGAAAAATGGAACATTCATCACGCGCGGCAACGTTCCGATGATTCAAGGCTTGCGGCGCGAATGCATGCTTACCAGTCGGCGGTCGGTTTGCAGCAGACGGCTCCCGAAGTGCTTGACCTGTCTGACGAGGACGACCGGACGCTGGAGTTGTACGGCGTCGGCAAAGGAGATCGTTCCAGTTTCGCATGGCAGTGCTTGATGGCGCGACGCATGAGTCAGCGGGGCGTGCGTTTCGTGGAAATCGTCGACGCCCAAAATTGGGACGCGCATTCCAAGATTCAGTCCTACGAAAAAATGTCGGAAAAGGTTGATCGCCCGATTGCGGCTTTGATTTCCGATCTGAAACAGCGTGGTCTGTTGGAGGAGACGCTCATCGTTTGCTGTACGGAATTTGGACGCACACCATTTACGAAAGCCGACACTCCCGACGGTCGCGGTCACTACAAGGACGCCTTTACCTGTTGGCTGGCCGGTGGCGGCGTGGCCGGCGGAACCGCTTACGGAGCGACGGACGAATACGGAATCGAGATTGTCGACCGGCCCGCTCACATTCACGACTTCCACGCCACGATCCTGCATCTGCTGGGATTC
>JAWKTL010000050.1:0-56386 GCA_041399105.1 Pirellulaceae bacterium | reverse complement strand
TGGGTTGGTTGATGGTTGACGTGGGGGCGGATTGACTCGTGAGTTGATTCGCTTCCGCTGATTCGACGAGAAGCCGGTCAATGACGGCGTGGTTGATGTAGGTCGGCGATTTCGACGGGGATTCTCGGCGGGGACCGCCGAGCTACGTTTTTTTGCTTGGACGGTAGCCGATGGAGTCGTGCGGCTTCCTTGTCGCTTCGTTGTTCCTCCTCCAGGACACTGCCGGGTCGCGTATGATCAGGGACGAACGTTCAAGCGAGGTTGGCGGCTGCGTATCATTTCGCTTTCATAAGCGCGTCGAACGGCAAGTTCTTTCATTGGAGAGTCGTTTGGGAATGCGTGCCATTCGATGGACAAGCCTTCGCCGGCTGACTTCTCGATGTACGCCGCCAGCCTTCGACGATCGCTTTCTTTTAAGTGTTCGGTCAACCGATTGCGCAGGTTGATGGCTTCGCCGATGTAGATGTATCCGGTTGCGTCGCGAAAGAGATAGACGCCTGGTCCTGTTGGAATTGCCTGCAAGTCCGATCGAACATCGAGCAATGGACTCACTTTGACTTCCTTCTGCCAATCGGCGACGCGAAGTACCAGCTCCGGTTTCAAACGACGGGACTTTCGTAGTTGCAACACCGCTTTGCGAACGTCATACAATGAAACATTGGGATCAACTTGTTGCGCGGCATGATCAAAATCTCGGCGGACTTGCGGGTCCGCGATGATGATATCGGTCGACACATCCGATTTATCCATCACGGTTCGCGCCGCGATCTCGGCGATTGGGAGCGTTTCCGGGTTTGCTGGTTTGCCGCGACGGGTCGCTTTGACCGTCAGCTTTCCCGCCTTTCGAAGCTTCAGCAATAACAAACAGGCTTCGCGTTCATTGATATTTGCGTCATGTGACCGTACGGCGGCCAAGAACCGCTCGCGTCGCTGATCGTGCAGCAACACTTCATCGGTGCTCCAACCGTCGCACGTTTCCGCAAACGCTGCGACGATAATCTGTTGAGTCGCGTCGTTAGCGAGATTCTCGGCAACGCTTTGCTCATCGGCGACAGACGCGACCGGCGTAATCGTTGAAAGGACAAGCAGCAAGACGAACAATCCGCCGCGCCGCCACATCGCTGAAGCATTCTGAGAGCGACCAATTCGCAAGGTACCTGAAAAAGGTTGGCGCGACATGACATGAAACCCGTTCATCATTGACATAGGTTCGTCCCGGTCATTCGTTGTCTCCCATCAAAAGATTACCGAAGCCACCCAGCAGCGATCCTTCACCTTTGCTTCCCGATCCGGTCTGCGGAGCCGTTGCGATCACGCGTCCGGCTAATCGCGAGAAGGGAAGCGACTGCATCCAGACGGGGCCCGGTCCCGTCACCGTCGCCAGAAACAATCCCTCGCCACCGAAAAACGTGTTCTTGATGCCGCCGACCATCTGAATATCGTACTGGACCGTGGGGCCTAATCCCATTAGACAGCCGGTATCCATTCGCAGTTGCTGACCGGGGGCGAGCATCCGGTGCAGCATGGTTCCCCCGGCATGCGCGATTGCGATTCCGTCACCTCGTAGACGCTGCATGATGAAGCCTTCGCCACCAAACAGGCCCACACCGATGCGTTTTTGAAAAGCGATATCGACTTTGATTCCCTTCGCGCCACACAGGAAGGCGTCTTTTTGAAGGATGATTTCCCCGCCCAGTTGGTCCAGATGCAAAGGGATCATTCGACCTGGATAGGGCGATCCAAACGCGACTTTCGCGCGACCGTGGCCGCGATGTGTGAAGGTTGTCATGAACAGCGATTCCCCTGTCAGCGCGCGCTTTCCCGCCGATAAGGCTTTCGACCAGAAACCGCCGCCACTTTGCGATGGATCGCCGAAGACGGTTTGCATTTCGATCCCTTGATCCATGTACATCATCGCACCCGCTTCGGCGATCACCGTTTCGCCGGGATCGAGCGTGATCTCGCAATACTGAGATTCCGACCCAAAGATTTCATAATCGATCTGGTCGGATGTGCCGGGGTTGCTTGTGCCGCGGATTGAGGCCCCGGTATTTGATCCTGCCGGTGCCCCAAATGCGTCGCTTTGACCAGACGAAAATCCTTGCCGCGAAGGCATTGCCGCGGGGGGAAACGCCGAACCCGGGGATTCGGCCAGAATCGGTTGGTCCGCATCGTCAACCAACATCGAATCGGCGGGCTGGGGAATCGAGAAGGTCGCGCCGCACGCTTTACATCGAATCGAACGCCCCGCCATTTCGGATGGCGCCACATATTGCTTTCCACACTGCGAGCATTTGACTTCAATGGATGTCATGACGAATGTTCCTTTGCAGGGTTGAATCATTTGTAACTGCGATCGACCGAAGCTCTGAGCAAGCGAAAGGCTTCGTGTTCCTGGTCTCCCCCGGTCTTGTCCACCAGAATTTGCAGGCGCTCGAATTCGTGTTGAATCTCCGCCAGCGGTAACAGATGTGTTCGCGTCGCCAATATCGCCGCTTCGATGACGGCATGCTTTCCGCGGTTGAATCCGAAGAATGGCGGTCCCGTTCCTTGATGGCAAATCCGACATTTCGCCGTCGGACGTAGATCATCGTCGATCCATTGGACGATTTCAACGGCCAGCCATCGGGATGCGGCTTCGAGCACCGTCCAACGGTTCTGCAGATTTCGGATCGCAGGCGTATTCTCAATTGTGCCGGTTGCGGCCCGCGCAATCAACAAGACATCATCGATCACATGAACGACTGCCGTTGATGTGGCCAGCAGATTCGCATAGGTCGTCGAACTCTTGAACGGTCGTAGTTCGATCGTTTGCAGTTCGCGATCAACCGACGGACCCATCGGAGCGATGTTTAGCACGCCTTCGTCGTTACGCGATGTAACGAGGCTTTCGAGAATCATGATTGGAGCGTTCCGGCAATGGATTTCAAGAAATTGGACAACAGCAAATCGCCATGCTCCGTCAGAATCGATTCAGGGTGAAACTGCACGCCGAAGACAGGCCATTGTCGATGCCTCAACCCCATGATCAAAAGGTCGGACGTTGAAGACGCCTCCGCACTGAAGTCCACCGATTCGTGGCTGGTCTTTCCTGCTGATCTGCTTGTCCACGCGGTAACTTGCAGTTCACGCGGCAGGTCATGTGTATCGGCAATCAACGAATGATAACGCCCAGCCAGAAACGGAGTCGGCATGCCGCTGAAAATTCCGTCATGGTGATGGTGAACGGAACTGGCCATCCCATGCATCGGTTCGGCGCGAATGATTTTGCCACCGAAAGCTTGTGCAATTACTTGGTGGCCGAGACAAACCCCAAGCATCGGGATCGACGACGCGAATCGTCGCACGACTTCCAGGCAAACACCAGCTTCATCGGGCGTCTGAGGCCCCGGGGAGAGAACGATCCCCGAGGGTTGCATCGTTGCGATTTGATCGATATCGATTTGATCACTGCGAACGATTTCCGTCACTTCCCCTTGTTGTCGCAGGTAGCGGGCAAGGTTATGTACGAAGCTGTCATAGTTGTCCAGAACCAACAACATTGATCGTGTTCATGTTTGTGAAATGGATTCAGGTGCCTTCAAACCCCAACCTGAACGAAACGCTGACCGGTCATCATCAGATAACAAATGACAAACATCAGCAAAATGACCGGTGCCGCAATCAATATTCCAACGCCGCAAGCAAGCACACCCGCCAAGGAGAGCGCCGATCCGAGCAGTCCCATGACGAACACATTCCCTCGATTTCCCGATGCGTGGACACTCGCCAAACGAAATGATTCGAAGACGCCGCAGTTGCGATCAACGAGAAAATACATATAAGACCAGTAGGTCAATGCAAAATAGATTGCGGGAATGATCAGCAACACGAGACCCACTAGAATTCCAATCCCAAACAAAAAGGCACCACCGATGTAGCGCAGTAGGTAGGGACCACCTGAAAACAGCATTCCGATCGTGGCACGCTGCCCACGCGCAACCGACAGGTTCAAAATGATAACTCCGATCGCAATCCAAAACTGAATGATCTGATTTCCAATGCTTCCAACCACGTTAACGATCACGATAGCAGGGTGCTGTGGATCTTCCAGGATTGCAGTCATTGCAACCTGAACAACTCCAAGTCCAAGCGAAATTGCGACACTGAGAACCAATTGAATCAAATAGGCTCCCACCAGCAGCCCAGTGTTTAACTTGAAGAGTTCCCACGCAGCCGTTAACGCCGTGCCGACATCGATTGGTTGCACATGCAGTGGAGATTGGGGCGTGGCGGCATCGTAACGGTCGGTCGTTGTCGGTGACGCGTAAGGATTATGCGGCATTGCCGACTGAGGAGCCGATTGCGGCTGTCGGGAGGTTGGATCATCAAAGTCGGAACCTCCCGTCGATCCAAGGGGCTGCGGCGGACTGGCGAACGGGTCGGCAATCGGTGCCGTCCCCAGAGCGGGTGCCGATGGAATCGTGACGATCGTGGAACAGTGCGGGCACTTCGCCTTCTTGCCCTCCGAATGATCGGGCACTCGCAATTGGCCTTGGCAACCCTCGCACTTAAACTCTATCGCCACACCAGCACCTCGTGTTTCTTTAAGACAAGCCTATCGAATGCGCTAATTGAACATTCCCACCGACGGCAACAACAAGTTGAAACGTCGGTGTGAGCATTATGCTCGATTGCATTTCGCTTTGCAACGCGAACAATGGCTGCGGGAATTACGGTCCATCGTCAAGAGCATTTGTCGGCGAAGGCGGACCATTGAACTATATTGAAAACGGTTGATTCACTTGTTCGCCGAGCGCAGACGCTTGGCGAACCCTGAAAATCACACTAAACTTCGGAACAACGCCACCCTCGTTAGGCGTTTGATTGCGGCGTAGCGACCCCGCTTCCGGTCTCACAATGCTCCATTAACTTCGGTACACGGTGAAATCTCGATGTCCTTGAGAAAAGTTCTATTCCATTCCTCCCTGTTCTTTTGCGTGGCCTTTGCCGCGCTGACGCCGATCGCTTTGATTCACGCTGACGACGCGAAAGCGAAGAAAGGGGGGATCGGCGCAACCCCCGCTTCCGCGTTCAGCTTGCCAGAAGGCTTCGCGGTCGAACTGCTATATGAAGTCCCTTCAGACAAGCAGGGCTCTTGGGTCGCTATGACGACGGACCCGAAAGGTCGACTGCTGGCCAGCGATCAATACGGAAGTTTGTATCGGATCACCGTGAAGGATGCCGGTGGCGTCGACGTCGAGCGACTCAAAGGCGATTTCGGAATGGCGCACGGCATGCTTTCGGCGTTTGGCAGCCTCTACATCAACGTCAATGGTCAGTCGGGAAATAAGAATCAGAAAGAGGTCAAAAGCGGTATCTATCGCTTGACCGACACGACGGGTGACGATCAATACGACAAGGTCGAACACTTGCTGGAATTGCACGGACGTGGGGAGCACGGGCCGCACGCACTGGTTCTTTCGCCCGATGGCAAGCAGATTTACATTTCCAGTGGGAACACGACCGACCTTCCCGCCGAGGTGCCGTTAAGCCGAGTGCCTCGCCATTGGTCGGAAGATCATCTCTTGGGGAGCATGCCCGATGCACGCGGTCACAACGCAGGTCGCTTGGCACCGGGAGGCTGGGTAGCGCGGATGAATCCGGACGGCGGCGACTTCGAGATCATCGCCACAGGTTTCCGCAATCAATACGATATTGCTTTTGACACCAGCGGCGAGTTGTTCACGTACGATGCCGATATGGAATGGGACGTCGGTACCGCTTGGTATCGCCCCACGCGCGTCAACCATGTGGTCAGCGGTGCGGAGTTTGGATGGCGGAACGGGGCTGGCAAGTGGCCGGCTTACTATCCCGACAGCCTGGGTTCGGTTGTTGACATTGGCCCCGGTTCCCCAACGGGAATCGTCTTTGGGACGGGAGCGAAGTTTCCAGCGAAGTACCAAAAGGCGCGCTCTACATCTGTGACTGGAGCTACGGAAATATCTTCGCGGTTCACATGGACCCGTCCGGTTCGTCTTACACCGGCACGTTCGAGACCTTCGCCACGGCTTCGCCGCTGCCGGTTACCGATCTTGTCGTCCGTCCTGAAGATGGAATGTTGTACTTCACGATTGGAGGTCGCCGAACGCAATCCGCCCTCTATCGAATCCGCTACGTCGGAAACGAATCGACCGCACCGGTATCGATGGAACTTGACGAGGCCACGGTTGATTTGCGGGAGCTCCGTCATGAACTCGAATCGTTTCATGAAGAGGGGAAACCTGCCGCCGTATCCTTGGCGTTGCCAAATCTCGGACACGAAGACCGAAACATTCGCTTCGCGGCTCGGATTGCGTTGGAACATCAACCGGTTCAGCAATGGCGTGACAAGGTGCTTGAGTTAACGGAGCCTCACGCATTGATCCACGGAGTCATCGCGGCTGGCTCGAACCGGCAAAGCGGACGATGCGTCAGCAGCCTTCAAGGCGTTGACTTCGGTTCAATGGAAGGGGCTGACATCGCAGCAACGCATCGACTTACTGCGAGCCTATGGATTGGTGATGGTCCGTTTGGGCAAGCCTTCAGAATCAGAGCGTCAACGAGATCCTGGCACAGCTCGATTCGCACTTGCCCGGTAAAGATGCCGATGTCAATCGCGAGTTGGCTCAAGTCTTGATTGCTTTGAACGCCGAATCGATCGCGTCGCGTTGTCAAGCTGATGAAGACCGCTCCGACCCAGGAAGATCAAATGCGGTACGCGTTTTCATTGCGTGAGCACGAAGCGACCTGGGATGAAGCATCACGGGAGGCCTATTTTGGTTGGTTTCGTGATGCAGCCGCCGCTCGAGGCGGAATGTCCTTCGGTGGTTTCTTGGAGAACATTCGAAACGCTGCGGTCGCGAAGTTGTCCGACGCTCAGAAAACGAAGCTCGGTGACTTGTTGAAGACTCCCGAAGTCCGCGACCCGCTGGCCGATTTGGCTCCGCGACAGGTCGTCAAGGAATGGACGGTTGATGATTCGCTGAAAGCGATCGAATCGATGTCCGGCCCGTATGACTTCGAACGTGGCAAGCAGATGTTTGCCGTCGGTCAATGCTACAAATGCCATCGAATGAATACGCAAGGTGGCATTCTGGGGCCGGACTTGACTGGTGCCGGTGGTCGTTTCAGCAACAAGGATCTGCTGGCTTCGATCATCGAGCCTAATAAGGTGATCAGCGATCAATACGGTGCGACGCAGTTCTTGACCTTCAGTGGTCAGGTCATCGTCGGCAAGGTCGTGAACATGAATGGTAAGAACTTGATGGTGCTGACCAATATGATGGAGCCGGCCAATCAAACGGTGATCGATCGGGACGACATCGACATGATGGAAACCGCGAAGATTTCGATGATGCCAGGGGGATTGATCAACACGATGTCGGCTGAAGAAATTCGCGATCTGCTTGGTTATCTCAAGGCAGGCGGAAATCCTTCACATTCGATCTATCACGAGTGATGGCAAAGAAGGCTGCAAGAACGAGTTCACCATCGGACGCCTCCGATCGGATGCTTCGGCTGCCCGCCGAAATCCTGTTCGCCGAAGAGATCGCCGAACTGATCAAACAGGATCAACATCCGCGACCTGCCGGTTGGCGGATGTCGCCGCGCAGTGTGTTAACCTACATCCGCGGCGGAACGGCTGGAAGAATGCCGATCACACCGAAGTATGTCGGCAACCAGCGTCTGGTCGAAATCGCGATCTCGACGCTGGTGACCGATCGAGCATTGCTGTTGATCGGTGAACCAGGGACAGCCAAAAGCTGGCTCAGCGAACATCTGACGGCTGCGATCAATGGCGACTCGACGAAGGTTGTTCAAGGGACGGCGGGGACGACTGAAGAACAGATACGCTACACATGGAACTACGCGATGCTGATCGCCAATGGTCCCAGTCCCGAAGCGTTGGTCAAAAGCCCGATCTTCCGCGCGATGGAATCGGGCTGTCTGGCCCGCTTTGAAGAGATCACGCGTTGTGCTTCCGAAGTGCAAGACGCAATGATCTCACTCCTTTCCGAAAAGCGGATCAGCGTCCCGGAATTGGCGTCCGAAGTGGCGGCTGAAAAGGGATTCTCCGTGATCGCAACCGCCAACACCCGCGATCGGGGTGTCAACGACATGTCGGCCGCGCTGAAACGTCGTTTCAACCTTGTCATTCTTCCGAGCCCGGCCGATCTGGAGACGGAAATCGAGATCGTCACGTCGCGCGTGCGTCAGCTTGCATCGAACCTCGATTTGCAGTCCGATCTTCCCACAGCCGACGCCGTGGAGAAGGTTTGCACGATCTTCCGTGAACTGCGATCGGGGGAAACGCTTGATGGAAAGAACAAGCTGAAAAGTCCGTCGGGGGTGCTATCGACGGCCGAAGCGATCTCGCTGCTTTGCAATAGCATGGCGTTGGCCGGAAGCTTTGGCGACGGAACGGTTTCCGCGGAAGATATCGCCGCCGGATTGCAAGGGTCGGTCATCAAAGACGACGACAAAGACAAAATCGTTTGGGACGAGTACCTCAACAACGTGATGAAGAAACGTGGATCGAAGTGGCAGGCACTCTTCAATGCTTGTTCGGAACATCGCCCCCATTAGCATCACCCAACGCGTCGTCATTTGAGTATACTAAGCACCTCACTTTACAGCACCATAACCCACCCGCTGAACAACGATGCGATATTTATACCTCTTCGTGTTTGCAGTTTGTTTGAAATCCTGCCTTTTCGCCCAGGAAGGCACCTATGTCACGCCGGAGGAAGCGACGGCTGGAGATGAAGATTTTCAAACGCAAGGTGAATACGTTGGTCCCGAGCGGGCGATGCAAGTTATCGCCATGGGGGAAGGCGACTTTGAAGCGGTCGTCTATGCCGGCGGCCTGCCGGGAGCCGGGTGGGACAAGTCGCCACCCCGCCGCGTGAACCTAGACGCCGATCAAGTCGTCGACCTGGTCGACGCAAATCAAATGAAACGCGTCCATCGCACCAGCCCGACGCTGGGAATGGAGCCTCCGGCAAATGCGATTGTGTTGTTCGACGGCACGGAGAAAACGCTGAACGATCACTGGACCAATGGCCGCATGACCGACGACGGTCTGCTGATTCAAGGGGTTACCAGCAAGGACACGTTTCAAGACTTCACGTTGCACATCGAGTTTCGCACGCCCTACATGCCTCGTGCTCGCGGGCAGGGACGCGGCAACAGCGGTGTCTATTATCAAGGGCGTTATGAAACGCAAGTGCTCGATTCGTTTGGGCTTGCGGGAAAGCAGAACGAAACGGGAGGGATCTATTCCATTCGCGACCCTGATCTGAACATGTGTTTGCCGCCGTTGTCTTGGCAGACGTACGACGCGGACTTCACAGCGGCCCGTTTTGATGACGCGGGAAAGAAGATTTCGGACGCCACGCTTACCGTTCGGCTTAACGGAGTGGTTGTCCATCAGGACATTCCATTGACGCATAAAACAACCGCCGCGCCAGTGAATGAGGGGCCGGAACCGGGACCAATCTATCTTCAAGATCATGGAAACCCAGTTCGCTATCGCAACATCTGGGTGATTCCACGCGATGCCCAGCGCGAGGCGAGACGTCCCCGCGTGCCTGGCTTTGAACGTTTCTTCGCCCGGTCGGCAACTGAATCGTCCGCTGGGGGAGAGCTGCTGATCAACGAACTTGGCTGCGTTTCTTGTCACGACGACTCGGAACTTACCGGTCAAAAGAAACATGCACCGATCCTCGATCAAGTCGGCGGTCGGCTCCGTCCCGACCACTTGTTGGCGTTTATCCGCAATCCGCATGACGTCAAACCGGGAACAACGATGCCGACGGTCGCTCTGGCCGCCAGCGAGCCCGAGCAGGAAGCAGCCGCGAAAGCGATCGCAAGCTATTTGCTTTCGACGGGAACCGTGGTCGATCGGCCCGGCAATCCGGCGGCGTCGCGGCGAGGACAAGAGATGTTTCACATGATTGGCTGCGTCGCCTGTCATACGCCACAAGACGGAACGCAAGTCGGAGACGCGACAAGCATTCCGTTTGGGAAGATCGCCGAGAAATACACGCTTGATTCGCTTCAAGCTTTTTTGAAGACGCCGCATGCCGTCCGTCCCAGTGGGCGGATGCCCAGCTTCGGTTTGAACGACGATGAGGCAACCGACCTGGCGACGTACTTGCTGGGCGATGTGATTCTCGGAGCCGGCGCGGTGAATGTGAAAGCGTCATTCTACGAAGGACGCTGGGAAACGCTTCCCGATTTCAGCGACTTGAAACCGTATTTGGAAACCGAGACGTACGGTCTGGACTTGAAGGCGACCGAAAAGCGGGATCGCTTCGGTGTTCGCTTTGAAACCTATTTCAAAGCACCCAAGGATGCGAAGTACAAATTTCATTTGGCGTCGGACGATGGAAGCCGCCTGTTGATCGACGACAAACCAGTGGTCGTCAACGACGGAATCCATCCGATGTCCAACCGCACGGGTGAAGTCTCGCTGAAGGGGGGCGTTCACCAAGTGATCGTGGAGTACTTTGAATTGGCTGGCGAAGAGAGCTTGACTTTGGAAGTCGAAGGGGGAGGCATCAGCCGTGCTCCCATCGAGGCGCTTGCAACGCTTGATCCATCCGGCGCGCAAGCCGAACCATTGATCAAGACGCTCTTTCAGGCAGATCCGTCACTGGTCGATCAAGGTCGCACGTTGTTCGCCACCGTCGGATGCGCGTCCTGTCATCAGTTGAAGGAGGGTGAATCGCAGGTTGCGTCGCAACGAAAAGGACGATCGCTGATGACTCTCGACACGGGAAAGGGTTGCTTGGCTGAAGATGTCCCGCCACAGTTGCCACAATATGATTTAACGTCCGCGCAGCGGATGGCTCTTGCGGCAGCCATCGATCGAAGGAAAGCGGGCCCGCCGAAGCAGAAGAGCCCCGCAGAGCAGATTCATCATACGATGGCGACGATGAATTGCTATGCGTGTCATACGCGCGATGCAATCGGTGGCCCCGAAGGTCAACGCAATCCGTTGTTCAAGACGACGATGCGGGAGATGGGGGACGAAGGACGCGTGCCCCCGATGCTGACAGGCGTTGGCGATAAGCTGAATCCGGAATACTTGAAACAAGTACTCGACCGTGGGGCGGACGAACGTCCGTACATGTTGACCAACATGCCAGGTTTCGGGGTGTCAAACCTGCCGGGTTTTGTGGACGCGTTGATATCGCTTGATCAACGTTCCGACGCGGCGATCCAAACGGCGGATCTGCCCGAAGACAAGCTGCAATCCGCTGGACGAGTATTGGCCGGGAACAAGGGCATGTCGTGCGTCAAGTGCCATGTTTTCGGTGGGAAGGGAGCGCCGGGGATTGGTGCGATCGATATGCAGCGTATGACAACGCGACTGCGAGAGGATTGGTTTCATCGTTATCTGATCGACCCGCAGGCGTATCGCCCAGGGACTCGCATGCCGGCAAGCTTTCCCGACGGCAAGTCGGTCGTGCCCGGTTTACTCGATGGTCACCCGGCAATGCAGGTCGACGCGCTGTGGAAGTTTCTTTCGGCGGGAGACAAAGCGCGTCCGCCAATCGGTGTGGAACAGCAAATGATCGAACTGGTGGCAACCGACCGACCAGTGATCTATCGCAACTTTATTGAGGGTTTGTCGCCCAGGGGAATCGCCGTCGGTTATCCCGAACATGGCAATCTGGCTTGGGATGCGGAGTCGATGTCGCTGGCGATGCTGTGGAAGGGTGCCTTCATTGATGCCGGTAAGCATTGGTTGGGCAGAGGCCCCGGCAATCAAAGCCCGCTTGGCGACGAAATATTGAAGTTCGAGACGATGGTTCCGGTGGCGAGTCTTTCCGCGATCGATGCCCAATGGACGGCAACGAATGCTCGCGAAGCGGGATATCGGTTCTTGGGGTATCGCCTGAATCAAGCAGGTCAGCCAACGTTCCGCTATGGAATCGGCAACGCGACGATTGAAGATATGCCTCGACCGGAGGTGGACAAGGACGGAGACGTCGTATTGCGACGCGATCTTCGAGTTGCCGGTGCGGAGGGAAATGAATTGTTTGTCGTACGCTTGGCGAAGGGAAAAGATATTCAACGTTTGGCCGACGGCTGGTTTTCCGTCGATCAGCGGTACCACGTTCGAGTCGACGAGACCGCAAAGATTGTTGATGCTGGCGACTCGATGGAATTACGTCAAATCATTGAACTGAAGAACGGTGCCGGAATCGTCCGCCAAACCGTTCGTTGGTAAGTGACTTATACCGTACGCCGCCGGAAATGATGCCTTCGCGTTCAATGAAGCGAATCACCTCGTTTCTGACCACGCGACGTATAATTGCCGAACTGGTTTTGGGTTGTGAGCCGAAGAAGAAACACGAGAAGATAGAAGACGATCACATGCAGAAGACCTTCCTTAACCTGATCCTGCCACTCGGAGTGGTGAGCCTGTGCTTGATGGGTACGGCGAACGGCCAATCGGAAACACCGGACGAGAACGATTATTACAAGCTGACCGAATTGCGGATTCCGGAAAACGAGTTGTTGGAAGTGAGCGCGGTGCAGATGATGCCCGATGGGCGTTTGGCGGTGGCGACGCGGCGTGGCGAGATCTGGATGGTCAAAGATCCACTGGCGGCGGAAGTCCCGCCGGAGAACTTCAGTCGGTTTGCACATGGATTGCATGAACCGCTGAGCTTGGCCGTTAAAGATGGTTGGCTGTATCTGACGCAGCGATCCGATGTCAGCCGAATTCGTGATACCGATGGGGATGGCCGAGCCGATGAATTCGAGGTCGTTGCCGACGGTTGGGGGATCAGCGGCGATTACCATGAGTATGCATTCGGTTCAAAGTTCGACGCGAAAGGAGATATGTGGGTTGTCTTGTGCCTAACCGGCTCGTTCAGCAGTAATGTGCTGTACCGAGGCTGGTGTGTTCGCGTGACGCCCGATGGCGAAACGATCCCGACGACCAGCGGTATTCGTTCGCCGGGAGGAATCGGCAGCAATGCGGCGGGCGATATTTTTTATACGGATAATCAAGGTCCCTGGAACGGCACGTGTCACTTGAAGCACTTGATTCCCGGCAAGTTCGTTGGACATCCAGGAGGTTTTCAGTGGTACGATCAGGCGGCTGGTGTGATGGGCAAACGTCCCACGGAGCCGGAAAGCCGAACGCGTGCGATTGATCAAGCCGCAAAGATTCCCGAGTTTGAAGTTCCGGCGGTGATGTTTCCGTACAACAAGATGGGAAAGTCGGCCAGCGGCGTCACCTGCGACACGACGGGCGGGAAGTTCGGACCATTTGAAGGTCAATTGTTCGTCAGCGATCAATCAGCCAGCACGGTGATGCGTGTCTATCTGGAAAAAGTTCAAGGACACTATCAGGGTGTTTGCTTTCCGTTTCGCAAAGGCTTCGGGTCGGGTAATGTT
Source organism: Pirellulaceae bacterium (assembly GCA_041399105.1). Taxonomy (GTDB): domain Bacteria; phylum Planctomycetota; class Planctomycetia; order Pirellulales; family Pirellulaceae; genus Rosistilla. The sequence continues at coordinate 42,946 of JAWKTL010000050.1, read as the reverse complement.
GCCACCGAGATCACATCGGATGGATCGATGTTTGTCGGTGGCACGAACCGTGGCTGGGGATCGGCCGGTCCCAAGCCGGGAGCTTTGGAGCGTTTGAACTGGACCGGAAAAGTTCCTTTCGAGATTCATTCGATGCGTGCGGTGTCGGGTGGCTTTGACTTGCAGTTCACACAACCGGTGGATAGGACATCCGCCGCAAATGTCGCGTCTTACGAACTGGAGACATACACGTACATTTATCAGGCCGATTACGGAAGTCCGGAGGTGGATCGCACCAAACCGGAGATTACTTCAGCGACTGTCAGCGAAGATGGTAAGACGGTTCGCCTGATGATCGATGGCCTGCAGCGGGGCCACGTCCATGAACTGCACAGTCCAGGCGTTCGCAGTAGTGAAGGTCTGCCATTGCTTCACAAAGAAGCTTATTACACCCTGAATTATTTGGCTGACTGAAGCCTGGGCGGGCGAAGCTCCCACTTCGCCAGGGAGAACTGAGCCGAATGGTTCTGCAGGAGCCTCACCCGCTGGCAAGATAATCCCTGCCGCTCGCCTTAATTCGCTTGCGTGGAATCTTCGCCACGAAGTTCCCGCACCAGCAACCGTTGGAGTTTCTTGACAACCTCCGGGTGTTGATCAGCGATGTTCGTCGTTTCGCCGATGTCTTTCGCTAAATCGTACAATTCGAGAGGCTCTCCTTTTCCAGGAATGACACCTTTCCATTTGCCAAATCGAACGGCCTCCTTGGCCCCATATTTCCAAAACAGGGCTTCGCGTTGGGGCTGCGTTTGCCCTTTCAACGTCGGCACAAACGACACGCCATCGATTCCTCGCGGAGCAGTTGTTCCCGCAAGCTCGCAGGCCGTCGGCATCCAATCATAGGCGGCCAGAGGTTCGTCGCTGACCGAACCCGCTTGGATCGTACCGGGCCAGCGGGCGATCGTCGGAACACGAATGCCCCCTTCGTAAAGATCGCGTTTGTATCCTCGCAAGGGACCATTGGAATCGAAGTATTCGTGTCGGTGGTTCCCTTCGCTGTGCGGGCCGTTGTCGGAAGTGAAGAGGATCAATGTGTTCGTGTCGAATTCTTTTTCCTTCAGCAGTTTCATCAGCCGCCCGACATCAGCGTCCATCCGCGTGATCATTGCTGCAAAGCCTTTCTCCGGAGTGGGCCAATCGCGATCGGCGTAGATGCCGTAATCGGGAACTTCCATTCCGTCTTTGAGAACACGTCCGCCTTCGTTGTTTGCATGCGGGATTGTCCAGTGGATGTGCAATAAGAACGGCTGGTCTCCTTGCTCGCTCAGAAATTGCATCATCTGCTCGGTCATGACATCGTGCGAATACGTGACACGCCGCGACGAAACCCGCCCACGTCCGTTTTCGTAGTCGCCGATCTTATTCCCCGGCAGAGAGAACCGTTCGCTGTTGCGCCACAGGAACTCGGGATAGTAGTTGTGCGCGACGGACTGGTCGAGGTAGCCCATCCAAAAATCAAAGCCTTGACGATTGGGATGCCCGGTATTGTCGACGTTCCCCAATGCCCATTTCCCAACGCCCCCCGTAGCGTACCCCGCATCATGCAATCGCTGGGCGACGGTAACATCCTCGGGGCGAAGGACGTACGCCGCATTGGAATTGATGGCGGTGTGGCCGGCGTGCATTCCCGTCCACAACGACAAACGCGATGGCCTGCAAACGGTATTGCCGGCGTAGTAGCTGGTCAGCTTCATGCCTTCCCGAGCCATTCGGTCCAGATTCGGTGTCGCAATCTCTTGCTGTCCAAAGCAACCCAGATCGCCATATCCAAGATCATCGACCATGATGTAAATCAAATTGGGTAGGCTATCGCCCATGCAAGAAGTGGACGCTAACAAACTGAACAGCAGAACAAGCCAAGGGGAGGTCACCCGTTGGCGAAGAAGCAAATACATCGTGGAATTCCGGTTCAAGAAAGGAAGTTGTGGGACATGTCGAGGGTGTCGTTCGACGATTCTTATACCGTGAGTGGTCCGAAATGATGCCTTCGTGTTAAATGAAGCGAATCAGCTCATTTCTGACCACGCAACGTATAACAACCATTCTATCAGAGGGCGGAATCGCTTGAGTCGGCTCTTGACGTGTCCAGATTGCGTTTTTCATCACGAATGATCTGTTGAATCGTTTCGCCTCCCGCTTGAGTTGACATGCCGGAAATGACAATCAGCGGATCGAATGATCGCCAGATCGGCATGTTCGCCAGCAAGCCGGTGAGAACAAATCCGCTTCGCAACATCCAAGTGATATAGCCAATCGCGAAGCCTGAACTCGTGATGCCAACCGTCGCTGTCGTCACCGCACTTCCGAACAACTGGTCGCCGATTTGAGACCGGAAGGCATCCATTTCAATCCAGGCCGCCCCAGGTTGATTGATGTACTCGTATTGTGCCGCGCTGACAACCGCGTCCAGAGCGATGCTTTGCTGACTCTCCAACTCAAAACGAAGGATTTCATGATTGATCACGATCGCCGAGCGTTCAGCTTTGGAATGCCATTCAAAGGCGTTTTCCGTATTCAGCAGGACGTTGACAAAGGCGGCTTCATCGTCGTCGATGGCAACGGCGGTCTGCAGAATCTCAATATCGCCGACGTTCGATGTTGGTGCGGTCGTCGAGTCGGTTGCCGATCCTTGTTCGTGGTTTCCCGCCGCGATGACCGCATCGGTCGGCGGGGCGACGTCCGATTCAACTCCTCCTTCGGTCGACGAAGTGGACGATGCGGTTTCCGTTGAACCGCCATCACCCGTTCCCGGGTTGCTTGTGTTGGCCGACAAATTGGCCACGGCCACGTTCAGCAGAACGGTTTGTGGTTCGGATGTCGCGCTGCCGTCGCTGACAACGTAAACAAATTGATCGACACCGGCGAATTCAACGTTTGGCTGGTAGACAAAAGAACCGTCGGATTGAAGTGTCAACGTTCCGTGGCTCGGTCCGCTGACCAGAGTCGCGGTCAAAGGTTGACCGTCGGCATCAACGTCATTGAGCAAAATTCCAGATCCGTTAAGCGATTCGCCCGCGACAACGTCAAAAGAATCGCTCCCCGCGACAGGCGTGTCGTTGACTGAAATGACCTCGATCGACCGAGTGGCGACAACGCTTTGCGATAGTTCATCACTCACTTCCACACGCAAGGTACGAACCTCCGTCGAAGGCGTTTCGCTTTGATTCCAGAAGCGGACCGATTCCATGACCGTCTTATATTCCGCCAGCGAAGCTTCTCCCATCAGCGTCAGTGTCGAGGTCTCCGCGTCCCACTGCACATCGATCTGGTCGGTCCCCACGAACTCGACGCCATCTTCACCGGCTTGGTATCCGCTGGCGAACCAGATTCTCGCACTTTGCAGACGACTGGAATCCACATCGGACAAGGTCAGCAAATCGACTACCGCAACAGGGGATTGATTCTCCGTGTAGACCAGTGGACTTGTGCGCATGGTGATGATGGGAGCGTCATTGACGCCAACGACCTCGACGGACACCGTTGCCGTACTGGTTCCCGAATCGCCATCGTCGATCGTGTACGTGAAGCGATCGACCGCGACCTGTCCGGCGGAAAGATGTTCAAAGTTGCCGTTGGGGTCATACGTAAACGTTCCGTCGCCATTGGATGTGACAAGCCCGGTCGTCATTGTCGTATTGAAGGAACGGATCGTCAGCGGATCAAACGCGTTGACATCGGTATCGTTCGCAAGCAGTCCTGAAATGACCAACCGCGTATCTTCATCGGTGCGAAAACCGGTACCAGTGTCGTCGCGAGCAACCGGCGCGACGTTGTTGATTGTTAACGTCGCCGTCGACGTGCTTGTTGCGCCTGCCGCGTCGGTGACTTGCAACACGATGCTGTAGTTGCCGTTGTTGGTTATCCCGGCCGCATTCAACGCGGCCCAGCTAACGGCAGGACGCTGACCACTGGCGTCGCCTGCGTCCCCGAAGATTCCGTTTCGATTAAGGTCCCACTGATACTGAAGCGTCGATCCCTCAGCGTCGCTCGACAGCGACCCATTGAGGTTCAATGCGGATGCTTCATCAATCACATACGATCCCCCCGCATCGGCAACCGGTGCATCGTTGACCGGCGTGATGTTTATGAAAACGGTGGCGATCGATTGGGAACCGGCTGCATTGGTAAGCGCGTACTCAAACGAGTCGACCGTCGTTTCGCCGCCATCGTGAACATAATGAAACGAACCGTCCGCTTGCAGGCTGAACGATGCGGCGTGAGACGGACCGGAATGCAAGCCGACGGTTATCGCCAATCCACTGGGGTCTTGATCGTTCCGCATGATTCCGCCGGGACCCGATTCCGCGATCGATCCGGCAACAAACCCGCTGGCACCTTGAGCATATTGTGCTTTGATTTCTGCGGCCGACGTCGCGTCCTTAGTGATTCGCACCTCATCAATCCGTCCGTCGAAAACACGTGAATTCGCCAGCGGATATCCTCCGACGACGAGTTCCATGTCCGCATCGCTGCGGGCGTTCCCAAGTGGCGATTTGACCGCGGTCACCGTTTGCAATTGTCCATCAATATAGATCTGCGGTACGTTGGAGGAGGAACTGGAATCGTAAACGACGGCAACGTGATGCCATGTATCCAACTGGATCGAACCGGTTGGCGTTCGCCAGTCTCCCTCCCGTCCGGAAAACCCGTGGTTGAACAGAAGAAAGCCGGCGTTGCCGCTTCCTCTGCCAACTTCGAATGCCCAACCGTCTCCGTTGGGCGTCGCGCCTCCGAACGTACTGTTCGATTTATCGGCAATGCGACCGTAGTTTCCGCCGCCCCATCCATCCGCGTTGATCCAGGCGCTTACCGTGCCACCGCCGGCAAAGGTGTCATCCAATGAACTGTCCGATCCCAACGAAACGCGGCTTGTAGCGCCATCGAATAATCCCGCCGAACCGAACGGCCCACCGGTGGCGAAGTTAACCGGTCCGCCGCCGTGATTCGCATTCGCGGTTGAATCCTGCAAACTGTTTTCAAAGTGCAGAACCACGGCATCGTCAGCCCAAACCGTCGAAGGATCGTTCGATCCGGTGAAGCTCGCATTGTCGTAGTACATCCAAACGAAGTCGCCCGTCGAATGCGCATCGATCTGAGGAACGCGTACCCAAACCGTGGAGTAGCCCGACTCATCCCACGATTCAATCTCGTGTGCAAGCAAGCTTCCGTCGCTGTCGTAAAAACGAAGGTCTTCGCCCTGGTTCTGCGTTGCGTTGTAATCGATCTGAACCGCATCAGCGGCCGTGGCGTGAAGACGAATGCGAATCGCTTGATCGACTAAGTCCGCGGTGCCGTCGGCATTGTCAAAGGTCAACCTTTGCCGCTGACGCCAACTGACATTATGCCAATCGTGGATGGCATCGACGGAGAGCGTTCCGCCTTCCGAAACGGAATAAGTATCGTTTGATGAAAGTGGGTCGGGGGCCACGATGACGTCGACGGTGATCGTCTGAACATTCGACGGATGCACGCCGTCTGAAACCGTGACGCCCAGCGAGTAGGAAGGCGTCGCCAGATCATCGAGCGTTGCATTGTTCAAAACGTATAGATTTCCCGACGCCGCATCGATCGCAAAGACACCGTCATCGTTGCCACTGACGACCGTCCAATTCGACAGCGTGCTCCCCGTGTCGACATCGCTAGCCGAAACGACGCCGAGCGACGCTCCATTATTCGCGGTTTCAGAAACGATAAAATGCTGCCCCGGATCGATTTGTGGTGCGTTATCGTTATTATCCGTCACCGAAATCGACAGAGTTGCCGATTGCGTTCCGCCGTCATCATCGGTCGCCGTCACGATGACTTGATAGACATGATCGCTGTCCGCGTCGTCGGGTGCTTCAAAATCGGGAGCGGCAATGAAAGCAAGCTGACCGGTCGTTGCATGAATGGTGAACCGGTCGCGGTCCACGCCTCCCGATACCGAATAGGTCACCGAATCAACGGGATCGGTCGCTTCAATCACCCCCACGTCGTTTGAATTCTCCGAAACACTGAAGGTGCTTGTCGATGTGAAGGTCGGCAACACATTGGCGATGTTCACGGTGGCCGACGTAAAACTGGTCGCCCCAGAGGGATCGGTAACTCGAAGACGGACGGTATAGGTGCCGTCATCATCGATACCAAAGCCTTCCAGCGACACCCAATCGAGCGTCGGATCGACTCCGGAGGGTTCCCCCGCTTCTTCAAAGTTCCCGTCGTTGTCGATATCCCAATGATAGGTCAGCAGGTCGCCATCGGCATCGGTCGACGACGAGCCATCGAGCGTGAGGGGTTCGCCTTCGTCGATCGTGTACGGTCCTCCCGCATTGGCGACCGGATTGCGGTTCGGCATTGCAGCGGCGGAAGTTCCTAGCGCAAGACTTTTGGGTCGGTCGGTGCCGCCCAGATCGATCGCAGACGCATTGTTCCCCGCGAAACTGACACGACCGATTTGGCGTTGTTCGTAGTCGGTCCACAAGAGCTGGTCGTTGGCGTAGTCAATGGCGAGATCATCGGGAGCCACTAGATTGATGGCTCCTTCGGTTTCAAAAAAGATCGTCTCGACATTTGTGTCCAGATTGCGAACGTAAATCCGATCGTCGTCTCCGAGAAGATGAATCGCACTGTAGTACAACTCGTTGGTTCTTGAATCGATCGCGATCGCTTGCACGGCGTGCTGGGTCGTCGTCACGGTCTCACGCCCCGTTCCATCGAGGTTCATTCGCTGGATTTGCCGGGTAATGTTGTCTGTCCAATACAACTTTCCACGCTCCAGATCAAGCGTCAAATGTTCGGGGCCCTGCGTCAGAAAACCAGAATAGAGCACCTGACGATCGCTGCCATCCAGATTCGCGCGGACGATCTGATTGGTTACAAGAGCGTCCTCGGCCCAATAGATCTTTTCGTTAAGCAAATCGATCTCGAAATCTTGGGGCGCATTCAAACCGGTCAGAACGTCCTCGGCGTTCGCACCATCCAAGTCAGCTCGACGGATCTTGCCGTCCGAAGATTGGCTCCAGTAAATTTTAAGATTTATCGAATCGACGAAGATTTCGTCGGGGTCGTTCAAATTCGCGATCGCCAACTCTTGCCGATCCGATCCGTCCAGATTCGATGAATAGATCTTTTCCGCGACATTGTCGGCCCAATAGATTCGGTTCACGTCGACCGCGTTCGCTTGATAGGCCCCGACGTCGATTCGCCCATCAACGGATGTCAGCCCTCGGGCATCAACGATCATTGCCCCACTGGACGTTCCGGCATTCAATGCGGGACTGCCGACCTGAAGCGCATGCGTCTGGACGTATCCTCCGTTGTCCGCCAATGGGCTCAGCAGCGGATCAACATTCGATTGATCCCCGGTCTGCGACAAGCCCGCCGTCCCATCACTGTCGATGTTGTGGCCCAATGATTGAACATTCCCCGAGACATTGCTGGACGTTGTTCCATTCGTCAATGTGTTGTTCGCCAAGATCGTGTTCAAAAGCGAGATGCCATTCCCGGAAACGTTCAGTCCACCGCCGCTGCCACCTTGATTAAATGCGATGGTTGAATTGACAATCATCACGTCGCGATTCGACTCCAACCCGCCACCTTTGTTGGTGGCGCTATTCTGGCTGATCGTGACGTTGTTCAGGGCTAGTGACGAACCAGCCGTTCGCGAAACGACACCGCCTCCATCCCGGGCAATGTTGTCCGCAATGGTTACTCGATTCGCAGTCAGTTCCCCTTTGTTGTAAATGCCGCCTCCACCTCCCCCGGCTGCGGAATTCCCCGAGACGATCACGTCGTTAAGCGTCATCAGTCCTTCGTTCAGAATTCCACCACCATCTTTACCGGCGGCTTGATTGCCCGAGATCGTCACCTCATTGAGGGTCACAATGCCGTTGCGATTCGACAATCCACCGCCATCGTTTCCTGAAGCATTATTGCCAACGATCTCGGACCGATTCAGAAGCAGCGTTTCCGCCCCATCAATGTAGATGCCGGCACCGGTTCCACCCGATCCGCCGGTAATGGTGATCCCTTCCATGACGACATTGGCTTCGTTCATCAGATGAAACACTCTGTCGGCGATACTCGACGCACTGATCACCGTTACTCCAGGTCCTTCCCCGTAGATCGCTAGATCCTCGAGAATGTCAAGGTCGCCAGCGGTCGCGTTGTCGTCCGATCCGTTGAGCGAAAGCGAATACGTCCCGGCGGTCAGTTGCAACGTATCGAGGTCCTCATTTGTATTCGCGGCCAGAATCGCTTCACGCAACGATATGCCGTCGCCGCCGTCGGAAGCCAACAACGCCGCCACGGAACTTGTGTCGCCATTGACAACGTCAAGCAATTGTGTGACCTGAATCGTTTCCAATGTGTGTCGCCAATCGGCCTGCAAAGCATCCGAAACAAATACTTCCGTTTCAATGATGCCTCGATGCACTTCCAGTTCCCAGTCACCCCCCAGAGATTCGTGCCCCGTCAGGTCATCGCTCGCCGCCACATCCGCGCCGGTCAATGCCTGCAATGACTCGATCAATTCAATTCCCGCGTCTCCCGAAGCGAGATCGCATCCGTAGATCAAAAGGTCAGCGTTGTCGGCCAGCGAATTCGACCAAAGAGCAATCTGACCGGCATGCGTTTCCATTGACTGACGGTTCAAGACCGAATTTCCCAATGAAATCTCACCGTCGCCGCCATGAGAAACCAAATGGATGGCCGTCAAATCATGCCGTCCTTCAAGGATTTGACTGATCTGAGCAATACCATCGGCATGGCTATCCAACACGAACACCTCAGCCGGAATCTCGGACAACGAAAGCTCGTCAAAGAAGGCTTCGATATCGCTCACCGATCCGTCGACAATCACAAGTTGCCGCGATGTCACCTGCTTCTGATCGAACGGTTCGGCGGTCGTTGAATCGTCGGTATGGCCCGTTAACAATTCCGCGACTTGCACGGTTTCGCATCCCGCAGTGTCACACAGTTCCCCCATTGCATGGGACAGATCGATGTTCCCAGCCAAAGGTGTGGCGCTGAACATCAATCGATCTTCCAGTTTGTGCACGGATGGAGCATCCCGCTGCACATGCATCGGGCGAGTCAGGCAATGCGTCAGTCGACAGATTCCCTCGTCAAACAGCATGCGGCTGACATCGACCAGGTTCAGAATTCCACGCTTCATGATTCCCCTTGCAGGACCTAAGATTCGTCGGTATACATCCCGTGGGCGGCAATGAATGGTAATTCAGACCACGTGCTTAAGCACCAACGCATAAGTTTTTTCGTTTAACGGCAAGCCGAAGGCGACGTTTTCCAGTGTTTCGCCGTCGCCTTCGGCTTGCCGTTAAACGAGTTAGGCTCAAGAACTTATGCACGGGTGCTTATCAGCAGCCGCGATTCAAACACGGCGGACCAAAGAAAATCTACGTCAGGAAGATGCAACGATTTCCGGTTCCCCAGGGCTTGCATCCTTTGAGACAATAATCCATGCAACTGGATTAACGATTGCAGCGATTGCGCGGCCGCGACCGCAATCGCCTGGAACCCGATTCCCGAACATCCGCTTACCGAGACATAGGCGCACGAAAAAAGCGATCCGGAAATCCGAATCGCTCTTGAATGCAGATGCGTATCGATCGAAAGGACCGCAAAGAAGCGTTTACTTCTTCTTTGGTTCTTCTTCCTTCTTCACTTTCTTCTTCTTTTTCAGCGACACTTTCGGGACGCGAACCTTGGGCATGCCGACGACGGGCGTATCCTCGCTCCACTTGTCCAATTCTTTCAAACGCGCAATACGCTCAGCGCGGGTCAGCACATTACGAGTTTTGATCGCTCCGGCCTGAACTTTCAGGCTTTTATCCATTGTCATAGGTGAGTCAAGCTCCAACCTTAGAATTGCTTTGGGTAATGATCGGTAAGGTTAGCGACAAATAAAATTATAAGTTGTATTCGTGGTATGACGGACTTTCAGACCGTCGATGACACGTGAGGACGGACTGGAAGTCCATCCTACGGTATGCTTTTATCTGCCGCTCGCCTAAAAAGAATGTCTTTTCGCATAAGTTAGTGCGAAGGTAACGGTTTGACAACCGCAACACGAAGGATCGATCCCATATCGCCAAAGATTTTCAGAAAGGACTAGCCGAAGCAACGCGTTTTTCCTAAAATGCCCAGATGCACGTCGCATGGGCGGATACGAGGCGGTACGCTTCAAGTGCTTTGAAGCCATTGTTTCAGCCCCCCCATGTTATCGTGTTCCGGCGAGTGCAAGACCGCATTCGTTAGACTGGTGTTGTAATTTGATGAGGAAACGGTAAAGTTCCCAAATCCAATGCAACCACTGTTATTAAACCGCATTATACGTCGCGTAGTCAGAAATCAGGTGATTCGCTTCATTTGACGTGAGGGCCTCTTTTCGGACCACGGACGGTATAATTTCCCGGAAATGATATGACGGACTCTCAGAAGGATCTTCTTATTCACCTACTTCAACAGGGTGACTGGACCGACGCAGTGGTTGCCTACTGCGAAGAGACCGGTGCTGACGTTGAAACAGCGACGCACGTTGTTCGGCAGCTTGCCGAACAGAACGCGATCCGCCCCGCGCGCCGTTGGTGGCTGCTCGGTTTGACGCTGGTCGCGACGCTGCTGGTGACCTTTATCATTTGCCGTTAATCGAGCACTCCGCCAAGTCGCCATGCAAGCTTCGCAGAATGGCGGGCAGATCGAACGGCTTGCTGTGAAGGAAGTTAAATCCCCCCCTTCGCAGCGCTCTCCATCGATCGTATGTCGGACCGCTGACCAGCCAGTGACAACGCGTCCCCTGCTGATCGAGCAAACCGGCAAACCGAGCCCGCAAACTCTCCCAGTCCGTGTCTGAACGGATAACCGAGTCATCGCAAAACAGATCGGTGCATGGTCCAGCGAGTTGCAGTTGTTCCGGCGACACGGCTGCCACCCGAACGTTCGCCGAGCGCAACGAATCGATGAGCCCGTCGCATTGATTTGACTGTGCGCGAACAACGACCACAAACGACGCAGATCGATCGATCCATTGCTCCCCGCCAAGTGTTGGGTCCCTGCGATTCTCATCGCACCAGTTGGGAAGCTGATACGCCCACCGATGCCACGCAATCGCTAGGCAACGTTTCCACGGATTGCCAGTCCGAGATTCACCTTCACATAAGCTGCCGTTTAAATTGGCGATCGTGGCCAACGGGTACTGCCGGTTCAGCGCCGCAAGGGCTTGCGTCGGTTGAGGCGTCCGACTGCTTCGCGGAATGAGGATGCGAGATATCCGTTTTGCCGGCTCGTTTAAAGCGTCGTCGATCGACGAACGATAGTGGCATGGTTCGCGATGATTCGCCCAACGCCAAGCCTCTTCAAATTCGGGATGCTCGCGATCGCCAATCCACAACAGTCGGCGGGTCATGCGTTGTCGATCCGTTCTTCCGAATCCAAAATCGCCTGACGGGCCGCCGCCGCATCGGGTGCGGATCGAATTTCGTCAAGAAACTGCGTGTCGGAAACCATTCTGCTGATTCGCGACAGGATTCGCAGGTGAGCACGGTCGTCATAGGAAGCGATCAAAAAGAAGACGTCCGTCAGTTGTCCCGTATCCGAGAAGGGGAGCGGTTGAGACGACTTCCCCAACGCGACGACCGATTCGGCCAGAATGGAGGTCTGCGGTCGCCGTGGGTGCAGCAACGCGACGCCGCAGTCGAGGGCGGTCGGATGCAAATCCTCGCGTGCTTTGACCGCTTCGGCCATCACCGCTGGATCCCACAACATGCCGCCTCGCCCCGCAAGGTCACACATCGAACGAATCACCGATCCTTTCGTTCGCGCTTGCAACGGAATTTCAATCACCTCCAGCGGACAGAGGTCGGCGATGCTGAACTCGTCCGTCGATTTACCTGCTCGCGAGAGAACGGCATCGACTTTATCAAGCTGTTCCAGATCGCCGGCACCGATCTGGCGTTCGAGCCAATGATGCACTTCCGCTTCGGAAAAGACCCACTCTCCCGCCACGCGACGCCCCGGTAAACGTCCCCGCTGCGCCATCTTGCCCACCTGTTCGGGGGTTAAGTGCAAATAGGCCGCCAATTGGGCGACATCAAAATTCTCTTCAGACATTTGCCTGCATTTCGCTGTAAGTCGTTGGTGATTCAAGACATTCGACAACCATTGTGTGATCGATCGAGATTATTGTCCAGGGAAGCCGCCGATTCGCCTTGACGAACTTTGCCGGATGTAAAGAATCATGCAAGACCCAAATGGAATTCGACTGCATCGGACGAGCAGACTCCGCAAACGACGGACCGTGGAGTTGCTCAGACCCCTGCGTCAACCCAGACACATCCAACAATTTTGGCAAGGAGGCCGACAATGGATGCGACCCAGCAACGTGGTTCCAGTGATGTTAGTCTGCGTACGCTGTTCCCGACAGCGCGATTGATCAACGCCGCGGATATTCTTGTCAGCCGTTGCACCACCAATCCGCTTCAGTGTTCCCCCGGCGATGTTCTTGTCGCGGGTATGGACGAATTGCCGGCTGACGAATCGGCCGCGCGTGGCATCGCGGGGGGCATCAAGGCCGTGGTCACCGAACAACTGCTCCCCGTACCGTTGCCCCAGTGCATCGTTCCGGATGCTCGGGTGGCCTTTGCTCAACTGACGTCCGAACTGGCGGGCAATCCATCCCAGCAAACACTCTCGATCGGCGTTGCCGGTGTTCACGGCAAGACGTCGACGGCGCTGCTGATCGCGACGGTGTTGCGACATGCCGGCTTGCGAGTCGCCTACCATTGCGATTTGGGATGCAGCGACGGCGTTGTCCAAAGCGTTCCCAAAACTTCGCTGACCGATGCACGGGAAATCACCCAGTGGTACGCCGAAGCGAACGACGCGGGCTGCCAAGCGTGCGTGATCGAACTCTCCGAATCTTTGCTTCGCAATCATGCGGTCGACGGAACATCGTTCGATATGATCGTCATTCCTGATGATTGTGATCATGCAACGCTGCCGCAAGCTCAAGGGACTTCCGTCTACTCCGAAGCACTGAGCCGATTGAATCGGCAAGGTGTTGCGATTGTCAACTCCCGAAACGAAACAGCATGTCGCGCCGCCGAGGCAGCGGGTGTGACCTGTGTGACATTCGGAACCTGTGATCAGGCCGACATTGTCGGTCAAATCGTTGAACGCAACCTCGGCGAAACAACCTACGTGCTACGGATCGGCGACGTCACATCGGGCGTTCGCACTCGATTGACGGGCGACTGGATGGTGAATCATCAACTCGCCGCCGCCGCGACGGCGATGTTGCTCGATTTCCCTCAGCAAGCGATCGTCAAAGGATTGCAATCGCTGGAGAAGATTCCAGGACGCATGCAGCGCGTCGGATCATTCACCGGTCCACAAGTTGTCATCGACGATGCGGCGACGCCCGCTCAAATCATGGCGACCATGAACGCTTTGAGAAAAGAGCTTCCCCGTGGCGGAAAGCTGTCTTGCGTGGTCGCCTGTGGGCCGGAGCATCGCCCTGAGTTGGCCGCCAACATCGGCTACATTGCCGAGCGATGCAGCGACCAACTGGTAATCACTTCCGATGTCCACGGTTCCAAAGACTTTTTGAGCCATGTTCACGACATGCTCGACGGGCTCGTTCGCCCCGAAGGACCTCCGTTGATCGCCAATCGGGAGACGGCGATCACTTGGGCGATCCAAAAAGCAAAGCCTAGCGACATGGTGGTGATCTTCAGTGGCTATGCAAGTCAGTCTCCGCATGCTCGTCGAAGCTTGAATCAATCCGATTTCAACTTCGTTGTCGAAGCTCTGAAGCAAATCGAAACGCCTCAGCGGCAGCCCGATTGCGAAGCGGTGATTCTGCCGCATCCGACGCTGCTGAAGATGCGGTCGAAGGATTACATTGCCGACTGACCGGTCACGCACTTTATATCAATGATGCACGCGACGTATAACGTGCGCCAACTCTTTCAGTTGACCTTGCCGCGTGGTCGCTCTAGGGCCCGACATCGGCCGCTCGAAATTGGCTCGCCAGATTTTGATAACGATCATTCGTCGGGTCTTGCAGGATGCATCGTTCAAGTTGAGCGACCGCTTCCCGCTGCTTTCCATTGGCCAGCAGGGTGTGCGCAAACTCCTCGCGCCATTTCGTTTGACCGGGATTCATTTGTACCGCTTCCCGGTATTGGCTTCGGCAAGCTCGAAGTTCTCTCGTAGAACGGCGATGCGAGCGTTGAAGTAATGCCACTGCGAATCATCGGCAACGTAGCGTCGCAGCGGAACCGTCGCATCATCTTCGTCGTCCCCGGCGGCGTCCCGAGCGGAGTTTGTCGTCAATGAGGCCTGCATCAGCGCGGCCCGCCCTTTCCGATCGATGAGGCCATCGATTCGATCGAGCAACTGCGTGCGAACCTCCGCGTCGTTGGTAAGCTGCTCGGCAGCCAACAGCAGGGCGGCCAGATCATCGGGAACGACGGACGTTAGTTCCACCTCCATGTCAAGCTTCTGAATCGTTTGCCACACCAGAGCCAAACGCTCGGGAGCGAGTTTCAACTCGTGACGCCAAACATCGAGCGCAACGTCGATTCCCGGGTATGCGGAAGCGAGAACCGCCAATCGCTGCAAGGTGTTCGGATCGCGTTGCTTCAGTTTGCGAAGACGCTGCACCATCGCCGCGGTTCTCTCAAATTGTCCTTCAACAAAATCCAACGTGATCAGAGAAAGCAGCACCTTGTCGTTCAACGGAGAGACGCGGAACGCCTCTTGCGCCGAGTGACGAGCCGCCGAGAAATCAGCCTCCGATTGCCCAGGCAACAACACGCTTCGCCAATCCACCTGGGTCGCTTCCGATGCTCCGCGAAGTGAGTGATACTCGAAACGCTGTGCGATTGGATGCGTCGCTTGCAGCAGACGCTCGAACGCGCGTCGACCAGTCGTGCTGGATGCCCGCGGCAGCGCCGCCACGACTTGCGACTGAGCCATCAACGCATCGCAATGCGTTTTCAACAATCGCGGGTGATCCGGAAAACGCTTCAAAGTTTGTGTTGTCTGGACAACAATCTCGTCAATCGCAAGTTGCGCATCAATTTGCTCCGGCTTCCAAGCGCGCATCGCACGTTCCAAACGATCGATCTCCGCCGCCTCGAACTGTTGTTCAACCGCGAAGCCAACGGCGATTAAACAACCAGCCCAACAGGCGGCGGCAAAAGCATAGTCCTTGCCACGTCGTCGCGTCCGTCGTCGCTCGCCACGTCCAGAATCCGCGTGCCGAACCACTTTGACCGGCGACTTCGTGGAGCCTTCATTGTATTGGCGTTCCGAACCCGAAGACTTTTTCGAGACATGGTGTGAACTCTGCGAAGCATCCTCTTTCGGTCGACTTCGGCGAGGGGGTCGAACCGGTTTGATCGCGGCGCAAACGCTTCCGAAAATGAGAGCCGTCAACAACAAATTGGCTGGGAGCGTGATACCGAAGTCGAACGTTTGCGACACCAGCAAGGCGGGAACCGCGAACCAGGCCATCGCAGTGACCGCCGCCGTCGATGAGGAACTTTTGTAGTACGCCAACTGCCAAAGCAATCGATAGACCAGCAGCACTCCCGCAATCAATATCGCCACCATCGGGATTCCCCCTTCCAGCAGCCATTCGAACGGCATGCCATCGGCATTGACGAACCAAGCCGATCCCCCGTGGTGTTGATACGGCAAATAGGCGAAGCGATACGTTCCCAAGCCGGCCCCGGCTGGCAAATAATGAAGCGACGCCTGCACACTGTCTTGCCAATGTCCCAAGCGTCCATCTTGTAACGCTTCGTCCCCCCAAGCCTGCGCGAACCGTTCCTGAACGGTTTCAAGCATTCCGATCGAACCAAGAGCAAAGCCCAACAGAATGAACCCGATCGACAGCGTTGCGACAGCGGTGAACTTGCGACTTCGATTCAGAGAGCGGATCGCAACGACGGCGGATCCACAACCAGCCGCCAGCATCCCGCCCCGCGAGCCGCTGATGAAGATTCCCGCCGCAATCAGAATGGCCAGACCCAAGTAGAATAGCGAAAGATTGTCGGCTAACAAAAAGAAACGCCGAACGCGTGCCGCCAGAATCGCTTTGGACGTCTTCGCATTGATTTGGTAACGAGGATCACTCTTGCGCGTATTCAAGCGATGGCGATGTCGATAGACCAACGCTCCCACGCAACACGCCAAACAAAGGTTCAGATATCCGGCGGCATTGTTGCGATTGACATACGGACCAAACGGGAGTGCCGCGTCAGCGGGGCTAACCAAGCGACCGCTCGATTCGTGGACGCTGATCTTGTCCGCAATGCCCAAATAGCTGATCGCGGCTCCGGATACAGCCGCCGTGACGAGCAAGACCTGCACATCGGCCGCGCTGCGATAAACAATGGTCGCCACAAAAACGAAGGCTGCGAAACAGGCTGGCAGCACAAGGTATGAACGCGTGGAAGCCGGCTCGATGCTGATGGATATCGATTCCATCCGACCGTTGTCCCCCGCATTCACATTCAGCAGATCCTCCGCGACACCGTAGGCCTCGTGAGCGCCAGGGGACAGCCACGCCACCACGCCAGCGGGCAACGGCAATGCTTGGCCGACACCAAGCAGCCAAACCGCCAGTCCTAAAGCCGGCATGGCGTACGCCCATCGCGAACTCGGCAGCCGCCCCACCATCGTTGGCAGAACCGCGACCAATAACGCAGCGGTTGCGATGGCGACGCACCATTTTGTCCACGGGAGGATGCCACCGTAATCCCAGGCCGCCAATGTGGGAAGCAAGGCGGCCAGTAGTCCGATGCCACGTGTCCACCAAACAAAATGCTCTCCGCTGGATCGGCTTGATTCATCGTGAGGCATAAGGCTGAGCTTTGCAATGTGTTGTGCGGTGCATGATCTGAAATGATGAACTCACGTTTTATACCGTGCGTGGTCTGGAATGATGCTTTTGCATTCAATGAAGCGAATCACCTCATTTTCGGCCACGCGACGTATAAGAAGCGAACCAGCCCATGAAAGACCACGCAACTTAATTGACGGCGATACGGCTTGCGAACAAAGGGAAGAACAAAGTTTTCTCGATTATAACTCGAAGCGACTTCCCCATGATCAATTCCAATGCTATCAGCGTGTTCGAGTGAGGCGGAACGCTGAAATTCGTTCGTATTTTGTCGAATGGTCGGTTTTTGACAGCCTTACCGGCAACACAATGCGAACGATGCTTTCAACACGAAAATGCGAATGATTCGTCATCATCGGAAAATTCTCTCAATCCGATGCGACCGGTTGGGCGATGAATAGCTTCATAAGGGATGCGTTTGGGCGCAACGGTGCCCGCGCGATATGTTTGACTGCCGTTGAAGCCGGGGGGGCCAACATGGCGGATCTTAGATCATTTGTTGATAAGTGTCGATTACGTTCCAATCATCAAGGTCGCTCGCGATTGCGAGCGATCATTGCGGGTTTTGCCTGCGGGTTGGCGGCAACGTCGTTCGTGACCACGATCGGCGGCTGTTCGTCCATGCAGGGTATCAGCAATGCATTGGACTACAGCGAATGTTGCGATGACATGATTCTTGGTTATCGCAACAACGCATGGAGCGCTCGGGCATGGCACGAACGCAAACATTGCTTTGCCAATGAGCCATACCAAAGCCACTTCCGCGATGGTTTTCGTCAAGGCTACGAAGACGTCGCCAGCGGAGGAAACGGCTGCACGCCAATGTTTCCACCGCGAGCCTACTGGGGTTGGAAATTCCAGTCTCCGGAAGGCCAATTGCGTGTGAACGCTTGGTTTGCCGGATACCCGCATGGCGCCGAGCGGCTGAAGAAGACGGACTTGGCAATTACGGCCAGATCCAACTGAGCTGTGAAATGAGCGAAGCGTGTCAGCAGTGCGGCCTCGGACCCGAGGCACCCCGGCTCCACCGCCAGCCGGTGCTCCCACACCTCATCCCGATCCCGCGATCGAGGGTCTTCTCGGTGAAGGGGAATCGATTGTTGGCAAGGTGCAAGTTGCCGGTGAACCGGACGCGAAGGCGAACGGGGGACAAGCAGGCCCCGACGCCAAGCCGACGCTTCCTCGCCTCAGTTGCCCGTCGGTACGGGAACCGATCCGAGACAACAAGTCAAACCGCCGTCTCCATTCTAGACGATTGTTTTAGGCCGCGGCCAAGTTGCAACCGCGCTGGCCCGCGCGAACGCAGCTTCTTCAAACGTCGTCGATCGTTCGGATGAGGCTTTGTCGATCTGACCCTTTAATTACCCGCAAGCGCCGTTACATAAGAGCCTTTGTGATGAATGTCGAAACCATATTCTCAAATACGAAACGAGCCACGCTCCCGGCGGGCTTGCTTTGGACCCTGTGTCTTGGCATCGTGATGAGCTCGGGTTGCACCAGCATCACGTCACCGATCAGCGGCATTCCAGCGCGTCGCTTGCCGCCTCAGTTTTTCGCACCGCCAAAGAACAACCTGATTCCGGTCGACATCTCGTTGCTGTCGCAGGAAGCTCCACGAAACTATATCCTCGATTCGGATGATATCTTGGGCGTTTACATTGAAGGGGTGCTGCCATTCAACACGCCCGATGCGCCACCACAAGTGCCACCGGTTCATTTTCCTGATGCGGAAAGCACGTTGCCGCCATCTCTGGGCTTCCCGATTACGGTTGCCGAGGACGGTACGA
This sequence comes from Pirellulaceae bacterium, assembly GCA_041399105.1. Lineage (GTDB taxonomy): Bacteria > Planctomycetota > Planctomycetia > Pirellulales > Pirellulaceae > Rosistilla. The sequence goes on along the minus strand of JAWKTL010000050.1, from coordinate 24,211 downwards.
TATCGCTTCCTTTGATCGAACCGATCGACGTTCGTGGAATGACGATCGACCAAGTACGCGAATTGATCCGCAAAGCCTATATCAAGGCAAACATCTTGCAGGACGAAAAAGCGCGACCGGTGGTCACGTTGATCAAGGAACGCACTTACGATGTGATCGTCGTCCGGCAAGATCAGGGGTTATCGCAGAACGAAGTCAACAGCGGCAGCAGCGTTCAACGCGGTTCGTTCCAAGGAGCATCGGGCAACATTGTGAAGCTCCCGGCCTATCAGAACGACGTTTTGCATGCTTTGATGCAGACGGGAGGCTTGCCCGGCGTCACAGCGAAGAACGAAGTGAAGATCTTGCGTGCCGACCGCGAGGAGAAGCTGAAGCGGATGCAAATGATCGCGCAATACTACCGCGACATCGAATGCAAACGACAGACGAATCCTTGCTTCTGCCCGCCTCCACCACCCGAGGATCAGTCGGCAATCCGCATTCCCCTGCGACTGCCACCAGGTGTCGTTCCGAATATCCAACCGCAAGATGTCCTACTTAAAGATGGAGATATCGTCTACATCGAGTCGCGCGATCGCGAAGTCTTCTACACCGGCGGTCTGCTGCCTGGTGGCGAACATCCACTGCCTCGCGATTACGACCTGGACGTGTTGGGAGCAATGGCATCGCCGGTACCGGTGTCGGCCAAGGCGGCCAAACCGGCGGCGGTGGCGGTATGCTGGGAGCAAGAAGCGTGGGAGGCGTTCCACCAGGACGCTTGTACATCTTGCGAAAGACGCCATGCGAAGGGCAAGTTGTCATCGAAGTCGATTTGGCCGCGGCGACAAACAACCCGCGTCAACGACCACTGGTCCAAGCAGGCGATATCCTGATCCTGCAGTACAGTGTGAAGAAGAATTGCTGAACTTCGGTCTGGGAACCTTCTTCACCTACGGAATCCAGCAACTGTTGCAGAACAACAACTAGTCGCTTGGTGTTGATACGTCGTGCGACCGGCAAAGAGGTGATTCGCTTCGTCTAATCGAAGGAATCATTTCAGACCACGCACGATGGAAAACAAATTCTCGCACCCGCTGTCGAGCGCCCACATGCTCGGCAGCGGTTTTTCTCAATAATTGACGCGTTTGATGCTATCGGACGCCAGTGTTTCTCAGTCGATCTTGCGACGTGGGCGCTCCAGGTTCTGATCCCTGTGGTCATTCTTCGAGCCCTTTTCGACGGCGATGCTCCGTGCGTCCACTTGCATAGCTCTGCGGATCGGGCAACTCCTTATCGTCGGTGATGATCGGCTCTCCATTCTGATGTTGTTGCAGCAAGCGTTCTAGAAATGGGCGACACCAACCACAGCCTGTTCCGGCTCCGAAACAGTTGCTCAACTGGCTCGCTTTTTGAGGCTGATGAATGCGAATGTAATTGATCACCTTCCGTCGTGAAACGTGAAAACAAAGGCACAATTCGTCATCCAGATTCATGGTGTTGGCCTGTTTGTGTCTAGACAACGCTTTCGCATTCGCAAGCCAGTGCGATCGCCACGCGGCAGGCATCCAGATACTCCCGCACATCCAATGTTTCGGCGATCGTATGAATGTTGCGCTGCCCGCAGCCGATCGTCACGGCGGGGATGCCATGTTTGTACAACCAATTCGCATCCAAGCCGCCTCCCGCCACATATGTGAACGGTGTGCGTCCCAGCGATTTGATCGCCGCAGCGGCAACCTGAACCACCTCCGCATCGTCCGCCAAACGAAAGGAGTCATAATCCAAGTTCGACTGGAAATGCATCGACCCCGTTTGCCCGTCCGCGGATTTGACTTGAGCAATCGCCCATTCAAACGCGGCCCGAATTTCATCCACGATCCGCTTCCGCATGGCGGCATCATGACTGCGAGCTTCCGCACGCAAACGAACCTCCGCCGTGACAACGTTCGTCGCATTTCCCCCTTGAATCACGCCGACATTGCTTGTGCCGCGACCTTCTGGCTTCTCGACGCGACCATGCCAGCCCTCCTGTTGCAGTCGCGCGATCGCGAGAGCCGAGATGGCGATCGCGCTGATCCCCTCCTCAGGAGCAACGCCTGCGTGGCTGGGACGCCCAATAATTTGAATCTCCATCCGCTCGCCGCCGGTTGCCCCGACGGTCACCTTGTCGACACTGCCACCATCGAAGTTGAAAGCAAGGTCAATCGGACCCAGCGTTTCCGTATTCAAGTGATGCGCCCCTTGCAATCCGATTTCCTCTTGAATGAACCACGTGAAGACCAACGGCGGATGCGATCCATTGAGTTTCATGGCCTCCAAAGCAGCCGTCAAGATCGCCGCGCAGCCCGCACGGTCGTCTCCCCCCAATCCCGTGTTCGGATCGGCTGATCGGATCTGTTCACCATCCACGACCGGTTTCGCCCCCTCGCAAACCGGCACCGTGTCCATGTGAGCACTCAGCAACCGCCGTGGCGAGCCCTCCCTTCCCGGCAGAAAGAACATCAAGTTACCGACCGCTCCGGCAAGGCGTGTGCGTGTATTGGCGTCGTCGTAGCGAAATTGACTGATCTCCGCTCCGGCGTCTTTCAGTTCGTTGATGATCGCTTCGGAAACAGCCGTTTCATTGCAGCTGATGCCGGGGATTTCCATTAATCGAAGGACACGCTGAATCGCTTGTTGGGTGTCCAAAGATGGTTGTGGGTTCATGAAACGCGAAGCCTCGCTGTTATACGTCGCACGGTATATCCATCCGGAAAAAAGGTTCAGGACCAAACGTGTCCAAAACCATGGCGATAGTTCGTCTGTCGGCAAGCGAACAACTCGCTTATCGTAACACACACAATTGGGAGCGTAACGATGGCTAAGTACTACATTGAATCGGGAACGATGAAAACCGTGGTTTCGGCGGACGATGCCCACAAAGCTGCCCTTTGGGCTGTCCACCGTGCAATGCAGCAAGTCGTTCCGATGTATGACGATCAATCGGTCACCGCAAGCGAAAAAAGCGCCGCGGCGATGACTCAAGGCGTCATGGTCCTGGATCAACGCATCAGCATCAGCGAAGTCGGCTTTGATCGTGACGACGCTCAAGTCGTCAACACCTATGATGTCGTCAGCCAATGGAACCAACTGATGGTCGCTCTCTCCCGTCTGGACAACCTCGCGTAAAGCTCAACGTTCTCCGCAAACCGTACCGCATTGCCCACTGGGCTCGAGAGAACCGCCTTGCGTCAGCAAGCGAACGGCAAGCCTAGAGCGACCACGCCGCTGGGTCAACTGAAAAAACATTGGCGCACGATATACGTCGCGTGGTCAGAAATGAGGTGATTCGCTTCATTTGACGCGAAGGCATCATTTCGCACCACGCACGGTATAATTTCCAAGACGGTCCCGAGGGCGTTCGTGGCCGTGAATCGACTCGATTGCTCGGCAACGTTGTGCGGTAGTCGGCGACTGCATCAAGTATTCGATCGCTTGATCAACAATCTTGATCGGATCGGTGAGCAACTGTGCGTATTCAATGCGCAAATGATCCTTGTGTGCCAAGAAATTGGTCGCTCGGTCATACAGTTTTGATTGCACTTCCACCTCTCGTCCGGGCCACCAGCCACGACGCCGGAGAGACTCGATCGACTCGCTTAAAGGACGATGGCACCAAACATACCGCGTTTCGACTCCCCAAGCTTTTTCGATATCGTCGCCGCATAACACCAGCAATGGATGCTTCAGTCCAATCGCCGGCGTCATGGGTTTCGGGGATGGATGTGAGTCCGAAGTGATCGTTTGATCCATCTCGACGCAATATCGCCAATGCCTTGCAGGGTCACCCGATTCCATATCGCGCATCCAGTCTCCGAGCACACGCACTCGATGATCCGCTGCGACGGTTTCAACGAGTTCTGGTTCCGACCACCACGCCCGAAGCTGCTGCGACATCCAATGCGCTTCGTAATAGTTTCCCCAGAATCGCTTCCCCAGGACGATCCCCAAATGATGCAACACGCCGGCAACGGCGGTTGATCCGGAACTGTACGTGCCCAACACCGCGATGCGTACGCGTGTTGGAGCCACGCCTTCAGGTCGCTTGCACGGATCGTCCGCCGATACTCGGCCATCACTTTCGTTCGGCAAAACGCGAATCGACGACGATGTGCCGGACTCACGCATTCGCTTCGCAGCTTCGTACTTCCGCTCGGCGGCAACCGCTTCCGGAATCGCGCCGAGTCGTCGATGTGCAAAACGCAAGACATCGTAGGGTCCCTCGTACCAGCCAACCAGATTTCGAAAACTGGTTAACTCCCTTCCCGCTCTCAATCCCTCGACATGCCCCAATCGAATCGCCATCTCAGCCCACAGGATTGCATCGGCGTCACGTCCGCTTTGATAACAACAGTAAGCCGCTTGCCACGCAAGCTCCGGCAGCTGGTTGTCTCGCAAACCCCGCCGCACGCCTTCAACAGCCAGATCGTATCGTTGTTGATTAGAATGGCATTTGGCTATGTTAAAACACGCCCATGCGGCTTGCTCCGGCCAATACTCGCGGATATCAAACTACTTCCGGTAGGCGCGCGGTTGCTTCGTCGCGGCCGTGCAGTTGCTCAAGCGTCTGGCCGAGATAATACCACCATCTCGCGTTGTCAAGGTCATTTGAGTCTCCACTTTCAGGACGGCAAGATCACGAAGAAGTTTGTGTTGAAACTGCTCAGGGTTTTCAGCTCTTCAAAAAACTTCCAGCCGGCAGGAGTCAGCATTATGCGATTGATGACCATGGCACCGACCTTCGATTCGTGCGTCACCCCTTTCCAGGCCAGATGCGTGTCGGTCCGTATGAAGCGTTCTTTGTCATAAGACCCGTCTCGCCCGGGACTATCCAGGCGTGAATCGCATCATCCGATGCCAATGTCTGGTGTAACGCTTCAATGTCGCGGTAACAAATCAACGTCACGCGTTCATCCGTGTCCAGCGTCAACGCCTGTCGCTCGAGTTCGCGGCCGCTTGGTGCAAAGTTCCTGGCCAGTGCGAAATCATTGCACCAAGCAAACGGTCGCACCACCAACTTATCGCCGGCAATCGCTTCGACAATGTTCAAACTGCTGTCCGTGATACCCGTATCGATCCAGCAATAGACCATCAGCCCACTCAATCGCACTGCGAACCGCATCGGCCACGATGGCCTCGTTGTTGCCGCATAACATTGTCGCAACAATCCGTTGCCTTGCGACCTGGTCGCCACTGTGCCGAGGGTCGATGAATGTGATCGCTTGCGTCGGCCACCCCCGCCCGTGCCACAAACTGATTTTCTCGCTGCGACCATCGATCGACAAAACCACCATCCCGATCCAATGCCGACTTCCAAACGCCTGCTGACAACCAGGGCAGAAGCGATCAGCACGTCTCAATACAAATCATTGCGACCCGACCGATCCAACCCGACGACGATTCAAAAACCGGTTTCTCGGCACCCTCGATATCGATCTTCAACAAATCGATTTTGCTCAAGCCGTGCGCATCCATCAAAGTCTCCATTGACAGTCCAGACGTGACCCCGGCGACTTCCAAATCGTCACGATCCGATGCCGCTTGCGTGCGAAAGGCCCAGGCACCACGCCGCGGATCGGTTACCACGACCGATTCGTCGCGGTTCCCACAAAAGCTTCACCTGAATGGGAGTAATGTTTGAGTGGCGCTCACGTTCTTCTTGGCAGTTCAAAGTTCGCGTCTTCGGGTTCAATCGCGAGTATTCTTGCACTCGGGAACCGCATCGCAAAGACGCCGGCCAAGCCCACATTCGCCCCGGCATCGATGATCACCTCAGGCTCCGACAACAAGTCAGCATCGTACTCCTCAGTTCGAAGATTTCGCGATAACACGCCTCATCGGTTGAACCGGCGCAGCTTTATGGCAACCTCCGCACCACGCGGTTTTTTCGAAGAGCGTGTTCTAAAGTCATTGTATAAGCCAGGAATCGAGTAGTCAGCCATCAGTGACTGATCGTGCTGCGAACGCGACTAGCAACATTGTTTTCTGTGCCGGACAATACTCATCTCAAGATATTCGTATTATAAATGTTGCGTTTCAAGAAGTCCACCGGCTTGGTTCTAAAAACCACTACCTGAAACAATGTGCATTCAGCATACTACTCGTACATTGCGATAATGCTGAATAAAATCGGTTCTTCTTTTATCATTAAAATACCAGGTATGCTGGCTATCCCCTGCGATTTCAAATCGATCCGTTTCGGACCACTACAATAAGCCAATAATACATATCAGTTCCTTTTGGTCGGACAAGAAATGCCAAGTGAACATGTTCGGAATCAAGATAGTCAACTCGTTCCGACAATCGGTACGTATTGCCTTTGACTTACGTAAGTATCAGTTAAATTCGACTGTGTATCTTCGGAGAATTAGCGATTTGCGGGCCAGAATCGCCGTAGTTTCCGACTTGCGCTCTTTATTTCCGGCGACATCGCACGATATTGTTTGGATCCAAATCCATTTCGTTTAGTATTTGCTTGAGCGTCATATCGGATAGGTTTGAGTTCAGACCACACGAATAACGCCGATCGAAGCGCTACAAACGCTAACAACAAGCAAAAACGACTTTAAACTCAGTTGACGCTGAATATAACATCATTGCCTTTTATATATCGAATATGCAGTATTTATTTTCAGCTCCTTCAGTCAACCCAATTAGTGTTTCAGACTGTAGAAAGAATCTGATTGCCATCCGCATCTTTAGGGAGAAATGGATTGACCATCATGGCCGGTCTCGAACGCCGGACATTCTTTCTTCATTAAAAGCTCGCAGAGCTCGTAAAACCGCCTCAAAATGAAACAAGGAATAGCGGTCTCACTGGCGGTCACCACGGCACCATTCAACGTACCACTGGTCGAGGTGCGACCGTACGCGATACCGCTGATCGTCACTCCTCGAGGAGTGCCACCAATGGTTCCTTGAAGTGTTTGCAACCGTATTCAGTTCCGTAAACGTATACCAGTGAGGTCGGAATTAACAGGTGCAGGAAACGTTGGACTTGAACCCAACGTTTGACGCCACTTCGACGCGTACGTCTTGAAAATCTGAAAGTTTGCCGTAACGTGCTCGTCGCGCTATCTGGCGAGACGTTTCCTGATTGTGCGACACCTGACCCGCCACAAGTTCCCGGAATTCCGTTGAGCGGAGACCCACAATGGTTGCAATTTACAGCTATCGTCTGTTGCTCTATCTGTGGCTTGGCCATCGGTCACAATAAACTCAAAACTGTCTGGTCCAGTCAGTTATCGGGCGTATAAGTAAATGCCGCCCCGGTGAGCATGATGCTGCCATGACTTGGACCTACTGATATACTGTATGTCAAAAAGTCCCCATCTGGATCGGTCGCCGTAATGATCCATAGATTAGGTTGTTCTGGAGGACCTTACGGAAGATCCGCCTGACGCAACTGGAGGGTTGTTTGTGACAGTTGGTCCAGTCGGTGACGTTGGTCAGTGGGTGATGTTGGTCCAGTAGGTGACGTTGGTCAGTCGGTGATGTTGGTCCAGTCGGTGATGTTGGTCAGTCGGTGATGTTGGTCCAGTGGGTGATGTTGGTCCAGTGGTATTGGTCAAAGTGGGTGGCGTTGGACTGCTTGGGCTCGATGGCGAGGTTGGTCCCGTGGGTGATGTCGGACTGCTGGGGCTCGAAGGTGAGGTTGGGCCACTCGGTATCGCCGGACTGCTTGGGCTCGATGGCGAGGTTGGGCCACTCGGTATCGCCAGACTGCTGGAGGAATTAGAAGGTGAGGACGGTGCCGTTGTCGTCGCCATCATGGGGACCCGATGGACCCGATGCGAATGAGTCTGCGTAGACGCTCATCGGCTCTGGAACTGCTGAATCCTCCGTGTCAAATCCCGGATTCGCTGCTGGAATACATCACGCCCAGCGACGCAAGCACGATATCGGCATCGTGGAATTCAATTTCTCCGTCCCCATTGACATCAGCCTGCGGAAGTTCATCGACCAGCGGAGCTTGCGGCATTCAGAATGGTCAGAGCGTCGAGCGGGTGAAAGCATCGTCGCCGTTGATGTCATATATTCCAGGCATCACAACCTCACCAGGAGGCTCATTGATTACGACGTCCGCAGCAAGCAAATAACGCTGCGAAGGCTTTGCAAAATCAAACGTCGACGGACGCGACAACACCGCTGTGCTGTGCTGTGCTGTGCAAAACGATTCATACCCAATGCTCCAAAGAGATCGAAATAGAAAAGGAAAGTGCATTGAATCTAAGGATGCCAGACCGGTTGTCAATACCGTCTTTTCAATTTTGTCAAAAATAAGTCGACCAGTTGAAATCATTCGATGCGGGCAACAATGCCTCTTGAAAACGTCGGGTGGGCGAAACCCACCGTCATTAGGTGGTGCATGACAGGGTTTTCGGATGGTGAGAATCGCGATCGGGTTCATCGCTTGTTCGTCTAGGTTTTTCTAAAGGACCAGCCACGGAGCGGCGATCGCAACCAGCCTGGGGCGCGCGAGCCAGGACCCATCGTGTCGGATCGCAAGCTGCGGGCAACAGCGCGGCGATGCTTTCGCTGCTTCGCAGCTTCGGCTTCATCCCACCTGGGGCTCGCGCCCTCTTTATACCCCACATTTTGGATTTGCCTTTTTGAATGCTCGAAAGGCATCGGCATAGGCTTCCATGCGGCGGATGCCCCGCCAGATCGTCATCGAACCGGGCGGGCCCTGACTTTTCTTTCGCTGCCAACCACCCAATTCGGCCACTAACAGCATGAATTCGCCAATCGTCGGCGGCTCCGCTGGAAGTTCGCCGCCATCATTCCAGACGTAGTACGCCGGTTGCCAATCGTCGGCGGAAAAGTATTTCTCGCAACTTGCTGCGCTGTCCTGCCGCGCGGCACCTTTGAGGTACTCCACTCGAAACCCAACGATCATGAGAAACGCGAACGCCGTCAAGTAACGGTCCAGCGTTTCGTATTTGAGTTTCTCGCATTTCAAACCCGATTTCAGGGTCTTGAAATAAAGTTCGATTTGCCATCGCTGGGTATATGTGGAAATCACTCGTTGCAAGGCCGGGATCGAGTCGATCGGCAGCGTGGTGAACAACACCCAGCGAATCGGCTCTTCTCCCGCCGGGGGATCTTGTTCCACGACTTCCACAACATTCAAGGTCACGTCCGATAACTTTCCGCCCAGCCGAGCGGGGCCGCGAATCGTTACCTGGGAAGCACGCACGCCGAGCGTGGCGCTTCGAGCTGAACGCGATTTACGCCGCGGACGTGTCTCGCCGGGGAGCTTCGAGACGCGTTCGCTGATCTCGACTTCCTCTAAATATTGCACCGTCTTATTGGCCAAGACCGCGTCCACGTTGGCCGCTAGGTCATCAATCACCGCCCGGTTTTGGCAACCTCGAATCACAAAATCGCAATTGTCCGCCATGTCGGGAACCTCCGCGAAAATCTCGTAAATGTCCGCTTCGCTGTCGCCGACGACGACGTAATGAGTTTCGGGATGGGCACGGGCGATCTGCTCGGCGCTTTGGAACATCTCCAGCCAGCGGCAGCTTTCCTTTGCTTCGAATGGCGTCCGTTTGCGCAGACGATCTTTCTCGTCCCGATCGAGATCGGTATGAATCGATTCGCGAGTCCAAATCACTTGGTCCACGATCCCCAGCGGCAACCCTAGTTCGGTCAGGGCGTAGAGAGGATGCACGAAAAAGCCCCGTTTCTCGTCGCTCTCCAGAGGTCCCGCTCCTGCCACCTGATGATCCGGTTTGGTCACATCCATGTCCGATGTGTCTTGCGCCAGGATCACGTACTTGTACTGCGTCGTGCGTTGGACCGCAGCCTGGTTGTGAGCCTTCAAAATGGCCTCTGGCGTATTCTCTTCATGGTGGATAAAGCGATATTGGGCTTTGAGCGAGGCGGTGTTCTTCGCGGCATCGGGTTGCGACTCACAAATGTGGCCAAGGTCCTCAAGGATGATTTTCGCGCGCCGATTGCGTCGCTGATCTCCTAAATCCAGACTCTCCAACTCATGCTCAGCCCATGACAATTCCATTTCACGTCCTCCATGACGACTCCGGGAACGAACGAGCGTGTACTTGTTTAACAAGCTGAAAAACCAGGCCCGGCCACACCGCCACGACGTTTTCCGGCTTCTCCAGCCCAGCAAATCTGCTGGTTGGGCGAAGATGGGTTGAGAAGTCACTGGGCTATACACTCTTCTTTGGACTTCTGCAATGCTCCGGTGGATATGCGCTGACCCGCCTGTTTCAGCCACCGAACAAATCACTTTTCTGGATCATCCTCGAATTATTAAACCATTCTGCTTTGCGTGTTTATTATACTGTTTCATTGGCATTGAATCTTGGAAGAGCGTGATGAAATCATTCTCATTCTTTGGGCACCGCTGTCTCACTGGTTTTCGTATTGTAATTCTCTCTTGTTGAATGAACTGATTCGTTTGGGGATGAACTGGCAGAATCGTTGGCGGCGACCACAGATGATTAAGATCGCGGCATGCTTATCGCCAGTTCCAAATGCGTCGCGGTATCCGTAGATCGTTTCCCAGTTCGTTTTCTTCCGCGAAACTGCTGAGAGTCATATTCAAGGATCAGGCCACACGATTTCATTTGCAGACTACTGACAAGCGCCCCAATCGGATGGGGCCATTCGTGCAGTTCTCGTCCGTCGCGATCGATGAACAAGTGATGACTACCGTCGGTGGAGCCCACCCGCACTCCCTGCATCGAAATTTCCAGCACTGGTGTACTGCCAGGGGGACCACGACGGCACCGGAGGAATCGATGTACCCCATTGTGGATACCCCAGGAGATGCCAATCCGTTTTTGATCCCGTAGACTGCGGCACGTCCTTCAGCAAATGGTGAGCATAGCGTAAATCGTGGCGAGATTACAACTTCCCATTTCGATTCGCGTAACCAAACTTACCATCGTTTTTCGATGATCTTCAATTCACCGCCACCATGAACAAGTGTCACACCAGAAGCAGGCTGCCGGTTCGCAGAGATCAATCACTTTAATGGGAATCTCCAATCCGCGAACCGATTCCCCGCCCGGACCGTACACTGCGGGGAGTCATCCCAGTTTATAATGTAGTCCCATTCTTCAACGGGAGGTCTCATCTAAAACGCACTCCATCCGCACCAACAACTAGCCACTGGGCTTGTTCTGCAAGGATCACTGCATGCTGGGCAATGCACTGCGTTAGCCTGACAGTCCATATCACCATACTTTGCGACGGAAACGGTATCATATTTGGGATGCACAAGAGTATGCGACCTGCCTGATCAATCGCTCCCCACTGACCACCGTCAACAACGACGGAAATATTGGTCCATTGACATGATCGGTTGGGGTTTTACTGCAACCAAACGTCAATAAAATGATTGTTCCAGCACAGGGCAGCGAATCGCTCATGCCACCACATTATTGCCCTCGGCCAAACGACGACATCAGCGGTAACGCTAGGCGTTACCGCCGCCGCTTTTGCATCTACCGGCACGATTGAGCATTCTTCGCTCTTTCAAAGATGCCTTTCAATTCATTAATGAAATCTCTCCTAGCACCCTGGACACTATCGAGCGGAATGTGCAGAGGAAAAACCTTCATATCACTGTAGATACTAACCGCTGTGTCCATCGCGTAGGGTCCGACCTCATGCCAATCCGCCGGGAAGGCTCAGATTCGGCTGGAATGAAATATACTTCGTCCCAATCGCCTTGATATCTCTTGACTTGATATACCGTACCGTGGGAGCTTGAACAAGTGCTCCTCCGGGACCCTCAAATACTCTTCGCAACGTCTTAAACTCATCAGGTACATATCTGTTACCCCTGGACCAATGCATCAAGCCGTCGTCCGCCATGTCGATCATGTCTTTGCGGTGGGGTTTTTCAGGCGTGGCAATTTCTAAACCAACAATCGATTGTAAAAATATCATCGGTGACTTGCCCGGTAGCGCTAAATGTTCCATGTGTGTCCAAATACTTCTACCTTCACGAACACCTCGACCCCTGAAACGACGATGCACGTTGTTTGATTGACGCGATGCTGCAACCGGCGGCTCCCACACGGATGGTTGGCGTCCTGACAAGGATACATGAATGTCCCCCATCGATATCAATTCCGTCCCATACTTCAAAAATCGAAAGAGTCCGAGCCCTAAGTAAGTTCCGCTAGGAATGTACTCAAAAGACCCGTCTTGAGCGAAGGTTGGCGTGAGATTGGTAACTCCATAGGACCGGACCTGATGCACCCAACGAGATGTAGGCGGATCTCCATACCATCATCGTTCCCTGTGACATCTCCGTAAAATGCTGTTTTTGAAAAACTTACAAATAGAATGCTTAACCAAATCGTCAATTGTGTAGGCGAACCAAGGCATCGTATCTTAATTCAACAGACTTGCACCTAGGGACGTTTTCCATTGTCAGCTTCGTTATATCTACGTCATGAGGGTTGCTCCGTGATAGCACCGCACGATACAGTAGCAACTCTTTCTAGACGTTCCGCAGTTCCGAATTGACAACTCATAAGTTTCACCCCAACCAAGAACAACTCCCTGATGCTTCTGCAGTCATTCAATTCGAGCGACAGATCCATGTTTGGATAACACCCACTTGGCGTGAAGGCTAACATTTCCAGTTTGGGATGACTCATAAGATCGGTTAAAGATGCGGAATCGCTTGGTAAGCCCAAGCTGAGAGATCGGGTTTGAGCTCCGGAAACACACGGCAGAGTCGCTTGATCGCTACCGGGGTTTCACATGCACTAAGGTCAAGGTGAGTTACCGTGTTTCGCACAACCGGGAACTCGTAAACAAGATTGCGATGCATCGTCGCGCTTGACATGTCAATCCATCGCAACTCATGAAATTGCCTTAGGAACTTTCTTGTCGATATGGACTACATCCAATGGAATATCCAAATATTGAAGTCGTGGTAATTTACCGATTGAACGCCAATAATAAACTGAACGCTCCGGCAATCCACTTTCCAAAGACTTGTCAAAACACGCATATCGAGAGAACGTCGGGAAATCTTTTGATTTGCTTCTTGACCATCCAGGTCAACGAGAACTCTGCACGGACGCGGGGAAATTGTTTCGTGAATAACTATAACGCCGCGTTGCACTGGCGATCGTTGATACTCAACACAAAACCCTACGGAGTTCAAGGTCTCAATGTTGAATTGGTGTTGGCGTTCATTAAGCCTGTTCTTAAGCCAGAACGCGAGCGCTTGAAAACGACATCATACAGACAAGAAAAATGCTCGGCGAGTATCTCATTGGTTGCTCTTGACTACGAAACGGCAAGGTCAAGCTTGATCGTTCCGCCGTCGTTAATCAACTTCCCTCGGTCAATCGCGGCATCCCAGATTGCCTGTCGAGTTGGGTCAATTCCATGTTGCGTTTCAAGATCGTACCTCCGCTTCTTCGGCATCAATTGCAGATTCGTATGCCCTTAAGAGTTCGAGTAATCGCACCTTTGTACAAGAAATTCGTAGCTAAAGCCGCAGCATTCGGACGATTATGTTCAACCTCACGCAACCTTCAACGCCGCGTATTCCGCATCAATCCTTCGGCAAAGGCTTGCGTAAGGTCAAAGTGCCGCTGCCATGATTACTAGGTTCTCTGGGAAGGAGGGTCCCCCTTTTTCCACGATTCATTTTGGTTGAACACGGCGAAAGCTTGTGCGCGTTCGCTTTGGGAGATAAAGAATGGACGATAACCTGCGATTGCGCAGTCCCTAAGCTACAACGTTCGGACCTTCTCTGTAAAAGATTTGCAGTATTTCCTTGATAATAAAGTGACTGGGCGGCATAACCTTGCACAAATGTCTTTGCCGAGTTTTTTGCGGCGTCTTCGGACGCATGATTTAAAGTCGCGGTTAAAAGACTGGGAACATGTGTCTTAATGTATGAATGAACTGCTGCATCGTATGGCCCAAGCAATTGCTGAATGGATGGCGTCGCCGCAAAGTCATCCCACCAGTGTTCTATGAGGAATTTCCCCTGGCTCCAAGGATATTCCGCTTGCGGAAAACAGTGACACGCATCAGATGATGATGCTGTGTTAGCATTCGTCGATGTTGCACCATCGTCGCTGAAATACTCCCAACGACTTCCTAATTCACAAAATTTCAACTCCGATATCGTGACTGTGCCGGTTTTCCTGCTGGATCCCGTCAGAAATTTGGTATTCAGACATCGCTGCCTGTCCATGGCAAGGCTGGTTTATATTCAAATGTCCCATCAGGTAGCAAAGAAAAGCTCTCCGCGTTGCTTGGCCCCTGAAGTAAAGCTACATTAAGTGAATCTCCATCAGCGTCATAATCATTGTCCAGCACAGCGATCCGAGAGTGAAGATCTCGTCAGGAATTTCAAGTCTAATTCCGTAAGTGTCGTCATTAGCTGCCGGTGCCGTATTGTAGACACTAATTACAACATTCCATCTTGTGCGTTGTCGATCCCATCCACTAACCTCAAATTCAAACTGGTCGCTGCCGACAAACAACGCGTTCGGCTCGTATGTGTAACTGCCGTCGCCGTTAAGGTCGTGGTGAACCTGCTGGATGCCCAGACCGAAAATATCTTCAACGTCAGTGAGTCGCCGTCTGGATCGTATCCCCAAAGCATATGAATAGACTGTTTGATCACAAACAGAGGCGTAAGCTAAGCCATCATATGCGACTGGTGGTGAAACTCAGGAAGGTGATGATGGTCCAGTAGGCCCACTCGGCGTCGCCGGTCCAGTGGTGATGTCAGGCCAGTTGGTATCGCCGGACTGCTGGGACTTGAAGGTGAGGACGGTGCCGTTTGTCGTCGCCATCGCCAAGGGACCGGATGGACCCGATGCGAACGAGTCTGCGTAGACACTCATCGGCTCTGGAGCTGCTGAATCCTCCGTGTCAAATCCGGATTCGCTGCCGGAATACATCGCGCCCAGCGACGCAAGCACGATATCGGCATCGTGGAATTCAATTTCTCCGTCCCCATTGACATCAGCCTGCGGGAGTTCATCGACCTCCATGCCGGAGCTTGCGGCATTCAGAATGGTCAAAGCGTCAAGCGGAGTGAAAGCATCGTCGTCGTTGATGTCATATATTGCAGGCATCACAACCTCACCAGGAGGCTCATTGATTACGACGTCCGCAGCAAGCAAATAACGCTGCGAAAGGCTTTCCAAAATCAAACGTCGACGGACGCGACGCTTACGCTGTGCTGTGCTGTGCGCTGATACATACCCAATGCTCCAAAGAGATCCGAAGCCAAGAAAAGGAAAGTGCAATGAATCTAAAGGATGCAGACCGGTTGTCAATACCGTGTTCTCAATTTTGTCAAAAAAAAGTCGACCGGTCACATTCGTCCGGCGGTCTCCAGGCGGGTCGGATCACCCGACATGCCGCAGCGCATCGATTGGATGCATCTTCGCGGCTCGCAAGGCGGGATAAAGCCCGAAGACAACGCCCACCGTCACCGAGATCCCAAACGCAATCGGAATCGACCATGGGATGATGATTGGCTCCATCGTTTGCACCACCTGAGGCAACGACTCCATCATCTCGGGAACGGTTTGATTCAGTCCCCAACGAAACAAATCCAGAAACTTGTTGCACGTCAATCCACCCAAGATCCCCGTAATCCCACCGCCAACGGAAAGCAGAATCGTTTCGATCAAGAACTGTCTGGTGATATCGCGACGTCTGGCCCCCAACGCCCGACGAATGCCGATCTCCCGCGTTCGTTCCGTGACCGTCGCCAGCATGATGTTCATGATTCCGATCCCACCCACGACAAGCGAGATGCCCGCCAACAATCCCATCATCGCCATAAACATCAATCGCGTATTGCGGGCTTGGTCGAGCAGTTTCAGCGGGACGCCGATCGTGTAATCGGTGAACAAGTGTGTCCGCTGCAACGCTTGCTCAACCGCTTTCCCTGTCGCAACGGCGTCGTCCTGGTTCCTTAATCGCAACGTGATCTGCGATAATGCCCGCCCGCCGTTGTTGCCGCGTGAGTAAACCTCGCCGAAGCGGATCCAGTATGTTTCCAATGGCAGGTAGACATTGTCTGAAAAGTCCTGGCTTCTGCTCGTGTCCTCGACGCTGTCCAACTCCTCGCGGGTCGCCACCACGCCGACAACGCGAAAGAAGTCATCGATCACATGAATCGACTTTCCGATCGGATCCTCGTGCTTGAACAGCGCCGTGGCCACCTCCTTCGCCAAGACGCAAACATTGGCCCCGGATTGCATGTCGCGCTCTGTAAGAAACCGCCCCTCGAGCAGCCTTAAATTGTAAAGCTCTTGATACTCGGGCGTGCAAGCGTTGATCTCGCCTTCAATCATTCGATCGCGATAACGGAACTCGCGACCACTGCGACGATAGAACGGAATTGCCAGATCAATTGAAGGGATCGTCGCCTCCAAATGATGCCAGTCCTGTTCGGTCAAACCGTAGTAATAGACCCGTTTCCCTTGCGACTCGTCCGTCGACGGGCGAATCGTCGTCAAAATAATGTTGTTTGCCCCCAGTTCTTCAATTTGTTGATTCGCTTTTGATGCAATCCCTTCGCTGATCGCCAGCAGCCAAATCACGCTGGCGACACCAATAAAGATTCCCAGCACCGTCAGCATCGATCGAAGCGGGTGCATCAACAACGTTTTCAAACCGACTCGGACATCCCGCAATCGCATTCGCAATTGCGACGGTTTTCCTCGTCTCTGAACCGCTTGGTTGCTCGAATCGGCAGAACTCTCGACCATCGCTGGTTCACGCAGTCGTTGGTCGTCCTCAACGATCCCATCGCGCAAACGCACGATCCGACGCGCACGCTGCGCGACTTCTTCCTCATGGGTAACCATCACGATGGTCGCCCCCTGACGGTTCAGCGAATCGAACAGATCGAGAATCTCTTCGGTGGTGACGGTATCGAGGTTGCCCGTCGCTTCGTCAGCCAGAATGAACTCGGGACGATTGATCAGGCTGCGAGCGATGCCGGCCCGTTGCTGCTGTCCGCCGGAAAGCTCGGTCGGTCGATGCTCGCAGCGTTCCCCAAGCCCAACCAATTGGGCAAGCTCTTCACTTCGCTTGCGATCGCCGGGACCAATCCCTCCACTGTACGCGAGTGGAACTTCTATGTTTTCGACGACATCCAGTTGTGGAAGCAAATTGTAGGCTTGAAAGACAAATCCAATCCGCTGGGCGCGAATCGCTGAAAGCGCGTCATCGCTCAGCCGTGCAACATCGACATCGCCGATGAAGTATTGGCCATCGGTCGGCGTATCGAGCCCACCGAGCAGATTCAGCAGGGTGCTTTTCCCCGATCCAGACGGGCCCATGATGGCGACATAGTCCCCGCGTGGCACCTCCAGATGAACGCCTTTGAGAACGCGGACCGACTCTTTGCCAAGTCGATAATCCTTGCACAGCCCACGAATGCTCAAAGCCATCGGCGGCGGCGCGGATTCATTTTCAACGGAAATGGGCTCGGAAGACGTAAGCAACATGGGTCATTCACGACTCTTCTTCATCGGGAAGATCCAACTGCTCGATGATCTGTTCGTCACCGACATTCAGCACGACCTCGTCGAACGGGTTGAGCCCTTCAGTGACAACAAGGTTCGTTTCGTTCGTTGTTCCAACGCCGACCTTTCGAGTTGACAGACTGCCGTCTCCTTGAGGAATCGCACAGTAGAACTCTCCTTTGCGCTCCACCACCGCTTCGATCGGCACCTGCAACGCTTCGTCGATCTTGTGGACCAAGATGCTCACTTCGGCGGTCATTCCCGGACGCAAATCCTTCGGCGGGTCATCGATCTCGATATCCACGATGTATTCCTTCACGTGCGACATGTAGACGCTGACCGCAGGCAATGGATACTCGCTAACTTCAGTCACCGTTCCGGTTAAAGCGAGGTCCGGCATTGCGTCGAGCATCAGATCGGCCGTCAGGCCAGGTCGAATATGACCGATCCGCGATTCATGCACTTTCGTCTTCACCCGCATTTTGCTGGGATCGGGAAGATTGATGATCGTTTGTCGCTCGCGAACCGGAAGTCCCTCTTCGATCACGACGTTACTGCTGGAACCGCGATTCTGATTGTTCGCATACACAACTTGACCGGCAACCGGGGCGACGATGCGACACTTCTCGATCTGATGTTGAATTTCCTCCAACTGTCGCTTATCCAATTCCCAAGTCTTCGTCCTCGATTCCAGTCGTGCTTCGGCCGTGCGAATGTCAGCCTTGAGCTGCGTCAACATTTTCTCTTTGCTGAACGTTTCGAGCACTTGCAGTTTGGTCTGCGCGACTCCAAGTTCCTTGTTCGCTTTTTCCACCGCGAAAGTGTCGGCTTCCAATTGAGCTTCGGGAATGTAGCCACGCTCCGCCAATCGCTTGCTGTACGCCAAGTACTCTTCGGCGCGTCTCAGGTTCTCTTGTGCGACGAACACTTCGCTCTGCTGCTGAGCCAGTTTCTCCTTGAATGTTCCTTCCTCATATTCGCTCAGGGCCAACGTCGCCGAATCGAGCGTTGCTTGCGCCTCGATCACCGCCGACTGACTGTTGCTGCATGTAATCTGCTGCTGAATCAATTGTGTTTGCAACAACGAATCGTCCAACTTGACCAGGAAGTCTCCCTTCTCGACCCAAGTCCCTTCAGGAACGATTTCCAGGATGTTGACCCCCGACGATGAGGTGCGACCACTGACTTCGCATCGCACTTCAATATTGCTGGAGCTCTCGATTTCCCCGCGTTCCAAAACCGTATGCACGAAGGGTCCCGTCGTCGCGACGGTTGTCAGATAACTCGCTTTTGGCTTCGCGACGAAGAAACCTTTGATCGATTCGGCGATGCCTCCCAGCGATTGCCCAATCACACTGAAGATAACACATACTCCGATCGCAGCGATCGTGACCGTCGTTCCTGCGGAACCACGCCGTCGGCATTTATTGCTTGTCCTTGGCATAGAAGAATCGCCCGAAATTGAAGCGGGCGTCCGGGGGAAGGGGTGGGAATGTTTCAGGTGGGAGCGATTCGGCGACGCTTTCCATCACATCGTTCAAATCGCTTGTCTATCAGTTCGCCTTATTGTAGCAAGCAAACATACCCTTGTCAGCTTCATTAAGCGTGGGAAATTTCCGCAGAAGTCGAATTAAATTTCCAGGAGCATGATCGCTCCGAGAAACCTGTACTTAGCCGAGGCCCACCTTTTTAGAGAACGCGTTGTTGCGGTTGGTCGCGAGTCTGGCTTGCTAAGGAATGTGCGATATAAAGTCGGCAGAGACGGTTTTTACTCCTATCGAGTCCGGCCGCAATCGGCTACAATTCGGTGAAACAACGAGCCTCAAAGAACTGCACGGCTTTGATGGGTCAAACGAAGTAGACGTTGACCCTTGCGACAGCGAGAGCAAATCTTTCCCCTCCGCAATCGTGGCTCGATAGCGACTTAGTCTTCCATCACGATGCACGCGATCCAATCTCGGGATCTTTGGCGACATCGAACAATCATGGGTGAAGCAGTGTCGCTGACGTCTAAACCGACCTCCGTTGCGACACACACATCTTCGCGGCAAGTTCCATGAACACTCGCGAAGCTTCGTATCCACTGATGGAATCAATATGTCTGAACCTATCGAAACAACGTCCGCTGAAAATCTCAATGCCATCACCGATGGCATGCCCGCACAATCGCTACACGAAGCTTACGTCGTCGACGCGCCGCTGCTTTCTCCTGAAATCGCTCGGCTGCTCGCCGGCGACAGCGATGCTGGCGGCGATTCCGATCCGTCCGATCCAATCGAAATGCTCTCGTCAGCCTATGACAGCCAATCCATTCTGTGTCATCAGCCTCCGACGGACATCGATGACGCAAAGGCACCTTCGGCGACATCCGTCGAAAGTAATGCCCAGCCCGAAGCGAAACAGGATCCGATGTTCAAAGATCTTCAGTTGAGCCCTGAAGTCCAGCGAGCGATCGAGCAGACCGGTTACGACAAACCGACCGCGATTCAAGCGAAGATCATCCCTTATATGCTTCAGCAACGCGACTTGCTGGCTCAATCGCAAACCGGAACCGGGAAGACCGCGGCATTTGCATTGCCGATATTGTCGCAGATCAATCTGCGTGCTCCGACCCCTGAGGTACTGGTCTTAACGCCAACGCGCGAATTGGCGATTCAGGTTGCCAAATCGTTCTCGACCTATGGCAATCACATACCGGGCTTTGCCGTATGCGCGATCTACGGTGGCCAAGATTATGAAGTTCAGTTCCGTCAGTTGCGACGTGGCGTTCAAGTTGTCGTTGGGACTCCCGGTCGGGTGATCGATCATATCAACCGGGGAACGCTTGATTTGGACGGCATTCGCTGCTTGGTGCTGGACGAAGCGGACGAGATGTTGAACATGGGATTTCTGGAAGATGTCGAGTATGTGCTCGAAAGAGCCCCCGCTGAACGCCAGATCGCGTTGTTCTCGGCAACGTTGCCAGCCCCCATTCGCGCGATCGCCGAACGATATTTAAACGATCCGGCGAAGGTGACGATCAAGAAGAAAACGATGACGGCTGAATCGATTCGGCAACGAGCGTTGTTTGTGCCTCAACGAGACAAGATCGAAGCGTTGACGAGGATCTTGGAGGTGGAAAAGACTGACGGCGTGATCGTCTTTACCAAGACGCGTGAATCGACCATTACCGTGGCTGAGGAGTTGACGCGAGCGGGTTTGGCCGCGTCGCCGATCAACGGCGATATGCCCCAAAAAGTTCGCGAACGGACAATCGAACAGCTGAAATCGGGACAACTTGACATCTTGGTCGCCACGGACGTCGCCGCACGAGGATTGGACGTTCAGAGAATCAGCCATGTCTTCAATTTCGATTTGCCTCACGACAGCGAGTCGTACGTCCATCGCATCGGGCGTACCGGACGCGCGGGCGAAGCGGCGAGGCGGTCATTTTTCTATCGGCCAATCAACGCAACAAACTGCGCTGATCGAGCGTGCGACGAAGCAGCCGATCGAAGTTATTCCAGTTGCCCACTGCCGATGAAATCAACGCGGTTCGCATCGAACGCTTCAAGGATCAGATCACCGCCATGACAGCGGACCAAGATCTGACAATGTTCAAGAACTTGCTGAATGAATACGCTGAAGAATCTGGAAAACCGCTGGACATGATTGCCGCCGCGTTGGCCCAGATCGCTCAACAAGGCCGACCTTTCCTCATCAAGGACCGACCCAAGAAAGAGTTCGGTGCCAACGCCAGTGGACAAGAGCGTGGCAAACGTGGCGGACGCGAGCGATTCGATGACGAATCGTTCGATCGTGAACAGCGACCTCGTCGTGGTGGACGCTCAGGACGCCAGCTTGGCAATCCCGATCCGGGAATGGTTCGCTATCGAATCCAAGTCGGCTGGCAAGATGGCGTGAAGCCGGGCAATATCGTCGGTGCCATTGCAAATGAGGCTGGCCTTTCGGGTGATTGCATCGGCCCGATTCAGATCAATGATCGATACAGTACGATCGACTTGCCCAATGGCATGCCAAGCGATGTGTTCCACATCATTGCAAACGCATGGGTTTCCGGTAAGCAACTGCGTTTGCGACCGAAGAACCGCGAAACGACTTTTCCGGCGGTCGACCGCCACGCGCAGGAATTGGCAAGCGGAAGGGGAAGGGTAAAGCTGCCGGTGGACGAGACTTCGTCCGTGACGGTGGAAAGCCGAAGTTTCCCAAGGCTGGCGGAAAAGCGAAAGGTTTCAGCAAGGGCAAAAAACGGAAGGCCAAGGCATAAGCCAGAGCAGGTTGAACGTCGCGTGGCCGAATGCGCGGTGATTCGATTCAAGAAATGCATAAGGCTATTTCGGACAACGCACGGTAAAAACGTCGCGTGGCCGAAAACAGGTGATTCGCTTCAAGAAATGCATAAGGCATCATTTCGGGCAACGCACGGTAAAAACGTCGCGTGGCCGAAAGCGAGGTGATTCGCTTCAAGAAATGTATAAGACATTTTTCGACAACGCACGGTAAAAACGTCGCGTATTGCCGAAAGCAGGTAATTCGCTTCAAGAAATGCATAAGGCATTATTATCGGACAACGCACGATAAAAACGGCGACGGAAGGTTGTCTTCCGTCCCGTTAAGGTTGCTCGCGGAATGTCATCCAGCTCAGTACGGCCAGGACCACGCTCAACACTAAGAACGCAATGTCCATAAGCATGCTGGCACCCTGGAAAGGCGCAACGTCAATCATCCCCGCCATGCTGAGGCCAAAATCGGCGGCGAACAGGATGAACAAAAGGGCAGCCACCACAAGGCTGATAAGGCAAAGTGCCTTGGGCATCAACGATCCTCGGCTTATTGTCGCGTTACTGATACTCATGTTGGAAAGCCAAGTCGCTTAGTATAGTTACTCGAACCCGTTTCGCCCAAACTGATTGTGACGAAACTTGCATGTTGGCTTGGGATTTCCGAATTCTAAGGATTATTCATGACGGTCCAACCGCAAATGGGTCCATTTTTAATCAAATCCGAGCCTTGGTTGTGGCTGCGCCAGCAGATGCCCGTCACCCAGCGGTGGGCCTACTTGGACCACGCGGCGGTCGCGCCGCTGTCGCTGCCGGCACAATCGCGGATGACCGCGTTCGCTCAGGAAGCGGCTCAGGACGGAACAACGGTCTGGCCGCAATGGTCGCAGGGAGTCGAAGTCTTTCGCGAAAACCTTGCCCAGTGGATCAATGCGTCCGCCACTGAAATCGCCATGATTCCAAATACCTCCTACGGAATCAATATCGTTGCTGAAGGCTATCCGTGGAAGCAGGGGGACAATATTGTCACCTTTGAGGGCGAATTTCCATCGAATCGCTTTCCTTGGGAGAATCAGCAAACAAAAGGTGTCCAAGTACGCACGGTCCCGTGTCCCGGCGGCGAAGTATCGATGGATCGTATTGCACAGTCGATCGATCAGCACACGCGAATCGTTGCGATCAGTTGGGTTGGCTATGCATCAGGATTTCGTGTCGACTTGAACGCGTTGACGCAGTTGGTTCACGATCGAGGTGCCTTGCTGTTTGTCGATGCAATCCAAGGCATGGGCGTGTATCCGCTGGATGTCCAAGCGACGCCGATCGACTTCCTGGCGGCGGACGGACACAAATGGATGCTCGGCCCCGAAGGTGCGGGCTTTGCCTATATTCGAGCGGAACATCTGAATCGCCTGCGATGCATCAATGTCGGTTGGCACAGCGTACGCAATTCAGCGGACTTCAAGAATGCAAAGCTTGATCTTCGCGATGAGGCTGCGCGGTTTGAGGCCGGTTCCGCAAATATGGTTGGCCTGCTGTCGATGGCCGAGAGCGTCAACCTATTCACGGAGATTATCCGGCATCACGGACCCAACGCGATTTCGCAACGGGTCCTCGAATTGACTGCCTTGGCGATCGATCGGCTTTGTGACGCGGGTGCCTCCGTCGCCACAAACTGGGATTCTCCCAATCGCAGCAGCATCATCGTGTTCACAGTGCCGAACATGACGCCGGCAGCCATTCGGTCAATGGCGTTGAAACATGATGTCGTTGTTAGCTGCCGAGGTGGCGGAGTACGCGTCAGTATCCACGCATACAACACCGAGTCGGACGTGGACCGTCTGATCGATGTTGTACGATTGTGTCAACAGGCTTAGCGCCTTTTTTAATGGAGAACGCGTTTGATGTTATACCGTGCGTGCTCTGGCTTGATGCTTTTGAATATAATGAAGCGAATCACTTCATTTCTGACCACGCGACATATATCAGGCGGCGAACTCGCTCCATGCGATCGCATCCGCCGATTGGTCATCGAATGACCGGCGCGTCCGTATCGACAGGTACGCTCGATTCAGCCGACGGCGCGGCTGCCTGCAGCGTCGGGGTCTGTCCTTCGCCAATCGGCGCGGGCTGGAACATCGAAGCCAAGCTGCTTCCATTCTCAAAATCGACGACAATCGGCGATCCACCGACCGCCTGACCAATGACCATTCCGGAAATTTTCCAGTCGTCGGCCTCTTGCTGGACGGCCCAAACCACTTCGTAGGTTTCGGACTCTCCTTCCTCGGTCGGCTCGGTCCATTTTGAATGGACGAGCGCGGCGTTTGTTTCGCCCGGGACGGCCTCGCTACGTGTGACCTCGAATTTCGCATCGGGCGATCCGATCGGTTGCATCACCAATCC
>JAWKTL010000049.1:0-56833 GCA_041399105.1 Pirellulaceae bacterium | reverse complement strand
CGACGTTGTCGCGCGGGTCGTAGCGATGAAAGTACCGGGCCACCCGTCGCGCGAGGATATCGAGGAAGTCGCGACGGAACTTTGCTTCGGTCGTTTCCGATGCGTATTTCCCGGTATGAACCGGAAAGGTGAAGTCATCCAGCGAGCGACGAAATTCCTTGCGACCGCTGGCGACATCGTAGACGGTTGTCGTTACATTCGCACGACCTCGATACAGCGTCTGACCTTCGCGCAGTCGCATGCCGGTGACTTCGATGCCCAATACCTTTTCCGCCTTCGTCCCTTTTCCCAAAGCAACGAAATCGAGTTCTTCCCAACCGTTGATGTCCTTCCAACTGTCGACCTCTTCTTCGGGAACCATCTCGAAATCGGAGAGTTCAAGTTCCAAGTACTCTCCCACCTTGCGGCACAACGTGCGCGAGGTGATGTCGTCGCTGTACTGACTTCCATCGGTAACGACGACGATGGCGGTTCGCGATCCCGATAATTCCTTGTATTCAGCGGGCTGCAGGTCCGCGCCCATTGCATACAGGAAAGTTGTCAGAAAGCTCGTGCAGCCGACTTGTGTCAGCGCGCTGGTACTCAGTAACAAACAGATGGTCCATTTCCAGATCGAATGTCTCATCGGGATTCCCTTCGCCGCTGCGACTCTTCACAAAGCTACATCGTCGTCAGATGTAAGACCTGCGACTTCCAGATGCAGTGTTACTCTTTTCGTCCAACCGCCGTCAATGCGATGTTATGCAGAAACCAATCGCCAAATCCAATCCGTCGCCGCAAGCATAAGTGCCGCTATCATGCCAATGGCAAACATATTGACCGACCACGAAGCCATAGCGCGACCTGAACAGGCGACATGGAATAAGTGAATGGACGATATCGAAGCCAGCAACGCCAACAACGCTCCGCCCGGGTTCGCTTGGAGTGCGTTAACCCATTGTCCACGAACGAAATGCGACCAAGAAGTGGTCATGCCGCATGCGGGACATCGCATGTCGAACAACACGCGAAACGAACAAGGAGGCAACCCGAGCTGCTGATGCGTTCCCAAGCCAGCTTTCGCGGGTTTGAGCAGAACAGCGGTGCCCAGCATTGCGAATAAACACATCGCCAGAACCAACGCCGCAGTACGCCAACGCCAGCCGAGAAGCCTTCTTGCCGGTGCGACCTTAGCGGATTCGTTCATGCTGACGCAAGAGGGTTCTAACGTTTTTCAGTCGCCAATTTACGAAAATAAGCTTCGATCGCTTCGCGATAATGCGTCGGCAATTCCTGGCCGAGTTTCTGCAATGCCTCCTGGCGTTCTGCCGGAGGCAGATTTCCCCAACCATCGCGGTCTCCCAGCTTCTTCGGTCCACGTCGCCCGCCCCTTTCTCATTGGAGATTTGACTATCCTCCATCGGCTTCGACTTCGAGCCTCCCTGTCCTCCGCTCTGTGCTTGCTGCTGCTGTTGCTGCTGTTGCTGTTGACGCTGCTGCTCCTCCATTTTTTCAATCATCTTGTCCAACTTGTCGATGATCTGCTGCTCGCGATCGACCACCGGATCGTCGGAACGCCCCAAGTCCAAGCGTCGCGAAACATCGCTCATCAATCGGGCGATCTCATCGAGCGAATCTTCCTTCAAAGGTTCGATATCCGACAACATCAACTCCGCGTCCTCGCGAACGCGCAGGCAGGTCCTCCTTCCGCTGAAGCAATTTCGTCAGATCTTTAATCGCCTCATCCTTATTCAGCAGCGAGTGATAGCAGACCGCACGGTAGTACAGAAGTTCGTCGGGGCGCAATCACATCCTGAGGTTCCAGCGACTGAATCAATGGAATCGCTTCATCAAAATATCGAAATCGCACCAGCAGCCGTCCGCTCCAATAACGCGCTTGATCTCGGATGGGGGCTGCAATCGCCAAGAAGGGATCGTCACCGATGGAGGCGGGGGATTGCTCGATCCGTCCCACGATGTCGCCCAGTTGCGGAAGGACCGCGATTGCGGATGCCATAAATGCATCCAAACGATCGACATTGGGAACGTTCAATTCGTCTCCCAGAGAGATCGCAATCTCGCCAACCTTCGCCTCCTCAACCCTTGTTCGGCCAACCCCGATCGAAGCGTCGAAACAATCTGTTCGACGTTTCGTATCGACCAGGAAGCTTGCTGTTCCAGTGCATCATCCGCCGCGTCGACGTTCCGAACAGACGGTGCCGATCATGAACCCGCAGGTTGCAACAAGCAGACGTAACTTCATCGGAGATCCTATATCAATCATGAACGCGTTTGATGTTATCTGCGCCAATATTTTTCAGTTGAACTTGCGACGTGATAGCTCTAGGCGAAACGAGCCAACGATTCGGCATGACGCAAACCCCGCTGGTTTCTTGCATGCCTTCAATCGAACGGCAATATCTACTGATTCTTCTTCAAAACAATATCTTTGGTCACGCGATACAAACGCAACTGACGCTGTGATAATTCGTCAACCAACTGGCGAACATCTTCGGGCAAACCTTGCTCCGCATCGGGCCGCAGTTTGGCGTAACGTTCCGTCGTCTTCTTGATTCGCGATTCCAACGTCCGGATTAAACGAAGTTCCGCGATCGGCTCGACCAGCGGTGATTCACCCGGTTGTCCCTGTTGTGATTGTCCAGGGGGTTTGGGCTTGTCTTTCTTCTCCTCCAGTTCACGCTGCGCCTGTTGCAATGCCGCAATCATCTCTTCGATCGCGGCGAGGACATCCTCCTCCAACCCTTGTGTGACGACTCCGATTTTTGCTTCGGACAGTCGATCGCTGATCCGCTGCATGTCCCCACGCATCTGCTGGACCACTTCCGGGAACGCCACACTGCTTCCTTCTTCACGCAGCACCAACATGGCGCGATCCGCTTCCAAAATGATCTTCTTTTCCTCGAACGACAGATTCCCAGCACGGATGTCAACCGAACGATCCCGCGCATCGACCGGAATCCTGTCCAGGTCTTTCGTCTGCTCGTAGACGACGGTCTGCATTTCCAGCATCTTGCGGAAGCGTGATTCCAAGCGAGCCAGTTCGCGTTCCTTTTCCTCTTCCCTTAACTGTCGCAGAATCCGATCGAGATCCTCAATCGCCTGACGCAGCAGTTGCTCGGCCTCGCGTTGCTTTTCAACGGCACCGTCCCGCTTGGCGTCTTCAAGTTCCTTCTCCGCTTGACGCATTTTCCGTTGTGCCTCGTCAAGCCGTTTCGCCGCTGATTGTTGAGGCGTTTGCGGAGACTGCTCCGACTTGGGTTGCTGCTGGGATTCAGACTCACCTTGCTGGGAAGGCTGTGACGGCGAACCTTCGGATGGCTGGTTCTCCGGCGATTCTCCATCTTGAGGCTTTGAATCCTGCTGCGATTCCGATTCACCATTTTTCGGCTTGTCGCCCGGCTTTTGATTCTCGGAAGGTGTCATGTCGCCTTTCTTTGAATCGCCCGACGGCTTGCCATCGGATTCTTCATCGTCAGCCTTCTTGTCTCCCGGCTTTGATGAATCGTCTTCGGATGCTTCGCTGTCTCCTTCTTTGTCGTCGTCCGACTTATCGCCCCCCGCTTTCTGATCCGCAGGTTTATCTTCGGATGGTTTATCATCGGAGGGATTCTCTTGCGGCCCGCCTTCGTCAGACGATTCATTCTCAGAAGGTGAAGCATCCGCGTCATCCGATTTCCGCTCCGAATCACTTTCACTCTGGTTTTGATTGTCCGCGTTGTCCCCGGACGATTCTTCGTTCCCCAGTTCCTCGCTCAGCTCCTTCGTTTTTTCAGCGATCTCTCCTTGCTCTTCCTTCAAAGTGTCCGTTTCAGCCCCTTTTTCAGTCCGAGCACGCGTCGCGGTTTGCTGCCGCAAGCGTCGTTCGATGTCTTGCTTGATCCTTTTGATGCGGTCCTTTTCATCGCGAATTCGCTCCTGACGATCTTCCGTCAACAAGAGCTTCAACAGCGACGAAAGGTTGCCACTGGCGGACGACTGGTTTGTTAATGCTTCTTGGTACTGCCGATTGCTCAGCGCCGCCGTGGCGTCTTCCAGTTGCTTCAGTACAAACGTTTCGCTCGATTGTCTGGCCGCTCGCCGCAGCAAAGCGGCTCGCTCCGGATGCGTACTCGCTTCGACATCGGCTAATCGAATCAAGAGTTCTTCCAGCCGCTTGTAGCTGTCAGCGACTTGCTTCTGTCGATCGGTGATCGTCGGTCCAGCGGGCGGTTGCGTTTGAGACTGCTTCGAATCGCTGGAATCTTGTCCGATAGACTGCTTCGGCAAACCAAGCAAAGACATCACGCAGAGACAAAACATGACGTGGACGGCAAATGCCGCGAACTTTGAAGACCGATGTTCGCCTAAACAAGGCGTGGCCGGAAATGACGAGCCCCGCGTCATTTGATGGAATCGCGCCGCTTCGGACGATGCACGGGAAAACATTTGCTCGCACTCCTGTCGGGACCGACAACCCACCGCGTACTATTTAAACAAGTCCAAACACGTCGTTTTTGTTCGGACTTTGTGTCTTCGATCAATCGATCTTGGCGATCGATCAGATCTCGCACGATATCAAGGATCTCATTGTAACTCTCCAAGTCTAACATGCTGTCCAGGATTGCCGTCAATCGCAGCAACACCTCTTCAGCCATATCAACCGCCCCGGCGGCAATTGATGGACCGGACTCCGCATCGCGCGCCGCGAGCAACAATTCGTCCACAATCCCTCGTAAATCCTGCAATTCTTGGTCAACCACCGCCGCCAATGGCTCGCGAACTTGACTGGAAATTCTCTCGCGACGGTCCACCGAATCGACGCGATTGTTTTCCATTTCCAGAATGATATCACCCAGCGCAGCCGCAATTCCGCGTAATTCCTCGCTTGTCTTGGCCGCCTGAAGCGACGACTGCTGAATTCGCAAAACCCTCAAGTGCTCCGCCCGGGACGCGTCATCATCGCTCTCCTGCACGAAGGCGGTTGCGGAGGCGGGGGGTGTCCACGGTTCGTTTGCAATCTTACTTAACACCTCACGTGTTTGACGTATTTCATCGATCGCTTGTTCCAACCGACCGCGAAGTCCAAGCTCACGTCGCTCCAATCGACCAAGAAGTTCCTCCGGTGAAACGACATCCAGCCCATACAGATCGCTTTGCGCAACATGACGATCGGAAAGGTTGTATTTGTCCATTGCCTCGGCATATACATTCATCCGTTGTCCCGGATCGGGAGACTGGATCACGTCGTCGGTGGCAAGCGTTCTCAAATCGATTTGCCCCTTGAAAGAACCGTCTCGTTCCGGCTGAACATCGCGCAGCACCGGTTGGATATTTTGCTGCGATACCGCGGCCAAAGCCATTTCGGTTCGACTGAGTTCGTAATCATCCCGAACCGTTCCAGTGAACGGAATCTTCGCGATTGGCGTAATCGCCGATCCGATCCCGACCAAATTGAGCGTGATCTCCGGCGGCTGGTCTTTCACAACGCCCAGGAAGTAACGAAACGGTGCCCCCGCGGTGATCTCCAATTGGTCGACGGGAAGAACCAGCAGTGTGTGATCTTCATCCAGCCGCGAGACCTCCATCGCAAACGACATCCCGTCTTCGGATACTTCCGCCAAGCGGACATCACCATTGGACTGCGCGTCACGCAGCAAAACCTTCACGCTTGAAAGCGGCTTGCTGCTTTGCCCGATGATCTTCAGCCCCGATCCTTCGCGAATTCGGAGACCGGGAGCGTAGTCGACCACCAAATCCGGAGCGTCCGATTGATTCTGCGGATCGCGAAGATACTCGGGATAGCGGCTTTCGATGCGCACGTTCACAACCGCCGGCGGATCGATCGCCAACACTTGATAATCACTCAAGCGATCATCCAATCCTCGCACGGTCAACGTCACATCCTCAGCCAGCCCATCGAGCGGCGGACCGTCCAGCGAGAACTCTTGGTAGCCATCTTTCTGACCACCAATTCGACGCATATTGGCCTGCCCTCGTTGCCCGGAAGCGGTTTGATAGTGAACGGTGCAAACTTCCGGAACCTCGCGGTCGCGCGCACGCGCCCGAACTCGCAACGTCGCCGAACCGCCACGAGCGATCTGTAACGTGCGGTCCTCGAACGCCAGCAACTTCACCTGCGGCGGCGCGTTGTCATCAAGATCGTCGAACGAACTGATCGGGACCTCAACACCAACCATTTCCAACTTGGCGCGTCTTGGCCACGGTTCGTCGCTCAGCGCCAACATTCTCGACACCGCCTGCCCCGCAATCGAAGGGGCTATAAGTGCGAAAACAATCAAAGCCGCCAACATCACGGCGACCGCAATCGCCTTATGAACCAACGGCTTCCATTGGAACACTCGTCGTATATCCAACGACTCACTTAACGAAGCCGCTTCGCGACGAACGTGTTCATACAAGCTGCGCGAATGCGATCCGTAAGCCGACTCCGTCGACGCCAACTGAACACTGGTCATCAGTCGCTCGCCCAGTTCCGGATGTTTCCGTTCCAGCAACAACGCCAGGCTTTCGTCAGGCAACTGACGTGTCATTCGCATCACCAACAGGCGTACGAACAGAACCGCCAACACAACGACGAGCGCCACCAACAACAACATTCGCGCGGACCGCGGCATTTCCAGGCCGCCGATTAAAATTGGTCCGTAATCGAGCAGCAGTCCGCCCCAAAATGCGATCCCGACGGCAACCAACGCCGTCAACGCAAAATCGACGACAATGTATTGCCGGACCATGCGGCGCAACTTGGCGATCACAGCCTGCAACTGCGGATGAATCTTCGATGCGGAGGAATGAGTTTCAGGCATAATTCAAATCTAAGCCAGTCGGTTCAAACGGCGTAACAACCATTCCAAGGTTAGGATGCCTCCAATGAGCCACATCAAACTAGCGTTGCGCCGTCGGTGAAAATCACGATCGGGAGTTCCAGGCAGAATGGTCGTTTGTGGCCTCGGCTCCATCATCGACACGACATCCGAGGGGCTCTTCTGTTCCGACGTCACCGCATCCAAAGCCGACCCGGCCGCGAACGCTCCACCGGTCACAGCCGCCAGCGCGGTCAAAACACGATCACCTCGTTGCGGGCTTTCCAGTTCCAGTGTCGGCAGAACGACCTGAACCGGTTGACGAAGGATCTGTTCATCCAATGCGTCCCCCAGCAACAACTGCAATTCAAAGCTTCCGGACTGACGCGCGACAAATTGTCCGCCGTAGGTCCCCGGACGCGGCTGACCCTCCAGCGGTCGCAATACGATGTCTTGTCGCAACCCCGACGGAGCGACAAGCTCCGCCGTCACGCGTGGCTCCGTCAATGGG
This sequence comes from Pirellulaceae bacterium, assembly GCA_041399105.1. GTDB lineage: Bacteria > Planctomycetota > Planctomycetia > Pirellulales > Pirellulaceae > Rosistilla. Next base: position 49,522 of record JAWKTL010000049.1, on the reverse strand, counting down.
CGGTACTGGGCGTCGGTTAAAACCGCGCGAACCGAGATGGTTTCGCCGACCATCGCCCGAGGCTTGTCGACCAGTAACACGCCGCGCGTCGAATCACGCAACAAGCGTCCTTCCGTCGCCCAGCGAATCAGCTTGGTATAGTAAGTCTCGAAATATGCGTCGCTGACCGAACGCAACCGCCACATTTCGCCACTTCCCTGAAAGAAGACTCGTCCCGAACCATAAAACTGCGACGCCAAATAGATCGGAAAACGACCGTCCACACTTGTCGTGGGATCTGAAAAGTATGCCAATACCTTCGCGCCAGGCTTGGCGTCTTTGACACCCAGGAAGTCATAAACACCACTGAACTCGTCCCACACACCAGCACTCTGCGCTGCGTTATCGGTCAAGGAAAGAAACTCACTGCGCTGACCATCAGCGGTAAAATCCAGCGGCCAGGGTGTCGAACCTCCCGAGCGACCACTGTCGATGATCGGCCCCCTTTCCGAAAGCGTGACCGGGAAGAAACCTTTGATCGTCGAACCGCGGATGTCACCTCGAAGCCGACTCCATTCGGGAAGATGGACGGGACCGGCGATCAACACCAAGCCACCCGACAAATCGGATAGCCAGCGGTCCAACAGTTCGATCTGCGCGGCTTCAAACTGCATCCAGTCGGGATCAAAAGCCACAATCGCATCATATTCAAACAACGCCTCGGGAGAGGAAGGCAGATCGGTAAGGATCTGGTCCGCTTCCTGACTCATTCCCTCCTGGCCGGTTTGCAACAAGACGTCCACCGACACCTCGCGGTCGCGGTGCAACAGATTACGGACAAACCGGTACTCACGCGTCGGACCGCCAGCGATCAGCAGCACCTTGACCTTTCGCGCCACCACTTCATAGCGTGCCTCGCGGACATCGTCCTCCGCGTTCTGATCACCCGCGGCACCTCGCAACCGGACCGCCAATCGTCGTTTCCCCACAGCCGGTGGGTCGAGTTCAAAACGAACTCCCGTCAGCTTGCCATCCGCATCCATCAAGACACTTTTTGTATCAAGCACTTCATTCGGCGAAGACTCGCCATCGGGCCCTTCCAAGACTTCAACATCCAGTTTCTTCCCCATCATGCTGCTGGCCTGCAGGACCACCGACAACGCAAACTTGTCCCCCGGATAAACACGTCGCGGCACATCCAGGTCGACAATTCGGACATTCACCGGCGGTTTCGGCGATCCAAATCCGATGGGAAAGATCGACACGCCATCGCGCGCCGCGAACGCCGCCGCATCTTCAATCGGTATCCCCGCATTGTTCTGTCCGTCGGTCATCACCAGCACTCCCGCCAGAGTCGAAGGGTCATGCCGTGTTAGCGCACCACGGATCGCGTCCCCGATACGACTGCTCGCCCCTGAAGCAACCAGAAGCTTGCTCCAATCTTGTTCCACGGGGGCTGAATCAACCTCCGACTCATCCACGTCATCACTTGATGTCGACTCAGCAGCCGGCGCGAAACCGAGCAACTGTCGCATTGTCAGCGAGGATTGTACGGTCCAGATGCTTGCCAATAACCCGCCGCCAATCAGTAGGCTTATCGTACCGGCCAAAATCATGCTGCTGGCCCAACGCCATCCGATCAGCGGAACCAACGCCGATACAATCAGCATCAGCACACCAAATCCAAGTACGGCGACCGCGACGAGCGCCCACGTGCGCGAGACTTTCAGCGAGTTGGCGGTTGCGTCATCGGTCGGAGCATCATCGTCGGCGGCGGTCGACGATCCCGCTGCGCCGTCGGACCCCGATCGACCGGACGACTGCGCATCGTCGATCGCCAGCGAAGCCAACTCGCGTAACTCCGTCGTTTCGTCGAACCCGTAGAGCGTGACACGATGATTGGCGGTGATGGAGTCCAGCCACGGCGTCTGTTGCAGTAGATCGGTCGCCGCCTCGATACGGCTTCTCGAGTTGGCCGCTTGTTCGGCGGGCAGTGACATGCTTTGACTGGTGTCGATCAACACGACGGCTTCCGAGGGACGAACGACCTGTTGCTGGGCGCGACGTTCCAAGTTGAGAAAGAAGAAAACCAAAGCAAGCAGCGCGGCAATTCGCAGGATCAACAGTGAGAGCCCCGTTGCTCGCGGCAGTTCGCCCGTGTCGCGTCGATAAAGCCGACCCATCGTCAGCAGCACCGCCAATATCAACACGACAACCCCCGCCCACGTCCACCATCCCGTCAGTGAAACAAAGCGTTCGAATTGATAGACAATCTGCTGGGTTGCATTTTCCACAAGCGACTCGTTCATGCTCGGGCCCTCGCTGGCGGATGATAACTGCCAAAATAAGCGAGCACCTGTTCACCGATCAGCATCGCCCCCAGCAATGCCAACAAGATTCCCGTCCGTCCGCCGCCGCCATCCGATTCGTTCGCCATGGCCATTTGTCCGGCATCGTAAAAGGTGACGATCGTCGGTTGCAAAACGCGGTCGATGTCGACGCGTTTCAAACGCCTCAAGTCCCCTTCGCCAACCGGCAAGACCGAAGCGGTGGGGAGCGATTCGCGAGATCCATCCAGCCGCGTAAGCCACCATTCAAAAACGCCCGGTTGCATCAGTGCCTGCAAGTCCATCGATCCGTCGATCGCGGCCAAGGCGGGCGAAAGCTGAAGTTCCAAGAATCGTTCGTTCTCGTCAACTTCGGCTTGCAACTGAATCGAAACCCGCGGCGGAGCTTTTGATGCGGCGAGCAGGTCGACCGAACGTCCAAACGCTTCGTTGCCAATACGCAATTCAATCGGCTGGCTGACCAGCCGAGAAACCTCCGGATTGGCCGTCGACCAAAGAAATGCGTTCGTCCGCAGCAAAAAGACCACGAAGGTCGGATCGCCCGTCCAATTGGTTGAAGCATCATTTAAATCGGTCAACACCGTGACCACGCGTCCCGATCCCCGCCGATGTTCAACCACAAAGGGCTGATCGTCGCGACGACGAACGACGGTCCTCACCGATAAACTCTGATCGCGGCTGGCTTCGAGTCCGAACGAACGAACAACGCGGACCAATCCGAACGCCCCTTCACCGACAGCAGCCAGCGGAGCGACAATTGGATGGGTTCCCGTCGGTACCAGATCGGGAGTTGCATCTCCCGTCGGCAAAGGCAATTCCTTGACCGGTAACAGCGTTCCCGGCAATAACCCCGGCCGGGCGTCGGCCAGTCGATTGTAGCTTTCGCGGTCGATCGATTCGCCGGCAAAAATCGCCAGGCCCCCTCCGTCGCTCACGTACTGATCAAGCAATCGCGCCACCGAATCCTCCAGTCGCGGCAGGCTCAGCAAATAGATAACCCGGTATCGGGCAAGCTCTTCGCTCGTGACGCTATTCAGAAAGCTGATCGGTCGCACATCTGGAACGGCTCCAGTTCGCACCTGCCCGCCTGGATTCAAGACGCTCGCTACAAAATAGGCGGCACCGCCGCTGGGATCGCCATCGACAATCAGCACCTTTTGCTGATCGCTTAACGGCAGCGTGCAACTCCTCTGATTGTCCGCCGCCAGCACGTCATCGGGTATCGATACGTTCAAGGCATGCGTTCCCGGTTCGGCGACGAACACCTGGAATCGCTTCGTCGCTTCCCCACCCGGTTCGATTCGTTCGATAACCATCGCCGGCAATGTTTCGACGTTCCCGGAAAAGAGTTGATCCGAACGGGGAACGGTGACGCCGCGGCCATACTGAATCAACTTGGCGTCCAACGCAACGTTCGTCACCACGCGTTGACCATAATTTCGGACCTTCGCCTCCACCATCACCGGTACGCCGGCAACCCAAACATCTTCCACGGGCTGCAACTGTGTAACCGCCAAGTTCTGTCCAGGTTCATCCGAACAATCGACCAGCCGAATTTCCGCCGTCGACTTCGCGATTTCCTGGAGGCTGACATTCATTCGCTCGGGATTCTCCCAATCCCGGGAACGAAGATCGGTCATCACATACATGACCGTTCGATCCGCCGAAGTCGCTTCGATCAATCCGGCCGCCAGTTCCACCGCTTCGGGTAAACCGCCCAGCATCGGGCTGGCGTCGGTTGCCATCAAGCGATCGAGCGTTCGATTTTCCGTTCCAATGGTTTGAGCGCTCAGGTCCGCGGCGGCGTCTCCAGCCTGTGATCCCGCTTGCACGACCAATTGTGCGCGGCTGGTCCGGATGACGGTCAATTGATGCGTTCCTTCGGACGATGACAACCGCCGACCCAACGACTCAAGCGCGCTCAAGGCTCGACGATATGCGGTCGATCCGCCGCTTTGATCGGCCATCGAAAGGCTGTCATCGAGAATCACGACGTGATGATTGGTCTGCCCTCCGAGAACATCCAACCATCCCGCTCGACCAGCCCAACCGGCCAACATCGCGACCAGTAACGCGATCACCGCCGTTCGCGCAAGCAGCAACAGCAACTGTCGCAACCAAATCCACTTGCGTTGCTTGCGGTAACTGGCCAGCAGGAAATCCATGGCCGCCCACTCGCGGCGTCGCTGCCGCAGCACGTTGATCAGGTGTACCAACAACGGTACGGCAAGCAACGCGAAGCCGATCGTCAACGAAGGAAACAGAAATTGCATGGAGTTATCGTTCTATCCTTTTAACGTTGGCATGCTGGCACGCGCACTGAGGAACTTCGCCAGCACGGCGTCAAGCGGTTGATTGGTGCGCACCATTTCATAATCGACGCTCAACCGCGCACAGACGCGACGCGTCCCCTCCAGAAACGCATTCAGTGCCTCCAAATATCCTTCCCGCAACGCGCGAGGATTGCAATTCAAAAACCGCGAATCTTCAAGACCCTCGAATCGCGTGGCCCCCGTAAACGGAAAATCGATCTCCTCGTCGTGCAACGTGTGAAAGACAATCACATCGTGCCCTCGCTTTCGGAGCAAGCTGAGCGCTTTGACCAACGAATCGCCAACGCCCAACAAATCGCTGATCAGCACCAGCACACCGCGTCGCGGAACCGATTCGGCGACCTCACGCATGATCGCGTACAAATCGGTCGTATTGTTCGGCCCCGTCCCATCGAGCGCCTCCAAGATACGAGCCAACTGATAACGACTGGTTCGCGGCGAAAGATTGCGGCGTATTTTATTGTCGAAGGTGACAAGCCCGGTCGCATCTTGTTGACGGTTGGCCAAGTACGCCAAGCAAGCCGCGATCGATGAGGCGTACTCGTACTTATTCTGTTCACCTTGGCCGTATTTCATGCTGGCCGACGAATCGACCAACAGATGTAAACGCAGGTTCGTCTCCTCCTCGTACTGCTTGATCACCAGACGATCTTGCCTGCCCCATACCTTCCAATCGATATGGCGTATGTCATCCCCGGGGCGTATTGTCGATGCTGCAGGAACTCGATCGATTGCCCGAAATACGGACTACGATGCATCCTGACAGAAATCCTTCGACAACTCGCCTCGCTTTTAATTCCTGACGCGCCACGCGCCGCCGCTTCAGGACGCAAAAATCTTCTTGAATCGCGCATCGCGTGACAACTCGTCTTCGTTTTCGGGAGTGATCGCCAAGATCCGAGCGACGACATCGTCACTGGTGACACCTTCGCTTTCGGCCGCAAAATTCACCACCATGCGGTGGCGCACTGGTGCGGCCAGGGCCTGAATATCTCCCGGCTGCACGTGAAAGCGGCCTTCCAGCAAGGCTCTCGCCTTCCCACCGAGAATCAGATTTTGAACCGCTCGCGGACCGGCTCCCCAGCCGACCAATTCATTCACGAAATCGGGAACCCCTTCGCTGCCGACGTGTTTGACGAACGATCGACAACGCATATCGCACGACATGGTCGCTGACCGGCACCTGTCGAACCAGTTGTTGCAGCGAATGATCTCCTCGGCTTTCAAGACCGCTTCCACATTCCCAACCGGCGTGCCGGTCGTTCGACGCGCCACTTCGAACTCCTCGGCGAAGTTCGGATAATTCACATAGACCTTGAACATGAAGCGGTCTTGCTGGGCTTCAGGCAGAGGATAGGTTCCCTCCTGTTCAATCGATTCTGTGTCGCCAACACGAAGAATGGATCGGCCATCGGATGACGCTGGCCACTGACGGTCACTTGGCGTTCCTGCATCGCTTCGAGCAACGCGGCCTGAGTCTTTGGGGGCGTACGGTTGATCTCGTCCGCCAACACCAAGTTCGCAAACAGGCTGGAATAAATCGCATTTCGCGATGCCCCGAAGCACGATCTTCTTCAATGATTTCCGTCCCGGTCACGTCGGCGGGCATCAAGTCAGGCGTGAACTGAATGCGATTGAACGACAAGTCCAAGCACTTGGCCAACGTGCTGATCATCAACGTCTTGGCCAGCCCCGGCACGCCCTCAAGCATGCAATGCCCTTGACTGAACAGGCTAATCATCAATTGATCAATCACATCCTGCTGACCGACAATCACCTTGCCAAGCTGTTCGCGGACGCGATTGCGGGCTTCGTGCAAACGTTGTGCATCTTGTTCGGTGAACTCAGGCGGGGCCTCGGTGCTCATCCAGTTCCTTTCAATGAAGTGGTGCCGGCCTGTCTCCGGCAAATGTAGTACTCGACAGGACTTCGTTGTTCCCAACCAGTGTTCCGCTGGCAACTCGGACCACGCACGGAATAAATCCTACAATAGCACGAAGGGAATAATTATTCGACTCCTTGAAAGAAACCAAATGGTTCGACGGGTCGCGAAAGGCCGGCCCCATCCTCCGGCTTTGCTTTGGGAGGCGTTTCGGCCGCCGGTTTGGCCTCGGGGGCTCATCACGCAACGTCACGGCCAATCGGTTCCGATCCACGCTGACAATATATTGTGACTCGGCTGGTTGAATGGAGACATGCGTCATCACCTCTTGTGGCGTCGTACGTGTCGGCAACCCCGCCGCTTCGTGAACGATCTTTCCCTTGCGAATATCAACGATCTGAACCGTGATCGACCAAGGGGGCAACCCGTTGTTCGAGTGATTCGGTTTCTGACGGCGAGACAAAAACAGCAAGGGGCCTCCGATCGGCTGCGCTCGCGTGATGCCGAATTCGCCAATTGGCAACGCTTTGTCCCACAACGGCTTTCCCGTTTTCAAATCCAACGCCATCATCGGTCCGCCGACTTCGACGTGTTGCTGCTCTTTGCGCCGTTGCGGCTAAGTCGCAGTGCCTCGTCCGGAGGGAATTTCACATTCGGCATCACGATCAGCCGGTCTCCCCAAACCAAACCGTGGACATTCAACAGCTCGGACGAGAAATCGAGCCGCGAACTTTCCAGCGCGCGCCCGGTTTTCATATCCCAAATGTTCAGGTCCCCCTTCGGTTGCAGCGTGATAACGTATCGATTCTCGACCACTTCGCCTTTCGTCCCCGCCGCTAAAGCGTCAGCGCTGATCAAGTCCTTGCCGGTTGTTGCGTCCCACAACCTCAGCGACAACTTCCGTTCGCCCCCCTGTTCGCCGGCAACCTCGTGGTAGGAAAGGACATGCGCGCCATAAATCGCCCATATTTTCTCGCTTGGATTCAACCAGGGATCGGTCCGCAAAGGTTCGCCATCGCTGATCCGATACCGATGAACCTGTCGCGTCGAGGGGCTGATCACGGACACTGTCGAATCGTCGGCAGCGATGAAACCGTCATCAACGCCAACACTCATTCGCCATCGATCCTTGCCCGTTAAAACATCGACGGACGACAAGGTCCTGGACTGCAGCATGATGAACTGCCCGTTGATGATCGTGCTGGTGCGAAGCGCGGGAAGGTAAGCCCCACTGAGATACTGATTGATCATTTGACCAAATGCATTCGGAGAACGAGTTGTCCGAATCTCACTCCGCCCGTTGTTGGTCCGCCATTGTCGACGCCAAACCTCCATATCGATTGGGTTTTGCTCCGCCTCGAACAAATCGAAACCGATTACCGCCGATGGAAGGACCACCACCATCATTCCGTGATCGATGTAAACCTCTTCGGGACCATTGCGACCTCCCGCTCCCCCTTCCAAACGATATATCGGTCCGAAGTTGCCATGGGGCGTTCGCATTTGAAGCATGTCCGTCGACTCCTCAACCAACAGCTTCCAATTGCTAAACTCCTCGGTTTCCTGCTGCATCGTGTTCAGAACCATCGGCGTGACGTAGGTCTCCGTGGAAGGAAAGTCGATCGCTTGGACATGTACATGCGCGGGCCAAGCGTCAAGCGAATGGTCGGTTTCGGGAGCCGCCTGATCAAGCCGTGTCAACTGCTTCAGTTGATCCAGGGTCCACGGATCTTGGACGTTCAGTTCGTCCGGCGACTTGATTTGCCGATAGGCGGCCAACGCGTCACCGTGCCATTGTGCTTGCAGATACAAGGCCGCCAAAGTCGCCAGCCATCGATCGCGTCGTACGTCGGAAGTGGCGCTGGCGGCGGCACCCCGCAGCAATCGTTCCGCCATCAACATCGATCCTTCCACGCGGAATCGATGGGCGATCGCCAGCAATACCGAGTCGCAGGCTTCAAAGTGGCCGAAGTGCCTTTGCAACTGCTGCCCTTGCGGTCCGATGACCGATGAAAGCGACTGCAGTTTGTTGGCCAACATCTCATTGATCTTGGCGAGCGTTTCGTCGTTGGCGAGACGAACGATTTCATCGACCTGCGCGCGAATCCAACCATCCCGATGGGCCGTTCTTCCGTTTGGCATTTCGATCTGCGCCGAAGTATCGAGCGTTTGAACGCCCAAGAAATTTGTCTCCGGAGCGGACAGCTCCAGCAAGGCCTCGGCGGCGGCGACATAATCTCCGTTTGCCAGCAACCCCGTCCCCTTGAGTCGCAAGAACTCCTCGCGCTCGTTCGGCAATTCCGCCAGCGATTCGAGTCGATCTAGCGTGTCTTGATTTTCGGCGAAGTCTTCCCGCAAGGCACCACTGATCGCGTCGACCAACAAGACACGCGCTTCTTCATTTTCAGGCCGCGCTCTCGAACCGCGGTTAACAACGCGATCGCTTGATCGCGATCATCCGCTTCGATCGCCAATTCAGCCTTGCAGATCGTTGCCCAAATACTATCCGGATCGGCCAGAAGGGCTTGCTTAACATTTTCCGCGGCGGTCTCGCGCCCGCGCGCCATCGCCAAATGGGTTGATGATTGCGACAACATCTGTCCCCGCACGGAGACCAGATTGCCCAATGGATAGTTCACCCGCTGGCTACCGAGTTCACGCCCGTCTCGAATGCCGATCGCCACCATCCGGTTGCCACTTGTGGGAAACAAGAAAGCATCCTCGGCGAACGCTCCCCGACCGACGATTGCTTCCCTTTCGTCAATGGACTTTCATGATCCCAGCGACGTTGACCGTTGGTCACGTCAATTCCGCGAATCGTATCACTTCCCACCAACACCGCCGTCCCTCGGCCACGCCCCTGAGATATTGCCAATCTTCTCGTGGAATCGTTGACCAAAGTGGGTCGCCGGACTTCAAGTCGAGTGCATACAGGCGATCTCCTTCGATCGGTGTGAAGAGAACCCGGCCTTCATAAATAACAGGGGTGCCATCGTTCCACCGCGACATATATGGCGACAAGTCATCATTGTTGCGACCGCTGAAGGACCGATGCAATGATGAGTAATTATTGCTGCGAGCGTAGCGGAACCCCCACCGAAATGTTCGCGTCGCCAAGTCGAACGCCACCAACGCACCATGCCCCGTCGGGCAGACAATCGTTCCGTCGGCATACGCCGGAATCGCACCTCCGATACGACGAATCGGATCGTTCTGAACCGATCCGGTCTCGACAGCGATCAACTGCTGCCGCCACCGCAGCCTCCCATCTTCGGGATTCAAGCACAACAAGTAGAGGTCTGCTTTCTGTTCGGCCAACACATACAATGCTCCATCGACCGGCAAAGGTGGCCCCAAGAAAAACGTTTCATCCAGCCGTGGTTCAGCGCTGAATTCACCTCCGATCGTCCAGGCCAGTTTGCCTTCGGTGGCGATGTCCAGTGCGACAAGCGTATTCGTTCCTTCATCCGATTTGCTGAGCCCCTGCACTCCCAGACCACCGAATCGACCGTAAGGCTGCGAAGAGACCTCGCCTAGGTTCATCAGCATGTAAGCGCGTGTCCCGTCGCTGCTGATTCGCCCAAACGGCAGGTCGTTCCAAACACGCTGCTTCAACATCCGATCCCGTTGATCATCGTCGGGGATTTCATCGGTTGGGACGACCGTTCCGTCAAGACTGTCGGAAAACCATGGATACTCCCAAATGTACTTACCGGTTTCAAAGTCGATCGCGACCATTCCTTCTGTCGTCTTCGCCAAGACGGTATCGCCGACAACGATCGGTTGCCATGTCGGAATCGGGAAAGCCCCCGATGCCAATCGGGACGCTTCAAACTCCTGCAAATCCTCTTCCTGACGAACCGACCAAGTTGTCTGCTTCATCCACCGTTCGTTTCGCATGGGAAGCTCGGCCCCTCGATACCCGGTTCGCGCCGGTCCGCCTCCAGCCACCGGCTGGTCGATGGGAGCCTCATCTTGGTACAGGGACTGCGAAGGGAAATGTTGATTAAGCCAGTCGGTGATTGCGGACGCATCGGCCCCGACCGTTGGCAGACTGACTTCGCGGCCAGCGAGCGACAGGTTGCGATTTCCGTCGGCTTGTAATGACAACATCACATCGACCGCCGCTTCACTGCGACCCGCTTGATTCCAACTTCCCGCCAATGCGACGATCAAACTGTTGCCGATTTGATTCCGAATCCGCTCGTGCTGGTACAGTCGATCAAATGTCAACGCGGACGCCATCGGCAAACCGTCAAGCATCTGCTGGTACCCGATCAACAATGTCGCCTGGCGTCCGGCGTCGGTGTGCAAATACTGACGTGAGACCTGAGCGATTGCTTGCCAATCGTTGTTCTTCACCGCCTCGTCAAGCGATGCTTTGGCAAGACTGCCATACCGCAACTGATACGTTTCGATTCCTTTTGCGGGCAACTGACCCAACATCGTCTCCGCTTCACGCAGGATACTCTCGTTGGCCAGCGTCGCTTCGTCGGCTTTCAGAAAGAAATCTTGCCCCGCCATATCGGCCAGTTCGTCCGATGACTTACGCGACAGCAATTCCCCCAGAATGATGATCGCATCGCTGAATCGCGATGCGGCAATCGCCTCCTGAGCATCGGAGATTTGCTGTCGCAACATGCGATCAGGCTCGATGAATTTCCCCCCCACCGAGACGCGTCTTCCAGGACCGCCAAACTGTGCCGTCGCCTCAAAATTCGGAACGCAAATCGCGATGACGATCAGTACGGCGATCATGCCGACCGATCGATAATGTCTGGATATCGTAGTATCTTGCGATGGCAAAAGCGTTGCTCGAAGCATCGTTATAAATCCGTTGATATACGTCGCGTGGGCGGAAATGAGTGATTCGCCTTATTTGATGCACTTGTGTCGCTCTTGGACAACCCACGGCATAAAGCGTCGATCAAAATCGCTGCAACGATTCTTTTCCATACATCGCGTGGCTGAAAATGAGGTGATTCACTTCATGAAATGCAAAGACATCATTTCAGACCACGCACGGCATAAGCACCCCGGCATCATCTCGGACCACGCACGGTAAAACGCGTTTCGGCTGATTCCGTTTTGTTCAATGACTTACGCCGATGGGCTAAGACCTTGCAGCACTTGTTCCCATTGTAGCCTATCAACCGATTGTCAACATACCTTCGGTTGCATTGAACCGAGGTGCTTTTCGTTCCTTTTCTCACCGAGCGAAACCGGCAATCGGGCGACCTAGATGTAGTAGCTATCAACTTCTCTCAGTGGTCGCATTGCCGCGTTGATTGAGAAACCGCTAATGAATAGCCCCAAAAAGATAAGTAAAACCATTGCCACTTTATTGCTCCTCGAATTCCTGGTCGAACAATGCATTAGCAACGCACCCAACATGCCGGATTCCATCAGGCGGCTAGCAAGCATTCGCAAGCCATTGAAATATAAGAAGTTACAAGCGCAATCGCGCTGCGGCATCGGATGAATCCCGATTTCAAGATGTCATCAATGTGAGTGCGCTGTCTGAAGGTTGAGAATGCGTCGGGCAGGCCGTCCGGTAAGCAGGTCGTACCCAACGTTTGTCAAGCAGCCGTTTTACTGAGCAAAAATCTTCAGCACTGCGGCCATGCTTCGATCTTGAATACCGGGAGCGTTGCTTTCACGCGGCCCAGCGATGTTCAATACCGCTGGTCGGTTTTCGGCAAGCCATTGTTGGACGTCATCGCGACACCAATCGCTATCGAGCTGAATCGGCAATGATGGTTTTCCAGATTGCAACGCATATCGATGGGTCAGTCGAGTGCCTCCCTGAAGTTGGCCCTCAAACAGAATGATCGTCGCATCACTGTCGAGCACATTTTGCCGGGTGCGATCCTTGTAGCGCGGCGACGCATGCTCGGTCAGGGCGTACCGCTCGGGAATGACACCGTCTTCGGCCATTCGACCTCGCGGGCACCATCCACCATGAGGGATTTGCAATAACATGGCCGCTTCGAGCGCGCCACGATCGACGCCGGTCTGTCCTCCCGAGACGATTTGCTCGGGGATGAAAAGGCATTCCGTCTTGCTCATGTCTCAAAAGCCGGAAAGTCCAAAAAGACCTTCATCGCACCATCGTCGCGCTGTGCGAACAGATCGTAGGCCTTTTGAATTTGATCGATCGGCATGCGGTGCGAAACCAACGGCTCGACGTCAATCGTCCGTTCGGCAACCATCTGCATAGCCAGTGGAAAATCGATCTCGAAGCTCGGTCCGACACTGGTATACATCCGCAGGTTCTTCCAAAACATGTCCTTCAGGCGAATGCTGGGGACCTCGGCTGGAGGTACGCCGAAAAATAAGATCTCTCCCCCTGCCTTGCAGGCCGCAATGCATTCATTCAGCGTTTGCTCGCGATGACCGACCGCTTCGACCACTAAATCGGGACCTCCTTGTGGCAGCGTCGCCGCAAAAGCGATGGAATCCGCCGCGGTTCCTTGGATCAAGTCGGTCGCCCCACCTCGCTTTGCAAGCTCCAGGCGATCTTCCAGCGGATCAACAACGATAATCCTTGAAGCGCCGAACAACTTCAGAACACGAACAAAGAGTTGACCGATCGGCCCGGCACCAAAAATCATGATCGTACGCGACTGAACCGGCGGAATGCGTCGCAGTGCAAACAGAACCGTCCCCAGAGGTTGGGATAGAACCGCGCCGGTATCGCTGCAACGCGGGTCGACCTTGATTGCCCGAGCGGCGTCGACCCAATAACGACCATAGAAACCGTAGTGTTCATGCGGTACCGCCAACACTCGGTCCCCTGCGGCAAACTTGCTGCTGGTACTCTCGGCCACGCGGCCGATCATCTCGTGCAATGATTGCCCCACATGCGGTTTATACTCAGGATAATCCGCCTCGAAGTACAGCAAATCGCTTCCGCACAGGCAGGCAAGTTCCGGTTCCAACAAAATCAAGTCGGGTCCCACTTCCGATGCTTTCTTCGGTGGGGGAACATCGACTAGGTGAACCGATCGAGGACCTGAGATCTCACCTGCCAGCATATTGCAACCCTATATCAATGATGTACGCGTTTGATGTTATCTTGTGCGTACCGTAGGATGGACTTCCAGTCCGTCCTAGCCTAAATCAATGATGTACGCGTTTGGTGTTATCTGACGCTAATGTCTTTCAGTTGATCTCGCGGTGTGGTCGCTCTAGGATTATTCCGCAGCCGATCGCACCAGACTTAACTGCGCAAGTTCAGCCGTTCAATCAGAACATCGGCACCAGGAGTCAGGTTTCGCAGCTTACGCGCGATCTCTTGCTTCTCGGCTGGACCCGCTTTTTCAGCTTTGGCGGACAGTTTTGCGATTTGCTTGCGGCGATGACGTCGTCGTCGCAGTTCACGTCGTCTTTCAGTTCCCGACATATTGTTCTGGCCTCTTGCGGAGATTTACGCGAAATTTTGTTTTGTACTTCGCGTGGTCACAAATGAGGTGATTCGCTTCATTTAACGCGAAGGCGTCATCTCGGACCACGCACGGTATAAACACTGCGTCACCGTAAAGAAAATGATTCGCTTCATCGAATGCGAAGGTATCTTTTCGGACGACGCTCGCCTACCGTCCGCACAGATTATCGATTTATGTCGCTCCGGTCAACGAGCGATTGAAGTGATCCCGAACGCAAGCTCAGCCATTCAGCCCGACTTGGCCCCCAAATGAATGAGCTTCTTATTGACGAATTCAAACAACGCCAAATGTGAAAGCTCGCGTCCGTAGCCGGAATGCTTGATGCCGCCGAATGGAAGCTCCGCCTGCGATCGCGTTGGCTGGTTCAAAAACATCATCCCCGTTTCGACCTCTTCGGCGACGCGTCGCCCCCGCTGAGGGTCCTGCGTATGCACGCTTCCTCCGAGTCCGTAGGACGATCGATTCGCGACGGCAATGGCTTCGGCCTCGTCTTTGACGATGTAGACGCTCGCCACCGGTCCGAACAACTCTTGATCGAATGTCGGCATTTCAGGAGTGATGCCGGTCAAAATCGTCGGGTTATAGTAAGCTCCCGGCTGGTCGGGCCGATCACCGCCAAGAAGCACGATCGCGCCGGCATCAATCGATGCTTGAACTTGTTGTTGCAATCGCACCGCCGCGGATTCGGTCGATAACGGGGACAGCGTCGTCGATTCATCAAGCGGATCGCCCGGCTTCATACTCGCCATTTGCTCCTTGAATCCAGCCAAGAAGGTGTCGGCAACCGCCTCGACGACAATAAAACGCTTTGCCGCCACGCACGACTGTCCGGCGTTCACCATCCGGCCTTTGACCGCTTTCTCAATCGTCTGTTCCATATCGGCATCTTCAAGAACGATGAAGGGATCGTTTCCCCCAAGTTCGAGCACGGACCGTTTGAGATACTTCCCCGCCAGGGCCGCCACTGCGGAACCAGCACGTTCGCTTCCGGTTAAGGAAACACCTTGCACGCGTTCATGGGCAATGATCGCCTCCACGAATTCCGTCGGAATAAACAGGTTCGTGTAGGCGTGATCCGGCAGCCCCGCCTGTCGGAATAAACTTTCGATGCGCTCGGCACACTGCGGGACATTCTCCGCATGCTTTACGAGCACGGTATTGCCCGCCATCAGATTAGGCGTTGCAAAACGGGTAACCTGATAAAACGGGAAGTTCCACGGCATGATGCCCAACAGGACGCCGAGCGGTTCGTAATGGATGTACGCATTGGCGTCAGCGACATTCATAGGCTCGTCGGCAAGGTATTTCGCGGCCCCATCGGCATAAAACTCGGAGATTTTAGCGCAGAACTCGATCTCATACTGACTTTCGGAAATCCGCTTTCCCATTTCCATTGAGATCAATTTGGCAAGCTCATCAGCCTGTTCACGCAACAAGTTCGCGAAGTTGCCGATCACTTCCTTGCGGTCCGCGAATGTCGTCCTTCGCCATTTCTGATACGCGCGTCCCGCTTCAACGACCGCATCCATTGTCTCATCTTTGCTGAACGGTTCGTAAGTGCGAAGCGTTTCGTTCGTCGCCGGGTTCACGCTTTGAATGGTCATTTCAAGATCTCCAGACCTGCGTCATTACAGGCCAACGAATGTACTGGTATAAACGTCGCGTGATCAGAAACGAGGTGATTCGCTTCATTTAACGCGAAGGTGCCATTTCGGACCGCGCACGGTATAAACTCGCGTGATCAGAAATGAGGTGATTCGCTTCATTTAACGCGAAGGTGCCATTTCAAACCACGCACGGTATAAACACCCGCGCAGATGTTTCTTCGTTTAGGGGAAGCCGTATGCGATTATCGTACCGTCGAGGAAGATAAACGTCGCGTGGCCGAAAATGAGGTCATTCGCTTCATGAAATGCGAAAGCGTCATTCCAAACCACGCACGGTATAAACGGGTTCCAGCGGAAAGGACTCGTTGCCTCGTCCACTACGAATGCGTTGAATTTATAAGCTGATCTCGAGTTCCAGAATTGATTTGGCGTTTCTCGCCATCGCCGAGCCATGACCTGCAGCGTCTGCCATCGAGTGGCGTGATTGGATGATTCAGTATTTTGGTTCCTCCGCAGGCAACTCCTCGAGCAATCGCTTTCGCACCAGCATGGCGCGGATCTTCTGCGTCCTCACCGTTCCCGCTCGCTCACAGGTCAAACAGAGTAGGTATTGTTCGGCGGTTGTCGCAAGTCCCGCATCTTGGCGCAAGTGCCCCACGGCAAAACGTTCGCTGATTTCATTGAGTACGGCGTTAAGGTAGTACCACGAATCATCATCGGAGATCGGTATCAAAGGGTCGCCTGGGACGGTCTGTTTGGCAAGCTCGACGATCTTCGAGGAGGCGGCGCGATTGAGAAAGATGTCGTTGATGTCCATCTCAAGGATCGTACGAATCTTCAGTCGTCCGTCTTGGATCGATGTAAGCGAGACATTCAATCGATCAAGAAACTCTCGATTCCGCCAAAGTGTGCGAGACTTCCGGCCCGCGAGATATGAAGCGGCACCCGCTGCAATAACGATCCAAATTAACTCGGGCCAGTTCCCGGCGACATACTTCAGAAGTGAATCAAAAACGTTTTGCATCGATGCAGCAAACCTTTCACGGAAATGGAGACTATATCAGTAATGAACGTGCTTGATGTTATCTTGCGTTAATAATTCTTGGTTGATCTTGCGGCGTGGTCGCCCTACGGAACGCGACAATCGTCCCGTCGGCAAACGAAATGACAACGCAGAAAAGGTCTCGGATCGCGGGATCAATCATTGACGCACTTTCGGGTGCAAATCTATATTCGGATGCTTGGGAATCGAAATGTGGCGCGTTCCAATACGCCCGCTGTTGTTCCCGCATCCATAGCCTAATCGTACGGCGAAAAGCAACGAAGCCGACGAACGGGCAAACATTCTCAAGCAGATGTGACTCGTATGGATACGAATCTTCTCAATTGTTTTTTCGATAAAATTTGAAAGAATATTGACACTGGTTTTCATCTAGATTCATTGCCTTTCTTCTTTGTGCCTTGGGAGCATTGGTATGGATAGCGCACGCACGTAAGGCGGTCGTCGACTTTGATTTGGAAAGCTTTCGCAGCGTTATTTGCTTGCTGCGGACGTCAGTAATGAGCCTTGGCGAGTTGTGATGCCTGGACATATGACATCAACGGCGACGATGCTTTCCCGCTCGACGCTTTGACCATTCTGAACCGCAGCTCCGGCATGGGTCGATGAACTCTCGCAGGCTGATGCCAATGGGGACGGAGAAATTAATTCCCGATGCCGATATCGCTTGGTCGCTGCGCGATGATTTCGCAGCGAATCCGTTTGACCGGAGATCAGATCGAGCCGATGAGTGTCTCGCAGACTCGTTCGCATCGGGTCCATCCGTCCCTGATGGCGACAACAAGGCACCTCCTCACCATCAAGTCCCACAGTCCAACGATACCGACTGGACCAACATCACCATCAACCACATCCCAGACCACGTCACCACTGACCCATCACCACTGACCGGTACGAGTGGCTACTGACCATCGTCACCTTCCGGATCAATTCACCACCAGTCGCATATGATGGCTCAGCTACGGTTCTGCATGATCAAACAGTCTATTCATATGCTTCGGGATACGATCCAGACGGCGACTCACTGACGTTTACATTTCAGCGGAACATCCAGCGGTTCACTGACCTTTAACGGCGACGCAGTACACATACGAGCCGAACGTGTTTGTCGGCAGCGACCAGTTTGAATTTGAGGTTGTGATGGAAGCGATACCGATACGGCACCGTTTCAATCCAACGTTACAATTCCCCGAGGCGTATAACTGGTCAGTTCGTATCACAGTCCTGAATGGATGCGATTATGCATCAGACGCAGACAATGATCAATTCAATTTGCGCCTTCATATGAGCCACATGCTTCGGGTGTATTCAGGTAGGCCTACATGGGGTATCGCATATTGAATGTGCGGTTTTGCGGTGGATCAGTTCGGTATTCCCCAAAGTATGATCCCGAGCCACCTGTTCAGTGACCGCTCGGATTCGATTTGTGATCGGAAAGCGTGGGTGCGATTGACCTTTGATTTATCAGAATCATCTGTTTAGAGCATGTGGAGGAATATGTTAATCTAGACGGTATGGGTTGCAAACCGTCCTCAATCTTCGTGGCGAGTGTCTTGTCATCGCTGAAGTCACACTAGTGACAGTTAGGTGCGCCGGTTCATGACACAGTTCAACCGACGATCCGAGGACAAAAACGACGATGGCCTATTACGTGTTCGTCGTCGCGAAATGCGTGGCCTTCGAAAATCTGAGGTGAGTATGATTCCGCTGACTTTGTTGTCGAGCCCGAGTTCATGTGTAAATGCAAAAGCATCATTCAAACCACCACGGTATAATACGACTTGATGCGTTGCTAAAATCAGCTAAACGCTGCAATTGGAAATCCGAACATTCTCGCCCAGATGTCGATGGTGATGGTGCTGCACCCCGGCCGATGTACAGTTGATCCTTGCGCGTTGAAACACGGGGGCCTGGTCCGAACCAGCAACGAGCGAGGCCAGCCACCTGACGGCTATCATTATTCTAGCGACAGAAACATGAAAACTACTGGAAAACTTTCATATTGCGTATGCATCTTAGGTGCAAGCGTTGTTATTTCCTCTCGAAGGTGTTGCTTCCTTAGGGGCTTAACCATTTGCAAACGACAGCGTAGCGGATCAATTCATCCACCTACATCCCGACAACGCGAAAAGCTGAGTTTGTAGGGTATTTGATCAATACCAAAACGCATGTCTCATTACAACTGCTAATGGAACTCGCTTATCGAGGTCGGTCCATGTTAACCGATTATTCGAGCTGCTCGAAGCTTTGAACGTCTATTTCAAATGACACAGAACTCCGATTGCGCAGGTTTCCGTTCAGAGGCGAACGATTCAAAGAACTCTTGTCTGCGGTTGACAGTTTATCGTACAACAACGAACGAACTTTACTTGCAGGCAAATTTTGAATTGACCGAGTGATCGATCAAATCGAGTCTGCACTTTACGAAAGGTCTTTGATGATAAAACGTCGATTTACATCTATTAGAAAGATCGCGTTCCCAAACAATGGCTAAACGGAAGCTGAATTCATCAAAGAAGAAGATGACTACCTTTTGGCATCGCTATCGTTCTGGATTTGGGGTTGCCCTGAAGCGCGCGTCCTTCGTCACCACTGGCTTGGAGGTCTAGTGCAAAAGATGACCGAATTTAATATCGCGGCTCAATCTATGATGCAACAATTAGTGACATCAAAAAGTTCGGCACCGGCACCGCAACGGTATAGCCCAAAGACGCGACAAACGCTATAACGAGCGTGGAAGAGTTGATCGGATATGGAATTCTCGAACAACGTCCTGGTAATCCTCCAGCCGATTCAGTAGTTTGATCCCGAATCTACAATGGGTTTAAGGTGACAGGACTACATACAGACGAAGATATCGAAATCGTGTAAATGAGTGCTTGTTCGCATTGGGCACCGCGATTTCGGTACTATCGACGCGATTTGCTCGACCGTTGATCGCAAGTTGGGTTCGTCGGACTGTCGGAGTCGATTTCGGGAAATCAGCCTTTCGATAGCAAGAGTAGTCACCAGTTCAAGAGCAACTGCCTTGCAGCGTCACCTGAGTCCTCCATGAATGGATACTTACACGAATCGCATATCGAAATTGATCTGAAGCGACCGCTGTACCCAAATCCGGGATGGTCTCGCGACAGAATATTAACGAGAATACGAATCGAACGCCAAGCAAGACCGGCGATCATTTCTAGACAGCTTGGCCGTTCTAACCACCGCTGCTTCGACGCGATGGATGGGTTAGCGGATTCGGTTTTGTCAAGACATGGATTCTGGATCATTGTACATATTGTGCGGGGGACTTCTTGGGAGGAATGGTCGGAAAGAAGCTGTCGTGAGACAGGCTTCGTGCTTCCAACGGCATATCAATTCAAGGTGTGTCTTTGTCCACACAGATGGAAGATGAGTTTGTCAGATGTACATTATCGAGCCACCCGCCACATCTATTGAAGCGAACTGTGCGTGGCGAAGGATTCTGGGAGTGCAAGCCGCCTATTCGCCGTGGGTACTGGCAGTAGTGGGTTTGATGCGATCTAACGAGTGATGGGACTTTTTCGCGGAGCAATAGTGAGTTGCCCTATCGATGTTTTGCAGTTCAGAAAGCCGTAGTGCGACCGCGATTGCGAACGCGGGTGCGTGACTTTCAGAATCATCTGTTTAGAGCATGGAAATGTAAGGGAAATCTCAATCTTCGTAGCACAGTCAAGCCGGTTCAACCGAGGGCGTGTTATCGCGAAATCTTCGACGGGAGGATGTTGACTTTGTTGTCGGCCCGAGGTGATCATCGATGCCGGGGTGCTTGGGCGGCTCCTTTGCGATGCGGTTCCCGAGTGCAAGAATACTCGCGATTGAACCCGAAGACGCGAACTTTGAACTGCTGCTGAAGAACGTGGAGCGTTACCCAAACATTACTCCCATTCAGGCAGCTTTGTGGAACCGCGACGAATCGGTCGTAGCGCGATCCGCGGCGTGGTGCCTGGGACTTTCGCACGCAAGCGGCATCGGATCGTGACGATTTGGAAGTCGCCGGCCACGTGTCTGGACTGTCAATGGAGACGTTGATGCAGTCGCCGACAACCGCACAACGTTGCCGAGCCATCGGTCGGATTCACGGCCACGAACGCCCATGGGACCGTCTTGGAAATTATACCGTGCGTGATGCGAAATGATGCCTTCGTGTTAAATGAAGCGAATCACTTCATTTTCGGCCACGCGACGTATATGTTGCGACAATGTTTCTCAGTTCATCTTGCGACGTGGTCGATCTGAGGGATCGCATGATGGTTCGTTGATGCACTTTCAGACCTAGCGAAAGTCACGTAGACTTGAACATATCTAGTTTACCGGCTGGCCGTAGGCGTCTACGATTTACCAGTTCAATGAACGCCTGCGGCTTGCGGTTGAACAAATGATCCATCTGCACACGCGTTGACTTTCAAATTTTGGCTTGAATTGCATGAAGCTTGCTTCCGTGTTGACGCCTCTTTCGCTTACGAATCTGCGATTGGCTGCGCAGTGCGGCGTGGAAGGGGTGGTCATTCGCTACCCCGGATCAACGCGCGAAGCGCTGACGGCGGCTAAAGCGGTGCCCGAAGCGCATGGCCTGCGGGTCTTCGCGGTGGAGGGCTATCTGCCGATTGAGCGAATCAAGGTTGGAGCGGACCGGGACGGTGAAGATCTCGAAGCGGTCAAGCGTCTGATTGGACATATGGGTGCGGTCGGCATTCCGCTACTTTGCTACAACTTCATGGCGGGGACCGATTGGGTGCGAACAACGGTCGATGCTCCCGAGCGAGGTGGTGCGAAGGTTACCGCCTTCGACGTGAATGACGCAGAGCGGGCGGTCTCGTTGAACGCTCAGCCTGGTATCGGAATTGGGACGATCGAAGCGAACGACCTCTGGAATCATCTTGAACGTTTCTTGCGGGAAGTGGTTCCCGTTGCGGAAGCGTCCGGGGTGACATTGGTCATGCATCCCGATGATCCTCCCTTGCCGATGTTTCACGGCAAAGCAAGGATCATGAATTCGGTCGAGAACTTCGAGCGGTTGATGGGTATGGTCCCCAGTCCCCACAATGCGATCTGCTTCTGTCAGGGGACGTTCGCCGCTATGGGAGTCGATATACCACAAACCATCCGGCGGCTCGGGAAGCATATCCAATACGTTCATTTTCGAGACGTCCGCGGAACGGCGGAAGCATTTACCGAAACGTTTCACGACAATGGACCAACCGACATGGCCGCGGCCATCACAGCGCTACGCGACATCGGCTTCAACGGTCCGATTCGTCCTGATCATGTTCCTCAGTTGGAAGGGGAGGATGACGGCGAGCCAGGGTATACAATGCTGGGACGTCTGTTCGCATATGGTTACATCCGTGGCTTGCTGCATGGCACAGGGCAAGCCAAACCCGCCCCTACGCTTTTTTAAACGGAAACCTCCAACGGCATCTCTTAAATGTCGCGTGGTCAGAAATAAGGTGATTCGCTTCATTTAACGCGAAGGCATCATTTCGGACCACGCACGGTAAAATACTAAGGTGAAACATCATGCCCCGCATCACGGCCATTGAAACATCGATCCCCGATGGAATTATGCCGAACCTGATTTTGGTCAGGATTCATACGGACGATGGATGGATTGGTTGCGGCGAAACGTACTATACGCCTCATGCCATTGAGGGCTTGATTCACGATTGGATGGCCGAGCGTCTGCTGGGAGCGGAAGCGACCGATATCGAAGCGCACTGGCGGTTCTTGTATGAACGATGCACACCCTTTGGTTCCCCTGGCGCGGAGATGCGGGCGTTGTCAGCGATCGACGTCGCCCTGTGGGATATCATGGGCCAGGTGTGCAACCAGCCGATTTGGAAATTGCTGGGTGGCGGCGTGCAGCCTCGCGTGCGTATTTACAACACATGCGGCGGCCCCGGGTATGGAGCGCATCAGGCCGCGGCCAAACAATCCGCACCGGCGGTTTCAAAGCATCCCGGCTGGCCTGGTTATGGCGATGAGGGGCGATCTGGACCGCTTCAGGATAATTGGTCCTCTTTTCATGCCGCTGGCGACTTGGCCGAAGAGTTAGTCGCTGAAGGAGTGACGGGGATGAAGGTCTGGCCGTTTGATCGCTTCGTGCATCGCAGTGGCGGACTTTATATTTCGCCGGAAGACATCGAGGCGGGCATGAAGCCACTGCGCGAGATTCGCAGTCGCGTTGGGGACGCAATCGAGATCATGATTGAAGGGCATGCCTTCTTCCAGCTCCCTTCCGCGTTGCGATTGGCGGAGGCGTTGCGGGAGATTCGTCCTTTCTGGTTGGAGGACGTGCTGCGGGTTGATCACATCGGAACATTGGCCGATTTCCGACGCCAATCGCGATTGCCGATCGCGGCCAGCGAGATGTTGCTCGGACGGGGCAATTATCTGTCGGTGTTGCAAGCCGGCGCGGCCGACTATGTGATGATCGATCCGACGTGGGCGGGCGGGATCAGCGAATCGCGAAGGATCATCGATATGGCGCAAACGTTCAACGTTCCGGCGACCATGCACGATTGCACCGGTCCGATGACGTTGTTCGCCGGACTACACCTGTCGGTCGCCTCAGCCAACGTCGTTCTTCAGGAAACCGTGCGAGCGCACATTCGTACCTTTTATGATCGCTTGATCGATCGACAGCCGGTAATCGAGCGAGGTTTTCTGTTGGCCCCCACTGATCCCGGATTGGGGACGACCTTTCACAGCAGCCTTTTCGAGTCGAGCAGCGGCAATCGTTGTCGACGCAGCCAAATGAGGTGATCCATTCCATCGAACGTTCGTCATCGTGTGATCGGTGCAACGACGCTTGCCGCCGTCATGCTCTATCTGGATCGCATCTGCATCGCGGAGATCGCGAAGCTGGATGAATTCAAAAGCCGTTGAGCTTGAGCGATCAGCAGACGGGGGCCGTGCTGTCGGCATTCTTCTTCAGCTATGCGCTTTGCCAAGTCCCGGCCGGCTGGTTGTCGGATCGTTTTGGTGTGCGGCGGATGTTGCCGCTGTACATCTGCATCTGGTCGCTATGCACGATCCTTACCGGATTGGCGACCGGTTTCTTGATGTTAATCATCGCCAGGTTGCTCTTTGGCATCTCGCAGGCGGGATGCTACCCAACGGCGAACATCTTAATCAAGAATTGGGTGCCGTTGCCGCGACGCGGAACCGCCAGCAGCATCGTTTCGTTCGGAGGCAGGTTTGGTGGAGCGATTGCTCCTTTGTTAACGGCATGGCTGCTGAAAGATTACCTTTCGTGGCGATGGGTCCTGATCGCCTATGGCTGCACGGGTTTTATCGTCGCCATGAATTTCTTTCGAATTTTCCGCGAAACACCGCAAGAGCATCCGCAAGTCGACGATGCGGAACGAGCGTTGATTGGACATGTCGAAACCCATTCAACGACCAACGGAGCGGCTGATTTTCCTCCGATCGGCAAGCTCATTTGCAGTGGTTCGATGTGGTTGATGAGCTTTCTGCAATTTGGGGTTAACGTTGGCTGGGTCTTCCTGGTGACATGGCTGCCGACTTATCTGAAAGAGGTCAAGCAGGTCGATCCCAAAGTGGGTGGACTGATGTCGACGATGGTCTTGACCGCTGGCATCGCGGGAATGTTGTGCGGCGGACAGTTAACGGATCTCGCCACGCAGCGACTTGGCCGACGTTGGGGACGTACGTTGCAAATGGTCGTTTGCTATGTCATCGCAATCGTGGCCTATCTCTCATGCCTGCGATTGGAATCCGCTTGGGCGTTCATCGCTGCGGCCGCATTGATTGCATTTGTTACCGACATGAGCGTCCCGGCAATCTGGGCGTACATGCAGGACGTTGGCGGCAAGAACACAGCGGCTGTCTTCGGTTGGGGGAACATGTGGGGAAACTTTGGTGCCGCATTGATCCCGCTCTTGGTCCCCATCGTCCTCAAACAATGGGACACCAACGGGGACTGGCATGAAGCGTTTTGGCTCTTTTCGCTGGGATATTTGGTCGCTGCCGTTGCCGCCCTCGGGATCAACGCCAATCGTAGCCTCGACGGTGATGATTCGATTACAATGGAGGCATGAAGAAAGCATCCCTTAAATTGTCGCAGTTGTTGTTTCTTACAACCCTCCCCCTCATTGCTGGCGCTGATGAATCGGTATCGTTCAATCGTGATGTCCGACCAATCTTGGCCGGAAAGTGCTTTGCCTGTCATGGTCCCGACGATCAGACGCGCGAAGCCGGTTTGCGGCTGGACGATCGGCAGGAAGCGATCGACTATGGTGCGATCGAAGTTGGCGACGCCAACGGAAGTGAACTGGTCGCTCGGATCTTAAGCGACGATCCCGACTTGCGGATGCCTCCCCCCAAAGCAGGAGCCCCATTGTCGGATGCCGACCGAGACGTGCTGATCCGCTGGATCGATCAAGGTGCCCAGTACACGCCCCATTGGGCGTTCGTGCCGCCGAAGAGACCCGAGCCGCCTAGCGTGAAGCGAACCGATTGGGCGTTGAATCCGATCGACCTGT
Organism: Pirellulaceae bacterium; assembly: GCA_041399105.1. GTDB lineage: Bacteria > Planctomycetota > Planctomycetia > Pirellulales > Pirellulaceae > Rosistilla. Next base: position 24,334 of record JAWKTL010000049.1, on the reverse strand, counting down.
TCGTCCTGAACCGATTGGAAACCGAAGGCATTGAGCCGTCTGCGGACGCCGATGCAATGCAGCTCGTCCGACGCGTCTATCTGGACTTGATCGGAATCCCGCCAACGCCCGAGCAGGCCGACGCTTTCGTAAACGATGATGATCCGATGGCTTACGAACGGCTTGTCGATACTCTTTTGCAGTCTCCGCATTACGGACAGCGATGGGCAACCCCGTGGCTCGACCTGGTGCGCTATGCGGATACCAACGGCTATGAAAAAGATCGCCCTCGATCGATTTGGCCTTATCGCGACTGGGTGATCAATGCGCTCAATGACGACATGCCCTTTGATCAGTTTTCGATCGAACAACTCGCCGGCGACATGTTGCCTGATTCGACCAGCAGCCAACGCATCGCAACCGGCATGCACCGCAATACGATGTTGAACGAAGAGGGAGGGATTGATCCGCTGGAATTCCGTTTCTATGCCATGGTCGATCGGGTCGCCACGACCGGCGTCATCTGGATGGGATTGACGACCGGGTGCGCGCAGTGCCATTCCCACAAGTATGACCCGATCACGCATACGGACTACTACCGATTGATGGCGCTGCTCAACAACGCCGATGAACCCGATATGATCCTCGACGACGCGGGGGTCGCCGAGCGTCGGCGTGAACTGGAACAGCAGATTGCCGCACGGAAGCAGGCGTTGGTCGCGCAGTTTCCCGCCGCCGAGCAGCCAACACCTTCGGAGTCGACCGATGCGGAGCAATCAACGCCGTCGGTCGCGAAGGATGCCGAGCAGCCGACCGAACCGACGCTTGAGCAACGACGCGAGAACCTGAAGACGCACCTCGCCGGTTGGGTTGACCAGCAACGAAAATCGCTGGTCGATTGGCAGGTGATCCGTCCCAGCGAAATGTCAACCACGTTGCCGCGGTTGGAGCAAATGGAGGATGGATCGATCTTCGCTTCGGGCGATGCAACCAAGCGTGACGTTTATGACCTTCGATTCACGTTCGATGAGCCGACGACGATCACGGCGCTGCGGTTGGAGGTCCTGCCGGACGATCGACTTCCTGCTCAGGGGCCGGGACTTGCTTACTACGAGGGACGACGTGGCGATTTCTTCTTGAGCGAGCTGTCGCTTTCAGTGGGAGGCCAGCCAATTTCATTTCAAAACGGAAGCGTCAGTTTCGGGAATCTGAGTATCGGTGCGGGGGACGCCAAAGCGGAGAACGTTTACGATGGCAATGGCAGCACCGGATGGTCGACATCCGGGCGTGAAGGGGAACGCAGCGAACTGGTTCTGAATCTTTCGGAACCAATCACCGTGAACGATGCTCTGGACATGAAGTTGCTGTTCGAGCGTCACTTCGTCGCCGCGCTGGGACGATTTCGCGTTTCCGTTGCGAAGATTGAGGCCAATGCGGTCGCGAGCGATCTGCCGGATTCCGTTGTAAGCATTTTGAAACGCCCGGAAGATTCATGGACACCGGCGGATCAGGATGCCGTGCGCGACCAATTCTTGATGGTCACGCCTTTGTTGGCCGAAGCACGCAAGCCACTTGAAGCCCTGCGAAAGCGATTGCCTGATTATCCGGTAACGTTGATCATGCGGGAACGTCCCGAAGGCCATCAGCGCGCGACGCACCGACATCATCGCGGTGAATACACCAGCCCGAAGGAATTGGTCGAACCGGGGCAGATCTCCCTGTTTGAAGACAACAGTCAGACGGTTGATGATCGACTGTCGTTGGCCCGATGGTTGGTCAGCGACGGCAATCCGCTGGTGGGACGCGTTACGGTCAATCGAGCTTGGCGTGCATTTTTCGGAGCTGGATTGATCCGCACCAGCGGTGATTTTGGAACGCAAAGCGATCCGCCAACGCATCCCGATCTGCTCGATTGGCTTGCGGTTGAATGGACCTCCGGCGGTGACTTTGTCAACAAACCTTGGTCGATGAAACAACTGCATCGCCTGATCGTCACCAGCCGAACGTATCGACAAAGCGCTGCGGTACGTCCCGACCTGCTGCGGCAAGATCGCGACAATCGACTGCTTGCCCGTGGTCCTCGGTTTCGCGTCGACGCCGAAATGGTTCGCGACATCATGCTCTCGTCCAGTGGCCTGCTGAGCAATAAGATGCTGGGTCCCAGCGTTTATCCGCCGCAGCCCGAAAGTGTCACGGCGCTCTCCTACGGATCGATGGCATGGCCCGCGTCGAAGGGGGCCGATCGTTACCGACGCTCGTTGTACACCTTCAGCAAGCGGACCGCTCCGTTTGCATCGTTCGCGGTTTTCGACGGCCCGACGGGAGAGAATTGCCTGCCGCGTCGGGATCGCAGCAACACGCCGCTTCAGGCTTTGACGCTGCTGAACGACGCGATGTACTTGGAAATGGCATCGGCTCTGGCAAAGGAAGCTGTTCAAACCTCACAGGCGGATGGTCCGGCGGCGGATTCGGAAATTGCAACACGAATCTTTCGTCGCGTCCTCACCAGACCGCCCGCTGAGGCCGAGCTTCAGGCAATCTTGAACTATCACGAAGAACAGCTTCGACGACTGACCGAGAAGCAGCTCGATTTGGCGGCGTTGAACAAGAATGCCCGGCCCTCTGGCGACGCTTCCCTCAACGCCCAGCAGGCCGCATGGATGCTCGTTGCGCGGGTGATCATGAATCTGGACGAAGCGATCACGAAGTAAGGCCGACCGCCTGGAATGACCGCCTCGCCAATGGACGGCCAGTGTTCGGGAAAAGGAAGGCCGACGGCTGACGTTCTTTTTGTCCTCGGGATAGAATGCACGGCATGAACGTGCTGCAAAGTCTCACCTGGTCGCTGGATGGATGGATTGTCTGTGCGGGTTGTCTGTGCGCTTTGTCCGCCTCGCTGCTCGGCAATTTCTTGGTACTGCGAAAGATGAGCATGCTGGGCGACGCGATCACGCATGCGATCTTGCCTGGTTTAGCCGCCGCGTTTTTGTTGACGGGCGATCGCAGCAGCGTCGCGATGTTTATCGGTGCCGTCGTGGTGGGTGTGATGACGGCGCTTTTCACGGAATGGATTCGTGGATTCGGTAAGGTCGACGAAGGGGCTTCGATGGGCGTGGTCTTCACCTCGCTGTTTGCATTGGGTTTGGTGATGATCGTACGGGCCGCCGATCATGTCGATCTCGATCCAGGTTGTGTCTTGTACGGTGCGATCGAACTGACCCCGTTGGATACCATCGCGATTTCAAACTTTGATGTTCCGCGCGTCGTCGTCGTGCTGAGCATCGTGTTGCTGATCAACATCCTGTTCGTGGGACTGTTCTATAAGGAGTTGAAGCTCAGTTCGTTTGATGCCTCTCTGGCGACAACGCTTGGCTTTCGCGCGACCACCATTCATTATTGCCTGATGACACTTGTTGCCGTCACCGCCGTTGCAAGCTTTGAGAGCGTTGGCAACATCTTGGTCGTCGCCATGTTCGTCGTTCCCCCCGCCGCGGCCCTCATGCTCACCGATCGACTGGCTTGGATGCTGGTTCTCAGCGGCATCATCGGAGTCTCTTCCGCAATCCTCGGTCATCTCTCCGCGATCATCGTCCCGAGTTGGTTCGGTTATCCGAGCACAAGCACATCGGGAATGATGGCGGTGGCGGCCGGAACGCTGTTCACCGCGGCGATGCTTTTCGGCCCTCGTCATGGTGTGCTCGTAAAGGCGATTCGGATGCGCGTCCTGAACTGGCGCATCTTGGCCGAAGATATTCTGGCGTTGTTATATCGGATTGAAGAACAGAAGCCTGATTCCACGGTTACCGCAAAGGAATTGCAGCAAGACCTCGATGGCTGGTCCGATGGGAATGAAGTTGCTGCTGAACCTGCATCGTCGACGCGGAAACATCTTTTCACAAGCAACCGGTTATCGCTTGACCGATCAAGGACGAATTCGCGGACGCTGGCCGTGCGAACCCATCGCTTGTGGGAACAGTATTTAGTCGACGAAGTGGGCATTGCGACGCATCGAATTCACGACAAAGCGGATACGTTCAGAACATGTAACCGATGCGCAACTGGAGGATAAACTCAATCGCGAGACGGACGATTCGCAAGCCGACCCGCACGGAAGTCCTATTCCGCCACAGTCTTGACATGGTACTGATGGCACTTCGTACATTGATCTCCCGCAGCCTGCGGTGTGTGGCATTTTGTACACGACTCAATGCTCAGCATTTGAAAATCATGATGGGCGTCGCGCTCCGCTGTCGACGCGATTTGATGACAGTGACGACAGTCGCTCAGCAAAGGCAAATTCAAATGTGGGCGATGCGAAAACGAGTGAATGAACCGCGTGACATCGATGCCGCCGTGGCTCTCCAAGCAGCCGGATCGTCGCTGGTGACCGATGGATGGCACTCTCGACACGCCGCTACCGCGGGCATCTTCAAGATTGCATCGCGATCCTCCGAAGCAATGGCTGGTGCCGTGTCGGCGATCGCGAGGAGCGATGCTAAGATCGAATCGCCATGCCCGCTGGCTTGATACCGGATCGCCAATCGCAACGGATCGTTGTACCAGCCTCCGTGCGGCAACTGCTTGGCGGCATCAAACCGCTGCGAAAGTGAGGACTTCGGTTCCGGAGGTGGCGGTTGCGGTATCGAATGTTTTTGCAACGATTCACCCAACGGTTCGGCTAATGGGTCGTCGATTGCTTGATCGGCAGAGGACCCTCCGAACCGATTGGCGATTCCGGTGGCACCAGCGGTTGCAGGCGGATCATCGGGATCGATGGTCGATTCGTCGCTCGTGTGGCTGATCAATGTTTGGAGTGCTTGTCGCGGCGGGTCGTCGGCCACGAGGTCTCGGCGGAGACCGTCGAACGGCCTACGGATTGGTTTGGCGTCGGGATGGGGATGCGCAGCGGGTTCGCCGGGCGAACTGCCAATTGGCAGCCAATTGAATCCGCACGGTTCTCAAATCCTGAGGGATGATCACAACCGATGCATCTTGTCGCAGCCATGCATACGTGCGGCGGAGATCAACTGCGGCGAAAGCCTTGCGGCCAGCTTGCCGACCGTCGATTCATCCAGCCCCGTCGCATGGCTCAGCCGTTTTGCAATCGCTTCATAACCGTCATCGGCCAACGCATCGGTCAAACGACAAATCGCGTCGGCCAATCGTTTTGCATCCGCCATGTCTTGCGGGTTGGACGGATTGAAATGTCCGATATTTCCATCGACCGGCAACCGCTTCAGCACATCCCGCGTCGCCGGGTCCGATCGCAACAGAAGTCGCAAAACGGGTGAGAGTTTGCCATCGAAAACGCCTCGCGCGTCGTCGGGCCAAGCTTCGACAACATGTCCGGCGGCCGACATCGCCTGGGTGTCAAGCATCGGAAACTGAACGATCGCCAATCCTTCGTCGATGCCGATCCGTAAAGGCTTTTTGATGACAGCCCGCGCAGCTTGCTCGAAACTTGCGGTTCTGCCGATCTCCTGATCAACCGTCGCCTGGTGACAGATCTTGCAATCGAACTTGGTGTTGTCTTTCGCGAAGTGCTTGTTTAAATGCGTCGCATGATCGAACGCAATCCGATCTCGCTTTCCATAAGGCCAATCGGACCATTGGGGATGCCCGTGTGCGAAACTTGAAAAGCGATTCTTATGGCATGCTTGGCATTGCTGACTCGTCAATGCCGAAAGATCATTGTCGCCACCATGATGTTCGCGATGACAGGTGGCGCATGCGATGTCATGCATGTCGACGCTTGCGTAGGGAAGCAGACCGTGCAGACCTTGCGATCGTTCAGAGATGGAGTTGCTGATCAACTGCAACTGAGCTGGCGAAAGGTTATGGGCCGATCGCGCCGTGTTCATGTCAATCGTCTTGTGATGGCAGTCCATACACAGTTGCGTTTGCGTCACACCCGCATGAACGTTCCCGGCGTCGAAGAACCAATCGAACAATCCGCCCCGCGCTGCGGGATGGCACGACGCGCAGCGGTCACTTTTCAGTTCGCCACCGAGAATCTGAGCGTGCGGTTGAACGAGCCCACCGGGGGCGAAAGCTTCCGTCCGCCATGGTCCACCCAAAGCGATCAGCACAAATCCGATCGACGACAAAAAACATAGACTGGCGGCGACGCGTCGGCGATTGCGCCACGATCGCTTCGGTGTACACGGTTCCGGCGTCAACCCACACGTTCCCGAAGCGTCGGGGCCAGCTTCGCAGGGGCCTCCTAGGCAAGCTGGACGATGGCAGACCCAACCGACCGGCGATTGATCGTCCTGCCGGGGGCGACATGAGGCCAACGCGGGACAGTCTCCCTTTCCCGACGGTCCATGTTGGCAAGGCATTCCCGCATCGGTCCAGCCGCAAATCCAATCGTCACCAGGACGATCATCGTTCGGCGGTTGCGGCAAGGGTTGGTCGGATGTTCTCACGGTATGCTTAAGTCCCTTGAAACCGCAGGGCCATCAGAACGTGGACGATCACAAAGACAATCATCGCCACCGACATGGCGATATGCATCGCCAGCCACATCCGCATCCGAAGCTGTGTCGCGTAATGAAAGTCCAGATCATCGCGATTGCGCACCAGAGCGGCCAGCTTTCCCGCCGCTTGACGAACGTTGTCCGAGAAGTATCGATCCAGTTCCCCCAGTTCGGTCAAGATGCGTCGTCGACGCATGCTCGTCGGCACCAAAACGTACGCAAAACTTGGGCGGTTTGAAAAATAGTGCTGCAAGCGTTCGCGATAGAACGTGGCGATCACAGGCACATCCGCCGAGTGCCCGATCTGAGTCACAATCTCCGCCGCTCGATCGGCGATCGTGCGGCGGTGCCACCCGAAGCGGTCAAACCGATACTCGCCGGGAATCGCGGTCAATCGCTTGGCTCCACGACGACTGATCCAGACTCCGTACAAGCCGCTTCCGGCAACGGACAAGAACAGCAGCGACAGGGTCGATTCAAAGAAGCCCGATGCGACGATCGTCGGGACATGGAGGCCGTAAACCAACAACGCGAAGAGCCCCGTGTAAATGTGAAACTGCGTCCAAATGCGAACCGGAATTAGCGGCAGCATGATCAACTTCTTGCGAAGTCCTAACAAAAGCAGCAAACCGACACAGGTCAACAACGTCCAACCGGTCACGTGCGATGACCGACCGAGTCGCTGATGGACCACCCACGCCAATACGATCAGCGCCACACCGATGGTCGCCGTTAAAGCGCAAGCGATCATTCGTCGATGGACAATTGGATTCATGGCGAAATGTGTCTCCGGTTCTTTAGGCATCACGAGAACCACGCGTGGTAAAACGTCGGCGATGCATCCAATCGCTCAGTTCCTCGAGATTCCCCAGGTCCAGCCGCATCAAAGCGTCATGCGGACAGGCCGCCTGACAGGCTGGGCCCGAAGGCTGCGATTGACACATGTCGCACTTGGTCGCCTTCATGATCGGCAAACTCGTCGACTCGTCGAAATAGAGTCGACCATTGCGGTCCCGCACCGCGCGCATTTGGATATTCTCATACGGACATGCCGCCGCACACGTTCCGCAACCGATACAAATGTTTTCATGAACGGAGACCGTCCCCGTTTCGGCATGACGCGAGATCGCCCCGGTCGGACATCCGATCATGCAAACCGGGTCGGCGCAGTGCATGCATGCTTGCGTGAATTGAATTCCATCGTTTGCCGGGCCACGACGTGTGAACCGAGGATTGCCGTCGTGCGTCGTCGCACACGCCTTGACACAATCGTCGCAACGCGTGCATGCGTTCAGGTCGATCACCATTGCCTGCCGTCCGTTGTTCAATCGCTCTTGAACGATGAATTCGAGCATCCCCGTCGGGGTTTCCGCGGCGATGTCGTTCTCCGCGCGAGCCGTTTGATCATCTCGCAAGACAGGATCGGGAAGCTCGTCCCGGCGAATGAACGGCAAAACGTGTTGTGCAACAACTTCGATCGGGATGTGCAGCGTGTCCAAGAAACCGACGGCCCGCAGCGATTCCTGAAGCGTAATGGGAGGCTGATTTGGCGGGCGGAAGGTATTGTGAACGATCTCCCGCAGTCCGAACATGTGCCCTTTTCCGAGATAGGCCAACGTGCGATGTCCCTCGCCATACCGCGAACAGACGCGGGCGAATCCACTGCGAATCAGCAGCAGGTCGGTCGGCAGGTGCCCTTCCATCGCGACCAACGGTTCGGATTCAATCTGCTTGGCCGGAGGCAACTGACGTGTTCGTCGAAAATCGGAATTCCATTCCAGCCTTCCGAATGATCGCAGCAGCGTCGCATCGGCAACCGCTTGCAATGCGTTCTCTGGAAGGAATCGGAACAACGGCGTTTCACGTAGATGAACCATCAACCAATGCGTGCGATAGTTCTTCTCCAATTGGTCGGCCAACGCACGATCACGCCGCAACAAGCGGAGTCCTTGCCATCGGATTTCGATCAGCGTGGCGTCGCTGTCGGCGACCACCGTGCTGGTGCGGGGCGCGCGATACATCGCCGAAACCTCGCCGAACATCTCGCCGGGTCCAATTTGCAGAGTGTTGTGGCGATCGATGATCCCGTCGAAATCCTGCAAGAAGATGGAAGCCGTGTCACCATGTTGCTTCACTCGCGAAGCACCCCCGGGCGTGATCTGATCGATGCTGCGAACCTCGGGATACAGCGGTCGCCTCCACAACGATGCCACAGCCGACAGCCAGCCTTGACGCTCGGTTTGCACGCGTCCCAAATCGTCAGGCGGCAACTGGCCAAGCACCACGCGAACGCTTCCGGCAACGATCAAGAACGCGCTGTTGCCGTAATCCCCTTCGCGGACGATGACCTCACCCGCCTGTACATGCCGAATGCGACAATCGTTCTTGAGGACACCTTCCAGCGGCGTCGATGCGGGAAAAGCCTCTCGATCCATTGCCGCGAAAGGAGGCAACTTGGCGAGCCACTGCACATCGCGATCATGCATCGCGGGATCGAACGGTTCGTCCCAACGCTGCGGTCTGCGAATGTCGATCGTCGTGGAATGGCCCATCCTTAGCAATCACTCAAGTTATTGAAACGCTCTTTCCTTCACCAGCGAAACGCATTCTGAAGCATTGCAGGCATCGGAGTCAACAACGATGTGAAGCGATCGGCGAACGGAAACGATGGTTTCGAGGGTGACATTCTGGAAATGATCTTGCGATCCGGCTGTCCGATGCGGTAATGACAATCCAAAGCGGACGATAAATCGGGGGGCGATCGATTGTCGAGGGTGCAGGACCAATGCCTTACGGTTTATATATGTCGGCTGCCGGCGCGAAAGCTCAAAGTCACCGGTTGGAAGTCGTCAGCCATAACATGGCGAACGTGAACACGCCGGGATACAAAGCGCAGACTCCCGTCTTGCAGGCTCGTTTTGCCGAAGCAATCGAAGAAGGAATGCAAAGCCCCGGTCTCGGACAGGTCGACGACATCGGCGGCGGCGTCACTTTGCAATCAACTGGAACGGAATTCCGCGCCGGTGCCATCAAACAAACCGGCGTCAGGACCGACTTTGCTATCAACAACGCTTCCGACTTCTTCGTTGTTGAACGCGGTGACAAACAGATGCTCACCCGCGCGGGGAACTTTGCGTTCAATTCGACCGGTTTTCTGGTCAATCAAAGCGGAGACAAGGTCCTCGCCGAAGGAGGCCGTCCGATTCAGATCAATCCGACGCTCCCCTTCGACATCGGCCCGGGGGGAAGAATCATGCAGCAAGGAACCTTCAACGATCTGATGCTCGCCCGTCCGGCGGGCTTCGGCGATCTGTCGCGACAGGGCGAAAACCTGTTCCTGCCGCTCGCCGAATTCGCGTCCGTCGCCGCAACCGACCGTCAGGTCACCAATGGCTACCTTGAACAATCGGCCGTCAACCCAACCATGACGATGATGGAATTGATCGAAGCCTCGCGCGGCTACGAAGCCAACACAAAGATGATTCAGAATCAGGATCATGTGATGGGATCGCTGATCTCACGCATCCTGCAAGCCTAGACGATGTCGAATCGAAGTTCCTCGTGAAGGAGACGTAATACATGAGTGTTCAAACGCTTTACACCGCAGCCACCGGCATGGATGCGATGGAAACGAAGCTGGACGTGATCGCCAACAACTTGGCGAATGTGAACACGACCGGCTTCAAACGCGATCGCGCGAACTTCGAGGACCTGCTGTATCGGAATGAGATCTATCCGGGCGTCCAGGACAGCAATCAGCAGCCAACCCCCACCGGAACGCAAGTCGGTCTGGGAGTTCGCGTGATGAGCACGCAGACCGACCACCGGCAGGGCACCCTGGAACAGACGGGACGCGAACTCGACCTGGGGATCGAAGGACGCGGCTTTCTGCCCGTTCTGGACCCACGCAGCCAGCAAACCGTTTACACGCGAGCGGCCAACCTGGACGTCAACGCAAACGGCCAGCTTGTGCTCGGCTCGGCGCAAACCGGGCGATTGCTTGAGCCTCCGATTACGATTCCACAAGACGCCACGCAGATTCAGATCAGCGATACGGGCATCGTTTCGGTTCGCATTCCCGGCACAATCGAATTGCAGCAACAAGGACAAATACAGCTCGCACAATTCATCAATCCAGACGGCCTGCTGAAGGTCGGCGAGAATCTCTACCAAGAGACCGAAGCATCGGGGACCGCTCAACTGGCGAATCCCGGTTCGGATGGGGCTGGCGTTCTTCGACAAGGGAACTTGGAAGTTTCCAACGTCGAACCGGTTCGCGAGTTGATCGACCTCATTACAACACAACGCGCCTTTGAATTGAACTCCCAAGCGGTCCAAGCCGGAGATCAAATGATGCAAACCATCGCCAACTTGAGACGATTCTAATTCATTCCACCGACTTCCAAATGACGTTCAAGCATCGCGTTCCGCGTCGCATCGACCGCCACCGACCCATCCTGTCGATGGTCGGATGGTGCTGCGTTGTCTTCACGCTGCTTGGTCTTTACTCCTCCGGAATCGCTCAAACTCGCGAAGCGGTCGTCTTCGATTCGGCCGGCAATGAGATTCGCCTTGGATCGGCGAAAAGCCGGATCGCACCGATCTCGCATCTCGCCCCGGCGCAAACCCAATCGTGGACACTGCAATTGAAAAGCAACGTGACCGTGTCGGCATCCATCGTGCGCGTCAGCGATGTTGTCCTGCCGATCTCGATTCCCGACGAACAATGGTCGCAACTTGGCAAGGCGACGATCGGACTTGTCCCCACCGATGGACGCCCGCTGCGACTGATGCGATATCGACTCGCCGAAGCCTTAAGCCAATCGAAGCTGGTCTCCGCGCCAATCCTTTGGGTCGGTCCCGAATCGACGACGGTCAAATCGTCGCCCGTTGTTCAAGCCTCCGCCACCCAGCCGATTGCTCAAGTGCGGTTGCTGAAGGAGGATTTGCAGCCACAATCGAAACGCTTGATCGAATCGGCCGTCAAGCAAGCGATGCGCGAAGCGAAAGACCTGTATACATTCGAGATCGACTGGTCGCGCGTGAGCGTCGACGCGCTGCGGGATGTCACCACGTTTCAAAAGATTGCCGTCCCTGAAACGATCACGGAAGGGACCGCTCGATTTATTCTGACCGCGTACGTATCAGGCTCTCCACGAGACATTCCCATTTACCTTGAGATATCCGCGCTGCCGCGCGCGATCGTCGCCGCTAGGAATCTATCGCGTGGCCAAATCCTTTCCGCCGACGACTTGGACTGGAAATCAATCGGAGAACGGGATCGAGCGGAGCAAGCGATCAGCGACTTAAACTCCCTGATCGGCCAGGAAGTCAAACGGAACATTCAAGCGGGACGCTGGATATCAACAAGCGATGTCGGACCGCCGATCTTGGTGCGTCGAAACGATGTGATCGAAGTGATGGTTGTTGGCGGATCGGTCATCGTTCGCACCGGTGGCAAGGCTCTCGATGACGGTGCCGAGGGTGATCTGATTCAAATCGAAACCGTGGAGGATCGCAAGCGTTTGCTCGCTCGGGTCGTCGGCAGCGGATTGGTCGAGATCGTCACGCGTGCGCCGCAAGTTCGTTGAAAGGCACTTAGAGGCACCTCTGGATAAGTCATTATACCGTGCATGGTCTGGAATGATGCTTTTGCATTTAATGAAGCGAATCACCTCATTTTCGGCCACGCGACGTGTTTACCGAAAAGGAGATGAAAGATGAAACCTTACACTACTCCAAGAATTGTCTCATCGACGTTGATCGGTCTTCAATGCGCGGCGGCGATTCTGATTGTCGCTCCATTGGTTGGTCAAGAGAATCCGTTTCCGCAAGTTCGCTCGTCGCTGGAGAATCAATCCCCCGCCAGCAACGGAACGCCTTCAGCCTCCGCCCCGTTGTTGCCTGGCAACCGACCGGGCGGTTCGGCCTACGCCAACGCCGACACGGGAAACAGGCAATACCCTGGCGATCCAAGTTCGTTTCAGGCACCGATGTCAAACGCACCGTACAGTCAGCGATATGAAGCACCTTTGGGATTGCAACAGGCGAGCTGGACATACATTCCCCCACCTCCGGTTCGTACGCTGAAGCTTCAAGACATCGTGACCATTCGGGTTGATGAATTAGCTCGTTTGCAGGCGGAAGGCTCCGCCTCTTCACGAAAGAACTCGTTGTACAACGCGTTGCTTCGCGACTGGATCAAGCTGCGCGACGGAAAGCTGCAACCCGATCTGCAACAGCGGGGCGATCCCCGCGCGCAAGGCTCGATGAATAGCTTGTATCGCGCCGATTCCGAAATCGAGAGTCGCGAATCGCTGTCGTTCAACATCGCCGCGCGGATTGTCGACATCCGCCCCAACGGGAACTTGGTTTTGGAAGCGCATAAAACGATCTTCAAGAACGAAAACGTTTGGGAAACCTATCTATCGGGCATCTGCCGCAGCGAAGATGTCGGCCCAGACAACGTCGTCATGAGCCGTGATATGCTCGATCTTCAAATTCGCAAGAATGATCGCGGTCGGATGCGCGATGGATACAAGCGGGGATGGTTCACCCGCTGGTTCGACACATTGCAACCGTTCTAGTGCTTGGTCACAGACAAGTTTTAGGCCAGGGTGGGTCAAGGAGGCACAACTCACCCTACTTTTTAATCGTGACAAACCACTAGCCCAGACGGAACGCCTGGGTCGACTGCCGCTCGCCTTTGCACCTCGGTCATTGCGTTTGCCCGAAAATCGAAGCCGAAGCTTGCATTAGTTCGCGCGATTCATCAGCACATGCGTGCCGCTCTTCCCAGCGACGGCGATGTCGTTGCGACCATCATCGTTAAAATCGGCGACGACAATTTGCAGCCCGGTTCCAACATGCCCTTCCTCAATGACATGACGTGTGAACTCCGCGGATTTTCGATCCAAGGTGTAGTAATACATACATGGCATTTCCTCGCCACCGGGATCGTTCCCGTTGTGAGCATAATAACGCTTGCCGGTGATTAACTCAGGCTGACCATCCCCCGTCAGATCCGCCCAGGCGAGCGAATGCGGTTGACTGAAACCACGATCGATAAGTTGCTCGGAAAATTGCAGTTTACCGTCCTCGTCGGCCCCCTGATTCTTCCACCAAAACAAGCCGTAGTTATGCCCGTTTCCATAAATGATGTCATTGCGACCATCGCCGTTGACATCGACCACCAACATCGGCAAGCTCGCATGCAGATCCCAATCCTTGTGAAAGGTCCATGGCTTGGACCACGGATCGCTCGCGGGTTGTTCGTACCAACCTTGTCCAACAAGGATATCGGGCTTCCCATCACCACTTATATCGCCGACACCCAGACCGTGCCCGTTGCCCGACGCACCAATTTGAACCGGTTGCAGCGTAAATGCCGCAGCCCCCGTCTGCTTCGACGCTTCCGCACCACTGGCTGCCGATGCCTCCTTTTCAGTCGAGGCCTCTTTGGGAATCAATCGACAAACATACATTGGCACATCCTTCGCCCAACTGTTGGCGATCCACTCAGGCGTCCCATCACCATCGAGGTCTTCAAACAAGACCCCTTCGTTACGCGACTGTCCCGTGTCAACGAACAAGTGCTTTGGCCACATCTGGCCTAGCCGCAGCCCCTTTTCGCCCGGGTTTTCAAACCAATAAACTTCGCTCGGCAGAAACGATCCGGAAACAACATCCAGCCGACCATCTTGATTGACATCCATCACATAATCGCCATTGCTTTGGATATAGCCATTCCAGTCTTCGATGATCCGTAATGGACGCGGAATCCAATCGGGATTCCGATACCAAAATCGTCCAGCCACCAAGTCTTGCTTGCCGTCGCCATCGACATCCGTCGCGGCAATCCCTTCGTTCGCATCGACGGCCAACCGCTTCACATCGAACGTTGCGGGAGATTCAGCGTGGGCGAGCGTCGTCAAGACGAGTGGAAACAGCAGGAACCAAAACGCGGAAGTCTTTGTCAAAGCATTATCTTTCATGTTGAATGACTCAGAGTATTGAAGTGGGGGAAGGTCGCCAGCGCCCAGCCGATGAAGCGAATACGAGCTTTGTTTCTTTAACAATATGTCGTTTAGCGGCTCCAGAACGGTCGGGAACGGTTGTCAAGCAGCGGACGCAGAGGTTAAATGAGCGTCAAACACCATTTTCATTGTAGCTGGATGCCGCTCTTGAAGATATCAGGTACTCCATCCGATACATGCCGCACAACGCGGCACACAATGGATCAGTCGTTGTTTTTTCCAATGTTTAGAAAGCCGGCGAATTAAAGAATTGACGATGAAGGGAATCCCATCAGCCGACATACTGCGTCATCACTCCCTCCCCAACGCAGCAAATTGCTGTATCGAGAACGCTGTGGATGAACCACTTTACTTGGAACAATTGCACAAGGGTGATCGCTGGATCAGCCCGAGTCAGAAGATCGTCCGTGAACAAGTGATCGCTTTCGCGGAATTGACCGGCGATCACGATCGGCTGCATGTCGACGAAGACTTCGCACGCGCGTCCGTCTTTCATCAGCCGGTTGCCCATGGTTTGTTGGGACTGTCCCTCATGGCCGGCCTCTCTTCAAAACATCCGTTCGTTCAAACGCTCGCTTTCACCGATATTGGGGACTGGGAATTCAAGCAACCGATTTACTTCGGCGATACCGTCCACGTTGAAACCGAAATCGTCGCGATTGAACCGCACGGACGACGCGCTGGCAAAGTAACCTGGTTCAGGCAGTTGATCAATCAAAACGGATGCGTCGTTCAACAAGGCAGCTTGACGACGATCGTCGCCGCCGCGAATGTCCGCGACCGAAAGCGGACCAGCGGGTCGCTCCGGCAAACTGTGTGACAGTTCGAACCATCGCTTCACTTAGAGGCTATCCGGAAATTGGCGTTAAGGGTGAGCCGACGCGTTGGCGAGGACTTGCTGCGTTGACCGGCTCGCTAACGCTTTTTGAAGATACGCCAAGTCGTTTTCGGGGCAAAGCTCCATTGGTTTGCCTCGCCCAGCCCAACAGGAGCTGGGTACGTTGCAGTTTTCATGGCATGACGGACTGGAAGTCCATCCTACGGTAGGCTATCATCCGCCGCTCGCCTTCCAGGTGCGAGTCGTCAACTCTTGATCTTCCAGCCGACAACAACGTTCTCCCATCGTCAACACCTCGAATCGTTCCGCGAACATCGCCAACATGCGTTCACTGAAGCGGCGTTTCACCTCTCCCTCCAAACGCATGCCGGGAAAAACTTCAATTCCGGAACTTCATCTCCACCTAAGAAGTCAAGCGGATGTAACAGTAACGATGGGGATGTGCCCGTCCAGCGACAGATCGCCAACGCGAATTGAAAGTACGTGGACGCCAGTCGCGGTGAAGCCTGAGCCAAGTAGCACAAGTAACTGAAATGAAATGGCGTCCGAACGAACGGTATCGTCGACACCGGCAGTTCCATCACGCGCCCCGACGACGTTCGCCACCAGTACGGCTTCAACGAACGAAAGCCGGCTGAAAAGCCGCCAAATAGTTCGGCGCGCGATCCGATTTTTCCTGCTTTGAAAAAGAGGATCGCATCATGTAATACGCACGCGCGGCCGGACCCAGGAACGTCGGAAACGTCGACCCGTCATATCGGTATCCTCGCTTTGCCAGCAACTCCAGGACATCCGAACTTAAGCTGAAACCGGGCCCTCGAAAACCGGCGATCTTCGCGTCGGTGATCCGCCCCAACGCGGCTTCGGCACGATCGAATTCGGCTTCTAACGCATCGACGCCATATCGTTGCAACCAAGGCTGGTGCTCGAACGAATGATTACCCAATTCATGTCCAGCGGCAACGATGCTTTGCAGCGATTCGCGATTCTCGATCTGCAAGGCGTCACGACCGACGACAAACACCGTTGCCTTCAAGTGCAGACGCTCGAAAATTTGCAAAATCCGAGGGACAACATACGGCAGATAGCTCGGAAACGACTCCCAGCCTTCGTCGCCATGCGTGCATGTAAGCCCACTGATTATCCAGGTCCAACGACAAGTCCGCCATCAGTTTCGCCACCGCTTAAATCGCCACATCACGAGGAAACGCGTTCAACCCATACCGCGACAATTGCATCCGCAAGTGATCAACATCGGACACAACAACCGTCGACCTTTCCCCGGTCCGGCGATCCGATGCCGATTGCAAGTGGACCTGAAAGCCGCTGCGAAGATCGCTCCGCCGAATGATCCAATACGCCACACCCGCTTGAAAACGCTGCTGGGGATAAATCGGGACGCTCTGCGAAGCGATCGACCATCGATCCAATCGCACGTGAAACAATTGAGTCGTTCCACCGACATCATCGACTCGCACGACATGCTTTCGAACCTCCTTTGGCAAGCGTCCAACAACCTCTTCGTTGACCAGCAGGACCACTCTGCTGTTGTGCGGCGCATACAACCCCCACGCTAGCCAGTGGTCGTACCGACCCCATGGCTCGGCGAGTGGAAGAACGATCACCAGACAAATCATCGCGATCGCGAATCCTTGAAAACGGGGCTGACCGCTGAGCACTTCCTCATGTTGAACGGTCGGTCGCCGGAAAAGCGCAACCGTCAGCAACGCCGAAGTCGCATTCCAAAGCAGAACGGCGGGCTGATGGTTCAGCCCCAGGGGGCTCAGCAACACGATCAAAACAGCATGCATCGCAACGCCCCCAGCCACCGCGATACGTCGCGTCTTGGGGAAGATCAACAATACGGCAATGCACAACTCCACCAACGGCAAGGCCAGCGTTGTCGCAATCCGAACGGATTCGGGCCACGCATCGACCGTCTGACCCAAAAGGTCCGATAATCCAACCAGGAACTCTCGTCCCGTCGTGTGCGCAAACTGTGAATCGAGTTTGCTGACGCCCGACCAAAAATAGATGCTGATCACAAGAAAGCGAATCCATCGCAACGCGACCCGTTCGCGACAAAGGGCTAACGCGACGAAGATCCATAAGCTTTCAAAAGCCCAAGGTTGCAGTCGATGTTGATCGGTAACAAACAGTATCGCCAATGCAACCGCCGCAGCCAACAGGCATCGCCCACGCAGCTTTCCCAGTTGCGGAAGAAGGCTCGCCAATACCGAACCGATCAATAGCGTCGCCGCGATTCCATCAATAACGGAAGGCAACATCAGTCCGATGGACAGCAACGGAACTCGCGGATACCCATTCAATGGAACCCACAATCGCCAAGTCACGGCCATCAACGCCAACAGCGAAACGGCCGCAATCAACAGCACCGCTGGCGTCGAGGTTATCTGTCGCGATTCATCATCGCAAGCGGTGTCGCAGACGTCCGATTCCGACATTGCCTATCGAACCAGCAAGAACTCGGGCAACATGCAAATCGCCCACAGTGCATCGGCGATGGCGGCTTGAGTCGGCTCCTCACCAAGGACCTCCAAAAACAGCGATTTCTCCGACTCAGTCGGCTCGCGGCTCAGTGCCGATCGGAACATAAACGTTACCAGTTCCGATGTCGATTCATGCGGCTGACCGAGGATTCGCTCGGCGCCTTGAAAAAAGTTCTCCGCCAAACTCGGTTCGTTAGCCAGATCGATCGCCTCCAATGTTGTCACACTGGTCGGTCGCATCGACACAATCTGTTCGCGCATCGGTCGCCCCAGTGACTTCATCAACGCTGTGTTCTTCATCAGCGAAGCCCGAATCATGGGAGCTTGATCCATTCCGGCGGATGCCCGCGCCAACGCCAGTTTCCCTTCCGTATTGACCACCTGCGTCCAAGCATCCACCGGTGTGACGATTGTTACCGGTTGCCAATCATCTTTCGTCATACCTCCCAACCGCCCTTCGCGCTGGGGAGGCACCGCCTTATTGACTTGCCACGATTCATCCGTGACCAGCGTTTGCCGCGAACCATCTTCGAACTGCAAGCTCGCCTGAAAGTACAACCCAGCCGGGTTTGGCGAACCACCGGCATTCTTGGCGATCACCGCAATCGTATTGCTTCCTTTCTTCAGTTGTTGTGTCATCAGAACGGTTTGAGGACGCGTCCAATCGGTCCCTTCGGAGATCAATCGATTGTTCAGGTACATGCGGTATTCGTTGTCGCATGTAATCATCGCGCTTCCCGATTGTGCGGGATCGGTGAGTTCAAACGTCTTTCGCAACACAATCTCTTCGCCCGCCGGGACACTGCCATCGGTCAAGGGACCCCAAATCCATGAGCCCTGCAATTCGATCTGCTCCAATTCCTCATCGCTCAACAAAACACGAACGACGGGGGCGTCAAACTTCATCGGCGAATTGCCGGTCAGTTGCCACAAAGCATCCAGGAACTGTTCCGCGGTCATGCGGCGGGCTCGCGGTCCGCGATAAACGTAGCTTTCGGTTTGCAACTTCGGATCAACAACCTCAGTCGTCGATTGGTACGCCTGGCTGGTTGCGATATATCGCAGGGTATGCTTCAAATCGAATCCGTTCTCAACGAAATCAAAGGCCAGGTGATCAAGCAGATCCGCGTTCCACGGTTCATGTTGCATCGCATCGAGCGGATGGACAACGCCATACCCCATCATGCGATGCCAAAGACGATTGACAATCGTTCTCGCAAACCGTCCGTTGTCCTTATGCGTCATTAAATCAGCGAGCTGTTTCAGTCGGGTTTCCGGCGGAGCGTCGGCATCCACTTGACCCAACTGCGGAAACAACCAAGTCGGTGTCGCCATTTGTCCGTTCGGTTTGTCGCAGCGATGCAGTTCCAATGGACGCTGTGAATAGATGGCCGCCAAACCGTAGGCATCCTCCAATGTCCAGCGATCGATGAAACTGTCATGACACGAAGCGCACTTCATGTTGATCCCCAGGAACGACTGCGAGATGCTTTGTGCGAACTGAATCTCCAAAGTCTGCCCCGCACTCACCTCGCCGCGCCATTTAATCCCGTCGATATACCCACGACTCTCGACCGTCGGCGGAGCGATCAGTTCTCGTGTCATCTGATCAAACGGCATATTGTTCAGCAGCGAACGATAGAGCCATTGGCTGACCTGTTTGCGGCCACCGGTGATGAACCCCGTGCCACTGTAATCATTTCGCAGCAAATCGTTGAAAAACGAGAGCCAATGATCGGCGTAGGCGATGCGATCATTTAACAATTCATCGATCTTGCGGTCTCGTTTGTCCGCTGCTGGATCGGCCAAGAACTGATCGAGTTGCTCGACCGTCGGAAGCAATCCGACCAAGTCCAACGAGACGCGGCGGAGGAAGGTTGCATCGTCAATCGGTGCGGGCCGAGCAACTTGATGCTCGGACATGTCGTGATCCAGGATTCGATCGATGGGATGATCCCGTTGGTCAACGATCGGGGAAGCTCCGGTTGACGAGGCAGCAGCGGAGGCTCGAACGTCTTTATCTCAAAGCTGAAATCTTCATCCCAGGAATTTGTTGCTCGATCCATCGTCGAACGATCTCGATTTCCGAAGCCGACACGCGGGCTCGATCCGACGGGGGCATCTGCGCGTTGGGATCGTCTGATGTGATCAGATGCAACAAATACGATTCCTCCGGTTCCTCCAAATCAACCATTTCCGATTTCAGCAAATCGGCTCGCGTGTTGATACTGAAGTCGCCTTCCTTCTCGCGGCCACCGTGACAAGTGACACAGTGCGCCTTCAAAATCGGAACGACTTGATGCACAAAGTCGATCGGTTTGCCTGCATCCTGACCATTGACGCCACTGGCCCCAAGCAAGAATGCCGCAAGCCAAATGCAAAGGATCGTTCGTCGTCGATAACTGAATCGTCGCATCTTTTCTAATAGTCCTTACCAAGATAACTGTCGTTCACACTGCTGAGCCACGCTTCAAGATCGCTCTGCATTTTCTGAAGCCTTCGATTTCCGGCATGCTTGGGGTACAAGTCCATTTGCTCGTTCGGATCGCTCCCTAAATCGTAAAGTTCAAACTGAGGCGTCGCGAACTTGGCGATTCGATGCAATTTCCAATTGCCGTTGATCCAGGCGGAGTGTCCGGCACCGAGCGTCAATCCCATTTTCGGAATCTCGGCCGCATTGGCGCTGGATTCATGCGGGGGCAAGTCATTGCCGGCTTGCTGAGCTTTAAAAAGCTCATCCATCCATTGAGCCGATGGCGTTCCAATACCCTTGATATTGTAATCCCAAAATCCCATCGGTTTATCGCGAGCATTCGTTAATCCGCGAATCAGAGGCATCAAACTGATGCCATCCAACTTCGGCTGATTCGGCATCTTCACCTCCACGATGTCCAGCAAAGTGGGATAGATGTCGGTCGTGTTGCATCGCATGTCGGTGCTTCGACCATGCTCGATCATCGCCGGCCACTCCAAGATCGCGGGAACGAGCAGCCCCCCTTCGTAGACCGTCCCCTTGTTGCCGCGATGTCCACCGGTCGATCCAACCTTTGGCAACGCCCCGTTGTCTGAACAATACCAAAGGATGGTGTTTTCCTTGATCGAGCGATCCGCCAAGCCATCGCGCAGCTTGCCGAATGCGCGATCCATGCCGGTGACCTCACCCAGAAAATCGCGCTGCGACGCGGGTTGATCAGCATACAGTTCGCGGTCGGAATCGATGGCTCGATGCGGGCTATGCGGTGATCCGAACCAAACAACAGCAAAGAACGGGACGTCTTGTTCCGCGATCACTTCATCGATCCATTGCATCGCCGCGTCGACGGCGATCATCGAGCTTTCACCCTGCTTGGGAACCGCCTTCCCACGATGCGACATGATGGCGTCATTGTCGTAGAAGTTCGGAGCGCTAAGCCATTCGTCAAAGCCATTCGCGCCGGGATTCGCTGGGCTCGTCCTTCGAACCGATCCCAAATGCCACTTTCCGAAATGACCGGTCGCGTATCCGGCGGTCTTTAATGCTTCGGCGATCGTGATCTCTTGGGGACGCATCGGATAGCCCCATTTGAAGACGCCCATCCGATTGGGATGCCGCCCCGTCATCACGCTTGCTCGCGTCGGAGAGCAGACCGGCGCGGCGGCATAGAAGCGATCGAAACGCAATCCATCGGCGGCCGCCTTGTCAAAGTTGGGTGTTTGCAACACCTCGTGTCCGTTGTACGCCATATCGCCCCAACCCTGATCGTCCGCCATCACAAGGATGATGTTCGGCTTGTCGGCTGTCGCGGCGTTCATGAATAACAAGAGGGTTATCGACACAAACATGCATCGTCTGAGCATCAGCATCCGTTGTCTCCTTGAGATAATAAAACGAAGTTACAAGATCTTGAGCGGGTTGCGTGGTTCTTCCAATGTTCCGCGAGTGACGCCCACGCGATTTCCGGCACGCAGCTTCGTCCAAACCTCCTTCCCCGTGACCTCACCGCGAATCAATTGTCGATAAAGTTCAAAGGTCAATCGCATTTCATCCGCCGATTC
Source organism: Pirellulaceae bacterium (assembly GCA_041399105.1). GTDB lineage: Bacteria > Planctomycetota > Planctomycetia > Pirellulales > Pirellulaceae > Rosistilla. The sequence continues at coordinate 2,457 of JAWKTL010000049.1, read as the reverse complement.
GTCCAGCAATTCAATACGCAGGACTCCAATGCCGGCGGCGATCAGCGACGGAATCACCTCCGCACCGCTTTGTGCTTGCGCGTTGTACAACGTGTTGCGACACGCGACGTCCGCTTGCAAAGGATGCTCCATTCCCGCCCGATCACGCAACTGAACGACATGTCGATCGCAGGGACGTCCACAATTCGTCTTGTTCGTTCCCGGAGATAGCACGCTGCAAAAGACGCAATGCTCCATGTGAAACATCGGCATATGCTGATGCACCACAATCTCGAGCCACCGTGACGGTACCGCGCCGATCAGTTCGATCAATTGTTGTCGATTCAAATCATACGAAGGCGTCACGCGACAGACACCCCGCCTCATCAACCAATCGACCGACAATTCATTCGTTGCATTGAGCGAGAAATCGGAGATCACCGAAAAGCCTTCGTCCAGAAAGTACCGCATTCCCGCCAGATTGCGAACTAAAAAAGCATCGGGCTGGTGGCGTCGCATCGCACGAAACAAACCATACTCATCGGGCTTCTGGATGCGTGGTGTCGCCAGCGCGATCCGCACACCCGCTTCTCGCGCGGTTTGCGTCGCCTGCCGATATTCACGGATGTCATGAAAGTCGACATACACGAAATCAACTTCGCAATCGATGGCAACCGCCAACTGACGCATATCGCGACACAACACATGCAACGAAGTCGACTCGCCGGAAGTCGACGGATTCAACGTCTTTCCATTTGCCTGAGCCTCCCCTCTCAATTGATCCAATGCTTCGGGATGCCAGCGACGCGACGAATGTTGCGTCGCTCGCTGATCCAGTGCCTCGACCAATTGACGGCGCATCCGTCCTAAAACACTCAGCGGAAGCATCGGACGACCATCGATCGCGACATCCAGCGCATCCAATTCATAAGGTGTCCCACCCAGCCGACCGAACTGTTCACGCAACGTCGCCTCGTCGATCGGGTGCTTTCGTGCTTCCTCCATCGGCTGGTCGGACTTCACGTTCACAGGCGGCAGCCCGACAAGGGTTGCCGTCAGTTCCAGTGGCTTGCCGACCTCGGCCCGCCCCGAAAGGTGCAGCTTGCGACGTCGCACCGGATCGGCCTGGGCAAAGCTACGTCTTAACAACTGGTTCAGCTTTGGATCGTCCGTCTTCCAGAAGATTTGCCCGGGAAAAAGCGAGTCGAAGTCGATTGCCCCCGAAGCAAAATGAAGCTCGACGATATCTGAGTCGTCGCGACCGATCGGGCGGATGTCGAATAGCCTTCCCCCCTGTTCGGCTTGTTGATCGCGATCTCCCTCGAAGACAATGCCATCGCCGCGTTGCAAAGGAATTTCCGACACAACGGTCACGCTTCTTTTACCCACGGCGCGGACAACGCCCCCACGCACACCCCGTTTGGCCGAACTGAGCCCCGGCACCAAACGCTTGTGCTCGCATCCCTCCAGCCAGCCGGGGGAAAAGCCTCGCGAGAACGAAAGTTCCATTTCGCGAACCTGCTGCCGCGTCATGCGGACTTCGCCGCAAGCGATCGCATCGTCGATTGCCTTTCGATAATGCCTGACGATGTTCGCCACATACTCCGGTGTTTTCAAGCGACCTTCGATCTTCAGAGAGCAAACACCCGCATCGATCAGGTCGGGAATCAACGCGTATCCGGCAAGGTCTTGCGGACTGAGCAAATACCTCTGATCTCCCAAATCGTAATCCCGCCCATCGACGATCAATTCATAAGGCAAGCGACACGCTTGCGCGCACTGGCCGCGATTGGCGCTGCGTCCCCCCAACGATTCGCTTGTCAGACACTGCCCGGAATAGGCGACACACAGCGCGCCATGAACGAAGCACTCCAATGGCACGGTGGTTTCCTGAGCGATCTTCTTAATCTCTCGTACCGAAAGTTCTCGCCCAACGACCACGCGCTGGATACCCAGCGATTCGATCTCGGCGATGCAGGGCGCGCTTGTCATCGTCATTTGCGTTGACGCATGAATCGGCAGATCGGGAACGGCCGCACGAATCAAGCGAGCCAATCCCAGATCCTGAACCAGCACCGCATCGACACCGGCGTCGGATATCTCTCTCAACAGAAGATGGATCGCATCAAGCTCGTCCGGGAAAACCAAGGTGTTCAGCGTGACATAACCTCGGAGTCCTCGATGATGCAACAGACGCATCAGTTCCGGCAGATCAGCCGACTGGAAATTCTTGGCCCGCGCTCGCGCATTGAACCCGCAATCGAGACCGAAGTAAACCGCATCGGCCCCGTTTTCGATCGCCGCGCGCACGCAGTCCCAGTCTCCGGCGGGAGCCAACAATTCAGGTGGAACCATGGATGGCTTGTCGTTCAAGAATGAAATCCCCGCGAAATCAATGTCGTCAGTCCAGCGTTGAAGTCCGTCAAAAAGCCCCTTCCCTTCTGAATCAGTATATACGTCGCGCCGGCGGAATTAAGG
>JAWKTL010000048.1:0-57205 GCA_041399105.1 Pirellulaceae bacterium | reverse complement strand
AGCGACGTATAAGAACAATTTGAAAACAAACACTTTGAGGTAAACCATGAAATATTGGAAACATTTGATGTTGCTCGTGATGTTCATCGCGGTAAGCGGCATGCTCGCGGTTCCTGCGGTCGCGCAGTACCGCTACTACGATTATGATGCTTACTACGACGATCTCGCCGACGACTATTACAGCCCATACGGCTACGGCGACCCTTATGATTATGGATTCTACGGGTCGGCTCTCCGACGCGGATACGGCGGGTATCCGAATTACGGTTATGGCTATGGTGGCTATGGCAATTGGGGGTACGGCGCGTATGGCAATCCGTACAACTACGGCTGGTACGGCTGGGGCTGGTGATCGGCGAAGCGTGCTCCCACAGCGAGCCGATTCGATGATTGAACGGCGACAAGCAGACGGCGATCTGATGATTCAGATCGCCGTTTTTCGTTGCAAGGTATGTTGTGCATTGCACTGAAGATGTTCGTGAACCGGCGGCCAATCGAATGTCGTTCACTTTCACGCACTGCGGGCAGCGATTAAACTTGGGCTTATCGAGACGGAATCCACGCGGTTTCCGGTCGTTCCCTCCTTTCCATTCGAAGCCCACCTTGAAGGAACCGCATCATGCATTCTTGCCGCAAGCTTATCTTGTTTTTGGCGATGTTCTGTATCGCTCCAGTAGCAATCGCCGAGCAGCCTCAGCGCGACGCCGCCATAAAGCCGACTCAGAAGATTGAGCTGTTTGACGGTAAATCATTTGATGCGTTTTACACCTTTCTTAAAGATACGAAATATGAAGACCCGCGAAACGTCTTTCGTGTTACCGATGGGTTATTGCACATCACGGGTGAAGGTTTAGGCGGATTGGTCAGCAAGCAGGCCTATCGAGATTATCATTGCGTGCTTGAATACAAGTGGGGTGACAAGACGTGGCCCACGCGTACCGATCGGACAAAGGATTCGGGGTTGCTGATTCACAGCAACGGACCCGATGGCGGGTATGGAGGCATTTGGATGCCTTCACTGGAAGTCCAAATTATTGAAGGGGGCGTCGGCGATTTCATTCTGGTTGCAGGGAACGATGAAGACGGCAAGCCGATGCCGATGTCGATCACATGTGAAGTTGATCGCGATCGAGATGATGAAGTGATCTGGAAGGCGGGCGGAAGGCGAGAGACGTTCGATTTGACAAATCGCCGACGAATTAATTGGTACGGAAGGGACCCTGACTGGAAAGATGAGCTTGGTTTTCGCGGAAAGCAGGACATCGAAAGTCCGGGACAGGAATGGACGCGCATCGATACGGTTTGCAATGGTGACCGGGTGGAGGTTTTTGTTAACGGAGTGAAAGTGAACGAAGGTTTCGATGTTCATCCGTCCTCTGGCCGACTTCAATTGCAGACGGAACTGGCCGAGATTTTCGTCAGGCGTTGGGAATTGTATCCGCTGGATCAGGCACCTAAGCCCGCAAAGCCCGAGTAGCGACGTTATACCGTTCGTGGTATCCTCTCACCGCAAGCAATTTGTTTATTCGCGGGTTAGCAACCGGCGGGGGTGGCGGCGGCTTGGATTTGTGAAGCCAGCGAGGTGACGGCTTCGGCACCGACCAGGCGGTCGCGGATGTACTGGTAGCTACTTACGCCAAGCAATCTGCTCGTCTGAACGATTGTCGTGAAGATGTCCATCGCACGCGCTCCGCGCGCACTGCGGCTGTGCAAACTCACGTCGCGCCGGCGGGCCGATACGCGTGCCTGGAGTTCCGATGCGTTATTGTGCAACGGAATCGATGCGTCGACCAACACCGCCAACATCTCCGACCTTTTATCGGCGATGGTCGCGATGCGTTTGTCTAATTGATCGTAACCAGTGCGAGTAGAAAACAGTTCGTCGTACTCATCACGTAGACGACTTGCCGCATCTGATCTTGGACCAGCCCGATAGTCTTGCAACGATCGGTAGAATCGCCAGTATCGGGTCACAAATGAATCGAGCAACGCTTGGTGCCCGGGGACGACCGGAGAAAGTTTCTCGAAATGACGCCCAGCGTGAATCCAGCACGCTCCTAGATTTTCTGTCAGTAGTTTGAACTGCCCAGCGTCATCGCAAACCAAGGACTCCACCACTGGAACATTGGTCTGACCATGGTAGTAAACAATCGCTGATGCGTCTTGAATCGCTTTGCGCAACTGCTTGTTCTTGCCCTTGCCAAACCATTGATCGAGCAACGTCTCCAGTGATGAACGATCCATTTGCCGTGAGCCAAGCGACTCGAGTTCCGCACGCCATTTCTCGGGCACCGTGAACTCGCGATCGAGCAGGTTCAGCGTCGCTGAGCCGAACTGGAACTGTAAGTCAACTGTGTTCTGCAACACTTCCAACACAGTCAAGCGATCCTTATGCGGACGCGTGAAATACGCCGCATAGTACGGATTGCAAAGGGCCGCAACTGGGCACTAAAGTCGCCTTGATCGCATCCTTCTGGGAGTGGACCACGATAATATCGATCCTCGCTGCGCGAATAGTAGACTTCTCGCGTAAAGCGAATGTTGTGAGGAGTGGTCCGAATCACCATCGTCTTGCGAATTTGACGCGTCGGTAAGTGATTCGAGGAACGGCCCGCCATTGATGCTGAAGCCCATAAGCGTCGAAGTGACCAGTTCATCGGCTCGCTGACGCAATGTGGCGGCCCAAACATGCCGACCCTCATTTCGCCAATTCAGACAGCAACGGTTCGAGATCGGTCATCGGGTATCAGGCGTCACTTGACGGCAAGAATGGAAACGAAGTTGAAGCACTGAAACCATTGCACGATGGTGGAGAAGCCAACGCTCGAAAGTCGCTCGTGATGTTGAACGGTTGTTTCCGGGATCATCATGTTCTCAAGCGCCGTCCGTTTTTGAGCGATCTCCAAATCGCTGTAACCGTTGGCTCGCTTGAAGGCATGATGGAGCTGCGTCATTTGAGCTTGTTGTGCTGGATTCTCGAAGCAAACCTTTTCGCTCAGCACGAGCGCGGCACCGGGAAGCATCCCTTCGTAAATACGATGCAGCAGCGATGCCCGCCGTGTCGCGGGAACAAATTGCAGTGTGAAGTTCAGAATAACGAAGCCCGCTTGTTCGATCGGGATAATGGCCAAGTCGGATTCATGCAGGCGGATTGCATCCGCTGGAAGCCTCCGCAACGAGCAGCTCTCGCAACCGATGAATCATCGCCGGAGAAGAATCGACCGCGTGAATGGTGCAGGAGTGCGGAGCCCGATGTCGAACGATTCGCGTCGCGGCCCCCAACGAACACCCCAGATCATAGATATTCGACTCGGGCACCGCATATTCCTCGGCGAGTTCACCGATCATCGACAGGATGGACGCATAGCCCGGGACGGAGATCATGTCGGGAAAGACCTCGACGACACGCTGGTCGAACGCGAAATCACCGACATGCCTCAACGGTAAAGGCGTAAATGTCGTCTTTGCTCAAAACATCCCTTTCGACTTTGCCCACAGAGATCCTTGAACACATCGCATCGCGAATCAGTTGCCTTCGGCGGGGGGCAATTTGAATTCGGGCTCGGCATCCTCGGGGGAGGACGCGGATTCGGTGGGTGCTTCGCCAAGGTTCGGCGGAACATCGAAACCAGAACCACTCCCCGGTCCGTCCGACACCGGTGGAGGAACCGTTGCATCGCCATCGGCGGCCGGAGCGCTATCGCCCGGCGGTGCCGTGATTGCGGGGGGAGGTGTATCGGTTGTCGGCTCGGATGATTGTGGTTGCGAGTCGCCGCCGCAGCCGATGCATGTCAACAGAAGCAGACCAATCACCGTCAGGTTTGTAGCATGTTTCATAGGTACACTTGTCCGTTTGGTTCCAACACATTCCAACAACGCCGATCGATGTCGGCCCAGGCAGCTTGAAGTATACAACGTTTGGGCCGTCGTACGATGGGACTTGAACGTTTGCCGCCCCTTGAGCCAAGCTGGCTGTACCCGTTTAATGAAGCTTTGCCAACAAAAACTTTTGATTAGGCAATGTTTCCAACCACGCGACGTATTTATAGGCCATCCACAGGGACCCGATGTCAACGATCACTCAATTCATGGACGAACATTTTCGTCATTTCAATGCTCGCGAAACCGTCGCCGCAGCGCAAGCTTACATCGACCAGCTAGCATCGGGAAACAAGATGCTCGTTTCCCTTGCCGGCGCGATGAGTACCGGCGAAATCGGTCGCTCGCTGGCGGAAATGATTCGTCAAGACAAGGTGCATGCGATCAGTTGTACCGCCGCCAACTTGGAGGAAGACGTTTTCAATCTGATGGCTCACAACGAGTATCGGATCGTTCCAAACTGGCGGGCCTTATCGACCGAGGACGAACTGAAGCTGCTCGACGATGGCTTCAACCGCGTCACCGATACATGCATTCCGGAAACGGTGATGCGAAACATCGAGGCGCGTTTGCTGCGATTGTGGCAAGATGCCGCCGACAACGACCGACCGCGATTCCCGTACGAATTTATGTACGAGCTTTTCGATGATCCGTCGCTCGAACCACTGTTTCAAATTCCGAAAAAGAACAGTTGGCTGTTGGCGGCCAAAGAAAAGAATTTGCCGGTGTTCGTTCCCGGCATCGAAGACAGCACTCTGGGCAATATCTTCGCGGCGCGCGTGACCGAAGGGGTCGTCAGTTCGCATCGCGCGATGCGGAGCGGGACGGAGCAAATGTCGAAGCTGATCGGCTGGTACAAAGAACAAACCGCTTCGGCGGAGGTTGGCTTCTTTCAGGTGGGCGGGGGCATTGCCGGTGACTTCGCGATTTGCGTCGTTCCCACGATGATCCAAGACCTGAAGTTGGATATTCCATTATGGAGTTACTTCTGTCAGATCAGCGACGCCGTCACCAGTTACGGCGGGTACAGCGGCGCGGTTCCCAATGAGAAAATCACATGGTGCAAGTTGTCCGGCGAGGCACCGAAGTTCATGATCCAGAGCGATGCGTCGATCGTCGCCCCCTTGGTCTTCGCGTACATTCTCGGTTGGTAGCCCGATGAGCGACGCCAACCCGATCGATGAAGGCGAACTGCGGCGCTGGCGTCTGATTCTGGGACCGGAAGCTCAAGAATCCCTCGAGCATAACAGCGGTCAATCGCTGCGATTGAACGCCGATCAGCAGTTGATGGATGAAGCGCTGGCGGCGATCTATGACCAAACAAAATCTGAATCCTCAGCGGGATCGTCGCGGACCAGCGGGTCGGGAGGATCAGCCCCGCGTCTGGCGAAATGGCTCGGCGACATTCGCACATACTTCTCCGAGGACGTTGTCGCCGTTATCCAGCAGGATGCCATCGAACGCAAGGGAATGCGCGAGTTGCTGTTCGAACCAGAGATGCTCAAGAGCGTGCAGCCCAATGTGCAACTGGTTGGAACGCTGCTGAGCTTAAGTGGTCAGATCCCCGAGCGCACCAAAGAGACCGCCCGAATGGTCGTTCGGGCGGTTGTTGAAAAGATTCAGCGGGCCCTTGAACATAAAATACGTCAAGCTGTTCGCGGCGCGTTGCAGCGTCATGAGCACTCTCCCATTCCTCACGTCAACAGCATCGACTGGAAATGGACGATCGGACGCAATCTGAAAAATTATAGCCCGCAACTAGGGCGATTGGTTCCCGAACGCGTTTACTTCTATTCGCGATCGCAGCGTCGGAACCGATGGACCGTGATCGTCGACATGGATCAGAGCGGTTCGATGGCCGATTCGGTGGTTTACGGAGCGGTTGTTGGTTCAATCTTTGCAAGCTTGCCCGCGATTTCCACGCATGTTGTCGCCTTCGATACCGAAGTGGTTGACTTGACGCAGGCATGCGGCAACGATCCGGTCGACATGCTCTTCGGAATCCAATTGGGAGGAGGAACGGACATCAACAAATCGGTCGCCTACTGCGAGCAGTTTATTCAGGAGCCCAGCGAGACGCTCTTCATCCTGCTTACCGATTTGTTTGAAGGGGGCAATCAGGCTCAGCTGGTGCGTCGCTTGCAATCGATGGTCGAGTCTGGAGTTCGCGTTTTGTGTTTGCTTGCATTGTCCGACAGCGGGATTCCGTGTTACGACGATGCGTTGGCCAGAAAGCTGGCTGGACTTGGAATTCCTTGCTTTGGATGCACTCCCGACCGTTTGCCCGAACTGGTTGAAGGGGCTTTGCGGGGGAATGATCTTCAGCAGCTTGCCAATCGCCTGAAGTCCCAATAGCTGGACTCGATCCCAGGGTTTTGCAATAATTCGTGAAATAGATGATCCACTCGATGGATGGTGCTACGGGTTTGTATAGCTCACACGAGGCGATGTGCGATGCGATCGAAAACTGGTCTCCAACGTAGGCGAATGCTTGTTGAACCGCTTGAATCTCGGCAGTTGTTGGCCGCTGATTTTCCTTTGTTTCACAATTTTCAAATGCCCGAAGATGTGGACAACAATGGTGTTGTCGCTCCTTTGGACGCTTTACGGGGAATCAATGTTCTGTCGGGGTTCGCCTCCAGCGTCGACGACAGTCTTCTGGACGTCAATGCCGACGGACGTTTGACTCCTGTCGATCCGCTGATCGTCCTCAACTCATTGAATCTGAACAATTTGGAGGTTCGCGAAAGCATCATTCCGGTGGAACGGCGGATCGCCCGGATTCGGGAGGCGATTGAGACGAACCGCTTGCCCCCCGCCTTTTCAATCGACCGAGCAAGCGAAATTTTGGAAACGCTGCGGCACGGGGGGCGACCTGAACTCGGGGAAATCATCCGTCCCGAACGACTTCAAAATCTGCGCGATCGAATCACCGGTGAATCATCGTCGATTCGGCAGATTGTACGCGAGACCTTGGGAATCGACGTCACCTCCGCCAGCCCATCCGATGTCGCATCCGTAATCGATGGGATCGGTGTTGACCTAGCGGAAGTGGTGCAGTCGGTCGAGCGCGTGATCGATGCCTTGCCCGAAGAAGCATCACAATTGGGCGATCGAGTTCTTCAGTTCTTAAACGATCTTGGCGAAGAAGGATCAAATCTCGGCCAACAGATTCAGTCCCTGTTGGACACGCCCGAAGTTCAGCAAATTATCGACGGCGTGGAATCGTTTCTCTCCGACGCGGACTTCGATTTGGATGGGCTTAGCCAGCGCTTGCGTGTTTTTGTCGCTGACATTGATGCTGATGGCACATCGCTTCGCGATGCGTTGTTGAATTTGATCGATGGGTCCGTATCCGACGCACAACCCTTCCGTGACCGTTTGGTCGCGATCCTGCAATCCGATCAGTTCATGGCGACAAGCCAAGATGTTCGCGTGATCCTGGATCGCTACAACATCGATATTCAACGTATCGAACAAGCGATCGACCGCTTCGCCGCTAGGCTGGACGCGGGAGAAAACCCCGTCCGCGACTGGATCGTGCGAGCGTTGGCTTCGCCGCAGCCCAATGACGCCGTCGCACGCTTGCGAGCCGACGCTGGACCGCTGGGTGACAACATCGACGATTTGATCGATTCGATTACCGATGATGTTAGCGGAATCGAACAAGCGGTTGAAACATTCGTGGACGACCTGCTCGACGATCGTCCCGAGATCGGCAACCTTGTCGATGACATCTTTGAACGGATTGGTTCGGGCGACTCGATTTCGGAACTGATCAACGGTGGCTTGTCCGGGCTGGACCAGTTCTTAACGGACCTATTCGATGGCGACGATTTTCTGGATTCGTTGTTCGATCGATTGTTCTAATCGCGGTGCCGTCTAAGCCCGTCGTCAGAAGTCGTATTCAACAAATCAGAATGGACCCACGTTTTTCCCTAGAGCGACCATGTCGCAAGATCAACTAAAAAAAATTTGCGTTAGATAACATCAAACGCCTTCATTACTGATATATACAAGTGTCGGACCTGCATCGCCAACCGCGCATGTTGCGGAGCCTGCGGCTAGTGCCGTCGGCTCACAAATGTATACACATCGGTTTTCGGACAGGGTTGAAGTACGCCGGTTACGGATCGGCTGTTGGTGCCTTACGGCATGACCGACGCCAGCAGCAATGTCATCCCCATGCCGACGCACCCCAGGATGATCAACAGCGGCGTCCAAGTTTTCAACGCTTCGGCTTCGGTCAAACCGCCCATCTTGGCGAAGATCCAAAAGCCGCTGTCATTCATCCAAGATCCGACCAGAGAACCCGAGCCGATTGCCGTGGCGAGGTAAACCGTGTTGTAAGGCAAGTCGGTTCCTTCAATGATCCCGGCCATCATGCCGGAGACGATGATCATCGCCGCGGTACTCGAACCTTGTGAAATCTTCAACAGTGAGGCCAAGCCGAAACCAAGAAACAACATCACCGTGCCGGTACTGGTGTCGCCGAACGATGCTTCCGCGATTTCTCGGATCGAATCTCCGACCCCCGCCTGTTTAAGCATGGCTCCGAACGACGATCCGGCGGCGGTAATCAGAATGATCACGCCGCCACTCATCAGCGACATTTCGACCAGTCGCGAAACATCGTCTCTGGTGGGGCGTCGTTGTTTTACGTAGACCATCAGAGCTATGATTGTTGAAACCAATAGTGCAAAGCTGGGATTTCCAAAGACCGCTGTGTAATTGGTGATTTCCGCCCCAACCGCCGCTGTATTGCCGGTGGCGTGCTTGGCGACTGAATCCGCGGCGGTGTGGCAGGCGATCATCAGAACCGGCAAGACGACCGGCATTAACGAAACAAACAGCCCCGGCAACTGATGATCCTCCAATGGGTCAGGCTCCTCGCGACCGGCGACTTCTCGCATCGGTATTGCGAACATCTTGTCCAGCACGGCGGCGCAAAAGATGCCCGCGATCGCCGCTGGCAGCGCGACCAGCGCGCCGATAAGAATCATCCTGCCCAGATCGATGTTCAATGTCGCCGCCATCGTCAGCGGTCCGGGAGTGGGTGGAACCAGCGTGTGCGTGATCGCCCCGCCCGCACTGATCGCCAAAATGCATTTCAAATAAGCTCCCCCGGTACGACGATAGAACGATCGAGCCAGAGGAACCAGCAAGTAAAAGACGGTGTCGAAAAAGACCGGAATGGCAAGCACATAACCACTTCCCATCAGTGCCCATGGAGCGCGTTTTTCCCCCAGCAGGGACATGAACGCGCGAACAATCCGATCGGCCGCTCCACTGTCCATCATGCATGTTCCGATGACGGCGGCCAAGGCAATGACAATCGCGATGTTGCCGCAGGCTTCGCCAAACGCCACGGTGACTCTTGTCATCGCGTTGCCCGCCAAACGATAACCGACAACCTGCGGCTTCTGGGAATCACCCTCCAACTCGCCCGCCGACGGAAGTTCACCAGGAGCTTGAACGATGGGCTCGAGCGTTAGCACGCTGACGGTGATTGCAGCGATCAGTAGCGCGATAAACGCATTGACGCGCAGACCCATAATCAGGCCAATGACCAAAGCAATGCCGATGGCCATTACAATTAACGGAGGAATCATGGTTGCAGACTCGTTATAACAGGTTCATCACAGAGCGACTACGTTGCATCGTCAGAAATGAGGTGACTCGCTTCATTCAACGCGAAGGCATCATTTCGGACCACGCACGGTATATACGTTGCATCATCAAAAATCAGGTGATTCGCTTCATTCAACGCGAAGACATCATTTCGGATCACGCACGGTATATACGTTACGCCGTCAGAAATGAGGTGACTCGCTTCATTCAACGCAAGGACATCATTTCGGACCACGCACGGTATAAAGACCAAAAGCTTGGCAGATGCGGAACTGAATTTCAACCATGATTCTAAACAACCGGAAAAGTTACCGGGTCAATGGAAACGCATTCCCAATCGTCGGCGTGGCAACGTGAACGGCGGCTGGCCTGTCGTCAATCATTTCGACGTCCGCCGATGGAGCGTCGGCTGGCGGTACGGGAAGCACACCGTCGAAAGGCTGCGGCGGATTTAACGCCACGTTATCCGCGCTCCGCCATCCGGAATCGCCAACCCATTGATCGCGGCAGTCGCACTGGCCGCAATCGCACTTGTCGTGACAGCTTCGACCCAGGCAACAACCGGAACGATGGTTGCGGCATCGACAACCACATGTTCCGTAGCCACCGATCATGTGCGGTGTCCACGTATATTTGAGTTCCTTCGTTTTCCGTTCGACTTCTTTCAGCACGCGTACGCAACGAACGCAAGCCCCATTGTTAACACATGGATTGCAACGATTCTTCTGCCACGGGAAAACGACCTTGGGAATGCAAACCTGCTTGTATTCAACTTCCCAGTCGTAGGCTTTCGCGTCGACCGGCTCACATTTCAAGGTGCAACAGGCACAATGCTCTTTGCACATCCCGCACTGGCAATCTCCAGCGACTGAAATGTTCAAAAGCATGAATGCAAGACAACCGGTCAGCAGCAGTCGGGATAATCGCTGAGTAATTTTCATGTCCATTGAATTGACTCCTTCAAGCGCCCTACCATTGGCGACGCTTCCTTGTTTGTTTTGAGATAGTGATTCCGAATGATGGCGGGACGATTATACGTCGCGTGGCCGAAAATGAGGTGATTCGCTTCATTCAATGCGAAAGCATCATTCCAGACCACGCACGGTATAAAGCTTCCGACTAGAAGTCGAGCATGAATCGCATTCCGAGGATCGTAAAGTCTCCTGAAACGAATTGATTGCCCGCGGGGCCGACCGGACGATGATCGTCGATCTCACCGAAGATCAGATTCGTTTGCAACTTCGAGTAGGCGGTCCAGTGCCAGTTCAGACCAGCCGTAATCGCGTTCCCCACGCCACCTTGAATGTCCTCGCTGGTAAGATCCAGATAATCGTATCGCAGGGCGACCGCAATCGCACCGAGTCCTCGTTTGCCACCATTGCGTCGGCACCAGCGATCAACCAGGAAGAAGTTCTCGAAAGGTTTGACGCGATCGATAACACCCGCGCTGCGTTTGTACGGTATGTGCTCGCCGGTCAAGAAATAGGATGCGAAGATATACCCGCCGTGAAAGTGAACGTCCGGTCCGGTATTGAGGGTAACGTTGTCACGCTGAACCCAATTGAAGAAGTATTCGCTCGTGATTTGTAAGGAACCGATGTTCAGCATCGATTCAAGTCCGATCGTTTCAAACCATTCGGCCCCCGCGATCCGCTGCGTATCCAGCCATCGAGTGTCGCTGCGAGCCAGAGGTCGCGTACGAAAACGCGCTTCATTATCGTTGTCGTCCCCGGGATTAACGTCGCCGTCGGGACGGGCCAACGCCCCCGACACCGCCATGTGCCAATATCCGCGGCCTCCGCTGACTTCGTCATACCATGGGCTTCCGCCCAGACGCCCGTATCCTCCCAACTGCATGCTGTCGCCAATGAAGCGTCCCGTCGTCGATGTGTTTTCAAGATTGTACAGACCGTATGCCCAAAATACGGATTCGGGATCGTTGTGACCATACATCGTCAAGCCGATACGTCGCGCGTCTTCATTGAAAGCTTCGACCGCTAGAGGACGCTCGGCAAAGACATTGAATCGGCTGCTGTTGAGGTGGTCCAAGCCCATGGGACGCTTTTGATTACCCAACAGCAAGACTTGGTTGTAGGGCAGGTTGCTCCAGCCGATGTACGCATCCTTGTACTCCGGCGTTTGCGGGTTATTGAAGTCAATTTGAATGCGAAACAGCATGTTCTGCGGAACGGCACCCTGAAACTCCAGACGCAGACGGCGGAACAAAAATCGGTCTTCCGGATCCTGTCCGAAGTCGTCGACTTCCGTCGGATCGGGGTTCTCGAAGTAACCAATACCTGGGCTGTCCTGCAAGAAGTTCCAGTAGTCCATATGCAAGCGACCCGTCATCGTCCAGTACGACTTCTTCGCTTTGTCACTGGCTTCCTTTTCAAGCTTCCCCTGATACTTCTCCCATGATTCCTCCACGGCATCCAACCGCTTGGTGAGGTCTTCAATCAGCTTGTCTTTCGCATCCTCACCGTCGTCGTCGTCATCCTTCTCGTCCGATTCATCATCCGCTTCGTCGTCGACATCATCGACGGTTGTCCGCTTCGGATCCCCAGCCAAGTTGTCGGGAATGTCCATCGTGGGACCATCGTCAGCAGGCGTGACGTCCTTTGCCTCTTGTACCCAATTCACTGCGGCAATCGACTCAGATGCCTGATCCGCCCCGAAAGCGATCGGGTTTGCTCGCCCAAGAAACAACGGATGCAAACTCTCCGGTTCCTGAAGCGTGCCCGAAAACAGATCGCTGGTTTGGGCGGTGGCAATGGACTGACAAGCGAGTGGAACGGCGAGCATCCACATCAAACAACGACATCTGACTAAACCAATCATCCGGATTCCTTTCCAGAGTACAGCCAAGGTTTCACATATTTGGTTAAAGCTTGTCGAACGACCGCTACGTAGCGCGAAGAGAAATGAAGTGATTCGCTGCAACGGATGCGAATGCATCATTTGGAACCGCGCTTGGTAACCAGTCTCACAATCCGCGCAAGCTCCTCCATGAACAAACGCGGATTCGACAAGACAAGCGAAAGCCGAAAAGTAGCTATCATTGCGACATTGGTCTTGATGCTATCAATCGCTACAACCGACTCGCTCCAATGCGATCAATCGGAAAGAAAGGGTATCGCGCATTCGCGCCTACTTTATTAAGAATCTGAATCTTAACAATTCGGCATGTCTTCAAAGAAACAATGCCTACAAACCGACCAAATACAGTTTTGCCTAAAGGAGGGGAATTGGGATGCCGCCTAGCGCACCAGAAGCGGTCCAGGAGGCATGCATTCGACTGCCGCTTGCCTAAAGCCCCAAGTCACCGAAACCGTTGTCATGCAGACGAACGAGCAGTTTGATCAGATCGACCGGAGTTTCGACCTGCATGGCTTCGAGCACGGCGGTGCGATGGTTTTCGATCGTCTTGCGCGACACGTGTAACTCGTCGGCAATTGTCGGAGTGGAAAGACCTTTCGCAATCGAAATTGCGATGTTGCGATCTTGGTCGCTTAGCGCTTGAAAAAGCTTCCACTTTTCGCAAAGTTCAGCCGCCAAATTGATCTGCGGATCTTCGACGACGTCCAGCACACGCGTGATTCCCAAGATCGCGATATGCGGTGCCCCGACTCCAATGAGCGAACGTTTGAGCGTTCGAAACTTAAGCATCCTGCCGGACGAGTCGAGCCCAATATGATCGTATTGCACAACGCAGCATCCACTCAGAACCATCCCATCGGAATGTTGCGAGACATTCAACAATGACTTGGGAAGGAAAGAAACCGCATGACGTCCAGAGGGTGACATGCCGGCAACAAAGACGCGTTGATAAGTGGTGTTGCCGAACACCATGTGTCCGTCAGCCGTCTTTAAATAGACGCAATCGGGTTCCGGGATCAGCTTCTCTTCATAGGGTTCGCGATTAGCGATGCAGCGAATCACCGTTTCCATGATACGACTAGACGAGTCCTCAAAAGAATCTGCATGATCGAGCATCGCGAATCCTAAAAAGCGGAAGCGAGCCCCAGGGGGCAGACTGGGGCATCGTTTCCATTGATAAGAACGCGTGATAACCGGGGCAGTGGTATCAAACGTTCATTATCAAGAAGGCCTAGTGCCTTCGTTCTCTTGTATCGTAAAATTGGGGGCATCGCATTTGCGAAAATTCGGCCCCGATGCGAATTCCTCTAGAATGAATGCTCTAGACAACCAGAATGGGGTGATTCGCATCGTTTTCCGCCATGACGGATGCAGTATAGAATGAAGGAACGCCAACGCTCAAGACGCCACGCCAACAACCGAGAAGGACAATCATGTTTAACAAACGATCGATTCTAGCGACAGCAATCCTTGCAATGATTGCGACGACGGGTTGCGATCGATACATGTCGATGCGCGATACGGGCAGCGATGATCCCGTCTACAGCAGCCAACAATTTGACGAGATCATTCATGCCGCCCCTTTGGTGATGGTTAAGTTTGGAGCGCCTTGGTGTGGTCCTTGTCGACGAATCGACGAAGAACTTCCCAATGTTACGGGAAGCGTTAAAGTCGTCAGCATCAACGTCGACAGAAACCCTGAACTTTCTTCGCAGTTTCGGATTCAAGGAATACCGACGATGATCCTATTTCGGGACGGTGAAAAAGTTGCTTCTCAGTCGGGGTACAGCTCCGCCGAAGAACTGTCTTCCTGGGTGGCGAAATACGAAGCGAACGCGTCATAATCGACTCGACATGAGCCATTCGGTCCAACAGCCGTCTCGCATCTTGCTCTCCGTGCCAGTGAACGTGAGTCGATGGCATTCACCGCCGGCTTCAAGGTTGCTGTTCGCTCCAGCTTCTTCCCGGTCGATCGACACGAAAAGTGACCAGACGGCGATGCTCCACTTCGGTAACATAGACCGTTCGACCATCCGGACCACCGAAACACAGATTCGATGGTCTTGCTCCGAGAACGGAAATCTCTTGGAGGATCTCGCCAGCGGGGGTCATCTTCACGACCGTTCCCTTTCCGTACCGCGTGATGTACAGGTTACCGTCAACGTCGCATCGCATTCCGTCAAATCCGTGATCCTCGAATTGTCGAATGAGCTGCTTGTTCACGAGCGTTCGCTGCTGGGTGATCTCGAATGACCACACGTTCCGTTGTTGAGACTCGTTGACGTACAGCCGCTTGCCATCCGGGGAGACCTCAATGCCGTTCGTCGTTCCCATCTTCTCGGCAACCCGCGTGGACGTTCCGTCGCGATCAATCCGCCATATTTGACCGGTCCCTTGCGACCAGTTGGGATCGCTGGCGTAAAGCGTCCCATCGGGGGCCAATGCGATATCGTTGGGTTGATTCATCGTTTCGTTGTGAGCAAAAACATCGATTGCTTTGGACTTGGGATCCACTCTCAAAATGTTGTGTCTCGCATAGTCGGCGACGAAGAAGCGGCCATCACGATCGAATCGAATGCCGTTGCCGATACTTCCTTCGGGCAGCTTCAGAAAGACCTCGCCCTGGCCTTGAGGTGTCACCCGACCGATCGTCCCTTGGCGTTTGTAGTTCACCGCAAAGACGTTCCCTTTGTGATCGCAGGCCGGACCTTCAATCCCTCCCGTGAAGACATTGCGAAACGTCAACGGTCGGGCGGTCCACAGCGGATCGGCCGCAACGAAGACGATCTCGGGCGAGCCACCAAACTTCGCGGGCAACGGCATTTGAAGCGTTTCCGGATCACCATCGCTTGACGCCTGCCAGCGTCCCGCCAATTCGAGCGTTTCTTTCCGCGACACGATGACGGGCGCGGGAATCGCGTCGGCGGAGGCCTTCATCACGAATAAATTAAAGTCATCGGCGACGACCGCTTTCGCAGGAATCTTGAATCCGTTGGAGGATCGAGACAAGGCAACGCTGTTGCACCAAAACCTTGCATCGGGCAAATCACAGCGAACGAACAAGTCGTCGCTGGTCCAATCACTTGGAATGCGAACAACGCATCGCAGGCAAAGCGTTCCTTTCGATTCCGCCTTCCCCTTGGCGGATGCATGGGGCAATTGAACGAACGACAGTCGCTGTTGACCATCGACCGTGGAGATCGATGTTTGTTCGATGGTTGCCGTCTCCGGTACATCGCCTTGAAATCGAAACGGCTCACCCCCGAGAATTTGATCGCTGCGGATGGTCGGACAGACATATCGTTCGATGTGCGCAATGACGCGACGCGTCCCTTCAAAATGACTTACATAGGGCCAACGTTTCGGATTGTACATCGTATCGGTCAGATCACGCACCAAGACGACGTTCATGCCGGCATGTGCAAGCTGTCGCAAACCGAAGGGACGCCCCAACACACACATGTTGGTATGGACACCCGTCATGATCACGTTGCGAATCCCTCGCGCTTGCAGAATGTTCCAAACGACATCTCCTTCGTCGCTGATGTAATCGTTCTCCTGATCAATCTCGATCCGTGGATGCTGTCGTCGCCACGGCAATTGAGGATTGCGTCCGAGGGAACTCAGATGCGCGGCCCATTTTTCAGCATCCTCCGGACGATCATCGGCTCCACCATCGGACTGATCGATGGGGTAGACCGCTTGTTGTTCAGCCGGAATCATCGAACACCACGATTGAACCAAATGTGGCGGGTTGCTTGCCGCGGGAGTCCGGATCGCTCGTTGCCGAGCAGCCGTGTCTTGATACGCATCCATGCAGTCGCTGGGACTGTGAATGATGATCGCCCCTCGCTGACGCGCCTCGGAGAGAAGTGCGCTCAGTCGAGGCAGGAACTGCTCCATACGTTGCACCGCGTTGGGACTGTGATGCGCATCCCAAACGTCACAAACGATGACTGCCGTCTCACGGGCATTCCATGTTTCCCGCTCCAAGCTGACCGACGACGCATCGTTATCCAGTTGGCTTCGACTTCGGCTGCGCAGCTCCACCGAAAACGTATCATTCGCCGCTGTCGGTCGTAGCGTCAGAACGGACATGCAAACGATACACGCAAGAAAGAATGAACTGAGCATTGAGACAACAAGCGGTTTGGCCGCTCGAACTCCTGAAAGGATCGCGGTAGCAACAAACTCTTCGAGCAACCACCATCAAGGTTCTCGATGAACGAGATCATACCGGTTTATGGCGAGGATGCAAAACGAAAAACGGCAGACTTCTCAGTCCGCCGTCGACGCAATTTCAGGACACGCCTTCCGCTTGAACAGCGGAGGCGAGATTCAACAGCCCAGTCGCTACGACTTCGATTCGACCGCGGGAGCCTCTTCTTGCTTCGCGGACTCAGCCGGTTTTGCATCCTCAGCCGGCTTGGCGGGCTCCGCATCAGCCTTCGCCTTGTCAGCGTCTGCCTTTGCTTTTTCAGCGTCTGCCTTCGCTTTTGCTTCAGCTTCAGCCTTCGCCTTTGCTTCAGCCTCAGCCTTCGCCTTCTTCTCTGCTTCCATCTTGGCCTTGGCGGCTTCAGCTTCGGCCTTCGCCTTTGCCTCGGCTTCAGCCTTTGCCTTTTTCTCTGCTTCCATCTTCGCCTTGGCGGCATCAGCTTTTGCCTTTGCTTCGGCTTCAGCCTTCGCCTTCTTCTCTGCTTCCATCTTCGCCTTGGCGGCTTCGGCTTCAGCCTTTGCCTTTGCTTCTGCTTTCAATTTCGCCAGTTCGGCTTCCGCCTTTGCTTTCGCATCGGCGGCTTGCTTGGCTTTCTCAGCTTCTTCTTCGCGTTTGGCTTGTTCCTTTTTGAAATTCGCTTCGGCATCCTTGCTTCGCTTTTGCTCGTCGTCGAGAGCCTTCTGCATCGAAGTCAGCTTCGTTTGCATCTCTTTCGTCTGTGCCGAAAGTTGTTCGATCTTTTTGTTCGATGCGGCCAACGCCTCGTCCATTTGCTTGTTGGACTGTTGGGCCTGAGCCAGCGCTTCCTTCGTTTCCTTCAAGGCTTTTTCAGCAGCTTCGGCGCGTTTCGTTTCTCGCAACGAATCAGCCAGCATCTGTTCCATCTTCGACTTCTGAGAACTCACGAGGGTTTCGGCTTCTTGAAGCGCCTGACTCGCTTGATCGGCGCTCGCCTGCAGGGCTTTGACCTGATCACGCAACGTGACGATCTCGGTCGTCAGCATGATGTTCAGTTCACTTGGGTTATCAAGGGTGAGCAAGTCCGAAGCGGTCATTGGTCGCGAGCCATTCGATGACGGACAGCATCCGTCGACGGTCGTGGTCGAGGCGGCGCATCCGCAGCCCGCCGATTGTGCGTTGGCCTCGCGAACGCCGCAGAACTGCATCACGCAAGCCGTCAGAGCAACGATGCAAAGGTGTTTCTTAATCATTATTAATGCTCCGGTTGTCAAAGGTAGGATTCTCGATTGTTTGTCGTTGTTTGATTGGGGGTCCCATCGACGCCGCGGTTATCGTCCGTGGCAATTCCGATACCAATGGGAAGGTACCGCTGCTGTACATCCTCTCGGTCACTTGGTTAGCGATTCGAGGGAGGCGCGGAATACCTGCTAACCACTATGATTGCTGCCTTCGGTGAACGCAAACCCCAAAGACCGCGAAAGCGGTTATAAACTAGCCTTTACAATCGTTACATTCCGCAATCCTCAGGCAACACCGCTTCGATTTGTTTAGAATACGGCTCAGTTTCCGAGCGTGTCATCCTTTTATCTTCAGTGATCCCCCTCCATGCGACAATCTATCCTGTTTTTACTGTCAGTCCTTTCCTGTACATCCAACGCACAACTTCCTTGGCCACAAAAGACGGGACCGGCCGGCGATGGAACGGTTTCGGCGGGCGATGCAAAGAATCTGCCTTTGGAATGGGACGAGGCGAGTGGCAAGAACATCCAATGGAAAATTCCTCTTCAAGGTTTCGGGCATTGCACCCCGGTCATCGGTGAAGGAAGAGTCTGGTTGACGGCGGCCAGCGAGGATGGAAAACAACAGTTTGTTTATTGCATTGATCAGCAAACCGGCGAAGTCCTGCATCACAAGCTGTTGTTCGAGAATGAACATCCTGAAGATTTGGCCAATCCGATCAATAACTACGCCGCCCCCTCATCGGTTTTGGAGCCAGGAGCGGTCTATGTCCATTTCGGCACCTATGGGACGGCAAAGCTCGATTCGCAAACGGCCGAGGTTATCTGGCAGCGTCGCGACATCAATGTGCGACATTTTCGTGGCCCGGGATCATCCCCAATCCTGTTTGATGGAATGCTGATTCTGACGTTCGACGGTATCGACCATCAGTTCGTGACCGCGTTGGACACAAAGACCGGCAAGACCCTTTGGAAGACTGACCGCACCACGGACTACAAGGATCTTGACGGCGAAGGAAAGCCCAAGCGAGAAGGGGACATGCGGAAGGCTTACGGGACGCCAAGCGTTGCGATGGTCGACGGAAAGCCACAATTGATCTCGATCGGTTCGATGGCCGCCTTCGGATACGACGCTTATACCGGCGAAGAGATTTGGACGATCACGCACGACGACATGAACGCGGCCGCGCAACCATTGTTGTTTAAGAATCTTGCGATCATGAACACGGGAGATCGCAGCGCTAGTTTCCTGGCGGTGCGACTAGACGGCACAACAAAAGGAAACGTCGACTCTTCGCACGTTGCTTGGATGCGGCCCAAAGGAAATTCCCGGTTGTCTTATCCCGTGTTGGTTGGTTCACGCGTCGTCTTCGTGACCGATACGGGAGTGGTCGTTTGCGTCGAGGCTGAAACAGGGGAAATGATTTGGACCGGGCGAATCGGAGGCAATCATATTGCTTCACCGATCGTCGCCAACGGGCTGATCTATTTTTTCACGATCGAAGGGGACACGATCGTGATCGAAGCCGAGGCGGACGAACTGAAGATCGTGCAACAAAACAAGCTGGCCGAAGGGATGCGAGCCTCACCAGCGGTTGCATCAAGTGCGTTCTTCCTGCGAACGCACGGTCATCTATACAAGATCGCGGAATCGGAATAGCGATCGATTTTACGGAACCCTGATCATTTCGGGGCTGTTGAGCAACGACCAAATCGCATCTTCGGCTCGTTCCCGCCAAGTGTCGGTCAGTCGACCTGTTGGCGGGTCCCCTTGCCGCGCGACCGCCTCCATCTCGACCTTGATGACATTCGCTTCGGTGTTGAGATGATTGGACCACGAAACATACCGGAAGCGTTTCGGTTCCGGCGGGGGAACGACATCAATCGGATTGACGACCCGCGTGTCATATCCGGGTGAGAGCAACTCGGTGAAGCGACGACGTTCGCCATCGGTCGGCAGGCGTGTCAGCATTCGCAGGTACAAAGCATCAATGAATTCATTCAAGCTTTGATCCCGCAGGGCCAGTTCGGTCAATTCGCTTTCATCGCTCAGGCGAACCAACCACGTGCCGAACGTTCCGTTCGCCAAGACGCCCGGCTGAATCAAGTTGGGCGCTTCCTCGCGAATGCTGATCGGCTCCGGACGCGAGTTCCGCCAACCGAACGCCTTCAGCACATCGACGATCGCCTGAGCACGCGGCAGAGCCAAGCTCGGACGATCACGTTCGTTGGCCAGGGTCGTGAATTCCCAAGCACGCTGGGGATATCCGAAATTCACGAACGTGTTCGCCGGCAACGTCCCTTCAACATCCATCGTCAACAACTCCGTTCGCATCGGCTGACCCACGGCATGCAACGACGCATCGACGATTTGTTCAGCCGACATGCGACGTCGATACGGACCGGCAAACAGCCGCTGGTCGCCGTTTTGCGGAATCGCTTGACGACGATAGGCATCGCTGGACAAGATCGCCTTGGCCAGCGACTTCAGGTCGTAGTTCGATTCAATCAAGAGATCGGCCAACGCCGCCAACAACTCCGGATCGCTTGGCGGATTGCCTTCCCAATCATCGACCGGTTCGACAATCCCCGCCCCCATGAAACGTTTCCAAACGCGATTCGCCATGACTTCCGCGAATCGTCGCGACGCCGTCACCTGCACAGCCAGAGCTTCTCGCGAATCCTGGGGATCGATCATCAGATCGCCGGCGACTTCCCCGGACAGTTCCGCGAAGGGCCACTCGGGACGAATCGTCGACCCCGGCTTCAATGTCACGGCGATCAGGGGCTTGCGTTCCTGTTTCTCAAAAAAGGCGGCAGGGACGGTGCTGGTGGTGGGCAGTTTGATCGCCTTGCGTTCCAGCATGGCCGCCATCTGAAACAGATCGCTCTGCATCCACGAATGATACGGCGAATCGTGGCAACGCGCGCATTTGAGTTCCACGCCCATAAAGGCGGTCCCCACGACATGCGCTTTGTCCGCCATGGGAACATCGTTCTGGGACGCGATGCCAAACCCGGCCGTTCCGCCGTACCATTGGCTGCCACGCATCATCATCAGTTCGGTGGCAAAACGATCCATCGGCTTGTTGTCCCGCAAAGCTTCGCGAATCCAGTAGCGAAACGGTCCGGTATTGTTGAGCGTTGGCTTCAGCAAATTCGGGTTCTCAGCAAGGACATCCTGCCAGTACCCGACCCAGTTGTCGGCCCATCGCTCATCATCCAACAGCCGCTGAATCAACCGTTCGCGCCGCGTGGCGGAATCATCGGCGAAGAATGTTTCGATCTCTTCAAGCGTGGGGCCGACGCCAACGGTATCGATGAACGCTCGACGCAAGAATGTGTGATCGTCAATGTTGTCCGCCAATTCAACCGCGGGCTGCTTTGTCGTTGACATGCTCGCCCCATCCGCGATCCACTGACGAACCTTCTCGATCTCGTCGGTGCTCAGTCCGTCACCTTTGGGAGGCATGCGATAATCGTCGCGCCCGGCACTGACAAGCTCCATCAGATAGCTCTCGTCCGGATTGCCGGGAACGATCGCGGGCGAACCCGATTCACCACCTTGAAGAAGCGATTTCGGATCGGTCACGCTCAAATCGCCTTGACGCTTCACGCTGTGGCATCGCACGCAGTGGGACGCGAAGATCGGTTCGATGTGTTGGCGATAAAACGCGTCGGACCCGTCCGCTTCCGTTACCTCCTGTCGCCGCGCGTTGACGCTGGAGATCTTCGTCTCAATCAGATCGTCGATTGTTCGCTTGGAGGCTTCGTCTTTGGCCGATGGGGATAAGAGATTCGCCTTGGCGTAATCGTGACGCTGTTTCCAATACGGAGCCAGGATTTGATTCGCTTCGCCTCGCGCGACGGTGTTCATTTGCTCGATTCGTGCGTCTTCATCGGCTTCGAATTCCGACCATCCTTCGTCGGTCAGCGGATAGGACTTGCCGTGTCCAATAATCTCGAACATCTCCCCTGGCCGCGCGATCGAGACACTCGTTTCACCGAATTCCAACCGATACCTTGGACCGCCAACAATCGCCTCGAACACAATTTCATGCGTCCCGCCGTCGCTGTGAAAATCAACAATGCGTTGTTGATCACTCATAAATGCCGGACGCATTCCCGCAACGGGAACCTCCGGCAAAGGATCAACCACGTGATGCGCGCCACCACGATTGGGCTGTTTGGATGTGCTGGCGATTTCTTGATCGTCGATCGATAACCGCGAAAAACCGCGTGATCGGATCATCCATTGATAGTCTCCCGGTTCGAGTGTCAGCTTGGTCCACGCCCGAACCAGCATCGATTTGCGCTCGCCTTGCGTCCAATCATCGCGCACGCCCCAACTGTCGTACTTGTTGGGAAAACGATTGAACGCGAGCGTGTCTTGACGCCATTCCAACTGCGGATCATCGACGCGTCGCGGGATCGATTCATACGTTCCCGTCGGACCAATCCACTGCACAAGGATTTCGTTCGCGGGAATTTCCGGCTTCTTGATCGGTTGCGGGACATATCGAAAACGCTTTGCGATCAGCTCGGCGGGAAGTTCGTTTCGGTAAACGCACAGCTCATCGATTTCGCCATTGAGCGAACAGCCTGTCGAACCACTCATTGACGAACCGATCCACACTTCGTCTTCGTCGACAACAGGCGCTCGATCGGTGGGACCTCCCATATCCCAGGTGCCGGTAACGGGCTTGCCGTCGAGGTAACCGCGAATCGATTTGGGATCGCCGAATTGATACGACACGGCCACGTGATGCCAGCCCGTGCCGGCGCTGAAACCGCCGCTGGATGTCCAGCGATGCCAGTCAGCCGGAGCCGCGTCATCGCCACGGCTACGAAACAGGAAATTCACGCGAGCCTCGCCGCCATGGCTGCTAAGCCGGAAAGCCCAATTCTGATTATCCCGCTGGGTGCCTTCGAGTCCGGTTCGCCCTTTTCCGATGATGTACGCATGTTGGCCGATCGACTTAAGGTTCACCCAAGCTTCCACGGACAACCAATCGCCTTGATCGAAATCGAAGGTGTCGCTTTGTTCATCGTCGGCGATGCGAATGTATGCCGGAGCCGACAGCGACAACGCGGCGTTTTCGGGTGAAAAGTCGGGAAACTCGGGGGCTGCGGGACCCCAAGGTTTGATCGCAACCTTCCCAATCGTTTTCCCCTCGGGCATGTCGTCGAACGTCCACCGCGCAATGGGTTCAGGCGACTTGTCCGAAGTAGCCGACGGGGCGGCTTCGGCACCGAATGCCAACGGACTTGCGAACAGGAACAAAAGAAAAGTGGCGATAGTTGACTTACGCATGGCAAAGTGAGGATTTGGGAGGCGGGATGATCAATTGAATTGCTGTTCCATTGTAACAGATTGTGATCCAGGTTGCTCCAGCAATGAAGCCTCGAGGGGCATCTTTAGGCGAGCGGCGGATGAAAACTTACCGTAGGATGGACTTCCAGTCCGTCCTTTACCCTCAAAAGTTTACAATTGTTGATGCTTCGGGCGAGAGAAATTCCATTTGGCTTTTGGATTTGCTATCGCTACATCTTGCGCAACTCCGGCAGGTGAGGCACTGCATGCAGTGCTATCAAAGAGCGTCGCGGCGAGCCGCTTTTTGCAAGAGTAAAACTTCATCGTGATACCGATGCCTTTTGCACGTCTCATTAGTCCTACGATTTCGACAATCCAGAACAAGAGGAGACCGAAGATTGCACCAGCGCAGTTCGATCATCGACAGTGGGCCAACGACAACTTTGCAAACGCCTCGCTGGGCGATCAAAGACGCAGCAGCCGGCTCGCCAAATTCGCCACACAAGTCGCTGAGCAGCCGGCCACTTCGCTTCCAAAAATCAAACAGTCTTGGAAGGATACCAAAGCCGCCTACCGCTTGCTCGATTGCGATGATGTGACGTTGCAGAGCGTCACGTCGGACCACCGTGCGGCGTCGGCAAGTCGACCAGGAACCCAGCTTATCCTCTCGGACACTTGTCACATCGACTTCGGTCGCAACCGCAAGATTCGAGGTGCTGGCCCAGTCGGCCCCGGCAAGAGCATGGGCTTCCTAAATCGTCGGCATGATGGGGCAGCCCGGCTGGCAAGCAATCTGGAACGGCTGGCAAATCCTCCACCAAGTCCTCAAGGGATACGAACTGAACAGCAATCCTGAAATAAGATGTGGGTAAAAGTGAGACTGGAAGTCCATCCTGCGGTACGCTTTTATCGGCCGCTCGCCAAAAGGATGTTCGCTTCACAGCCACACGCGACGGTTGTAGGCAACCCATTCGACTATCAACAGTCCCAAGGCGGCCAACAACAGCCAGCGCCAAGCTTCGCTGCGGCGATTCTCTTCGCCAGCAATGGTTTCAGCGCTTTCATAGCCCAATTCGACGCTTTCGGCTGTCGGAATGCTGCTTTCTCGCGCGTCGAACAGGTTGACGGTAAACATTTGCAGCAAGCGATCATCGTCGAAGACCTGATACAAACCGGGGGCTTCGGTATCGGCGAAACCCGTCAACCCGCCGGTCGCCGTCTTAATTCGCGTCGTTCTCCCTCCCGGCATTTTGAGGGAAACCTCCGCCAAGCGATTATCGGTTCGCAACATGACTGGTTCGCCGGGGCGATAGGACGGTGCCCCAGCCGTATCGATGGCGCCTCCCAGATAACGCAGGATGTTGTAGACAAAGACAGGCCAACTTCGCTGGATGGGCCAGTCGGTGTTGAAGGCGTCTTCACCCGCCTCCGTTTGCGAAGCGATCTCGAAACCGAGGACTAGATCTTGGTAACCTTGCCGCGAAGCCAACGACAAAATCGGCCCCGTGTCGCTGGTCATCAACGCCTGCGTTCCCGGCGGCCCGGTCAACGTCCGTCCTTCGACAATCTTGACGGCGAACAATTCCAGATAACTCATGATCGGATGGGTTCGGTCGACATCGACGACGAAAATGGCGGAGGACGTTTCGCCCGCTTGCCAGCCTTCGGGGGGAACACTTCCAATGAACCAAGTGCTTGCCGCGGGCATCGTTTCGGGAGCACAACGATCGTAGATGATCAGATCGTCCGTTCCGGCCGCGGCGCGTTGCTGATACGCTTCGGTTTTCAGATAGCTTGGTTCAACGAACTCCAGACGCCCCAATCGCTCGGCACGGTCGGTGTGCAGCGCCGTTTGAAGCGGCTGATTCCCCGAGGTGACGACGAGTACGGCGACACTGTGCAGTGGCGACAGACCGGCAAAGGCGACGTTATCGATCGATAGATCGTCGTCGACGTCCAATTCCAGCTTCAGTCCGGCGTTGTCATCGATCTGCAGTGCGAAGGAGAGGCTTTCTTCATCCCCGGGTTCCAAATTAACGGATGCGGCATCCAGAAAGGTTCCCTCGCGTGTTAAGGTCGCTGTTGCCGACGCCCCCTGTGAACCCAGATTGGCAACCGTTGCAAAGGCTTGTATCTGCGAAGGGTTTTCGGGATTGCGTTCGGCGCTGAACGCGAGAATTGCGAGATTCCTTGATTGTTGCGTTCCAATGGGAATGTACTTGGATGACAGGTTCCCCAGATCAAACTCGTTGATCGGGGCGAACTTCCCGTCGCTGTAAATGTACAGCGTGGCGGGCAAGGCATCGGCGACTTGAATATCGTTGACATCGGCGGCCTGGCTGGTTCGATTGGGATTCGCCAAACCAGCGGCGGCTTTCAACGATCCCAACATGTTCGTCGTTCGATACGTTGGCTCCGCCAAGTTCAAAGCGTCTCTTAAACGTCGGCGATCGGATGTGAATCCTTGCAAGACATCCGGTTCGTCACTGAAGGCGATCAACATCGCGGTATCGCTTCGATCCATGTTGTCGATTTGTCGGGCGAGCATTTCTTTGGCAACTTCAAAGCGAGATGTCTCCACGTCGGTCGCCCGCATACTGGCCGACACGTCCAACAACAACACCATGCGACGACCGGTTTCGCTGGAGGCCTGCCAGCCTGGCCGAAGCAGGGCAAAGGCGGTCAAGCCGATGAACAGCAGTTGCAGGAACAACAACAGGTTTCTGCGTAACCGCTGCAACAAGCTGTTGACGTGCAGATCCTCTATCGTTTTCGTCCACAGGAACGTACTGGGGACTTCGAGCGGTTGGCGTCTGAGCTTGAGGAAATAGAGCAGGATGATTCCCACGGGAATCGCCGCCAGTAAGAGCCACTGCCAGGAGTAAAGTGCGGGAAGAAAGCTCATCGTACGACGCCTCGCTGCCGTAGATACTTCGTCACCAGTTCCTCGACCGGTTGATCAGTCCGTGTCAGTAGATACGTCATGTCACGCTGGCTGCAGAACGTTCGAGCCGTATCGACAAAAGCATTGACGGTCTGTTTGTAGCGGTCCAACAGAGCGCGATTGACGGTAATTTCCGATTCGTCGCCATCTTCGACATCGATCAATTTAAGGTCGCCCTGCAACGGGGGATCGATCTCTTCGGGTGCGAGCACATGGACCACAAAGACATCCATTCTGCGACCCAGCAGCAATCTCAACGCGGCTTCATAGCCCTGCTTGTCCATTAAGTCGGTGAACAATACGACGATGCCGGTTCCCGGATTGCGAAGTACGAAATCCTTGACTCCGCTGACCAGGGAGACATTGTGTTCGGGCTGCACTTTGTCCAGATATCCAAGCAGTCGCCATAAACTTGCCTTGCCTCGAAGGGTCGGCGCTGACGCACCCAGCGGCCCCAGAGCGGCCACGCGAACGCGATCGGCACGACATAGACCGACGTAGGCCAAGGATGCGGCAAGTTGCTTGGCGACATGCAGCTTTGTCGGGTCGCCGAAGCTCATCGATGCGCTGGCGTCGATCAACGCATAGAAATGGAGATCTTCTTCTTCCAGAAAGAGCTTTAAGAACAACCTGTCGAGCCGCGCGTACATGTTCCAATCGATAAACCGTAAGTCGTCGCCGGGAACGTAATTCCGGTAGTCGGCGAATTCGACGCTCTGTCCCTTGCGACGGCTTCGTCGTTCCCCTTTCATGCGTCCACGAAACACCTTGCGGCTGACCAACTCCATCCGTTCGAGTCGCGCAAGCAATTCGGGTGACAACAAATTTGATGCGGTAGCCGTCGTGTTCAATCGTCGCTCCAACTGGCGGACTCGTTGTTACCGTTGACCATTTCTTCGCTCCGGCGCGGGTGGTTGATGTGGAAAACCCTCATCAATGGTCCCCCACCAGTGTATCCGAAAGCTCGCGAGCAAAAACCTTCGATCCGTAATTTGGCGAGACCGCCCGATCCGGGACCAACCGTTATACCGTGCGTGGTTCAAGATGCCTCATTTGCATCAGATGCGTGCTTGGTGGGAAGTTGACGTTGAGGTAAGATTTGGACTGACGGGTGGGATGAGCTTTTACGGTTCGCAAACTGAAATGAGACATCTGTATCCTAAATAAAGCGAACCGAATTTTTTTGGTCTCCCGCTGACCATTTAACCGCGATCCCAATAAACGACGCTGTGCCATTAGCTGAAATTGACTTGCCTTTGGATCTCGATCAACGCGAGTTGGTTTCCTCCGTCGATTGGCTTGAAGATGCGTCGGAAAGAATCCAGCAGTTTCAAGATCGTTGGGATCGCAAGCCGATCGAGCAATTCGTTGCGTCCGATTTTGAATGGGTTTACCAGGCGTTGTGCTTTATTCGACAACACGGGTTGGTCGCGGGAAATCGATTTTGCGAATGGGGTTGCGGATTCGCGGTCGTCAGTTGTCTGGCGGATCAATTGAACTGGGATGTGATTGCTATCGAAGCGGAAGCGGACTTGATCGCGGAGGCAAGGCGAATGATCAAGGATCGAAAGGCGAGCGTCGAACTGTGGCATGGCAACTTTCTGCCACCCGGATCGGAGCGACTTGCGGATGATGATACGCTACCATCATTGGGACATCGGGAAGCGTGCGTGTATGACGCAATGGGGTTGCAAGTGGATGACTTCGATTTGATCTTCGCCTATCCGTGGCCGGGAGAGGGGGAATTTCTAGAAGCGGTCTTCGAGCGGTACGCTGAAGTCGGTGCTTGCCTGCTGACGTTTCGCGGCCCTTACGATTTGAGACTTGTTCGAAAGCTTAAATAACGATGATGATCAGCAATCAAATCGAAGGAGGCGTCATCCTTTTTCACTTTCGCGACGGACCACGACAAGGGGATGTGGTCCGATCCGACGTGCAAACGGATCGCGACAGCACGAATGAAGCGGTTACCTTTTGGGCAATGAGCCGGGGTGGAACGGTTGGGCGAACCATCAAGACGACGCACGCCGGCACTTTGGGGGAATTGCTCGTCGGCGGCTTGTCGTTGGAGGGAAAGCCCAGTCGAAATTTAAAACACTTGTACCGCGTTGTCGAACGTGTCGAAGAGCCTCAATCGATTCAAGTCTTCGTCGAGTATGTAAAGACCCTTTCATGACCACACCACAAAACAAACCTCGCAACTTGGGTGACGTTCTCCGCGAATTCTCGCAGCATCAGCAAACGATGCGGCAGGAATTAAGCAAGGTCATCGTCGGCCAGAACGAAGTTGTTGAACAATTGTTGGCGGCCATCTTCACTCGAGGGCATTGCTTGCTGGAAGGGGTGCCCGGCTTGGCGAAGACGTTGATGGTCAGCACCTTGGCGAAGATTCTTGACGTGGACTTCAAGCGAGTTCAGTTCACCCCCGACCTGATGCCGTCCGATATTACGGGGACGAATGTTCTGGAGGAGGACGCCAACGGTCGACGCGAGTTCCGTTTCGTTGAAGGTCCGATCTTCACAAACGTGTTGTTGGCGGACGAGATCAATCGTACGCCCCCCAAAACGCAGGCGGCTTTGTTGCAGGCGATGCAGGAACGCGAGGTGAGTGTCGGCAATACCACGTATTCGCTTCCCGATCCTTTCTTCACAATTGCGACGCAGAATCCGGTTGAACAAGAGGGGACCTATCCGCTGCCCGAAGCGCAGCTTGACCGCTTCATGTTCAACATCAAAGTGGATTATCCAACAGCCGCCGAGGAAGAGCAGATCTTGACAAACACCACGCGTGGCGAGATCGCCCAACCGAATAAAGTTCTTTCGGGACGGGCGATCTTGAATGTGCAAAAGCTGGTGCAGAGTGTCGCCGTCAGCCCCTACGCGATTAAGTACGCGGCGAGTCTTGTGCGGGCGACGCGTCCCCGAGAACCTGGATCGCCGGAGTACATTAAGGAACTGGTCGATTGGGGAGCCGGGCCGCGGGCGGGACAATTCCTGATCAATGGTGGAAAAGCGATCGCCGCGATGTCGGGACGCTTCAGTGTCGACATTGATGATATGCGTCGCGTCGCGATTCCCGTTTTGCGTCATCGCATCAGCACGAACTTTCAAGCACAGGCCGAAGGAATGTCCACCGACGATGTCATTGCCCGTCTGCTGAAGGACGTGCCCGTCCCCGAAGCACCAAAGTTCGATCCATCCGGTTGAGCAGAGCAACGCCCGTGTCCGCTGAAACCTACCTGAAGCCTGAGGTTCTGAATCAGATCAAGCGGTTGGACTTGCGCGCCCAGATGGTTGTTCGCGGATTCTTGCAGGGATTGCACGCCAGCCCCTATCACGGTTTCTCCGTCGAATTCAGCGAGCATCGCAGATATCACAAAGGTGACGATCCCAAAATGATCGATTGGCTGGTGTACGCCAAGACGGACAAGTATTACGTCAAACGCTTCGAGTCGGAAACGAATCTGACCGGCTATCTGATGATGGATCTGAGTCGATCGATGGGCTTCACGTTTCGACAACAATTCTCCAAGTTCGAGTATTCGATCTGCCTCGCCGCGGCATTGTGCTATCTGATGATCATGCAGCAAGATCCGGTCGGCTTGTTGACTTTCAGCGATAAACTGCGAGCCGCGTTGCCGGCGCGAAGTCGTCGCGGACAGTTGACCGATCTGTTGGCGCAGCTTTCACGACTGGAACCAGCGGGCGAAGCCAATTTGGGCGACAGCCTTAACCGCGTGGCCGCCATGTTGCCTCATCGCAGCTTGCTGATGATTTTCAGTGATCTGTTGGGGGATGTTGAACCCGTGTTCGGATCGCTGGCGAGACTGCGGCACGCTGGACACGATGTCATCTTGTTTCACATTCTCGATGAAGCCGAAGTCAGTTTTCCGTACGACGGTCCGGTCGAATTCGAAGATCCCGAAACGGGTGCGAAAATGCCGGTCGATGCAACGGGCATTCGATCGGACTATCTGGACGCCTTGGAAGCGTTTCGGGACGAGTATCGCCGGCGTTGCAGCAACCTGCGAATCGACTACGTTCCGCTGGACACCAGCATGCCGTTCGATAAGGCGTTGACGGAATACCTTGTCAGCCGACAGTCGCGTTTCTGATTGCGATCACGTGGAGGAGTGAACGATGTTTCGCGCGATCGCCGTACGGTGGAATCAGAATGTTTCCGGATAGATGACGATTTCGATACGTCGGTTGGCGACGCGCCCCGTCGCCGTTGCATTGTCGCCGCGCGGATAGTTCGCCCCTTGGGCGAGGGTGAAGAGTTGCTGTGGAGGAAGTCCGTTTCGCCGCGTCAAATACTCGAAGACGGCCGCGGCTTGAGCCGATGAAAGCTGGTGATTGCTTCCGTACATCCCGCCATACAGTTCTTGGTCGTCGGTGTACCCTTCAATTCCGACTTTCTGACGCGGGAAGTTTTGCCGAACGGCGGTCGCGATCGGATCGAGCAGCGATGATGCGCTTGCCATCACTTGCGCCGAGTTGCGTTGAAAGAGTTGATCGGAGGGGACGCGGATTCGGATCGCTTCGTTTTCAAAGGTCACCGGCAAACCGCCCAGACTCAGCCGACTTGCCGCTTGACGGAGGTTCGTGTTGGGCGTGATCGTCGCTCCGCCACGGAACTTGCTGGACGCTTGAAGTCCCTGGAATTTTTGCTCCGCTTCGGCCGCCGCAAGGTGGGCTTCCTGCATTCGCCCGGTGACTTCGGCAAGCTGAGTCCGCATTAAGTTGACTTCATCCTTGTAGACCTGAGTCTGTTGCTCCGCCTGCGCCAACTGCGTGTGCAATTGACGGTTATTGTCGTCCAAGTGCCGAACGCGACGCTGCAAATCGGCGAGTTGCGATTGATAGGTATTGATCGTCTCAGGGTCGGCGGCAAGGTTCGATGCTGGTGGGCCACCCGGCCACGGAGCATTCCCTCCCGCAGCCAAGCGAGGGTTCTGCGTACAGCCTGAGAGGACGACTGCACCGCAGGCGATCCAGAAAGCAGCAGTAGAGGGCTTGGGCTGAGACATGGTTTGAGATTGCCGAAGACACTTCGTGGTAACGATCGTAAGCGGAGGGTAGCAAGGGCACTGATGAGGAGGCAAGGCCAGATCAGATATTCGTGATCGCGAACCGGACGCGAGCAAAAGTACGTGTTGGCTGATATTGTCCGTTAGACGTTGCGTGGTCAGAAAAGAGGTGATTCGCTTCATTTAACGTGAAGGCATCATTTCGGACCACGCAACGGTTAGACACTTTCAGGCTGTCGCATCAGCGTCTTCATTGATTGGCATTCCGTGTGCTTAGCATATGGAAGACTGAAAGCATGCCTGTTTTTAGCTGGCTTTTTCTTTTAAGTCGCTACAATTGTTGCAATTTGCAACAACGTCGATTGCGGCAAATTGAGGCGACTTGAGAAAGCGATGTTGGTTTTTTTCGTGGAAGTCTGTTGATCGATAAAATAGAATCGAGATCGACTTCAACGTAGCGTGGCCGAAAATGAGGTGATTCGCTTCATGAAATGCAAAGGCATCATTTCAGACCACGCACCGTATATACCATCACCTTGACCTCACTCAATACAAATCCTTTTCTGCTAGGCCACTGGGAGACCCCACGCATGGAAATCCTCCGTTCAAATCACCGCATATCTCGATGGCTGAACGCCATCGGATCGGCATCGCTTTGTTTAGCGTTGTCGGCAGTCGGCAGTCTTGCCGTGGCTCAGTCTCCTCATAAGCATGCCGACGGGGAAAGCCGGTTGGCAACGTATGAAACTCCAGCGGGAGATGCCTACTTCGCAATCAGTGTCAAGCCAAAATTGACGCCGGCGCTGATGCAATCAATCACGCAGGGGCCGCGCAGCGTTGTCATCGTGGTCGACACATCGGCAAGTCAGGCGGGATATTACCGCAATCAAACGATGGATGCGGTGAAATCGATCTTAAGTGGACTTGATGGCGAAGTTGGCGTTTGCGTTGTCGCTGTCGATGTTAAAGCGACGCCACTGAGCGAGCAATTTGCCGAAGCGACCCAGCCAGCGACGGTTGCCGCGGTCGAAAGCCTTGCGGGAAGGTTGCCCTTGGGCAACACCGATCTGGCGGCGGCGTTGCGTTTAAGCGACGAACTGTTGTCGGCACGCAACGGCCATCGATCGATGATTTATGTCGGTGATGGTAGTTCGATTGGCGATGTTCGCGACGAGCAGGCGTTTGGACAGATGACGCAGTCGTTGCGTGATCATCGCGTCGCCGTTCATTCGTTGGCGATTGGACCGAGCAAGAATGTTCACCTGTTGGCTTCGATTGCGAATCAGACCGGTGGCGTGACGCTGGTTCAATCCGATGATGGTAAGGCGTCCCCGCAACAATTGGGATTGATGGTGGCGTCAGCGGCAAAGCACAGTCCGTTGTGGGTTGAATCGGCAACCCTGCCCGCCGGTTTCGTGAGCGCTCATGGCGATCGCTTGCCCCCTTTGCGAGCCGATCGTGACACGGTGGTTCTCGGTCGCTGCAAACCGACCGGAACGGGACAATTGGTTTTGCGGACGCATGCGGGTCAGCAACAAGTTGACTTGTCTTGGAATTTGGATCGCGAACCGAGCCATCCAGACTTCGCCTTTCTGCCGACTTTGGTCACCGAAAGCGCGCAGTCCAACGGGCTCTATTTGGCAACGGCTGGATCGGTGTACCTTCGAGAAACCGGTCGTGTGATGAGCCGCAACGCGGACGAACTGGCCAAGGCGGGGGCGTTGGCGCTGAAGCGAGGCGAAGCGAAGGGTGCGGCAGCGGTTGCGGAAATGGCGTTACGCATGGACCCAAACAATCCGCAAGCCTTGTCGGTGTCCAATTTGGCTGCGAATGAGACCAAGCTGACAGCTCAGGTTGCCGGTGCCCCGCCTGTGGGTGCTGGAAGTGGTTTGTTGGATGAACCGATTCCCGGCATCACGCCCGATCCGTTGGAGGCACCAAGCGGTTTGTTGGATGCGGTTGAAGCGGAGCGACAGCAGCTTTCCGGCCGGGTTCGAGCGGAGGTTCGCGCTCAACTGAAGGCGGCCCGGCAAAGATTGTCGACAGACCCGACCGGCGTCGCCGCGTCCCTGAAGATCTTGCTTCAATCGGTGGAATCGGAACCCGACTTGGACGTGAACGTTCGCGATGAGTTGTCCGCTCAAATCATTGGCGCAATTCAGATCGCTGAACGGGCGGAAGTGATGTTTACCGAACGGCAAAGTCGTCAGGAGGAGATCAAGGCGCAAGCCGCAACGACCGAACGTCTGTTGCAAGATGCGTTTCGCGACGAAGTCCGGGTTCAGACACTGGTCGAACAATTTGCAGCGTTAATGGATGAAGATCGTACCGCCGAAGCGGTTTTCGAGGTTGGGCCGCAAGTTGAGGAGATGCGTCCTGGGACCGTGATATCCAATGCGCTCAACACGCATGGCCACATGGTTCACAATTATCGACGCTGGAAGAAGTTTCAGGCAATGCGCCAACGAAACTTTGTGGATGCGTTGCTGCTGAACGAAGAAGCGTTTATTCCATTTGTGGATGAACCGCCGTTGCACTATCCCGATGCGGAAGTTTGGCAGCGCATGAGTCGTCGTCGGTTGGACCGGTATGGTTCGATTGAGCTGACGGGCAACAACGAAGCCGAACGTCGTATTTACAAAGCGCTCAATGAGGACACTGAATTAAAGTTCATCGACGAGCCGCTGGAAAATGTGGTGGCGATCCTGAGCGAGAAGCATGGCATCCCGATCGTGATTGACACGCGTGCCTTGGACGATCTCGGTTTAACGATCGACATGCCTGTTTCCAAGACGATTGAGAGCATTTCGCTTCGTTCGGGATTGCGTCTGTTGCTGCAAGACCTCGATTTGACGTACATGATCAAAGACGAAGTTCTTCAAATCACAACAACCGATGCGGCTGAAACCAATCTGGTGACAAAGGTTTATCCGGTGGGTGACCTTGTCGTTCCCGTTATCCAACTTGGCGGTGGCGGCATGGGTGGCGGCATGGGAGGCGGCGGTGGCTTCGGCGGAGGCATGGGTGGCGGCATGGGCGGCGGCATGGGAGGTATGGGCGGCGGCATGGGAGGCATGGGCGGCGGCATGGGAGGCATGGGCGGCGGCGGTATGTTTGCCGTGCCCGACGAAGTTCGCCTGTCGGACAAGGAGACCGCTGATGCTGGGCGGAATGCGAAGCAACACGATGCGCCCGCGAAAACAGATGATCGCCCACTCGCTGTTCAAATGAATGAACTGATTACGGTTGAACCTTCAGGCAACCAATCGATGGCGGATGCTTGGGATCAGTACTTTGCGGATTTAACGTTGGCTGACGAACGAGCTCAAGCGATTCTCGATTCGCGACTGCGTTTGACGGTGCGGCAAGGTTTGTTGCGTGCGAAGAATGCCGACGAAGCTGGCGACGCGGAGAAGACGAAAGCTGAGTTTCAGAAGATCTGCGACATGCTTGGTGCCGCGTTGAGGCAAGGGCATGCTCAAGCGTGGATGTATCATGGATTGGCGTTGGCGCTGGAAGGAACCGGAGCTCCGCAATCCGAAGTCGAACGGGCCATGATGTCGGCTGTCGACTTTGCGGAATCGACCGATGATTTGTTGAATGTTGCTCGACACTTGAATCAAATGGAAATGTCTCCGCGAGCGATTCAATTGTGCAAGGACGCGGCAAAGCTTGATCCGTACAAAAGCGAAGCCTATTTGATGGCTCTGGGAATCGCTCGACAGATCGACGATTTGCAGGGAATTGCCTGGGCTTGTGCTGGAGTGCTGCGACAAGCATGGCCCGAATCGTTGCAATCGATTGAAGACAAGGCGAGATTGACGGCGCGAGCGACGTATCAACGGTTGCTCGAAGAAGGTCGCGTGTTGGAGGCCAAGCAATTTGAATCGGACTATTCCGCATCGATGGTCCGCGACTGCGTCATTCGCGTTTCGTGGACCGGCGAAGCGGATCTCGATATTCTCGTCGAAGAGCCATCGGGAACCGTCTGCTCTCTGCAAACGCCCCGTTCCGCAGGCGGAGGTGTTTTGTTGGGCGACAGCTTCAGTGGAGGCGAACCAACCGTTTCAGGATATTCGGAATCGTATGTTTGTCCCGAGGGCTTTTCCGGTGAGTATCGCGTCCTGATTCGCCGCGTGTGGGGGAACGTTACCGCTGGCATCGTATCGGTCGACATTCTGACGGATGTGGGGCGGCCTGAACAAAAGTATTTCCGTCGGCAGATTCCATTGACCGAACAGGATGCCGTTATCACGTTCGAGGTCAAAGATGGAAGGCGAAAGCAAGCGATCGCGGAAGCAAAGTTGGCCGAATTGCGTGAGAAGCAAACCGAGATCACCAACAACGTGTTGGCGCAACGATATACGCCCGCCCCGACCGATCTGTCGTCAGCGGCGAGCTATTATCGTGACATGCAACTTGCGATGGGGAATCGAGGTCGCCTACCGTTTGCGGGTAACGCGGCCGTTGGCTTTCGTCCCGACATCACGATCCTTCCCGAAGGTGCTTCGTTGCAAGTGCTGGGAATCATCTCCGCTGATCGGCGATATGTGAGGATCACGCCTGGCCCATTCTTCTCGCAGATTGGTGATGTGACGACGTTTAACTTTGTTACCGGTGATGAAGGCCAAGGCACCGGTGGTGGCGGCAACGCATTCGGTGGCTGGTATTGGCGGTGCTGGTGGCCAATTGTAGGCTTCTTATACGTCGCATGGTCAGAAATGAGGTGATTCGCTTCATTTAACGCGAAGGCATCATTTCGGACCACGCACGGTATAGTTCCGCCGTCGGTTCACGCTCGCCCGGTTAACCCAAGTACGCTTCGAGTTTAGCGGGCAGGTCGGAAAAGGCGGTCTTGCCCGCCAAGACCAGCAACAGGGCAAGACCCAGCAGTCCAAAGGCGATCGTCCATGGCTTGTTAACATGATCGCCCATCACATCGCGGGAACTCGTCAGCCAAAGCAAAACGCCCGCAATCAGTGGTGCGACGACGACGGTCACGGCTTGAGCCGCAATGATGGTGGGGGTGCGATCAAAGTTGAAGACAATCACGGCAATGGCCACCAGCATCCCCAGCAGCAACGCGACTGTCGTCAGCACGCGTGGCACAAGGTCGGTCGGCTTGCTTCCGAGACCCAATCCATCGGCCGCCATGAACCCACCAATAATCGAATTGACCAGGAACGAACTGTACGCAGCCGAAAATAGACCGAAACAAAAGATAACCTTCGCACTCGCACCGAAGGTTGTTTCCAACGCGGTAGCGATATCGACCGGGCTGTTCAACGAAAGGTTTTCTCGCTGGGAAAGTCCGGCGGCGGCGGTTGACATCAGCATGACCGTGATCAGAAACATGATCGCCGACCCAATACGGGCGTCGATCAAACCGTCTTTCACATCATCGATCCCCCAGCCTTTCTGGCGGACCAAATAGGCCTGATAAAACGCGGCCGCACTGATGAATGTGGTTCCAATCAGGCCGAGTACCGGCAACAATTCTTTCTTTTGACCAAGCGTCGGCGTGACCAAACCTCTGGCCATCTCCGCCACGTCGGGACGCAAGGCGATCAGGTTGATGACGAAGCTAAGTAGCATCAAGCCGACAAAGACCATCATCACTCGCTCGAGCATCCGATACATGTCTTTGAAAACGAACAAGAACGAGATGGCGGCCAGATTGAAGAGGACTATCAAGACCACCGAGATCGTCTTGGATTCGATGAATGCTTCAAAGGTGGCGGCGACGCCGATGTTATTGCCCGACTGAAAAGCGGTCGCAATGAAGAAGACCCCGAAGCCAACCAGGATCGCCAACCATTGCCCCGCCTTTCGTCGAATCAAATCGCAAGGAGCCTCTTTACCAACGGCACCGAGCTTGGCCCCCAGCGTCATGTATAACATCATGAACGCGACCGAAACCACAATCACCCACAGCATCGAGTATTTTTCATCGGCACCGACCTTGGAACTTGTCACCAAACTTCCCGGTCCGATAACGACGCAAGCGGTGATTAATCCTGGACCGATACGCAAGTACCAAGGTTTGCGAGAAGGTTGCGGTGTCATGACGGCGGGCCTCATCGAGGGAGTGGACGGAGCCTATATCAATATTGAACGCATTTGATATTATCTTGCGTCAATATTTCTCAGCTGATCTTGCGACGTGGTCGCTCTACGTTGTAACGCAATCACTTCCCTTTGACCAGCTTTGATTTCCCGAGAAGCCTTATCGCGACGCTTGACTCTTCAGAAGTTCGTCAATGGCGATCGCCGGAATCGGCTTGCTTAAATAGTAGCCCTGCATTTCGGTGCAACCGGCATCGCGGATCGATTCCAGTTCGGCATCCGTTTCAACTCCCTCAGCCGTTGTCTTCACGCCCAGGCTGGCCCCCAAAGCGGCAATCATCCGCACCAGAGCAACCGAATTCATTTGACGATCGGCACCGGAGACAAACGACCGATCGATCTTGATCTTATCAAACGGGAACTGCCGAAGATAATTGATCGATGAATAACCGGTGCCAAAGTCGTCCAATGCAATCCGAACTCCGAGTTCTCGCAATTGATGAAGTTGTTTCACGGTGCAACTGGTGCTCGAAAGCAAAGACGATTCCGTGATCTCGAATTCCAGACGCTCGGCAGCCAG
Organism: Pirellulaceae bacterium; assembly: GCA_041399105.1. Taxonomy (GTDB): domain Bacteria; phylum Planctomycetota; class Planctomycetia; order Pirellulales; family Pirellulaceae; genus Rosistilla. Next base: position 19,469 of record JAWKTL010000048.1, on the reverse strand, counting down.
ACCGGTCGTGGCCAGAATCTCCCGAACCGCTGGAATCAGCGTTCGGTCGCGAAGCTGCGTGGGTGAGAGATTGACGGCAACGCGAATGGACGAATCCCAACACGCGGCGTCGCGGCAAGCACGTTGAAGCACCCACTTTCCCAGAGGCACGATCAACCCCGTTTCTTCGGCTAACAGAATGAATTGATCCGGCGAAACGCGGCCCAATCGGGGATGATTCCATCGCACCAAGGCCTCGAAGCAGACGATACGGTCGCTGCCGATATCCAATACCGGTTGGTAGTGAACCTCGAAGTCTTCGTTTGAAACGGAGTTGCGAAGTTCCATCTCGGACGAGCGTCGAGCACGCATTTTCTCGTCCATTTCCGTCTCGAAATAACGAAACACGCCACGCCCGTCCTCTTTGGCTCGATAAAGCGCCAGGTCGGCATTCTTCATCAGTTCATCAGCGGTCAATCCATCATAAGGGGCGATCGCGATGCCGACGCTCGCACCAACATGCACCGCCTGGCGATCGATCATCAGCGGTTGAGAGAGCAAGTCGATCACGCGTCTGGCCAAGCTCTGCGAACCGGTCGGTTGCGACGACGCTCCGCATTGCAGAATCGCAAATTCATCCCCTCCCAAACGAACGGCCACGTCCGTTTGCCGAATCGACCTTCGCAATCGGTCGGCGACCGACTGAAGCACACTGTCCCCGGCCGGATGGCCAAGCGTGTCGTTGACCGGTTTGAAATGATCCAAGTCAATGCATAACAACGCGACTTCTTCGTTCGGCACCAACGCTTGCAGCTTGTTGCGCAGATGCGTGTTGAATGCCGTTCGATTCAGCAGACCGGTCAACGCATCTTCGCGAACCAGACGCAGCAGGTCCGGTTGATCGACCTGCAAGCGCGACAAGTCTTCATGCAGGCAAACGCATCCGCCGTCAGGGAGCGTCTCACATGATACCGATATCATCCGTCCATCTTCGGTTGTCCAGGAAGGGCCATGCGCATCGAAACCCGCTTGTTGCTGAATGCTCGAAGACAATAACTCGCGGAGATCGCCACGTCGGATCTCGCCCAGCACGCTTTCCAAATGCGTTCCGGGAACGACGGCCTCGTCGGAAAGTTCGTACAGTTTCTGAAATCGATCATTGCATACGACCAATCGATCCGAATTGTCGAACTGACAAAGCCCGTGAGGTAGATGTTCCAGAAGCGATTGGATCGACGGAACATCGGAAGGGCTTGAAGCGTCCGAATGGACGACGGTTCCTGCATTCATGATTCATTCTTGGGCAAGCGAGTGCGGTGGAAGAAGAGACCCTATAGGTTTCATACTGCGCACACGCTCGGAAAATGCCGGAAATCCATTGCAGAAAATGAAGGGCAAGCGATTGCAGCCCGTCAGTCTGGATTAACAGTCAAACTCGATCATTTGCAAACAAGCGTGACAGTCGATCCAAACCGTCCTGGACTCGAAAAACAGAAGCCGCGTTATCGATGCTTCTGTTTCTCGCGATCACCGTAACATCAGTCGCCCTTTTAAAGCGGCCGCACAACCGACACGCTGCGCCAGTAGTCGTAAAGCGTTTCGATTGACAGGACACCGCCCCCCATGCCACTCTTGTGAACACCACCGTAGGGAACGCCGTGCGCGAACACGTTGTGCGCGTTGATCCAACTGTTGGCGGCGCACATTTCCTCGGCAACGCGAGCAGCACGGCTCAGATCACTGGTCCATACACTGTTGGCCAGACCGTAATCCGTGTGATTGGCCATCTCGATCGCCTGCTCTTCCGAATCGAATTGAGCCAGATACGCAACAGGGCCAAAGATCTCTTCACTCGCCGCAACATTGTCCAGCGAACCTGCAAGCAAGGCTGGCTTCACGAAGTGCCCATCATATCCTTCGACATCCGCGGCACCACCGGCAAGGACGCATTCGGCCCCCTCCGCTTGACCTTTCTTCAAATAATTCAAGACGCGTTCGCGTTGCTTGGCGTTGACAACCGGTCCCATCTGACTTCCGCCGTCAAGCTGATAACCGATCTTGACATCCTGCATTCGGTTGACACACTCGCTGACAAATTTGTCGTAGACATTGCTGTGAACAAGCCAGCGAGTCGCGTCGCAACAAACCTGTCCAGTATGAAAGGTGATCGCTCCGACCAGCTTTTGCGCGGTTGCCACCACATCGACATCGTCGAACACCACCGCCGCCCCTTTGCCCCCTAGTTCCAACTTCACCGGTACCAAATTGCGACCACAGGCCTCGGCAACCATACGTCCCACTTCCGGCGAACCGGTAAAGCTCATGCGTTCGATTTTGGGACTCTGCGATAAAGCGGCTCCCGCGTCGGGTCCGGTGCCTGGGATGACATTGATCACGCCATCGGGGATGCCAACTTCTTGAGCAAGCCTCGCTAAATAAATCGCCGACAGGGGCGTATCCTCCGCCGGCTTGATGACGACCGTATTCCCGGCGGCTAGCGCTGGCGAGATTCCCCACCCAATCAACAGCATTGGGAAGTTCCAGGGAAAGATGAATCCGCATGCTCCCCACGGCTGACGCATCGTCCAGGCCTCATGACGTGCTACGGCAAGCGTGTTGCGACGACGCGTATGAACGGCCAAGTCGGCGAAATATCGCATCGTGTCGACGAAGTTTTGGATATCGCCTTGAGCTTGTGCTTCGATCTTTCCAGCGTCCAACGCTTCGATTTGTGCGATGATCGGCTTTCTCGCTTCCACGGCGTCGGCCAAGCGATGCAGCAAGCGCTTCGCTCGTTCTGTGGCAAGCGAGCCCATTGAGCGTTCTTAAAAGCATCGCGAGCAACATCGATCGCCCGGTCGACATCGTCGGCCTGAAGAGCATACACCTCGGCAAGCACTTCGCCTGATCCGGGGTCTGAAGTCGTGAAGGTTGCTCCGTTGGAAGATTTCACATCCTGCCCCCCACGAAACCGCATTTCGTATCGCCGCTGAGAAAATCCTGGACTTCGGGGAGAAGATTTGAAGTGGTTGCCGTAGACATCTGGAAGACTCCGTGTATTAGGGTTGGGTGCCAAGCTTAGCGTTGCGAGGGTGCAAATGTTGGGAAACCTTATACGTCGCGTGTCCGAAAATGAGGTGATTCGCTTCATAATGCGCGAAGGCATCATTCCAGACCACGTACGGTATAACATTAGAACGGAAGTTGCTTCCCGTATCAACTTTGCGGTGTACGACACGGTTTGCAGAATTTGACTTGCATCGCCGAAATGTCTTTGATGGCAAGCCGCTAACCTCGCGAAGCTGCGGAGCAGCGAAAGCACGCCGCGCTTTCGCTGCTTCGTAGCTCCGCGATCCGACACGATGGATTCTGGGGCTCGCGTCCAATGCTGATTGCGATCGCCGCTTTGCGGCTGGTTCTTTTGAAAAACCTTGACGAATAAGCGATGAGCCCGATCGCGACTCGCCAACCCAAACCATGTCATGCACCCTCAACTTTGGGGAAAGTCAGGGTAGGCTTTCGGAAATCGCCAATATTTGCTAATCTGTTGGCCCACGCATGGTATCCATACCTTCAACACATCATTGCTTTCAAAGCGAACAAGAATCATGGCTAAACCACATCGAAAACTGAAGAAAGCCAATCATGGCAAACGACCCGCAAACGCAAAGGCTCGCAAGGCAAAGCGTCGCAAGCTACGCACTTAAACGATATTTTCGAGTCTCTGCGGAATAATCTCCTTACTCAATGCGTGGTTCCCTTTGGTTGCTAAAGATCTGATTTTCAATCCGGCCGATCTCGACTTTGACAACCCAATTGCTGATTTGGACGAGATCTGCCGTGTTAATCCACAACGGCACGAAATGCTGCAATTGACGGCAATCGTTGGGGAAGACCGTGAGCGAAATGCATGCGCGGCGTACAAGGACTTATCCCACGACGAGTTCTGGGTCCGTGGCCACATGCCAGGCATGCCGTTGATGCCTGGGGTTGTGATGCTGGAAGCGGCGGCGCAGCTTTGCAGCTACTTCACCCAGAAGCATGATCTGTTGGGAGCCGATATGGTTGGATTCGGCGGCGTCGACGAAGTGCGCTTCCGCGATCCCGTATTGCCAGGAGACCGTCTGATTCTGATGTGTATTCTGGAACGCATCAAACGCGGAAGGATGATCGTTGCCCGCTTTCAGGGTGTCGTTCGCGATGGTCTTGCAGTCGAAGGAATCATCAAGGGAATCCCCATTCCCATCGCGGCATTGAAGGAAACGCTCGCCTCGCGAGGTCAGTCGACTTAGGCTTTGCGCGGCCCGGAATGGCTTGGTTTGCATTGTTTTGATGCGAGTATGTCCCGTCGGGCCAAGCATGGTAGATGCGTCGCGTGGTCAGAAATGCGTTGATTCGCTTCATTTGACACGAAGGCATCATTTCGGACCACGCACGGTATAAAGCCTTCCTTTGGTCTGTCATTTGCATGGTGCGCCCTCTGCATCGTCCAAGATTGCCGTTCTGGCATCTATTTTTGTAAAAGTAACAAATGGGCTTTCGTATCTACAATCAACAAGGGAAATGAACCGATGGAAAGAACCTGGAAAAGTCTATCTTTCGTGCTCGCAAGCGCTTTGATTGGCGTTCTTCTAACGGGGGTGTTGATGAGCCTGCCCGAACGGATGCAATCCGGTGTGCTGGCCCAACGTGACCTTAACACTTCGAATCTGCAAACCGCGAACGACTTGTCCACGGCCTTCCGTCAAGTTGCCAATGTCTTGCGGCCAAGCGTGGTCAGCATCAACTCGGTTCAAAAAGCTCGTCGCGTTCGCGGGGGGCGGGTTCCTGAAGGTTTGTTCGACGGTTTACCGCCAGGTTTGCGAGATCAATTGTTTGGCGACGGCTTCGGCGGGGGGGAAGCGATACGTCCCCAGCAGTCGGGTATCGGAAGCGGTGTCATTGTCCGAGCCGATGGTTATATTTTGACGAACAATCATGTCGTCGATGGTTCGGATGAATTGGAAGTCGAACTGTGGGACCGGCGTCGCGTCCCGGCGAAGATCATCGGAACCGACCCCGATACCGATTTGGCGGTCATCAAGATCGACGTTCCCAATCTGGAGCCCGCTCCATTAGGAGACTCTGACGCAATGCAAGTAGGCGACTGGGTGTTGGCGATCGGCAGCCCCTTCGGCCTGGAGCAGACGGTGACCGCCGGCATTATCAGCGCCAAGAATCGCGTTCAAGGAATCGTTGGGGATGGCGAAGGCTTTGAAGATTTTCTGCAGACCGACGCGGCGATCAATCCCGGCAACAGTGGCGGTCCCTTGGTCAACCTACGCGGCGAAGTAATTGGCATCAACACGGCCATTGCATCACGCAGTGGCGGATACAACGGCATCGGCTTCACAATACCCACGTCGCTGGCAACGCCTGTGGTCGAAAGCTTGATCGAATCTGGTTCTGTGCGACGCGGCTTCTTGGGTGCAAAGCTAGGCCCGATCGACGAAGAACGAATGCAACAGTTGGGCCTGAAGAACTTGATCGGTGCCTACATCGCGGACGTCTTGGAGGGTCAACCTGCCGATCGAGGTGGTTTGCAGCCCGGCGATGTCGTGGTGAAGGTGAATGGTCGACCAATTCGCGATCTGTTGCAACTGCGAAACATCGTCGCTTCGACGCCCCCTGAACGCGCATTGCAGATGGAGGTCATCCGAGACCAGAAACCAATTATGCTGACGATTGTTCTGGGCGAACGAACAAACGCGGCTCTCGCCAAGTTCAATACGCCGGGAGAACTTTGGGGTGCCGAACTGGAACCGCTGACCCGGGAAACGGCCGAACAATACGGCTTAAGAACGACCGATGGTTTGTTAATTACCAACGTTACGGAAGGAAGCGCCGCGGCAAATGCCGGTTTGGATGCGGGTGACATTATCCTGCGCGCTGCTGGTCAACCGATTCGAAGCGTCGAGCAGCTTCAGCAGATTGCCGAGCAAGCTGAAGAAGCAGGTCTTCCTTTGCAGTTGATCTTCAAACGAGGCAATGTTCGCGCTCTGGTAACGATTGAATAAACGGTATCCGCCGGGACATGCTAGCGTCCGATTCTTCGGAACCGGACGCTAGCGCTTGGCTGGCCAAAAATTGGGATTGGGATCAGTTGGTTTTGCGTAAACTCCATTCCGCGGTTTCGCAAGAATATTGACGCCAATGTGCTTGAACACGCCAGTGATCGAGTGGCTGTTCCTATAACGTGTGCCACATTCCATCGGGTCCGGCGTTGATGATGATAGTATCGCCGATGCGATCAGTTTTTCGCCAGCTATCATGCACGTGACCGCACACGACCAATCGCGGATGCTTTGTTTCGATGGACGCACGGATGGCGGTACTTCCGCGATGTGTTCCCGTCCCATCCACGTCGACGCATTGCCACGGTGGCGAATGGCTGACCAAGACGCTTCCGTCAATCATCGGTTCCAGCAGCGCTTCGGCCTCCGATTCACTGAAGTCATAACTCCACGGACCAAACGGCGTTGTCGGAATGCCACCGCCGAGACCGAAGAATGTGACCTCCTTGATGACAGCCGATGTACCATGCAAAACATGCGAATGTTCCCATGAACGACAAGCTTGCCGCAGTTCCTCGAAAGATTCGCCGTTTCCGGGGACCAAGACTGCGGGGCACGAAGCATCCCGCAGCACGTCGATCGTCTCCGCTAAACGCTTGCGCTGGATCGCAAAGTCGCCAGCACCGATCATGACGTCGGCTTGTTCGGCAAGTTGAACGAGATTCTCCGCCGCTTGCCGGTTGCAATGCAGATCGCTGAATAGGAGTAATTTCATTGTTCGTTTGAGTTCCTGTTAAGGCGAGCGGCAGGAAAGATCGTACCTGCCGTTTTCATTGTTTTACGGGGGCCGCGACGAGCCAGTTCAAGCACGTGTTGCTTCCACCGTCGCGATGACCGATTTGTACGTTCAGCAAACCATCCGGCACCTCCACGATCGCCTTCAATTCTCGAAAGCCTCCCGCTGGTGTATCCACATGCTCTGCAAGAGACTTCCCTTGAACCGAAACATGCTGACCGGCCTGTTCGTGTCCCGAATCGCCAATGCAAACGTGAACCTCGTAAGTTCCCGGCTCAACTCGACAGCTCCACTGATCAAAAGCACGCGTGAAGACGAAGCTGTCGACCAGCGAGCTGGATGCAACCTTTCGCAGTCGAGTGTTCGCGGTCAAATCGTTCGTCCAGCCGTAACCTCGTTCAGGATCAAATGGCCGACCAACATCCGCTTTGAAGCCATCGCTGGCGGGACTGTCTTGAGCGCAAAAGTCGATTGAAACGGTCCCCGCGACTTGCTGTTGAATGATCGCCAGCACGCTGTCGTCGGGCATGCCATCCAATGCGGGGAGTTTCCGCCACGAAAATTCTTCAGCGGTAAACGGCAGAGGATCGCTCGTATCTGGAACTCCATCGTCGTCGGCATCATCGGGCTTCAGTCGTACGAATGGCATTGGTTGCTGTTCGATTTCACGCCACAAGGCGATCGCGACGGCTCCTCGCGTCGCTGGCGGACTCGGCATCTCCTCAGACCGAATCGAGTAGCCGGTCGCCCGTCCCGTTTCAATCAACGCCGCCAACCACTGCGTGGTCGCTGGTTCATCGGGAAGAAACGCGGTATCAAGTTGCGTCAGGTTGAGCAGTCGGCGCAGTGCCAGTTGCTGAATCGCGGCGAATGCGGGATGTTCGGGTTCGACATCTCCAAAGGGCCAAATCACCAGCGGAGTCCCTGCGGTTGTATCGAGCAAGCCGTTCCAAATTTCAGCGAGTCGCTCGGGGCGCAGGAAATAGTCACCTGGTTCCTCACGATGTCGAAGGCAGACCGCCGCGACCGCGCCGCTAGCTTGGCCCGCGTGAATCGATTGGTCGTGCAATCGGCAAGATGAGCCAACAATGCTGGTGTAGCCAAGATTCTTTTGGGCCGCCAGAAGGCCGACGACTTTTTCAGGCACAAGAGCACGCAGGGGAAAGACGGCGCGTCCCGTTCCGCCGCGACCGAATCGGCGGTTCCCACGAAACGTCGCCTCCCAAGGACCAGCCGCTTCCCGATCCGTCAAGAACTCTCGTTGGGTCGGATGAAAATCCAGCTCGAACTGCCAGGAAAACACCGCGTCGGGAAACATCGTCGTGGCGTAATTTGAACGGCTGTCCATTCCCACCACCTCCTGCTCCTTCACGACATGCTTCGCTCGCAGACGCAAGCTTTCACGTACATAAGGCTTCGGCGGCAAGCGGTCGGCGGTGCCAAACTCCGAACTTAACGCCAGCTTGCGAAAGCGAGGGAATTGCTGCTGCAGGTAGTGGAAATAGTTCAGCGAATGCTGTTTGGCGTCGTTCAATACGATCTCCCGCTGGTCAGGACGGAGGGCCACAATCGATTTACGAGAATCACCCGCCTGACGGGCCTCCAGTTGATCAGCGACATGCTTCGGATAACGATCGACCGGATAATCGATATTCGGGTTATTGATCAACAACACATCGGGGTGCTTCAAACCAAAGCCATGACCATCAACCAACCGACGCGTGGTGTAAGCGAACTCCTCTTTGATCCAACTCCACGTTCCCGTAAAACACCGCTCGTCATATCCCGCTGGTCGAGGAATCAATGCCTCGACGGGTTGCTCTTCAACAATCATGCACCACGTGATCGGGTTCATGTCGTTGGGAACATCAACTTGCTCCGGGGCGCTCGGTTCGTGGTACTCGTCCTTTGAATCCACGCCAGCATCCCAAGCGGCTCCCGCCAACTGAATGACGTCTCCCCAATCGCTTGCATCGATCGTCATCCTTGCTTCGATGGTCAAAGAGGGTTGCTGATCGTTCGCAACAAATCGCGCCCCAACAACCCTGTCTCCCGATTTCAGGACCGACTCGACTCGATAGTGCGAAAATCTTTGAATCCGCTCGTCCTCCTCGAAGGGTGCAAGCAAGTTGCGAAACACCCTTTCGGCTTCAACAGGCCGACATGTCGTAATGACACGCGTGTTTCCCGGTCGGCTGACGCCTCCGTACAACTCGCGATTGCGACGTTCAATGGCATCGATCACGTCTCGAAATAGGCCCGAACGTGGAATGGGAACCGTCCCGTCGTATCCATGTGCTCGGTTCTCGTCGATCGCCCCAAGTGCTTCAGCGCTGAACTGGCCTCCCAACCAGTCGATATCATTGACCAGAGCGACACGCGGAACGCCCATCCGCGCGGCCTGCACCGCCGCGGCGCATCCCGATTCCGTTCCTCCCACGACCAGCAGATCAACTTCCAACCGTCGTTCATCGGCGAAACAAAATCGCGTAACGGTCAAGGAAAGCAATATCAGAGTGCGAAACAACATAAACGGGTCCTCTTTCCATCGTTTCGATCTAGTCTAAACGTGATTGCGAGCGACCGCTTGTCCTGCCGGAGCGAAAAACTCCAAAAGTTCAAGACATCAATGAGAATAGATACGCCACCGTGGATGCGATATCACCAGCGCAACGGGACACATCACGCAGCGATTGGAGCACCAGAAACTTATACCGTGTGTGGTCCGAAATGATGCCTTCACGTTAAATGAAGCGAATCAGATCATTTCTGACTACGCTGCGATTTGCAAAACGTTCGTCAATCAAATGTCGCAGGTATTGCTGCAATGGGGTTGCTCGACGACATCCTACAGCGACTTGCCAACTAGTCCGCCACACCTGCCTTCGCATGCTACCAAGCGATTGATCAGGCAACATACAGACAGAACCAAATTGGCGACAGACGTCAGCAGCAGACACATACGCGTTCGAATACCGCGTTCTTGCGTCTTACAGAGGTTCGACTTGCCAATGATCCAATTCGACGGGGACCGAACGACCGAAGATATTGATGTTGACCGAGATGCGACCGTTCGCCTCGTCGAGCTTCTCGACTTCGCCCTCTTGATTCTGGAAGTTTCCTTCCTTCACCCGCACGCGTTCACCAACCTTGAACGGAATCGAGGTCTTCAGCTGCTTCTCTCCGTCTTCGCCCGGCTCGTCAATTTTAATGACGCGTTCAACTTCGGCGGGATCCATGGGAGCCGGCTTGCCAGCGGTGCCCGTGAAATCGCTCACCCCAGTCGTGTCGCGAATCAAAAACCATGTGTCGTCGTTGACATGCATGTAGATCATCAAGTAGCCGGGATAGAGCTTCCGTTTGACGATCTTCCGCTTTCCCGCTCGCGTGAATTCAACGATATCCTCCGTCGGAACGAGAACTTCCCCGAAGTATCCGTCCAAGCCTGACATCTTGATCTGCTTGATAATGGCGTCGCGAACCGTCTCCTCGCGGTTGAAGGCAACCTTCAGGATGTACCAATCCTTCGGTGCTTCATCGGGATCAAGTATCGCTTCTTCCTCTTCGACTGCGGGCTTGCGAATCTTTCGAGGCTTGGAAGGCTCCAGTTCCGAACCGTCCTCCGGTTCCGAACTTGCATCTTCGTCGGATGCTTGCGACTCGGAAGAACCTACGGCCTCACCCGAGGCAAGTTCCTCGACGACGCTCGCTTCCGACTGGACATCATCGTCTGAACGAGCCTCAGCGTCAGAAGGCGCGACGGCATCCTGGTTCTCTTCACGTTCCGTTTTCTCTTCGCCGTCCACCGATATCAAGCCTTTCATTACAGCGACCATTCCGCACGCGTCGCATTCAAACTGCAAAATCTGAGTTGTTTGCTAAGCAGCCACGCCAATGAATTCTGAAGATCGCCTGCCAAATGATGTCAAAAGTAAACAGTGCCATTGCCAAGAAGAAGATTGTGAAGATCACCACGATCGATGCTCGAATCAGTTCGGCCTTACTGGGCCAAGAAACCTTGTTCATCTCCGCTTCGACAGCGATTAAAAAATCCGCAAACTTTGGCCAATTGACGAGCCGATAGCCGACCCAAAAGCCCAGGAGACCCAACACTCCCGGAATCGCCAATTCCAGCATTGCGGTCTCGTCACCGAAATAACCTTTCAGCGAGTCATAAAGGCTCTTGCAACCCAACGCAACGATAACCCAGATGGCAAGACAAGTCATCTGTCTTACCAATCGGCCTTGATTACGCTTGTAAACCTCGCCCTTGAACATTTCCGGCAACAATGGCGATGCCGAACTTCCAGCTACTTCCGTGGACATCCGGGGCTACTCCCGACATTATGAATTCTGTGATTGGAAACTTGACTGCCCAGGGATCGAACCAGCAAGGCATTACCCTTAACAGACATTTGTTAGACGGAAGCTCGCATCCCGAGCCCGTCTAAAATCATCAAGCTCGCGATTGCACGCTTCATGTGGCATTTCACGCACGAAGCTCTGCATCCTAAGCAAATGCTAGCAGGGGAGGCGGGACTCGAACTCGCAACCCCTGGTTTTGGAAACCAGTGCTCTGACCAATTGAGCTACTCCCCTAGCAATGCGGGCTCCAACGCCAAACGTTGGTCCACACAAATCACCTTGTGCGGGCGGAAATGAAGCAATTTACTTTTCAGCAAAGCAAACGAGTCATTTCGGACGCCCCACACTATAAACCAAATGGCAATGCGATGCACTCATCGGATTGCCATTCAATAATCATACCGTGCGTGGTCTGGAATGATGCTTTCGCATTTAATGAAGCGAATCACCTCATTTTCGGCCACGCGACGTATATCGTCTTGTTGTCTGGTTTGGGAATCAACCCGGTGACCAAACAAACAACCTCTACTAAGCCATGATTTTCGTCACAACGCCCGAACCGACGGTTCGTCCGCCTTCACGAATAGCAAAGCGAACGCCGTCATCCATCGCGATCGGCTTGTGCAATTCAACTTCGACCTTCACGTTGTCGCCGGGCATGCACATTTCAGCATCGCACAGGTTCGCCGTACCGGTCACGTCGGTGGTGCGGAAGTAAAACTGTGGGCGATAGCCGCTGAAGAACGGAGTGTGACGTCCGCCTTCGTCCTTGCTCAAGCAATAAACTTCCGCTTCAAACTTCGTGTGAGGCGTGATGCTGCCTGGCTTGGCCAATACCTGCCCACGCTCAATCTCTTCACGCTTCACACCACGAAGCAAGCATCCGACGTTGTCGCCAGCGATGCCCTTGTCCATGCTCTTGCGGAACATTTCGACGCCGGTGCAGATCGTCTTCTTGCTCGACTCGTGGAAACCAACGATTTCAACTTCTTCGCCGACCGTGACGACACCGCGTTCGATACGACCGGTTGCCACCGTACCACGACCTTCGATCGAGAAGACGTCTTCGATCGCCATCAAGAACGGACGATCTTCTTCACGCTCGGGATCGGGAACGTACTTGTCCAATGCATCCATCAATTCGCTGATGCACTTGGATGCTTCCGGATCGGAAGGATTGTTGTAAGCGGGCAGAGCGCTTCCTTGAATCACGGGAACGTCGTCCCCAGGGAAGTCGTACTTGCTGAGAAGTTCGCGAACCTCCAGTTCGACCAATTCCAACAGTTCAGGATCGTCAACCAAGTCAACCTTGTTCAAGAACACCACGATGTAAGGAACGCCTACCTGGCGAGCCAACAAAACGTGCTCCTTGGTTTGCGGCATCGGACCATCGGCTGCGGAGACGACCAGGATCGCGCCGTCCATCTGAGCCGCACCGGTGATCATGTTCTTAACAAAGTCGGCGTGGCCTGGGCAGTCGATGTGGGCGTAGTGGCGATTGTCGGTCTCATATTCGACGTGAGCCACAGCGATGGTAACAGTCTTCGTCGCATCGCGGACAGTACCACCCTTGGCGATATCCGAATACCCTTTGGCTTTCGCCAAACCTTTAGCAGCTTGAACCGCCAGGATAGCACCCGTGGTTGTGGTTTTGCCATGGTCAATGTGTCCGATCGTACCCACATTTACGTGAGGCTTTGTGCGCTCAAAAGTCTCCTTGGCCATCGCTTTATTTCACCTACAAAATTCTACGTGTTGATTTGGTCGCACGCCGACATGACATATCGGACATCACAATGCAACCGATTGGTTGAGTTCAACATTTGAACCAACCACCAGAAACGAAACAACTAACAAAACAAAGATCTTCGGTGCCGCTTGAAACGAACGACCGCCATAAAACCAGCGGATTGCCAAAATCAAACCTGCACGAATTTTCAAATTCTCGCAAAGAGCTGCTGATGGGACTTGAACCCATGACCTCTTCCTTACCAAGGAAGTGCTCTACCACTGAGCTACAGCAGCCGATGGCGAAAGCGGGTGAAGGGAATCGAACCCTCGTCTTCAGCTTGGAAGGCTGTGGCTCTACCATTGAGCTACACCCGCAAACCCTCGGTGTCTTTCACTGTCAGGATGCCGACTGCTGAGCTTCAGCACGTGCGCAGCGACAGTCGTTGCAACCAACGCTCACACGAAGCGTTATCCTACGCATCCGCAAGGCGTTGGCCAATGGGGGGTACAGGATTCGAACCTGTGTAAGCATAGCTAACGGATTTACAGTCCGTCTCCTTTAACCACTCGGACAACCCCCCGATGTTATTCGGGAATTTCGCAATGCATTAAGCATTTGCTCGCCTGACATGTTGTTGGCGAACCAACGCGTGAAGAGCCAGCGGAGGGATTCGAACCCACGACCGGCGGTTTACAAAACCGCTGCTCTGCCAACTGAGCTACGCTGGCTGAAAACTTCATGTCAGAAAGACGAGAGTGTACCGATCTGGCAAAACAGAGCAAGGCGAATTTGCCCAGATTTGCCGTTTAATTTGCCCTTTCTTTCCGAAACCATGACATCCGGTCAGCATAAAGGTTCACCGACCACCCAGTCCGCTTGCACATCATGGGCTTTTCCGAGGCAAATATTCGACGCGTGCTATTTGATCATCGGCTGAATCTGCTTTGTCTCGATTTCAATCCTAAAAATTTGTTTCGCATGCGGGTCGGCGACCAATAAATGCTCCCCCTGAAGGGCCAATCCGACAGGATTCTTCATCGGTTCGCCTGAAATCCATTTTTCCGGGGTTCCGTCGACCGGAACTCGCCAAACGGCTTTTGCATAACCATCGGTAACAAATGCCGTTCCGTTTTCCAGAACAACCACGTTGTGCGGAAACTCGAATATTCGTTCACGAACAATCTCGGTCCCCTTTCCGTCGGCATCGAATCGGACCAACTGCGTCGCATTCTGCATGACCGCCCAGAGCCGGCCCTGAGAATCGATGCTGATCCCACGTGTGTTTGCCTTGACAAACGTCTCGACTTTCCCTGTCTCCAACGGAAATCGTACAATCGTGTGCGTTTCCAAATCAGCAACGTAAACCGTCTGATTCGCATCCACGGCAATGCTCATCGGGATGCCGATCCCTCCATTGGTCAATGGCTTTGGTTCGCCGCCATCGGCCGCTATGCGATAAACCTCCCGCGTCGGTGTGTCGCCGACCAACAATTCGCCAGTCTCCAATACCGCGACGCAGCGCGGTCGATTGAGCGGCTTGCGGATCCACTTCGATCCCTGAACAAACAAGGCGAGCTGGCCGTCTTCACCCAGCTTCCAAATTCCGGGCAGATCAAGATCGACGATGAACTGACTCGATTTGCCAATTGCAATTGCTAGCGGGTATTGCACCGATGTTTTGGCTGGCTGCTCGTTGTCCGCTTCAACGTCGGGTTTCTGCTGTGCCGATAGGTTCGCCGAAAACGGAAGGCCACCAAGCAGTAATAGGATGAGGAAGGTTCGTTTCATCGGGCTCTCGAACAATTGTGAATCTGTAACGGCTGGGCTAACTTTTCGGATTTTACAAATTTTGACTGTCGGGAAGACTTTGCCGTTCCGATGTTTCTTAAACGCCTACTTCTTTCCCAGGGATCAACCCTTGCGGATCGGAGCACATTTGAACGTTGAGAACGCAGGATGAAAGCGATGAAGCTGAACGAAACGACGTTGCGAATCCGCTGCATGTGGAGTGCGATCGCAATTTTACTGTGCTTGATTCTACATCAAAGCCGTTCACTTGCCGAGGATCGCGTTGTTCCCGTGAACCATCTGCGTTCCCCCGCGAAACCGAAACAGGCGTGGGTTGCGGAAAAACCGCTGGACGTTCCGGCGAACAAGCCAGCGCCAGCCCCCAAACAATCGAAAGATGTGTCGCCTTCGACCGCCAGCGTGGCCTCCGCTGTTTCCTCTGAAGCGGATTCCACAAAGCGTGAAGCCAATCCTCAAATTGCCCAAACCAGTTACCAAGCACCACGCTCCAGGCAAGCATCGGGGTATCCGGCCACTCCGCAGCCCCGGCAGTCCCAAGCGGCGGCTGTTGGCTCGGGTGTGCGGCAGGCAAGTTCGATGCATCGCCGAACGCCTCAATCACGCAATCATCCGTCGCCCGGATGGCTGGGCTTTTTAAATCCGGTGCGGCAAACTAGCTATGCCGTTGCCGGTGGCGCGGGCTACTGCGACGGAGGCCCGACGTGCGGTTGCGATCAATGTTGCGGCGGGTTTGGCGTCCAGCCGGGTTGCGGAATCGAGCCCGGCTGCGGTTTTGAGCCTGGCTACGGTTGCGGCGATGCATGTGGCATCGGCTGTGGTTGTGGCGGGTGCGTCGATCCTGGGTGCGGTCCTTGCGATCCGTTTGGCTGGTGGGACTGGCGACGGACGGAATTCTTCTTGGGGATGCAAGGCTTTACCGGTCAGCCAAACTTCGCCTCTGAAGCAGCCAATCGCAACGATGGCTCGGGAAGTTTTGGATTTCACCAGGGATTCAACTTTGGTCGTCCGATGTTCATGCTTGGGTGCGGTGAATATGGTTGGCAGTTCGGTTTGCGAGCGGCGCAGAGCAATCTTAGTGGAGCCGAATTCACCAACGATGAACGGACGCAATTGTTCCTGACTGGCGGTATCTTTCGTCGCGTCGATTGCGGTTGGCAATGGGGCGTGGCCGTCGATTACTTGAACGATGATTGGTATTACGAAGTCGATTTATTGCAGGTCCGCGGTGAACTTTCATGGAAGGTTTCTCCAGACAACGAGTTTGGTTTTCGATTCTCTCAATCGACCCAGTCGAGCAGTTCGATCGCTGAAGTTCTCAATAATGTCGGTGGTATCACACCGGCGACCGCGGCGTTCGAGGCGATCGACCAGAATCGATTCTTTCATCGCAGGATGCTGCACAATGGAATTACCGTTGAAGCCAACATCGGCTTCAGTGGCAACTCGGAAGTGCTGCTTGGGTCGCTGTTTGATGTTCCCCTGACCCATACGTTGGGGCTCCGCACGGCGGTCGATTATCTGATTCCCGATGGCGGATCGGCGAGCGATGGATATCGACAAGAAGGCTGGAACCTGGGCGTTTCCCTCGTTTGGACGCCATGTGGACGCATGTGCGGCGGTCGCGATTACTTCCGTCCGCTGATGAATGTCGCCGACAACGGAAGCTTCATGATTCGTCGACGATAATTCGATCGCGACACCTCCGATGCGACCGCTCGATCAATGTGGTCGCTCCAGGTCAATAGGCATCGACGGGAGGGCAGGAACAGACAAGGTTGCGGTCGCCGTATGCGTGGTCGATACGCCCGACGGTGGGCCAGAACTTCGCCTCGCGCAGCCAGGGCATCGGCCATGCGGCTTGCTCGCGAGGATAAGGGTGCGACCAAGCGTCCTTGCCGATCTCCTGCATCGTGTGCGGCGCGTTCTTTAACAGATTGTCATTTGGATCGGCTTGCCCGCGTTCAAGGCTCGCGATCTCTTCGCGAATCGCCAGCATCGCGTCGCAGAAGCGATCCAGTTCGGCCTTGGATTCGCTTTCGGTCGGTTCGATCATCAGCGTTCCGGGAACCGGCCAGGACATCGTGGGACCATGGAATCCGTAGTCCATCAGTCGCTTGGCGATATCGTCGACATGGATGTGCGCTGATTTCTCGAACGCTCGGCAATCGACGATGAATTCGTGGGCGACGTTGCCGTTCTTGTCGGTGTAGAGAATGTCGTAGGCTTTCGACAAGCGGCGAGCCATGTAGTTGGCGTTCAGCAGCGCCACCTGAGTCGCTCGCTTCAGCCCTTCCGCCCCCATCAGCGCGATGTAAACATAGCTGATCGTCAAGATGCTGGGGCTTCCGTAAGGTGCCGCCGAAACGGCACCGATCGCAAATTCGCCGGCGGTGTCGGGGCGATTAACGCTGTGGCCGGGCAGGAACGGTGCAAGTTGCGGCGCGACGCCAATCGGTCCCATGCCGGGTCCGCCGCCCCCATGTGGGATACAAAAGGTCTTGTGCAGGTTTAAATGACAGACATCCGCCCCGCACATCGCTGGGCTGGTCAATCCGACCTGCGCGTTCATGTTCGCTCCGTCCATGTAGACCTGTCCGCCATGACGATGGATGACCTCGCAGGCTTCGCGAATCGTCGATTCAAAGACGCCATGTGTCGACGGATAGGTAATCATCAGCGCCGACAAAGAGTCGGCGTGATCGGCGGCTTTCGCCTTCAAGTCGTTCATGTCGATGTTCCCTTTAGGGTCACAGACGATGGGAACGACTTTCATTCCCGCCATCACGGCCGATGCGGGATTCGTGCCGTGCGCCGATGTCGGAATCAAGCAGACATTGCGGTCGTTTCGCCGACCATTCAGACGGGCGTTGTGTTCGTGAAACGCGCGTATCACCAACAGTCCGGCGTATTCCCCCTGGGCTCCCGCGTTGGGTTGCAGGCTAACAGCGGCAAACCCCGTCACCTCGCACAACCAACGTTCCAGCTCTCGAAAGATCTGGGTATACCCACGCCATTGGATATCGGGAGCAAACGGATGCAACTGACTGAACTCAGGCCATGTCACCGGCAGCATCTCGCTGGTCGCATTCAACTTCATCGTGCATGAACCCAACGGGATCATGCTGTGCGTCAGCGATAGATCGCGTTGCATCAGTTTAAAGATATACCGCAACATCTCCGTCTCGCTGCGATAATTGTGAAAAACCGGATGCGTCATGAATGATGATTGTCGCTGAAACTTGTCGAACGATAACAAGCCCTCCGCTTCGGCTTCGGCAAGCAGTTCGTCGATGTCAAATCCGGTGTAATGCCCGAAATTGAACGCCGCCAGCAGATCAGCCACCAGGGCCGCATCGGCCGTCTCGTCCAGCGTGACGCCAAGCGTTCCGTCGGCGTACTCGCGCAGATTGATTTGTCGTTCATGCGCGGCGTCGGAAACCTGACGCATCGCTCCCATGCGTCCCTTCCCAAGACGAATTCGAATCGTGTCGAAAAACGGCGAGCGATCGATTCGCGTATGCCCAAGACGCTCCAGACCCTTCAACAAAGCGCACGTAAACGCATGGGTTCGATCGGCAATTCGACGCAAACCGTCCGGACCATGATAGACCCCGTAAAACGAACTGATAATCGCCAGCAGCGCCTGCGCGGTGCAGATGTTGCTGGTCGCTTTGTCCCGGCGAATGTGCTGCTCCCGCGTCTGAATCGCCATCCGCAGGGCACGGTTTCCGTGACAGTCTTTCGAAACACCGATAATGCGTCCGGGCAATTTGCGCGCATGCGTCTGGTGCGTTGAAATAAACGCCGCGTGTGGCCCCCCCAAGCCCATCGGCACGCCGAATCGCTGCGCACTTCCGACGCAGATATCCGCGCCCCATTCCCCCGGCGGTCGGATCATGGTCAATGCCAGCAAGTCGGCCGCGGCAACCACCAAGCAACCGTTCTCCGCCGCGCGAGCGGCCAAGTCGGCATAGTCGATAATCCGACCATCGGTTGTCGGATACTGAACCAACAACCCACTCAATCCTCCTTCACCATGTTGGAAATCGACCTCGGCAACCGGTCCAATTCTCAACTCGATCCCCAAGCCATCGGCGCGAGTCCGCAAGACTTCCAGGGTTTGCGGGTGACATTCGTCGGAAACCCAGAAGCCTCGTTTCTTATCACGACCGATCGCCAAGCACATCGTCATCGCTTCGGCGGCCGCGGTCGCTTCATCAAGCAGGCTGGCTCCCGCCAAAGGCAACCCGGTCAAGTCAGCGATCATCGTCTGGAAATTCAACAGCGCCTCGAGTCGACCTTGCGCGATCTCCGCTTGATAGGGCGTGTACTGCGTATACCATCCCGGATTCTCCAACACGTTCCGCAAGATCACCGGTGGCGTCACCGTTCCCGTGTAACCCATGCCGATGCACGATCGGAAGACTTTGTTCTTGCCTGCGATCACACGCAGGGCGTTGACAAACTCGTGTTCGCCTCGTGCCGCCGGAATGTCCAGCGGAGCGGTCAAGCGAATATCGTCGGGAATCAGTGCGTCGGAAAGCTGATCCAGCGTTTCGAAACCCAATGATTCAAGCATCTGTTCAAGCTCGGCTTCCGACGAACCCAGATGCCTGTCGACAAAGCCGTCTGCAAAGTCGAGTCGATTCGTCGTCTGCGATTCTTGAGATTCAAACGACTGCAATTGCGTATTCATAGACCTTCCTGAAATGCGATTCGAGAGCTTCGACAATGC
>JAWKTL010000047.1:0-57919 GCA_041399105.1 Pirellulaceae bacterium | reverse complement strand
TGTCAAAAGCACGGGAACGGGAGATACGCACGTTGTTGTTTCTTACGACAATGCCGTTGTTCCTGTCCCGGTTCTTCGACCCGTTAGCAAGTTTGCCGGCGGTGACTATCCGCGGCGGGAATCTCGCACGGAAGTCGATCGATTGATCGCGAAGAAGCTTGAAAAGCTTGGCATCTTGCCGTCGGGAATTTGCAGCGATGCGGAATTCCTGCGTCGAGCGAGTCTTGACATTGCCGGTACGTTGCCGACCGCTGCTCAAGCCGAAGCGTTTCTGGCCGACACTCGCGGCGACAAACGTGAACGTAAGATTGAAGAATTGCTCGAAAGCCCCGGCTATGCGGCCTGGTGGACGACTCGATTCTGCGATTGGACCGGCAACAGCGATCAACAGCTCAATAATGTTTCTCCGATTCGTCAGGCCCCGATCGAACATTGGTATCAATGGATTTACAAGCGGTTACAGGACAACGTTCCTTACGATGAAATCGTCGAAGGGATTGTGGTCGCGCAGAGTCGCAAAGAGGGCGAGTCATATTTGGACTACTGCGAGGCGATGAGCGATGCGTGCCGCAAGGGCCAAATGGATCATTTCGCCGATCGTCCCGGGTTGACCTATTTTTGGGCGCGTCGAAACTTCAGGCAAACCGAGGACCGAGCGATCGGATTCGCATACAGCTTCCTTGGAATCCGAATCCAATGTGCTCAATGCCATAAGCATCCATTCGATCAATGGTCGAAGCAGGATTTCGACGACTTCAAGAACTTGTTTCAGACAGCAACATTGTCGAATAAGCCAACCGACGACGAGGACCTCAAGCAGTACGAAGCGATGGTGGCCTCCGTCGATACCGACGCCAAAGGGAATGATCTGCGACGCATGCTCGCCGACGAGTTTCAAAACGGCAAGACGATCCCGTTTCCCGAACTCGTCGACCGACCCGTTCGCGGCCAAGCCAAGACGGTGCGTAAAAAAGGTGGCAAAGCGAAGCGGGTTGTCGAACCTGTGACGGCAAAGTTGCTTGGCGGCGATTATGTCGAACTCGACGGAAACGCTCGCGCCAAACTGATGAGTTGGCTGCGAGAACCTGAGAACCCTTATTTCGCCAAAGCGATCGTCAATCGCGTCTGGGCGAACTATTTCGGCGTCGGAATTGTTAATCCCGTCGACGATCTGAACCTTGCCAATCCGCCCAGCAATGCCCCTTTGATGGATTATCTGGCAAAGGGATTTGTCGAAAACGATTACGATTTGAAGTGGTTGCATCGGACGATCGTTAACAGCGACGCTTATCAACGTTCTTGGGAAGCCAACGAGACCAACGCGTTGGACAAACGCAACTTCAGCCGCTTTGTGCCGAGGCGTTTGCCGGCTGAAACGCTCTATGACGCCATTCTGGTCGCGACGGCAAACGATGCAAAGGTTGAACAATACTGCTCGACCATCGACGGTCGGGCGGTGGGAGTCGCCGGCACGGGGGGCCGGAACGCTCGGAACGGTTCTGGATATGCATTGCAGGTCTTCGGTCGTTCGATCCGCGAATCAAACTGCGATTGTGATCGCTCCGAGGAACCGAATCTGCTTCAGACGGTTTACATGCAAAACGACGATGATGTTCGCAATCGGCTGCTTGATCGCAACGGCTGGATCGCCGAACAAATGAAGTCGATGGGGATCGCAATGTCCGGCAATGCTTCGGTCAATGACCGAACGGCCGAACGACTCGAGCAGGCCCGTAATCAGCAACGGATGCAACTGGGCAAGCGAAAACGTGAACTTGAGAAGACGCTGAATCGTTTAACGAAATCGAAGTCCGATACCGATACGCAAACCGATCGGCAGATTCAAAAGGTGAAGCAGCAGATCGCTCAGCTTGATAAGCGGATCAATGCGGTTGAGGCTGGGCAAGCCGCGTCGGATGTCGCCGACAAGGTCTCATCAAATGGTGGTGACAAGAAATCGGTCGACAAGGCGAAGCTGGAATCGTTGGTAAGCGAAGCCTACCTGCGAACCCTTTCTCGATATCCCGAAGGTGACGAGATGGAATCCTCTTTGACATTTATCGCATCAAGTGAATCCGTCGCCGAAGGGTTCGCGGATGTCATGTGGGCGTTGATCAATACGAAGGAGTTCGTGTTGAATCACTAAAGGCCCAACATAAAGCCAGATGACTGCACCGAGCGCGGTCTGGAATGACACATTTGCATATTGGATGCAAATCGCCTGATTTCCCCCGCGCTACGGATTTTCAAAAACTTACCTTTCAGCGACAACAATTTTTTTCGGAGTTATCAAATGGGTGTATCTACAACGTGCGATGGTGTCAGCCGACGAGATCTACTGCGAGTGGGAGCTTTGGCGGCGGGCGGTTTTTCGCTTAGCAGCTATCTCAGCATTGCGGAAGCCGGTCAAGTTCGGAGCGACGCGAAGGCGACCTCCGCGATTTTCATCAATCTTCCAGGCGGTCCATCGCACATGGACACATTCGATTTGAAGCCGAACGCCGATGACAAGGTCCGCGGCGCGTTCAAACCGATCAAGACAAATGTGCCCGGCATCGAGATCTCGGAACATCTTCCCAAGCTTGCTCAATGCATGGACAAGTTCGCAATTCTGCGAGGCGTCAGCCACACGTTGGCCGCTCATGCACTCGGGCAAGAGTACGTCAACACCGGTTCGCGACCGCTCCCTTCGCTGGAGTATCCCGGTTTCGGATCGGTGGTCTCGATGGAACGTCCGGGCGATCCCGACGTGCCCGATTTCGTTGCGGTGCCAAACATCAATCAGCGTCCAGGATTCTTGGGCGTTCAATACGCTCCGCTGAACACGAACGCTTCACCCAAAGCGGGACAGCCTTTTTCAGTACGCGGCATCAAGCTGTCCAACGGGATGACGGTCGACCAAGTTCGCCGTCGCCATGATCTCCTCAATCAACTGGATCAGCGATTGGCTTCGATCGAAAAATCAAGTTCGTTGTTGCAGGGTCTGGATCGCTTCAATGAACAAGCGTATTCGATGATCACTTCGTCGCGAACGCGTCATGCCTTCGACATCAGTCAAGAATCGGAAAACATCACGAAGTTGTTCGATGATCAAGACTTCAGCCAAAGCTGCCTGCTGGCAACGCGATTGGTTGAATCCGGTGTTCGCTTCGTCGGTCTGACCCTTGGCGGATGGGATACGCACAGCGATAACTGGACACGATTGAAGGAACGACAGTTGCCGCCATTGGACGCTGGCCTCAGCGGTTTGCTGACCGCTCTGGACGCGAAGGGCTTGCTCGAATCAACCGCCGTCTTCGTAACGGGTGAGTTCGGTCGGACGCCGAAAATCAACACGCGATCCGCCGAAGGTGGACGCGATCATTATCCTCGCTGCATGTTCATGTTAATGGCCGGTGGTGGTGTTCGCGGCGGGCAAGTGATCGGTGAAAGTGACGACACCGCATCGGGACCGCGCAACGAAGCGATCACTCCCGACGACGTGGCCGCCAGTTTCTACCACAACCTCGGTATCGATCCGACAAAGGAATATCACACCGAAACCGGACGTCCCATCACGTTGGTGCGCGATGGCAATGTGATCAAGCAACTGTTTGCCTAGAGCGACTGCGTCGCATCATCAACAATTTGTAGTGGATCTTTAACAAGATCCACTTCGTCAGTTGTTGTTCATGCAACCCCAACGCTCAACGGTTGTCGGCAACGGCGGAGCAGAACTGAGCGCCGCGAACGACAATCGCCGTCGCGTGCTGATCGATCAAATGCTGCAATCCGGTAATCGATTCGATCGCTCCCAGACCCAGATCCTCCAATGTTTCCGATGGCAATCCCGTCGCAAGCAGGATGCGATACTCTTCACGGATACGGACCAATAAGTTGGCGGCAAACGCATCGGACGAAATGTCTTTCCGGACCAGTTTAAGTGTCTCTTCAAAAGGAGCGTCCATCGCAAGGCGTCGCAATGATCGACCGGGCGACTGGGTGACGTCACAACATACGACGATGGTTCCTCCGGCATCAGCCAGGCGACTGGCAACGTCCGCGGCCCGAGCAAGATTGTTCCAGTTATGCTGTTGACCATCGCCATCGACAATTGCAATCACCAACGATGGTGTTTGTGGCGCATCCCGCAGCCAGAATGATTCCGTCGCCGCCGCCAACCGTCGACGAACGCCAAGCGGCGTCCCGGCCACGATTCGCGCGCTTTTGCGTCGACGTTGGGGAGGACTTCGACAATCAATTGTCAATCCCAGCAGCCAAGCCGCTTCGACGGACGGATCGCTCGCCGAAGAATCGCCAAGGTCGGATTGACGTCGACGAAACTGCAATTCGCGATGACGCTGTTGACTGCGACGGTCGGCGAATTGCGGAAAGATGCCTCCCGCCTCACCTGTCGGGTCCAAAGAGCCCGACGATCGCGCAACAGGCCAGGGGCAATACGAAATCGGCTTCCAGCAGCAGGCGATTCAGATAAATCGGATCGGCGGCTTCGCTGGCCGCCAAGTAACCGAGAGCCTCTTGATTGTCAGGGTCATGCGTTAGCACGGTCGCACGATCTCCAATGGCTTCGGTTAGGCGTTCAAGCATGGCGGTTGTTCCATCTTCCCCCAACAGCACGTGAATGCTCCCAGCGGTTTCGGAACCGATCGCGTCGAGTGCTCCGATAACGCATGCAATCAAATCGGGTAAATTCGGATCGACGGCAATCGCGATGCTGTCTCCTTGCACAATCGCTTGATTCAACGCTGGAAAATCTTCCGGACTCAGAAGCGCTTGCCGCATTGCCTGCCGTGGATCGGACAAAGCTTGCAAGTCCAGTGGAGCCAAGGTGAGCAGTTCGCCACCTGGAGCGCTTTGAATTGCTAGCGGGTGTTGTTGGAAGAATCTCTGAGGTTCCAAATTAGTCATCAAATCTTGAAGCTTCAGCTGGTCGATAGTCAGTGAATAGATACACGCCCTCCGACCGTTGCGGTCAGACGGAACACGAAACAAGGAATTTTAGCGTGAAAGCCAAACTTCGGCACCCGATGGCAGCGTCCTACCAACAACTTCGCGCGGGACAACGTGAAATCTTGACGAAGGGGTCGGTTTGCTCATCCATGGATCAAACCAATCGAAGCCTCTGTTTGCGGTTAGCGTTGCTAGCAATGATGCAGCTGCTGGCGATGGCTTTGATGCTGACCAGCAGCGGGTGCAATGGCGGAGTCGCATCGCGCGACGAACCGAATCAAGCCGAACTCGAATCAGCGGGCAACGCTAATCAATGGGTCGATCGTTGCAAGGAAGCGTACCGACGCGCAAAAACTTACCGAGACGCGGGATATGTGCGACTGGCATATCAATTGAACGGTCAAGCGTTCGAAGATCGCGCACCGTTATCCGTTTGCTATCAAGTTCCAAACCGGCTCGCTCTCAACGCCTATGCCTTGCGTTTGACCAGCGATGGGCGACACCTGCAGGCGAGCGTGGCCGATCCCGATACGAACCACTTCGACGGTCAATATTTATGGACCGGTGTCGCACCGAAACTGACGCTGCCGGAGATCTACGCCGACCCCGTGGTTGCACAGTTCGCACGTGCCGGTTTAGGAGGTCCCGCCCCGCAGTTGGAACTGCTGCTTTCCAACAAGCCCCTCGAAGGATGGCTTCAGGCGGCGAAGAGTCTTTCGATCGAAGACGACCAAATGGTTGACGGCCACTTATGCAAATCGATTGTCATTGCGATGCAAAACCTCCGCTATGTTTTGTGCATCGACGAACAAACGCACATCGTTCGGCGGATCGAACTTCCCTGGCAAGCGATCGCTCCCGACTTGGCGAGCAATCCCTACCTGTCAGACGCCTCGTTAACGATCGAACTGGCGGGAGCCAAATTCGATGAGGCCCTGAGCGATGAATCGTTCGCCGTCCAAACCGCTCCAATGACCGTTCCAGTGAGCGAGCTGATCCCGCCGCCTCCGGAAGCACCCCATCGATTGGTTGGTCGACAAGCCGATTCATTCAGCTTGCGGGAACCCAATGGTCGTTTTGTGCTCGCATCGGATAATAACGATCTGCCCGCGAACGTGCTGCTCTGGATCGCCGATCATCCATCCTCGCAGCAAGTCGCCGTTGGGCTTCAGCAAACGATCGACAACCTTCCGGCAAGCATCAGCGGCGGCGTCCGCGCCGCCATCGTGATGGCCGAACCAAAACAAGATGAAACGACGGGCCACATCCTTCGCCGCTGGGGCGTCGGATTGCCGTGGATCGACGATACGCAGGCGGTGGGACGCGATGTCTTTCAAATTGCCGAAGCCCCCTGCCTGATCGTAATCTCACAAACCGGAACGATCGAAGTTCACCAGCAACGCGTTCACGACAACATGATGCAAGCCCTACCTTCTTTGCTGGCCAGTATGCAACAGAAACAACCTGTCGGCCATATCGCGCAGCAGAACTACATCGCTAGGCAAGCCCGTTACTATCGATCGATTTCTGAAGGCAATGGCTTGAAGTTTCCGCTTTCGCGAGCCGCACTGCTGGTCGTCTCTCGCGATTCGCCAAGCATGCGGTAGTCCGTTCAATCCCAAGCAAAACGGATCGCCTGCGGAAATGGTCGACGAAATCACGCGTCAGTTTACATGCTCAATCGATTTGACCATGTAAAGGGAGCCGCCGCTGTCGGCATCGGCGGCATACACTGCTTGTCCGAATCCAAACTGAGCGTACACGGATCGCGCACGTAAATTGTGTTGTTGGACTTCGAGCGTAAGCTTGCAACAATCTGTTAATCGGGCTTCATCCTCGACAGCATTGAGCAGCATTCGTCCAATTCCTTGACCGCGAATAGCGGGATCAACGTAGAAATCGCTGATGTTTATGAGTGGCTTGGCGGCAAACGTCGAAAAGCCGCGAAAGCATGTCACAATCCCGCATGGATGATCGTCGTGAAACGCCACGAAGATTAGTGTGGTCGGGTGTTTCTTTAATCCTGAGATGAGATTCGTCTTGGCGTATTGCGAAAGCGGCCGATCATCCCCATCGGGTCGCTGGAATAGGCGTCCATCAGGGTCAGCACCGCGGTCTGGTGTTCGATGCATGTGAGGTCCGCTTGAACGATTCGTACGTTGCTCATGGATGTGTTAATCTTTTTGGGGCGGACGAGACAATGAACGCTGTCGGCAAGAAGTCGTTGCCTCGTCCACTTTGAATCGCAAGGACTACGATTGGGCGAATTGTCGAAGGGGTTTCGGAAGCGGGAAAGCGACCTTCTCTTCGCGAACGACCTTGACCTCAACTTCGGCACCAAACTGTTTGTCGAGCCAGCGGATGGTTTCGTCGACGACCGATTCGGGAGCGCTCGCACCGGCAGTGATCAGCACGGTCCAATCGGCTTGAAATTGTTCGACGGACAGGTCTTGGGGGCCATCGACCAGATAGGCGGGGCGTTCGGGGACTCGGCCAGTTCACGGAGGCGTTGGCTGTTGCTGCTGTTTTGGCTGCCCAGAACGATGACGGCATCGGCCTCCGAGCTGAGCATACGCACCGCTTCCTGGCGATTCTGCGTCGCGTAACAGATGTCGTCTTTGGGGGGGCCGGTCAAGTGAGGGAACCGGTCTTTCAATCGCTGAATGATCCGATTGGCATCGTCGACGCTGAGCGTGGTTTGCGTCAGATAGGCCAGTTTGGTTTCGTCGGCGACCTGCAGGCGATCGACATCATCTTCGGTCTCGACCAAGATGATCGCTTCGGGCAGCTTCCCCATTGTTCCGATCACTTCGTCGTGCCCGTCGTGCCCGATCAGTAAAATTGTATAGCCTTGCTTAGCGTAGCGGATGGCTTCCAGGTGGACTTTGGTGACCAGTGGACACGTTGCGTCGATCGCGGTCAGGCGACGTTCTTTCGCTTCCCGGCGAATGGCGGGGGCGACTCCGTGAGCACTGAACAAGACGGTTGCTCCTTCGGGAACGTCGGCCAAAGAGTTGACGAAGACGGCACCCTTGGAACGAAATGTTCGCACCACATACTTGTTATGAACGATTTCGTGATAGACGTAGATCGGTGGCCCGATTGCTTCGAGAGCGATTTCAAGGCTTTCGACGGCCATGTTTACCCCCGCGCAGAATCCGCGAGGGGCGGCGAGATGAATCTTCATAATCGTTATCCCTCGCGGGGGTGCAAATGAAGTGACTTACTTTCTTAGTGCGACGTCGTCGCAAGATCAACTGAAAAACATTAGCGCAACCTAGCATCCGGCGCGTTCAGCATGGATGGACGTTGCAAGAGAAAGGATAACCGCTCGTCGACGATTCGGCTAACCGTCCAACTGTCGCTTTCCCGCTTTCGCAACATGTTATACCGTGCGTGGTCTGGAATGATGCTTTTGCATTTCATGGAGCGAATCACCTCATTTTCGGCCACGCGATGTATAAGCTTGCATCGCGAAACGGCCAAATTGCTTTAAGCATGTTGGCAAGCGAGGAACAGCCGATCAATAATTAGCGTACTAGCGTAGCTCGGTGGTCTGCGTCGGGAGACTCGTCGAGGAGCGCCGAGCTACTGAAGCACGCCATTGTCGACGATCGATTATTGCGAAGAGATGTGATGCCAATGTCCGACGAAACCTCATCAAGCCCTCATCAAACAGAGCCCGAAACCGAAAGCACGCCGGTCGCACCCAAAAAGCGAAGGCCGAAGTTTCTTTTCGCTTTGACTGCGATATGGTTAAGTCTGGCGATTCTGGGACGAGTGTTCGTCAGCGAACTGGACGATGCGTTCAGCATCGGCTTGGACATCGTGAACGTCTTTACGATGTTTGGGCTTGCGTTCTTGATCGTCGTCTGGACATTGTGGGTGCTGGCTTTGAGCCGCTGGCCGTGGCGCGGTCGTTTGTTCGGAGCAGCGGCGTTGATCGCCGTTCCGATTCTCTTCTTCATGCTTTTCCGTCCGGTTGGCGGAGGGGACGTCAATTTCCTGCGATTTGAACCGGTTTGGACCAGCCGTGTCAGGCCTGAACCGCTGAAGCAACAGGCCACCGATGGTGTTGTCGACTTGAAGACCGAGACCTCCGACGACTTCCCAAGATTCTTGAACTCCGATACTTCAACCGCCGTGGACGCGACGATTGACGCCGACGCGTTCTCGCAAAGCCGAATCGTATGGAAGCAACCGATTGGGCTGGGCTGGTCGGGATTCGTCGCCCGCAATGGCTTTGCCGTCACGATGGAACAGCGTGCGGAAAACGAATGCGTTAGCTGTTACCGCATCGATACCGGCGAGCTGCAATGGATCTACAAACATCCGGCGAGGCATCGCGATTCGATGAACCTCGGTCACGTCGGCCCCCGTTCGACGCCGACCCTTGACGACGGCAACGTCTACGCCGTCGGAGCACTTGGGAACTTTGTTTGCCTGGACGGAAGTTCCGGAGAGCCGATCTGGCGGGTCGACTTGAACGAGTTGCTGGGCATCACATTGAGCACGGCAAAGGATGTCGATGGATCGACGATCGCATTCGAGTCAAATACTTCATTGGCGTGGGGACGTTCGGGCTCGCCGTTGATTGTCGACGATCTAGTCGTTGTCACCGGAGGGGGCCCGGTCGGGGAGAACCGTTCAACGTTGTTGGCCTTCGACCGGCAAACCGGGGAACTGCGTTGGCGTGGCGGCGACGAAATGATTGCTTACGGTTCACCGACGATTGCGAGTCTCGCGGGGAAGCGGCAAATCTTATTGACGGCTGAAACACAAACCATGGGATTCGATCCCGCCACGGGAGATGTCCTGTGGAGAATGCCTCGACCTGGGCAAAGCGATGGTGCCGCAAACACTTCGCAAGTGACGGTCGTATCGGATAACGACGTTCTGGTGACGAAGGGTTATCCCGACGGTGGCGGTGAATTGATTCGGTTACGACCGAGCGACAACGGCATCGAGCCGCAGAGTGTTTGGTCTAACGGTCGGGTGATGCGGACAAAGCTGACGAGCCCGTTGGTTTACGAAGGGTATGCGTACTGTATTTCCAACGGCTTCATGGAGTGTGTTGACTTGAGCGACGGGCAACGTGTTTGGAAGCGACGCGGACGATTCGGGCACGGACAGATTCTACGCGTCGGTGATAAGATTCTGGTTCACAGCGAAACGGGAACATTGCATTTGATTGATGCCGTATCGGACGAGTATCGCGAGTACGGAGCCATCGACACGATTGACGGTATCTGCTGGAACAACCTCTGCCTGTACGGATCGATGTTGCTTGTGCGAAGCGATTTGGAGGCGGCGTGCGTGGAACTGCCGATTAGCCCCGTTGCGCGTTGATTGAATCGGAAGCTTGGAACGCCAGGATGGCTTCGGCAAGTTTAAGGTCATCGGATGTGGTGATCTTCAAATTCAAAGGGGAGGCTTCAAGAACCCGCACCGTACCGCCGGCCCGCTCCACAAGTCCGGCATCGTCCGTTACCGGCCAACCGCGCCAACGTTCGTAGGCCCGCAA
This sequence comes from Pirellulaceae bacterium, assembly GCA_041399105.1. Lineage (GTDB taxonomy): Bacteria > Planctomycetota > Planctomycetia > Pirellulales > Pirellulaceae > Rosistilla. The sequence goes on along the minus strand of JAWKTL010000047.1, from coordinate 47,445 downwards.
CAACACTTCACGACGAAACAACTGTGGCGTCTGTGCTTCCCACAAATCGGACCGATCGACGGTCGCTTGAATGCATCCGTCGACATCGCTCCGTTTGATCGTGCCTCGCACCGGCGTTGCCAGGATGATGGCGTCGCATTGCGTGACTGCTTCAAACAAACGGCGCAAGTCGTATTCGCTTGTCAATGGTCTCGCCGCGTCGTGAACGGCGATCAGCGAGGCATCGCGGACGACTTGAATTGCGTTTCGCACGCTGTCGTAACGCTCGTCGCCACCGTCAACAAGTTCGATCTTCAGGTCAGCGATGGATTCGGCAAACTCTCCTTCCCAACGCGAGCGATCATCGGGATTGATCGCTAAAATGATCTGATCCACTTCGGCAAATTGTCGCAACCGCTGTACACTGTGCCACCAGACCGGATGCCCGGCCAGGGTCGCAAAGATCTTCGATTCCGAGCCTCCGAAGCGGCGGCTCTTCCCAGCCGCGGGCAAGATGACGGCAATTGACTTTGCGGGAAGTCGATTTTCAGTGTTCATGGCGAAAGGTTGTCGACGGGGGTGGCTTGCGGGAGGGGTTACCGAATGCTTAACGTAATGGCACGCTTGAGGCTACTTTTCCGAAGGCCTTGATTCAACACGGCATTTGCTTGAAACCGATCCATCCCTTTTGAACCGATATTCGACAATGAACCAGCCCGCCCAACGTCCCGCCGCAAGTTCGCAGAGTCTTCCCGAACCAAGTCGATCCCCGACCGAGGGGCTTCATTGTTCGCACTTTATGTATCGTTTTCGTCGCGATGTCCTTGCCAACCTAAGTGGTCGACAAAAGAGGGAAGGTGTTCGCCAATTCGTGGCGGCACTTGAGCCCGCGGGGGACGCCAAGCCCGAGAAGCTGCAACGTTACTTGATCAGTGGTCACAAAGCGGATTTCGCCTTGATGCTGATGGATGCCGACCCATTGAAGATCGACGCCGTGCATCAGGCCGTGATGGCGGGTCCGCTGGGCGGGGCGATCGAACCGACGTGGTCGTTCGTTTCGATGAGCGAGATTTCGGAATACGTTCCATCGGTCCAACAGTATCGCGAAAAGTTGATCCGTGAAGGGGAGACCCCTGATTCGCCTCAATTGGCCGCCAAGGTGGGAGCTTATGAACGTCGTTTACCGATCATGAACCAACAACGGCTTTCACCGGACATTCCCGACTGGCCGGCCGCTTGCTTTTATCCGATGAACAAGTCTCGCGTGCCGGGGGCGAATTGGTTCTTGGAGGCTTCATCCCATCGGCAGGAGATGATGGCCGAACACGCGCAAAGTGGAATCGCGTTCGCCGGTCGTGTGTCGCAGCTGATCACCGTCGGCGTCGGCCTGGACGATTGGGAATGGATGGTGACCTTGTGGTCGCGGAATCCAGAGTATCTGAAAGACATCGTTTATCGCATGCGATTCGACAAAGCGAGCGCGATGTATGGTGAATTTGGGCCGTTTTTCGCCGGGTACACCGCGACGGGGGAAGATATCCTTTCACATTGCAAGGTCATGCTGTAGACGTGTCTGACGCCATGCAAATATCCGTCGGGGCCGACGCTTCCGACCTGGAACGGCAGATCGACGATGCCTGCTCGTTGATGGAGCAACATTACGCATCCGGTGTCTATTCAAAAATCGTTGTGGTCCGGCACTGGTCGCGTCACAATCCGACGATTTCGGGAACGATCGCCCATCCGTCGGCTTACCGTTGGTATCTGCGACGCGAATTGCTGAAGCTTGCGTTGCGCGGCGCGGAGTTGCACATCAAGCCAACGCGACCGCGCGTCGATTTGGCGGACCCGAAGTTGCTCGAGCGGATTGATGAAACCGATTTCGATCACACACGAAAGAAGGTCTTCCTGTTCGGCCCCGAGCGAGCCGAGTTGTCGATTCAGCGTCTGGAACACTATACGGGGACGCGAGTCGAAAATTTTCAGCGGTATGTCTTGTTGACCAATTATCAAATGCATATGGACGCTTTCTTGGAAGCCTATCCAAACGCCATCCGTTCGATCCGCCCCGGCGTACAAATGCCGACGCTGCCAAGCGACGGAAAACAACGATGGCCTGACGTTGATCAATATTGGCGTGGGGCCGTCGAACGCCAAGAACTTGACCGATCACATCGCGGTCTTGCGTCCCGATGCGATGATCATGATCGGTCACTGCGCGGGGGTCCGCAATCATCAGGAGATCGGCGACTTTGTGCTGGCCTCGGGCTACATGCGGGCCGACCGATTGCTCGATGACTTGTTGCCTCCGTCGGTTCCGGCGGCATTAACTGACATGGCAAGAACCGGTGTGACGAACAGCAACTTCCCTATCGGTTTGGCGTTGTCTATACCACGATCGATCGCAACTGGGAGTTGACGCTCCGGGGAACCTTGGCCGATTTGCGAGCCAGCCGCAGCATTGCGGTCGACATGGAATCGGCCACCGTGGCGGCAAACGGCTTTCGTTATCGAATACCGTCAGCGACGTTGTTGTGCGTGTTCGAACAGGCGTTGCATGGCAAACCGAAGCTTCCCAGCCAAGCCAAGACCTTCTACAAACAAACGAAGAATCAGCACTTGGCCGTGGCCACGGCGATTGAGCTGGCTCGGCGCGAATATCCCGACAGTTCCATTCATTGATCTCTGCGATGGACGAGCGCCGCTGTCGGTTGCTCGTAAACGAACAGTCGACCGTTCGTAAATTATTTTCAATTCTCAATTCCAATATCACAGGCGGTCCATCTTATGTCTGTCGTCAATGTCTTCGATTTGCTGACGTCCAGTGCCCAATCGCCTACGTCCGATGTCGTCGTCCTTGCCGGGGACGATCCGACACTTCGCGTTTGGGCGATGCATCGAATCCTGGGCTTCGATCAACCGTCGAATTGAAGAGAGCGACACGGTGCAGCAGGAAGGGGAAACCTGTCCATGGCAGGACGTTCGTGACGAACTGCAAACCCAATCGTTGTTCGCGATGGGGCAATCGCGGGTCGTGATCGTTCGCGAAGCGGACAAGTTTGTTCTGGTGGCTAAACCGGAACTGGAAGCGTACGTCGGCAAACCTTCGTCGGTGGCCAAACTGATTATCGAAGTCAAATCGTTTCCCAGTAACACGAAACTTTACAAAGCGGTTTCCAAGCAACATAGTGTCGTCCAATGCTCGATCCCGAGCGGTTCGGGGCGGAGCACGAAGCCGGACATGGGGCGATTGAAAACGTTTTTGTGCGAGTACGTTGCACCCAGGCACTCTTGCAAACTGCAGGTTGTGGCGGCGGACACGCTGATTGAACTTGCGGGAACGTCGGTCGGGCTGTTGGACACGGATATCGCGAAATTGGCGTTCATCATCGTGTTCGGAGGACGGTGCAGGCGATGGTTCGCAAATACGTCGGGGGCTGGCAAAGCAAGACGACATGGGAGATTATCGATGCGGCAGCCGAAGGGAATGCGGGGGAAGCGCTGAGGCAGCTTGATCATTTAATCGCGGGGGGAGACAAAGCGATCGCTTTGCTTCCGCAAATCGCTTGGTCTTTGCGACGATTGGGGCTGGCGGCGGCGGCGATTGATCACGCCGAACGCTCAGGAAACCGGATTCCGATGGGGGATGCCTTACTGCAGGCGGGGTTTCGACCGTTTGATCTGAAAGCGGAGGCCATTGCGTAAGCATGGGGCGTCCGAGAGCGCATAACGGATGCTTGGTTGGCTGCTGGATGCTGATTTGAAGCTGAAGGGAAGCCACAGCACCGACGACCGATCGAGATGGGTTCTTGAAGAGCTGTTTCTTAAGCTGGCTGGTTAAGGAAGCGGCAACGGTTTGGTCAACGCTTGCGTGTTGCTTTCGGAAGTAGCGAAAGTCGCGTAGACTTTCGGCGATTTACAGCTGATCAGACGCCGAAAGTTTAGCTTTGGGCATTTTTCTTCGCATTCACCATGCACTGATGGCCGTCATTTTCATGTCGGAATTCGCGCGGTGGACACGTTGACAGATAAAATGCTCCATTTGTACGATAGGGGCTTCAAATGGGTTGCGAACACAAAATCGCCCCTTACCAATACCTAGAGCGACCACGTCGCAGATCAACTGAGAGACATTTGCGTGAGATATACGTCACGTGATCAGAAATAAGGTGATTCGCTTCATTTAACGCGAAGGCATCATTTCGGACCACGCACGGTATAATATCGGCATTCATTATTGATACAGATCCCTTACCGGCATACTTGAGAAATTGTCATGGCCGTTCCAAAACGCAAGCATTCCAACAGTCGCACCAACAAGCGGCGTTCACACGACCACCTCAGCACCAAGCAGCTAACCAGTTGCCCGCAATGCAGCACCGTGATCCCGACGCATACGATTTGCCCAAAATGCGGTAATTATGGGTCGAATCCTCGTGAAAAGTCTAAGTAGTATTCATGAATATGCTCGCTGAGCTGCCGAAGAATTGGCTTTCTGTTTCCTGGACAGGGGGCGCAGTCGGTGGGGATGTGTCGAAGCCTGATTGAATCGCATTCGATCGCGCGGGACACATTCGATCGCGCCTCGGCCATCCTTGGTTACGATTTGGCGGACATCTGTCTCAATGGACCCGATGACAAGCTTTCCGCAACGGTTTACAGCCAACCCGCGTTGTTCGTTAGCAGTATGGCTGCGATCGAAGTCTTGCGGTCGACAAATCCCGAGCTGATTGAACGTGCGACGGTGACTGCCGGCTTGAGCCTCGGCGAGTATACAGCGGTCTGTTTCGCTGGCGGATTGGACTTCGATTCCTCCGTCAAGCTGGTTCAGCGTCGCGGACAAGCGATGCAAGCCGCCGCCGATGCCGTCGAAAGTGGGATGGCAAGCGTCTTGGGAATGGATGCTGAAAGATGGCGCGGGCTGTGCGATTCCGTTCGGCAGGGGATGAAGTCTTGCGGGTCGCGAGCTTGCTGTGCCAGGGCAACATCGCTGTTTCAGGACATAAGTCCGCATTAACGCGGCTGGAGCCTGCGGCGGCGGAAGCGGGAGCGATGAAAGTTGTCCCGCTGAGCGTGGCGGGAGCTTTTCATACGCCTTTGATGCAATCGGCGGTGGAAGCACTGACCGAAGCATTATCGGAAATGCCCATCCGTGAAGCGAGAATCCCGGTTGTGTCCAATGTGGATGCGAAACCGCATACATCGGCCGACGAAATTCGCAGCCTGCTGGCTCGTCAAGTCGTCAACCCGGTTCGATGGGAGGATTCCGTTCGGCAAATGATTGCCGACGGAGCCGACGGATTCCTTGAAGTCGGGGCCGGACGTGTCCTTCGTGGAATCCTTCGCCGGATCGATCGCAAGATGCCCGCCGAAGGGTTTGGCGACGAAGCGTAATCTTCTCGCATCCTTAATCTTCCTGAATTTTTCAATCCATCTGTGCCTAGAGCGACCACGTCGCAGGATCAACTTGAGAAACATTTGCGTAAGATAACATCAAACGCGTCCATTATTGATCTAGAGCGACTAGGTCGCAGGATCAACTGAGAAACAATTGCGTAAGATAACATCAAACGCGTCCATTATTGAAAAGAATGCCAGCCATGAAACTTCATTTTCCGCAGACCTCCAGCGGCCAGGTCGCAATTGTTACCCGGAGCGTCCCAAGGTTGGGCAAAGCAATCGCGGCGCAGGAGCCAACGGTGCGACTGTTGTCTGTTTGGCGCAGCACTGGAAAAGCTTGCTGACACGGTCGCTCAAATCCGAGGCCGATGGCGGCAGGAGCGGAAGCGATCGCTTGCGATGTCACCAATCGCGAAGCAGCCGGCGGCGATCAACGACATAAACACAGGCTTACAAACGATTGGACATTCTGGTCAACAATGCCGGGGAGTAACACGCGACCGCTTGATGAGGATGACCGACGAACAGTGGGACGAAGTGACGCCACCAACCTGACCAGTTGTTTCGTCTGCTGCCGTGAAGCAGCGGGTATCATGCGTCGGGCGAAATATGGTCGCATCATCAACATGGCCAGTGTATCGGGATTGATCAGGACCTGGTCAAATAATTACTCCGCGTCGAAGAACAGGCATGATGGGCTTGACCGATCGCTTTCGCGAGCTTGCCAGTCCGGGCGTCACGGTCAACGCAGTCGCTCCCGGTTTCATCGCCAGCGAAATGACAGCCGCGGTGGGATGTGGTTGGTGGATGGAGAAACAATTCCCGCCAAACGCGTCGGCTGAGCCGGATGTTGCGGCGGCGGTGTTGTTCTTGGCCAGCCGAAGCGGCAGGCTATGTAACGGGGCAATGTCTGGTGGTTGATGGCGGCATGACGGGTTAAACGTCCCATCGAATGGTCATTTTTTTGAATTTGGGCGATAAGAAGGCAAAATTATCGAAAATTCTGGGCTCTAGAGCCTGAGAACCATGGGCGGATATTGACCCTGTTTGTCAGCATCCTCTATCTTTTGGAATCCTCAACGTTTGACGTAAATGGTGTACTTCCAACGATATTCAAAAAGTACGGTTGCCTGGTTTTCAGCAATTGTGCCGCTCGAAATTCACCGAAGTAACAAATAACAAATAACTTACAATCAATTTAGCATTGGAGAACGCCGGATGGCATCGATTGAAGAACGCGTGATCGAAATTGTTTCAGAACAATTAGGCGTCGAAAAGTCAAAGATTACGCGCGAGACCTCGTTTGTGAACGACCTGGGTGCCGACTCGTTGGACACCGTCGAACTGGTCATGGAATTGGAAGAGGAACGGTATCAATATTCCCGACGGTTGGCTGAGAAAATTCAGAAGGTCGGCGAAGCGATCGATTACATTGAAAGAGCAGGCCGCTTCTTAAATCTTCTACACGCACCAAAACGTGCATGGGCTGAAATAATAGACTTCGATTCCTATCGCATTTCTAGGGTGGCAAGAAATCGGGGTTGTGGCTTCAAATTGCTTACGCCACTCCGTTTCGTCGCGATTTGGGCCGTAGGCCACGCGTCGTTTGGCATTAGCCCAGGCGGAACGCCTGGGTCGACGAAGAGCAGGTCAATCGGGCCAAGGTCCGGCTGTTTTTGTCTCCAGAGTTGGCAAACGGTTGGGCCTTTGTGGCCCGTCGTGCTTCACCCGTGCATCTTTACAGGCCTGCGGCTTGGGCTGAGCAAACGACCGGGGCTTTGCCCCAAAACCGAATGCATGTCATCGCACTGCTACTTGAACTGAAATCATAGTGTTGCCCCCACAAGCGTTCGGCAAGGCGGCATTTTTTCTTCGCGCGAGGCAGGACTCTGTCGCGGGATCAACTGAAAGACTTTGGCACAAGATAGCGCATCAATCGTTCAGCATTGACCACATCGCGTGGTCGGAAATGAGGTGATTCGCTTCATTTAACGCGAAGGCATCATTTCGGACCACGCACGGTATAAAGTTAGAAAGATACCTGGAATTAGGATGAATCGACGGGTCGTTGTGGCTGGGATGGGTGTTGTTACTCCGCTTGGTTGTGATGGACGAATTGATGCAGAACCTGCTGGATGGGAAAAGCGGACATCAAAATCTTTCGTTCTTTGACACCACTGAATTCAAGGTCAAGTTTGAGGCGATATCCCGGAATTCACGCCGGAGCCAAATGCGTCGAATAAGGACGCCAAACGGGTTGATCGGTTCAGCGAATTTGCGATGTGGTGCGGCGTGCCGTGGATTAATGGCGTCGGGTCGATTTCTCGAAGAAGATACCATCGCTGTGGTGCGATCTGTCATCGGTTCGGGAATCGGCGGATTGTGGGAAATCCAGAAACGCCAGATGAGGCGATTGATGGACTTCAAAGGTCGATCGCGTCAGCCCGTTCATGTTCAAACTGGTCTTTCGAACGCAGCTTGGCGGAAATGTTTCGATCATCTACGGATTGAAGAGGGACCCAATTACGGCGTCGCCACATGCGATGCGCCCCAGCGACCAACGCGATGGGTTGTGCGTTCCGTTCATTCAAGCTGGGGAAACGGACATCATGATCACCGGTGGCGACCGATCGGCGGTCACCCGATGGCGTTGGCCGGATTTCAAAGCACTCATCAAACGCTGTCGACACGCAACGACGACCCGCAGCGCGCCAGTCGTCCCTTTGACTTGGACCGCGATGGATTCGTCTGCGGCCGAAGGGGCGAGCATCCTGGTCTTCGAAGATATAGGCATGCCAGAGCGCGGGGGTGCCGATATCCTTGCCGAAATCTTGGGCTTTGGTTGCACCGCTGATGCGGGACATATCACCGCTCCCGATGCAAGGGGACCGGTGCGGCGGACGATGTGCTCATTGGCCGACGCCAAAGATGACGCTGGTGATGACTACATCAATGCCCATGGGACCAGTACGCCACAAGGCGACAAGGCGGAACGCAGGCGGTCAAGACGATCTTTGGCGAAGCCGCCAAGGAAGTGGCGATCAGCAGCACCAAAGAGTTCGCTGGGACATTCGTTGGGCGGCAGATGGCGGTGTTCAGACTTGCAATCTGCATCGAGCGATTCGCGATGGTGTCATTCCGCCGACGATCAACTTGGAAACCCCGATCCTAATTGATTCGGTTCCATTTAACCATGCAGCTGAGACAAACGTCAAGATAGCGATGAGCGACAACAGCTTCGGTTTTGGTGGCCACAATGCTTCCGTGATTTGCGGTCGCGTTTAATCTCAATACCGCTGAATCAGCCGAGTTGCCGATGGATGTTGGTTGGCTCTCGCTTCTTCCCTTCTGTTTAGCCATTGGGCTAGCGGTTGTCACGCGGCGAGTGATCGCTTCGTTGGCGGTTGCCGTCTACGTCGGTGTTCTGATCTACGAGCTTTTGAATCCCAGACGTTCGGGACTGGCGGCTGATCATGATCAATGCCCCCTTGGTCGATGATCAAGGATCTTCATCTGTTACACGCGGTGACGGACGAAATTCGATTACCGAAGCCCTTCATCGCTCGGATCGCATGGCGTTTTCTACTTCACGATGCTGGTACGGCAACTGGCGTTCGTCTGCGCCGGCGGCGGATCGATGCGCAGCTTCGTGACCCGATTGGCGAGCGCATCAAAAGTCGCTGCAGCGCGCGGTATTGGTCTGGCTGAGCGGTTTGTTGGTGTTCTTTGATGATTACGCCAACACGTTGTTAGTCAGATCGGCTCGGATGGATCGACGCCGATCGAATGCGTTTGTCAGCGACAGCGCCTTATCTGGTCGACTCGAGCAGCGGCACCGCCGGTCCGCTGGCTTGTCGTTGATCAGCACGTGGGTGGCTACGGAAATCAATTGCATGGCCGAGGCTTGTCGGCGCCGGAGTGATTGGAACTGTCGGGTTTTGACCTGTTTCTGCAAGTCGCTTCCTTATCGCTTCTATCCGATCTATGCGATTCTGCTGGTGGCGATCATCGCTTGGACCGGCAAGGACTTCGGCTCGATACGTGCATGCGAAGAATTGGCGATGCAGCGTTCCGAATCGAACAGCGAGGAAGCGGATGATCGTTTCGCACGATGCCCCGGCGTGGTCGGCAATCGTATCGATCAGTTCGACCAGTATCGGGGCGATTTTGTTTGTGTTGTATCAAACGGGAAGTGTCGGTTCGCATCTGCGTGGATTGCGTTGCAGAGCATGGTGGCAACGCGGATCCCTACAAGGCGTGATTTGGGGGCGGGCTCGTGGGAAGCCGGTTGCATTGACAACATCGTTTTGCTTCAGCGAACGCTCATTGAACGTATTGCTTCGCGGTGCGTTGGAGGATGAAAAGTCTGGCAACACGTAGCGATCCTGCTGCTGGCGTGGGCAGCTTTCGCGTTTGACGACCGAAGCGTTCCTGAACACACAAGGTTATTTGGGTGACTGGATCGAGCGGTCGGAGGTGACGGTATGGATTCCGACGTGCGGTCTTTTCTCGTCTCGGGGATTGTCGCGTTCTCAACGGGGACCAGTTGGGGAACGGTAAGGAGGATTACTGATCCCCCCTTTCGATACCGGTCGCCATCGCGGCATCATCGGATCCGATCATCCTCTATGCCACGGCCGGTTCGGTTTTGTCCGGGGCGATCTTTGGTGATCATTGTTCGCCGATTTCCGACACCACGGTTCTTTCCAGTCAAGCCAGCGGATGCGATCACATTAGCCATGTCAAGACACAGATACCGTACGCGTTGCTCGCCGCCGCGATCTCGATCACCGTTGGTTCCATCCCCGCCGCGATGGGCGTTTCCCCGTGGTGGCTGCTGTTGATTGCGGTGATCTTGATGCCGATCGCGGTTTATGGGTTGTCGGCGATTCAACCAAACAAGCCATGCAAGAACCATTGATCGGTTGTCAACTTGCGAAAGACCCACAGCCAATCGCCTTGCTGCGTTTCGATTCGATAATAATCGCGTCGTACGCTCGGCCCGCTCCACCATGCGGTCTCGATTCGTTCGGGTCCCCAGGAACGAACGGTCTGGACATGTGTGCCTCGATAGACAAACCGCGTCGGTGGCCCGGCATCCTCCGTCTTTAACACTTTCAATGCGATCGGTTGATTGAACAACCGCAAGGGTCGGCGAAGCGGATCGCGAGGCGACGGCAAGAATCGAGTGTCCGCGGAAGCTTCCGTTAGGCGAGAGGCTTCGTTTCCCGAAGATGCATCGGACGCAGAAGAGGCCGCCTGGTCGGAAGACATCTGTTTTCTGGAAGGTGACGATCGATTGGTTCCTCCCTTTCGTCGACGGTTGCGCAGTCGTGATATCTCGCCGATCGGCTGTCCGGTCAAGGGTTGCAACCGAAACGCCGCTTCGGGTTGCGGGTTGTTGACCGTTTGAACTTTTAGAACCGATTGACGCCCTAAACGAGCCGCTAGGTTGTCGATCAGATTGGCCAAGGCATGTGACGAGGTGACTTCAGCCTCCGCGTCGGCGATCAGAGAGGGCTGTCGCTGTCGCAGCAAGGCGGTTAAAGGAGCACAGATGGAAACGCGATGGACATCGGCGACCAGGCGTTGTTGGGAGAAACGTTCGGTCATCAAGTGCGTTAAATGATCCGCGTCGGCGGTTGGGGCGAACAGTCCCAGCCGTATTTCCACCGCCTCGTGCTGCAAGAGTTCCAGACGGCAGACGACACGCAAAGCACCGTGGACACGTTGCTTCAAATTCTTCGTCAGTTGCTCGATCAATTGCGAAATGGTGTATTGCAGGATGTCCTTGTCACGGGTTGGATAATCGAGGTCCAGGTGAACGGTATCGTCGGGACGGTGTGGATCGGCTTGCAATGGTTCACCGACATGACCGAGCAACTGATCGATCCGCAGGATCAATTCCGGACCTAGACGCGTGGCAAGCCCTTGCCGAGGCAGGCGTATCAATTGGCCGAAGGTTTCAATTCCCAGACGCGCCAACATGTCGACGCAAGCCGGTTCGAGTCGCATGGCGCGCGTCGGCATGGCAAGCAAATGATGGAACTCATCCTCGGGCTGTGTAATGCGGTAGGCTTCGTTTGAAGGGGACTTGTCGTCGCGACGCGCCAACGGACGGGTCGCCGCTGTTCGCGACAGGCCCCAAGCGGCGGCGATCGTACAAGCCAACGCAAGTCGCGGCTGGAGATTGCGACTTTGAAAGAACAAGTCGACCTCTCGACACAAATTCTGTTCGGTGCCGAACAATGGTTCGATACCGGTGACGTCCAGCAGCAGTCCTTGAGGCAAATGCAGCCATTGCCCGGCCCAGCGGCGGGACCCCATCGGTTCGATGGCGACGATGGGGCTGAAGCGGTGGGCGCAGGCCGAAGCAAGTTCCTGCAAGGCTTCCATGTCGGCTTGCGCATCGTGTGGTTGTGTGATCCCCCGCCCGTCGGTAGCGACCTGCAACAACGATTCGGCTTCACCGCCGGACATGTTCACGCGAATACCGACAGCCGCGGCGCGACGGCAGCAAGCAACCACGCGTGGTCCGCGACGCGGGTCGCGAGCAACGAGCACGAGCGGTGGACGCTCAGGCTCGTCGAGCTTGTTGTCGACGGCCAGCAGCCTTTGGATGGGCCAGTTCGGCAGCCAAATGCTGAGCACTCTTTGAGTCATGGAGACATTCCCTGCGAGTGATTCGCGATTGTGGATCGATTTGCAGCCAGAAGTGTTCTCCCGCCGAAGCTCCACGAGCACGTAACAAGCGGACGGATAATAAACGATCGCCATGGGATGTTTTCCATGGAGAAGTTCGATCGGTCGGAGCGGGGACGCCATGAACGTGCCATCGCACTTCGGCCCAACTGGGTTGCCCAATCGCTTTCGCCGGACGTAGCAGCATGCCCAGCGTCCCCCCTGTCTCGGCAGCCAATTGCAGTCGGCGTGCGTCGATGTCCTCCAAACGATCAAGCTTTCCCCAAACCGCCGAAACAGCGGAGGATCGCAGCGATTGATCCATCGCCCAGATCAGATCATCGGATGATTGAGGTTGCAGCAAGATCATTGCCTCGGCCGGCAAGCCACAGGCGATCGCCGCGGGGGGATAGAACGTGCGATCGGGATCAAGGATGACGACCTTGTTGCCCGAATGTTTGTAAGCTCGAGCGGCTCCCAACAGCGATAGCCACGCCGCCCCGCCCGCTTGGCCACTGTCGATCCACTCCACCAGCGACCCGGGCGGATATCCCTTTTGTGGCAATACATCATCCAACGATGAAACACCCGAAGAAATTGCGGAGGCTTGCGGTTGACGAGCGGTTTCCACTTTGCGGATTTGATTTCGCAATGTGGATAACACGTCAGATTTTGTCTTGGAACGCGCAGTCGCTTCCTGCGGAGCCTTCTGAGGTGCGGGCTCTGGGCTTTTCGGTTGTACTGGAAGTTGGGGAATTGCTAGCGTTTTTACCGGCTCGTCCCACAATTGCATTTGAACAGACATCGCTCCCTCACCATGAACTTAGGGTATCGGTGAAAGCTCAATGCTATCACCACCAATTCAGTTGTCCACGAAGAGGTTATTTGTCTTTTGGACACCTTTGGTCTGTTCAAGGAAAAAGCTGGCAAAAAAGAAGGCTCACCGCCAGCAAAACAACTGAGTTTGCTGAGGTTGAGCTTGTCTGGCCCAATCTTCGAATCGATCGGGCAAAGCGAACTGCTGATAACGGGGCTGAACTTCGATTTGAAAACCGGCATCGCGAAGCAAGCCTGTGATCGCATTCACCGAATTTTCCGGCAGGCTGTCGCGTGTTTGATGCACTTCCAGATAAATCGCATCAACGCGATGCAGATGCGCCGCGATTTCTCGCAGTACGATCCATTCGCTCCCTTCAATATCAAGCTTCAGAAAGTCGATGCGTTGATCGACAAGGAAAGGGACAATCGTTTGCAGGGGACTTCGCAGGTGGATGTTCCCGGACGCTGAGCCCAGTGAGGGTGCAACGAATTGCCCCGCGCGTCGGCTGTTGGGGCCAGATCGCCATAAAAGTTGCCGTTCCATCATGATCGCTCAACGCGGCTTGGATGCATCGCACACCAGGCAGATCGTTGTCATCGACATTTCGTTGCAAGATGGAAAATGCAAAAGGGTCGGGTTCGAAGCAGATCATCTTCGCCTGAGGCCAGCGGCTTTTGCATTCAAGCATCATGACGCCGATGTTGGCTCCCGCATCGATGAACATCGCTTCGTCGGATCGCGGGGTAAAGAAAGCCTGAAAATGATCGGCCTCACGACACATCGATTCCATGGCGTCGAAATCGGTGAAATGGAGTCGAAAACCGCGAAACCGAATGGGTTTTGAAATGATGCTCTCTCCCTCTATCAATGCTTACCGAAACCAATGTTTTTCTTCCGGATAGTTCTTCGCCTTCACATCGTCGATGTATTTTCTTACCGCTTCGGTGATCTGCTCGCGCGAGTTGGCGTATTGCTTGACAAACCGAGGCAGGTATCCATTGGTAAGGCCAATTAAATCATTGATGACGAGAACCTGGCCGCTGACATGCGGGCCGGCTCCGATGCCGATGGTGGGGACGTGGATCGTTTCGGTAATCTTCTGGGCAATCTCCGCCGGGACACATTCAATCAAAACCGCAAAAGCCCCCGCATCGGCGGCCGCTTGAGCGTCGGCGATCAGTTGTTCCGCATCCCGCTGAATTCGATAGCCCCCATCAACATGAATGTTTTGCGGTCGCAAGCCGATGTGCGCCATGGTGGGAATGCCGGCGGTGACCAGGGCTTCGATTCGCTCGGATTGTTCGCTCCCTCCTTCCAACTTGACCGCGCGACATTGGGTCTCCTTCAGGATCCGAGCGCCCGCCCGCAACGTTCGATTGATATCAAGCTGACCTTCGGGAAAGGGTAAATCGACAACGACCAAAGCTCGCTTCGCCGCGCGACCGACCATCTCCGCGTGATAAATCATTTGGTCGAGTGTTACCGGCAGGGTTGTGTCATGCCCCTGGACAACCATGGCCAAGCTGTCGCCGACGAGCAACATGTCGATGCCCGCTTGATCGAGCAGTTGAGCGGTGGGGAAGTCGTACGCCGTCAGCATTGTCAGCGGCTCGCCACGTTCAGCCAATTTCCAGAGGGTTTGCGTCGTTACCGGCTTGGAAGCGGAAGGGGGGATAGGTTGATTCATCGAGGGGGGCTAGATCGCCAAATGTTAAGATGTGCCGAATAGACTGACTGTGTTGGATGTTCCGGTTTTGCCAGCCGTTTCTGTTGCAACGACGGTGGATTGAACTGATTCGATGGTTATGCCGGTTGTACCATACCGATTGATTTAGAGCGACGATGCTTGAACGCATTGTGACGCCTTTCGCATTTGTCGACCTACGTTTCGAGATTGCTCTTTGATGAAATCCAGCATCCCAATCGCTACGACAAACATCGTCGCAATGCTGGCGGTCTTGGCCATCTGCCCGTCGCTTGACGGTGCGGATCGGTTGGACGATTGGTCCAGCCCGCGACCGATCAAGTATCGCGCAACCGAAACGGACCGTGTCGCTCGCCGTACGAACACTGGAGCACCCGGCGAAGAAGATACCGGGTCAAAGCGGGACCCCTTGTTTCGGATTGCCGAACCAATGCCCACCGACAATCAGGAACTGCCTCTGGTCGAAGAGACGCAACAAGCGGATTCGCCCCGTCGGATGGCTTCGCGTCGCTGCGTTTCAGCGAGCGGATCACGTGTGCCATGCATCGTGATTCCTCAACCAGCGATTGAGATGCCGATGGAACCCGTCGTGCAGCCGATGACTTCACCCACGATGTCGATGGCTTCACCCACGATGTCGATGGCTTCGTCCGCCATGCCGATGACTTCACCCACGATGCGGATGGACCCATCCTTGATGTCGGTGGAACCGACCGTGCAGCCGAACACGGACCTGCCGACACATCCGAGCATCGTTGATCGTGCGAACGATCCACCGTCCATGAGCTTGCTTCCAGCGAATGATCTCGGTCAGCCGACGACGAGCGAGCAGAGCGTTCTTGATCGTGGGCAAATGATTCAGCGCGATCGCCTGTTCGAGTCAGCGTCGGAAATCGAAGATGCTTTGCCGCAACAGGAACTCGCTTCATCACAAGGCAAATTACCGGTTCCGGCGATTGAAACGAAAACCGTTTCCGGCTGGCAACTTGGACGATTGGCGGGCCAGAAGGTGCTCGAAGCGGAAGATTTGCTCAGTCGACAGTCTCCGATGTCGGCTCGTCATCATGCGATCGAAGCGTTGCACTTGATGGCGCAGTCGACCGACGAATTAACGCACAGCAACGAAGGCACGCAGGCACTTTCGCAAGCGCTGACCGCGATCCGTGAAGCCTCCGACTTTTTGGGGCGTTACGGAGCGGTCGACCCAGCAGCGCTGCAAAGGCTTGTCGATTCGCATTCGACACGTGTGCTCAAACGCTGCGATCTGAAGGATGTCCAACCGTTGCGAGCAGCGGATACGTATTATGAATTCGCGCGCGGTCGGTTCGTCGATGCCGTGGGTGGATGGGTTGTTTCAGCGCGTGCATTGGTTGTGGTCGCGAAAACCGAACCGGTAACATCCGATCAAACCGACACCAATCTTTCCGCCGCGCAAGTTTGCTTTCTACGATCAGCCGTCGCTTGCGATCCTCAGAACGCCATCGCGGCGAATGAACTGGGGCACGAATTGCTGGCTCTGGGCATGTTCGATGAAGCACGCTGGGCATTGGAACACAGCTATGCGCAAAAACCGACTGCCGCGGCGCTGCAGAATCTCGCGGAGTTGCATCGCGTGACGGGGAACGTGCAGTTGGCTCAAGCGTGCGCCGCCAACTTGTCCAAACTGCGGGACGAGAAAACGCGTGTAGCGCGAGTGATTCAGCGTTCTCCCGCTCAGTTCGCTCAGGTGTCGCCTCAAGTGATGACGTCGGGGTCAGCCGCCGGCACCGCTGTCGACGGCGGGGTATTGCAGGGATGGAATGGTTCAGGCGGAGGCGGATCGGCAACGACATTACCGCGCCAACCATCGACGGGCTCGCAATCATCGCAGCAACAGGAAGGTCGTGTGGCCAATACGTGGAACCGTGTTAAACAGATCTTTCGTTAGGATGTCACATGTCGTTTGAAATGGAAACAAGGACGCTTCGTCACGCAATGCGTCTGGCCGTGTTCTGCACGCTTGGCCTGTGTGGCATCAGCAGTTTGACGACCCAGACTGCTGATGCCCAGGCCTTTGGCGGAGGGGCATCGCAAGTTCAGTATGTGCAACCGGGTTACGATGGCCCGACCGCTCACTTCGAGAATGTCAATCAAGCCGCTCTGGGGCAGCCTCGGGCGATCACATCGGCTTCGGCCGCCGGTTGCAATTGCGGAAACATGGCTCCACCGTCGGCTTGCCTGGGCGCATGCCAACCTTGCATGCGGGGCTTCGACTGCGCGAACGGAGCGTGCAATCCGAAGCTGGTTTGGAAGAACATGTATCCCATCGATTTCGGACCGTACGGGCAAGGTGAATATGCCGGACCGTCGCGATTGTCGCACATGCGTGAGTATCGCATCCGCGTTGGGGACACGCTATCGTTTGCTTATGTGCTCTCTCGCGACATGATGCGCGATTCGTATCGCATCGGGATCGGCGATCAATTGCTGATTGAATCGTTGGCCGACCAGGAGGTGCTAACGCGGGGAACGTTTGAACGAGGGTTGGAGGTTCAACCCGATGGGACGATCTCCGTTCGTATTCTTGGTTCAATCCACGCGGCGGGTTTAACGATTGATCAACTGCGCGATCAATTGGAGGAGAAGTACAAGAAGTATTACAACGAACCAGGGATCGATGTAACGCCCATCAAGACGAATGTCTTGCTGGAGGACATTCGCAACGCGATCGGTGGTGCCAGCGGATTGAACGAACAATCGGTCGATCGCATCGTGACGCCTGACGGTCAGATCTCGCTGCCCAAGATCGGGGCGGTTTGCGTTCAAGGTTTGACGTTGGCGGAGATCAAGCAGGAAGTCAACTTGCGTTACCGCTCCATCGTGATTGGTTTGGAGGTCGAACCGACGCTTCAACAGCAGGCGGTACATTTCGTTTCGGTGCTGGTGAGGTCGGGGAACCGGGTCGATTCGAGATGCAAGGGCCGACGACGGTGCTGTCAGCGATCGCATTGGCTCAAGGACATAAGGTCGGTGCGAATTTGCGACAGGTGGTGGTCTTCCGGCGTGCCGATGACTGGCGTCTGATTTCAACCGTGCTTGATCTGCGCGGAGCCATCTTGGGTAAAGCTCCGTTGCCATCGGATGAAATATGGCTCCGGGACGGAGACGTGGTGATCGTTCCCGCAAGCCCGATCCGATTGTTTGATAATTTTGTCGCTCAGGTCTTCACCGAAGGCATTTACGGAATCGTGCCGTTCCAAGGGTTCAGCGTTGTCGACGCCGTCAACGGTTTCCAGCTCAACAACTTCGGAAACTGATCAGGGCGATCGATTCAGACTTCATGATCGATTCAGACTTCGTCCTGCTCGGGATCAACGCGTCTGGCATTTCCGGCCAAGTCGGTTTGCCAAACTTGTCGCGTCCGAACATCCATCGCGGTTAACCATCCGCCGCCATAGCAGTAGGTGTCCAGACAGACCAGATGTCCAAAATCCATAATCTGACCTTCTTTGTGAGATGTATGGCCGACAAAACAGGTCTTGCCGTTGATGTGTGGTGGCGGGACGCCATCGCGTAACGAATGCCACCGCAGGAATTCGGATGTCTGGTACTCCAGGGAAGATCGTGCTGGTAGGATGCGTGCGTGAAAAAGAAGTCGTCGGTCTCGAAGTAGTCCAACATGCCTTCGTAGTACTTCATGTGCGATTCCGGGAAAACGGAGAAATCGCCGGAGAAGTCATAGCTTTCAAGGGTGTCGATGCCTCCAAACTGAAGCCAGTATTGAGGCGTTTCCCTTGAAGCACTCGCAGCATCATTTCCTCGTGGTTTCCTAGTATCGATTTGACGGTGGTTTGCCGCAAGATCAAGCAGCAATTCAACCACACGCTTGCTCTGCGGGCCTCGATCGATCACGTCGCCAAGAATAACAAAGGTGTCGTTTTTGTTGGGTTCAATCAGTGAGATCATGGTTTGTAGTGCATCGGCACTTCCATGGATATCGCCGATGGCGATCAATCTGTTTTGCATGGCGTCGAACATTAACGGGCAATAGCTAGAGTCGATGGCTTGAAATGTGATGGCTCCCTTCAAATGATCGAAAGCCCCGCGAAGTGTCAATGCGTCTTGCCGATACATTGTTGAGTACAAATGGGACGATAAAGCCTTAGGTTTAAAGGAACTGGATACATGTCGCGTGCAGATCGGATGTCATTTTCGACGCGAGCCGGAACTCAAGCAAGCGGAATGAACGTTTCAAACAAGCTTGGATAAATGATTGATTTAATTTGCAAGTTCAGAGAAAATAAGGCTTTCAAGCGTGTTCCATGGTAAAGCGATGGAATTTTCCCGCTCAATCCGGTATGCTAGTTTGTGGCTTGAGCGTCCGTTGTCGGCTGTTCAAGCAAACTGAATAGGTGTTGTGACCCGGTCCGCTTCGAGCCTGAACAACACACGTTTGCTATTCATCATCTGAGGAAAATGATTTTATGTCCATCGATATCAGCACCTCGTCGCCAATCCCAAGCGATGCCGTTCCCGTTGCGACATCGAAAGGACCGTCCGCCGTCGACGAGCACATGGATGATCTGGAAGCCATTGCGGATCAGGCGATGTACGAAGACGAGGACTGCGACGACGAAGCCTTCGACGACGAAGATGATGATGAGGGTTGGTTCGACGACGAGTCGATCGCGTTTGTCGCGAGCCTGATGGCTCACATGGGAATCGTGTTGTTGCTGGCATTGGTGACGTTCGCGCCGCACGTCGATCCGGAAGCAATCGTCGTTTTTGCGCCGCCGAAAGATCTCGACGAGGACAAGATTCACACGATTGAAGAAATCGTGAAGAGCGAAATTCCCCAGGACCAGATCGGATCGAACAGTGATTCCCTGGAATCCGCGATGGCGACGGCGACTGCGGAAACGATGGCGGAACTTGCCCAGATTCCCAGCCCGATCGATATGAAGCCCCAGGATTTGGCGACGATCGACTTGAATAATATGTTCACCGTCGCAACAGCCCCGGTTCAGGACATCGTCAACAAGAAAGGGAGCGTCGGGCAGGGACTCAACGGTGCCAAAGGGGCGGTTGATCAGTTGACATTTGAAATCATTCAGTCGATGGAGGAACGTCCGACTCTGGTTGTCTGGATCTTCGATCAAAGCGGATCGCTGCATCGCCAACGCCAGGAAATCCGAGATCGATTCGACAAAATCTACGAGGAGTTGGGAATTGTCGAAGAACAAGGTGGCAGTTCATTCAAACGCCGCAACGCCAGCGAGATTCCGCTGCTTACGTCGATCGTTGGATTTGGAAAGGATGTCAGTCTGTTGACCGAAGACCCGACGGACGACTTGAAATTGATCAAACAAACCGTTGAGAACATCGAAGTCGATTCGTCCGGCGTCGAACGAGCCTTCTCAGCCGTTTTCATGGCCGCCAATGAGTTTAAAAAGTTCCGCGTCAATCGCGGTTCGCAGGGTCCGCTCCGCAATGTGATGTTGGTCGTCGTCACCGACGAGCGTGGCGATGACGCCGAAGGCCTGGAAACGACCATCGATTTGTGTCGCCGATATGGAATGCCGGTTTATGTTATCGGAGCCCCCGCCCCCTTCGGACGGGAACACTCCTTCGTGAAGTATGTCGACCCCGATCCTCAATACGATCAGACGCCTCAATGGGGTCAAGTCGATGCTGGTCCGGAAACCGTGTTGCCTGAACGTGTTAAGATTGGGTTCGCTGGGAACTACCTTGAAGAACCGGTGATTGATTCCGGCTTCGGGCCATTCGCCTTGACGCGATTATGCTACGAGACAGGCGGGGTTTATTATTCGGTTCACCCCAATCGCAATGTGAACAAGCGTGTCCGAAAGCAGGACACGGAAGCCTTTTCAGCGCAGATCGATTACTTCTTTGACTCAAACACGATGCAGCGTTATCAACCCGATTACGTCGCACCCGACGAGTATATCCGTCAAGTCCGCGCCAGCGCGTTACGAACGGCATTGACCGAGGCAGCTCAGTCCGCATCGTTGGAAACGCTTCAAGCCCCCAAAACACGCTTCGTTAAAACTAGCGACGCGCAGTTAGCCACGGAACTTGCGGACGCGCAGAAGGCGGCGGCTATCATCGAGCCTGAAATGGCAAGGCTTGCGGAGATTCTTGCCAAGGGACAGAAGGATCGAGATGAAGAGATGAGTCCTCGCTGGCAAGCGGGATTCGATCTAGCTTATGGACGCGTGCTTGCTCATAAAGTACGAACGGAAACGTATAACGCGATGCTTGCAAAGGCCAAGCGAGGAATGACGTTCGAGAAGGAAAAGAACAACACGTGGATTCTTGAACCGGCTGATGAAGTCAGCGTCGGCAGCAAATGGGAACGCGAGGCGGATCAGGCTCGAGAGATGCTTCGTGGCGTTGTTCAAGATCATCCTGGAACACCGTGGGCTCTCTTGGCGGAAAACGAACTCAAATCTCCGATCGGATGGAAATGGGTTGAGCGTTTCACGGACCTCAACCCTCCAGCGCGAAACAACGCGGGGAATAACAACAACCCGCCGAACATGACGGCTGCTCAAGACGAACAGAAGCGGATGCTGAAGAAACCGGCTCCCAAACGTCCGATTCCGAAGCTGTAGACTTCATGCGGCAAACGACCGTTCGAGGAAAGGACTGGTGGTCGACGTTGGTCGATCTCGCCACCTTCTCTGGTGATGGTAGTGCTTAGGCGAGCGGCAGGAAAAAAGTTACCTTCCGCTGCCCCTCTCCCCTTCTTTTCAGGGGAGACGGCAGGGTGAGGGGTTAAACTTTTGGTAAATTTTTTCCTGCCACTCGCCTTACGAAACGGAGCGAACGACGCCCACTACAACGCCGAGGACGGTTGCGTCTTCGACATAGATCGGAGGTATCTCACAGTTGGCCGGCTGAAGTCGAATGCGACCCTCTTCGGGATACCAGAATTTCAGCGTTACTTGGCCTGGCATCGTTTCGGCAACAACCATTTGCCCTGGCTCGGCGTGATCCTGCTTTTGAACGATGACCATATCACCGTTGGTGATATGCGCCTCGATCATCGAGTCGCCCGAAACCTCGAGCAGAAAGCGATCCTCGTGATAAAACATGTCGCTCAAGTTCTTCAATTCGGCGTGGTCGAACGCCAGCGTTGAATCACCGGCGGCCACTTGTCCAGCCATCGGCATGCTCTTTCCCGAACGATCGGCTTCGAGCGTCAGTTCAATCGCACGAGATTTATTTGGATTGCGTTTGATCAACCCCTTGCGTTCAAGTGCCTTGAGATGGCAGATAACGCCATTGGGTGACTTAATCTTGAAATGCAGTCCAATCTCGCGAACCGTTGGACCATAGCCACGATTGATGATTCTTTCACGAATCATTTCGTAGATAGCTTGCTGTCGCATTGTCAATCGTGTTGGAACAGCCATCATTCCCCTCGCAAGAACAAAGCACGCAAACCATGTCGGGTCAAGCTTTGTGTACGGATGTTAGGACGAACCGTATGTTAAACGTGTTGTTACGGTGTCGCAACGCGCAAAATCACGAAAAACGTTGATTTTCTATGGAATGTTCGGCTTCCAGACTGTTTCTAGAAGGAGCTTCTTTATCAAAACTTCATGCCGTGCGCGGGCCGAGTCGACCCAGTCGCAGCAACGAGAACGCATCAGCTTGCAGTCGTCCGCGCGATTTAGGAAATGTCCGATGGCGAGTCGGACTTCCGCAGCCTGAGGGCGACCGTTTCAATCAGCAGTACGGTCACGAATGCAAGCAGGCACAACACGATTAGCGGAGCGAAAGGATGTGGCCATTCAGAGATTGGAACGAACTCGAAAATGCGGTGGGAGAAACGCAGGTCCGCAGTCTCGGACGTAGGCTGTTGCAACGGCCAAATACGTTTCAAGCTGCCAATCATCAAACCCAATAGGCAGGCAAAGGTTGTGTTCTTGTGGTGTTCCAACAGCCACTTCAGTAGTCGGGTGAATGCGGCTAAGCCAACCAGGCACCCGCCGGAGAATACGATAAGCTGCAGCAAACCATCAAGAGTCAGCTCCCCTTTCGGAACGCCTTTGATGAGCCCGGTGACGTGATGGTAAACTCCGAGCACGACAAGGACGAACGCCCCGCTGATGCCTGGCAGGATCATCGCGGTGATCGCAATCACGCCCGAGAAGAACAAATAGACCGGACCGGGCTGTACGGAAAGGGGCGAGAGCGAGCAAACCGCATAGCCAATCGCGATCCCCAGTGGCAGCGTGATCGCAGCGGAGGCGGACCACCTTCGAATCTGCCGCGCCACGATCCAAATGCTTGCCAGCATCAAGCCCATGAAGATGGCTAGCGTTTCAGGCAGTCGGTTTTCCAGAAGCCAATGCATGACACTTGCAAGCGACAGCAGTGCTACACCGACTCCGATCCCGAGAGTCATCAGGAAACGCAGATCGACACGCGTGCAGACCGCCGAATAATCTCTTGAGAGCAAAAGCGAAAGTGTTTTGCGATCGAAATGGCTGATGGCGGCAACCAGACGATGATAATGTCCTAGGATCAGGGCGATCGTTCCCCCGCTGACTCCTGGAACACTATCGGCCGCTCCCATGCAAAATCCGCGAGCAAAATTCAGCAGGTCGCTCGAAATCGAGCCTCGGTTCCGTTCGTTCATCGGTCGATAAGTTCTTTGTAAACAGAATGTTGGTACCACGTGAGGTCCGAAATGCCCCTTTGCATCATGCAGATGCAAATCGCATCGGTTCCATCATCGCAAGGTATGAAATCATGACGAAATTTATGGATCGCTTCGTTCGTACTGCGGCGAATGGCGAAGCCCCTTCAGACTTACGGTTGGCGAGTTAACGATGCGGGAAATGATTTTGCTTGCGATAATTCAAGGAATCGCGGAATTCCTGCCAATCAGTTCGTCGGGGCACCTGGTGATCTTCGGCAAGCTGATCGGAGTCGCCGAAGAGTCCGCTACCGTGAACATCGTACTTCACGCAGGAACGCTTGCTTCGATTTTGGTGGTATACTGGCGACGAATTATCAATTTATTGACCGAAGATCGACGCGTTATACCTCTCTTGATTGTCGGCACAATCCCCGCAGGCATTGCGGGGATTATCATCAAGACTCAATACGAAAGTGTCTTGGAAAGCCCATTGGTCGCTGGCTGGATGTTGCTGATTACCGGTGGATTGCTGCTGTTGTTAAAGCAAATTCCCGACAAAAGCGAACGCTATCAATCGCTCCCGTGGAGCAAAGCGTTTGAAGTCGGGATGTTTCAAGCGCTAGCATTAATGCCGGGAATCAGTCGAAGCGGATCAACGATTGTTGGCGGCAGGCTGCTTGGATTGTCGAAGGAAGACGCCGTCACTTTTTCATTCCTGCTGGCGATTCCCGCGATTCTTGGCGCAACCGTCTTGGAACTCAAAGACCTAGCCGAATCCGGAATGTCAGCGGCTCGCATCACTCCATTGGTGGTCGGGGCGGCGGTGGCGTTCATCGTCGGCATCTTCGCACTGCGATGGCTGATCGCATGGAGCCGTCAAGGCCGCCTGCATCTCTTTGCCTATTGGTGTATTCCAGTCGGCATCGCCACCATTATTTGGCAGCTTCGGGGTTGAAAAGAACCTATCCGAAGACCAAAAAAACCGCAGCTAAGCACCTCGGCATAAGTCATTAAACAAAACGGAATCAGCCGCAGCGCGCTCAGGTCCCGCATAGGCCGGAGGCCGAAACAGAAAACCGCCGGGGCCGTCAGGCCCCAGAACCGAAACAATGACAACTTTAGCCCGGCGGGCGGCACATTTGCGTTTCGTGGATTGTGCCGGCCTCCGGCCTAAAGCGAATCGTTTTGCAACAATCCGGTGGTTCAAACCACCGGCAAGCTATATGTCGGCCTCCGGCCTAAGCGGCACGCTCTCGTTAACGTCCGGTTCTTTGGAACCGTAATCTATATGTCGCGTGGTCAGAAATGACGTGATTCGCTTCACTAAATGCGATGGCATCATTTCGGACCACGCGCGGTATAACGGCTCATCGCAGCACTGATCGATTCGTCCGGCTTGTCCTTGTTCGCATCCCACCTGTACGTGGACGTCCTGATCACCGATCGAAGGAAACAGTTGCGATCCAAATTCGCGTCGATGCCCAATTTATGGACTGTCCAGCATCACGACTTGCGCCGTTGCGGGAACAATCAACGGGCGGATCGAATTTGGCCGCGAGCACGCAGGATAGCGGCGTCGCGAAGTTGGCGTTGTTCCTCGGAATCGCCCGGCATTTCCAGCGAAGCTTCGAGAGCCCGCTGAGCCTCGGCAACGTCGAGTTGAGATACGGGAGTCACCCTGGCCGTTAACACGGAAACGACATTATTCTCAATCTGAACGAAACCCCCATCGATGAAGAACCTTTCTTTCGATGAGCCGACCGTCATCGTGAGCGTGCCGTAACCGAGTCGACCAATGACGGGAGCTCGATTTGCCAGAACACCCATCTCGCCGTCGTACATCGGCAGGACCAAAGCATCGACTTCGCGATCGATTTCCGTTTTTTCAGGCGTCACGACGACGCATTGTAGTTTTGCCATGATCGGAGCCTTTTACTTCGCTTTTTCGGCCAGCTTCTTTGCTTGCTCTTCGGCTTGTTCGATCGAACCGACGTACATGAACGCTTGCTCGGGAAGATGATCCCACTTGCCGTCACAGATCTCCTCGAAGCTGCGAATCGTATCATCGATCGAGGTCACTTCCCCGGGCTTACCGATAAACTTTTCCGCGACCAAGAACGGCTGCGACAGGAAGCGTTCGATGCGTCGAGCGCGGTGAACAATCAACTTGTCCGCTTCGCTCAATTCGTCAACACCAAGAATCGCGATGATGTCCTGCAATTCTCGGTAACGTTGCAGGATTGTTTGCACCCGTCGGGCGATCGCATAGTGCCGCTCGCCGACGTATTGTGGATCGAGAATGCGACTGTTCGAGGCAAGCGGATCGATCGCCGGGTAAATCCCTTTCTCCGAAATTGATCGTTCCAGATAGATGAAGGCGTCCAATTGACCGAATGCCGTCGCCGGAGCCGGATCGGTCGGATCGTCGGCGGGAACATAGACGGCTTGAACCGACGTGATCGCTCCCTTCTTCGTCGAAGAAATCCGCTCCTGCAACGCGCCCATTTCGGTTGCCAGCGTGGGTTGATAACCCACAGCGGACGGCATGCGTCCCAAGAGTGCGGACACTTCGGAGCCGGCTTGTGAGAAGCGGAAAATGTTATCCACGAACAGGAGTGTATCGACACCGGTGGTGTCGCGGAAATATTCGGCCATCGTCAGCGCTGACAAGGCGACTCGCAAACGCGATCCCGGCGGTTCGTTCATCTGACCGAACACCATGCAGGTTTGTTCGATCACCATCCGACCGGTCGAACCGATTTCCGTCTCCTGCATTTCCAGCCAGAGGTCCGTCCCCTCACGGGTTCGTTCACCGACACCGGCGAAGACGGAATAGCCACCGTGCGTCGACGCGATACGCGCGATCAGTTCGGTCAGAATCACGGTCTTCCCGAGACCGGCACCTCCGAACAGACCCGCCTTACCACCACGAACAAACGGCGTCAGCAAGTCGATCACCTTGATACCGGTTTCGAACAATTCGGTATTCGTCGACAACTCAGCGACTTGAGGTGCTTGACGATGGATTGGCCATCGCTCATCCGATTCAACCGGGCCGCGCCCATCGACTGGTTCGCCCAACACGTTGAAGACGCGAGCCAACGCACCCTTACCGACGGGAACGGTAATCGGCGATCCGGTGTCGACGACCTCCATGCCTCGAATCATGCCGTCGGTGCTTCCCAAAGCCACACAGCGAACGCGGCCACCACCAAGATGCTGCTGCACCTCGCCAGTCAGATCGACTTTCACACCTTTATGCTCCGACGTAATTTTCAGAGCGTTGTAAATCTTCGGAAGCGCGCTCTCCGGAAATTCGGCATCGAAGGTCGAGCCAATGATCTGCGTGATACGTCCGGTCGTTGTTTGAGTTGCCGTTGACATAATTGAGTTGTTCCCTCGCGTGGGCGTCGGGGTTGCTGATAAATTTAGTAAGTGATGGTACGTCGCGTTGGCAAAATGACCTGATTCGTTTGAGATGATGCAGGTGTCATTTTGGACCACGCAAGGTAAAAAGGTTTTGAACAAACACAGCGGGACGGCTGATAGCCTTGCTTTGCCTGTTCTACTGCTCGGACCGGTCGCTCGAAGACGGTGCTTCTAGTTGGCCAACGCTTCCACGCCGCCGATAATCTCCATGATTTCTCCAGTAATCTGCGACTGTCGCGCCCGGTTATAAGTCATTGACAATTGCTTGATGATCTCACCGGCGTTCTCCGTCGCACTCTTCATCGCAACCATGCGGGCCACTTGTTCGCTGACCGCCGCATCGAGGAAGCACTTGAACAAACGGATCTTAAAACTGGTTGGGACGACTTCCTCCAAGATGCTCTCGGCAGTCGGTAAGAACTCGTAGGACACGTTGTGACCGCCCGCTTGATCGGCATCGACATCAATCGTTCCCAAGGGGAGCAACGTTTCAATAACGGCTTCTTGCTTGGAAACATTATGGAACTTTGTATAAACGACATCCAATCGATCGATTTTTCCGGCGGCATACGCGGCCAAATAATCGTTGGCAATCGCCTCGACATCAGCGAACTTCGGCTGATCATCGAACTGCGTGTACGTTTGGTTCGTCTTCACGCCCCGAAACTTCAACGCTCCAATCCCGCGTTTCCCGCTGACGTCAACATCCAGATGATCCATCGCGCCACGCAATTCCTCGATGCGGGGCAAGGCGAGACGAAACAACGAACCGTTGTAACCACCGCACAAACCGCGATTGCTCGACAGAATCAAACACGCCGCCGCGCGAGGATCGGGACGAGGCTCCAACAGCGGATGCTGAACTTCAAGCCCAGCGGCTGCGAGACTCGAAACGATTTGCGTGATCCGTTCGGTATAGTCCGTCGCCGCCGCGGCGCGGTCCATCGCCTTTCGGAACCGAGCCGTCGCAATCAGCTCCATCGTTCGCGTAATCTTTCGAATGTTGCGAATCGACTTTCGACGTTTATCAAGGGCTCTAGCGTTTGCCATAAGTGGGTCTGGTGGATTTGAGAAGCATCACGATCGAAGGAAACATCAATTTCGACTGTTTGGGTCGCCGACTAAGCAGCAGGTTTCCAACCTTGTTTGAAGTCGTTCAAAGCCGCTTCCAGTTTCTCCTGCTTTTCGGCGGACATCTCACCCGATTCCTTAATGCTTGCGGGGATATCGCTGTGCTTATCTTGTATGAACTGCAACATTGCCTTCTCGAAAGCTTGAACCTGGTTCACGGGAACGCTGTCCAAGTAACCATTCGTTCCAGCGAACAGACTGATCACTTGCAGGGAAACATCCAAGGGCGAATATTGAGGCTGCTTGAGAAGCTCGACCATGCGGTAGCCGCGATCGAGTTCTTTCTGTGTCGCGGCATCCAAATCGGTTCCCAACTGTGCGAATGCCTCAAGGGCTCGGAACGCGGCCAACTGCAATCGGAGACCACCGGCAACCTTCTTCATCGCCTTGATCTGAGCGGCTCCTCCCACGCGAGAGACCGAAATACCAGCGTTCATCGCCGGACGGACGCCCGCGAAGAACAAGTCGGGTTGAAGGTAAATCTGCCCGTCGGTAATGGAGATCACATTGGTCGGAATGTACGCCGATACTTCGCCTTCCAGCGTCTCGATGATCGGCAGACTCGTCAAAGAACCGCCACCCAGTTCAGCGCTCAATTTGCTGGATCGCTCCAACAAGCGACTGTGACAGTAGAACACGTCTCCGGGGAAAGCCTCGCGACCCGGCGGACGTCGCATTAACAGCGACATCTGACGATATGCAACCGCTTGCTTGCTCAAGTCGTCATAAACGATCAACGCATGCTGACCATTGAACATAAAGTACTCCGCCATCGCCGTTCCAGCGTAGGGGGCGACATACTGCAGCGGAGCGGGCGTACTGGCACCGGCGACGATGATCGTCGTGTAGTCCATCGCACCATGCTTTTCCAACGCATCGACGACCGTCGCGACAGCACTGTCCTTCTGTCCGATCGCAACGTAAAAGCACTTTACGCCCGTACCCTTTTGATTCAGAATCGCGTCGATCGCCACTGCGGTCTTGCCCGTCTTGCGGTCGCCAATGATCAGCTCGCGTTGTCCACGACCAATCGGCGTCATTGCGTCGATCGCCTTGATTCCCGTTTGCAACGGCTCATGTACCGGCTGCCGTTCGGAAACACCGGTGGCGATGACTTCGACGTCGCGGCGCAGTTCCGTTTGCACGGGTCCTTTTCCGTCGAGCGGATTTCCCAGCGGGTCGAGCACACGACCAGCAACCGCATCGCCAACCGGTACGCTGAGAAGTTTCCCGAGCGCCTTGACCTCGTCCCCTTCTTCGATCGTGAGGTAGTCGCCGAGAATGATGACGCCGACGCTGCTCTCTTCCAGGTTGAACGCCAAACCGATGGAGCCGTTGGGAAACTCAACCATCTCACCGGCCATCACTCCCGAAAGCCCATAGACGCGTGCGATGCCATCGCCAACCTCAAGCACGGTTCCGACTTCACGGACATCAATCTTGCTCTCGTACTGCTCGATCTCAGCTTGCAGAACCGATGCAATTTCATCGGAGTTGAATTTCATCCGTTCATTTCCTTGTATTGCAGTGCGGCATCAAATCAGCCGCGGCACTATTTGTTAGGTATTCAAAATTATGAGCGTCATCAAACCGGGCAAATCATCCCGATCATTCACTATCACGAGCGAACGAGTTCGCATCGGACATCAAGCGGCGAGCAAATCCTTCGCGGGCCTTCTTCGACAATGCCTGCAACCGGCCCGATACACTCGAATCAATCACCGTGTCGCCAACGCGCACCACTAGGCCGCCGATCAAGTCTGGATCGACTTTCTCGCGGAGCACGATCTCCTTGCCCAGCGAATCGGCCAACCGTTGACGCACCGACTGTCTCAAATCGTCGTTGAGCGGTTGAGCGGTTCGCACCTCGGCGACGATGCGTCCCATCATTTCGTTTTGAAGCTCCTCGGCCGCATAACGCATTTCCGAGAGGTATCCCAGACGCCCGCGCTGAGCGGCGATTTTCAGGAATCGCAGCAAAATAAAATGCACTTTATCGCTGAGCAATGCGTCCAGAATACGCGACTTCTCCTCATGGCTAACCCGAGGCGATCGAAGCGAAAGGGACAAACTCGCATGCTCACCGATAACATCGTCAACAAACTCCCCGAGTTGGCGGATGACTTCGTCGGCGGCGTTCTCTTTCATCGCGGCGGCGATCAACGCCTGAGCGTATACACGACCAAGCTGCATCGCACCGGTGTCCATGACCGTTTCGTGCTTCGCCGATTCATTCATCGTACTGACTGTGTCCATGAAAATATTTCAAACCGAGTCCAACGCAATGTCGCCTTCAAACCGACTCCGCCACGCCACCTAGTTGTTGCTGGGAAGCGTATCGAGTGACTGTCGGATTAAATCCGCGTGGTCATTCTCATTCAATTCACGTCCGACAACCTGTCGGGCCAACTGCAACGCAATCGCCGATGACTGGTTGGCCAGATCGCTGATCGCCGCGGTCTTGGCCGATTCAATCTCCGCGATCGCACGATCACGCTGCCGGTCCGCTTCCGCTTTCGCATCGGCAAGGATCGACTGCTTTGTCTGTTCCGCATCACGACGGGCATCGGCCAGCATCGCTTGAACCTCCACCTGCGCATCACCGAGTTTCGCTTGATAGCCACTCAGCAACGCAGCCGCTTCCTCACGTGAACGCTCCGCTCCGACCAAGTCTTCGCGAATCTTCGTTTCACGAGCTTGCAGCCCTTCCAAAATCGGGGGCCATACGAACTTCGCCAAAACCAAAAAGACAACCGCAAAGATCGCGAGGTTCCACAGTGCGGCCCCCGGATCGACCTTCAGCAGGAATGGCGTCTCCGCAGCGGCACCATGTTCATGAAGCTCTTCATGACCGGGATCTTCCGCGAGGTCGTGAACGACGGCGACATCATCCCCGTCAACAGCAGCGTCGTCCGCCGCGCATGCCGAGTTCAGCATTGCCGCCGATGCGAACACCAGCAAGGAAAATACGCCCAAGCGAATCATCATCATCGTCTCTTGTTGTGTGGTGGGAAAACCATGCAATGACATCAACGTGCCCGAAGCCACCATCCGTCATTCGACCGCGACGCCCATCGACGTGCTTAAAGGATGTATTCCAAAATCAGTGCGATCACGGTAACACCTTCGATCAACGCCGCCGCGATCAGCATGTTCGTTCCGATCTGTCCGGTTGCCTCGGGCTGACGCGCGATTGCGTCAACGGCATTGCCGCCGATGCGACCAATGCCCAGTCCGGCACCCAGGATCACCAAGCCCATACCAATTCCAGCGCCCATCTTGCCAAATTCGGGAGCCGTCTGAGCTAACAACATCATGAATTCCAACATCTTTGGATTACTCCTAGCAGTTCGTTAAGTGAAACAAATTTCTGAGAAAACCTTACGCGGTAACTGGCCGCAGGTCTTGAGGTCGAACCATCTTGTCAACGTCCATCTGCGAGTGATCCGCCAGCGGGTCTTCATGGTCGTGACCGTGCTCGCCAACCGCACCAGCGGAAATGAACAAGACCGTCAAGAACGTGAAAATAAACGCCTGCAACGCGCAGATGAACAACTCCAACAACGTCAGCACCACGCCCCCAATCAGGACCGCGATACCGACACCATATCCCATCGCCGCCCCACCGGAAGCAGCGTCGAAAATCAAAGCAATGAACGCGGCGATGACAAGGTGCCCGGCCATCATCGTCCCAAACAAACGCATGGCCAAGACCGTACATTTGATAAGCAACCCCATCCATTCAAGGACGAACATCATCAGGCCCATGCCGATCATTGGGCTTCCCCAATTCCAACCGACTGGATTGAAGTGAGCCATGAAGTGCAGGAAGCCTTGCTCGCGGATGCCGATGATGATGATCGCGGCGAACGAGAAGAAAGCCAAGACAACGTTCAGTCCCAAGTTGCTTGTAGCCGTCCCGCCCCAATGTTCCCAATGCGCATCATTGGTCAGCAGCCGAAATGCATACCCGAACGGAATCAAGCCAAGTATGTTTGCAAACAGAATGAAGAAAAAGATCGTCCAAATGTAATAGATGTATTTGTCCGTCAAATGCTTCAAATTCGGCCGGGCGACCTCATCTCGGATAAAACTGCACAGCATCTCGAAAGCCTGTGCCGCTCGTCCTCGCGTCTGGTATCGCGAAAGCCCATCCCCCATCGGACGCACACGCCGGGCCACCCACGCCATCACCAACACCACTAGCACAGCCGCGACCAGCGTCATCAACATGTGGTTGGTGATATAGAAAGCGTAGACGCCATCGTGAATGTTCAGCCAACGGTTGTCATAACCGGGGCCGCCAACTTCCCAAGTGAACAGCGGCTTGGCATGCAAAGGATGCGGAACCACATGATCAACGGGACTGTGCCCAGCAGCGAGCGGTATCATAAAAAGCTCATATCGCCTCCTGAGTCGTTGGAAATGCCGAAAACTGACGAGCCAGCCAAGCAACCTCAACGACGAGGAAGATTAAGTACCAATAAAGAACCCAGCCGCCAGCTACCTGCCGGTCGGCCAATCCAGTCAAAACGATCATGATTGCGGTAAACATTGCAAAGGCAAGACGAATCATCAGCCCCGCCACAACCCCGGCGACAACGCCACTGTCTTGCGAACCGGCCATCCTGGAAACCGCAACAAGGGACGCAACCGCCCCCGCAAAACAAGCGAGCCCCGCCACTGCAAACGGCACAAGAGACTGGTTCACCCAGACGACATACCCCCTGCCGGCAGGGCCGCAATGCATCCAGCGGCGAGGAGCACCGAAATGCCAGCGCAAAGGATATCGTGTCGCGAGGTGAGTACATCATGTACGGTAAGTGAGTTGATACGGACGCACAGCAACCTTCGTAAGTTTATGCGGCGTCAGCGGTTATGTTTAATTGCCATGCGGATGAAGTTATACATGCCCGCCGTGAACCCGAGAACTCCCCAGCCAAAAAAAACCATGGGGTCGACCAGATCAGATAGCGGTCGAGTGCGTAGCCGATTGCCGCCGGGACGATCATCGACCCCGCGAGTTCCAATCCGGCACCTGCGAATCGCATGTAATTGAACTTGTTGTCCGGCTGCTTACTCACGAAACCTTTCCTGAAACGTGAAAAGTCGCTGTTCTTCCAAGTCCGTCGTTATGAAGGCAAAGCGTAGCTGGAAATCTGTGATCCTCAACAGCAAGCGACGAAACGCCACACTGACCGAGGCAATAAAACTCAGCCATCTTTGCACACGGACGCAATGACGCCTGACTGGACGCAACTTTCCCACAACCTGCACCACCCAATGGGAGGCTCTTTCATTTGATGAGCGGTAAAACGGAGTCGGTATTTTCATCTGCGGTCCGCCAAAAGATCGGCCAAGCGACATCAAACAAGGTCAACCTGTAAGCATTACGCAGATTTTGCAGCCTCACCCAAAAGAATGGTCAGACTTTTTTTGGCATGGATTATCACGCAAGATAGCAAAAAATGAAGTGCAAAGGACAATGAACTTCCGTTAGCGAACTCTCGCAGTTCGTTGAGCAGCTTGCCCCTAGAACATTTTTCATCCCCTTGCAATAATAGTAGTGGGTTCGACAGACCCCTTCACACGGCCCACCGAAGTGGATACTCGACATTTAGAACAGCCCTATTGGCCTGTTATTCGAACGCTGCTTCCCGCTTGGGCATGTATGGAGCCTGCCATCGTCGGTGCTCAAACGCATTGGCGATTCCTAGCTGTTGATGCGCATTTCATGGAGTCCGAACATTGATTACCACCGCTGATTTGAAGTCCCAGACACGTCAGGACTTAGCCAACATGGCACGCGAACTCGGAGTCCAGGGATGGCATGGCATGCGCAAAGACGAGTTAATCGAAGAACTGCGAAAAGTGCGCAGGCGGGCTCAACAGCGGGCGGCGCGAGAAAAGGCTGCGAAAGAAAAGAAACAGTCGGTTTCAGCTTCATCGCGAACACGAAAAACATCGGCTTCCGCCTCGCGCAAGCCAAGCAAAACCACACGCCCACAACGGTCGACTTCATCGTCGCGTCGCCAGCAAAAGGAGGCTCAGCCTTCAGATGGTGCCCAACGTCTCTCGCGCGTCGCACGGCTGATTCAAAAGAATCGTGCCGAGCTGGAGCGTCGAAAAGATCTATCGGCCACCGTGCTTATCAAGGGAAGCAACGCAAAGTCGGGTGCGACAACCGCCAGCGACAATGCCAAGGACCGGGTGGTGTTGCTGGTTCGTGATTCTTTCTGGCTGCAAGCATCCTGGGATATTCAGCGGTCAAGCGTTGAACGCGCCAAGGCCGCCCTGGCGGAACAGTGGCACGCCGCGCTTCCCGTCCTGCGGCTGATTCGCGTCGCGGACACATCGAAAACAAACGCTTCGGAACAGACCGATCGCGATATCCTCATCCACGGGGGTGTCAACAACTGGTACATTGATGTCCTGGATGCTCCCGCAAGATACCAAGTCATGTTGGGTTATTTGGTTGAGTCGACGGGAAGATTTTTTGGCCTTTGCAAGAGTAATATCGTCGAACCTCCCGCCCCAGGCGTCAGCGATTCGATCGACGCGCATTGGCAAGACATTGCCGAAGACTACGAACGCGTCTATGCCCTCAGCGGCGGCAACGGTGAATCCGAGAATGCGGACCTGAGGGAACTCTTTGAGGACCGATTGAGAAGGCGAATTCGAGTCTCCAATGAGGGGAATGTCAACGCGGCCGCTGACGTAACTTTGCGCCCGAAGCCAACGATTTCCTTTCCAGGTTGATGCCGAGTTAATCATTTACGGCTCGACATGCCCCGGTTCGTCGGTCAGTTTGGGAGGCGAGCCTGTCCGACTGCAGCCCGACGGAACATTCACGGTCCGGATGGAATTGCCAGATCGTCGGCAGGTCTTGCCGGTGGTCGCGTGTTCACCTGATGGCCTGCAGCAGCGGACGACGGTTGTCGCCGTTGAACGCAATACGAAGGTGATGGAGCCGATTTCGCGCGACGCCGCCGAATGCGATGACTGAGATCCCGCCCGAAAGCCGTGAGCCGATGTCGCTGGCTGGATGTTTGTTTTGGGCTTTGGGATAGTTCAGAATGCACCTTCCGGGAAAATGGCGGGGATTCGCTTTCGCAGAAGCGGATATCGATTGAAAGCCCTAGCGTTTCCGGCTTGTCGGCCTATATACTGCTGTTCGTTGATCAACGTCATGTAATCGATGGCTGCGACGGTCCAGTCCGCACTCTTTCCCAGTTGTCACCAATCGGCAGGATGCTTTGGTAACATGGAACTACCCTTTCTGAACACCATTTTGTGGGCGGTCGGGCGCATTTCTGGCGATCCGCATTCTGATGATGTTAATGCGGCGGCGGCGTGACCAGTTGGTGGAAACGC
The DNA here is from genome assembly GCA_041399105.1 of Pirellulaceae bacterium. Classification (GTDB taxonomy): domain Bacteria; phylum Planctomycetota; class Planctomycetia; order Pirellulales; family Pirellulaceae; genus Rosistilla. The sequence continues at coordinate 12,273 of JAWKTL010000047.1, read as the reverse complement.
TGCGCATGCACGTTGAAAAACGTCAAGAATCGGGGCGAAACGAAGGCAAGTCGACGTAAGTAATCCATGACTAAACGCTTATACATCGAAACTGTTGGCTGTCAGATGAACGTCTTGGACAGCGAAATGGTTGTCGCGAACCTGCGTCAACACGGCTACGAGGTGGTTTCGACAACCGATGAAGCGGACGTGATGCTGTTCAATAGTTGCAGTGTTCGCCAAATGGCGGAGGAAAAGATCTACAGCGCTGTTGGCGAAGTCAAACGAATCAAGGAGCAAGCTCCCGATCGCGTGGTCGGCATCATGGGCTGTATGGCACAAAAGGATCAGGCGAAGATCTTTGATCGTGCTCCGCATGTCGACTTGGTTATCGGTCCCGGTCAACTGCATCAAATCCCCGAACTTATTGAGAAGGTCCGCAGCGGTGCTGGTCGGCAAGTGCAAGTAAGCCTGGGGCGAAAAGACGGGAGCCAGGGAAGATATTCGTCGCAGCCACGAAACCTTCGATCCGCTTCGTGATCCGACGATGCGTCCCACCCCGTTTCAAGCGTATTTGCGCATTCAAATCGGTTGCGACAAGTTCTGCACCTATTGCGTGGTCCCCATGACCCGAGGCCCCGAGCAAGGAAGGCGGCCTGCGGACATTCTGCTGGAGGCGCACGCTCGCCGATCAGGGCTGTAAGGAAATTACGTTGCTCGGTCAAACCGTCAACAGTTATCGCTTCGATGACGGATCCAAGACGACGCGTCTGGCGGATCTGTTGCGTTCGCTGCACGAGATCGATGGAATCGAACGTCTGAAGTTTGTCACCAATTACCCCAAAGACATGACGGAGGAGCTGCTGCGAACCGTCCATGAGCTTCCGAAATGCTCTCCTATTTACACGTTCCGGCTCAAAGTGGTTCCGACGAAATCCTGAAGCGAATGAAACGCGCTGGATACACTATCGCCGACTATCGTGCGATGATCGAGCGGATCGACAAATTCCTGCCGGGAGCCGCGATCAGCAGCGACTTTATCGTTGGCTTTTGCGGCGAAACCGAAGAGCAATTTCAAATGACGATGGACCTTGTTCGAGAATGTCGATTCAAGAACAGCTTCATCTTTCAGTACAGCGTTCGTGAAGGGACGAAGGCGAACGAGCGGCTTGCCGATGATGTGCCACTTGAGGTGAAACGCCGTCGCAACAACGACTTATTGAATTTGCAGAACGAGATCTGCGTCGAGGACAATCAGCGATTTGTCGGTGAAACCGTGCAGGTCCTTGTCGAAGGTCCAAGCAAGAAATCGGTCAAGAATGGCGACACCGGCCCGTTGATCCAGATGACCGGAAGAACGCACTGCGATCGGATCGTCGTCTTCGACGGCAATCGCCGCCAAGAAGGGCAATTACTGGACATCGTCGTCCACGAAGCCTTGTGTCACACGTTAATCGGAACCGTTCACACAAAACACTTCGGTCCACAGGTTTTCCAGCTTGCGTAGCTGAGATCGTTTTCATCGCTCTTCGTCACTTGACCGAAGCGAGCTGATTCGCATGTTATAAGCAACGGTCGACCAGAAGAAGCTCGGTGGTCCGCGCAGAGAGCCTCGGCGGGGACCGCCGAGATAGCACCTCGGCATAAGTCATTAAACAAAACGGAATCAGCCGCAACGCGTTCATCTCCCGCTTAGGCCGGAGGCCGAAACAAAACCTGCCGGGGGTGGCCCGCAAAACAATAAGACAACAGCCCGGCGGGCGGCACATAGGTTTAGTGGATTGTGTCGGCCTCCGGCACAAAGCGAACGTCTTAGCAATGCCCGGTGGCTTACCACCGGCAGGTATATGTCGCCTCCGGCCTAAGCGGAAATCTTGTTACGTCCGGTTCATTGGAACCGTGATCTAACGCTCACTGCTGATTTAACTGGTGGATTACGGAACGCTTTCATCTGCTGCTCGCCTTAAAACGTCACGCGAATGCTTTTTAAGTAGGCTTGCTAAAGCGACGTCGCTCGGCCACTTCCCGAGGAGAATTCCGGCGTCAACGAGATCGCACCGTTGTACAATGCATCCTCCGAAATGGCACAGGCATCGTAGCAAAGCCATTCAAATCATTTCCCTTGCGTGGATCCCAGCCATGACTTCCGAAAGAAAGCCGGTCCTTCGATTCGATGATTCTAAGATTGGGCATCGACCTCGAATGCGGATTCTGATCGTGATTCTCGCAACTTTAATGCTGATGGATCTTGCTTCGGGGCAGCAGCCGATGATCGCATCGATTACCAAGCAGACGCTGTGGCGAAATCGAGATGGCGAGGGAGAAACTTGGTTTCATCCGAGAGCATGCATGGTTCCAGGCGACGATGGAAAACCGATGGTCCTGATGACGCTTCAGGCGATTGGAGGATCGGACTATTTCGGTCAAGTGCATTGGACAACGTCTTCCGACCTCGGACAAACATGGACTCAGCCTCAGCCAATTCCCGCGCTGGGGCGCGATCCCGTTCCCGGACGTGATGACGAACTGAAAGCGGCGGTTTGCGATGTAACACCTCAGTACCATCCGCTCAGCAAGTCGGTTCTCGCGCTCGGACACGTGGTCTTTTACAAGGGAGACTATTTCGCTCGCAACGAGCAATTGGCACGTTACCCGGTCTATGTCACGCGTTCCGCGACGGGAGAATGGTCGCCGCGAAAGATTCTCGATTGGGATGACCCGCGCGGGGCGCATATCTATTCGAATAACTGTGGCCAACGCGTTGTGCTGCCCGACGGCGAGGTGCGGATGTCGTTTACATTCGGACCCAAAGAAGAAAACCGCATGGTGGCGGGCGTGCGGGCGAGTTTCGATGGCGAACAGTTGACGGTTCAACAGGTCGGCCCACCGCTGACGAACAACCGAGGACGCGGGCTTCTTGAACCGAGCGTGACGCTGTTCGATGGCAAGTTCTGGATCACGATTCGGGCTGAAGATCAACGTGGGTACGTCAGCGTCAGCGACGATGGTTTGAACTGGGAACCCAAGAAAGCGTGGTCCTGGGACGATGGCTCGCCCCTGGATATGTCGACAACGCAGCAACACTGGTTGACACACAGTGATGCGTTATTCTTGGTTTACACTCGGAAAGATGCCTCCAATGCGAATGTCATTCGTTGGCGGTCACCACTTTGGGTCGCTCAGGTCGACATCCAGCGACGTTGCCTTTTGCGTTCGACGGAACAGGTTGTGCTGCCGCTGGTGGGGGATGGTGTCAAGCAGCCGGATCACGTTGCGCTGATGGGCAACTTTCATGTGGTCAACGTCAGCCCCGATGAAAGCTGGGTGACGGTCGGCGAATGGATGCCTCGTAACGGTTATCGCGGTGATGTGCTCCTGGCGAGGGTTCGTTGGTCTCAACCCAACCGTCTGCCGCTGTGGTAACGGATTGCTTTGTGTTAGAATGCACGCAACGGCGTCTGGGATCGCATAATGCAAATGCGTCAGGAGTTCTCGCAGAGGCTCGGATCTTTCCCTTACGTTAGTTGCCAAAGTATTTTCCGTCATGCATCCGCCGAATCGGTCAATTGATGAACGAACCCAAGCCTGAAAACGTCGAAAACGAGAATTCCATCCAAGCAGAATCGATGCCTGTCGACGAGCCTCCCCAAGCCGCTGACTTGACCAACGCCGGCGATGCGGGCGACCAAGTTGATTCCCCCGCCGATCCGTCGGACGCTCCGGTTGCCGCCGATGAGCGAACCTTGTCCGACGCGGAAGCGGCACTCGCCGCCGCATCGGATTCGGCACCGCAACGGGCAAACGTCGGCCCGCTCAGTGGTCGCGTTCCAGGCCCGTTGCCCGTCCGGCGTCAGAACCCGAATCAACCCGGTTCACCCCCGCCAGCGGCACCGAAAGGGAACCCGCAGCCGACGAATATGCAACGTCCCGCGTCGCCGCCGGCGCAGACCACACAGCAGCGGATCGAACAGGAAGCTGCTGAAAATCCCGACGAGCACGCTGCGGTCCAGACCGAATCGAAGCCGCGAAATCGAAAAGGGAAGTTCGATCGAAAACGAGAGGCATCGAATTCGGAGCAGCAAGCAGAGCCGGTCCCGGTTCGAAAGATTTCCGTCCCCAGCAAACGAGCGAAGTTGTCCGACGATCTAGAGGAACTGCTGGCGCGTGAATTGGAAGGTTCCGGCGTCGAGGAAATCCTCGGAGGACAGGCGGGAATGCCGATGCGTGAGGCATTGGTTGAAGGTCAACGTGTGCAGGCCAAGGTCATCAAGAAAACGGTCGACGTCGTTTTCGTTTCTCTTGGAGGACCCGACGAAGGTTCCATTCCGTTTGAACAGTTCAGCGAAGAACCTGAAATCGGATCGTCGGTCGAGGCGATCGTCCGAGGCTTTAACAAGGAAGACGGCCTGTACGTGGTGGTTCTCCCAGGACAAGCCATCGACGCCAACCATTGGGAGGATTTGGATGAAGGGACCGTTGTCGAAGCGTATGTCGAATCGGTCTGCAATGGTGGTGTCGAAGCGAAAGTCGGTTCGATTCGCGGCTTCATTCCGATTAGTCAACTTGAGTTTCGCACCGAGGATGCCCTCGGAATTTGTGGACCGCAAGTTGATGTGTGTGGTTACCGAATCGAATCCACGTCGCAAAAACCTGGTCCTTAGCCATCGGGCGGTCTTGGAACGGGAGCGTGAAGAACGTCGCCAGCAGCAATTGGCGCGAATCTCCGTCGGCGACGAGATGGAAGGTGTCGTTCGCAATATCCTCGACTTCGGTGCCTTCGTCGACCTGGGTGGCGTCGAAGGATTGATCCACATCAGCAAAATGAGTTGGGACCGGATCAAGCATCCCAGTGAAGTGCTGGAAGTGGGACAAAAGGTAAAGGTTCGCATCGACAAGCTTGATGAAAAGACCGGCAAGATTGGGCTCTCCTATCGCGACTTGCTGGAACATCCGTGGGACAATATTGACGCCAAATTCCCAATCGGTTCGACCGTGAAGGGGACGGTTTCGCGCACGGCCGACTTCGGTGCGTTCGTTCGTCTGGGGACCGGTATTGAAGGACTCGTTCACATTTCCGAACTGGCGCATCATCGAGTCGTGAAGGTCGACAACATCGTCAAGGAAGGGGATGAAGTCGATGTAAAGATCCTGACGGTCGATTCCGAATCCCAGCGTATCGGTCTTTCGATGAAAGCGACCCAAGCGGCTCCCGAGCCTGAAAAGAAAGAGGATGACGCAACCGAAGCGATTGATGAACCACCACCCGAACCGGTAATCAAGCGGCGTCATACCGGACCATTGAAAGGCGGCAAGGATTCCGATGCGGGCGGGTCAAAGTTTGGACTGAAATGGTAACCGCAATCGTTGTCCGTCACATGGCGGTGACGGTCTGATGCAACATTCCGTCATCGTCTTCGAATCGTCGGACCGCAAGTCGTGTTTGGAATCACAGCTTGTGTTGGAATCGGTCGGTGTTCCGTCAAGGCTGCTTCATCAGCAGGCGACATGGGTCCTCGCCGTCGACAACGCGTTTGCGGATACGGCGATCAATGAACTGCGCGACTACGAGTCCGATCGAGTCGCATCACGCCGCGAACTGGTTCCGGCGGTCAAGACTTACGCTTTTGCTTCAGCGGCGATGGTGATCTATGCCGGCATTGTGCTGTTGTTCGGAACCGTCACCGCGTCGGAGCAGTCGCGTGCTTTGTGGGTGAATGCCGGTGGGATGGACGCGGGTAAAGTTTGCGACGGACATCTTTGGCGGACGACGACCGCTTTGACGTTGCACGCCGACGGAGGCCATTTGCTGTCGAATCTTGTCTTCGGCCGTTTCTTTGGCTTGCTGACCGAAGCGCATTCTCGGCGGTGGTGTCGCTTGGCTGATGATTGTTCTTGCCGATCGATCGGCAACGGAATGAACGCTTTGATACGCGACGCCGATCACGTCTCGATCATGCTTCGACGGCGGTATTCGCCGCGATTGGCATCATGGTCGCGGCATGCCCTGCGACCCAGCATGTTGAAAGCAGGCACAAAATGCGTCGCTACAGTCCGCTCATCTCTGTGGTGGTCCGGTTCTGCTGGGATTGATCGACTCGACGGCGAACGCACCGATGCGTCGGGGCTCACTTCGCCGGCTTTACTTCAGGCATCCCTTCGGAATGGTCGCTTGTCGCTTACCTGACCGTTGGCTGGCAAGCGGCTCGATGAAGCCGTCGCCGGGATGATCGCGATCGGAATGACCATCGCTTGGACCGCGGCAATCGCCGTGCTTCCGAAGTAGAGCGACCACGTCGCAAGATCAACTGGAAGACATTTGCGAAAAGATATACCGTGCGTGGTCTGAAATGATGCCTTACATTTCATGAGTTACACAACACTACTTCGGCCGCGTGACCTATAACGGCAAACGCGTTCCGGCGGATTCCACCTGTTCCACGACTTATGTCGGCTTGCTCAGAATCCTAAGCGGCCCGTTTCATTTCATGAACCGGTTCCTCGGACGAACAACGCCGCGCAATCTTGACTGGATGGCGACCGATCCGTCGGGATCGAAGATCTTGACCTGATTCTCTTCCACAAACCAGATCGCAGTGTAAGGTCCGAATGCGAATAGCCGACCGCAATAGTGCTCATCGCGGATGAGTATCGATTCGGTGGCTGACCAAGGGTTGAAGCGTGCTTTCTTAAAACCAAGATTCAATAAATCCTCGAACCTCTTCCAATCGCTTTGCATTGGTCATATTCCGCATCCCTCATCACTTCGCTGTAACAGACAATGAGGGGTTTATCGGCAAAATCAATCCGTCCCCGCTTCGCCAACAATTCGCGGGAAGGCATCGGCGGCCTATATGTCCCATTCTTTTTCAGCGAATCTTGCCCATGCTGCAAAAGTTCACGCAAAGGCGTTCCGCAGCAGTTGCAAGCTTCGATCGCGGTTTCGTGAGCTTCCTTTCCTTCAAACTCGAGCGAAATGTAGCCCCTATAGTTGGCGTCGCGGAGTATTTTCGCAACGCGACCGTAATCAATGTCCAGCGTGTACCAAGTGCCTCCGCCGAAGTAGGTCTTCGCCTGCACAAAGACAGCTTCGGGGGCAAGCTGTTGATATTGAGCGTATTGATCTTCTAAAAAGTTCCCGGTGTCGAGCGTCGCTCGCAGCCAAGGTGAATTGACTTCGTTGATCACGCGGAGAACTCCCGCCGCCGTTCGTCCAAGTCCCCAGTGATTTTCGAGCCCCATCACAACACCGCATTTCTCAGCCGTTGGGATGCACTTCTCGAACGCATCGCGAACCCAGCCGAAACCGTCATCATCGCTGTAGCCATCCAAATTGGGCTCGATACCGCGATTGGCCATCAATTCATCGAAGCTTCCCGAGGTTCCCCAGCGACCGGTGTTCACACGGATCGTGGGAATACCCAGTGAGTAAGCGAGCTCGATGCAACGAATCGTATGATCGATATTCGCTTGTCGCTTCTCCGGGTCGGGTGAAACGAACGACTGGTGCGTCGAGAAACCACAAAGATCGAGCCCCAGTCGAAACGCGGTTTGTTTGATCCGTTGCCTTTCGGAATTCGATTCATCTTGCATCTGAATGTGCAAAACCTCGACGGCATCAAACCCCGCCTCCGCCGCCAACTCGATGCACTTTACGATCGGGAGCTTCGTGTCATTGCGAAACCGCCAATAAGAATAAGTCGAAACCGCGATCGGATTAGGCCGACGAACTTCCTGCGCCGGCAGTTTCTCGGTGGGTTCCTGCCCCACAACGTTTCGCGACGCAGCGGACGCCGCCAACAGCCCCGCCGAAGCGACCGCGAAACGCCGACGGTCAAGAAACTGATTCGACTGATTCGACTGATTCTTCTTCTCCATCGGAAAACCTCTTTTCATCCGACCGATACCAAGCGCGGTCTACGGGCTGTGTAATGGGTGCCTACCTCAATTCCGCTCACTCCGCGGACACGCTCATGCAATCATTTCTCTTGCGATTTCTTTCGCCTTGTTCATAGCTTCGGGAAGCTTCGAGACATCCTTACCACCGGCTTGAGCCAAGTCAGGCTTGCCTCCCCCGCCTCCACCGACCACCTCGGCAACTTGACCCACCCAAGTTCCCGCGCTGACTCCTTTGGAGACCAAACCTTTACTGATTCCCGCGACCAGAATGACTTTGTCCTCTCCCATCACGGTTGCCAACAAGACCGCAATGGGCTTGTCGCTCTTCTTTCGCAATTGATCGATCCATTGGCGAATCAAGTTGGGGTTCGCACCTTCGACCTGCTGGACGATCAGCAGCGCATCCCCCACCGCCTCGGCATCATCAAGCAATTGATCCGCCGATACCTGCCCCCCCGCAGTCAGTTTCTTTAGCTGCTGGGTCAGCGTCCGTTCGTCGTTCAACAGCGATTCGATACGTGTTGGAATCTCCGCCGGCGCGACGTTCAGCAAGCGAGCGGTATCGCGGACGATCGCTTTCATTTCGGGGTAGCTCGGCGAGGCGTCGGAACCCGCTACGGCGACTCGCTTGGGCACTTCGGCATTGCCGCTGGACAATTGCTTTTTCAATTTGCGAACTTGGTCGATCAAAGACTTTGTTGCTTCGATGAGCGATCCTGGCTGGCAATTCAACAGCTTCGATGCGCTTTCAAGAATCTCCGTCGTATGTTGACGATGCGCTTTCGCTTTTTGGCCGGTCAACGCCACGATGCGTCGCGTATTGCTGGAAACACTTTCCTCGCTGGTGACCTCGAATGCGATCACATCGCCGGTGTTGGTCAAGTGCGTTCCGCCGCACAATTCCTTCGAGAATTGTCCCATCGAGACCATGCGCACGGGATCGGGGTACTTTTCCCCGAACAGCATCATCGCCCCGGCAGCTCGGGCATCGGCTAATGGAACCGTATCCCAGCGGATGCTGTCCTTCGCTTGAACACGTTCCAAAACATCGAATTGGATCGCTTCAACCTGCTGCTCGGTTAACGCTTCCTGATTGGTGAAATCGAATCGCAACACATCGGCCTCCACCTTGGAACCCTGTTGCTGCGCATGCTTGCCGACGTTCTTTTGCAATGCGTAATGAAGAATATGCGTCGCCGAATGAGCGCGACGGATGGCGTCGCGTCGATCGGTATCGACTTCCGCTCGAACGCTCATGCCTTCCTGAATGGTTCCTTTCAACAAGTGACCGTAATGAACGATCAGGGCGGCGTGCTTCTGAGTGTTCGTGACTTTGAATTCAAAATCGTCGTTGCTGATCTTCCCGGTGTCTCCCACTTGTCCACCACTTTCAGCGTAGAAGGGAGAATGATCCAAGACGACGCGAAGTTCTTGATCGGCCCCGCCGGCCGCGACCTTCCAAGCAGATGCTCGTCCCCTTCATCGTCTCCCACGATGATGCCTTTCACTTCACATGTCGCGGAAACTTCGTCGTAACCCAGGAAAGGTGTCTCGCGGAGCGCTTCTTTCAGCGTTTCCAGCGGACCGGTCTGAAACAAATCTTTCTGCCCGGCACCACTATCGACCGCGTGACGGTCCATCGCATTGTTAAATCCGTCCCAATCAAAGGTCAGATTCTTTTCCGCCGCAATCGTTTGCAGAAGCTCCGGCGGCACGCCGAAGGTCTTGTAAAGATCGGCGGCCTCGTGACCATCCACCATCACTTTGTTGATGCTTTCCATGCGATCAAACATCTGGTCGATCCGCGACAGGGCCGCGTCCAGTGTTTGGAAGAAGGCTTCCTCTTCCTTCCGCATCACGCGCATGACGCGTTCGACCGATTCGGTCAACTCCGGATAAGGTTTGCTCATCTGCTCGACAACGGCCGGCACGATCTTATGCAGGAAAGGGTCTCGCAATCCCATTTGATGACCATCGAGAACGGCCCGACGAATGAGGCGGCGGACGACATACTTCGCTTTGTCCGGCCCCGGATAGACATTCTCATGGACCGCAAACGTGCAAGCGCGAACGTGATCGGTGATTCGACGCAACCGGCGACCATCGTCGCTGTCGAGAGCATATTTGCGGCTGCACACCTCCGCCGCCGCCTGGACGATCGGAAACAGGTTGTCGATGTGATAGTTCGTCGGTTGCCCTTGAAGAACGCTGGCGCACCGTTCCAGCCCCATTCCGGTATCAATGTTCTTGCTTGGCAACGCCAGCAGATTATCCGGAGGATTGCCAAGTCGATTGAACTGGGTGAAGACAAGATTCCAAATTTCGACCGACTTGCCGCCATCGAGTTCGTAGTAGATTTCGCTGCATGGACCGCAAACACCATCGGGTCCTTGGCTGGGAGCGCTTGCCGGCCAGAAGTTCTCATCCTCGTCCATGCGAGCAATCTTCGATGCGGGGAGTCCGATCGTATCTCGCCAGATTTCGAAGGCCTCATCGTCGTCTTTGTAGACCGTTACGCTTAGCTTTTCCTTCGGAATGTTGAGCCAGCGTTGACTGGTCAGAAATTCCCACGCCCAAGAGATCGCTTCGACCTTAAAATAATCACCGAAGCTGAAATTGCCGAGCATCTCAAAAAAGGTGTGATGGTAAGCGGTGCGTCCAACGTTTTCGATGTCGCCGGTACGCAAACACTTTTGGCACGTCGTTGCCCGCGTGAAATCGAGCTTGACCTTTCCAAGAAAGTGATCTTTGAACTGATTCATTCCCGCCGGAGTGAACAGAACGGATGGGTCCCAAGTCGGCACCAGGACATCGCTTCCCTGCAGCGTATGTCCCTTGCTGACAAAGAAATCCAGGTACATCTGTCGCAGTTCATCGGTCTTCATCGAAACGGCTCTTGCAGTCGGGTGTTTGAAAAATGTGGGCCTGTCGGCGAATTGACATTTTTACTCAGAAGCCGTTTCTTTAACAGGGTCCCAGCAGAAGCGAATCCGTTCGCGCCGGGAACTCGAATTTATACCGTGCGTGGTCTGGAATGATGCTTTTGCATTTAATGAAGCGAATCACCTCATTTTCGGCCACGCGACGTATAACGTCACATAACGAAGAAACATCTGCACGGGTGCTTAATCAGGGTGGTGGCTCGGCACGGCGTGCAAATTTCAATTGTTGTCAAGAATGCGAGGCGATGTGATCAACGATAGTCAAGCTTACGAATGTGGCGATGGCTTTGATGAAATGTTCTTAGGTCGCGGAGACGCCCGTCCGTGTTGCAAGTCATACGTCGAACGCCTAAGCACCCTCAGTTCCGGTGAATTGTCGAGAAGACAGGTTGCGGCGGAGCACGCGCTGCAGAACATGGGCATTACGTTCAATGTTTATGGTCACGCCGATGGACGTGAGAAAGTCTGGCCGTTCGACGTGCTCCCGCGAATTATCGATGCGGAGGAATGGATTCGCGTCGAGGCGGGACTTAAGCAGCGAATCCGCGCGTTGAATTTGTTTGTCGATGACATCTACAACGATCAAGCCATTGTCCGCGACAAAGCGATCCCCGAATACTTGCTGACGTCGGCGACGACCTTTCGACATCAGATGAAGGGTTTCAGCCCGACGAAGAAGGTTTGGTGCCACGTCACAGGCGTCGACCTTGTTCGCGATGGCGATGGAACCATCTACGTTCTGGAGGATAATCTTCGTTGCCCATCGGGTGTCTCCTATGTCCTGGAAAACCGCGAGATCATGAAGCGGACGTTCCCTCAGGTCTTTGAGGGAATGTCGGTCCGTCCCGTCGAAGAATACCCAGAACGATTGTTGAAGACGTTGCTGCAATGCGCACCCGTCGGAACAATCGATCCAACGGCGGTGGTTCTCACGCCGGGCTCGTACAATTCGGCATACTTCGAGCACACCTTCCTCGCGCAGCAAATGGGAATTCAGCTCGTCCAAGGAACCGATCTGGTCGTCGAGAATGGGTACGTGAAGATGTGTACCACGCGTGGCTTGCAACGCGTTGATGTGATCTATCGAAGAATCGATGACGACTTCTTGGACCCCAAGTGCTTCCGCGAGGATTCCTTCTTGGGGGTGCCCGGTCTGATTGATGTTTATCGTGCTGGTCGAGTAACGTTGGCCAACGCGCCGGGGACGGGCATCGCCGATGACAAAGCGATCTACGCATTCGTTCCCGACATCATTAAGTACTACCTCGACGAAGACCCGATTCTCGCCAATGTGCCGACGTACGTTTGCTCTGACGAGACGCAAAAGCAACACGTTCTCGCAAACTTGGACAAGCTTGTCGTTAAACCGACGAATGAGTCGGGAGGCTACGGCATCTTGATGGGCCCCCAAGCGACCAGCGAACAACGTGAAGCCTATGTCGATTTGATTAATCAC
>JAWKTL010000046.1:0-59134 GCA_041399105.1 Pirellulaceae bacterium | reverse complement strand
AAGTTATGTTTACACGGCGTACCAGGCAGTCGATCGCTGCCAATTGGCGCTCAACGACAACCGATTGGACGACGGCGTTTTTGAATCTCGATTGGCGATCTCCAAATTTCCAACGATGGTCAGCGCATGGAAACTTCAAGGGCTTGCGCAATTGAGGTCTGGAAATCCGAAAGAAGCGATCCATGCTTTGACCGAAGCCATTTCGTTGTATCAGTCGATGTTGCAGAATGTGACCCTTGAAAACGCTCGATTCGTTACGCACCAGAACAACAACGTCTATCACTTGTCCGAGTGTTATCGATATCGCAGCGAAGCGAATGCCGCGTTGAACCGCCCAATCCTTGCGGAGGAGGATCGAGCCGCCGCGGAACGATACCTTTCATTTACTCAAGGTCGATTGATCCCGTCCTACACCGCGCGTTAAGCAGCGTGACGGAACGAACGCCCCGCTCACCGCGACCGATACCACTGGACGAGCTTCTCGCGGAAGATCTTGGAATTGTGACGAATATCGACCGGCAGTCCGAGGGGATGAATCTCGATTCGCTCAATCCGACGCGTGTGCTCGAACTGCTTTCCAAGTTCTCGCAACTGCTGAATCAAGCGTTCTCGTTGGGCTTCGTTTTCGGGGCGTCGATCGGCATGCGGTTCGACAATCAGCATCGGCGTTTGCCGAGGCCGGTCGCCAATACCGATCAGAGCGGTCCGGTAGACATCGTCGTGCTGGTTGAAGATCGCTTCACAGCAGATCGTGTAAAGAACTTCCGATCCGTCTTGGACGCGATGCGCTTTGCGGCCACAAAACCAGAATCGATCATCGGCGTCCAAATATCCAACATCACCCATGCGATGCCAGACGCGTTTGCCATCGCGCACCTTGTGCAGGGCGTTCTGATCCGGGCGTGTCACATAAGCGGAAGTTACAACCGGGCCGGAAACCATTAACTCGCCAATCTGTCCGGTTGGCAATGGATCGACCTGCGCGATGTCGTCCAGTGGGTCGTCCGTAATGCGAATGACTTGCCATTCCATTTCATCGAACCGCTTGCCGACGCAGGTTCCAGCCCCGGCTAGCGTTTGTTTCGCCGTTTCATTAAGAACCTCACGCGACTCGATCGAGGCAACGGGAAGCGACTCGGTCGCGCCGTACGGGGTATAGACATCGACATCCGGATGCATCATTTTTCGCAGGGCGTTCAATGTCGCCGGTGGAACGGGGGCACCCGCGGAAAGAACGCGGCGCACCGACGGCAAAGTGATCTCTTTCCGGACGCAATAGGAACTGACGGTGTGCCACAGGGCGGGCGAACCGAATGCTTGGTCGACCCGCCAATCGCGGACGGCGGAAATGATGTTGTCCGGCTTTGCGTCCGCCGGACGTGTCGGATCCATATCGGGGACGACGGTCGTGACACCCATCACGGCATCGAACAGTCCGAACAACGGAAAGCAGGCGAGGTCGACGGTTCCCGGCTGAATTTGATATTGACGCTGGATCAAACGAACCTGGTGTTCAAACGTGCCGTGCGTGTACGCCACGCCTTTCGGAGGCCCGGTGCTTCCTGTTGTGAAGATCACCGCCGCCGGGTCCGATTCACAGGTCAATGGAAACGAGATCTTCGATTCGACGCGAACCCGGACTTTATCAATCGGAACGCCCAGCAATGGCAAGGCGAATCGCGAACCGACGACGAAGTTCTGTCTGGCGTCGGGGAAACGCTTGCGGTACAGCAAACGAGCGATCTGCGCTTTCGGGATGCCAATGAATCCTTGCGGCTTGGATGCGGCCAAACACTCAATCAGATTCTGCTTTCCCATCCCCGGATCGACCAGAATTTGAATCATCCCCGCCTTGAGCAATGCCAGCACAAGGCAGATGAAATCGATGCCGAAGGGGACGAGCATGGCGAAGCGTGTTCCAGGCACAACGCCACGTCGGAGCAATCCATTGGCAATGGCGTTCACCCGCGAATCGAGATCACCGAACGTGATCGTTTGGTAGACGCCGCGTTTTCCCGGCTTGGCGACCGCGATGGCGACACGATCGGGCTGCGACTCGGCGAACGCCGACAATCGATCGGCGACATTGCAGCGAAGTTGGGAATCGGTGGTCGATGCGATGGCAGTCACGATGGCGGATCAGATAACAGGGCAGACGTCGAACCAGTTTCGATGCTGCTGCTGCATCCAGAAGCTCGATTCGGTCGGTCCCCACAAACCCGGTTCGTATCGATACAGCGGCGGAGCGGCGGGACTTTGCCACGCCCCCAATATCGGATCGATGATGCTCCACGCCAGTTCGACTTCATCGCTGCGCGCGAACAGACTCGCGTCGCCGTTGATGGCGTCCATTAACAGACGCTGATAAGCGTCGGGCAACCCATCGGGGCCGGCGTCCTGGAAACGAAAATCGAAGTGTCCGGTTCGCGTTTTCATTTCCGCGTCGGGAACCTTTGACTGGAAGTGCATCTGCAAACCTTCCGCTGGTTGAACCTGAATGACCAGTTGATTCGGCTCCGGTTCTCGCGTCTTGCCTGCGGAAAAGAGCAAATGCGGAGGCTCCTTAAATTGAATGACAATTTGCGTCGTTCGGCACGACATCGCCTTTCCGCTGCGCAGATAGAACGGAACTCCCTTCCAACGCCAGTTATCGATGTACAGCTTCAACGCCGCAAAGGTCGCGGTTTGACTCTTCGCCGGAACGCCCTCTTCCTGCAAGTAACCCTCGTATTGGCCGCGGACGGTGTTGGTCGCAAAATCGCCGCCGACCATTGGACGCACACTGTGCAAGACCTTGACCTTTTCATCGCGCACCAAATTTGCGTCGAACCTCGCCGGAGGCTCCATCGCGGTGATGGTCATCAACTGCAGCAGATGATTTTGAAACATATCGCGCAGGATCCCCGACGAATCGTAGTACCCCGCCCGACGACCGATGACGACCTCTTCGGCGACGGTGATTTGAACGTGATTGATGTAATTCCGATTCCACAGCGGTTCGTAAATGCTGTTGGCGAATCGCAGCACGAACATGTTCTGAACGGTTTCCTTGCCGAGATAATGATCGATGCGGTAGATCTGATCTTCGTTGAATGCTTTGTGGATCGATTGATTCAGCGCCTGCGCCGAAGCCAAATCGGTGCCAAACGGTTTTTCAATGATCACGCGCCGACTGCCATCCGCTTCGTCGGACAAACCGGCTCGCCCCATCAACAGGATCGCCGATTCATACAACTGCGGCGCTGTCGACAGATAGTAAACACGGTTGCACGGGGCACCTTCCAGTTCATTCAAATAGGTCGCCAGCGTGTCGAAGTCTTCCGGTTTGGTGATGTCCCCGGCATGGTAGTGGACCTGCTGAGCGAACTTCTGCCACGCCTCCGCGTCGAAGCTCTTCGACGAATACTTCTTTGTCGATTCGGCAAGCTGGTCGCGCCATTGATCGTCGCTGAACGGGCTGCGCGAGACGCCGACGATACGTGTTTGCTTAGGCAAGCGTTGCTTCTGAAAGAGTCTGAAAAGAGCGGGGATCAGCTTGCGACTGGTCAAGTCTCCCGAAGCACCAAAAATCACGATTGTATTGGACATTTCTTTCGCCGGTCGACGTGTGAGGGGAAGGATCCGTCTGCGTAGTGTAACGCCAAGCGACAGGATCGCGAAAGGTGATGCGTTCCCCCTTCGATTGAACGTTTGATGATCGGCGACTATAAATTTAGAGCGACTAAGTCGCAAGAACCACTGAAAGACATTCGCGCAAGATATACGTCGCGTGGTCAGAAATGAGGTGATTCGCTTCATTTAACGCGAAGGCATCATTTCGAACCACGCACGGTATAACATCAGACGCGTTCATCGTTGATGTAAGCCCAGCCAGTCCCCCTCGCTTTCCGTGATTCGCAATCCCGATGGGACTCGGTTGATGTGAATCGATTTGATACTGGAACCCGCCCATGTCCGCCGACGACACGTCCACCACAAACCCTCGTCCCAGCCTGCTTGTCGACATGAAGACATCCGAAGATTGGTGGGCCATCTGGTGCGGAGGACTTTTGTTGTTGATATCGTTTGCGGTTGTCTGGGCCAATCGTCCCGCCGACCTTGAACAACAGGTTGCCGCGGCCACGCAGGATCGGGAAGCGGAAATCAAGATATCCAATCCTCTGAAGCCGTATCTCTCCAAGCCCGGTGGTTGGACGGAGAATCCGCTGGACGCTTTCTCGAAAGCGGGCAAGCCGAAGCTGGGAGAACCCGATCCGCCGCGACAAAGCTTGGTGGTTCCGATCCTTTGCGTCTTCCTGGGAATTGCGGTTCTGTTTGCCGCCGCAATCGGTTTGCGGGGTCAATCCGCGTCTGCGTTTTTAATAGCCTTCCCGTTTGTCTTCTTGTTGGCCACGCTGGCTTACGTTTTGGCCGGACAGAACGTCATCAGTGCTTACAACTTGGAATATGCTTTGTGGGCGTTGCTCGTCGGGTTGATCATCAGCAACACGATTGGAACCCCCGCTTGGCTGATGCCCGCCGCTTTGACGGAGTTCTATATCAAGACGGGTCTGGTATTGCTCGGTGCGGAAGTCTTGATGAGCCGCCTGTTGGCGCTCGGCGTCCCCGGTATCTTTGTCGCTTGGGTGGTGACGCCGATCGTCTTGATCAGCACCTACATTTTCGGTCAGAAGGTTCTCAAGATTCCGTCTCCCTCGCTCAATATGGTCATTTCCGCCGACATGTCGGTCTGTGGCGTGAGCGCCGCGATCGCGACGGCGGCGGCGTGCAAGGCGAAGAAGGAAGAACTTTCGTTGGCCATCGGTCTATCCCTTTCGTTCACCGTCATCATGATGGTCGCCTTGCCGGCGTTCATTCGACTCGTCGGCATGGACGAGATTCTTGGCGGTGCTTGGCTGGGGGGAACCATCGATTCGACGGGAGCCGTCGCGGCCGCGGGGGCGGCGCTGGGCGAACGGGCGTTGGAGGTGGCGGCCACGGTCAAAATGATCCAAAACATTTTGATCGGCGTGACCGCTTTCTGCGTTTCCATTTACTGGGTAACGCGTGTTGAGAAGAACGACGATGGATCGACGACCGGAATAATGGAAATCTGGTATCGTTTTCCCAAATTTGTCCTCGGCTTTATTATGGCATCGATCCTCTTTTCGATTCTCCATTCCTCGTTGACCGCTGGGCCCGAGATCGTCGATGCGGTGATCGGTGGAGGAACGAAGACATTTCGAGGATGGTTTTTCTGCCTGGCTTTCGTGAGCATCGGGTTGAGCACCAACGTGCGAGAACTGATGCCTTACCTTCGCGGTGGCAAGCCGCTGATCCTGTATCTGTGCGGCCAGACGCTTAATTTATTGCTGACGTTGCTGATGGCTTGGCTGATGTTCCGCGTCGTCTTTCGTGAGTTCATCGACAACGCATTGCAATGAAGTGGAACAACGCGATACAAGAGATGACGAAGAACGGATCGACGCAGCATCGCGGGGCTTTGCGGTTGATAACCGCCTGCGGCTTCGTGGCTTTCACATGGCTGATCGCGCTGCCGTGGGTTGCGGCGCGTCGCAGCATGGACGCTCGATTACGATGGCTGCAAGAGAAACAGATCGATCCGAGCGCGATGTACTACACCGAACTGGACGCAATGCAGCCGATTTTGAAACGACTGGAATCACGGCATGAGCACGGAGAGCGTTGAGCCAACGGGTCGGTGGAATCAAGGATGCGTGGCGTTTACTGGATCTTCACGACACCGACGTCATGAACTCGCGTTGGATCGATGTCAGATTGATCGAACGGATTTTCCGAGGGCATGACCGTTCGGGGCGTCCGAGCGGTCCACAGGTAGGCGGCGTCGCCATCTTCAGCAACCTCGTATCCCAACGGGACTCCGGTTTCCAAGGTCCAGTCCGTCGCCGACAGACCAAGCGATTTTAATTCACTCAACGCATTGGGCCAGCGATCATGAAGAAGCTCAAAGCGTTTGATCGCGGTCGCGATGCGCGTCCATTGGCGATCACGTTGATGACGGACCATCGCCTGGGCAAACATCTCGCCTGCGGGAAAGACCATCCGAAGCAGCGGGCCGACATTCGCAAACGGAATCGCTGTCCAATTAATGGATGCTTCGGCATTGTTTAATATGTTGCGTGTTGCTTGTTCGATGGCCTCTAGATCGGTAGCGGTACCGACCGGTGTCAACTCCCAGAGCGATTCATAAGCGTTGATGAAATCGACGTGTTGCTTCATGTTCAAACCCAAGCTTCTCGACATGAATTGCGGCTGCATCTCGTAGTCGTAAACCTCCGAACCGTTCATCAAACTATCGTACGCCATCGCCAATTCCCCCTGCCAGATTGTCTCCCAACGTTCCTGCGTGTCTGAACGCGGTTTCAAGCGTTCATCCAATTCTTGCAAGATGTCGGCGTCTTGCCAGAAGTCAAGTGACACGGAATGCAAAACCGCGTCATTGCGCATGCCCTCGATCGCAAAAGAAATCAGCGCGGAAACCATACAGAAGTCTTGTTCCGTGATGATGACGAACTGGTCGAGCATTCGTAAGGCGCGCAACGCACGATCATGATCATTCATCGCAACGGCCACCTGGAACTCGGCGGCCAGCAGTCTCGCGATCGAGCGAAAATGCTGAGCTTCAGGAAGAAGTGTGTTCCAACCGTGGAAGAGCGTTGGCGTCCACACCGGCTTCGGATCTTCAGTCAATCGCTCGATTGCGTCGATTATCGGCGCGGCTCGCTTCATTTGTTCGATCGCTTCAGGATCGACTGCGTCGACAAATCGTTGCGGGGACCGCAAACTTCGATCCTCGTCGGAACTCAGCTTGTCATCCTGCATCACGACTTCGGCCGCCGCCATAACATCGCTCCAAGCCGCGGCATCCTTGTGCGCCATTTGATCATAAAAGGCTCGACTCATCGAGTCGTTTCCCGTCATCAACCCATCATCAATTCGCGATTGGAGCGTTTGTCGAAGCTCACGGCGGGCCGCGAATTGATCGATCAAGTCGTACCCAAAGATTGAAAACAACACGACTAAGGGAGCGATCATTAACAGCAAATACAACGTCTCGCTCAGGTAGCCGCTGGGATGTTTGATTCGCACCATGTTGTTTGCCTTTTTTGTTAATGAGATCGTTTCTTGGGATGGATCACGCGTGGCGGGAATGAAATGATTCACTTTTTGCTCCACACGTTCTCCCAACCCGCATACCACTGCGACCCGACGTAGTTTGTCAAGACGCCGTCAGGGGCAAACGCAATCGACTGCTCACCACCGTCGGCTCGGAAGCGATCGGAATAGGGACCATTCTCGAACGCGAGGATATCGCCAAACGCGAGTTCGTGCAGACGGCGTCGCATGGGTTCAGTCGATTGCCCCGCGCCACCCGCCTCGATAAGTTCAATCAACGCCATGGCTTGTGCATCATCGCGCCGGCGACTGAGCAACATTTGAACAAACTCCGATTGCCCTTGCTCCTGCGATTCCCGTCGGCTTAGGGTCGTTTGGGTTGTTTGCGTTGGATCTGTTTGCGTGGCTCTATACCATTCGGCAAGAACGGCTCGTCGTCGATTGGTGGTTCGGAAATCCTTGTCACGCAAGCGTTCGATCGCGGCCTGAGCCCACGGCTGGGTGAGATAGGGTTTCAGCTCACGCATTTGCAACGTGCGCGTCAACCAAATTTCCATGATATCGGCGTTCAAGGAAGCTCGCAGCGACGGATGCCTTCGCAGTCGGTGCGCCGCAATCGACCAAGTTTCAATCCATTCACCGAGATCGGCGACCGCGTCCGCATCCTCGGGATTGTTTTTCACCGCCAGCTTGGCGATATTCGCTTGTCCGTAGGCTTGCTTCAAATCGTGATCGTCGATCGTCACCGGAACCACATCATCGTCATCCGCCTCAAAGTCTGCAAGAACATGCTTCTTGAACACATTCGCCTTCAGCTTTCGCGTGGCCATTCCTCCCATGTTCATCGCTTCATCGGTCTCGCTTTCGTCTTCGTTTCCATCCAGGTTCGGTTTAATGGAAATGAATGGGTCGTCAATAATGTTCCCATCGACATCGACATAGATTGTGTCCAAGAACCGTAGATGTTCCGCGGGACCGGAACGACCGAGAATCGCAACGGCTTCAGACGTCCAAGCCGCTTCGGTTGCCTTGTCCAACCGTGGCAGTGAATAACGCAACAGTGCAACGGGAATGATCGGTAACACAATGATCAGCAGCAGCGCTGCGCAAGCGATGGACCAACGATACCATCCTCGGTGGCCATCCATATATTGTGGCATGGAGACCCAGGTGGCGATCATCGGCAGTACGATTAAACAAACGCCCAGCCAGTACGGAACCGCAAGGCCATACGTTGTTGCAATCAGCCAATAAATCATTGCGGCGGAAAAGACTGGGCTTGCGACGGAGGAAACGCTCAGCATTTGAAGCGTCTGTGCGGTCCATTGCGATATCGAATAAAGGCTCAGTGCAAGGATGAAGATCGTTGCAAGCGAGATCACAGGGATATCGGGACTTGCTCCAAGGCGAAAGAAAATCACATTTGTGACGGCCACGACAAGCGAGAAGAACGCGACCAGCGACAAGCCGAAAAGGTGTCGCGAAAGCCAAACCCTTGTGGGCGAAACACCTCGGTCCGCCAGGAACCGCAGCCGGTCCGGTGCGCCGTCGCCGGAAAACACCATGACGCCCAGCCAGCAGAGACCGAAGTAGCCTCCCCAAAGCGTTGATCCCAGAATGAACGATGCCACTGAAGATGTCTTGAGCTCCGCGGCGGCACCCGTTAACAAGAGCAAGACTGACCGTGGCAAAACTGATCAGCAGCATGATGGCGGCAAACCCCCAGGGATTCTGCCGAACAAACTGCCATTGCAACGCGGTTATTGAAAAACGAAGCGTCCCACGGGGCATGCGCAGCGCATCGTCAGTCGGCTGCAATCCGCGATCCGTCGCCGCAGAGGATGCCGCGCTGCTGTCATCCTCCGTACGGTGAATCCGCCGTAGTCCGAAGACCGCCAGCGACGAGTCGACGACGCTTGCGACAAGCCCACTGTTGGCGGCAGGTTGCAATGCCAGATATCCCAACCGAATGCCGAGCAAGAACATGAAAATCGTAAACACGATCTGAACGCTCGCGGGCCAACCGATGCTACTGGTGTCGACGACCGGGTTTCCAGTGGCCCACCGATGGACTTCGTTGCCCGCGACGGTCACGAATGTTGGTAGCGCCGCCAAGGGAAGGATCAACACAAGACCAGCAAACGTATTGCGAACCATCCACGCCGCCACAAACGCACACGCTAAAACGTAAACGGAATGAAGATGCCACAGAACAGTCCTCTCGAAGTAGGCGGCTCCTGACGCGTCATATTCGATATAAGGCAGCCAACGGACGTAAGATCGTTCCATCATCAACGATTGCATTCCGACCAGCAGCCAGCAACCGATCCACATCAATCCCAAACCGAGCAGTGCCGTTAGCACTTTGACACGAATCAAGCGGCCAGGGGAGATCGGCATCGAAGTCAACCACTGCATTGTCCGTAATTCGCGTTCCTGGCTGACCAACATCGCCGGTGCCCCAACGCAATACAAAGCCGGAAGCAAAAAGGGAATTGTGTGGCCGAACGATGCGACAAGTTCGATCGCGTTTGGCATCGCCGCCAATCCGATCCCAATCACGACCCCGGTCGCCAACAGCGCGGTGATCAATGGCATCAGTTGACGCGACTCCTTCCAATACATTCGTCTGTCGCCAATCGTATTCGCCGACCTGACCATCGTACTCATAATGAACTCCTTGCCGCGGAATCGGCGGTTTGATCGCGCAATTCCGGGTGCCCGACGGATTGGGCCAGCGAATCACGCTCACGCAAACCGTTGGACGAAACCTGCGAACCGCCTTTTGTCAAAGCGATAAAGATCTCCTCCAACGACAGATTTCTTTGCGACACATTCGCAACACCGCTGAACTCCCGTAGCGATGTCAGCAGTTCGGGTTGCAAATTTTGAACGACCATCCGCCGTTGCCGACCGACCGATTCGACGAACAGCGTTTCGACGGGATCAGGAAAGTTGGGAAGCCCAACGAGAGGATCATCCAAGGCGACGGTCAGCTCAATGACGGAATGTTTCAAATCGGCCAGGGGCTGACAAAGTTTCAGATGTCCGCGATGAACGATGCCCACCGTATCGGCCACCCGTTCGACTTCGGAGATCTGATGACTGGAAAGAAAGACCGTTCGCCCGGTGGCCGCCAGGTCGATCATGCTTTCCAGAAACTCGCGACGCACCATCGGGTCAAGTCCCGATGTCGGCTCGTCCAAGATGAGAACTTCCGGATCGTGAGCCAACGCCAGCGAGAGGGCCACTTTCGCACGCTGTCCTTTGCTCAAATGCTTGATCTTGCGATCGACCGGCAATTCGTATCGGCGAATCGAGTTCAGGTACTGGTCCAAATACGACGGCTCGTAAAACGACGCCGCAAACCAGCCGATCTCTCCGATCGACATCCAGTCGTAGAGCGCTGGCGCGTCGGAGACATAACCGATGCGACGGCGAACGCTAAGCGGATCTTTGGTCGGATTGAAACCGCAAACCTCCGCACTTCCCGACGTCGGCTTTTGATAACCGGTCAAGATGCGGATGAGTGTCGTTTTGCCCGCGCCATTTTCGCCTAGCAATGCAAACACCGTTCCCGGCTGAACGTGGAGGTTCACATCGATCAAGGCATCGCACGAACGAAAGTGCATCGACAAACCGGTTGTCCGAATCACAGGATTTTGTGAAGTCATGAGTTCTCCGATGGGTTGGGCGTTGCAATGGTTGCGATGCTTCCGCTGAGCGACTTGAGTTTCTTGCGAACGATTTGTTCGATCTCGTCAGCTTCGATACCCGAATGCAGCGCTTCGACAAGCACCCCTTCGATTCGCTCGGCGATCAACTGTTGACGTTGCTTGCGACAGGCTTGCATCGCGCCCTTGCAAACAATGACCCCTTGTCCACGAAGTGTCTCAATGATCCCTTCGCTTTGCAATTGTTGAAACGCTCGCGCGACCGTGTTCGGATTGACCGTCAATTGTTGACTCAATTGCCTGACGCTTGGCAACAACTGGCCAGGACGAAGCGTTTGCTCGGCAATTGCGAATTTGATCTGACGGACGATCTGAGAATAGATCGCGACACCATTGGATGGATCGACAGTGAATAACATGTTCACCCTGCTTTCGTGACTCGCTGTAGCGGTGTTCTATCGTGATAGTACACCGATCGGCGAGCGGCGTCAAGCGTCAAAATCCAAATTTTTCGCGGGTGCGTTCTTCCCGCACTTGATTCCAGCCGATCGGCGGACGATTCTATATCGATGATGAACGCGCCAGATGTTGTCTTGCGCCAATGTTTTTTCAGTTGATCTTGCGACGCCGTCGCTCAAGGGCTGTCGTCTTCGCAGACCCTCGCCCACCTGACCGGAGTCGATAGATGTCGCGATCGATAATCGAAGTATCACGCAATCAGCGTTGTGCGCCGCGCATAAGGCTTCATTCGCGGCCAGTTCGCTTTTTGTCAAGCGTGCTGCTCGTGGTGGCGTTGGGTCCGCATCGCGGCAACGCCACCGAACCTTCGATTGCGAAAGCGCACCGATTTGATCCCGTCGTTCAAGAGATCGAAGGCTGGTCGGTGCATGTCGATCCGGCGTTGCTCAGCGGTGACGGGGCGGACGACGACGACCGGTCTCTGGCCATGCTGGCCAATCACCTGCAGCGGATTGCGATCTTGGTCCCGCCGGAGAGTTTGGCCAAGCTGCGAAAGGTTGAAATCTGGATCGAACGCGATCATCCCGTCTTGGGGGCAATGCAATACCATCCCAGTCGCGGTTGGCTTCTAGCGAACGATCACGACGAACGCTTGACGAAGAAGGTGCATAGTCCCCACGCGGATCAACTGCTGTCCAACGAGCAGATGCTGAAGCATCCAGCGGTGATTCTGCACGAATTGGCGCATGGGTTTCACGATCAGTTCCTTGATTTCGACCACCCCGAAGTGATTGCCGCGTTCGAGAACGCAAAGGAATCCAAACGCTATGAACAAGTGCTGCTGTATACGGGGCAAAAGGTTCGCCATTACGGATTGAGCAATCACAAGGAGTACTTTGCTGAAGGGACCGAGGCGTACTTCTACCGCAACGACTTCTATCCTTTCGTTCGCGCTGAACTGAAGGATCACGATCCCGAGTTGCATGACTTGCTGAAGCGGCTCTGGCGGGACTGAGCTTGCAAATACAAGGTCCTGGCGGATTTTTGGGTACGCATCCCGTTCAAATAACGTTCATTAGGCGTCCGACCGGCGGATTGGCAGTGATTTGCTTGATGAAAAGGGAAGCCAGCATTTCCCACTCCGCACGGTCGCGTTGACGATGGTTCCGAGGTGTTTTGCCAATTTGGTGCCCTCGGCGTAGAATGGTATTGTAAAGTTTCCTTCCTGACCTGAGCTATCTTACTTATACCGTGCGTGGTCCGAAATGATGCCTTCACGTTAAATGAAGCGGATCACCTCGTTTTTGACCACGCGACGTATATATTGCTCCATAAACAAGCCGCGCAACGTGCCGGACTTGAAAAAGAATCGCGAATTCGTCCTCATGTTCTATGATGAACAGGGAATTGGTTCTCGGTTCTTTGGGCGCATCCCACCTATTGGCTCAATTACTTTCCTATTTTAACGCCAGCCGTTTGACGAAAGTTATGGTTGGTTGAGTTGGTGCTTTCATTGACTGCTTTAAAAATCGAATTGCGTCGTTCAGCTTGCATTATCGCGTGCATTGCCACCGTCTTGGGGATCGCGTTTTTGACGGGCTGTCGTCAACGTGAAGAAATCACCGAGTACACGATTCCGACGAAGGTCCCGGACATTTTGGTTCAGCAAGATCGCATGCTGGGGGCGATTGTTCCCGCCACCAACAAGGTTTGGTTCTACAAATTGGTGGGTGCTGTCAACGACGTCAAACCGATCGAAGACGACTTCAAAGCGTGGGTTCGTCAACTTCAGTATGAACAGGGAGAACCCGTCTTGGATGCTCCCGAGGCATGGCGTCGAATTCCGCCGGGGATGATGCAAGCGGCAAAGTTCCAGATTCCCTCGGGAGAGCGAATGCTCGAAATGAGCGTCACTGAACTGGGGAACAGCGGTGACTGGAATGAACAGGTTGTGGCGAATGTGAATCGTTGGCGCGGTCAAATGGGTTTGTCTCCAGATGACGGAGAATATGCTGGTGGCGAAAAGTTCGAAATTGAGAACCCGCCGATTTCCGATCCGTCGATATGGGTCGCTTTGGACGGTCGATTTCAATCAAGCTCACCAATGTCCGGTGGCGGACCGATGTTCGGCGGAGGACCGATGTCGCCGAGAGCCCCATTCGCTGGTGGACCGTCTGCGGATAGCGGAGGTCCTTCGGAATCGGAACCTTCGGGTGCAATGAAACAAGCGGAAGCGAAGTACGAATACGAACTGCCGACCGGATGGACGGAAGGAAAGACCAGCGAAATGCGTGTCGCCGCATTCAACGTCCAAACGAAGGACGGTCCCGCGGAGGTAACGTTGATCGAAGCCGGAGGTGACATGACAACCAATGTCGGTATTTGGCTTGGTCAAGTGAAACGAAGCGGCAAGCCGGAGGAGGCTCAGGAAATTGTTGATGCTGGCGAAGAGATTACGGTTCTTGGAACGGCCGGAAAACGTTTTCGCATTATTGGCGAAGAGAGCGGTAAGGCAATCGACGTGACGGTGGTTCCCCTGAGGGAAAACTCCAGCCTGTTTATTAAAATGAGTGGAGATACGGCCGCCGTGAAAGCTTCCGAGGAAGCGTTCACGCAGTTTTTGGGTACGTTAAAGTCGGCGGGCAAAAGCTAGCTCGGTGATGGCGATGATATTGCTCGCCGAGTGGCGTGATCATCATCGGCTTTTGGTTTATTGATATTGAAGTGTTAACCGCCGCGTGCGGCAAATGAGAGGCAAGATCATGGCGTCGATTACGGCAGGTCGAGAGCAGGAATCGCAAATCAGCATCCAACATGCGGGACAGTCGGTGCTGCAGTTTCTGGGATCGCTCAAATGGACGGTCTGGTTGTTTGCCCTTTCGATGGTTATCATTTTGGCAGGGACGCTGGCTCAAGATGAAATGAACATGCAACAGGTGAAGGATGCCTATTTCACCTGTTGGGTCAGTCGCGTTTACATCGACGATTTTGTTCCGCAACCATTTTACTCTCATCAGGAACGCATCGGTGCCAACGCGTTGATGCCCAATGGATTTTGGTTTCCGTTTCCCGGCGGCAAGCTGATCGGCTTTGCGTTGCTGATCAACTTAATCGCTGCCAAGGTGACACGGTTTCATGTCCGGGCGGCTGGGACACGGTTGGTGGCGGGCGTTGCCGTCAGCGCGATCGGGCTTGGTTTGCTGCTGGCGATTGTTTTCGGAGCGTCCAATGAAGAAGGACTGCAAGGCGTTCCGCCGTCGTATCCGGCCGTTTGGTATGGGTTGTGCGCAATGGTCTTTGCGGCACTGATCGGCAGTCTTGCGGGCATCGTTTCCGCCTCCAGGAAAGGATGGAAGTACGTCTATGCCATTTTGGCGGTGATCTTCGCCGCCGGAGCGATTGCGATCCTGCTTGGTTTCACGATCGGCGAACCTGGTCTGCGGATCGTTTGGCAAATGGCGAAAGGTTTGGGCGTGGCCAGCGTCTTACTGATCGGGTGCTTGCTTCTGTTCGGGCAACAGGGGGGCAATCTGTTGTTGCACTTTGGCGTCGCGCTGTTGATGATTGGGCAGTTCGCCTTTGGTGATCGCCAGCTCGAACAGCGACTCATCCTCTCGCAGCGCGAGTCGTCCAACACTTTGATCAACATGGACAAGGTCGAACTGCAATTCATGGATCAGTCGAATCCGGATGAAACACGAATCATCGCGATCCCCGATTCCATGCTGCAAGAATTTGAGGGTTCGGACAAGCGGATCAGCGATCCGCGACTGCCGTTCGAGATTGAAGTCGTCAACCACATGCCGAATTCCGACGTTGCCCAGGAAGCGGAGAATCCCGCCACCGAGGGAATGGGAACGCAAATCGCGATGAAGGAAGTCACTCCGATCGGTGGAGCGAGCGAAGGGATGAACATTGCTTCGGCATATCTGCGTCTGTTCCCCAAGGGGAGCAAGGAAGCTCTCGGTACTTATTTGGTAACTCAGCGTTTCAACGATATCGAAAAGCTTTCAACGGATGGTCGTTCAAAAGATATGTTTGACACCATCGAATCGGGGGACAAATCGTTCACCCTTGGATTGCGTTTCGCCCGTATCGCCAAACCGTATTGGATTCATTTGGATGAAGTTCGACGTGTCAACTACAGCGGAACCGAGACGCCACGTGACTACAGTTCATTTATTCAGATCGTCGAGCCCGATACGAACGATATCCGTAACGAACGCATTTGGATGAACAACCCTTTACGATATCGTGGCGAAACGTTTTATCAGTCCAATTACATCGAGACTCCCGGCGGCGGGAAGGCGACCGTTTTGCAGGTCGTTCGCAACGAGGGATGGCTGATTCCCTATGTCGCTTGCGGTATCGTCGGCTTGGGAATGATGGTCCATTTCATTGGCACGTTGGATCGTTTCGTTGGGCGTCGGGAACGGGAAGTCCGTAAGGCTCCCGATCATGAGGTGCAAGGAAGCCGTCGGCCCATTTGGCTTGTGATGGGCGTGCTGGCCATCGCTGTTGTCGGGTTGTTGATTCCAGAAAGCACACGCAAATCGATGGTTGACGCTGACTATCGCATGAAGGAACTGAACCTCTATCGCGCCGGCGAGCTTCCCGTGTTGAGTGGTGGACGTGTCGTGCCGCTCGATCAATTCGCGCGGGAGGGATTAAAAATCGTCAGCAACAAGGATTCATTGCCGACAGACAAAGCCCCCAAAGAATTGATCCAACGCGTGGGAACAAAGCTTTCCGCAATGGAATGGTTTTTTGAAACGATCAGCGACGACGATGCGATCTTGGACTTTCCAATGATCCGCATCGATGCCAGCGAAGTGCTGAGCGAACTTGGTTTGTCCGAACGCAAGGAAAAGCGATACAGCATCAACGAACTGCGAGACAATCTGGACAAGATCGAGCAGATCTCGAAATCGACGATTGGGAAGGAACCGCACGAAATCGGTTTTAAGGAAAACGCGATTCGGCAGTTGGCACAGCGTATTCGTCACTTCATCATGATCGATCAGGTCTTCAAGAAACCGTTGCGTGTCGACGACTTGAGCCCCGAGGACATTCCGGAAAAGATGTCCTTGCGAGAGCTTCGCGAGGCGGTCTTGCGCGTCAACACGTTGCAAGTTCGGGAGGTGATGCAGTTCGGTGGCCCGGCATTGTTTCCGCCCAGCCAGGCGGAAACAACGGAGATTGAGGGGGAGCAATCGGAGTGGCTGATTTACGCCGCCGCGGCATTGCAAGGTTATGCGGCGGAACTGGATGGTGAGGAAGCGGACATCCCTGGCCTGGCCGGTTTCAATCAAATGCGCGTGGCTTACGATAACCAAGATGCTGAAAGGTTCAACGAAGGTCTGGATCTCGCTCTCGGTTCCGTCGCCGCCGCCAAGCCGACAAACATGCAGCCATGGCGAGTCCAGCTTGAACGTTGGCTCGTCGGGAGCGGATTGAGCGCGGCGTCGTTTGTGATTTACACGTTGGCCTTGCTGGTCGCATTGTATTGCTTGATGATCAAATCTCCGCGTACGCAACAAACGGCATTCCTGATGATCAGCTTTGCTTTCGCATTGCATACCGCGATCATTGTTGTCCGCATGTTGATCACCGGTCGCGCTCCGGTCATCAATCTCTATTCGTCCGCCGTCTTCATCTCCTGGGCGGGCGTTCTGTTTGGGCTCGGTATTGAAAAGATTTACAAGCACGGCATCGGTAATCTTGTTGCATCCATGTGCGGAGTGCTTGGATTGCTGGTTGCATACGGTCTGTACAGTGGTGACACCATGCCGGTGTTGCAAGCGGTGTTGGATACGCAGTTCTGGTTGTCGACCCACGTCGTGACAATCACATTGGGATATACCGCAACGTTTTTGGCCGGCATCCTGGGAATCTTTTACTTGTTCTTTTCAGAGAAGGTGAGCCCGAAGCTGTTCGCGTATCGTCGCGATCTGTATCGCATGATGTACGGCGTCTGCTGTTTTGGAATTTTGTTCAGCTTCATTGGAACCGTGCTGGGCGGGCTGTGGGCGGATGACAGTTGGGGCCGCTTCTGGGGCTGGGATCCGAAGGAGAACGGTGCCCTGCTGATCGTGATTTGGAATGCGTTGATGCTTCATGCCCGCTGGGATGGCATGGTCGGTCAACGAGGATTTGCAACGCTTGCCGTGGGGGGGAATATCGTTACCGCCTGGAGTTGGTTTGGAACGAACCAGCTTGGGTTCGGCCTGCATTCTTACGGCGGGCAAGATAGCGTGAAAATGCTGCTGCTCGGCTTTGTTGCCTCGCAGTTCGCCATCATTGCTTTGGGAATCGTCGGTTCGTTTCGGCACCGCACGACGGCGGATCCGTCATAGGCGGGAGCATTATTGAATTGCCGGTGACCTGCCGGCGGGGACCTTTCCGCCATCGCCCGCGTTCGAGAACGCAACGGCTATTCTTTATCGAGTCGAATTTGGCGTCAATGGTTAGTTGCGGATGATCTCGACTTCATACAAGTTCGGCCAATACTTTCCGGTCACGAACAGACGTTTGTTGTCGGCATCGTACGCGATGCCATTGAGAACATGTTCGCGGGATGGCCGTTGACGGACGGGCCAAAGCTGCTGGAAATCGATCCAGCCAAGTAGGCGTCCGTCTATCGGCGAAATTCTGGCGATGGCGTCGTTGTACCAGATATTCGCATAGATCCCCCCTTCGACAAACTCCAATTCATTCAGGTCGTCGATCCGCCGACGTCCATCGTGAACGGTGATGGATCGTACTTCCTCAAACGTTTCCGGATTCAGGAATCGCAAGCGGGCCGTCCCGTCGCTCATGATCATGTGCGTTCCATCATGGGTCAGCCCCCAGCCTTCTCCACCGTATCGCAAGGTTCCGCGATGCGCAAAGGTTTCACGATCGAAGACAAATGCGCGGCGGCGTTTCCATGTCAGTTGAATGATGGAGTCGTTCCAGGCTGCGATCCCCTCACCGAAGTATTGGCGATTGAGTGAAATACTTTGCAGCACCTTACCTGTTTCTAGCTCGACCCGCCGCAAAGTGCTGCTGCCGTATTGCCCGGTTCCCTCAAACAATTTCCCGTCGACGATCGACAATCCCTGCGTGAAGGCGGCTGGATCGTGGGGAAACGTATTGACAATCCGAAAGCTCCAGACAGGCACGTCACGATTCAGTTGGTTGGCGGCGACAAGAACAGCGAGGATCACACACCCGATTAAACCAGAGCCCACCACCAACCATCGTCGCAAGCGGCGAGCACTCGCTAGGTTCGGCTGATTCAAAGGTTGCGTCAATTGTGTAATCTCCCGTGTTGTGATTAAAACTGTTGGATGGCTTCCATACGACCAACGCTAGCAAAATCGACTTCGTTGTGCCAGGAGAGGACGCGTCGCACTGCCTAGCGAGGCGGCTGCCAGTTCTTGCTGGTACCTTCCTTAATGATGTCGTTCAGCTCGCGTTCGGAAAGATTATGGATTTGCAGGAACGCTTGAACCTGATTCTCGTTGACTTGATTTACGAGCTTGTCGATCGCATCGCGAGCTTTGATTCCCGGCAAAGCCACTCGGCTGGAATTGGCCGAAGCATACTCTTTATATTCTAAATAGATGCGTTTGCGTCTGGCTTCATCGCCGGTTGGCTGCGTGTCGGGATCGCTGGTTGGGACGTCAGTCGACGCAACTTGCGGTGCGGTGGGAGCCTTCGATGGAAACTGCAACGAGGCGAAGAATGCTTCGTCAAACTTCGAGCCCGCCGGTTGCACCGAGACGACAACCATCCGTTCGGGAAGCAGAAAGACCTCCATCAAAGGATCTTTCCGGTCGCCGTCGCGTTCCAACACGATCCGCGTTCCAGATTTTCCGTCGCGAACCACGTCGACAACTTCCCGCGGCTGTCCCCCTGAATAATGGAACATATTTCGCAACCACTGATCTCGCTTCACTTCGCTCTCCGCCGGAATCGGCATTTCCGTGAGCCAAACATCCGCACCGTTGTCAGGTTGCGACGCGCTCAGACGCAGCATCAGGCCGCCTTGAATCGGAGAGTTGATTTCACGAATCGATGCGTCGGCGGGCATCCGAACGCTGACTCCGCGAGCGCTTTGCGATTGCCACTGATCGGGCAATGGATTGGCAGCCGCGGCCTGCGCGAGTTGTTTTTGCGCAGCGGCCGCCTGCTGGGATCTGGCATCGGCTTCCGCCGCACGCGTCTCGTTCACGGCGTCGACAACCGATCGGTTGAAGCGGGTTAACATAAAAATACCGCCGCCGATCATGCATAAGACCATCGCCACGCCTAGCACAATTGCCGGCACCATCCAACCGGGACGAACATTCGTTTCCGTGGCGGGCGGTGAAGCGGGTGATGGCTGTCCCGGCTGAGTAAAGGGCGATTGTGCGAAGGACGGTGTCGTGGAAAACGTTGAAACAGGGGCCGACGCCGTGAATGGCTGTTGAGGCTGCGGACGCTGCTGGGGCGGGGCGGACGACTGGTTGGCGGAGGCCGGGGCAGCCGGAATCGCGAGGACGGTCTGACATTGAGAGCAACGGACCTTCTTTCCGGCGGAACCGGAGGGAACTCGCAAGGTCGATTGACATCCTGGGCAACGAACTTGGATTACAGACATACGATCAAGATTCCGTCGGCGTTGGAGAATTAAAATGAAGGAATGGAGGTTCGATCGTTTCGCGCTGTCAGACGCCCCAAGATGTCGGTCGAGATTGTTTTGTTGATCGACCGAACGCTACCATCGACCATAACAAAGTTGCATATGCCGGGGTGATAGCTGCCAAAGTTCGCTTGAAATGGGGAATTGGGCGTTCGCGCGATCGGACATCCAGGCCCGCCGCAACGCGAGAAGTTTCCGGGATGATCGCCGTTGTAAATCGCGCCATCTTCGGACGCCCTTCCGAAGGCGGAAGGACGCGCATGCTTCTCGCCAACCAGAATCGTCGTTGATAAGCCATCGATCACGTCTCTGAAAGCGGTTCGGCTCTTGTACGATTTCAGGATCGCCCCCGGCGGCGCATACTGGCCGTCTGGCGTTGGCGGTTCTGTTTTGCCGCGTCCCATGATCATCGCGCCGTTGGAGGTAATCCAATTCCATGTTCCCGATGGTCCAAATCCCGCGCTGCATGCGTAGTGACCGGTGATTCCCGGTACGTGGGGCCCTGTTTCGTGTGGCGACAAGATGTCGTCGAAATGCGTGCTAATCATCGTCCCTCCCGGTCGCGAGGGACATTCATACATCGGAACGATCGTCAGTCGGGCCACATCGTTTTGATAATAATACTTCAGCGTCGGATCCCAACTGTCAAACAGATTCAATTGCTCAAGATGCGGCAAGATCAAGAAAGCCCAACTGCTGTAATGGTCGTAGTTTCGTGACGGGGGAAGTTCATTCCGCGTTTCATGAAAATTTTGGATCGCTAGCCCAATCTGCTTCAAATTGTTTTGGCAATTGGTGCGATTGGCTGATTCTCGCGACGATTGCACCGCCGGCAGCAATAACGCCATCAGGATACCGATGACGGTGATCACCACCAGCATCTCAACCATCGTAAACGCCCCACGATTTTGACCGACAAGGCTATTCATTTTTTGCATGATCGATTCCCGTGCGAAGAGATGAGGCCTGAGTCAACTTGGAACGATGACATGAACCTTCATCAATAGCTTATCAAATGAAAGGGAAAAGTGTACGCGAATCGGTAAGAATTGTTATGCGAGCGTCAAGCGATAATATACCTGCCGTTTCCACGGTAGGATGGACTTCCAGTCCGTCCATGACACTTGAGGACGGACTGGAAGTCCATCGACGACAACTGAGGACGGACTGGAAATCCATCCTACGGTACGCTTCTGTCTGCCGCTGACCTTAAAAAGCCAATACAATTCCCACGATGAAGCACAGCAGAATGACGATAATCACGACACTTCGGATATCGAGCCTCGATGAATCGGCTTCGCCGGGAAACTCACGCCTCACGAACTCGTCGTAATCGAAGTCTTCGTCCGCGTCATCGAGCGATTCGCCTTCGGTATCAGGTTGCCAGCCCGATTGATCCGAAGCTCCGCAATGGCGACAAAAGATCGCCGTCTCCAAAATCATTGCTCCACAATGCGGACAGGGTGTGCGATCGACCGCCGGGCGTTGTCGGCGTCTGAGCCAATTCCAAGCCATCGACTAAGCCAATATTTCGTGTAAGACATGCGCCTCTTGGACGCCGGTCAAGCGAACATCAAGCCCTTGAAACTTGACGCTGAATCGGTGGTGATCGATTCCCAACTGATGAAGAATCGTGGCATGCAAATCGCGAACGTGAACCGGATTCTCAACAACCGACAATCCGAGTTCGTCCGTCGCGCCATAGGCGATCCCCGGTTTGATCCCTCCGCCGGCGATCCACATGGTGTACGCATCAATGAAGTGATCACGCCCGCCGATCTTGTTGTCCCGGGTTTCGCCCATCGGGGTCCGCCCAAACTCGCCTCCCCAGATGACAAGCGTTTCGTCGAGCAGTCCCAATCGCTGGAGATCCTTGATCAAGGCCGCCGAAGCTTGATCCACATCCAAACAGACCTTTTCAAGATCCTTGCCGATCGTTTGCCCTGGCCCGCCGTGGTGATCCCAATCGGTATGGTAAAGCTGTACGAATCGAACGCCACGCTGGACCATCCTGCGCGCCAGCAGACAATTGTTGGCAAACGACGGCTGTCCTGGATTGGCACCATACAGATCGAGCGTCTCCTGCGTTTCGTCTCCAATGTCCATCAATTCCGGAGCACTTGATTGCATTTGGTAAGCCATTTCATACGCGGCGATCCTGGTCTCGATTTCGCTGTCCCCGGTCTGCTGATATCGCATTCGATTCATGGCCGCAACGGCGTCGTAGAAGTCGCGTCCGCGCTGGCCGCTGAAGTGCTTCGGGCTGGTCAGGTTGACGATCGGGTCACCCGTGCTTCTGAAACGGAACACCTTGATGTCGCGACGGAAGAAAACCGCTGGACCACAACGCCGCGCCGCCGCGAGGTCCACGCGGTCCCGATTGCAAGACGACGAAGCCGGGAAGATTGTCGCATTCGCTGCCGATGCCATACGTAATCCAAGAACCCATGCTCGGACGCCCCGGCTGAGGCGATCCGGAATTCACAAAGATCTTCGCCGGGCCGTGATTGAACACATCGGTGTTCATGCTTTGGATGAAGC
The DNA here is from genome assembly GCA_041399105.1 of Pirellulaceae bacterium. Classification (GTDB taxonomy): domain Bacteria; phylum Planctomycetota; class Planctomycetia; order Pirellulales; family Pirellulaceae; genus Rosistilla. The sequence goes on along the minus strand of JAWKTL010000046.1, from coordinate 36,655 downwards.
AGACGTTGTCAACGATATCACGATGGTAGGGGAGCAGTTCACTGATTTCGTAACCACATTCGCCGGCGGGTGCATACTTGCGGGTGCCGCCGAGCAATTTGGCGTCCTTGCCCAAAAAGGAGAACCGCTTTCCCTCCATAAACTCAGCCGGAGGTGTCTGCCCATTGAGTTCGGCCAGTTTGGGTTTGTCGGAGAAAAGTTCAAGCTGACTTGGACCGCCAGCCATAAACAGAAAGATCACGTTTTTTGCGTGTGGCGGGAAGTGGGGCTTCGGCAATGCTCCGATTGACGCTGCGGTCGATTCAGCGCCTTGCGATTCCCGATCGATCAGCGATCCCAGCGCCAGGGAACCCAAGCCAACCCCACAGTTCTGAAACAAGTGACGCCGAGTCGCCTGACGCGACAGCAAATCGTGTTCATTCATAGCAAATCAATCGGATGATCGATGGAAGGAAGGGATCAATGGAGCGAAAAACAGTCCTCATCCTATCATGCGGATCGATTCAATGCGAATGGGATTCGGAAACGGCGGGACACGGAAAAGCACCAAGCGTGGCAACTTGATCTGCATCAACACATGAGCTATCACCAACCAAAGTGTTCCCATCTAGGAAACTCTTAGAAGCCTGTTGTCAAAAAACTGCCTTGCACTGGAGCAACAAAAAGTGAAACGAACAGCACGAAGAGTGTTTAACACGGCAATCGCGTTACTCCCACTAGTAGCATCTTTGACGATACCGCATCACGTTGCGGTTGGTTCCGAAAAGGCAACAAGGACAGCCACGGGACCGATGGTCGGTCATGTATCTGACAAAACCGCAAGGCTTTGGTATCGACCGGCCGAGCCTTCGGGACGTTACGAATTAAGCGTCCGCGATGTGACCAGGGAAGTGATCGCTCATCAAGCCTTTGCTGTTGCCGAATCCGAGAACGATCATTGCATTGAATGGCGCGTCGATGGCCTTGAACCCGATCGTCTGTATCGATATCGGATCACTCGCGACGGACAACCCATCGCCCAGGGAGACGATTTGTTTTTTCGGACGCCACCCTCCGTCGGGGTGCCGACCAAAGTGCGACTCGCCTTTGGTTCATGCGCCGACATGAATCCGATAAAGCTGTGGTCGGATATCGAGAATGAAGAGGTCGACGGTTTGGTTCTTTTGGGAGACACTCCGTACATCGATTCCACCAAGCTCGATTTTGCACGTCAACGGCACCGCGAGTTTCTGTCAATTGAGCCGCTTGCTCGTTTGATTCGTCACACCCCGACGTGGGGCACTTGGGATGATCACGATTTTGGCGGAAACGATACGGACGGGAGATTGAAGGGGAAATCGAACACGCGACGCGCATTCCTCGAGTACCGGGTGAACGACCAAGCCGGGCATGAGGGCCAAGGAATCTATTCCCGTTTCTCCTACGGCCCGATTGACGTTTGGCTGCTCGACACACGTTGGTTCGCCCGCACCGAACCGTCACCCGTTGCATCGGAGAAGCCTACGTTGCTTGGTGCGCGTCAATGGACGTGGCTGCTCGATTCGCTGCGTCAATCGGAAGCCCCGTTCAAACTGATCGCCTGTGGAATGATCTGGGATGACAAAGAAAACAAGGAAAGCGATGATTGGGGAACGTACAGCTATGAACGCGAAGCATTGTTCCGTTTCATTGGCGAGCAACGCGTTTCCGGCGTCGTCCTTGTCGGCGGGGATATCCATTGTTCAAGGCTGCTTAAGTACAAGACCGAAGCGATTTGCGGATATCCGATCTATCAATTGATTGTCTCTCCGATTCATAATCGAGTCATTCCATCTCTGAACGTCGCCCACCCAGACCTAGTCAAGGGCTCCGCCACGCCTCATGTCTGGCTGAAACTCGATGTCGATTCGACTCGATCTCCGGCAACCCTTCGTGCCGAATGGGTCCAAATGGATGGGCGGGAAATGTGGACGCTCGATGTCAACGCGGATGATCTCAACCCGTCGCGTTGAAGCGACGACGGAAAGCATTCGCCTATCAACGCGACAGGAAGAATCGTTTGGAAAGACTTCGCGGTGCCATAATCAAGACGCTGGCAAAGTCATCTTCGACCAGAGACATATTTCCGGGAGTGCTGTCGACATCGAATTGATCGGCCTCTTGGACCTCGATCGTATGAGGCCGGAAGCCGAAAACGTCGACCCGTTCGGTAATTCGTAACGTTCGCGTCTCACCGACACCAAGCGTCCCGAGTGTCCATAATCCCGTCGAGGCATCGTAGGTGCCCTGTTCGGGACTGGCGCTGACGAATGTAAAACCCCTCGGGATCGGAGCGGATAGAACCACGCCCGTGGCGACGTCGGGACCGGCGTTGCTGACGGTGAAGGTCGTCACCACACTGTCGCCAAGTTCCGGTTCCGGATTGTCGACCGCGGCGGTCACCGAAAGATCGATGACTTCCGGCGTAACGACCACGCTCGCTTGATCATCCTCCCCGACGACACCATTGTTCGGCGTCGAATCGGGATCAAACTGCAAGAACGAAAAGATCTCCGCCGTATTCGTGCTGGGATCAGCGCTGTTGACGCGAGCGTTCAACGTTAACGTTGCAAAGCCGGTATTGGGAATCGCCCCCACGGTCCACAGTCCCGTGTTTTGATCATAAACCCCTTGGCTTTCGGTCGCCGATTGGAAGAGCAGACCTGGGGGAAGGATATCCTGAACGACGATGTTTGTCGCGTCGTCGGGTCCGTTATTGACGACGGTGACCGTGAAGACGACATCTTGGCTGGCCAATGGCGTCGAATCGAGAACCGTCTTCGTCAACGCCAGATCGGCAACTGGGGTCGTGAAGCTGGTGGAATCGAAGTCGTCTTCCGTCGGGACGGCGTTGTCGGGAGTCGAATCGACGTCGGGTTGATCGATCGCGGTGATCTCCGCCGGATCAACGACGGTACCGGTCGTGTTGACCTGAGCGGTTAAGCGCAATGTGGCCGATTCTCCGTCAGCGATCGTACCGGCGGTCCAAACGCCCGTCGATGGATTGTACGCACCTTGGCTGGGGGCCGACGAAACGAATGATAATCCGTCCGCCAAGCGATCGGTCACTTCAACGCCGGTCGCATCGGATGGCCCCGAATTCGTCACCGTCAACGTGTAGACAATGTTCTCGCCCCGGTTGGGTGCATTGTTGTCGAGCGTCTTCGTCAATGCGAGGTCAACCTGTTGCGGAACGATTGATACGTTGTCTTGATCGTCCTCGGAAAGCAAATCATTGCCCGGCGTTGAATCGGGGTCGCCGTATCCGACGCGATGATTTCCGCAGCGTTCGTCTTCTCAACCACATTCGTCCCGTTGGCGACAATGCGAAGCGTTGCGGTGCCGTTGGCGGCAAGTCCCCCAATTCCCAGATACCGGTCGAACTGTTGTAGGTTCCTCGCGAAGCATCCGCAGATACAAAAACGGTGTCGGGGGGCAATTGATCTTCAACGCGTATGCCTGTGGCGGCGTCGGGGCCCGCGTTGCTGACCGTGATCGTAAAGGTGACGTTTTCGCCGACATTCGGTCGCGGGTTGTTGACGGTCTTGATCAACGAAAGGTCGGCTGAAAGGGGCGTGATCGCCACGCTATCGCGATCATCTTCGGAAGGCACGCCGTTTCCAGGGGTCGAATCGGAGTCAAGCTGATCGACCGATGTGACTTCGGCAACATTCGTCTTTGTTCCAGGCGTCTCAATCGTCGCCGTAATTTCGAGCGTGGGGCTGGCACCGCGAGCGACCGAACCGACCGACCAGATGCCGGTCACTTCATCGTACGCCCCCTGGCTTGCCGCGGCGGATACGAAACGAACCCCTTCGGGAAGCAGATCGGTCACTTCGACATTTGTTGCCGTATCGGTTCCCGAATTGGCCAGTGTCAGGGTGAAGACAACATTCTGTCCGACATTGGGTCTGGCGGGGTCAACGATCTTGTCGAGCGCCAAGTCAACCAGTTGCGGCGTCAGAGCGACGCTGGCCTGATCGTCCTCGGAAGCTCGGTTGTTGTTCGGGGTTGAATCGGGATCGGCGACGTCCGACGCAACAACCTGCGCACTGTTGGTCTTCGCCCCTCGCGTGTCAACACGAGCGACAATTTCCAACTGAGCCCCGGAATTTGCCGGGATCGCTCCGACCGTCCAAACGCGATTGGAATTATTGAACGTGCCGATGTTGGGGCTTGCCGAAACCAGCGTCATTCCGGCAGGCAAAGTATCCTGAACGGCGACACCCGTCGCTTCGTCGGGTCCGTCGTTTTGAATGTCGACAAGAAACGTGACGTTGTCGCCCACGTTCGGATTCGGATTGTCGACACTCTTGGTCAGTGAAAGATCGGCGATTCGCGTCGCGATCGTTACCGATGCCTGATCGTCTTCGGTGGCGTCGTTGTTTCCAGGCGTTGAATCGCTGTCGGGCTGATCGGCGTCAAGGATTTCAACCGTGTTTACGAACGATGTCGCGGCGTTCACTCGCGCGACAAGCGTCAACGTCGCCGAACCGAAAGCCGGAATCCCCGGAATGTTCCATTGTCGCGATGTGTTGTTGAACGTGCCGGATTGCGGAGTCGCCGATACAAATGTCAGTCCCGTGGGCAGTCGATCGACAACGGTGATTCCCGTCGCCGCCGAAGGACCAGCATTATTGACGGTGATCGTAAACGAAACATTCTCACCGAGGTTCGGTCGCTCGGTTCCGGTCGTTTTCGTAATGGAAAGGTCAATCACTTCGGGAGTAAACGTGACATCCGCCGTATCATCTTCCCCGGCCGTTGCGTTGTCGGGCGTCGAGTCGGGATCAAGCTGATCGGCGGCGATGATCTCAGCCACGTTGGACTTCAGTCCTTCGCTCAACGTGCGGGCCACGATACGCAGCGTCGCGGTGCCGCCATTGCTGATGCTGCCGACATTCCAGACACCCGTGCCGCTGTCGTAACTTCCCAACGTCGCGGACGATGAAACGAACTCGGTTCCCGCCGGAAGTGTGTCGCGAACACGCACGCCGGTCGCCTGGTTGGGGCCACTGTTGCGCACGGTCAACGTAAACGTCACATTCTCGCCGAGGCTTGGGGATGCGTCGTTAACCGTCTTTGTTAACGAAAGATCAGCGGTCGGAGGAGTGATCGTGATCGCTGCGCGGTCGTCTTCGGTTGTCGCTCCATTGGCGGGTGTCGAATCGGTATCGAACGTGTTGGAAGCAGTGACCTCCGCCACGTTTGTTTTCGCGCCGAGCGAGTCGACACGCCCGGTCAATATCAGCGTTTGATTGGTGCCATTGGCGATCGTGCCAACATTCCAAACGCCGCTGCTGCTGTCGTACGTTCCGATACTCGGGTTGGCTCCGACAAACGCAATCCCCGCAGGCAGGAGATCGGTAACCTGCACACCCGTGGCGATGCTGGGACCGGCATTGTTGAGCGTGAGCGTAAACACGACATTCTGATTGACGTTGGGCGATTGCGTGTCGGCGGTCTTGGTCAGCGAAAGGTCCGCGGCTTGTGGCGTGAGGCTGATGGATGCCTGATCATCTTCGGCCGCGTTATTGTTGTTCGGCGTGCTGTCGGCATCCGGTTGCCCCGCCGATGTCACTTGGGCGGTGTTGATCTTCGTCCCCGCCGTCGTTACCCGGGCGACCAGCGACAATGTCGCCGAGCCACTGCTGGTTAAGTCGCCAACCGTCCACAAACCTCCAGCGCTGCTGAAATTGCCCTGCGACGGAGTTGCACGAACAAAACTGAGGCCGCCTGGAAGAACATCGGTCACGGCCACACCCGTGGCGGCACTCGGTCCGGCATTCGTAACTGTTAAGGTGAAAGTCACCTCCGAACCGACATCGGGACTCGCGTTGTCGACACCTTTGGTTAACGAAAGATCGATCAGTTGAGGCGAGATCGTTATGCTCGCTTGGTCGTCTTCAGTCGAAACATTATTGTTCGGCGTGCTGTCGGGATCGGTCTGATTCGACGAAGCAATCTGCGCGGTGTTCGTTTTCGGCCCCGGTGTCTCCAGGGTTCCGCTAAGCTGCAACGTGGCCGATCCTCCATTGGTGAGGCTGCCGACATTCCACACGCCCGTCTGATTGTTGTAGGTTCCTTGGGAAGGGGCCGCCGATCCGAAGGTGATTCCCGTCGGCAGTTGATCGATCACAGTGACCCCTGTCGCGGTGTTCGGTCCGCTGTTGGATACCGTTACGGTGAACGAAACGGCTTGCCCAACAATCGGCGATGGCGTGTTGGAAACCTTCGTCAACGACAGATCCGCCTGTTCAAAGTTGTCGAAGTTTTGCGAAACCACCGTCGGCCCGATGGCTCCCACCAACTCGGCTGTCCCGTTGATGTTGGGAAATCCCGAGATGTCCAATTCGATCGCACCCACATTCGTGAAGTCCGCCGTTCCGGTAAACGCACTGAAGGGCACATACTCGGTGCTCGTCGCAGCGCCACCCGTGTCGGGAATGGCGATCGTTGTCTGGCTGAATCGCGTGGCGGTGCCCGGGTTTCCGTCGTTGCTGTAAACGCGAACGACCGCCGTCCCCCCCGCGTTATCGGCACCAATCTGCAAGCGAAACCCCTGCGCCGTGCCGGCGGATGTCAAGTCCGCGCCGCCGAGCCCATTGTCGTCAATGGTCAACGCCGTTCCGTCGGGACCATCCCACGAAACGTTCCACTGTCCATCACCAAACTGATTGCTGTCGAACGAGAGGATACCGGGAAGCAGCGGGTCGTTGACGGAAATGAGAATCAGGCCGTTCGTCGAGGTTTTGCTGACAAAGATATCGCGTTCCCCACCCAGCACATCGGGGGCCGCGACGCTCGAGGCAACGCGATTTCCGTCATTCGTCGAATCGGTGACCGAGTGTGTCGACGTGTCGAACGAATCGATCGTTCGGATCAGTACCCCTTCGGCTTGAGCCGCCGTGATGGGAATGATCGGGCCAACTTGTTGATTCAACGTATTGCCCGCGATCGTTTGGGCCGGTTGTTGGACAAAATAACTGCCGGCTGTGAGCGACGTGAATGTGTATCGTCCCGCCGCCGTCGTCGTATCGGTTCGCACCGGAACGCCATCGCCCGCCCCGGGCTCGAAGACGCCGTTACCGTTGTCTCGATAAAGATTCACCGTTGCACCGGCGATTTGTTCGCCGGCCGTCAGTCCATCGCCGGTGACATCGTCGAAAATGATCCCGGTAATCGAAGCCAAATCGGTTGCGACGGCCAGCAGCCGACGTGATTCCAATGCTTCGACTCGCGGGCGGAAGCGGGACTTCGGACGTCGCAACCGCTTATTTTGCCGCAGTTTACGATTCTCGAGAAGCTTCGATAGGGAGAGGAAACGAGGCGATAGTCGACCGATTTGATTCATGCTGTTTCACCGCTTTATTTTGCTCAGGCTGCACAAACTGGCTGCTTGGCCTAATTTGTCACACGTGAAGCGGTTTGAAGCAAGTCCCTGACGGGAAAAGCCGCAATTCCCGGCGAGGGGCGATGGTTGGCGTATTGGCTGACCTGGGGACAGGCCAGCCTACGTGTAGGTCGGCCCGTCCCCGGGTCGACCAATGTGCTCTCCAGTGGCAAGTCGGCAAGACAGCTTGGGTGGACGTGATCGAAGCTGCACTGCGTTCGGGATATTGGTCAGCGTATTGGCTGACCTGGGGACAGGCCAGCCTACGTGTAGGTCGGCCCGTCCTCGGGTCGACCAATGTGCTGTCCGGTGGCAAGTCGGTAAGACAGCTTTGGTAGGCGTGATCGAAGTTGCTTTGTGTTTGTGATGCTGCAATGCGTTAGTGATATTGGTCAGCGTATTGGCTGACCTGGGGACAGGCGGGACAGGCCAGCCTACGTGTAGGTCGGCCCGTCCTCGGGTCGACCAATGTGTTCTCCAGTGGCAAGGCGATCGACGCCTCATGCTGGTTCAGAAAACTGCTGGAATGATCTAGGCGTTCAGGGAACCGAAAAGGTCGTGTGGATCGAAGGCTTGCTTGATGCGTGCGGCGAAGGCATTTTCTCGTTTGCTTCCGAGACGAATGCGAGGAGATTCACCGCTGAGCACCAACGCGGTGAGCCCGAACTCATCGGCGATCTCTTCGAGCATTCAGATTGGCTTTTCCGCAGGCCAGCGAATCCAAGCGACATTGCCCGCGCGCTGTATCGTCGAGGAGCGTGTTGAGCCGACAGGAGTTCATTGAGTTTTGACTGGACGCGAGGAGAAATTGGAATCTTGATCAACCTTTCCGATTCCTGATGCCATCGCCACGACTGCATGATTTCCCAGGAAGCGTTATCTTCAGCAATCGACCAGGAAACGCTTGCGGCTTGGCAGATCGAAGCAATTCGATCGACCAAATGATTGGTTGCCGCTGCCGATCCGCAAACGCGGACCAGCAATTTCGCGGGGGGTAAAAGATCGATCGCTTCGATACCCAGCGGCGATCCGGCAAGTTGGTTTTGCAACGCGAAAGCATCTTCAAAACGGGTGGCTTCCAAGACCAGTGTTTGTCGACATTCCAAATCGGGAAAGACTTTTAAAGTCACTTCCGTGATCGGCCCCAGCCGGCCCAAGCTGCCGACGACCAATTTCGGAACGTCAAAGCCGGCGGCATTCTTGACAACCTTTCCTCCCACACAAACCGCATTGCCCAACCCATCCACCATGCGGACTTGCAGGATGTAGTCGCGAATGGTTCCAAAGCGGAACATGCCTGGTCCCGATAGGCCGGCTGCAATCGTTCCGCCGATCGTTGCCCCCTGGTCGATCAGCGGAGGATCGAACGGCAAGAACTGGTTGTTGCCACGCAGTTCATCTCGAATCATGCTCAGGGGAGTCGCCGCCCCCACGGTGATCGTAAACTCGGTGGGCTGATACTCGACAATACCCGAGAAGGCTTGCATGTCCAAAGTGCCGATTCGCGCGGAGGATTGAGACAACAAGCCTTTCGTTCCTCCGGCACGAATCCTGAGGGGTTGTTTCCGACGAACGATGCTTTGCAGTTCGTCGATATCACGAGGCTGATGAATCAACTTGACGCCTCGTCCTCGTCGTTCTGAACGTCTTCATGCATCCACTTTGTCAGCAATGGCGACATGCACAAGCAGAAGACTCCAGACCCGATCGCCCACATTGCAATGATGCCGAAGACATCACCGTAGACATTGACGGTTTCCGACGGAACGGGGATCGTCGCCTCACCGCCGCTTTCATGCGACACACCCGTAAACTGCGAGATGATGGCGGCCAAGTATTGCGAAAACGCCGTCGCCAAGAACCACGCTCCCATCGTCGTGCTGACCAATTGGGATGGAGAGAGTCGCGTTATCATTGAGAGGCCGACGGGAGACAAGCAAAGTTCGCCGGTTGTTTGAAACAAATATCCGAGCATCAGCCAGCCGACGGCAACCATACCGCGATCATTCGCTTCCTGAGCACCATACCAGAACGCCGCGAACCCGAAACCGAGTTGCATCAGTCCCAGCGAAAACTTGACGGGAGTACTCGGTTCTCGATCCTTCGATCCCAGGTAGGTCCACAGTGCGGAGAAGACCAGACCCAAGATCAAGATGTAGCCGGGATTGACCGCTTGAAAGATACTCGCTGGAAGTTCATTGTCACGCGGAGCGATACCCATGCCGATATTCTGTTCGCTGACGGTCCACGAGATCTCGAATGAGGGATCAGTTTCCGCGTTCTTGCGGAGCGAATCGAGAACCGACATCGTAAAGAGTTGGTCACCGTTGACGTAACCGAGTTGTTCCTGTGTCGGTTGCAGGTCGATCGTTTGACCCACATCGTCGGCGGTAATGGTTCGGACTTCAGCCACCCGATCGATGTTTCGATCGGTGAAGTTGTTAACCGAGCTTCCCGCCTGCTCGAAGAACGACCAAAACAACATCGCGAAGAATGTGAGGATCAAGACAACATACATGCGTTGTCGAGGAACCTTGTCGAGGCGAAAGGTTTCGATCAGCAGATAGACAATCGCAACGATTCCAGTCAGCGTCAGCACCAATCCGGCCGGTTTGCTGATCTCGCTGACGAAGATCGACGCCACATTCGCGAATCCGCTATCACTTTGCTGCAGATTCTCGATCCACTGTTCGGGGACGATGCGCGCGATACTTCCGTCGGAACGTAGGATTGAAAAGCCGGATACGAGCAATGCAAAGAGCGGTATCGCAAGGAAAGTTCCCAGGTAGATCAGCAGATCCGGTTTCGTAAACAGACCCTGATTCCACTTCGGTGCCGCTCCCGCTTCGGCCGGCAATCCACCGCGATTAAGCGCGATGCAGGCAATCGTTCCGCTCGTGACAAGCGCCAAGGCAACGAAGATGTTGACCGCTGTGGCAAACGGGTTTTCAGGGCGGAACAAAATCAGGCTTACCGCCGATGCAAGGGCCGCGGCTCCGATCAGTCCCTGCGTTAGCCGTGTCGGCATCACGAACACAGCCAAGCCGACCAACATGCCGACCGTGGCCAAGCCGAAGCCGCGGTGATAACCATAGGTCTCGCCGATGTATCCGCAAAGCAACGGGCTCATCGCTGCCCCCAAGTTGATGCCGATGTAGAAAATGGTGAATCCACCATCTCGCTTGCTGCTGCCTTGACGATACAGCGAACCCACGATTGTTGAGATGTTCGGTTTAAAGAAACCGTTCCCGGCAATCAACAGCGCCAGGGCGAAGAAGAACCACAGCTCGCTTTCAATGGTCATCAGCAAGTGACCGGCCGCCATCAAGATTCCGCCGATGACGACCGCTTTCCGAGGTCCCATGATGCGATCCGCGATCATGCCGCCGAAGAATGGCGTCATATAAACAAGGGCCGTGTAGGCACCATAAACGCCATAGGCTTTGCTGTCGCCATAGCCTAAGAATCCCTTGATCATGTAAAAGACCAGCAACGCTCGCATTCCATAATACGAGAATCTTTCCCACATCTCTGCGAAAAAGAGCGTATACAAGCCGGTCGGATGCCCGAACAAAGTGGGCTGATCGGTTTCAACAGCAGGTACGTTCATCGATCCCTCGGCGCGACGGTAAATTGAAAAAATGATCTTAGAGCGACTACGTCACCAGATCAACTGGAAGGCATGATCGCAAGACGACTTCAAACGCGTTCATCATTGATGTAAGTGGGGTTCTTCACGCCGCATCGGGTGCGAGCGTGAGGACGCCCCAATATAAACCAGATGACGCGTCAAGCTAACCATGCATTGGCCAACTCGTCCGCCGCGAAAGGAATGGTTCGCGAGCTGCTAATCGATCTTCAAAGCACGGCGAAAGACGGTCTTGCCGTTGGTGATGTACAACCAATCACGCTGGCTTCCCGCAAGCGTGCAACTTGTCAACGGCTGCGACGGGTCGGGTGCGGGAAGGACGCCACAAGGACGCCCCGTTGGATCGAAAACCTGGACGCCCAACGCACTGGTCACGTAGTAACGTCCGCGACGGTCAACCGCCATGCCATCGCCACGCGACGCCGCGACATACGGTGGGGGCTGATTAAACTTGAATTCACCCTTCTCATCGATCGGCAATCGCATGGGCATAGTGGGCATTTTTGCGTCCAGCGAGCCATCGGCGTTGATACGGAACAGCCACGAAAACGGTCCGCCGTGATCGGAAACCGCCAACGTGCCGCCATGATCGGAAATGGCGATACCGTTGGGGCGTTCGATTCCGCTGTCGACCGTTGTCGTCGCTCCCGTTTTTGGATCGATGCGGGTGACCTCCTGTTGCCGAGTCTGCGTGATGTAGATCGTTCCGTCGTCGGCGATGGCCAAGTCATTCGGCACTACGTCTTCGGCGATCACCTTTATTTCCCCCGACATCGGATGGACGGAAATCACCCTTTTTTTCGCACCCTGACATGCGTAGAACAGGCCGTCGGGCGCCAGCTTCATGCCGCTGACCGCTTCTTTGGCGATCACGGTTCGTTGTCCATTGTCATCGATTCGATAGATGGCGGGGGCTTTCATGTCGCAAACATAAAATGTGCCTTCGCTGTCACAGCATGGCGCGTCGGCGAAGCCCAAGTCCGCAGCGACGACCTCCCAGGTTCGGCCAGGAATCAACAAATTCAGCAGTGTCAGGTCGCCCCCTAAGTCTCCTCGCGTGTCGATCACGGGGGAATGCGTATCCTTCCGCCACAACCATCGCATCGCTTCGGGGAACTTGCTGCTGCCGAAGTCGGCGTTGTGCGCATATCCTTCGGCCCAGTCGAAGCGAACGTCGTAACCCATATATTGAAGAGCCGCCGCCATCCGTCGATTTGCCCATGGCCAGCTTCCGAAAGCATTGTCGACATCCCCGCTGGTGTCGGCCATGTAAACACGAATCGGCTTCGGTTCGGTCTTGCGAACAAGGGCGGGATAGACATTGCCACCACGAAGATTGGTGAAGCTGCCAACGTTTGAATAAACCTTGCCGAACGCTTCGGGGTGCTCCCATGCAACGGTGAATGCACAGATCGCTCCCGAACTAGAACCACCGATCGCACGCATCGCCGGATCCGTCGACACGTTGTACCGAGCCCGCACCTCGGGCAAGATCTCCGTCAACAGAAACTGTGCATAACGACCGCCCAGGCTATCATATTCATATCCGCGATTGGATGACTTGTTGCCCTGCCGAGGTTTCGATTTGTCGTGTCCCGGATTGATGAAGACGGCAATGGTCGGCGGCATTGCTCCTTCAGCGATCAAGTTGTCCAATACCGTCGGAACTCGCCAGCGTCCCTTGACATCGCGCATGCGTTCCCCGTCTTGAAAGACCATCAGCGCGGCAGGTTGATCGGCCTGATATTGTGCGGGCACATAGATCGCCCAGTCGCGAATCGTATTCGGAAAAACCGTTGACTCCCACGGCGGCATCGATTCGACCGTTCCATGCGGGACGTCCTGGCGTGCAATGGCGTCCGCCGGAGGTTCCCAGGCCGGCTTGGTTTGCGTCTGGGGAAATACCGTCGATTCAGATTGCTCGTTCCAGAGCCAGCGCAACGCATCGGGCAATGCTTCCCCCGCCCATTTGCCACTGTGCCCACCTTCGGTCATGACGAGCTTGAATGGATACCCCGCGAACTGCAAAGCCGCGGCCAAGTCGTGATTTCCCAACGGCCAGTTGCCATGAAGGTTATCCAGATCGTCGACCCCTTCTTGAAGATAAACCTTGATCGGCTTCGGGTTATCTTTCGTTTGCCGGACAAGTCCGGGATACTCCCAGCCGCCGCGAATGTTCGTGAAACTGCCGATATGACTGAGCACTTTGCCGAAGCTGTCCGGACGCTCCCAAGCGACGGTGAAGGCGCAGATGCCGCCGGATGAAATTCCGCAAACGGCTCGATCCTTCGCACTGTCCGAAACGTTTAGATCTTTTAAAGCGACCGGCAGGAACTCGTCGATCAGGAATCGTGCGTAGCGATCTCCCACAGCATCGTCCTCGAAGGAACGATTGCTGCGAGCTGTCGCCCCCGGTCGCGTCGGTTGGATCGTTCCCGGATTGACAAACACCCCGATCGTTACCGGCATTTCCTGTCGTTGGATCAGTGTGTCGAGCACAGCAGGAACGCGGAACGGTCCTTTCAAATTCGCGTAGTTCTTGCCATCCATGAAGACCATCAAGTTGGCTGGCTTCTGGGGATCGTATTGTTTGGGGATATAAACGCTGTACTCACGCGTTGTCCCGGGGTAGACCTTGCTGTCGGCAAAGGTTCCCGAAACAAAACGCCCAGCCGGTTCGCTCGCTTCGGTTGCGGTATCGGTCGATTGCGAGTAAGCCGAACGGGACCCAAGAATGACGGCCAGCGAAGCGATCGCCAGCATCAAATGCAAACGGTGTGGTTGGATCTTCATGTCGAATGTTTTTCAATAGCGGCAACTTAAGGTGAATTCATCTTCCGGCACAGCAAAGATCATCGTTCATGGAAGATCGATCATCAAGAGTCGTTATCCGGTACGTGGTCGGAAACGAAACAATTGCGACTTATCTCGAATGCCTTGCCTCCGCCGTATCGGATCGCGTTTTGTCTAACGACGCTGACCGAGGAGGTGATTCAGGCGAGAAAGGCGAATCGCTGTTCGCCCAGTTGAAACAGGCAAGACCGAGACAACTTCAGTTCGTTCACACGCAGCCACACCCCGTTGACGGTTTGCACATTTTTAAGATGCCACTGGCCGTGGCGATTGGTCTGAATGAACGCATGTTTGGGATCGAGCAATTCATCCCAGAAGACTTCCATTTGATCGCTGTGATCCCTGCCGATCCAGGTCCCCGCGGGATCGAGCTTCATGCTGTCGCAAACTTCCTTGGCGACCAAGTGTTCGAGCCTAGCTTCATCTTCCAGGATCGAAACACGATAATGTTCGCTCCCCATCAACAGTTCCGTCCCATCGTACAAACGAGCGCCGTCAATGCGAACGTACGTGCCATTGGTGCTGTCCAGGTCGCGCAAATGCCAGTCCCAGCGATCACCATTGGACATGCGGACGATCTCGGCGTGCTGGGATGACATCAACGAATCGTGCTCGACAATAATCTCCCCTCGCTTGCGTCCGATGACCGTGCGCTGAGCGCGCAAGATGATGGTTTGAAAGTGGCGTTGATCGTCGTGGTAAACACGCAACATTGCTTGCGACGGACGAATGCTGGGATGATAGACCTTTGTTCGTTCAATGGCTTGCTGCGGTCCGGTTTGACCAGCCTCGGCGACACCATGACCTTCCGCCTGAATGAGTTTCGTCGCGTTTTCCATTTCGCCGTCGATCGACATCGCCGTCATGCGAATATCGGCGACCGGCTGATCGAATGCTTCTTCGTCGGCGACGCGTTCGCGAATCGAGCCAAGCAGCTTTAGCTTTCGCAATTCTTTCTCGATCCATGGGCTCAGGTGAGCGTTCCGGCGTACGACTTCCTCATCGGTAATTTGCTCGCCACCAGCGCGACGATTCGCTATCTCCAGCGCCAAGGCGATCGCTTGCTCTGCTTCAGACGACATACACCATCCGTATTCGAAGGGGACTGAGTATCAACGTGTGTTGAAGAAAGAATAGCAAGAAGGTGCTCAAACGTACAAGGAAAGACGAACCAATGCCTCACGCAATTGGTTTCGTGCTCGCGTACGAATGCCGCGAATGGCGTCGACCGATTTGCCCAAGGCCTCGGCGACTTCCTCGATTGGCTTTTCTTCGATGTAGAGCAGTTCGATCGTGCGGCGATAATCATCGGTCAAAGTGGTCAGTGCGACCCAGAAAGCCTGCCGCAACTCTTTGGCCTGAACAAACCTCGTGACGCGGCTGTCATCCCCAGCGGCAAGCTGCTCGATGAAGCTTTGCAATTCGTCCCCTTCATTGGAGAGAACTTGGTTGGAGACCGCCGGGATGCTCTTTCGCTTTCGCTTCTGCGTACGCAGGATATCGAACAACGTGTTTCTCGCGATTGTTTGCAACCACGAGAAGAGTTGCCCGCGCCCTTCGGGCTCGAAGGAATCCAATTTGCGAAAGACACGCAAATAGACTTCCTGAATGACATCTTCAATTTGCACCAGATTGCGTTGCTCTTTCGAGATCAATCCCGAAATGTAAGCTTCCAGCCAATCGTAATTGCGCAGCAGCAGTTCTTCCAAGGCGGCGCGATCGCCTCCGATAAATCGACGCACCAATTCATCTTCGCGATCGTTGTCCGCTTCGTTTGATTCCGACATCGGTCAACCCTTTGAGGTTTGCCCAGCATTCTATTTGGATTGTTGCGGCGTCTCCCAACCAATGGAAACCAATTCCCGCAAACCTCAAGCATAGCAAAACCCGCCCGCCTTCGCTGACGATTCGCGGGCGCATCGATCGGGCAGGTCGCGTGTGTTCGCCTTCCATGACCGCTTTTCACGAAGTCATAATTGCTTAAATTGATGAGACGACATTCGACACGCAAGCATATGAAAGGATCGCCAATCATGGCATCGGTTGAAAATCAGATCGCGGAACGCAAGGATGCGATCCGTCAACAAGCGCATGCGAACCGCAAGAATCAGCCCGACAAGGAGGCGGTGAGTCGGCAAATTACCGATCGACTGCATCAAATGCCGCAATACCGGCAAGCCGACACGGTGATGTATTACGTCGATGTTCGCGACGAAGTGCGAACGCGACACGCGTTGCCTGAAGCGCTTGCCTCGGGCAAGCGTATCGTTGTTCCCTTTTGTGTCGATGGCGAACTGGAATTGTTCTTGCTCGAATCGATGGACGAGCTGGAAACGGGCATGTACAAGATCCTCGAGCCCCGTCAGGATTTGCGTGATGTTGCCGAAAAACGCGTTGATGTCTCGTCGCTCGATTTGATTATTGTTCCCGGCGTCGCCTTTGACCGCAACGGTGGCAGGACTGGGCACGGCAAGGGATACTACGACAAACTGCTTGAACATGCCCGTCCTGAAACGCCCCTGGTTTCGCTGGCGTTCGAATGTCAGATGTTCGACGAAATCCCGGTTGCCGGTCATGACGTGTACATGGACTTTGTTGTGACGCAAGACGCCGTGTACGAAGGACGCGGTCGCCAATCTTAACCGCTCGTTGAAATAAGCTGCTGTTATGTCGGACTTGAAATCGATCGTCGAAGATACCTATGCCGAAGGCTTTCGTGGCATTTATGGTGAAATCCTGATCACCGCGCATGACGACAAGTGGCTTAAGCACTGCGTCCATGCCGTCACCGGTCACGCTAGCAGTACGATCATGTGTGACTGTGAAGCAGGCGTCGCACAGTGGATTTCCGCATCACAGGCCGCGGCGCATGGCACTCCCGATGGACGCCCGGGGGCGATCATTCAGTTTCATGTTCCACGTTTCCGCAAGGACCGAGTCGAGCATCTTGAAAAAGTCATGCTCGCTCGGATCAGTCAAAACGTGTTGACGTGCCCGACCACGCGATGCTTCAACATGCTTGATACGGATGACTACTTCAAGCTCGGTCGCAAGATTGCTCTGTTCGGTGATCGCCATCAATATCGCGACATTCGATACGGGGTCAAAGGCTGGGTGATTCCCATTCTGGCGGGCGAATTTTTCCTGTCACGTCGTTTCGGATACCGCGACGGCATCATGGGAGGAAACTTATGGTTCATGGCTCGCAACGCGGATGCCGCATTACTGGCGGCCGAACGGGCGGCAATCGCCGCGGATGCTTGTAAGGACGTGGTGACAACCTTCCCAGGGGGCGTCGCTTCGAGCGCTTCAAAAGCGGGCAGCAGCTACGACTTCTTGATCGCCAGCACCTATGCGGAATATTGCCCCAGCTTGCGAGAGAAACTCGGTGATCAGTCGAAAGTCCCTCCCGATGTTCATTCGATCACCGAGATTATTGTCAATGGCAAAGATCTCGAAGCAATCAAAATCGCGACACGGGAAGCGATCTTGGCCGCCGCCCCAACGCCTGGTTTAGTTCGGATCACAGCGGGCAACTACGGTGGTCGATTGGGGAAGAGTTTCGTCCATCTCCACGAACTGATCGACTGACCGGTCATCCAGCGGTCTTGTTGGTCCGTCGTTTGCAGGGTTCGGTTCATCAATGTTCCCGCCGTGCCATCCGCACGCAATATCGGGTCGGATTTGCTTCGTTCGGCTTCGATGCGGTCGTCTAACAACATTGAAGGAATCCCAATCACCAGTCAACGAAAGCAAATCAATGCCCTTTGACAACATGATCATGGGAACCCTGCTGATTCTGCTCGTCTTCCTGCTTGCAGGGTCGCTGTTGAGTTTGAGTTCGCACCCGCATTGGTTCATTCGGACCTGGGACTTTCCCCGAGTTCAAATCGTGGTCGTCGCTTGGATGCTGGTCTGCTGTCGATTTACGTTGGTTTGGTGGTTCGCCGTCAAACCCCTGTTTCCTGATTGGCCGTTTTGGTCGATCGCGATTTTTCTATCGGGTTGGCATGGATTCCGAATATTCCCTTACACAATGCTGGCCGCCAGGCAAAGCGTCGCGTCTCAAAAGGCTAAGAACTCGGACGTGTTGGGTGGGAAGCGTCTCAAGGCCTCCCAGGATGCCGATCCCGGATCATTTCGAATGGTCGTGTCCAACGTGCAGATGGAAAATCATCAGTTTGACACCTGGACGCAGGTTATGCAGGAGGCAAATCCTGACATCTTGGTAATGCTCGAGCCCGATCAGCATTGGTTGGATCAAATATCCGCGTTCATCGATCAATACGAATATCAGGTTCTCTGTCCGCAAGATAATTGGTACGGGATAGCGATGATTTCGAGACTTCCAATCGAAAACTACAAGGTGCGTTTCCTGGCCCAGGAGGATATTCCCTCCGTTGACGCACGCATTCGGTTGCGAAACGGAGAATGCGTTCGGATTGTGGCGGTTCACCCTCGCCCCCCCGAACCGATCCGCGATAACGACTCCGATGCACGCGACGCCGAACTGACGCTTTGGGGACTGGAGCTTGCCGAAGACGAGACACCTGTCGTCATCGGTGGGGATCTCAACGATGTGGCGTGGTCGCAAACAACGCGTTTGTTCTTGCGGACGACAGGTTTGCTGGACCCGCGGCGTGGTCGTGGTTTCTTCAATACTTTCCACGCAAATCACCGTTGGATGCGATTTCCTCTGGACCATGTGTTTCATTCCAAACACTTTACCGTGTCGCGATTGCAGCGACTGCAATATGTCGGTTCGGACCACTTTCCCATGTTGATCGAACTGCTCTACAATCCGAGCCGAAAATCAGAGCATGGTGTGATGACCAGCAAAGAAGGGGACGATGAGGCGATTCAGGAACGCCTTGATCACGCCGAAGAATCGGATGAGTGCATGTCCGTGGCTTCGAGGCGGATTGTAAAGCCTTAAGCATTCGCCGCAATTGCAGTCGCTTGATCATTCCGGACCACGCACGGTATAAACGAGTTATGTTCCAATCAAAAGGAAGAACACCCTTTGGCACCCTGGATTTTTCTGAGTGTATTGTCCGCGATCTTTCTAGGGTTGTACGACGTCGCGAAGAAGACGGCACTGAAAGGAAACGCGGTTCCGCCGGTGTTGATGGTCAGTACCGTGACGGCATCGGTTGTCTGGTTGCCGCTTATCATTCTGTCGAGACATCTGCCGCATGCCGTGCCGCATCCGATGTTGACGGTCGAATCGCTGTCATGGCTCGAACATGGCATGCTCTTTTTCAAGTCCGCTCTGGCTGGGACTTCTTGGATCTTTGCGTTCTTCGCACTGAAGCATCTTCCGTTATCGATTGCCTCCCCCATCCGAGCGACCAGTCCAATCTGGACGATCTGGGTCGCGACGCTATGGATGGGGGAATCTCCATCGGCAAACCAATGGTTGGGAATCGTGATCATCTTGTCCGCGTTCTATGCCTTCTCGCTTGTAGGTCTTAAAGAAGGTATACGTTTCAGTCGAGATCGATGGGTCGGTTGCATGATGATTGCAACCGTACTGGGGGCATTGAGCGCGTTGTACGATAAACATCTGCTTCAACGAGCTGGCTTCAGCCCCGCGACCACTCAAGCTTGGTTTTCGATCTATCTCGTTGTTGTCATGGCTCCACTGACGTTGCATTGGTACACACGCATGCGGCGAGAAACTCCGTTCCACTGGCGGTGGCAGATTCCACTGATTGGCATTACGTTGCTGGTGGCCGACTTCCTCTACTTTTCAGCGATTGCTTACCCCGACGCCTTGATCGCGGTGATTTCTCCCGTGCGTCGAAGCTCGATCTTGATCGCATTCGCAACGGGAATCGTGTTTCTTAAGGAAACGAACGGGCGTCCCAAAGCGATCTGCGTTACCAGTTTGCTCGTCGGAGTCTACATTCTGTCGTGGTAACGTCAGGTCGGGCGAAATGTCTGTGTTCAATCAATACGAAGGCTTGTCGCTTTTAATGTTCTTCAGACGTTGCTGCTCCCGAGACCCAAATGGGCTTTCGTACAAATTGTCGCTTTTCAGATCTTCCAATTGCTTTTCCAACGCGATAATCCGCTGGTGCCAATAGGCCCGAGGATTGTGCAGCCTCAGATCTTGGGGCCGATTCTTTTCACGCAGCTTGTCGAGCAATTCGGCATCGGCGAGTTCCGCGGCTTGCAGATAGGCTTCATTCGATAAAGAAACGGCATCACCATCGAACTTCTGTTGCAACTTCACATCCGATAACGGCAGGTCAACCGCAGGTTCAGTGGAAGCCGACACTTGCACAAACTTCCTCGCCACGAATCCGCCGTAAATTGCGCAGGTCGTCAGGACGACAAGCAAGTAGGCCCGTCGCTTTTTCGCGGGCCGAGAATTTGGCTGTTCGGAAGGTTCGCCAGGGCTATCCTGTTTTGATCGATAGATTGCGTGCGTCATACTTACTTCGTAATCAATGTGGGTAGGTTGTTTGCAATTTCCTCAAACACATCCGACAACTGCTGGCTGTTTTCAGCGTGATAATGTTTGCCGCCGCCGATCGTGGCGACCTGTTGCATGCGTGTGGTATCCGCATCGGCACCGAACGTCACGGTGTGAATGGTCAGGTGGTACTGGGAGATCAACGAAGTCGCAACGGCTACCGGGTCGATGCCACTGTTGTGAATCCCATCGGTCATGACCACCATGGTCTTGGCGGCATACGGTCGGGCCGCTGAATCGAGAAAGCTCAGCAAGCCCTTTTGCATTCCCGCACCGATACCCGTTGAACCACTGGGGGACAGCGTGTCGACCTCAGCTCGAACAAGGTCGTAGTCCGATTGCAGATAAATATCAAGTGACGCGGAACTCGAGGACGAATAACTCGCGACAGCAACATGTTCTTCGGGCTGCGTTAGATCAAGTACTTGTAGGAAGTTATCAACGGCCCGCTCCAACGACTCCCACTTCGTTCCTTGGTACTCACCCAGCTCATAGTAATCCTCCCATGCCCATTCTTCGTAATCGTACAATGAATATCCGCTGGATAGATAATAGTTACCATAATGCGTGTAGAGTATCCCCGCGCTAACACCTGCGTTCAATGTCGAGTAGTAATACGGACTCTTTCCGCTGGGCCATGGTTCGCAAAGCTCGTCCATTGATCCAGAGCGATCGAGAACCAGTGCGATGTCACGATCGACCTGCATGGCAACCGAGCTGTGGCTGGGCATGAAATCGTGTTTTGAAGAAAACGTTGGAAAGACGAGTTCAATCGGGTTCAACTGATTACCGGTCGCTTCACGATGCCGTCCCAGACCATTGACGCGAACCGCGTTTGCCCGCGACGTACCGTTGGCGACATCCTGAGTCGGAACTTTATTGAAGTGAAACTTCATATAATTTCCGCCGGTGTTTGTCGTATATCCGAACTCGATCTCGTTCTTATTGTCAGCCGTGAGCAGACGCAGTGGCTGATTCGCAATTCGGTTTTTCGCTGCCGTGACACGAGCGGCCACCTTTGCATCATTGACGTTCTGCAGTTCACTGAAGGTTCGACCCGCCGAACGGGCCGCACTGTCGGTCGCGATGATTAACTCCGTTCGCGTCATCTGCATGTATGAAGCGTTAACAACGACCGCGACCAGCACGGCCAGAACGGGAAGGATGATCGCCATCAAGCCGACAATGCTACCACGACGGATGCGTCGATCGGACAGGCGGAATTGCCGTGAATGACTGTTGCAAGTTGTAAGGCACTGCATTGTTGATTTCCCAAAAAATGAGAACTGCGAACGGAGCTGAAGATCAAGTTGTAAGGTAGTTGCGTTTATGGGCTTGAGTGATTCGTTTGGATGCGTTGCTGTCGTGGCCTGTTCCGAGCTTTTCCTATGTCGAACCGTCATAGAAAAAGTCATAACGTTCCGACTTCATCTTCACTGTTGTGGAATACTTCTTTGCAGGAATCAGAAGCGGAGCGAAGAAAGCATTCGCGGCGAAATCGAACTCGACTTTAACGATGATTTCCTCCGTACTTGACGTTAATGGAGTGCCATCATTGACGGTCACGGTGTAACCCTGGGCCGAGATCGCGTCGAGCAATGTATCGGCTGCGGTAATCGCATCCTGAGCCGTCGCACCGGAGACCATCGCGGCCCGCGCGCCATAATAGGCGGCATTCTGCGATGTGTTGCGTATAAGGTTCAGCCGAGCGAACTCGCAGCAGGTGAAAATGGAAAGGAACATCGTGTTGGCAATAATTGCGAATTCGACCATCGCCGCTCCCTGACGGTCTTTTCCGGCGCGACGTCGACGGAGGCCGGCGGGTCGCGCCGCCGATCGCTGGTTGATCAAATGCCTTGCCATAGTATTGACTTTATTTGCCAAGTGATGCCGTTGATGTCGTGTAGACTCAGTGTTAAAGGTGCCGATAGACTTCTGTATGGATCGTGGCCGTTCGGTAGGCTAATCGAGATTTTTATATTCCTTTCGCATCCAAACGAACGATTCAATGTTTCCGCTAGTAAACAGCTTTGCGGGAGTGATGATATTTCCTTGAGCGGGTACGCGAACGCGAACGCGACAATGTTCCAACGTCTCGGCTTCGTCGAACCCGCCGGAGGTCGGCGCGTCCGTTCGTCGGATATGGACGACGGTACTGTTGTTATAGACGATGCCCCGTTCATCCAGGATTTGTTTTACTCGCGCGATTGCGTCAGCATTGGTGCCGCCGCGAACAACACCTGCTCGCGCACCTTCGTAGGCGGCAATCGCCACCGATTCCTTGAGAAACATCGCCGTACATACGTCGACCGTTGCGATGGTCAACGCGATCAAGACGGGCAGGCAAATTGCCATTTCAACCGTTGCATTTCCGCGACGCTTGATCGTTCTGTTGCGATTCAACTTTGCTTTCATCGGACGCACATCGCTTCAGTAGATGAGCCTTATTGACGATGTGACAATACACCGTTCAATGGGAAACATAGGTCGAAATTGATCTCGGCATCGAGATAATTTCTCTTGGATGAAAGCGAACCGATCGATTGTTCAACGCGGCAATGCGTTGTGTGACGATTGAGGGGATTGTGCCGTCCGTTTTCGCGAAGCGTTTTGTGTAGTATCGCCCCGACGGCTGAACATCCGCAGTGTCGCGAGCAGGATATTTGCTCGCCAACACTACATGCCAGCGGCGGAAGGATCTAACTGGATAAGCATCACGTTCGAGCGTTATACCGTGCGTGGTCTGAAATGATGCCTTCGCGTTAAAAATGAAGCGAATCACCCGCATTTCTGCCCACGCGACGTATAGCTGTGTCAGTTGGCGTCAGCAACGAAATATCGATGCCGCACCCACGCAGGCTGTACATCCGAACCGCATCATCATCTGATCAAGATTCATTGGCCGGTCTTGTAATTCGCCAACGTCCGGAAACATCGGCAGAGGGAACAATGCAGCAGCCGACGTTGGAAAGCGAGCGAATCGTGCGACGACGGATTCCAGGTAGACGTTCTTGATTTCGCCCCCCACGGTTTCAAATTGACCGGCTTCACCTGAATCAATCGCGACCGTAAGGATCAGGGCGTCAATGCGGGCAGAGCATCCGAAACCATCAAGTCTTCACGAAGGCGTTCGATGTGGGCCGTCGCATCAATTGTGGCGGGAATATTGGCGAACGCGATTTCCGTAAGCCGGACTGCTCCTGAGGCGACGCCGAGCGGCGTCGCTTGTCTGGTTGTCACCTTCGCGTTGATGAGGACGGAAAGCGGTTTTGGCAAGACCTTGGGAACTGCCGACCGGAGTGTCGGTCGCAGAACTTGGCGGCTTGGTTCCAACAGGCCTTGATAGTCGTTGGCTTTTGGTTGGCCGACGTGAATGTCGATTCCAGACTTGGATAACTCGCCGACCTGATAGCGGCACGGGATTCAGCTAATCGGCTAGCCGGACCAGCAAATCATCGGTGGCACTGCGATAGTTCGTTACCTGGGCGGCGAATGTCGAAGCAACGCCACCTTCGGCGTTTTGTTCAGCGCGGCCTCGCAAGCAATCAATAATCGATCATCCGAAACCGCTCGCAACTTCGGCGTCAACTTATCGAGGTACTGATGGTAGCGTTCAAACGCAGCGGAGCCGGTCGCTCGGCTTGCCTCCGCCTCGACAAATTGAGGCAACAGTTCGATCATCATGCTGTTTAGCTGCGATGCTTTCTGCGACCATGGTCCATATCCTTCAGGAGGGACCGCATTCAGATTCTGTAAGATCCAATGAATCCCTTGGCACCGGATTAACCCCAGGTGGGTGATTGCCATTTGGCGAACCTCCAACGCCTCCGCTCCACCGCAAGCTTCGCCATCCACGTTTGCCGGTTTCCGTTTGACTTGATGGCGGCGTCGCGGCGGTCATCTCCGCTTGGATCGCATCCATATCGGGGGTTCTGGCCAACGACGATCTTCTTCAGGTGTTCGGCATTCGTCGTCTTCAAGTGCTGTTTCCAGCCGCTATCCAAGCGTCCACGCATTGCGCTTCGTAGGGTTCGTATGGCTTACTACGTTGCGTAACCGGAATCCATAGCAAGTCTTTCCAAAAGTCGTTTTCAGCTTCGTGGAGCAGATCAGCGGCACTATTCCATTCCTGTTTGTCGATCAACGCATTGACCTGCTGAAGGGTCTTCATGCGTCGTGCTTCGCTGCTGGTTAATGATCGAACGCGTTGCGGCATGGTTTCTGACCACGCGGCCTGCCTGATAGCTGTCGGCGAATCTGCAAGGGCCGTGGGCCCCATCAGCGCGGCTTTTGAGCAAAGTCAACGCCTGCGGCTTCGCCCATATTCATCAATCGTGTTGCTTTGTCGGAGATTATGCGTGATGCAATGTATGTATCCACGATGGAAGCATGCAGGATTCTTTTTCAATTTGACCATTTTGTCTTGCGGTACCATTTTTCTCCAGGTCTTGGAGATGCTCCTTCCATAAACGTTGGCATTCGGCAAGCAATTCCGCGCCCGCCTGGACATAAGCCGTGAGCATTTAACGCAGCATCCAACTCTTTGTTGTTCGACACTCCGTAAGCTTGAAGAGTGAGCCCCAGTACAAGTATTAAAACGATGACGAGCCGATTCATTAAACAACCTCCAGCAAGAAAGAAATGAAGCGAACGCCAACCATCCTAGAGCGACCACGTCGCAAGATCAACTGAAAGACATGAACGCGACTAACGCATCGAGCGTTCATCATTGAGATAGCGCTCCCGGAACGCTATGGTGCCAAACGGGTTCGCATATCGAAGTCATAACAAAGTCGGGGAGTTCGATTTAGCTCTCGCCAATTCAAGTCGAGGTCCGTCATACTGAAATGGCAGCGAAACCTACCAATCATCAATGGAAACGCGACCCGATCCGACTTGCTGTCAAGCCTTCCCGCAAGCGGTTCAACCGTCGCTACGGAACCGTTGCCGATGTCGATGGCTGAAGCTCGGCGAAGAGGCTGGGACGAAATCGACGTCGTCTTCGTTACCGGGGACGCATACGTCGATCATCCCAGTTTGCGATGGCAATTCTTGGTCGGTACTGGAAGCCGCCGGATTTCCGGGTGGGCATCGTCAGTCAACCCGATTGGCACCATTGTGACGATTGGCGGCGGTTTGGCAGACCGCGATTGTTTTCGCGATCAGTGCGGAAACATGGACATGATCAATCATTACACCGCCGGGCGAAAGGTGCGCATGACGATGCTTACAGTCCCGGCGGGAAGATCCGGAACGCGACCCGATCGCAGCACGCTGTCTTATTGCCACCGCGCTTGAGAAGCCTTCAAGGGAGTCCCCGTCATTGCAGGTGGCGTGGAAGCATCGCTGCGTCGATTGGCTCACTACGATTATTGGAGCGATAAGGTTCGCAAATCGATCTTGCTTGATTTAAAAGCGGATCTGGTTGTCTTCGGCATGGGCGAGGATTCGATTGTCGAAATCGCCCGCAGGCTGGACCAAGGTGAATCGGTTAAGGACCTGCGGGGCATGCGAGGAGTCGCCTATACCGTTGGCGCGTCGAGCGCCTCCCGATGATGCACTGATACTGCCGAGCTACGAAGAAGTTTTCTACCGACAAGTTGCTTTTGCCGAAGCAACGCGAATCATCCACAACGAGACCAATCCTCTCAATGCCAAAGCGATTGGTTCAGTACCATGCCAATCAAGCAGTGGTCGTCAACCCGCCACCCCTTCCGATGACGCAAAACGCGATGGATCAGGTCTATGGCCTTCCGTATGCGCGCAGCCACATCCGTCGTATCGCGAACCCATTCCCGCGTTCGAGATGATCAAGAATTCCGTTACGATCATGCGTGGCTGTTTCGGGGGTTGCACGTTTTGTTCGATTACCGCGCATCAGGTCGTGTCATTCAATCACGCAGTCGTGAATCGATTATTGGCGAGTTGAACGAATTGGGGGCCGATCCCAATTTCAAGGGAACGGTCAGCAGCGACAATGGGGGGGCCAACCGCCAACATGTATCAGATGCAGTGTACACGTCCGGAAGTTGAGGCCGTTTGTCGCCGTCAGTCCTGTGTGCATCCAAAAATTTGCAAACTTTTGGGGACCGATCATGGACCACTGATCGAACTGATGCGTGATTCGAGGAAGGTCCCTGGAATTAAGAAAGTGCTTGTCGCCAATTAGGATTCGAATGGACCTGGCGCACGTTGAGTCCAAAATACATTCAGGAAATTGGCTCAGCATCATGTCGGCGGGCTGCTGAAGGTGGCTCCCGAACATTCTGATCCGACGGTGCTTCATTATATGCGTAAACCGTCGGGCGATGACTGAAGCATTCACCGAGCACTTTCATCGCGCCAATAAAGCTGGTAAGAAGCAGTACTTGGTGCCTTACTACATCGCCAGTCATCCCGGCAGCGATCTCAATGCAACCGATCGATCGGCGGTGATTCACTGAGCGGAACGGCTATCGCCGATCGGGTTGGACTCAATGCGCTCTAGACATGCACGGCCATGCCCTTTACCCGGCGATCCGTTCACAGAAAAGGGTGTTACTGCAGCTACAGACCCGAAAGATTGCAGCGGGGCGTGCAGTTCTTCAAACCGCCAACTTCACTTCCGGCGATTGCGTCGCTGTCGTTGCAGGTTGGACGAGCAGACTCAATCGGTGCCGGTGATTGTGTTGCACGATCCAGCAGCCTGCCAAGGAAACAGTGGTGAAGCGTCAGTAAAGACGCCAATACACGCCGTCATCAAGGAAATGCGTTCACACCATTTCTCAACAAAGAAGGAATCGCGGAACAAGAAGCGGGGCAAGAAGCAGAGTCGCAACAAGACGGGGCAAGGCTATCGTCCCGAACGCAAAGAAACGAAAACGCGTCGGCCCTAAGATCACGTCTCAGACGACAGCAATTCGACAATTCGGGATCGCCGAATTGCTGTCTGTAATCCACTATCTTCATCAAGACGGAAACCGGCAGAACAATCAGCCAACGTGCGGAAGGGAACCCTGACGCCAGCGTGTTCCGACCGATTCCGTCTTGTTTAATGAGTTATGCCGATGTGCTTAGCGGAAGGTCGACATCAACTTTTGCAAGGACGTCAAGCGAATGCTGACAGTCTGCTCCTTGTCATTGCGACGTGTCTTTAACTCGACCTTGTCGTCGGGATCATTCTCCGCAATCAGATCGACCACGTCGTTGGCCGACTGGATTTTCTCGCCGTTGATGGAAACGATCTCGTCGCCCGTTTCGATATCCTTGTCCGCGGCGGGGCTTGACGGGTGAATGGCCAAAATGACGACTCCATCATCAGTATCGCGAACCGCAATTCCGAGAGCGGGCTTCGTCGACGAATCTTCGGAAGCCTTTTGGTTGTTCGATCGCTGGTCCGTCGCACGTTGCTGGGACGTCTTTCGCGAAGATGACTTCGATGCTTGATCGAAGCCGCGATCCGAATCGCGTTGGCGATCACGACGCGACACCATCTTAGGGGGCGACACATTCACCGACTTCCCGTTTGCGAAGACCTCGTCGGCAACCATTCCCTTACGATCGTTCATCGTCGCGGGGCGAACAATCATACGAAGTTCGTCTCCCTTTTCCAGATTTAACTGATCGATTTTTGATTTCGATCCCAGATTGACGACCGCTTGTTTGCCGCTGTTGCACTTCACTTTCGCCACAACAAACTCGCCATCGTGTCCGCGAAACTTCGTGGTTCGCCAATCGAGCAGTTCCCCACGCACGCGCTTCGCACCTCGACTGGATGGCAACGCCACACGAACCGTCCGTTCACCCGATTTCACGGAATCGGCCAACAACATTGTCTTATCGTTCACGCGTCCTTTAAAGCCTTGCACGGTAATGTTGTCACCATCTTGCAGATCAAGCTTTTGGATGGTCGATTTGGGACCGAGGACGATCTTCGCCGGCATGTTGTCATTCGTGCGAATACGCGCCACCATGCTGGGTTCGTTCATGCCCATCAGTCTTTCAGACCGCAACTGCAAGATCTTTCCAGAGACTGTTTCTCGTTGCCGCTCGCTTGAACCCGATCGCGATCGATCCGAAGCCATCTGTCGTGAACGATCCGACTGCGAACGGTTCATGTCGCCACGATCTCGCGACGATTCACCCTTCGAAGACATGCGACGCGCGTTTTCATTAGCGCGCTGGCGACTGCTCTGGCGAGCGCGTTCGAGGTCGTAGGTGTAAATCGTTTCCACGGCATCGAACTGTCCGTCATTGTTGTAATCAACGGCCATGCGGATCCAGCCGGTTGGAGAGACATCGTACTTCGCGCTCTGATCGCTTTGTCGACGCTGTCCGTCCGGAGATTGTTTTCGTTGCTCACTTTGATCGGAAGCATCGGAGTGTCGCTGATGTTTCGACGTTTTCTCAGATTCGCGACGTTTCGATTCGTCGTCGCCGGCAAAGGCCGGCATGCTGAATGCGACAGCCACGAGCGCGGCGAACAAAGGTGTGTTTCTTAATAACATGCGTTTTCTCTTCCTGTCTGTTTTTGTTAATCGATTGGTGTTGGTGGAGCGTCCGTTTCGCTCTCGCGTTCGCTTTCGATGATCAAGCAGCGAGACGGTTTCATTGCGTTTGAAGATCCAGATTTAGTATTCGTCGTACCAGTTGTCGAAGTCGGGCTCTTCGTCGTACCAGTCGTCGCTGTAATAGTTGTCGCCGTACCACGTGTCGTCATCCCAGTTTTCGTAAGGCTCGTCATAAGTGCTGGTGTAGACATCGTCGTCGTACTCGTCCAGACCATACTCGTCGTCAATATAAACGTTGTCTTCGTCGTAGTATCCGTCGTCGTAGTAGCTTCCGAAATAGTCCGATTCGTAGTCGATGCCGTCGTCGGGATCGAACCAATCGCTGGGGTCATACCACTCTTCTTCGTGATATCCGTAAGTCGGGTCCCATTCGTATTCGTCAGCCTGGGTCGCTGAATGACTGACGATGGTGAACAACATCATGCTTGCAATGGCTGCGATGGAGGCGAGCCAGCCATGGTAAAACATATTGTTACGTTTTGATGAATTCATTCGTTTCTCCGTGCGTTGTGATTCTTTGAAGTGTCGTTGGTTGAATTGGAAACTTTGTTGTTCGCTGAACTTGCAGCTTGGTGGGTGGAGATCGTCCATGAGCGGACATTGATGTGCCTCGTGAGCGTGGAAGATGGGAAAGCGCCGCAGGGGGCGAGGTCGGAAAGAGTGTGACGTTCCGCGCAAGTGGAGGCCGCAAGATGCGCGCCAAAATGGTGGACATGACTTCGGCTGAAGCAGCATTGTGGCGGACAAGCTTGTGCTGATCCTCACACCAGCGAAGCGACCGCGTTCACATTTGTTCCAACAACGCGCTGGCCCCAGTCGACGTTTCAATGTCGCGCTGCGCATAGCCGACTTGGAGGATGGGGATGTCCGTTATGTAACGACGTAGTTCGGGAACGTTCGTCGCCACCGATGCACACGGCTCGGGCATCGTTTGGTTCATCACGATAGCAAGCGGCAAGCGATTCAAACGGTACCGACAGACTTCGACCGCCGACAAAATGTGGTTGATCACGCCCAGCCGATTCGCCGCGACAAGAACGAACTGCGAATCGGTGGCCGCCAAAAAGTCAGCGTTCAACAAGCCATCGGCCAGTGGAGAGAGCAGGCCTCCGGCACCTTCGACAATGACATGCGGAAAACGATCGGTCCAGGTTTCCAAACCGCGATGGATCTGATCGATATCAATTCGTCGATTCTCGGACTCCGCTGCTCGCGGAGGGGAAAGAGGGGCAAGGAAGCGTTGCGGGCAAACGTCGTCCAACGTAAGCGGGCATCCGGCCGCCTTCCAGAGGACCAGAGCGTCTTCACTGATCAAGATGCCATCGCCATTGAGGCATCCACTGGCGACTGGTTTGTAAACGCCCACCTTTCCGGCTCCGACCCTCCGGACCAGCGAATGGGCAAGCAATCCGGCGATGAATGTCTTGCCGACATCCGTGTCGGTTCCCAGGATAAAAGTTCGCTGCGCCATGGGTTTGATAGCGTTACAAAGACGATAGGTTTTGTCGATTTTGACGTTGGTAACGGTATTCTTGCTGAACTTTATTGATGGTTGCAACCGATACTACCCGCACAACCCGAACTTTCACACTTTAAGCCGTGTGTTGCCGGGGGGCGTTATGTGGGAGCAGCAGCCAATCATTGCTGCCTGTGCGGATTGAATTGCACCTCAGCGTGCATGCTTAACAAGTGGACAGAGACATGCCAGTACGTAAACTCGCCGCTTTCTTGATTGCCGTTATAGCAACGGCTGTCGGTGGAAACCATGCCGCAGCGCAGGAACGTCCGCCGGGTAGCTGGGGTGAACCCGATGGAATCTTGGAGTTTGACACCGATTTCCGTTGGTTTGAGACCGCCTATAACGCGGACATTGCTGAACTGAGCCCGAAGAATCGCGCCAACACCGGTTGGTACGGCACGTTCGACCGGTGCAAGCTCTTTGTGACACGTCCGGAGAATCAGCCGTCGTACACCGAATACGATTCAGGCTGGGCCAATCGCATTGACTTTGGTCACATGGGAGAAGATGATCGCGGTTGGGCGATGACCTACTGGAGCTTGACGGGGCCAAACGCTTACATCACCGATGCACAGTATCGCGCCAACGTAATCAATACCGAAGACCCGGCGCTTCCCAGTGCCGATGATCCGGATGTTTTTGACCAGTACGGACTCTTGTTGCCTCGTCGTGATCGAAACAATCGCATCTTTAACGAGCGGAGATATGAAGTTCAGGACAGCCTGAATGTCTTGGACATCAATGGGTTTGAAGTCAATCGAACCTGGCGATTGGAATCGTATCGCAAGGGTGGAATCTTGGAACCGATGGTCGGCGTTCGTTACATGCGAGTTCGCGACACGCATCGTGATGACTCGTACTTCGTTCAACCAGGCCAATTGCAGACCGCCGACCTTGACTTGGCGTTATTGATCCAAGAGAACTACACGCAAGCGCATCGATACAAACGACAACGACCTGTTCGGCGGTCAGCTTGGCTTCCGGTATTTTAAGTTTCACCGACGCTTCACACACTCGCTGGATCTACGAGCCTTCGCGTTTCAGAACTTCCAGAACAACAGATTCTCGACGATTTCGACCGACACGTTTTACAACATCGACCTTCCGGGCGAAATTGACGGAGAAGTTACGTTCGAGGACACCGACATCGCCGTCATCTATCGTCACGGCAGTGAATTCGTGTTCGGATTCGACTTAGAGCGGAGACTGCGTTACAATTGACCCGCGACATCAGCATCTAGCGGTGGCGTGCAAGTTATGGACTTGGCTCAGGGAATCTTGCGTGGACCGGTCCGGGGAGGAGGATCCACCAAGTTCTTCGACACCAATGCAGTTAATGATCAAAACGTTTGGTTGGCCGGATTCACCTTCGGCGTCACCATCAACCGCTAGCTGATCGAGATTCGTTCGCGATCAACGAAAATCATGAACAAGGTGGTTGGCATCGTATTGATGCTGGCCGCCTTGTTCTCGTTTGAACAACTCTGCAATCGTGATCGCTCATGCAGCGATGCCAATCGCGGGAATTATTTGCCGCTGGCGGCCAAGGCTCGCAATTCGTCAAGTTCTTGACTCAATCGATGACGCAACGGACTCTCGGGTCGCAACTCATCGAGCATTCTTCGACGCGATCAAACGTTTCGTCGTTTTGACCACCTTCATTCAAAATTTTGCGGACACTTGCTTCGACAGACGATTCGGATAGCAAAACACACCTCCTTCAAATCAACACACCCACACCAGAACTCGCCGACGCAAACGAGCAACAATCGACTTCGTACCATGCAGTTGGCGTTCGCGGAAGTCAGTCGCTGGTGATACCCAAAGCTATTTTAGAGCCGGGTTTCGCCGCGCCAAGGTTATATACGTCGCGTGGCCGAAAATGAGGTGATTCGCTTCATCAAGCGCAAAGGCATTTTTGCAGACCACGGACGGTATAACCGGGCAATCAGTCCTTTTTGAGGACAACAGCAATTGCATTACCGCTGCCGCTGTGATTCGATTGAATCGCGAATCGGCTGTCGGTCTTGCGAGCTTTGCACGCTAGATCGATTTCAAATCCAGGGTCTTTCGCATCAGCATTGACCGTGGGGGGGACAAGACCATGTTGCAAAGCCAGGGAGGCAACGGCGAGTTCCCCTGATGCCACATGCCGCGCCTGTATGACCGGTCGCTCCTTTGGGGCTGTCACGATGGCATTGGGAACCAAATCGGCATGGACTTCCGCATCGATTTGGTCCATCCGATCACCCATGGCGTGACATACCGCAACGCCAATGTCCGCCGCCGAAGCGTCCGCCGCTTCCATGGCCCGACCGATCGCTTGGCGCAAACCTTGCGCCGATCCATGTTGGCCGCTTGGAGGAGTGCCGTAGTTGCAGGAATATCCCGCCACATCGGCAATGATCTTTGCCCCACGCTTCTTTGCATGCTCTCGAGATTCAAGGATCACCGCGGCCGCCCCTTCGCCACCTACCACGCCATCGCGATCGACGGCAAACGGTCGACTGCTTGCCGCCAACGGATCTCGTCGGGAGCCATACTTGAAATTCCCAAGTAGAGCAAACGCGGGAGACTGACCCGTGTGCCGGTCGAACAAACGACCATCACGTCTGCGGCATCTCGCTGAATCACACTGATCGATTCGATCAAGGCCGACAGCCCCGAGGTATCTCCCATCACGATGGTGTTGTTCGGTCCCAGAGCTCCCAATGCGATCCCATAATGACAGGCGGCCATGTTGGGAAGATACTTCAGCATCCACAGCGGAAAGATCTCCTTCATCGCCGACTCGCCCCACAGATCGGGTTGAAAACGGCCTTCTGGACTGCTTCTGGCAACGGTTGAATAAATCTCGTCCGGTTCGCCGTAAAGCATTTCCGAGCCGAAAACCGTCCCCACCCTTTCTTTCGCGACGCTTTCAATATCCAGTTCACTGTGCTGCGTCGCCATCGAACAGGCACTGAAGGCGGTTTGCAGTTCGCGACACATCACCTTCAGCGTTTTGCGAGGCCGAACGTATGCTTTGGGATCAAAATCGGTCAATTGCCCGCCAAAGGTATGCGGAAGCATTTCGGGCGTGACATGCGACAGTTCAAAATTCCACTTCGCCCTTCGATCATCCCAGTCCAGAACCGGTCCAGTCCGGTTCCAATTGGCGAAACAACACCAATTCCGGTGATAACGACGTCTTTGCGAAGGACCATCAGCGACTTGTATTGAATTCTGGAGCGTGTCGGGTGTGAACGAAAAGGTTTCCGCGGAAGCGGCCATGCCGATGGCTCTTCCTTCATCTACGTCGCGCGAGCAGAAATGAGGCGATTCGCTTTATCTATGACGCAAAGGTGTCATCTCGGAACACGCACGTATAGTATGACCTTAGCCCACAACCGATGGCAAGCCGAGCGAAATTCGGATGTTATACGTCGCGTCGTCAGAAATGAGGTGATTCGCTTCATTTGACGCGAAGACATCAGTTCGGACTACGCATGGCATATACGTCGCGTCGTCAGAAATGAGGTGATTCGCTTCATTTGACGCGAAGACATCAGTTCGGACCACGCACGATAAGCACCCCCGAAGTGATTTCCGCGAGAGCCTGACCCCTTTCGGATCAAGGCCAATCCTTGATCGCCATGTCGGCCTGGTCTCGTGTCTGTTCATCATTGACAACTCGGATCATCCACTTTCCGCCAAAACCATGGATGCTCCACAATCCTTGAAATGTCCCTTCGCCATCAAACTGTCCCGGGTAATCCACTCGGTGTCCGCCAAGGTAGTGTTTGACCAACAGAGCTTTATCACCGTTGATCTGGCCAGCAAAGGTGAATGGCCCAATGATGTCGTGACCACTCCCCGTCACATCACCGTTGCTAAAGCTCAGCAGCAAATCATGCATTGGCTGCCGACCATAGCCAATCTGTTCCCACCAGCCTTCGCACCGCGTCATGGTCATTGGAGTTGCATCCAGAGCAATACCGTTGATTTGATGGACGTCCCACCGTTTCAAGACTTCGGCTCGTTTCTTGAAAGGTCCTCCAAGAAAGCCGCGACAACCGGACGCTGATAGACACGCGGGTTCACGTGTGGTCGGCTGTCCAACAATAATTGCTGGGCTTGCTGAGGTGTCAAGTCTCGATACTTCATCAACCAGCACAAGGCAACGGTCGCACTTCGCGCACGCCCCGCTTTGCAATGAATATAAACCGTATGTTCCTGCGCCACGTGGGATTGAACAAATTCGACCGCTCGCTGGATATCTTGCAGCTTCGGGTGTGTGAAGTCGGTCGTGGGCATCCGCAGTTGTTCGATTCCCATTGAATCGTAGATCGCCTGCGGCCCGGCATACTCCTCGCAGGTGTTGACAACCGCGCGGACCCCTTCTTCGTACATCAAAGAAACGTCGCGAGCGAACGGATAGGCACCGACAATGACATGAGGGTCAATTCGATCCCACCAGCGGCGCACTTTTAGCGTCCGCCCCAGCAACATGTTCCATGTCAATGTCGGATAGAAGACGCCACGAGCATAGATTCGTTGCCACAACGGCGTCTTCGCGATGATTTCATCTTCAATTTCGTGCGGTTCCATCGTAGATCATTTTATCGAGTGCTTTGAGTCTCACTGGAAATGGCGTGCCGCCAGCAACCATTTGAGCCCACCACTGTTCCAATTGTTGCGGATCGCAAGCACTGTGACGTCTCCGAACGTTCCAATGTTCGACCAATTCGGACACGCCAATCTCGCCCACCAATTCAACTTCGCGTGCCGCTTGCAGCACAATGGGCAGCAATGCCAACGTGGCCAAGTCGGGCAGTCGCTTCGCATCGACCAGTTTACTCGCCGCTTTGCGACCAATGCTCAGTCGTCCCAGCAACCATCCTAGTCGAACGACTTCCGGCAGGTCTTGGTGAGGATTCGCCAGTACGGCCTCGATCCAGGCCAAACCACTTTCGGGGTGAACATCGCCTCCACCGCCCAATGCTGGTTGCAAGAACGTGACCGTTGCCTTTTTTGGAATCAAGTCGCGATGCGTCAGCTTGCCGATGACGGCCATCAAGCCTGGCCCGCGCGCCTCCCATTGCTCCGTCAACACGCGGGCTCTTAACGGAAGCTGCTCGCTGATCTTCGGATAGGCATCAAAAAAAGCAATCTTCAAATCGGCAAGATGCCCTGATATCGTCGGTGCGATGGAATCGGCGGCGAACTCACCACAACCCGAATGCAGCAGAGCGGTTTCCACGCGTCCGCGGTCATCCTTGATGCGGCCATGATGCGCTATCAGGTTGTTCCAAAACCGATCAATCTCGATTTCAGCGACGGCAAGCCGGTCGCTGATCGCATGCACGCCTTGGCCGATCACATCCGAAAGCTTCCGATCAACAATGGCTTGGCCGGTACTCAAAGCCGCCGCCGCATGCAGCGCGCTAACTTCCGGCGTTGTCTTCCATGTAATCTTGATCGTCATCAATTCGCTGCTAAAAGGGCGGACGCTGTCTTGATCGCTATTTCGGTTGCAAGTTCTCAGCGATCCAGGCTTCCAATTCACTCTCATCGATCGGCGGAAGCTTGCAAAGATCGGGCCTTAACGCCGACGCATCTCGCAAATAGATGTGATGAATCGCATCTTGAGGCACTTCGGTGTTCCAGTGCAGGAGGACTCGAATGCAACGAGGCAGCGAACCGGAAACGGAGATTTCATATCCGCATAACAACGGGACATCGATCCATCCAAGTTGACGCGCTGCGAGCGCGGGAAACTCAGCATCCAAATCTTTTGTCACCGTGAAAATCGCGCTAGCCAGATCGCTCGCCTGAATGTCGTTCCGGCGAATCATCAACGCCAACATTTGTCGCGTTGCCAACAAGATCTGCTCTTTGGAGTTCTCATCGACTGTCGTTGCGCCGCGAACACCGCGGCATACCGTACCAGGCATAGGGGGCACTCATTTAAACCATCATCGAACCGAAGCCAGAAATCGCCGGATTCTTGCCATGCCACCGTCACATCACCCGAACCAGACTGATTTGACCGCGCAGAGCGAGAACGCCGTGTGGCGAATATAGCGAAAATCGGCCCGCAACCGAAGCGGTTATACGTCGCGTGGCCGAAAATGAGGTGATTCGCTTCATTAAACGCAAAGGCATCATTCCAGACCACGCACGGTATAAGCGACCGAAAGCCATTTTACGC
>JAWKTL010000045.1:0-59403 GCA_041399105.1 Pirellulaceae bacterium | reverse complement strand
GGGTTGCATCCTGGACACGCGCGTCGTTCATCATGATCGAATGCGCGACGGGCAAAATGAGAAAGTCGGACGCGCCGGACAATTTGGCTTCCTCGACACTGACGATCAGGTCGCTCGCCCCATCGACCAAAGGGTTGCGAATTGGGCCGGTATCGAACGAGCCGGCGATGATTCCGAATTCGCATGGCGGCGTGGCCAATCGCTGTTGCAGTTCATCCCAGGAAACGCCAAGTTGCAGGCCGCTGTGTCCGGTGATCATCTCAAACAGATTCATCGCTTGCAGACGTTTCGCAATCTGCGCTCCCTGATTGGGCGGCCCTTGCATGACGAAACGATTCAGGCGATCGAGCGCCCCGGTCGGATCACCAGTGGTTTGCCAATCGGCGATGGCATGCCGAGCGACGATGTTTCCCATGCTGTGTCCGACCAAATCGATTTCCGGGTTGCCCGGCAATCCTTCAATCAAACCGCGAAGTGCCTGAGCGTGCGAATGGACGGGAGCCCGGGTGCTGGAATAACCGAACAGGATGGAGGTCGCCGAGGTTTCGTTATCGATTCGCTTGGCCAAGGATCCAAAAGATCGATGCGTTCGCATCAGTCCATGCATGCAGATAACAACACGTTGCGGTGGTTCGGGCCACGTCTGTTCGGCAATGATCGAGGCGAATTTCGCTTCACAGGCTTCGCGCGATCCTGAGAAATATCGGACGTGCGATGGCGACAGAACGCGACACCGGCTGTTCAATTCGTTGCGCTGGATTCGCCAGCCGTGCCACCATCGCAGATCGGTCCAGAATTGAACCCCTCCCAATGTCGGAAGCTTGAGGTTGGCCGCGATCGGATCGCCGCCATACAACGGTTCGTCTGCGTTGCCTGTCATCGGATGCGTCATGATCGTCAACACCAGTAATAAGGATAGCGGTTTGGAGTAAGCAAGCATTTGAATCGACTGCCTCCCAAGCGTAAAAGGTATCATAAATCTATATCAATAATGAGCGCGTTTGACGTTATACCGTGGCCACGCGACGCATAAACGCGGCATTTGATACCGCCTGTGATCGACAGAGCCTCTTGGAGACCCGATGTTACGCGATTCGGCGGGATTTAAAGAATAACGATTGAGCAATTTTCCGAACCGGAACCGCATTTGCTGTCCAAGATGATTCGCTAGAATACGAATGACGAGAACCGATCCTTGCATTCAATTAAAAGCCCGACCTTTCCCACCAGGACCAATCCATGAGCAACGCCGCTTACGAACCCCAAGATCCCAACGCCATCCCTGTACAAAAGTCCGGCAAAGGCTGCTTCTTTTACGGGTGCCTCGCCTCCGTGGTGTTGATCGTGTTGATCTTGGTGTGCAGCGGAGGTGTCTACTGGTATGCGATGGGTCAATTTCAGAAATACACGTCGGCCACGCCGCAGGAACTGCCCGTTGTCGAACTCGAAGAAGCGGAACTTCAGGAACTTGAAGGACGCGTTGATGGCTTCAAGAACAAACTTGAATCGGGTGCCACCGTGGAACCCCTGATTTTGACGGCGGATGAAATCAACGCGATGATCGCGCGCGACGAAGATGTTCGCGGGAAAGTGTTCGTTAAAATCAACGATGGTCAAATCACCGGGGATGTCAGCATTCCAATTGCGAATCGGTATCTCAATGCGTCCGCGTCGTTTGAAGCTTCCATCGTCAACGATAACTTGTTCGTCAATTTAAAGAGTGCTTCGGTGAAGGGGGAACCTGTCCCGCAAGAGTTCATCGATCAGATGGGAGCGGAAAACCTAGCCAAGGAGTTCAACAAGAACCCTGAAGCGTCGAAGGTCATCAAACGACTGGAAAGCATTTCGATCGAAGGGGACAAGATCATTTTGATCCCCAAAGCGGAAACTGGCGAAGCGGAACAGCCCGTTGAGCAGGCCGACGCGGAACAAGCAAGCGAGCCAGCCGATGCGAGTGATCCGAGCAGCGACAACGCTGATTCGGATGCAGCCGATCCTCAGGCGGTTCCAGCAAATTAGGGACTTGTTCCGAACAAATCGCCGCCGACCGGATGGCTTACACTCCCATGGCGTTTTACCGTGCGTGGTCCGAAATGATGCCGTCGCGTTAAACGAAGCGAATCACCTCATTTCCGACCACGCGACGTATATTTCGACGGCCAGTGTTGAGCAATCTTTGCTCGCAGAAAGTCGGCGCTCCGACGCAGTTGATCGATTCCTTCGACGCCATCTTCGATACTGATCCAGCTATTGAACCCTTTGCTTTTCAGTTCGCTGAAGATGGCGTCGTAGTCATTCAGTCCTTTGCCGATTTCACCATGACGCAGTCGCTTGGCATAGCCGAGCGAACCGCCTTCTTCTCGCCTTAAATCTTCGAGGGTCCCTTCGACGAGATAGCGGTCGCTGGCGTGCATCGTCACCACTCGGTGCGAAACGCGTTTCAGCAATTCAATTGGATCGTCCCCCGCCAGGAAAGCATTGCTGGGATCGTAGTTCACACCAAAGTTAGGATGTTCGATGGCGTCGACCAGTTTGCAGAACACATCCATCGCTTGCGCGAATTCAGGATACTCCCAAAAATCGTCCTTGTAATGATTCTCCAGAATCAGAGTGATCTCCCGTTCTTGTGCAAACGGGAGGCAGGCATGAATGCTGTCGGCGGCGAGTTTCACCCCCTCGTCGATCGAAAGTTCGGGGCGTCGTTGTCCGCTCAGCACGCGACAAAAGTTTCCCCCCAAGGCATGCGTCATCTCGATCCATTCCTTTTGCTTGGCGATCTCCGCCGCGCGAAATTTCGGATCGGGATGCGTGAAATCGGGCGAGCAACAAAGCATCGGGATCGTCATGCCGAGGGCTTCGACCTGTTGACGAAAGACGGGCCAGTTCGCTTTGTCGGACATTTCGAGAAAGCCGGCGTAAAATTCGAGCCCATCAACATCGAGGGTCGCGGCCAGTTCAAACCACTCGGCAAGTTTCATTGAACCATCCTTGCAAAGGGCTTGCATGTAGGCCTTTGGAAATGCGGCAAGTTGTGGCATCGGGTTGCTCATCCTGTTTCTAAATCGTGGGAAGGTTCATTCTACATTCCGCCGTCGGGGAATCACTCAGATCGGCTTCAAAACGGATTTGACGACTTCCCCCTTGTGCATCTTCTCAAAGGCTTCGTGCCACTGATCGATCGGCCAAACGCCACCGATAATCGGTTGCACGTCGAGTTGTCCGCTTGTCAACAGCGCCAACACGCGTTCCCAGATCGGCCAATTGTGGCTGAAGCTCCCTTGCAGTGTCACGTTCTTCT
Source organism: Pirellulaceae bacterium (assembly GCA_041399105.1). GTDB lineage: Bacteria > Planctomycetota > Planctomycetia > Pirellulales > Pirellulaceae > Rosistilla. Next base: position 56,105 of record JAWKTL010000045.1, on the reverse strand, counting down.
GCACGAGGGGATCGAGATTAAACCCCAAGGGCTGAGGTCCCCAGCCGACTTTGCTGATCCATCCCGCGGGCCGAACGATATCGATGGCGATTTTCAGTGTCGCGCTCGCCCCAGCAGCGTCGATCACGCCATCGCAACCCAGACCATCGCGTTGCCTGGCCCAGGAGGCGGCATCGCCTACGATGCCCGTGCAACCGTAATGCTTTTCGGCGATCGCGAGTCGCTGTCGATCCGATTCCAGGCCAACAAGCGCAACCTCGGCACCACACAGCCGAGCCATTGCGGCACAGAGGATGCCGATGGTTCCGGGGCCGAGGACAACAACACGATCTCCCGGTTCAATCCGCGCGTTGCGGACGACGGCATTGAACGCGACGCAGCAAGGTTCCGTTAAACAGGCGCGCTCGAACGGCAACGTATCGGGAACGCGATGCAGAATTCGCGATGGGACGCGGACGAACCGTGTCATCGCGCCATCCACGCCGTAACCGAAGCCTTTGCGTGTCGGATCAAGATTATAAAGTCCGCGTCGCGACATGGGGTTTTGCTGATCGATGATGGCCGCCGTTTCGCTGACAACACGATCACCTTCCTTCCAGCCTTCGACCGCCGAACCGGTTTCGACGATATGGCCACCAAACTCATGGCCGAGCACGACAGGATAGTTGACCGGCCAGGAGTGGTCGGCCGTCCATTGATGCAGGTCGCTGCCGCAGACTCCGACGTTGGCAACTTCCAACAAGACATCGTCGACACCGATTGTCGGTCGATCGATTTCGCGAACTTCCACGCTGCCTGGTTCGGGAGCAAAATTGACAACAGCGGCTGATTTCATGTATGTGTTCCTGGATCGAGCGAAGAACCGATGGGACCGATCACCATGAAGGCCCCAATAATACGTCGCGTGGCCGAAAAAGAGGCGATTCGCTTCATTAAATGCAAAAGCATCATTCCAGACCACGCACTGCATCTCTTGCAACGGTGGTCGAAGATCTCACCACCCTGGACAAGCATCAATCGGCGACCGTTTGAGCGTGGACCGCCTCGCAGATCATTCGCAGCGAGCCTTCCAGATCTCCATCGGCGGTCTTAAAGGCATCAGCGTCAATCGTTAAAGGAGCCCCCAGCACCACCAACGGCGCCCCATATTTCGGACAGGCGATTGCTTGCTCCAGCGATAGTCCGCCGACGGCTTGCACCGGAATTTTGACCGCCTTGACGACCTCTCGCAAGTGATCCAAGGGACTGGGCATGCGATCACCTCGGGCGGCGATCCCACGTCGTTCGTCATAACCAATGTGATGGATCACGAAATCGCAGCCAAGGTCTTCGAGGAACTTCGCGCCGGCGACCATGTCGTCGCAAACCATATTGTCCCCCATCACCTGGCAACCGAAGTCCTTTCCCGCCTTGACGACACAGCGAATGGTCTCTTCGTGGGCTCGAGCCATGACGACAACGTGGGTCGCTCCCGCCTTGGCCATCATCTCAGCTTCCAGATAACCGCCATCCATCGTCTTCAAGTCCGCGACAATTGGTGTCTGGGGAAACGCTTCCCGCAAAGCGCGCACGCCATGCAGACCTTCGGCCAGAATCAGCGGCGTGCCCGCTTCCAACCAATCGACGCCGGCACGCATGGCGAGCGCCGCGGTTTGCAACGCTTCGTCAATGTTGGTCAGATCCAATGAAATTTGAACGATTGGTCGCATGGAAGTGCTCCTTTCTCCATTTGGCGGATCGATTATTCCGCGGACAAATCGCGAATGCGAATGTTGCGAAACTTGATGTCGTTGGGTTGGCCGTGATCTTGAAATCCGATGTAGCCCTCCATCGGACGGTTCTTCATCGGCGTCTGACTCAAGTCGACATCAACGACTTGCTCGCCGTTGAGTTCCACCCGACACATTGATCCGACGCATGTCACCACCATCCGATTCCATTGACCGGGGGGTTGCGACATGTTCTTCGTCGCCGCCGCGCTGGTTCCGACAATCCCACCGTGGTCGTGCGATGTCAGTGCTCCTTCCTTCTTTGACGAATCGAGGATCTGAGCTTCGATCCCCTTGCCGACTGGATCGTTCAAATCACCAACGCGAAAGTAGAACCCACTGTTGCCGCCGGGCGGGTACGCGTATTCAAAATCGGCGACAAAATCCTTGTACTTCTTTTCGGAAAACAGATACGCATCGTAGCGTGTCCAGCCTTTTTCACCGTCTCGCGGTTGAATTAAAAGCGATCCATCATCCTGTGGAATCCAGTTTCCCGTTGTTTTCCAACCGGACAGGTCCTTCCCGTTGTAAAGCGACTTGAAGTTTGAAAGATCGCGCAGCTTCAGATTTCGCCAACGAACCTCGAACGGACCCTGCCCGGCGGCAATGCCATGCACCTGTAGGCCGATGAAACTTTCGGGTGCGACTGGTAGCGTTCGTCATGGGTCAGATTGGAAATTTGATGTCCGTTGATCCAAGTCTGAATCAGATTTCCGAAGGCGACGACGCGATAGGAATTCCATTGTCCGTCGACAAAGTGATCATGGGGTTTGCGATCGGCGTCCGGAGTCATCCAGCCACCAGCCGATTCGCCGTAGATGTAGCCCGCCATCTTGTCCAGCGATATTTCCACTTGCGGTCCGTTGACCCGTCCGTCCGGTGTTCCGCCCTGCGATTGAGATCGAATTTGAACGCCGGAGTTCAACCGAGAATCGACTTTCACGTCAAAGTGCAATTCAAAATCGCCATACAACGTATCGGTACAAAGAAAGGAATTGGGGCTCCTTCATTCGTCTTACCGACAATCGCGTCGTCCTCGACCCGATAGGTCGCCGTTCCATTGCGCTGCGTCCAACCATCCAGGTTCTTTCCGTTGAAAAGATCGACGAAACCGATTTCTTGAGCGAAAGAACTCGCCGATAAGAAGGCGAGCAAAATCATTGATCCAAGGGAGCGCATGGTGGGAAGTTCCAAAGAAGCTGATGAATGGATGGTTCGAACGATGAAACAAGCAACCCGCGTTGGCTTGCTTCGCCAATGTCGTTACGGCAGAGGCATGACCTCGACTTTGCGAATATGCACGATGCTGCCTGGGTCGTGATGCTGAAACGCAAAATGTCCTTCCTTGAATGTCTTGTCGAAATCGAGGTACTCGTACAGTTCGTTGCCATCGATCGTAATTTTGATGCGCGTCATTTCACGACCACGCCAAACATCGTCGCGCACTTCGATTTCGTAAGTGAACCACGTATCGGGGGGAACATGTTGCTTATAGACATGGCACATGCCGTATAGCGAGCCGGTTCGAATGGGATCGGTATGGGTGCTGTCGATCTGCGCCTCGTAGCCGTCGGTAAAGCCCGGCTTACGGGTCGTGCGGAAGTACATGCCCGAATTGCCGCCGTCGCTGATCTTGACTTCGGCTCGATAGCGAAAATTTTTGTAAGGGCCTGATGTATTGACCAGCATCGAGGCCGGTCCAGAGCCGGACAGCGAGCCATCAACAACCTTCCAAACGCTTTCTTCGTTGCCGATTCTCTCCCATCCGTCCATCGTTTTGCCGTCGAACAGCGATTTCCACTTCGCATCTTCGGCACCGGCTTGAAGGGAGATCGACAGCAGCAAACAAACGCTGCCCAACAGACGTACAACAGACATGATGGATTCCTTTTGAGGTGAGGCTGTACCGCTTATACCGTGCGTGGTCCGGAATGATGCCTTTGCGTCAAATGAAGCGAATCACCTCATTTCTGACCACGCGACTTATAATCAGCAATCAGTGTAGCTAAAACTTCCCATGATGCTATCGCTGTGAAAGGCAAAAGAAATCGGCGGACCTTCCCATCGGTCATATCAGCGCTCTCGCCGACGCCGATTAAATCAGCACCGGTTTCTGCAATGCGCGTCTTACCGGGACGAGTTGACCAGCATGCATCAACTGGTGCGTGGCGAGCAGAACAAAGATCGATCCGACCGTCGGAAACATGTTGCGGAGGAACTCGGGACTGGGCTTATCCAGGTCTGAATCGCTTTGCGTGTCGAGCGCCTTAAATGTCGCGGCTTCCACCTGGCTGAACAGGTTCATATACGTTTCCTTGTCGCAAAACTTGTCGGCATCATCGCAGGTCGCATTCTCTTTGTCGTGTTGTTCGGCAAACCCCGGGGTAATTCCACGGCGTGTCCCGGGCAGATCGATTCCAGCAATTGGACCTCCGATGCGATCAGATGCCCCATCTGCCAAGCCGCATGATTGCATCCCGGCCCCGGTCGTTGCAGCAACTCCGCATCGGATAAATCACTCACATACGTCCGCAGGATCATTGCGCTGGTTGTGTAGGTCTGTTTGATTACGTCGCGAGCGTCCATTGATTTGTTTCTCGGCTTTGAGGTTGGTTGAACTGAAAGTGCAGCGAAATAGCATACCGCAAGTCAGCCTCACTGTGGCGTCTGCTTAAACGATCGACCGCCCAATTTCACCGAAACACCACAATCGACCTTTGTCGTCAAAGCAAACAGTCGATCGCATACGGTGTTTGACGCAACCAACGAAGCTTTCATGCAACAGCCGGCGTAGTACAATACAGCCGACATCCGCTTCCAAATTTTGATTCGTCCCGAGTGTGAAAAGTGATCTCACGTCCGAAACTTTGCCGTCTCTTTCATTCGTTGATTTTGACGGTTGCCGTCTGGATCGTGTTGCATTCCAAGGTTGATGCGCATCCCAATGTGCTGTTGATCGTGGCCGACGATTTGAACTGCGCGATCAGCCCGTATGGCGATGCCGTCGCCGTGACACCCAACTTGCAGCGGCTTGCCGCGCGAGGACTGGTGTTCGAGCGAGCGTACTGTCAGCAGGCGGTTTGCAATCCTTCACGATCATCTTTCCTGACAGGTCTGCGGCCCAGCACCGTTCAGGTCGATGATTTGCGAAAGTGGTTTCGCGAATCGGCTTTGGGTGGATCAACACTCATCACCCTTCCGCAGCATTTCAAGAACCACGGTTACTTCTGTCAGAACATTGGAAAGATGTTTCACAACATGGGGGACACTCAGGACCGCAGATCGTGGTCGATCGACGAAGTCCTTCACAAGGGAACGCACGCCGCCGATACGGTTACGATGAATACGCCGCCATCGCTTCGGCGGTTCGATGCCGTGAAGGCTCCCGTCACGGAGGCGATGGATGTGCCTGATACCGCATATCGCGACGGCCAGATCGCGAATCTAGCGTCGGCGATGCTGCGCGAACATCCCGCCGACGGACAACCATTCTTCCTAGCTGTCGGTTTCTGGCGACCGCACCTGCCGTTTGTCGCACCGAAGAAATATTGGGAACTTTATGATCCCCGGGATATCGCGGTGCCCTTGCCTGCACAGCGACCGACGGATGCTCCCGACATCGCGCTGCACGCTTCGCGTGAGATTCGCGGATATGACGGCGTCACCAAAGAAGGTGATTTCACGCCCGAAGAGATCCGTCACTATCGACATGGTTATTATGCGTCGATCAGTTTCATGGATGCACAGATCGGTAAGATTCTCGACGCGTTGGAGTCAGGAGGACATGCCTCCAATACGATCGTCGTGTTTACGTCCGATCATGGATTTCACATCGGCGAGCATGCCCTCTGGGGAAAGACGAGCAATTTTGAACTCGATGCCCGAGTGCCACTGATAATCGCAGATCCTGGCCGTCAATCAGGGCACGGCAAGTCGACCGTCTCGCTGGTTGAGTTGGTCGATCTCTATCCGACATTGGCCGCATTGGCGGGGATCGACAAATCTTCTTACCGTTCGCCGTCTGAAACGAAGCCTTCGGGTGATATGAAGCGAATCACCTCATCCATGGCCACGGAATCTTTAAATCAACGTTTGGAGGGGAGCGACCTGTCCCCCGTGCTGTCTGATCCCGCGGTGGCTGTAAAAGAAGCAGCTTCACACAGCACCCGCAACCGTTCTATGGGCCACGCAGTCGGTGGAAGCGCATGGGTATTCCGTTCGCACCGACAACTGGCGGTATACGGAATGGCGAGCGATCGACGGCGGAGATGTCCTCGCCCGCGAGCTTTATGATCATGTCCATGACCGGCACGAAACCAAGAATGTCGCTCGGGAGCAACCAGCGGTCGTCGAGTCCCATTCGGCTCGGTTGGCGAAACACTTCGGGCTATGAAGCGACGACTGAAATGAAGGCAAGTCGATTCGTTGCCAGCCGGTGCTAAGAAAAACGTTAAGGCGAGCGGCAGGAAAAAACTTACCAAGAGTTTAACCCCTCACCCGCCCTCTCCCCTTAAAAAAGGGGAGAGGGGGCAGAAGGTAACTTTTTCCTGCCGCTCGCCTAGAAACTCGTTGACACGTCATTTCCGAGGGAATACCATAGAGCGACTACGTCGCAAGATCGACTGAATAACACGAACGCAACATAACATCAAACGCGAACATCATTGATGCAAGGACCTCGGCATAAGTCATTAACCAAACGAAATCAGCCCGAACGCGTTCGCATCCCGTTCTTCGGAATCGCGAGCTAGCGCTTAATGGCTGATTGAACCAATAGACTTATATTAAGGTGCTTTGAATCAAGCGTTTGAATCGTCCTTGGTCCCCCCGTTTACCTTGCGTTGTCCGAGATGGTGTATTCGCATCCAAAGAAAGCGAATCCCGTCACTTTCGCCAACGCGATGGTTCAATCCCCCCTTGTGTGAGGACAGTGAACATGGCAAACCGCCGAACATTCTATGTCGTTCTCGCTTCGTTGCTTTTGGGATGTTTTGCATCCGCGTTGTCGGCGGCGAATCCACTTGATCGGATCATTGCGGCGGAACAGCAAAAGGCCGGCGTGAGTCTTCCGTCGATGCCCGTTGTTCATGACGGAGTTTTTTTAAGAAGGGTCTATGTCGATCTTATCGGACGCATTCCGACCGAAGCGGAGGTGATGACGTTCGCCAAACAGCCTTCGGCCACGCGTCGCGACGCATTGGTTGATCAGTTACTTTCCGACGAACGATTCGCCGATCGTTGGACGCTCTTTTACGCCGACATGCTTCGGCTGCGGTCTCAAGCAACAGGGGGAGCGGCGTTGTTCGCATGGGTTCATCATGCGGTTAAGACGAAAATGCCATACGATCAAATGTGTCGTAAGTTAATCGCGACCAACGGCAAAGCAGGAAAGGTCCCCGAAGCGGGCTTTATTTTGGGAGACGATGCCGATCCTCTGGTGATGGCCAGTGTGACGTCGCAAGTCTTCATGGGAGTCCGAATGGGGTGCGCTCAGTGTCACGACCATCCCTTTGATCATTGGACACGTCGAGACTTCTACGACTTGGCGGCGTTCTACGGCAGAACGCGTCGTTATGAAAGTCGGTTAACGAACGTCGTCTATGCCACCGAGGATTCGAAGTCGGTCATTCTCTGGCCCCCCGAGGACGAAGCGGCGGCAGACGAAAGGGACGTGATCCCAGCAAGGTTCCCGTTTCCTCTGGAAGGTATTGGCGGCAAGACGGATTATGTCGCTCGGTTGCGAGAATTGCGAACTCAGAACGCGGTTCCGGCCGAGGCGATCGATCGTGGTCCATCATTGGACGACTTGTTGGACGCTGCCTCCGACAAGGCGGAGAAGGCGGCGAGCGGTCGATTGAGAACGGAAATGGCGTTGGCCGACGCGAAGAAAGATATTCGCCGAGTCGATATTCAAAAGGGGCTTTATCAGCCCAGTGAATTGCGGGAACAGTTGGCCGATTACGTGACCGATCCGAAGAATGGGCTGTTTTCCCGCGCGCTTGTTAATCGCGTTTGGAAAACCTTGATCGGGCGTGGGTTTGTGGAGCCGGTCGATGATTTTCGCGAGGACAATCCCCGGCGATGCTCGGTCCGGCGCTCGATTACTTGGCGACGGAATTTGTCGCTGGCGATTACGATCTGCGGGGGCTGGTCAAGTTGATCGTTACCAGCGATGCCTATCAACGAGCGCATGCTCCGGTCGATATCGAGGAGCCGAGGCGTCTGCAAATGGAGGAGTATTTGTTTGCAACGCCCGTGCGTCGGATGATCGCTGAATCGTTGTACGACAGCATCGTCACGGCGGGCCATCTCTTCGAAGTCAAGCACAGCCCCGGTCGAAATGAGCGTACGATTTACGAAACCGTGCGTGTGCCGAAGGCGGGAGCGGAGGATTCGAAGGGGAACGTCGGCGGCGACGCCGCAACTGACGTCGCCATGACGGGAACCAACGCGATGATGTCGCAAGGGATGTCGGGAGGCGGGGGTTACGGATTGGAAGCCGCGATCGAATTAGACTTTGCGGCCCTCTTGAAAGAACAGGAGGGAGATGACGAAGCCGTGGCGTTGGACAATATGAAAGCGATGTCCAAGGAGGAGATCGAGGCGCAGCGGTTGATGGCGATGCGGAATGCAAGGCGTTCGTCGATGGAGTACGAGGAAACGAAAGTCGCGCGTGTGATCGACGACAATCCGTCCTTCAGTTCTTCGTTGCGCATGCAGTCCCCCGCGCCCGATGGTCATTTCTTGAGAATCTTCGGACAGCCGAATCGGACGGAACTTGGGGACTTGCGTGACGATACCGCTTCGATGCGTCAGGCGTTAATGATGCTCAACGGGCGAATCACCAATGAGGCTTCGCGCGTTGGCGACCTGGAACCGATGTATCGGTTGCTGACAGGTGCTTCCGTCGATTTCGATTCCGCAGTGAAGTTGGCTTACTTGGAGATCCTAACGCGTCGACCAAGCGTTACCGAGTTGGCTGAGGCGAAGGAGATGCTTGCCGAAGCCGAAAGTCCGCTGATCGGCATGGCCGATTTGCGTTGGGTTTTGTTGAACTGTCATGAGTTTCGTTTCTTGCCTTAATTACAAGGAGTGCTTCAGATGAAAACCGGCTGTGCGGGATATCATTTATCGCGTCGCGCGATGATGTTGCGTGGTGGGGCGGCCACGTTGCTGGGAATGAACGTGAATCATCTGCTGGCTGCGGCGGGGAAGGATCATCAGGCAAAAGCCGAGCATGTGATCTTGTTCTGGAATGGCGGCGGTATGACCCACATCGACACCTGGGATCCGAAGCCGGGGCGTCCGACGGCGGGAGAGTTCCGTCCGATCAAAACGAGCGCTGCGGGAGTCGAGATATCTGAGATCTTTCCCTTGCTGTCCAAGCAAATGCATCACGCCGCGTTGATTCGATCCATTGCGGGAACGCAGGGGGATCATGGTCGCGCGACGCATCAATTGCAGACGAGCTTCTTGCCGTTTCCGAATCTCGTGCATCCGGGAATCGGATCGGTCGTGACGCATGAACTGCCGAATCTGGGCGATCTTCCCGCCTACATTTCCATCAGTGGTCAAGCACCGAAGGCGGGTTACTTGGGGCAGCGCTGCGAAGCTTATTTTGTCGCCAATCCGGGAGACCGCGATCCGTACCTTGCTTTTCCGGAGGGGATTGGGGAACTGCGAGGTAACAAACGATTGGAGGCGTTGTCGCGATTCAACCAACGTCTATCGGGTAAGAGTACCGACTCGCGATTGAAGGCGACGGAGACGTCGATCGATGACGCCGTCCGACTGATGCGAAGTCCGGCTTTGGACGCATTTGAGTTCAGCGGGGTGCCGACCCAAACGATGCAGCGTTACGGCAACACTCCATTTGGTCGCGGCGCGCTGTTGGCGAAGCGTCTGGTGGAGAAAGGCGTTCGTTTCGTGCAAGTCAACCGAGGTGGTTTCGATACACATGCGAATAACTTCGACGCGCTGCGAGATCATGGGGAAGTGATGGACCCTGCTCTTGCCGCTTTGATCGAGGATCTGGCCGACTCCGGCATGTTGGAAAAGACGTTGGTCGTCATGCTCAGCGAGTTTGGGCGGACACCGAACGTCAATAAAGATGGTGGACGCGATCACTGGGCCAGCGTCTTCAGTTGCTTCATGGCCGGTGGCGGTGTGAAGGGAGGACAGGTTATCGGTTCATCCGACGAAGACGGTGCCTATCCAAAGGACCGCCCGGTGAATGTGCCTGATCTTCATGCCAGTATCTGTCACGCATTGGGAATCGACCACGAGAAGGAGGTGATGACTCCTTTAGAGCGACCGCTGAAGTTGGTCGATGAAGGTGTGTCGATATCCGAATTGTTTGCGTGAGGGACCGGCGAATCATTGCTTCTGCTCGAAGGCTTCCACAATCATGCGTTTGATTGCTCCCCTCCTTTTTTTGTGTCTCTTAAGTAACGTTCACGGCCAAGAATCAACGCCTCCATCGCGTTCGGAACCTCCGTCGATGCGGGGATCGATCGTCGAAGATCGCGCGGCGAGAAAGCTGCTCGAGGCGGGTGACGCTCGACTCGATAGCGATGAATCCGGGAAAGCGATCGAGATTTGGAAATCGGTCATCGAACGGTATCCACGCAGTCGTTACCGCTTCGACGCGCAGATGCGTTTAGGTGAGTTCTATTTGAGCAAAGAGAAGGCTTACGACCGCGCGCGTGTCCATTTTGAAGCCGCCGCGATCGAAGACAACAAAGCGGAGGAGCAACGCGCCACGGCGACACTGAAGCTGGGCGTTTGCTATTACCATTTGCGGAATTACGGCAAATGCTTCCAAATCCTACGCGACGTGATCGAGCAGTTTCCCGTCAGCCCCGAAGTCAACGAAGCCTATTACTACATCGGGCTGGGACATTTTCAGCTCGGTCACTACAGTCGTGCGATCAGTTCGCTAGAGAAGGTTGGGACGACGCTGGCGGATGATTCGGCTGCGGGAGAGCGGTTGGAGGCGGGGAAACGGCTGTTCGTTCGCGTCGAAGATGCCGATTTGGCGGTGTTGGAACCAAACGAGAAAGTGGTCGTGCTTTGCAAAACCGAAGGCGGCGACGAAGAGCGACTGGATTGCTATCCGGTTGGTCGAAATGTACGCATGGTCTTCGGCTCGATCCCGACGCGATTGGGAACTCCCGTTCCCGGTAATGGATATCTGGAAGTGCGTGGTGGTGAGCAGGTGGAAGTGACGTACACCGATGCGCACACGGCTGATCGAAAAACGGATCGGCCTGTTCCGCGGAAGGTACAGGTGGTTGGGACCGCCATGGCCGCAATCACCGACGGCGCGTTCGCGGAAGTGCTCAGCGGTGTCGTGCTCGACAAAGAGACAAACGTCCGTGTCATCGATGCGGATGGAGATTTATCGGATGCCGCCGACTCCATTCAAGCGGAAGCACAGCTCTACCGCCTGAAGTCGGAAGAAGAGCTGGAGGCGGAGGCGATCTCGCAAGCCGCTTCGACAGGCGGTGAGTCGTCCGATGCAGCCGACGCGGGGGCGTCGGACAGCGATCAATTGCGTGAAGTCGATCGCTGGCGGTTGATTGATGTCGCCAAGGTGACGTTGGTGGAATCGGTTGCTCGCGAATTGCGGGCGAATCCGACGGAGGAGGTTCAAAAAGAGGATGGGACGATTCATACGGGAATCTTTCATGCGTCGGTCCTCGTGACAAAGTCGGAGGAGGTCATTGAAGGAGACGGCGTGTTGCAAGCGATGCCGAATGACGAAGTACGATTGGTTTATCTCGATGAACAGCACTTGCGCGATGGCGTGCGACAGGTTCAAGCAACAGCGCGATGTTTGGAAGGAAATATCGGTGGCGTCCGAGTGACGAGAACCGAAATCTCGGACGCGGAATTGAAGACGCAAACTCAATTGCGAACGGCTGATGCATTGACACAGATCGGGAATCGCTACAAAGAGTTCGGCTTGAAGGCGAAGGCGAACGAGAAGTATCAGCAAGCTTTGGCGACCTGCGAAGATGTCGCCGACGAAGCCCGTCGGTTGCGAGGGGCTAGTCTGGAGCAGTTGTATGTTCAGTTGTGGAATATCTATTTTTCGATGGATCAGTTGAACCTGGCTGCCGCGATGTGCGAGCGATTGCAACGCGAATATCCCAACAGCGGATTCGTCGACGACGCCCTGTTGCAATTGGCGGAAGTCGCTCGCAAACAGGGAGAGCTTCAGCGGGCTATCGGCATTTTCGGTCGATTGGTTGCGATGGAGACAAGCCAATTGCGTGGTGAAGCTCAATTCGGACTGGCTGAGTGCTACGAGTCGATGGCCGAACAGGCAGCGGATGCCGCGGCGGGGCCGTTGCGAGACCGAGCCTTCCAGGAATTCAAGCGTGTTTACGACCAATTTCCCGACAGCGGGCGTGTGGGGGAAGCCGTCGCCAAGATGGCGAATTTTTATTACACGCAGAAGGATTACGCTCGCGCGATCGACACGTTCGAGGCGGTTTTGAACAACCAGCCCGATGCGAAATTCTTGGACGTTATTTTATTCAACTACGGCCGTTGCCTGTTTCGCATGGACCGCAGAACCGAAGCCAAGCAACGGTTTGAGCAATTGTTAAGTGAGTTTCCCGAAAGTCCCTTGGCCGTCGATGCCAAAAAGATTGCCGAAGCGCTCGCGGGAGGAAAGGGCTGATGAGAACACTCGTCTGTTTTATCTTGCCGTTGATCGGATGGATGGCCTTTTCCACGAAAGGTCTTGCGCAAACATCGGCTGCGGATTCCGTGGATCGCATTGAACAGCAGGCCGCCGCCCTTGAGGCGGAGTTAGGCAAATACAGAGATGCGTCTCCCGAAGCTGGGGAAGTGCTCGTTCAGTTGGTGGATCTGTACTATGGCGATGGTCGGTTGTTTGGACTGGTTCGGGCCAGCCAACTGTTCGTCAGTTCGCACGGGAACGATCCGCGTCACCAAGCGATCATGTTGAAACTGATCGATGGCCAGGAAGCACTTTCGCGCAATCAGGAACTCGCGTCGACAATCCGTCAGTTTCTGGCGCGCTACCCCAACGCTGCTGAGAATGCGGAGCTGGAAATACGCCTGGCCGAAAGCTTGTGCCAGCTCGATGATCGGGTGAAAGCGGCTGAAGCTTGTCGCGCGGTCTGGACGCGACAAGGCCCAAACGCCATTGGCCGCACTTTCGGGGCTCGGGCGATGCAGTTGTTTGACCAAGCCAACAATCAAGACGCGTTTCTGGAGGAGGGACAACTCGGCGAGGAGATGCTGGACAAGTTGCCTCGAGGCGAGTTCGCCAAACAGGTTGGACTGCAAGCGTTTCACAGCTATCGGCGAATCGGTCAATGGGCAAAAAGCTCGTCCGTCGGTAACAAGTTGATCCAGAAACAACTGGTGGGGGATCGTGAAGCGTTGCGGCAGCTTCATATTCACGTCGCGGAGAATCATGCAAATTTGGGACAGCATGCCAATGCCGCGGAAAGTTATCAACGGGCTCGCGAGATTCGCGACGACCAGGCGATACATTATCAAGTGTTGATGAGGACGCACTTGGCTGGTGCGCCGCCGACGAAGCTTGAACCATTAATGCGGGAGTATGGACAGAAGTATCCGCAACGGCGCGATCGCTATCATGGCGTTAGCTATCTGGCGTTGTCCTATATCGCCAATGGCGACAAGGCGCGAGGCCGTCAACTGCTTTCAATGTTGCTGGGCGAGGACCCGTTAACGAACAACAACGCTAGAGTTTACGTTCGCGAAAGCGAGACGGAACCGGCGGCGCTGGCTGAAACGGAAGCCAAGCTTCGTCAAGCGATCCGTTCCAACAAGGAGGACGCGTATTACCTGCGTCATGTGTTGGCATTGGACCTCTATCGCGATCGCATGAAGGACGTGCCGAAAGCCAAACAAGTCGTGCGGGAATTGATCCAGCAATCCCCCAGCGACGATTACCACACCACTTCAGCCGTGGACTGGCTGTTGCATGGCAGTGATGATGACAAAGAATTTGCGAATGATCTGCGATTGATATTGTCCGCGCGGCAAAGCTATCCCCATTTTGTTCAGTTGCGTGATTCGGTAGGCAACTGGATACAAAGGGCTCGACAAAACAAGGATCTCGCATCGCGGGTAAGTTTGGCGACAGAAGAACTTAAGAAAGCGGATTCCGATCCGTTGCTCACCCTGTTTGTCGATCAAAAGAACAATCGCCATGCTCCGGGTGCGGCGATTCGAGCAAAGTTGCTTCAACCCGAATGGTTCAAACAGTTAAACGACTCCGCCGCACGTTACGTGTTGCAAACGCAAGCCGAATGGTTTCGTCATTATGCACCTGGTAACCAACGATCCGAAACGATCAACGTTTACAAACAGTTTGCCGAAAAGTTTCCGCTCGATCGGTCGGTCGCTTGGGACTGGCTGCAAACGGCGACGGACTTCGGCAAAGCGGAAGATTCGCTTCCGGCGGCAAAGCACTGGTTGAAGTTTCCACCTGAAAGTTCGTACGGAGATCACTGGCGGAGGTTGTTGATCGCGACCGAACGCGGCAACGATCAAAAGCTTGCCCGAGAGATTTGGACCTGGATGAATAAAGCTCAGCAGATGTTCGGTCGCGATGCTCAGTCGGCTGCGGGAATCGGTGACATGCTGCTGAAACTGAACATGGAAACGGAGGCCGTTGAACACTGGACGGTGTATGCGAAAGCGTTTCCGCAGTCTCACGAAGCGCGAGAGTGCAAGTCGCTTGCTCTCGCGATTGACGGAGCCACGGCAACGGATTGAATTTGCGACGGACTTCTTCAAACAGGAAACCGATTTCTTCGGACGTTACGCACAGTGGATTGCCGACGAGCATTTCAAAGCGGGCGACTGGAACAGCTTCGCGAACATCCTGGCCATCGCTGGCCAGCGGCTCCGAGAACGTCCCTTTCACAAGGGGATTTCGATATCTGGCAAACCATCCGTTGGGTCGATGCAACGCTTGGCAACAAGGAACTCGACGACGGGTCAAAGCGCAAGGTGTTGCAAGCGATACGCGACTTGGCGGTGCAGCTGCCGCCGCGGCTGCGGAGCTGGCGATTCTGGAGGATGCTGACGTCGCCGCTGATAAACGCGCCGCATCAACTTGCGCTGCAACGAACCACGCGGGCGGTGGGGAATGAATACTACGACTGGGATCGCATGTTGCCGTTTTGTCAGGCGGCGTTGGGAAGGAAGGACTACACGTCGGCGGTGGTTCTAGGAACCGGGATGTTGGCGAATATTCCCAACGTCGACGAGTCCCGTAAGAAGGGGGCTCGGGAACTTGTGACGCAGGCACTGTCGCAGATGGGAGGCGTCGGTTTAACGATCGACGACTCCAGCCCATTGGCCCCTTTGCTGCAAGCGGCGATGTACTATCGCTTGGGGGATGAGGCTTTGGCGTTCGATACGTATTCGGCCAACAAAGCGCTGTTTCGAGAGAATCGAAATCAGTTGCCTCCCGACCTGCTGCAGTTCGTTTGCGAGCGTTTGATGGCGGGGGGACTGACGCCGATCATGAATATGTTGAAGAGATTCTGCGAGGTTGGCTGATTCAGTTCAGCGAGAATGCCCAGCAAGATCAGCAGATTAAAGCTCGAATGCAATTGCTGTTGGCGAAGAATTTCTTCAAAGCTCAACGTTACGATGTGGCGCGAGCCGAGTACACGACCGTCATCAATCGCTATCCGAGCACCGCGCAAAGCATTGAGGCGGAGTTTGGAATTGGGGAGACCTTCCTTGCCCAGAAGGTTTACGATCAGGCGGCGTTGGTCTTCGAGAAGCTCGCGCAGCGGACGGAAAGAGATGTTGTCGTGCGGGCTGAGTTTCTGAGGGGTGTTCTTGCTTTTCGACGCGGTGATCGGGATGAAGCGCGAGACATTTTCCGCAACGTTCTGGAACGCGTTCCAAACGTGGAACTGGCCAATCAGGCATTGTTCAACCTAGCCGAAGTCTATGGTGCCGAAGAACGATATATCGATCAATTGAATTTGCTGCGGACGGTCGGACGGTTGGGTCGCACCAGCAAACGGCGTCATGTACCGGGATCGCCATTGTCGATCGTCGTTCATGACAGCGATTTGGGAATCAGTCGTGGTCACAATCGTATCCCCGTGCAAGTGACGACGGTTCCGGGAGGGGATGAGGAAACGATCTACTTGGTAAGTTCCGGTGCGGGCAAAGGGCTGTTTCGCGCGGACTTGGAAACACGGCTGGGCGAGGCCACACGGAATGATCGCGTCTTGCAAATAACGGGCAAGGATATTGTCAAATGCGATTATCCCGAAGCGTTTAAGTCCGAGTTCAAGAACGTGCCGCTGTCGGATGTTGAAATACGAATCGCTTCGGACGCTAAGTTTGAGATCGCCAGCAGCAGGATTGAAGATGTCGCCGAGGAAACGTTCAGCCAAGCATTGGAGCGAGAACGGGCGGAGCGAAATGGCGATCGACGCGTTTCCGAGGTTCGACCAGCGAATCAGATCAAGCCGGGCAACCCGATCTACCTGCGCGTTAAGGACGGCGATCAAGATTTATCGAACCAGCGCGATTCGGTGATCGCGAAGCTGACGGCTGACAGTGGAGATCAAATTCAGATTCGACTGATGGAAACCGAGCCGCATTCGGGGATCTTTGAGGGGACGGCGAATACGGGTGATCTGCCTGCTGGTGCGTTGGCCAGCGATACGGGAATCGATCATAGCCCGTTAATGGCCATTGATCGAGATCCGGAATCGTATTGGATCAGCCGCCCGGACGGAGCCACTCCCAAATGGCTGGCGGTCGACATGAAGGATGTGCGGACCGTCGATCGTGTTCGTGTTTCCACGCTTCCACAAGAGACAAACATCCCGGTCCGAGGTGAACTGCAAGGGAGCCAGGATGGCCAACTTTGGTTTCGATTATCGGAGCATCCCCGTCGCGATCCAGTGGCTTCGTTGGAACTGGAGTTCAGCGACATGCGCGGCAGGGTCTTTGCCGGCAACCACACCGGCTTGAGCAACTGGGATCAAGTCGTTCGGCTCTCAAAGAATACGCCCGTTCTCGAGGATCAGACCGTCGAGTCGTTGCGTTGGGTGCGATCCGAGGCGTCGGAAGGTTCCGAACAACCCTTTGCGGTGATCTGGCATGGCAAGTTCGTGCAACCCAAGTCGGGTGCCGTCCGGATGCGGGTGAGTGGAACGCGCACGGCGTTATGGATCGATGACCGGTTGGAACTTAGTGTTGGGGCGGGGGGACGATCCGTCGACTTATGGCTGGAGGCCGGACTTCACGATCTGGCGATCTTTGCCGCTTCCGCTCAAGGCCGGCAACCTGTTGAAGCGCTGTTGATGCGCGCGAACTTGACGAGCGAAAGGGTTGATCTCATGCCGTTTCGCGCTGCTGATTTTGATCGGTCGGCGGCACCCAAGGCGAACGCTGTTGAAGAGGCATCTCCAGTCGTCGCGTCGGTGGAACTCGAAGCCGGACAGGCGAAGCTGACAAAGAAGACGGAGCAGTTCGCTGTCCATAAGCAGAATGGCGTCGATGCACTTGGCTATTGGAAAGACGTTGGCGATCAAGCACAGTGGGAGGTCGAACTGCCCGAACCAGGCGTTTTTGAGATTTGGCTCGAACTTTCCCACGAAGGGGACGGTGGACGTTACGATGTGACGCTCGGTGAAAAGACGCTTACGGGAATCGTTACGAACACCGGCGGTTGGTCGAACTTTCGCATGCAGCGTGCGGGAGCTGTTATTGTGGAGTCGGCTGGCAAGCAGTTGCTGACGATCACGCCGCGGGAAATTGTCGGTGGCGGGTTGATGGACTTAAAGAAGGTCGTTGTGAAAGCCGCTTTGGACGACACATGGATCCAAGAGGGGACGGATTGGGAGTTTCGGTTCAAGCCTCAAAAACTGCGCTATGTAAAGTTTGTTTGTCACGAGTATCTCGGCGACTCGCTCGCCATCAGGGATTTTCTTGTCGCCGGGCCCGATGCGCCGGAGGCTTATATTCCGACAGCGGAAGATGTGCTCGCGCTTGCCGCGAATGATACGTTGGAGATTGCCGGCGGCGACAACGTTGTGGCCACGTATACCGATGAGTTGACGCTGAACGATGCGATGGCCAGCCAGTTGCATACCGCAAAGCTGCAAGCAACCTATTTCAACGCCGATGTCGGCGCGATCGCGTACGATTTTTCGAGAGCCCGAAGCGGTCAGGTGGTCACCGATCGGAAAGACTTGAAAAGAATCGATCCGGGCGAGCGGATCGTCGCCGAAATTACCGACTACGACGAGGACCGCACCGATCAACGCGATACGGTTGCGTTTCATGTGCGAGTCAATGATCAACCTGAAGTTGAACTGGCCGCGACCGAATCGGCCGAGAACAGTGGCGTCTTCACTTGCGAGATTGACACTTCGGTCGATGAAATGCCGGATCGTCTGCGGGTCCAACCTGGAGATCGCATCACGATTCGCTATACGGACACTCACAATACATTTCCCGGGCACGCCGTCGATCGAGAAGAGATCGTCTTTGTTCCCGAGCCGAGTCGCGCTTCGATTCACCTTCTGGAAACACGTGTGATTCAGCCAAGCGGCGAATCGAAGCAGCCGCCAAGGATCATTGTCTTGCCGAAGAAGAAGGACGCTGCGGTTGCGGGCATGGCGTTCGAAGCCCCATTGACGGTCGAAGTCGTCGACCCGGATGCTGCGAAGGATAGCCGTTCGGTTGTGATCGTCCGATTGGAAACAACCGATGGCGCGAGCGTGGATGTCGAGTGTCATGTTTCGGCGCGGTTTATGGATTACACGGGACAAGACGCCGAACGTGTTGCTTTGACGGAGGGACGGTTCTTGGGGCAGGTGATTCTGCAGTTGGGAAGCAAACTCAGTCCAGCCATCGTTTCTGTGTCACCCGAGATGCCGCGAAACTTGATTGGTGCGGTTCGATTGGGAGAAGAGGAGGCGGACGCTTCGGATGCGGATGAATCATCGGGAAGTTTGGTGACAAGAGTTCTGAACCTTACCGGTCGAGATATCGTTACGGCGACATACGAAGATTCGCGTCGGCCACCCGATACATCCGAAACGGTCAGTGCGGAAGGGCGTTTGATTTCCAGCGGCAGGTTGATCGCGACCGACCGCGATTATCTCAAGCCGATCGAACAAGTTCATGTGGGGGAACGGTTGTTTCTGAAGGTGATCGACCCTGACTTCGACACCACCGATGCGCGAGACTTTGCTCCCGTTGAAGTCACATCGCGGTTGGGCGAAAAGGAAGTCGTTCAATTGGAGGAGACGTTGTCGCACAGCGGTGAGTTCACGGGTTCGATGCAATTGCGGGCTGTTGAGAAGCCGGTCCCCGACAATTTCGCGAAAGCCGATCCAGTGATTGAAACCTACTTCGGGGACGCTTTGCTTCTGAAATTCAAGGACCCTTCCGCCAGCACGGAATCGGGAGAACTTGAACAGGAATTGACGCTTCCGGTGGTCGTTGGGACCGATGGTCGATTGACTTCGTTCAGCAAATCGTTCGATGATGAAGCCCTCGCGGTGGAGACCCGTTTTCGGATTGCCGAAAGCTACTTCGAGCTTTTCAAAAGCCACAAGGAACTGCAACGCGAAGAAGAAAAGAAGATCGACTTGGAATCTGGTCGACGCGTGCTGCGGGAGGTGATGGAAGACTATCCCGATCCAAAGTACGCCCCGCGCATCGCTTACCTGCTTGGGCAGTTTGCACAGGAATTGGAACAATGGGACGAAGCCATCAAGTCATACGATCTCATCCTGCGGCAGTTTTCCGAGCACGCCTTGGCTCCGGACGCGCAATACAAGCTGGCGCAGTGCTACGAGCAATCGGGCGAATTTGATCAAGCATTGGAAGCTTACGTAACGCTGGCGGCGACACATCCCAAAAGCCCGCTGATTCCCAACGTGATGATTCGCATTTCCGATCATTTTTACAAGAACGAGAACTACGAGATCGCGGCTCAGGTCGGTGAGAAGTTCTTGGAGCGTTTTGAAACCCATGCCAACGCCCCACGGATGGCGTTCCGTATCGGACAGTGCTACCACAAGGCCTTGAAGTATCCAGACGCGGGCAAATCGTTCGACAAGTTTGTCGAAACGTTTCCCAAAGACGAGTTGGCCGCCGACGCGTTCTTTTGGGCGGGGAGAGTTATCGTATGGCGAATGATAACCGACAGGCTTTTATCAGCTACAACAATTGTCGCTGGAAGCACCCGGACAGCGAAGCGGCGAAGTATGCTCGTGGTCGCTTGGCATTACCTGAAATGTTGCAACAGTTCGAAGCTGAAGCAAACAGCGTCGACGACAATTGAATTCGGATTATCAATGAAGTGTATGGTTTTGTGTCTTTGCATGATCTTGTTGTTTCAGGCGGACATGCAAACGACGAATGAGTCCGCCGGCGAGACGCCGTCGACCGCGACCGCCAATGGGGATGCGGTCGCCACCGGTTCAGCCGCGGAGGCGATCGACCCCCAAAGGGAATCGGTTGCGGGAAAGGAATCTCCCGACGATGAGCACGGTTTGCTGTACGACATCCTGCACACCGGTGCGATGAAGTACATGTTGGCGGGCGGCTTGTTCATGTGGCCCATCCTGATGCTGGGCGTTTTGGCGTTGGGAGTTATCATCGAGCGTTTTCGCGCGTTGCTGATGCTCAACACACGGGCGGAGGAGCTTCGCACGCAGGTGCGAGAGATGCTGGAAACCGACCGCGTCGAGGAGGCTTTGAAACGATGCGACCAAGAGCAGGGACCGGTGCCGGCGATTCTAGCGGCTGGTTTGCGGAAGTATCTGGTGGCGCGGCGATTGGGTTACGATGCCGCGAAAATCGAAGAGCAGGTTGTCAAGGGCATGGACGACTACTCGGTGCATATTGTGGCGGCAATGGAGAAGCACTTGCCGATTCTCGCCACCGTGGCGAGCGCGGCACCGATGTTCGGATTCCTGGGGACCGTATCGGGAATGGTGCGATCGTTCGACGATATCGTCCGCAACATGGGGCAGATGAATATCGTCGAAGCGGCGGCTTCAGGGATCATGGTGTCGCTGTTGACGACGGTCTTGGGACTGATCGTCGGCATTCCGGCCTTTGTCATGTTCAATTATTTCACCAGTGTCATCAACGAGTTTGTACTCGATGTGGAGGAGTCCGCCGCGGAACTGATTGAGTCGGTGACGTTGCAGTTGGCGTTGGCCGATCGGGACCAGACTTGAACCGGCGAATCACCAAGATAGGACGACGCGTTTGCGACTGCGGCCGTTTCTTGGCCACAGCGACCACTTCGCAAGATCAACTGAGAAACATAAACGCATGATAACATCGCGTGGTCAGAAATGAGGTGATTCGCTTGATTTAACGCGAAGGCATCATTTCGGACCACGCACGGCAAAACATCAAACGCGTTCATTATTGATTTATAGAATTCAGAAGCGATGCTACGATCGAAGAGAAAGAACAAGCTGTTGATCGAACCGGCATCGGTAGCGACGGGAGACATCGCGTTTAATCTGATCGTCTTCTTCTTGGTTTGCGCCTCGACCCAGCCAGACACCGGTCGACGTCAGGATTTGCCTCGCAGCGAGCAGACGAATCAGAATAAACTTGAAACGAAGAACACCGAACTGGCGCTGACACGGTCGCGCGCCATCGTGATGCTCAACGGCGATCCCGTCAAAATGGAGGAGCTAGCGTCTCGATTGAAGAAATCGCTCGCTGGCAAGACCGTACCGGAAGATCGAATCGTTGTGATCAAGAGTGCCAACGATGTTCCCTACGAACATTGGATTCGTGTGACGACATTGGTGCAGGACCTCGGTGCGGGAATAACGATCCAGCGGGAAGAAGTGCGGACGGTGATGGTCGGAAATTGATTTCGGGAAACGGACGCGTCTGAAGTTATTTTGTACTCATTTATCTCAGTTGATCTTGCGACGTGGTCGCTCTATGAAATTTAAACGTCGAACCATGAAGGCCGATGTGCCCAGTACCGCAATGGGGGACATCGCCTTCAATTTGTTAATCTTTTTCGTCATCTTGGCGCGAGCCCAGGATGATAGTCATTTGCAGTGGCAGCCAGCGTCGGCGGCACAACTGCAAGGGGTCTCCCATTCGACAGTCAGCGTGGTGATCGACAACCGGAATCAATTGTATTTCAATGGTCAATTGATCGGTCAGTCGCAGTTGGCGCAGCGCGTCGGCGAGACTTTGGGTGATTCGCCGTCCGGCGAGCGAACGGTCTTGTTGAAGGTTCACAAGGATGCGACCGCCTTGTATTACGAACCGGTGATCGAAGCGATCAGCGAGGCGGGTGGCGAACTTGTTCACATCTTAGAAGAGGAATGATGAGTACTTCCCCAAGAGAACAGGAAATAACCGAACTCAAGAGCGGTCGGGTGGGACCTCTGCGTGATCTGCAACAAGTTCGTGAAGGAACGGCGACAAGCTTGGCGGAGATGCGTGAGTTCCTATCACAACTGAAGGGGCGACGTCCACAGGAGGTAATTGGTATCGTTTCGGCCAGCCTGTTGATTCAAAGTCTTGTGGTGTCATCGTTTTTGGTCGTGGTCATTCTGTTTGCATTCACCATCGGCCCGTATTTGGTTTACGGTCCGCCCCAGACGAAGAGGCCCGCGCCCGAAAGGCCTGTTGCGACGGTGGCCGGGACGGACGACAACGCCGCAGATACGAACGCACAAGCATCCGCCTCCCCTTCCTTGGATGTCGCGCCAGCGGGGGTCGATGCCGAACAAGCGACGAAGGTGATGGGATTGGATGATGTGAAGCCCGCCGATCCCGACAAGAATCCACTTGACGGGCCCAGTTTGGACGATTTGCTCGATGGCATTGATTGACACACAACGACACTGACACCGCAATCCCGTTGAGCCGATGAAGACCACGATTCCAGATCGACATGCGCCGACGCGACCAGCGCATTGGCTTGGTCTTGGGTGGGTGATCGCCACAACGCTGCATTTGGTGGGCATCGTGCCCGCTTGGTTGACGCTGATCGTTTCCGTCGGGACGTTACCTTTGGCGTGGCAATGGATTCAATGGGCGAGATCACCGCATCTGAACAAGACCATCTTCCCCTTTGTCCTTTCCCTGGCGAGCTTCTTGTCGTGGCATACCGCCGTGCTGTTCACGACGGTCTTTAGTCTCGATTCGCTTCGCGGGAATGTCATGCTGCTGGGGCAAATCGGATGTTTCGTTATCGGGCTGGCTTGGCTTGTCTGGTTCTTGGAGCAAGCTTCGCGTCGTTTCGAGTTGAAGCGTCTCGCCGAGCCGACCGATCCGCGGGCGTCCCGACGGGGAAGGCTAAGTTGGCACCCCGCCGATCCTCGAGCCTGGTACTACGGACGCAAGAGCCGCAAGCTGAAGCAATCGTTGTTGACACTGATCACCTACGCCGGTCTGTTTTGGCTGGTCAACGTCTTAATTCTTCAGCTTCCCGGATGCCAACAAATCTACGAATTGCCTGCGGGAGGGGGCAAGCAACAAGCTGTCGCCCAGAAAGTTCGCATCGAGAAAATCGTTCGCAAAAAGTATATCGTTAATCCGTTCAGTGCGATCAAGTTCAAAGTTCCTCCCATTGATGAAGTTCGTTTGCAGTTGGAGGAGGTTACTTCGCATCAGTACACCATCGGCTATGGCGAAGGGACGGGAGCGGGCTTTTCCGGAGGAACGAACAAGGGGCGGGTGCGTTTGATTCGCTTGGAGTACGAAGGCGGGGATTGGGACTTGAACTTTGGGATTGGCGGTGATGGCAATTTGCTGATGGAGTACGGCCTGTTGACGCGTCAGAAAGTCGCCGACGCCAGTGAATCGTTGAGGATTTCGCAACTGGATCGCTTTGCTAAAGGGAAATCTCCGCCGGTTGTCTTTCTGACCGGACAAAAGAACCTGTCGCTATCCAACAATGAAATCAAGTCACTTCGCGAATACCTGGAAGACAAAAACGGGATGCTCTTTGCGTCTTCTGGAAGCAGTCACTTTCACAATCAATTCATGGCGATGATGAATCGCTTGCTTCCCAAGATACGCGCCGTTCCGGTACCTTTGGACGACATCATCCATCGCGTACCGTTCTCCGTACCGACGCTCCCCTACGTGGTGCCGCATGGGGGAAAGGACGCGCTCGGCTGGGCCGCCGACGGTCGATGGCTGGTCTATTATCATCCGGGGGACATCAGCGATGCTTGGGCGGACGGACACGCGGGCATTTCACCTGAGATCTACGAGTCGTGTTATCGACTGGGGATCAATGTTATCAATTACGGTCACATCGAATACGCCAAACGATTAGACACAAATGGAGGTCCGACGCCATGATACGAAGCCGACATCCGTTCACGATTCGTCCGAGAAAGCAAGTTCCGCCATCGGTCGCTCGCCGCAGCCGAAATGTATTGGGCATCCTTCTTGCAATCCTGGTGCAATCGGTCAGCAGCTCGTTCGTCACTGCTCAAGACTTGCATGAACTTCCACTGGAAAAATGGAAGGAACTGCGCGAGGTGGAGCGATATCAATTGCAGATCGCTGACAAGTATTGGCAAGAACAAAATTGGGTGACCGCCGCGGGCGAGTACGAAAAGTTCATCGAATTGTACGAATCGAGCATCGGTGCGCCTTATGCACAATTGCGATGGAGTCTCGTGCAGGTCAACCTCCGGCAGCAAAACACGGCGATTCGGGACGGATTTCAGACGGTCATCGATTACTGGCCGGACTCCGCTCAAGCCGTCGCCGCCGGTTTTTATATGGGTAGGACGCAGCGTGAAATCGGCAGGCTGAAGGAAGCCAAAGTTACATTGAAACGCGTCGTGAATGACTACCCTGACGAACTTGCGGCGGTTCATGCGCTGAGCGAACTGATCGAAATAGCGGCCATCGAACAAGACACCGCTGCTCGCGTTGACGCTTGGCGTCGCTTGACGTTCGACATACCGAGAACACGGTTTAACAGCGGGCTTTGTGTGCGAGCTTCTCAGCAATTGGCGGCGCACTATTTCGGAGAAGCCGCATTCGACGATGGTGTTCGCGCCTTGGAGACGACTTTTAAACAGCCGCAGCTCACCGATCAAATCATGCATGCGGTGCGGTCCCCCATCCACCAACTGTGTTCCCAAGCGGAATCGAAAGCGAAAGGCGACGCTTTGGCCACGCAAGCCGTTGCGTGGTTGAAACGGCAAGTGCCGTCGGAGCGGACATCGGATGAAGCCAAGCAAGCAGCGCGAAGGAATCTGCTGGCGATTGCCGATCTACTTGCTGTCGCAGGCCGCGATGAACAAGTGCCGACCGCGTATGAAGACATTCTGAAGAATGTCGGCCCCGATGATGAACTGCTTGGCCGCTTCGCTTCGTGGTACAAGTCGAAGCAAAACTTTGATCAGGCTCGGGCGACGTATCGACGTTACGCGAACAAATCCGAAGGAGAAGCATCGGTTGCTTACAGCTATCGCGAACAACAGAATTGGACCGCGGCGGTTGAGGCATATCAACAATTGATACGTCGCGATGCCGAGCAAGCTTCCCGCTGGATGGCCGAACTGGCGATGACGCTTCGTTCCGCCGGACGATGGCAAGAGGCAATTGCACAATATGAGGACTTGCTTTCCGTCGATGGTGCGAAGGCTGGTCAATGGCGATGGGAGATCGCATGTACGCATCGCGATGCGGGACAGTTCAAAGAAGCGATCGGACACTTCCGGCAATGCGAGAACTTTCCCGAAAACTACAAGCAGATGGCCTATTGTCATCGGCGATTAAAGCAACCCGCTGAGGCGATCATACTGTACAACCAGGTTGCCAGTGACAAAGCGTCGGCTCCATGGTCGATGCTGCAGATCGCCTATACGCGGGAGGAAGCCGGGCAACAGGAGCAAGCCATTCAAGCGTTTCAGGTCGTCTGCAAACGCTTTCCCAAGGACGGGCATGCCAGTATCGCCCACGCCCATTTGCAGCAGAAGTACAAGATCAGCGTGACGCTGGGCGGAGCGAACGACTAGGTAACGACCAATCAGCGGATGACGGTTTGCTTTCGCGGTTTGAAATCCGCACGTTCCTGATTGGCGATTCAGGTTATCAACGACGATCGCCCAATGCGCGGAACAAGAAGTAAGCCAAGGTCATCAGCGATTGCAGCGTTGCGGCGACGTAAGTTAACGCAGCGGCATTGAGTACCTTGCTTACAAATTGCAGGTCGCGTTCGGCAATGATCCCCTGCTCGACCAATTGTCGCTTGGCTCGATTGCTCGCATCGAACTCAACCGGCAGATTCACCACTTGAAAGAATGCGACGGCGGCAAATGCGACCACGCCGACCCAGACCAATGGCTGTAGTCCAAACGCTAAGCCAACCATTGCGATGGTGCCTCCGAGTCCCGAACCGATATTGGCGGCGGGGACGGCTGCGTTGCGAATGACCAACGGAGCGTATTGCTGCGCGTCCTGCATCGCATGACCAGCCTCATGGCACGCGATGCCAACGGCAGCCATCGAACTTCCCCCGTAGACATGAGGGCTCAGCCGCAGCACTTTCGCACTCGGATCGTAGTGATCGGACAGCTCACCGGGAGTTTGTTCGATGTCGACGCTGTACAAACCCGCCGAGTCTAGCATGCGTCTGGCCGCCTGAAACCCGCTCATTCGGGAAGGCATCTGACTCATTTCGTTATAAGCACTCTTAACACGCCACTGTGCGAACAACGCCAACAGCATGGGAGGGATGACAAACAAAAACCAGTACGGATCGAAATACATGGGATTCTCAAGCACCAAAGGGTGAAGGAACAGCGGATCGCAACGATCATGCCGGAACATCGGATTGTATCGGCGGAACGCTTGGCGTTCAGCATTTGCTACATAAGTAGTATAGCTTTCTTGTCAAAATCGCCCACGCAACTTGATGTGGTCTTTATTTGCAAGCATACGCTGCCAAACCGGCACAACGCCAATCGTCGAGGGAGCGATAAGCAAGCTTTGTACCAAATTTTCGGTCCAAGCTGCGAAACGTTTCTCTGCAAGCGGTGTTTACCCACATGGGTTGTTCCCGCTGTAACGTGGCGGTTTTCGCTGGTCGAATGTTTTTTGGAGCGACTACGTCGTAGAGCGACCACGTCGCAAGATCAACTGAGAAATACGGCCGCAAGATATACGTCGCGTGGTCAGAAATGAGGTGATTCGCTTCATTTAACGCGAAGGCATCATTTCGGACCACGCACGGTATAACATCATACGCGTTCATTATTGATATAAGGTCAACTGAAAAACATTGGCGTAAGAAGAGATCATACGTGTTCGCAATTGATTCAGAACCTACCGGCGTCAAACTCGGTTGGCCTTTGTGCTCCGCTACACTCGCATGTCTTGCACGTTTCCCAAGCAATCGTTTTTGACGCGATTTCGTAACATCGTGTAGGTTAAATCTCGACACCGACTAGGATAGGGTACAACCGTTGAAGTTGGTTATTGGCCAGTCGAACATTCTTGACGAAAGTTCTTTTAATATGCGTCGCTACCTTATTTCGTTCTTGATCCTTTCGGTAAGTCTGTTGGCATTTTCCGATGCATGCCTGCTAGCTCAGGATGCCGTCGCCGGCGCTGAAAGCGAAGTGGCGGGAGAAGCTCCGCAAAAGGACACTCCAGCGGAGGACACTCCGGCGACAGAAGCTCCGCCAGAGGAAGGCTCTCGGGGGGACGAACCTCAGCAGGATCAAGCCCTCCGTAAAGCGGTTGAGCAAGCGAATCAGGCGAAGGCTTCGGCGTCGAATGCAACATCCGACCTGCGATTCAATTTCTCCGGCCAACCGTGGAGCGACGTATTGCAATGGCTGGCCGAAGAAGCCGATTTGCAGTTGCAGATGGATCAGGCTCCGCCGGGAACGCTCAGCTTTATCGATCCATCACGATCCTATGCGCCCAACGACGCGATTGATCTGATCAATCGGCTCTTGCTTGATAAAGGATTTGCCTTGGTTCGTCGCGGTCGCCTGTTGATCTTGATCGACCTGGAGGCCGAACTTGCTCCTAAACTGATCCGCGAATTGGCGGAAACCGTGACGGCGGAACAGCTTGATAATCGAAGCGGCTCGGACATTGTTCGCTGCGTCTTGCCGTTGGGGGGTGTCTCGGCCGAAACCGCTGAGGAGGAACTGAAACAATTGATCGGTCCTTGGGGATCGGTTGTTGTTTTGGAATCGTCGCGACAAGCGATTATTGTCGAAACGGTCGACAAGCTGAAGTCGATTCGCGAGGCGTTGCGACAAGCCAACGGGCCGGGGGGACTGGCGGGCGAAGTGGCGGCCATCGCTTTACAGCATCGAACGCCCGACGAAGTCCTGGCCGTTGCGCGACAGTTGATGGGGCTGGACGAAGAAAATTCAACCGACGGCCTTCAGATCGCCACCGATCTGTTCGGCGCGAACTTGTTCGCTTCGGGAGAACCGGGAAAGCTCTCTCAGTTTCGGGCGATCGTTGAACTGGTCGATAAGCCGATGGCGATCGATGGTCAACAGGCCGTCGAGCCCCCCGCTCCACCGACGTTGCAACGTTATCCGCTGAGCACCGTATCGACCGATACGGCCTTCAATGTACTCTCCACAATGTTGGCCGGTTTGCCCGAGGTGCGAATGAGCGTTGAGCCCAACACAAGTTCCATCATCCTGTGGGCCCGGGCCGACGAGCAGAAGTTGGTAAAAGAACCCATCGATATGCTGGAAGGAAAGGGGACCGGTTTTGAAGTCATTCAGTTGAATCGACTCGATCCGCAATCGGCGGTTCTGACGGTGAATAAGTTTTTTGCTCGCGGTTCGGACGGCACCGGCGGCGGCCCCACCGTTGATGGCGATCCCGTGTCGGGCAAGCTTTGGGTGAAGGGAACTCCCGATCAGATTGAGTTGGTTCGCAGCTTGATCCAAGAGATGGAGGGAAACACCAATAACGGTTTGTTGGACGATCGTGTTCGGTTGCTGCCTTTCAGTGGTCGATCGGCGGAGAACGCACTGAATCAACTGGAAATGATCTGGAACGCAACGGGTCGGCAAAACAAAATTCGGTTCTCGACCCCGTCAAGGTCTTCATCCGAGACGCCGGTGCCCGAACGAAGAATCGTTCGCCCGAAGGATGCGTTGAACGATGAGCCTTCCGATGTGCAGCGTGATCAACGTGATCGATCGCTCGATTTGCAGCGCCCACCGATCACTCAGCGTTCGACAACACAGGCCGCTCGCCGCGAGATGTTCACTCAAGCGGCCAGACCCAGTGACGCCGATATCGGTTCGGATGCGGACGCGGATGCGGGTGTCGAGGCTTCGGCGGACAAAGGGGCTGACATCGTCATTTCGATGACGCCCGGCGGGCTGGTTATTGCGTCGGACGATGTCGAAGCGTTGGATGAGTTCGAACAACTTTTTCGGGCCTTGGCGGAGCAAACCAGTGGGGCCAGCGATGTGCCAACCGTTTTCTGGCTCAAGTTTGCGAAAGCCGAACAGGCCAGCACCTTGCTCAATAGCATTTTGACCGGAGCCGGGGCGAGCAGCGGCAGCGGCGGGCTGGCCGATATGGCGGGAGACGTGCTCGGTGAAATCGGGGGCGGCATGCTGGGCGGATTGCTTGGGATGGGGGGAGGCGGATCGAGCAGCGGCGGCGGTCCAATCTTTACGACATCGGGGACGGTCAGCATCGTGGCCGATCAGCGATTGAATGCGTTGATCGTTCAAGCCAATGAAACAGATTTGCAGTTGGTGGAGGATCTGCTGAGTGTTATCGATCGCGAGCAGAGTCCCGAAGCGGTGCAGACCGCGGGCAAGACCTACTTGATTCCGGTTCAGTACCAGGATGTCAACGACATTGTCAACGTTTGCAAAACAGTCTTCAGCGATCAGATGGAACAGGCTGCATCCGGCGGCGGAGGAGGAGGGGGGAGACAGCCTTCTCCCGAAGACATTGTGAAAGCATTGCGGGCCGCTGGGGGACGAGGCGGGGCTGGAGGAAAGGAAGCCGAGCCGGTCAAGATGAGTTTGGCGACCGATGTGAAGAACAACATCATCATTCTGAAAGGATCGCCGCAGCACTATCAGCAGGTCAGCGAGCTGGTTGAAAACTTGGACGTTCGCGGTCCCGGCAGCGAAGAGCGTGTGGAAGTTGTTTCGATCGGCGGCGGCGTCAATCCCAGCGTTGTGCAGCAGGCATTGATCAAGGTTCTCGGATCGCAGGCCAAGACGGGGACAACCGTTGCGCAAAGCAGCGGCAGCGGCTCAGCGACTTCTTCATCGGGAGACGGAGGCTCGTCGACATCGAATGATGAAGCGGCCGCCGCAGCGCGGCGGGCGGCGATTTTCGAGCAGCTTCGCAGCAGAGGCGTCTTTGGCGGCGGAGGTCCTCCGTCGTTCGGTGGTCGCGGAGGGGATAGCGGTCGCGGAGGAGATAGTGGACGTGGAGGGGGGGACGGCGGCGGACGTGGACGTCGCGGTCGATAAGGTGTTTTTTGTAATGACAACACAGCGACATATTCAAACGATAAGGAACCCGATGCAATGATCATGGAAGCAGGCGAGATTCTCGTGCGACGTGGCTTGCTGGATGAAGATCAGTTGCGACACAGTCGTGCCGGTGACGCCGCGAATGTCATTTCATCGGCCGTGCAGTTGGGCTATGTCAATGAACGGATCGCGCTGCAAGCATTAGCCGAAGAGGTCGGTCTCGATTTTGTCGATCTGCGGGAGATTGATGTCGACCTTTCGTGCTTGGACGGCTTTTCGCAAAAGCTCATTCACCGGCAAACGCTCTTCCCGCTGGGGCATCGCGATGGTTCGTTGATTGTCGCGACATCGGACCCGCTGGATCTGTACCCGCTGGACGAGGTGAGCGCTTCGACCGGCATGAGCGTGATTCCGGTTGTCGCCGAGCATAACGAGATCCTTCGCTTGATCAAGAAGCATCTAGGTGTCGGCAGCGAAACGGTCGATGGTTTGATCGCCGCGAAGGAGAACGACGACGTCGAATTGCTCGAAGACATTGAAACCGATGGCAGCGAGCTTTCCGAACAAGCGCAGGAAGCGTCGGTGGTTCGCCTTGTTAACGAGATTCTCGTCGAGGCGATCGAGTCGCGAGCAAGCGATGTGCATATCGAGTCGCAATCCGACGGCATCAAGATTCGCTATCGCATCGACGGCATCTTGCATCCGCAACCGGTTCCGCCGGAGATCAATCGGTTTCAAGCGGCGATCATCAGCCGATTGAAGATCATGGCCAGACTGAACATTGCCGAGAAACGGTTGCCGCAGGATGGTCGCATCAAGCTGAGAGTGCAGCGACGCGAGATCGATGTTCGTTTGAGCGTGATTCCGATGATTCACGGCGAAGGGCTGGTGATGCGTATTCTGGACAAAGGCTCAATGGTCTTCGACCTTCAAGGGTTGGGCATGAGCGCGCATACCTACGATCAGTTTCGCAAGCTGATTCGCTTGCCTCACGGCATCATTCTTGTGACGGGGCCGACGGGAAGTGGTAAGACGACAACCTTGTACAGCAGTCTGTTGGAGATCAATAGTCCCGACAATAAGATCATCACGACGGAAGACCCGGTGGAGTATCAGCTCGATGGAATCAATCAGATTCAAGTCCATCCAAAAATCGGGCTGACCTTCGCCGCTTCGTTGCGTTCGATTCTGCGGCATGACCCGGACATCGTCCTGGTTGGGGAAATCCGAGATTTTGAAACCGCGGAGAACGCGATTCAGGCTTCCTTAACCGGGCACTTGGTGTTCAGTACATTGCACACCAATGACGCGGCGGGAGCATACACGCGTATGGTCGATATGGGAGTCGAGCCCTTTTTGGTTGCCAGCACGGTGGAGGCGGTGATGGCGCAACGCCTGCTGCGACGTTTGTGCCCGCACTGCAAAGAGCCTTACGATCCGACGCGGGATGAAATGCCGAGCGATTTTCCGTGGGACGATCTCGACGATAAAGCTCTCTATCGACCGGTCGGTTGTCGCGAATGTCGCAACGTCGGTTACATGGGTCGGATGGGTATTTACGAATTGCTGATCACCACCGAACAGGTGCGTCAGTTGGCGCATGATCGTGTTAGCTCCTGGGAAATCAAGCGTGCGGCGTTGGCCGACGGAATGCATTCCTTGCGTCATGACGCTTGGGAGAAAACGATTGCTGGAAGTACCAGCGTGGATGAAGTGTTGCGTGTCACCAAGAGTGATCAAATCCGATAATCTTCAGCGTGTGACCTCTTATGCCGGAATTCGCATACAAAGCTCGAACACTTCAAGGGGAACCGATCACCGGGACATTTGCCGCCGGTTCGGAACGCGAGGTGACGGCCCACCTTGCCGGCAAGAACATGTTTCCCGTCGAGGTCAAGGAGATCAAAGACGCCAGCGCGATGCAATTGCTGGGCGGAAGTTCGCGGGTCGGTGGGCAGACGATGGCGATCTTCTATGCTCAGCTTGGCTCATTGCTGCGTAGCGGCGTTCCGATGATTCGCTCGCTGACGTTGCTGTCCGAACAGGCGTCCAATCGAACCCTCAAGGAAGTGCTGCAAGACATCAAGTCCCGCGTCGAGGTCGGCGAGTCGTTGGGGGATGCGATGGCGCGTTATCCCCGCGTCTTCAGTTCGATGGGAATCAACATGGTGCGAGCCGGAATGGAAGGCGGCTTTCTGGAGGATGCGCTGCAACGTGTCGGCGAGTTCACGGAACTGCAGGAGGATTTGAAAGGTCGTACGATTAGCGCGTTGGCGTACCCGGTCTTCCTTTCGGTTGTCGGAACACTCGTCGTGACCGTCTTGCTGGTCTTCTTCGTGCCGAAGTTTGGAGAACTCTTTGATCGCTTGGAGGCGAAAGGGGAATTGCCGCTGGCGACGACACTGCTCCTTTCCTTCAGCGAATTATTGCAATCGTACGGATTGTTTTTTCTTGGCGCCCTGGTGCTGATCGGCATCTTTTTGAAGATGAAGTTGGCAACCGAGAATGGTCAATATCTGGCCGACCGTGCGAAGATTCGGCTGCCGATCGTGGGCGGCATTTTGCTGAGTCTCGCTGTCGCCAGGTTCTGCCGCGTGCTGGGAACGCTGTTGGTCAACGGGGTCCCCATTTTGCGATCGCTTGAAATCAGTCGCGCCGCAGCCGGAAACAGAGTGCTTGGTGATGCGGTGGCGACCGCTTCGGAGAGTGTTCAAGCGGGAGAAACCCTCTCCGCGCCGCTGGCCGCCAGCGGGCACTTTCCCGCAACGGTGACGGAAATGATTCGGGTGGCCGAGGAATCCAATACGCTTGATAGCGTCTTGATTCAAATTTCCGATGGCCTGGAAAAGCGGACGTTTCGCAGACTCGATCTGTTTGTCCGGTTGCTTGAACCGGTGATGCTGTTGATACTAGCGGGAGTTGTGATGTTCGTTGTCATGGCGTTACTGCTGCCGGTCATTAAAAGCAGCAGCGCGCTGTGATACCCGACGAACCGCTCAGCCAATGGAAACGTGTTCGCTCTTATTCGAACGGCACCGCACTCCATTCGATACGCACCTCGGCACATGTAATTTTACAAACGGA
Organism: Pirellulaceae bacterium; assembly: GCA_041399105.1. GTDB lineage: Bacteria > Planctomycetota > Planctomycetia > Pirellulales > Pirellulaceae > Rosistilla. The sequence goes on along the minus strand of JAWKTL010000045.1, from coordinate 22,729 downwards.
ATCGGCCGGAACACGTTAGCGTCTGGTTCTTCGGAACGGTGAGCTAGCGCTCAACGGCTGATTTAGCCGTCAGACCAATGTCGAGGTGCTCAAGATTCCGGTCGAGTACGAGCTTATTCAAACGTATTGCCGAACATTGTGACCTCAACAACGAAACTCAACCAATCCGATCTCCCTTCGGTTCCCGACTTCTCCAGGTCAGCGGATGGCTTGCTCCCCGCGATTGCTCAGGATGAACAAACCGGGCGCGTCTTGATGCTTGCTTGGATGAACCGGCAAGCGTGGGAGGAGACTTTGCAAACAAAACAGGCAACCTACTGGAGTCGAAGCCGCAGAAAACTGTGGCGAAAAGGGGAGTCGAGCGGCCATCGACAGCAGGTCGTGGACATTCGCATCGATTGTGATGCCGACACCATTTTGTTGATTGTGCGGCAAACCGGGGCGGCGTGCCACGATGGGTTCGCCAGTTGTTTCTATCGCCGTGTGGATGAGAATGGGGAACCAATCGTTGTCGAATCGCGGCTGGTTGATCCGGCCGATGTTTATACCGCGCGTGGTCTGGAATGATGGTTTTGCATTTAATGAAGCGAATCACCTCATTTTCGGCCACGCGACGTTTATTCAACGCTTGATCCGAAATGACACCTCTTGGCCCACCGACGGTATAATCTTGTTCGATTGATCAAACCGAACAGGAGGCAACGAAGTGTCCCTCAACAAACGAAGCACATTGATTCTGACGATTGTGTTGGCGATCTTTTCACAGCTTGGCTGTGTCGGTCAGACGGCGACGGAAGAAGATTATCGATCCTTCACCGATCGTCGCGGTCGTACGGTTGAAGCCCGAATCGTTCAGGCACAAGACGATCACGTGACGATCGAGCGTCGCGATGGGAAGCAGTTTCGCGTGCTGGTGTCGGAGTTGTCTCAGGCGGACCAAGCTTTCGTTCGAGAGCGGCTTCAGGTGGGCGGCGACGAAGCTGGTCAATCGTCGCCCAGTCATGCCGACTGGCCGTGCTTTCGTGGTCCCGGTGGCATGGGTGTTTCCCAGGCGAAGGGACTTCCGTTGGAATGGGGTGATGGAAAGAACGTGCTCTGGAAGCGGGAGCTTCCCGGATCGGGTGCTTCGAGTCCGATCACTTTCGGTGATCGCATTTATTTAACGGCGTACAGCGGCTACTTTGTGCCGGGGGAATCGGGAGGCTCGCAAGATCAGCTTCGACGACACTTGATCGCGCTCGACCGCGCAAGTGGCGAGATTCTGTGGGACCAATCGGTTCCGGCAAAGCTGCCCGAAGAGGAACAGATTCGTGATCACGGCTTTGCGGCCAACACGCCGGCGGCGGACGCGGACCACGTTTATGCTTTCTTTGGCAAGACGGGAGTCATTGCATTCGACCATAGTGGTCGTCAAGTTTGGCGGTCGGATGTCGGCTCGAACACGCACGGCTGGGGGACCGCTTCGTCGCCCCTGTTGTTCGACGATCTTGTGATTGTCAACGCGAGCGTGGAAAGCGAATCGTTGATCGCATTGGATCGGATGACCGGGGAGGAGAAATGGCGTGCTCCGGAAATTCGCGAAGCGTGGAACACGCCCATCATTGTAACCTCCGAAGCGGGTAGCAAGGAACTCGTTCTCGCCAGACATGGTGATGTCTTGGCCTTCGATCCCGCGTCGGGCGATCCTCTTTGGTCATGCAAAACGGACATCACTTGGTACATGGTTCCCACGGGTGTCGCTGCAAACGGGGTGGTTTACTTTTTGGGTGGGCGTTCCGGAACCGCGTCGCTCGCGGTTCGCACCGGCGGTCGCGGCGACGTGACCGCAACCCATCGACTTTGGACCACGAAGAACGGATCGAATGTCACCTCGCCAATTTATTTCGACGATCACTTGTATTGGATGAGTCATGATGGCGGGATCGCTTATTGCGCAAAGGCCGAATCGGGGGAATTGGTTTACGAACAGCGGCTCGGGCGATTTGGGCAGGTCTATGCGTCGCCCGTGTTGGCCGATGGAAGGCTTTACTATTTTTCACGCGACGGAAGAGCGGCGGTTTTGGCGGCCACTCCTGAGTTTAAGCAGTTGGCGGCGAATCGGCTGGATGATCGCAGCAGGTTCGACGCCAGTCCCGCCGTCGATGGCAATCGCATTCTGATTCGATCCGAAAAGTTTTTGTACTGTCTGGCGGAATGATTTCACGGCTGCTTCCCCGCCGTCACCTCAAGGATCACGATGACGCGGACCACGTGAACATTTCAACACATTTTCGACGTCCAAACGAGCAGTATCTCCATTGAAACGAACCACAGCGGAATCAGCATCAAAAGTTTTAGCAGCTCTTCGCGAAGTGGCCCGCGATGACAAAGCCGCCTTCTTTCCTGGGTTCTTTCAAGCGGTGCCGGGCGGTTACGGTGAAGGAGACCGATTTCTTGGATGCGTGGTTCCCGATCTGCGGAAAGTGGCTCGGCGATTCCGGGAACTGTCTCGAAGCGAATTGGAGAAGTTGTTCGCCTCTGCCTGGCATGAATGTCGATTGACCGGAATGCTGATTCTGGTCGATCAGTTTGAACGCGCCGCAAAGTTAAGCGAGCCGGAGCGACAAACGCGGCGAGCGGAACATGTTGCATTCTATCTGGCGAACCTCGGTGCCGTGAACAATTGGGACATCGTCGACGCCACCGCGCCGAAGTTGCTTGGCGCGTGGTTGGTGGAGAACCCTGGTGAAAGAGCGATTCTCGATCGATTGGCTGCAAGTGACGTCCTGTGGGAACGCAGGGTCGCGGTCGTCGCGACCTATTCGCTGATCAAGAATGATCAATTCGCGGAGATCGTCCGGCTTTCGGAAACGCTGATGACCGACAGCCATGACCTGATGCACAAGGCAATGGGTTGGATGCTGCGTGAAATGGGGAAGCGAGACCCGACCCGCTTGGAACAGTTTCTGGCAAGAAACGCCAAGGTGATGCCCAGGACGATGCTGCGATACGCCATCGAGAAGATGTCCAAGGAAGATCGGGCGAAGTGGATGATGAGAGAGTGAGATCGAATGACGAACAACAGGTTGGTGGAGCAGGTTGAAGCGGTCGTTCGCGATCGGATGCATGGCCAAGCGGCGGGACATGGGTTGGATCACATTATGCGTGTGCTCGTCTCGGCGCGGACGATCCAGTCGGAAGCAGGGGGAGATCGTGTCACGGTCGAACTGGCGGCGTTGCTGCATGACATTGGGGATGCAAAGTTTCATGGCGGCATCGAACGAAGTGCTGAATTTGCGAGAGAGATACTCAATGGACTTGGGGCGAGCAAATCCCTAACGGAACATGTTGCGCATATCGTCGACAACATTTCCTTTCGAAAAGGTGTCGATTCGCGCGAGTTGACGATCGAAGGGAGAATCGTTCAGGATGCCGATCGGCTCGACGCTCTCGGAGCCATTGGTATTGTGCGTACGATCGAGTACGGCGCGACCCTCGGGCAGCCGTTCTATCTGCCTATCAAGACCGAATCTGGAAACGAACCTGTGAAAACAGGAATCGATCATTTTCATGACAAGCTGTTCAAGCTGAAGGATCGATTGAACACCGATGTGGCTCGGCGACTAGCGGAAGAACGGGAAGCATTCATGCGTCTTTTCTTGGATCAATTCTTGCGTGAGAGCGGTGCTTGATCCGTTTGTGGCCCACAATCAGCACGTCGATATAGACATCGCGTGGTCAGAAATGAGATGATTCGCTTCATTTGACGCGAAGGCATCATTTCAGACCACGCATGGTATAACTTTGCGTTTAGGGTGGAATTGCTCGACCCAGCCAACGAAAATCGCTACAATAAACAGTCCTGCCCTTTGACTAATGTGAATGATTACCTGTATCGATGACGAAAGTGTTTGATGTGATACCGTGCGTGGTCTGGAATGATGCTTTTGCATTCAATGAAGTGAATCACCTCATTTTCGGCCACGCGACGTATATCTTCGCGCGAGGCCTTCCGTTGATCTTGCGTCGTAGTCGCTTGAAGACCCGTCATCAACAAAGACGTTCCGTCGCTTAAGAGCGACTTGAGTTATCCCCCATCGCGTTGTTTTCAGTCCCATGTTGCGAACGAAGTACAAGGAATTCAAAATGCAAACGATCAACTCTGATTCAACGGAACGTTGGTGTCGTGGACCGGTCTCCCGCCGCAGCTTCTTGGAGTTCGGTGCGACCGCCAGTGGCTTGGGTTTGGCTGGGTTGCTGCGTGCTCGTGAAGCCTCCGCTTCTCCGACGCAGCGTTCAGACACATCGGTAATTTTCGTTTGGCTTCCCGGCGGTCCTCCGCACATGGAAACATACGACATGAAGCCCGACGCGCCGAGCGATTACCGCGGGCTGTTCGCTCCCATTCGGACGAACGTGCCGGGGATTGAAGTCTGCGAATTATTGCCCATGCATGCGAAGATCGCCGACAAGTTTAATCTGATTCGATCGGTGCATCACGACTTTGCCGATCATGGCGGTGGACACAAGCGTTTCCTCACCGGACGCGATCCCGCGCAGCCGACTGGATTTGTGAACGATTCTCCGTGCGTCGGATCGATGGCGTCGGAGGTACTTCAAGGACATCGAAACACCAGCGGGCTGCCGAATTACGTTGTCTTGGGTTCGGGACGCGTCAACAGCATCGATACATTCAGCTTTGGTTCAGCGTACCTGGGAACGCACACGCACCCGTTTCGGATTTCCGCTGATCCAAATGCGGAGAACTTCACGGTTCCGAACATCGGAATCGATGCGGCCATGGCCGATCGGCTGGAGGATCGTCAAACGTTGCTGCGTGAGATTGATAACTTACGTCGCGAAGTCGATTACGGCACGGCGATCAACTCGATGGATCGGTTCAATCGCCGCGCATTTGAAATGTTGACCAGCGCCGGAGTTCGCGAAGCCTTTGATCTATCGAAAGAGCCTGAAGCGGTTCGTGATCGCTTCGGTCGCCACGGCTGGGGACAGCGCGCACTGCTTGCCAGACGCTTGGTGCAAAAGGGCGTCCCTTGGGTCACCGTCGTGATGGAAAATCCCTATCAATCAGGGATCGCGATGCCCAAGTATGGCTGCTACAACTGGGACTCTCATGCGGTCAACTGTCACTTGTTTGATGACGCGCGCATGCGTTTTCCGATTTATGATCGCACGATCACGGCAATGATCGAAGACCTCTACCAGCAAGGACTCGATCAAAAGGTATTGCTCGTCGTTACCGGCGAATTTGGCCGGACGCCAAGAATCAGCAATCAGATCGGCACGCAAACAAAGGTCACTCAGCCGGGACGTGACCACTGGCCACGTGCGATGAGCATGCTTGTATCGGGTGGCGGAATGCGAACCGGACAGATTATCGGGGCCACGAACGACAAAGGCGAGGAGCCGAAGCATCGTCCTCTGAGCCCGAACGACCTGTGGGCGACGGTCTACCGGCATTTGGGAATTGATTACACGCACAGTTTCCTTGATCACAGCGGTCGTCCCATGCCGATGCTTCCCTACGGCGAACCGATTGCGGAATTGATATAGCCCACGACAGACGCGTCGTTCAGGTTTCCGCTCGCTTGATTCACACAACCATGCGGCGGCGAGGCATCCCACCAGACAATCTTCATCATTGCGGTGGGGATGTTTTGCTTTTTTCCAGAACCCGACGCAACCGCTCGGATTCCTGATCACTCAGCAAGTGCGCATCATCGCGATGCGCAGCCTGCAGCGCGACCGCGTGCTCACGCATTCGGAACAAAGCGGCCAAAGTCAGTTCGCGGTTCTTTGATTGAAAATTGGGAAGGGCTTGAATCAGTTGCTCGCACGCTTCTGGTGAATCGATGTCGGAAAAACCGCTGATTGCCCTCCAACGCAATCCGTCGTCGACATTGGTTGACAAATAAGGCCGCAATCTCTCGATCGCTTGATCCGGCTCCGCAAGTGCGACGATCCGCATTGCGTCACCACGAACGCCCGTCGTCAAACGGGAATCATCGATCATGGACGCTGCTTCGGTTAACATTGACCGCCACTGGGGCCGCAGACTTGCCGCACCGAGCAGAACGTTCGCAATGCGTTCGGCGGGCCACTGTTTCGCTTGCGATAGCCCATCGATCACTCCGCTGATCGCGACGCTTTGCCATTGGACAAGGGTCTCGTCTTCGCTGGGTAAGGCGACCTCGAGCAGGTCGCGTATTTCGCCCCCATCATTGCGGAGGCCGATCGCCCGCGCGGTACGCTCGATCCAATCGAGTCGCAACTGCTGCGTTGCATCATCGCCGGAACCCGAATCGTTCGCCAGAAGACTCACAATTGCAGGGCCCATCCCCGGACGCTGGTCGATTGCCTGCTGGCGTCGCTCGGACGATTCCCTTTCGTCGAGCAAGAAGGGGGCGATTTCCGGGGCGCGACGCGGCAGGGTTTGCATTGCGCCGGAGGGCTCCAAAGGCGAAAGGTGATGCGTGACGTAGGCGATCAGATTTGCAACGTCTTGCGGCGACAAATCCTTCTCCAAGCCTTCAGGCATCAACGATCGGTTTGTTGACCGCAGTTGCTCCAACGTTCCACGAAGCAGTTCATGCTTCTTGCCTCCCGATTCGCAAACGGTCACCGAGGCCGCGTTCTCGTCGACGATCAAACCGGATATCACACGTCCGTCCTCGGTCAGGGCCGACCAGGAAATGTATCGAGCATCGACGTCGCGATTGGGATCCATCATCGCCGTCAACAGCCATTCCGGATCGCGATTGGTCAGCGCGGCGAGATTCGGCCCAACGGTTTGTCCGTAATCGTCCAAACGATGGCACGCAGCGCAGTGTTTGCGATAGACTTCTCGACCATGTTGCTGATCACCGGTCAATGTCAGCGCGGAGCGGAACCGTTCAATGACCTCTTTTCGGTCGGCGGTGCCTGTCGACCGAAAAGCCTCGGTCGCCAGATGCCGAATCGTTGCATCGGCGTGCGTTAACAGTCTGTTTCGCCGATCCGCATCGAATGCAGTGGGACGAATTTTTCCCGCGATCGTCTCCCGCAGCAACGATGTCGTCCAATCATTGCGACTTAGAAGGGCATCGCGTATCGCATCCCGCGCTGGCACGCTGACATCGTTGTACGCACCCAGAAGCAATTCGGGAACGCCCGAATGTCGTGTCCGCGCGAGGGCCTCGACGGCCGATACCTGCGTCGACGTCGGATGCTTGGCGGAAAGCAGTTCCGCGATTGCACGCCCAATGGAAACTTCGTCGACAACGTTCGCGATCGACCTTGTCGCCGACGAATTCTCCGAGTCATTTGTTGATCGTAAGTCGATCGCCTGTTGAAGTAACCGGGTTGTCGCTTTCCCACGATATCGCCCCAGCAAATTCAGATTGGTTACGGAAACGGCTTCGGCGGCTTGCCGGTGAAGTTCAAGCACCCATGCGGCGAAAGCTGGCTCAAAGGCAAGAGCGTCGCCGTCGCCACGCGCGTCAGCCGCGTCAAGCAACTCCACCAACAGAGGCACGGACGCATCGCGATTCTTCGTTGCTTGGTTCGAGACCGACGGACCATCGAACAGTCGCGTCGCAACCGACCCGACCTCGGAACTCGGAAGCATCCGAACGGCTGAACGGATTAACTTCTTCAAGATGTCCGATTGTTGTTGGTCGGCTGGCAACGCGAGATAAGCCTCCAGCACCCGGGCGACGTTTGCCTGATGCAGCGATGAGATCGCGGCCGCGCGGACATACGGATCGGACTGCGTCGTCGCGGCCAGCGACGCCAGAACCGATGTCGTCGAAGCGTTTGATTCCAGCGACCCGAGCGACCAAGCAATCTGGCGTCGCAATCGCGGACTCTTGTGCGATGCCATCGAGAGGCTCGCGTCGCGAAGGGTCTCATTTTGATTGATCTTTGCTTCGCCGATCCGCATCGCCCAACGGACGACTTCCGGATCACTCTGTTCGATGGCCGCGAGCAACGTTTCGTCATCCAGTTGATCCCATCCGTCGAGGACGGCCAATGCGTGAACCTTTGTGATCGGCGGAGCTTCGGATGATCGAACCAGTCGCATCACCTGCTCGATCAACTCGGCATCGGGTGTTTTGTAAAGCAACCATTGATGGGCAAGGTCGCGGATGGTTCCGTTCCTTGATTGCAACTGATCGACGCATTGCTGATTGGATATCGCCGTGAAATCAAGCGGCAATATCGGACTCGAACGTAAGTCCGAAGGTGATTGCGAATCCGTCGCGGCGGGTTGCTCGCCAACCGCGTGCGGCACGACACGATAAATGCGTCCCATCGACTGCCCGGCATAGATATCCAGTTTTGCCAATGTCGCTTGCGGGATCCAACGGGAGTGTTCGATCACAAAACGATACATGTCGACAATCCAGAGACCACCGTCAGGCCCCGTACGGACCTGAACCGGGCGAAACCAGCGATCCGATGACGACAGGAATTCCGAATCGGCTTCGCCCTCGCCTCGCGAAACTTCAAAGTTCAATCCGTTTTCGCGTAGGACGATACGATGGACTGATTGATGCACCGGTTCGCAAGTGAACGCGTTGTTCGAGAATTCCGGTCCCAGACGATCGTCGCGGTAGATGCCCAAGCCGCAGGCCGATGTCGCCGCTCCCGGGGCTCCGCTCAATTCAAATTGCACGAGCTGTTCGGGCGGGTACAAGCGATAAGCAACGGCGTCGCCGACAAGTCCCGGCGGCACGCTTGCTGTAACGAAAGGATTGCGTCCATCATAAGCCTCATCCCCCGCATAGTGTCGAAGCAAGGAACCGTTGCTGCATCCGAACCAATCGCCCCAATCATTGCGACAACGACCTTGCTGGGTGCGTCCCGATACAGCTTCGATTGCTCCGCTGTCGGGATTCAAGCGAAAATCTCGTCCGGTGAGATCAACGGTTTGGCCGGTCAGATGGCTGACGATCTCGCCGCCGAACAAGCCGCACGAACCATACAGCCAGTTGTCGAGCCCCCAGCGCAAGCTGTTGACGCGAGCCTGAGCATTCCGCACCTCGAACCCGGAGAACAATTTTTTAACGTCGTCGGCAACGCCATCCTGATCGGTGTCGCGAGCGAACAGAATGTCTGGAGCATCACAAATCAACACGCCGTCTCGCCAGACCTTAACGTCTGTTGGAAACCGCAATCCGGATACAAACGTTGTTGCGGTCTCAAAATGTCCATCGTGATCGGCGTCCTTCAGTCGACGCACCTCCCCGCTTGTCTTAAACGATTCGTAGACGCCCCGTCCGTAATCGCTCATCTGAGCGACCCACAAATCACCATCGAAACCGAAATCGATCGCCACGGGGTCGCGAACGGAGGGTTCGGCGGCGACCAACTGCACCCGCAGATGATCATGCGTCTTCATCCCGCGCATCGATTCGACGGGCGACAGTGGCGATGCCGAACGTCCCCGACAGCTTCGGCGTTTTGAAGGGTTCGGGAACTTGTCGATGAACTTCGTCCACGATTCGCTGCTCAAGTCCCTCGGCAAGCGTCGATGGCAAAGCGAAATAAGGAATCTCGCCGCCCCCGCCGTAACCTCCTTCCTTCAGCAATCGTTCCGACGGGATGTAGCAACAAAAATCGTTACTGTAACCATGCACCCATAATCGATCGCGATCCAGTTCGCTTTTCAAACGCAAGCCGTAGTCGGCGCACACTTCGCCCGCCAGGAATGTCATGCAGAGACTTTCGCCGAAGGCAATCGTTTGGATGGCGTATTCGATACGGGACGGCAATGCCTCGCCTCGATCGAGTCTCGCGATCTGTGTCGTGGCATTATAACGATCCGTTGCACGTGAACCGTTCTTCTCGATCTCAGCCAGTTGTTCGCGTGAAGGAACCTCCTTCAAAGGCAGATCAATCGTGTTCAGCTTCGCCAGCGGTGATCCTTCCAGCGGTTTGAGTTCAAGACTTGAAAGACGCTTCACTTCCGCGGCGATTTCATTCCCCTGCCGCTGAGCCACCGAAACATCGTCGGGGCTGACCTCGCTGGGATTCTGATCCGATCCGGTACCGATGGAAACCATTGCGATCGAACCGGGAAATTGACGTTCGATCAGATCCGCGGCGTATCCCGCCCAATCACCACTGATCCGATTGAAACGCAGCGTCACGCAATGACAGGCATACGATACGTACACGCCACGAATCTGCCGCGTTTGGGCATCGCGCACCAACAATGTCGGCAGATCGTGATCGACCGGTCCACCGGCCGTGCGCCGATTCTTGGCGAAGCCGACGTTTCCGACACCCCAGTGCAAAGTAGACGCTCGCCTGTTGTCGATCGCCTGACGCGCGGCCGCGGTAATGCGATCAAGCAACTCCTCGGTGTACTGATCGATGTGTTGTTGATGATCCTGGGGAATTGCTTCACTGAAAATATTGTCGCTGGACCCGTTGACCTTTGGGGCGCAATGTGTGTGCGTGAACGTCAAAACAAAGTTTTCACGCGGCAACTGATGCGATTCCTTTAATCGCGCCGCAATCGCTTCGGTTTGCCTCCATCGCAATCCAAGATTGTCAACGGTTACAGTGACGACTGGAGACTGGCCGTCTTCGGAAATCGCCAAAGCCTTTGCAAAGATCGATTGCGAAACCCCTTCACTTTCTTCGCGACGAAAGCCGAAGCCGTTCAAGCGGATCGGATATTCGGGCGTTACGTCGACTTTGCTTAGTCCGACTTGATAGTGTTTTTCCTGAGCGATCGCTGACACCATCGGAAGAGTCAGTGCAACCAGTAAGGTCAGCGAAGCAGGCGGCACAACGGCCTTCATTATGTTCTTCATGGGAGGGACCTGATTTTCGGCGGACCGATTCAGCCCATTCAAGGTATATCATGATGCGCCTTTGACGTTATACCGTGCGTGGTCCGAAATGATGCCATCCGTCAAATGAAGCGATTCAGCCCATTCAAGGTATATCAATGATGAACGCTTTTGACGTTATACCGTGCGTGGTCCGAAATGATGCCATCACGTCAAATGAAGCGAATCACCTCATTCTCGGCCACGCGACGTAAATACCGTGCGTGGTCCGAAATGATGCGTTCGCGTTTTGCGAGCGTCATCAATGGCGGCGAGATGACGTTTGACACTCTTGATGGTAATGAATTGCAACACGTTATTCACGTTGGTTGACCATCGCGATCGAAAAGTTTTTCCGATTGTTTGCCCAGCGAATCACCTGCTGATGCCTCACCGAAAGCCAACATGGGTTCGGTTTCGCACAACTGCTTCCTTCCTTTGGGCTTGTCAATTCGGACCGGAAACGAGAGCATATTGCGTGGATTGAAATGGACGCATTGGAGGCAGAACCCTAATGATTGCTGATCAACAAGACGAGAAATTTCGCGGCTCCCGACGCGACAAAAAGAAGCCCAAGTCTTCAGCGGGGGAGATCTTAAAGCGTCAACCGCCATTCGACCTGGAAGCCGAAATGGGTGTCCTGGGAAGCATCATCTTGCTGCCCGAGGTGTTGGATGACATCGTCTCGATTTTGGCCCCGGAAGATTTTTATGACGATGCAAATCGGATCTTGTACGACCATTTGAAGTCGATGCAAGACGCCGGGGATAAGATCGACGTGATGTTGTTGGTCAGCCGATTGAAGAAGGCCGATCAGTATGACGCGATCGGGGGCCCCGCTTATTTGGGACGCCTCAGCGGTGCTGTCGCCAACGCCGCGCATGCGGTCTACTACGCCAAGATCGTCAATGAGAAAGCGACCTATCGCAAGCTGATCGAAGCAAGCACGGACATCCTCCGCGATGCCTATGACCAAACGCAGGAAGCCCGCGAATTGGTTGCGTCCGCCGAACAGAAGGTCTTCGCGATCATGGACGGCAAGCAGTCGCAATCGGTAAACAGCATCAGCGACATTCTGCATCACGCCATGGATCGGATCGATGCGCGTTTGCGGGGTGAGCATACCGATGGCGGATGCGACACCCTGTACGCCGACTTCGACGCGATGACGGGGGGATTGCACAACGGCGAATTGGCGATTCTGGCTGCTCGGCCATCGATGGGCAAGACGGCCTTCGCGATGAACATTGCCGAGAATGTTTCGATGCAGTTGCGTTTGCCCGTCCTCTTCTTGAGCCTGGAAATGTCGGGGATTGAATTGGCGGACCGCATGCTGTGTTCGATCGCTCGGGTCAGTGGTCATAAATTGCGTAATGGAACGATCAGCGGTGAGGAGCGCGAACGGCTCGTTGAAAAAGCCAACGAAATTCATTCAGCACCTCTCTACGTTGACGATTCACCCAGTCGCACGGTCAGCGAGATCGCGGCGGCGGCGCGACGCATTAAGCGACGCGACGGTGCGTTGGGGTTGATCGTGATCGATTACCTGCAATTGATCGAACCGGACAACTCTCGAGACCCTCGGCAGGAACAAGTCGCCAAGATCGCGCGTCGGCTGAAAGGTGTGGCTCGCGAATTGGAAGTCCCCGTCCTGTGCCTGTCTCAGTTGAATCGTCAGTCCGAGGAAGGCAAGGATCATCGTCCGAAGCTCAGTCATCTGCGTGAATCGGGTGCGATCGAGCAAGATGCCGACATCGTGATGTTTGTGCATCGCGAAGAGTATTACCATCGTGGGGAAGCACGCGAACAGTTCGCTGGTCAAGCCGAAATCATCATTGCCAAACAGCGTAATGGCCCGGTGGGCGAAGTCGAACTGACATGGGAAGGGGCGTTCACTCGGTTCCATAACAAAGCCCCGGAACGACACAGCGAGTTCGATCAATATGCGGATTTCCAAGGTCCATCGGACTATTGATCGCTCAACAAACGCTTGACCAACGTTTGCCGCGTCGTCTTACCAGTCGGCCAGAGGCCCGGCACCGTGAAAGAGATATTCGTGCTGTGCGTCGCAGAAGCGGTCGGTCATGCCGGCCAGATATTCGCCGACGGCGCGGATCGGGCCAACGATTTGCATTCGTTGACGGAACCGCAAGGGCAAGCGATCCGGTTCGCGAACCAGGTGCGAGTGAAGTGCTTCGAGTCGCTGTCCGGCCGATTGTCGGATCTTAAGAAGTCGTTCATGACGGTAGATGTTTGCGAACAGAAACCTTTCCAGTTCGCGGCGTTGCAGGGCGAATTGGGCATCTTCTTCGACACGCATTCCCGCTTCGCGGACTTCCGCCGCGGTCTTGCCATCGATTGCCTGGAACCTGGGAATATTGTGCTGCAGGAATTTGCTCACCTGCATGTCGACCAATTCATGAACGAGCGCCGGACGGAGTTGCTTGGGGGGAAGATGTCCCAAACGTGATTCGATGGCCGACAGGGCGCTGGCGACAAGCGGGACCTTGGCGAATTCCTCCACGGTCAGCAATCCCATTTGCAACGCATCGTCGATGTCGTGCGCGTCGTAGGCAATCGAATCGGCGGCATCGACCACTTGAACCTCCAGCAAAGGGGACCAGCCTTGCTGCGCTTGATGCTTGTTTGCTCGAACCGTTTGTCCCGCCAAGACTTCCGCCGACAGATTCAGTCCGCTGAAGCGATTGAATCGTTGCTCCAGATCCTCCACGATCGTCAAAGCAAACTGGTTGTGAGAGAAGCCGCCGACCTGACGCATGCAATCGTGAAGCACATCTTCGCCACAATGCCCATAGGGCGGATGACCGATGTCGTGCATCAATGCAAGGGCTTCGACCAGGTCTTCGTTGAGCCTCAAGACGCGCGCGATCGTTCGCGCGATCGACGCGACCTCGAAGGTATGCGTCAATCGCGTGCGGTGATAGTCCCCCATATCGCCGGTGAAGACCTGCATCTTTCCGGCCAATCGACGAAAGGCCGAACAGTGCAGGATGCGGTCGCGGTCGCGTTGAAAGGGTCCGCGATAGGGATGCGGCGGTTCGTGATGCTTGCGTCCGGCCGAATCGCGGCTGTGCATTGCATAACTTGCCAGCAGGGCTTGCTCGCGTTCATAGGGATCGTGCGAACCTGTGTTCCCCGATGTCGCCTGTTTGCGTTCGCGTTCGCCCTGATCTGGAATGCTAGTCATTGGACACATCGCGTTTGTAAATCAGGTGCAACGGATGGTGATCCATCACGTTTGCCTCGAATCCCGCAAAGCGTGGGCTGACGAGATTCGTTCGCGTATAGAAATAGAGCGGGATGATCGGCAATTCCTCGACAAAGATTGCTTCGGCCTGTTGCAACAGGTCCATTCGCTCCTGTCCACTTGCCGCTTGGGATTGCTCGATCAAAGCATCATACTTTTCATTGCTCCAACCCGTGCTGTTGTGCGAGTTGTGCGTCGTCCACATGTCCAAGAAGGTATTCGGATCGGGGTAATCGCCGTTCCATCCGCCGCGCGCCACCGTAAAATCCATTGTGAAGACTTTGTCCAGGTACGTACCCCATTCCATGTTTTCCAGCGACGCCTTCACACTCAGGTTGTTTTGCCATTGCTGTTGAATGACCTCGGCGATCGCGCGATGCGATTCGCTGGTGTTATACAAAATGGAGAGTGTCGGCATGCCGCGTCCGCCGGGAAATCCCGCTTCGGCCAGCAAGGCTCGCGCGCGTTCGGGATCGAAGCCCTCACCGGTCGGACCGACGTATCCAGACAAGAACGGCGGCACGACGCTTTGGGCGGGAACCTGTCCGGCGCGGGTGACCTCTTCGACGATCTGACGCTTGTCAATCGCCAAGTTCAACGCATGGCGGACTCGCGGATCGTCAAGCGGCGGACGCGTGGTGTTCAACCGATAAAAGTAAACCGCCAACGCAACACCCACTTTCGCATCGTCCCGTTTTTGAATCTGTTCGATCACCGACAGGGGAACATCGGTTATCCAATGAAGCTGATCTTTCAGATACATGTTCAGTGCTGTTGTCTGCGACTTCACGCTGTATGCGTCGATTAATTCCAATTCGACGGCGTCGGCGTTCCAGTAGAGCGGATTCTTCCGCACGCGAATGCGATCGCGAATGCGACGAAACTCCAATACGTAGGGCCCGTTGCAAACCATGTTCTCCGCTTTCGTCCACAGCGGCGACCCGTACTTCCGCACGCACTGGGGGTTGACCGGAAAGAGGGTATAGAAGCTGGTCAGATACGGAAAGAACGGCGTCGGTTCGTTCAAGTGAACGATCAACGTTTGCGAATCGGGCGTTTCGACTCCGCCGAAACTAGCGAAATCGATCAAGACTTGATGCACGGATTCAACCGGTCCCTGCTCGGACGAAGCGGCGCTTGTCCCTTTCGCGAATCGGCGCGAAGTCCCCGTTGCGTCCCAGTCGACGATTCCATCGGATTCGGGTTTCACGTCCACGTGGTAAACCCATGACTCTTGCCAATCGGCGAGGGTGGCTTCTCCTTCCTCGCTGCTCTCGTCCGCGATTTCGGGACGTGGTGGCTTGTCGATCTTCTTCAGTATGCCGCGAACAACGGTCCCTCGCGGAAAGGGTTGCAGCGGATCGGGCTCGGCTGGCCGATCGCGCAGTTCAACTTCGACCCGATCGCCAACGTTAACCTCCGCCGTGTTGTACTTCTGGCCGCCAACCAGATAATACAACTGCGACGCGTACTCCCCCGCCGTCTCTGGGTGCAGCGTTCGACGCCAGGACCAAACGAAATCGTGGGACGTCACCGGCGACCCGTCCGACCACAGCGCTTCCGTCACGCATCTTGAACGTGTAGGTTCGACCGTCCTCGGAGATCCGCGGCATGTCGGACATGCCGGGGACAACCTCGATCGGTTGCAGGCCGTTTACATCGACAGGCCCCTGCGGTACCGCTCGCAGCAAGCCTTCAAAGAGGGCGGTGAGCATCCGGTGTTCGGGTTCTCCCGTTGCCCGAGCCGGATCAAGCGTTTTGACGTCATCGCCATTTTGAAACGCGAAATCCGCTTCCTCGATCGTTGAAAAAGAAAGTGCCCAGACGACAGCGCAAGCACAGATGCATAACATGAACCAGGGGAATGCACGACGTATTTCCGGTGGCACGAGCCATCCTCCATGTTCTTAAGGCGGCGAAGCCGCAAACCGTAGTGGATCTTGTTAAAGATCCTACCGCACGGGATCTTTGACAAGATCCACCACAAGTTGATTGTGAAACAACATCAAACGCGTTCATCCTTGATAAAAGATTGATCAAGGTTCGATTGCGAGACTTGCTTTCCGAGCGAATGGATCGAAACAAGCGAACATCCGATCGATCCATCAGTTTCTCAAAAAGCGACGTTTCTGGGAACCCTTTGTCGGTGATGACGCGCCAGATGTTATACCATGCATGGTCTGAAATGATGCCTTGGCGTTAAATAAAGCGAATCACCTCATTTCTGACCACGCGACGTATATATCGCTTTCCATCTAGAATGAGCCATCCATCGATCTGGCTCTAACACTCATTCCGTGGACGGAACCTTACCATGCCCTTAACCGCCATCGTCGCCGCGACCCCATCGGGAATGATTGGACTTGATGGCGATATGCCCTAGCAATTGAGTTCCGACTTGCGACGCTTCAAGCGTCTTTCGATGGGAGGCGTATTGATTATGGGACGCAAGACGTTTGATTCGATCGGTCGCGTCCTTCCCGGACGAACAACCTGTGTTCTCACGCGCGATGCCACTTGGTTTCATGAAGGCGTCCAAGTTTATCACGACACGCAGTCGATCGTCGATGACATGTCCTCGAAGTCCGCATTCGTTGTTGGCGGGGCCGCAGATTTATCAACAATTGCTTCCCTTCTGTGACCGGCTCTACCTGACGCGTGTCTACAGTCAGGTCGTTGGTGACACCTCGGTGCGGATTCCGCTTGATGAATGGCGTTGTCTGTTTGTCGAGCGCGTCGCCGCCGGTTCGCGGGATTCCGTTCCCAGCGAGTTCAGTATTTGGCAACGTTTGGCTTATACCGTGCGTGGTCCGAAATGATGCCTTCACGTTAAATGAAGCGAATCACCTCATTTCTGACCACGCAACGTATAACCATTACCTGCGGTCACGCGCCTTCTTCTCGGCGACATTTCGATAGTCGACGACATTCCATACCAGGCCGATGGTTCGCATGGTGCGGATGACCAAGAACGTGAGATCGAGTTCCCACCACTTGTGTCCATGCTTGGCCATGCGTGGATATGCATGATGATTGTTGTGCCACCCTTCGCCATACGTTACCAAGGCAACCCACCAATTGTTGCGACTCATGTCGGTCGTTTCATAATTGCGATAGCCCCACAGGTGGCTTGCCGAATTGACAAGCCATGTCGAATGCAGCACGAAGACCAATCGCAGGAACATGCCCCAGACAACCATGGAGATGGCGATTTCCGTTCCGCCGATGGCGTAACCAATGCCGGCCAAGGCAAGTCCCAAAGCGAAGTTCAATGGCAGGAACAACTTGTCGATCAGACGCATCCCCTTGTCGGACGCCAAGTCGGGAATCCAGCGTTTGAAATAGGCCTCGCGTTGTCCGTTATGAGTGCTGTAGGCCAGCCAAAACATGTGACTCCACCAAGCACCATCGTTCGGCGAATGGGGATCGCCCGGTTGATCGCTTTGTGCGTGATGCTTGCGATGATCGGCGACCCAGTCAAGCGGTGAGCCTTCGCCGGCCAAGCTGCCAATGACGGCGAACATGTATTTCATCCACGGATGCGATTGGAAGCCGGTGTGCGTCAAATAGCGGTGAAAGCCCAGGCAGATGCCGATGCCTCCGGTAAACCAATGGAGAACAACCGTCGCAATCAATGCGGGCCACGAAAACGTCCAAATGGCGAAAATCGCTCCGATATGGGCGGCGACGAGCCATATGATTGAATGGTGTTGACGACCGTCCGTTCCTCCCGCGTCAGATCGGGTGCCTTGTCGGTCTTCGGCGTATCGGCGGAGGTGTCAATGATGTCATTTTGCGGATCATCAAGTTGATCGGTCGAGTTTTCGAGTACGGTTGCCATCGCTTTTGCTTCCTATCATGATTTGACTGCCGGATGGGTTGCTTGTTTCTCGCGTGCTGGGAGGAAATCCGTTGTGTCGAACCCAAGTTGCACATTTCCATTACGACACGCTGACCGTTATCTTAGGCTGTCCGATAGATTGCTCTGTTTTGGCAACGAGACATCGTTGTAACGGTTCTGTAACATCTCTTCCTCCGCTAGATTGACCGACCGAAAGTCGATGACGATTCCAGCCAACGAATTAACGCCTCAACTGCGAAGGGTCATCAAAGACACCCGGAGAATCTATATCGATTCGGCAAAGTGGTTGATTCAAAGGCATCCTTCATTGCTGGGAGACCGCTTGCCGGGATTCGTCGAATTGATGGACGACCTGCATCGCGGCTTGCTGATCAAGATTTATGCCGACGTGATTCGGGCGGACGGTCAGTGGACGCGGATGGAGAAGATTGTCGGGGCCATTCTGATCGAACATCTTTGGAATACAAAGTTGACCGGTCGGGAACTCCGCGAAGCGGCCGAACAAGTGTTGTCGCAGGCGGATCAGTTGTCGTGGCATGCGTTGGTGAAACCATTTGTTGATTATTCCCTGTTGCGGGATTGGCACAGCCAAATCGAAACGTCTGTTTCCCGCTTGCGAATCTGGTTGCCAAGTGCGACGGGCTGACGACGCCTGAAGAAACAGACGTTCTGCATCGCATTCAGCAAGGGGTCGTGGAAGCATTGCTGCTGCATGCCGGACAACACCGCCGATCGACAGCCGATGCAAGCAGCAGCCGTTGGCGTGCGTCTGGGAGGCCAGACGCAAACGCTGACTAATGAACCAAACCAGCCAGATCGGTCGGTCTCGGACCAACATCAACAACCGCCCGACCAACGTTTGAAGGCGTCGCTTCAGGAACTGGATCAATTGATCGGATTGTCGCAGGTGAAAGAGCGCATTCGATCGCTGGCGAATTACTTGAAACTGCAAAACCAGCGCGCGGCGGCGGGTTTGCCGACAATGCCGATCAGCCTGCACATGGCGTTCGTCGGCAATCCCGGTACCGGCAAGACGAGCGTTGCTCGAATCGTCGGACAAATTTTGGGCGCGATGGGGGTCGTTCGCCAAGGTCATGTGGTGGAGACCGATCGCAGTGGACTGGTTGCGGAATTCGCGGGGCAAACGGCGGTCAAGACCAACAAGCTGATCGATTCCGCTCTCGATGGGGTGCTGTTTATCGACGAAGCTTACAGTTTGGTCGACGAATCGGGGGATGATGCCTTTGGACGCGAGGCGATTCAAACATTGCTCAAGCGGATGGAGGATGATCGCAGTCGACTTGTGGTCATTCTGGCCGGTTACCCAAATGAAATGGAATCGATGATCCGTTCCAATCCGGGACTCGGATCACGAATCGGAACGACACTGCAGTTCGAGGATTACGATCCGGTCGCGCTGGGAAAAATCTTTGAAGTGCTATGTGATGCGAACCATTATCACTTGCCGGCCGCGAGTCGCCATCGACTGTTGTTGGCGTTCACGGAACTCTATGAACACCGGGATCGTCACTTCGGCAACGGGCGACTGGTACGAAACTGCTTCGAGGAATCGGTCCGTCAGTTGGCCAACCGCGTGGCTGAGATCGTGCCATTAACGGAAGAACTGCTGACCCGATTGGAGCCGGAGGATGTCAACGTTCCGGGCGTCGGCAACGATGCGATCGACCGTCTGGTCGCGCAAAACGATTTGCTGCGAGTGACCTGTGCAACGTGCGGAAAACGCCTGAAGGTTCAACCACGTTTGTTGGGGCGAAAGGTTCGTTGTCGCGACTGCGAAAATATCTTCAATGCCGACTGGGCGGAAGTCGAACGCGGTGACGAGACGCTCTAAGAACGAGCTTTCCGCGTCTGGCTAGCGCGGCGAGTGCGGAGCAATCACTTCGCTTCCGCGTTTGCCGTTCCAATCAGTATCCCGGTTCCTCGCAGCTTCCACAAAAAGAATCCGGCTCCAGCGGCCATCAGTATCGCGCAGACCGCAAAGATATGCTGCGGCGAATCGCCGAAAGCGCTTCGCATGATCCAGTACAACAGGGACGCAACGGTCAGGAATGCGAACGAGATCGCGTTCGCGGTGCCCAGAAAACGCCCTCGTTCATCGTTGGGCGAAAGCTTTTGAAGCAATGCCTGCAACGGGATGATATAGAATCCCGCGAAGAAGCCCGCGCCGAGAACAAATCCGGCGGTGTTGCTCAGCGCGACTCGAACCATGGGCTTCATGTTCGGCAGCGATGGCGGAACGAAAGCCAACAACAAGAAGAAGACGGTCAATCCGGCGGCGCCGATCGGGACCAGTTTGACATTGATTTGGTGCCCTGATATCAGTCCGGCGACGGCGCAACCGATGCCGATCGCGATGCCCATGACACCCAGCAAGACGCTTGCTTCGGTCCGATCGATGTTCATCACCAGCGTATATTCGGGAAGGATCAGCAGGGCAAGTCCCGCCAGCAAATAGAAGTAACCCCAAGCGAGCATCACCATCAGGAATCGAGACTTCGACATTTCACGGATGGAAACGATATAAGTCGAAAACGGATTCCAATCGAACTTCATCGATCGGTCACCTGGTTCCAGCTTGGGCATGAAGATGGCCGCGATCAGGCCGACCACAGCGATCGCCACAAGTGACGCCCCAGGCAGCCACTGGATTGCCGGGATGGCGGGATCCTGCGGGCTGTAACGATCGGCGACAACGCCCCCAAGCAACGTTCCGACGATGACGGCGATGTTCGTCATCATGTTGATCGTTCCATTGGCGCGACTGAGGTCCGATTCGTCGACCAGTTCCGGGATCATGCCGTACTTCGCTGGGCCAAAAAAAGAACTCTGACAGGTTAAGGCGACAAGCGACGACAGCGTGATCCAGAGATTCCCGAAATAGAATCCCGTCAATGCAATCAGCGCAATCGGAATCTCCGCGATCTTGACCCACAGGGTTACTTCGCGTTTTGAGTAGCGGTCGGCGATCTGACCTCCGTAACCCGACAACAAAATGAAGGGAATGGTAAAGCAGATTCCGACGATTCCTTGTCCACCGTCCCCCAGTTGTCCGGCCCAGGCACCATCGATCACCATGAACGTCAACAACATCTTTAAGACGTTGTCGTTCATGGCTCCGAAAAACTGCGCGGCCAGCAGGCTCAGGAATCCGCGTTTGACAAGATTGCTTTTCACGAGCGTCTTCCTTCAACGAAGCGTTCCGTCGTGCGATCGATGACAACACATGGCGACAATGCCTAGAGCGACCACGTCGCAAGATCAACTGAGAAATATTGCGGCAAGATAACATGAGACGCGTTCATCATTGACCTAGAGCGACCACGTCGCAAGATCAACTGAGAAACATTGACGCAAGATAACATCAAACGCGTTCAATATTGATATAGTTCGCGATCACGGCGATGCCTTTCCACCCAGCCAGCGAGTAAGCATCGCACGAGCATTGGGTGGTTGATCGGGCGGTGCTAACGGCAAATATTTTCAAAGCATCCATCAAGAATCGTGTCCGGTTGGTAACTTCGTTTCCCATCCACTTGCTGTAACGATCGATCTGTGTCGGTTATCAGCAAGGAAACCATACGATGAAACGCAATCAGCCACGCCACCTCAAAGTCGAGACTCTGGAAACACGTCGCCTTATGGCGGTCTCTTCCGTTACGCTCTCTTCGGGCATCCTTCGCATCGCGATGGATAATTCCGGCGGAGAGGTTCGCACATACACCAGCAGCCCAAATTTAGTGGTCCAAGACAACTCACCCATCAAGGGATTTCAGTTGCGAACACCCACTTGGACCTTCAAATCAACAAGCGTCACAAAGATTGAATTCACGGGAGGCAATGGCGATGACACGTTTATCAATGATGCCTTCAAACCGGTGCTGGCTCATGGTGGACCCGGCAACGACTATCTGGAAGGGGGAAACGCGAACGACGTTCTCTATGGCGGCGGTGGTAAAGATACGCTGAAGGGCTATGGAGGCAACGACGTCCTGTTTGGAGGCGGGCTAAACGACGTCGACACGTTGTACGGCGGTTCGGGAATGGATCGGTTCCTGACACAACCGGGAGATGTCGTCAAGGACGGCAACGGATTGAACAAGCGAAAAGGTGAAGACGCACAACTGCATTTCGTCAACAGCAATTCGGCCTGGACGGATCGGGAAATCGAAGTCATGGATGAAGCTTTTCGACAGTTGTTTCAAGCAACCGGGAACAACCGTTTACTCAAAGATTCCGGCACCGACAACGTATTGACATTCACCAAAGCCATCATTCCGTCCTCCAAGCCGGGAGTCGTCATCCACGGTGACAACACGTCACCCTATCAGAAAAACGACGTCTGGTACTCGGGACCCTGGTACAATCCCACCAAGCATATTGATAAACGGACGGTTCCTCGGCAGATTCGCATGAACGAGTGGAATGAATCCGGTTCGTTGGTTTCATCGTCCAACAAGAAAGCCATCGAAACCATGATTCACGAAATTGGTCACAACTGGGACTCGGTCGATGAAGGTAACCCATTCTTCGCGTCCTTCATGAGTCTGAGCGGTTGGAGTTCAACCAATCCCGCCGGCAAGACGCACTACGTTTCGGGAGATGGGCAGTGGTACTATGCAAAGAAGGCGGCCAGCGGCTTCTTTGGAGGCAAAGTCCCAACGTCCAGCGGCAACTCGTTGACTTACGGCAAATTCAATCCACGCGAGGATTTCGCAACGGCTTGGGAAACGTATTTCAAGAATAAGCAATCGACCT
>JAWKTL010000044.1:0-59756 GCA_041399105.1 Pirellulaceae bacterium | reverse complement strand
ATCATGAAGCCGACAACTTGATCGTTTTCTTCGGCAACCATCCCGATACAGTTACGCTGACGCAAGCAACGGATGAATTCGTCTTCCGACCAGGAAAACTCGAAGCACGCTGCTTCGATATCGAGAACCGAAGGCATATCCCGTCGGATCATCCATCGAATGTGTACCGGTGCGGATGAACTTTCTGCGTGTCCCATTACCGACTCCTTCCTTGGGCGGAGGCTGCCAAACCAAGTGTGTTTCCGTGCGAGGTTTCAACGAATACGACCGTTCATGGGAGGACGTTGTCGATCCGCTGATATCTCGCCATACAAAAACCAACGTCACGACGCGATTCCTTCCACGTCTGAAGACTGATGCGTTGATGGGGGAAGATTAACAAATGATCGCTCGAACGCCAAGACAAATTGAACCAGAATTTAAGGAACAAATTTGTCGAAGAATGTGCGATTTCCCAACGATTCGTGGGAAAATTGAGCTTGCAATCTTCCGGCTTTGTTGAACCATTGCCGCCACGGGCAAAGGCGTTACACTTCAGGTCGTCGGACGCTTATCATGTATGCTTGTTCAATCCAGCATTCTTCTTGCATTCAATATTGGAACGGTTATGTCGATCTCAAGTGATTCCGCCTCTTCCATCGGCAGCGATGATGTCGCCGCGATCGACGAACTGCGCGATGTCTATCAGCGGCTGCGGCGGGAATTGGCGAAAGTCATCGTCGGCCAGGATGATGTCATCGAGCAGCTTTCCGTTTGCCTGTTCGCTCGTGGGCACTCGTTATTGATGGGCGTCCCCGGATTGGCCAAGACGCTGCTTGTCAGTCGACTGGCCGAAACGATGTCGCTCAGCTTCAGTCGAATTCAATTCACTCCCGACCTGATGCCAATGGATATTACCGGCACCGACATCCTTCAGGAAACCGCTGAAGGGCGACGTGAGTTTGAATTCGTGCGGGGACCGGTCTTCGCAAACATCGTCCTGGCCGATGAAATCAATCGCGCCCCGTCCAAAACGCAAGCCGCGATGTTGGAAGCGATGCAGGAACACCGCGTTACGGTTGTCGGCCGCCCCTACCATTTGCAACCTCCCTTCTTCGTCTTGGCGACGCAAAATCCGGTGGAACAGGAGGGGACTTATCCGCTTCCCGAAGCCCAGCTTGATCGCTTCATGTTTCTGATCCATGTCGATTATCCGAGCCGCCTGGAGGAAATCGAAATCGCCCGCACGACCACCGGCGATGTCCTCCCCGAACTCGAACATATCCTGCATGCCGAATCGGTGATCCGATTTCAGGAATTGGTGCGTCGCGTTCCGGTGCCGCAACACATTTACGAGTTTGTCGTCGACTTGGTGCGCAGCACGCGACCGGGCGCTGCCGAGTCGCCCGATTGGCTGAAACCATTAGTGTCCTGGGGTGCCGGACCGCGTGCGGTTCAGTATTTGGTGCTCGGTGCTAAATCGCGAGCTGCATTGACGGGAAGCTACATGGTTCGGCTGGAGGATGTTCTCGCCGTCGCGCAACCGGTCCTCTCCCATCGCGTCCTGACGACATTCGGTGCCGAATCCGAAGGGATGCGCAGCACCGACGTGATTCAGCGTTTGGTCGATGAACTGGTCAGGAGCCGCTCGTGAAACGGGATTTCATCGATCCGGCGGTCATCGCACGGCTTTCCGGTTTGCCGCTTGATGCGCGCATGCCGATGGTCGGCAGTGTATCGGGGCGGCACCGAAGCCCCACACGCGGCTCCAGCCTCGAATTTTCGGAGTATCGAAAATACGTTCCCGGTGATGACACGCGTCGACTAGACTGGCGTGCGTGGGGACGAAGCGACCGTTATTACATCAAGGAATACGAAGCGGACACAAATCTCCGATTGTGTTTGATCATCGACGTCAGTGGATCGATGGGATACGGCGTTGACGGCAGTCAAGTAGTCGGAGAAAAACGAAGCTCGATTACGTTCGGCGACTCGCGGGAACCTTTGGCGTATCTGGCCGCCAATCAAGGGGATGCCGTCGGTCTTTTCTGGCCGGACCCGAATTTCAGATCGAGATACCGCCACTGCCGTAAGCGCGCCGCACCTGCGGTTTGTGCTGGATGAACTGTCGGTCAAGCCCAGCGACAAACGGGACTTCCAGCCGCATTGCACCTAGTCGCTGAAAAGATCGCACACCCATGCATTGGTCGTTGTGATGTCCGATCTGTTCATGGAAACCGATGCGATCAAGAGCAGTTCAGCACCTGAGGTTTCGGCGACACGATGTCGCTGTCTTTCACTTGATGGAACAAAACGAGATCGACTTCAATTTTGATCGCCCCGTTCGGTTGGTCGATCTTGAAGGAGCGCCGCCGATGCTTGTCGATCCAACAATGATTGCAAGGCAGTACCGCGCGGCCGTACAAGCCTATTTGCAACAGATTCAACAGATTGTTCGCGACACGGCAATCGATTATCACCGCATTGGAATCGAAGAGAACTATGCCGATGTACTCGCGAGGTTTTTGCTATCGCGAAAACGTTGAATTCACGATTATCGAGCAAAAAACGATCTTGCAGATGCAAGCTTGTTTTTCTTAGTCTGCCGACGCAACCTACACGAATGATCGCCACCGATTCTTCGCGCGACGACGTCGCGAGATCAACTGAATAACGTTGATGCAGGATAAGATCAAACGTTCATGATTGATAGAAGTGGCGATCGCTCTGTGGTTTCAGTACTTCCCATCCCACCAACGCACGAGGCAAGGATGCACGGCGTTCAGTTTCAAACGATTGTGACTACCGCATTTCTCGCCGCCATGGTCGGCTGCAAGTCGGCGATTCCAAACCGGACGGTGCAAGCGGAACTGCAGCCCGCCGAATCGACCGTCGCCACGACATCGAACACCGGTATCTTTTCGTCGATCATCAATCGCATGAAAGCGTCGCCAAACGACAACCGGTATCCCACCACGAAACCGGCAGCCGCTCGAATGCGATCTGGACGGCAACCTTCATCGAATGATGACCTGCTGCAACCCGATTCGCGCGAATCGGCGAGCTATTCGGATCGTGAAGCCGACTTGGATGATACCGGTTTGATCGACGCATTCAGCGATGCGGATCCCGAAGTGCGGGCGGTCGCGCAACGTCAGTTCGCGGCAATGCAAAACATACAACAACAGGGAGATATGCCGGACGAGATCAGCGATCTCGCACAAGCGGAAAGCGCGTTGCCAAACTCCAGCCCCGCCTCGCGGATGAGTCTTCCCAAACCAGGACAGAAGTCGATGGTCGCTCAAGTTGCCGCGAAACCGTCCAATCGCTCCGACGATGCGGAGAATCCCGTTCAGCAGGCGGCGGCCACACGTTCGGAGAATGACACCACGCAATCGGTTGCGCTGGCGACAAACCGGCAGTCGGATTCGGCGACGAACGAAGTCGAGGCGATTTCGACGGAGTCGCCGAGCCGGCTCCAAGCGAGCCGAAGACGAAGACGATCGAACTTGAACCAGCACCTGTCGAAGAGATCGCCGAATCTCCGGCTGATCCGAAAACACAGATGCTGGCCCTGATTGAAGCACTTGAATCACAGGATCGATCGGTGGAGACAACCGAAGGTTTGGCGGAAACCGCGAAGCTGCGAATGCTCTATCTATTGGCCGGCCAACCCGATGACGCGATGCGAAAGATTGAAGGTCTGACGCCCACCGAACAGGATTATTTGCGATACCAAATGATGACGCTTTGGAGTGTCCTGGACCCTGATGGTTCGCCGTCAAAGCTGCGTCGTTGGGACAAGTCGTTGGAAAATCTGCGTCTAGCCTCGGGGCATCTCGCGGCCGCCACCGAGGCATTGGATGTCGGCGGAATCGCGTTCTGCACCGAAGTGGAAAGCTACGGTCGAATCACTCCGTTTAAGGAATACAAACTCGAACCTGGTCAACAGGTAATCTTGTATTGCGAGATCGACAACTTCGCCGCTGAGCGCTTGAGCGATGGCTATGAAACGCACTTTCAAGGGAGCTATGACTTGTTCGATGCGAAAGGTGTTCGCGTTGCCGAGCAGGTCCTCCCTGCCGACAAACAGTCGTGCAATAACTTTCGTCGCGACTACTTCATCGCATATCGACTCTATTTGCCCAAGCAACTCGAACCCGGACCGCATCGCATTCAATTGACGATCGAAGACCTCAAAGGGAAGAAGTACGGTCAAAGCAGCTTGGACTTTGAAGTCGTCGCCAAAGCTGCTCCCGCCGCCCAATAACCTGGCCTGAAAGGGCGAAGCTCCCGCTGAGTAGCAATGGTTCGGCAGGAGCAATGGTTCGGCAGGAGCCTCACCCTCCCGGTAAGGCGCTCACGCGGTTTAGCGTGCGGTCGCCCACGCGATGCCGTTGGCTGTCATCTGCAACCAAACATCATCTTGCATCGTTTCGTTGTGATGACCGAGGGTCGTCCCGAAGACGCGAACACCTTTGTACTCGTTCGTCCAGACCACTGGTTGGTCCGCTTTCTCTTCCGTGCTGTAGGCCGTCGCCAAGACTTTTGTGTTCGGCCAAGATCGTTCGATGATGTACAACTCGCCGTTGGGAGTCTTCCATGGACTTGGGAAGCTCTTCAAAATCGGGTTGTCCGGCGTTTGAGCGACAACCTCCAGGCTTCGCTTTCCTCGTTCATGACGTCGCGAGGTGACGCCAATCAGTTGACGCCATTGGTCCGCCATGGGGGAATTGCGGTAGGAATGCATCGAGCAGTGAATGACGATCGCCGGGACGCCTGACCGCACATGCTCGGCGACAATGCTCTTTACGAAGTCGCCGTCGGTCACACCGCCGAAACATTCATTGTGGACGATCACATCAAAGTCGTTGGCCCATTCCGGTTTCTCGTAGATATCGGCACGCGTTTCGCGTTGATTGTCGTACTGCTTGACCGTCCATTGAATGTCCAGGTGCTTGCCCAGACCGTTCTTCAAGATATTGATCTGAGCGTCGTAATCGTGGCAGCAACCGCCGGTGATCAACAGGGCGCGAATCGGTTTCGCATCGTCGGCGATGACGACGCTGGAGACGGAAGCTAGAATACAGACAATCAGTTGGGGTAGCAGTCGCATGGGAGTTATTCCTGAATGGGGTTACTTTATTTCAATGATGAACGCGTTTGACGTCATCTTACGTTAATGTTTTTCAGTTGATCATGATGCAAATGTACCATTTTGGACGACGCGCGTCATAACACACGGAATACCCGCCTTGTTTATCAAGCTGCTTCTTGCTTTTACGATCGTCCCGCTCGTGGAACTGGCTATCCTAATCAAGCTTTCGCAGGCGACAAGCTTGCCAGCGACGATCGGGCTGGTCATTTTCACCGGTATTCTTGGTTCGTGGCTCGCGAAACAGCAAGGTTCATTGGTCGTCAAACGCTTTCGACAAGCAATCGGCGAAGGACGTGTCCCCGCACCGGAAGTTCAAGATGGATTGCTGATCTTCTTTGCCGCCGGATTGTTGCTGACGCCCGGACTGCTTACCGATCTGGTCGGTTTCTTATTACTAATTCCCGCCTCTCGATCCATCGTTCGCCAGTACATGGTTCGGCGATTCAAGGGTTCCTTCAAGATGCAGACGTTCCACTTCGAATCGGGAAGACAAAGCGATCGCGATGACGACGCGATCGACGTCCAAGCGTGGAACGTTCGCGAAGAGGATCGCACATCCAAACGCATTGATTCGTGAGCCGACGGCACAAGATGCAGGTCTATTCAACCTCGTGAGCCGACAGCGCTAGCTGCGGGTTTGCTTTGGTATCTCGAATTCGGTCCTACGTCGACTTCGTAACCGACGATTCGACGATTCCGCGATGCGCCTTACCTTCATTTTGGTCGACGCGTTCGGGGCGTCCCTTATGCATGTAAACGACCTTTGTGTGATCGAGCCCCATCAACCGCATAATCGTGGCGTGGATATCGTGAACATGCAGTCGATCTTCAACCGCGAACAGCCCCAACTCATCCGTCGCACCGACGGTCTGACCTCCGCGCACGCCGCCTCCCGCCATCCACATCGTGAAGCCGGTCGGATTGTGATCGCGTCCGTCCCCTTTCTCGCTCATGGGAGTCCGTCCGAATTCCCCTCCCCAAACAACAAGGGTTTCATCAAGCAGCCCGCGTTGTTTCAAATCCTTAATGAGCCCGACAATCGGTTGGTCGACGGCGTTGCACAGCCGCGAATGATTGACCTCCATCTTCGAATGGCTATCCCACTTGCTCCCCGCGCCGTGATAGAGCTGGATGAATCGAACACCTCGTTCCGCCAAGCGGCGAGCCATCAAACACTGGCGACCGAACGTTTCCGTTTCCTTCTGGTCCATCCCATACAGCGACAGCGTTTCCTGTGATTCATCGGCCAGATCGATGGCTTCGGGCGCTGACGACTGCATGCGGTAAGCTAGCTCATAGCTGCGGATTCGCGCCTCCAAATCGGTGTTGGACTGGCGTTGGGCGTAATGTTGTTGATTCAGTTCGTTCAAGAAGGCGAGCTTCTTCAGTTGTCGCGACTCGCTGATGTTGGCTGGCCGATTCAAATTGTCGATCGGCTGATCCCCCGATTCAAACAGAACGCCTTGATACGACGCGGGCATGAAGCCGGACCCCCACGCGCGGACGCCGTTTACGACCATCGTCTTGGAATCCTTGATCACGACGAAGCCAGGCAGGTTTTGGTTTTCCGAACCGAGACCGTACGAAACCCATGCACCCAAGGAAGGTCTACCGCCAAAAACCGATCCGGTGTTCATCTGCGAAACGCCGCCGGCATGGTTGATGCCATCGGAGACGCACGATCGGATCACACACAATTCGTCGGCGATCTGACTGTGCTGAGGCAACCAATCGGAGATCCACAGACCACTTTCGCCATGCTGCGCCCATTGACGCTTGCATTCCAACAACGGCGAATTGACTTCCCCCATCGCCGTTACCGGACGCTCGAAACTGTCCGGCAACGTCTGCCCGGCCAACTTATTGAGCAACGGCTTGGGGTCGAACAGATCGATGTGACTGGGCCCCCCTTCCATGAACAGCCAAATCACGCTCTTGGCCCGGCTCAGAAAGTGCGGGATCTTCTCCGCAGCCGCGGCCACCGGACGATCGGGAAGCATCGCCTGACCGCTGAGTGCTGAAAACGCCAACGCCCCGAAGCCTGACCCGGCGGTCTGCAGGAAATGTCGTCGCGAGTTCGGCTGGATGATTTGATTGCAAGGCATTTCAGGTGGGTTCCTTTGGCGGTGGGGAATGCTGTTTCCTTAGCATCTTTATTATCGCACGTTTTCCGTGTGGCATCAACACAAAGTCGCCACAGTTGTTAAACTGAAGGGGGTGAGATTCCCCGACCCATGTTTTCAAGTGAAGTTCAATCAGAGGCGATTTCAATGTGGCATACATCGACGGGCGATCGAACGCTAACAGGTGCCGAAGCAACATTGATTGCGGATGCTTGCGTTCAGATGATCGATGCGTTGGAATGGGCGTTGCACGACGAAGAGGGCTTGATCGCCGTCGACACGGGCGTTGCGCTGTACGACGAACAGTCGCTGTGTCAGCGGATCGGTTTGTTAAATGAAGTCTGTCGCGGACTCTTTTCGTCTCGCAATCCGATGCCGATTTTGACCGCTGAACTCGAGGCGACCGTGATGTCGATCTTCGAGACGATCAAAACGAACGTTCAGTTGGAGATCGATGCCGAAGATTGTTACGGCGAAGCGTGCTGCGAATCGCGATCGTTGGTCTTCGCCGCCTTCACCGAAGCGAACGCCAGTTCGAAGCCGTCGGATCTTGAGGGCCTTAACGAATTCAACGAGATCCCCAGTCCGTGGTGCGACGAAATGGAACTGTGGGAACTGGGCATCGAAAGTCTCGCCGATCAGAATCTTGTGGGACCGCGATTTTGAAATGGCCGGCATGATCGTCGACGAAGAGCCTGAAGTGGCCGAAACCTGCAGCAGGTCCTGGGAATCGAAACGGATTACTTCTCCAGCAGCGCCGCCGGAGGGTGCATGAGAGCGACGCGACCACCTGCTAGAATTGCGGTGCTTTCTGAATGATGCGACGATGCCACGCAAACCGCGATGACACAAAAGTCCGTCCAAGAACTTCACGCGATCCATTTTTCGACCTCCCGATTTCACTAGGAATTAAGTTTGTCTGATGCTCCCAAACTGGATGTGATTGCCGTCGGCGCGCATCCCGATGACGTTGAGATTGCCTGCGGCGGAACGTTGGCCCGTTTGGTCGATCAGGGCTACAGGGTGGGAATCATTGATCTGACCGACGGGAACCAACTCCGAATTCCCCGGACCCGAAGCGAGACTGAAGGAAGCACAGGATGCTGCGGACGCATTGGGAGTTCATGTACGTAAGACCCTCGATCTCCCCAACCGCCGATTATTTGATTGCTTTGAAACACGCGTTGCCCTGGCGACTGAATTTCGACGCTATCGCCCTCAGTTGGTGATCGGCTTCGGCGACAAAACCCCCATGGCGTCCCCGATCGCAACCAGCGATGCAGATCACCACGATGACGGTCTTCTACGGAATCGTGACAAATTGGGACGAGCACTTTCAACACCTTCCGGTTCATACGATCACTTGCGACAACTGTATTTTCGTCTGGCCATTGACCCAATCCATTTGACCGGTTGTCTCTCCCACCTGACCGTCGACATTACCTCGACGTTGCAGCGAAAAGCTCGATTCGATTGCCTGTTATCGTTCGCAGTTTGCTCATAAACCGCAGATCATGCATCAGATCACCGCAGCGGCTCACATCACCGGCCAAGCCGCCGGCATCGTCGCCGATAGTCTTTGCGTCGCCAAGTCGATCGCCGTCGACGACCTTACGAAAACCGCGATCCTCAACTGCCCGAAGAGCCCGCCGTTCGCGACCCGCTGTCGGAGCGATAAAGAAAGTCGAAAATCTCAAGACTCCATCATCCATCACGATTCCGACCCAGCGGTATCAAAACATCTCGCTCCGATCTCGCACCGATCTCGCACCACCAGCGCGTCACGCTCGATCACCGACAGCAAGCTTCTTCCCAAGATGAACACCCATGTCAGCATAATCGATCCAGTCCGGGCGTCTGGGAATCATTGACGGAAGTCTTGTTTTCTTATCGAACTGAAACGTCATACGTTGAACCGCTGTGACGACAATGCTGAGGTAATTCGCTTTGTTATCGATCTTGTCCGCTATGCTGCTGAAACTAGGGTGCGTAAGGATGAAGCCATCTCATGGATGCGAGTGAAAGAGGACCTCCAGGTGATGTCAAGAAGTGCCGCGATGTTGCACGTGGCAATCTCGATCAACTATCTCCAACAAACTGGGACCAGCGGGCCTTGAGGATATCTGGAGCAAGTTTGCTTCCAAGCGACGAACCGCCGGATGCGGACCCGCATGCAAGGTGCGTGCGTATGGTGTCCGCAGCAATGCGGCCCTATCTCGATCGTGGTTCCCCGATTTCTTTGCATCAATGCAGAACGGGTCGGGACCACCTAACGGGTCATCGCCGAGAGCTTGAGTTCGCCCGTCTTCGAGTCCATTCGATCTGCCAATCTCCCTAAGTGGGCTCCGCTTACGAACGCTGTCTCTAATTCGTTTAAGTGTAGCGTTTTTTCAGGCGGATGACGCCCAGATGAAACGTCGGCATCGTATCAAATCAACAATACGCTGATTCGGCTTGGGTTAGGTTCGATCTCGACGAAGACATCTGCTTACCGTTGCAGTGCGTGAGCACCGCAACTGAATACGCTCGTTTCTTGCGCGCGGGTATTCAGTAACCAGAATGCGGAAAAAATAGCATTAGCTTACCGCCGTCATTGGCCGGAACTCGTCTTATCGCTGACGATCCACCGTCAAAATAGATGTCTAGGTTTTAAAAGTCATGTTGAGACATCGCCCTGCAACTTCGGTGGGACATACGGATGCAGTCTCGATGGAATGGAATACGGATTTGGTTGATCACCGTCAGGCGAAATGAGCTGTGCCGCTCGTGTCAACGGCGAGCATCACGATCGCCAAGAAAGGTAGATGCGTATCTCGCCGGATTTCAGTCGTGGAACGGCATCAGCGGGTCACGGTGGTGACGTATGTTGACTTCAAATCGGCCCGACCGCCGACTCCGTTGCATGCGATTGTTCGTCGCCGGCTTTATTCAGGATGGGCGGCGTTTCGCGTATTTCCCTTCCGAGCGGAACTTTGTTAAGAGAACATTTTGAGGCATGCAGCGGGCGGTTGTCCAGTATTCTTCCCGAGCGTCGTCGTCAATCTCGACGGTTCCTGGGCCAAAGTGTGTCGTTGCCATCCCGCCCACACAGTTTGCACATCCAGTATTCAGACCGGACTCGACGTTGAAATGGTAGCTTTGTAACCGCTGCCATCCAGGGTCCGCAGTTTGCGTCCCATGTAGTAGATCGTTTTCCGTGTAGCCGAAAATGTAACGCTTGACCGATTCTGGCGTGGCCGGCAAGTCCCGGTTTCTTCAATTTACATGATCGTACCAAGCTTATCGATCTTCGGGCGTTCGTCCGCAATTTCCAAATGGTTGCAAGATTCAAGAAACACGTGAGTTCCTTTTCGGTGGCGTCGTCAATTGGTGGAAACCCCAACGGAAGCGTCAATTTCAAGCAATCCTCCTCAGCCGAGTAAAATGAGCCCAGCCGAGGTTTTCAAAGATTCGGATGAAGCACACAAGCAACGTCGTGATGCGTACTTACGTGCGACATGAAATCTCGCCAGCCAGACGGGTCTCCACGCTGGGCACGGATCGCACATTTGCGGACCAGTTGACCGTCGTCCCACCGAATCTCGCCAACGTCATCGAGATCAAGCGAACCGCAGGTGTCGTTGAATCGTTCAAGAATGATGCGGCGCGGGTGTCCATGTGATTGACCGAGGCAACGAAAGATTTTATCCATGATAAGTCATGCGAGGTTTGGCGGAGTGGTAGTCGTTCGTGTTAAACATGAAAGCGAATCGGGCTCGTGATCTGGGCAGCAGCGTGACTTGCCTGTCACATTCAATCCACCCACCAAAGCACAAGGATTATTCGTACGAAGATTGTCGCACTCGACCTCGGAAATTCAATACAATGTGTCGCTATGACTCGAAAACGCGGAAAGCTTCGTTTATGGCTGTGGCGACGCAACGGGATGATTTGAATCGGATATTCGACAACTACTGATGCCGACCTCGTCGTGATGGGCTCCTGTGGGCCTTCGGAATGGATCCAGCGATCTGGCTTACCGGTTCACGCGGCGACCAGCACTTCGATGCCGAAGGGATCACAGATCGTAGCCAGTGGTAAGCGCGGTGCCTGGGATTATCGTTGCAAAATAGTGCGCTCGATCCCCAGGGATCGATAGGACGGATGAACGATCGCACACGGATCGTCGGCCACATTGCGATTCCTTCAGGATCGAATCACCTTCCAGCGACGGTTACCGGGGCATAGAGCGGCGCTATATCACCGGC
The DNA here is from genome assembly GCA_041399105.1 of Pirellulaceae bacterium. Classification (GTDB taxonomy): domain Bacteria; phylum Planctomycetota; class Planctomycetia; order Pirellulales; family Pirellulaceae; genus Rosistilla. The sequence continues at coordinate 48,249 of JAWKTL010000044.1, read as the reverse complement.
TACGTCTTCTTCCTGCTTGTGGTACCGGCCAGCCTCGCGCGCCAGCAATCGCATCGCCGCTGCCTCAAGCGGCCCTGCACTGAACAGACACTCATATCGAACCCGTCCGCTCAGTTCCGAGCTTCTTGAACAAGGCCTTGAACATCGGCTAATCTTTAAAAGCCAGGCCACCCGTTTCCTTCGAACTCCCCCTTCAACCCCGCCGACAATCTTCCGCACTGGTCGCAATGTCTCAAAACCTATTCTGGTTATCGCAAGCTCGTGTTTTGAAAGTAAGTCCCGTATCGACGGTCAATCTTAACTTCTACGTCGGTCGATCACCAGAATTTCCGAAGAATGCATCCGCTTCGTCGTATAATTGATTGAACTCAGGATCGGATGCATCTTCGGAATTTGATTCGCGTAAACATACGTCGAAAACGTGCATCACATCCACCACAACGATAGTGCAAAGTTGTGGCGTGGAGGATTTGAGCGTATTGCGTATCTCAATTGAAGCTTGCATCTACCACAGTGAAGGGAAACATTTCTTTGGTATTGGTAGCAGCAAATCGAAAGTAACGCAGCCACTATGACACAAAAAGGTCTATGATCGCGATAGCAACGTTGATTACGAGTTGGATGATTGAGCAGGCTCGATTGACGATGAAGGCTCAAAATAATGTGATAGTCGCTTTAACGATCAGCGGGCGGCGGGAGTTGACTCACCATCGCCGGAATCGTCCGCCATCGCCTCTCCGTTGCATCGTTTGGTTCGTCACTTTACCCTGATCCAACATATGGTCGGCCAGATGCTTGCCTGGCAGTCAGCGTCGGCTGCGATTACCAGCAATATCGCCCTCGGTCCGATATTTCGACGTCGGTTGTCGATGGATTTCTTCAATTGGTGTGTTTCAGCCGTCGATTTCTGAATCATTTCCAAAGCAACTCCTCTGGTTGTACAAATCACCGGAATGTTCACCCCAGCGTCCGTCAGAAGACCTTTTGGATACGGGCAAGATCTTCGCGTATATCATTAATGTGCTTTTGCAATTCCAAGTCAACAGGTATTCTACTCGATGATGAGCGACCGTGGCGATGTGCAACGCGCGTCAACCTGCGGCACAGGGCAGTATCGCTCGAGTCATGATCTCGTTCGCGATTGTGAGTTATTTGTGGAGCATTTGGTTTAAGTAGTGGAAGCCCCGCCAGCGCGTTCATCCGTTCAGCAGCCAAGACAGTATCCCCACCATTGCCTCATCAGGAACATATTGCGACACAACAGGTTCATAGTTGGTTCGCTCGGTATCCCTGTTGCTGGTCAAATAGGTGGCGAGCCGCCCATCACCACCTGAGAAACCAGGCGTTGGCGGAGATATGGTAACGATTGATGTTTCGATGTAGACGGTGTTCGTCGCTTTAGTCTATCTGATCGACGAATGTCAGGGTTCAGCGGGGCCATGTTCGAACGACTTTCCACTTCAAAAGTGTCAACTTGCGGCCTCCGTTGCAACCCATGATTCGCCGTGATTCGCAATGCAGCAAGGGATTGAACGCCACGTCGCCGGGTAATTAGCCGCACAGATGGTGGGTGACAACGAATCGGGCAACGTCAATCCGTGTCAGGGCAATGGAATCGGTATTGAGTCGTCGATAATCATGACACCGAAAGACGATTGGAATGCTGACAGTAGCGATTGTCAACGGGGTTCAACCCCAAACGCCATGAAATTGCGCAGTAGCCGGTGTGATTGAGATGCCGAAAAGATAAAGCTCAGGATCGTAGGTTGCGTAACGGCGACCGGATGCCATGCGACGGCTCATGTCGCTGGTTGCGTTAGACCAATCCGGGACCAGCAATTATGAAACCGAGCAATGCAGCCAAATGCAGCCGCAATTTTCAAAGAGCGGCGTAGACTTCGTCGCTTTGATGTCGATTCCGTTGTGGAGTGTGTGATTCCTGGTGATACAGCTTCGTCGGCGAACACCCACGTTTCACGAGGGGACGCGGCAAGGTTCCAATCGTTCAAAACACGAAAGCCGCGTCCTCCCGTCTTGGCGGATGGTGATCCGATCGGTCGGTTAGCGGTTTCGAAAACGTGTCCAGTCCGTAATAGTCTTGCACCAGTCTATCGAACAAGTCGTCCGCCGCTTTTCGGTAGTCTTAGGGCACGATCGTTTGAACTTCCAGAGTAGCACCATCCACATGATCTAACGCATATCGTACGCTCCGATTTACGTGGGTCTTCTCCGCAAACACGGTCTCACACGCAACGGCAGCGCGTGCATTTCCAGCGCATTAATCTCGGGAGCCGATCGAAATTCGTCGGCGGTTCCCGTTCACCGTTGGTTCTGCCGCTCGGCCACATGTGGGTGAACTCAGGTGAGGTTTTGAGGATCGGGTAGCATCTCCCCACAGTCAACGATGACTCGACCATCACGAATAATCGTTTGCCATCCCGGTATTCAAACGAACGACCGTTTGGTCACTCCTGTATGATCCATTAAACGAAGCCGTGCTTTTCGGCATTAGCGGCAAGTCTTGATCGGGTTCATCCATTCCAATCCATCTTGGATGCACGGTAACAAGCCTTTTGGCGTGCGTGTCTCTTGTCTTCAGTTGATCCCAGTGCGGACAGTCGATAATCAGCGTTTGCAAGTTGTCTAAAAACTTGAGAAACGCCCGCCCCAGGTGTCAGGTCGAGGCCACAGCGCTGAGAGCGGTTAGCCATGGCAGCTTTGAACTGACGGCAGTCCATGCATAATTAACGCCGCGTCTGGGTCAACTGTATTCAGTCGCGAAAATAGTTAGCGAAAAACGTTCCATCCGATGAAGCTGCAACCGTCTTGTGCGATTCGCAGAACTAAAGAGCCTGCGGAGGCCATGGTCGTCCGCCGGGTTCCGTTGTGATGCCTATCTGGGCCAGACCTCGGAGAAGGGTTACAAAATGCGGGTTAAGGCGGCAAGCCAAGCTGTTGTAAAACTGGGCGATGGCTTCTGCACGGCCACGATGCCAGCTAACCTCGTGTGCTTCGAAAGACCCATGAAAGGCAACACTTTGTGCAGGTGCTGGTCGATGCGCAGAATCTGAAAGCCGAACTTACAGGTCGAAGTCAATCCTCACCCGGCTGGGCGAGTTCGGCTCATCCACGGAGATCGTATCGGCACAAATCAGCGTAAACAGACTTGCTGCTGATACGGTGATTATCGAGCGAAGTGTCTTACCTGTCGCAATCGATGAATGGCGGCATCGTCGGACGGGACGGATTAAACTTGGAGTTGACGGAGTTCGTCAATGATCGGCGTTTGTAACCGTGACACCGTACAGCGAGTCCCACTGTTCCAGTTTGGCGATTACAGTCATCAGTCGACCGCCCGTAGTTGATGCCGTTGGTCTGCTTTTCTCGAAGGATGTCAAATTTTCCAAGGCGGTCTCTCCAAATGGAAAGATCGAATTGCGATCTATCTATCGTTGTTCTTGGATGCAATGATAGATAGATCGTGCGTTAAACTTTGTCGGTCGGTCCAACGCGGGTGGTTTTTGATGTTGGGGTGGTCGATCGACCGGAGATGGCCATTTTAGCAGTACACGAGGTAGGCCGCAAATCCAGAGAGAAGAAGAGCCGCTTGGGGGACATGACAGGGTTTGCGGATGGTGAGGATCGCGATTACTGGGTTCATTGCTTGTTCGTCTAGGTTTTTCTAAAGGACCAGCCGCAGAGCGGCGATCGCAATCAGCCTGGGACGCGAGCCCCAGGATCCATCGTGTCGGGATCAGGGAAGCTGTCGGAGCAGACTATTTCAAGGCGGCGAATGCTTTCAATACATTCGCAGCTTCAGCTGTGAAAAACTTCATGCCAGCTTGAAGGGGCTCGCGCCCCAGGCTATGTACTATCGCTGCTTCGCAGCTACGAGTTAGCGGCTTGCCATCAAAGATATGGTCGATGCGAGTGAAATTCTGCAAACCTTGTCATGCACTCAGCTTTGGCGGAGGCTGGTTCCTCTGCGGCTTTTCTAGGACGTTCTCCAGGTAATCACCGCCCGGCATAAGTCATTAAACAAAACGGAATCACCCGCAATGCACTCATCTCCCCCAGCAGGCCGGAGGCCCGGCTCAAGAACTACCAGGGCCGTCAGGCCCGGGGCAAACGTGACAACTTTAGCCCGGCGGGCGGCACATTGGCAACCCAATGGATTGTGTCGGCCTCCGGCCTAAAGCGATTCGTCTTGCAACAATCCGGTGGCTTACACCACCGGCAGGCTATGTCGGCCTCCGGCCTTAGCGGCACGCTCTTATTGAACAATGGCCTTGAACATCAGCTCATCAAAAGCCAGGCCACCCTCTTCAGCACAGCTCCACTTCAACCCTGCCGACAATCTTCCGCATTGGTCGCAACACGATGTCAAAGCCTAATTGGTTATAGATGGGGTTGCCTCATGCTTCAAACACGATTTTGTAAACAATCTTCTTGTTGTCGATCATACTCGTACGGTGATGTACTAGTATTCGCTCTTCAGCCTTTCCCGCCGACGGTGTTCCCTCCGCAATGACTGGCCCGCTTTGGATTAGGTGGTGCGCAATGTTCGACACAAATTCAAAAAGGTCTCCGACATCCATAGTGCCCCAGAATCTGCCAATGTCCATCAAGTCAAATTGACGCATGCCAAGAGTATACATTCGGATCTCGTCGTCTGATGAGCGAACCAATTGAAATCGAAGCCAAACTGGAACGGGTACGTGTTCGTCAGAAATGTCTTGACAGAAATCTTCAAAAACAGCCCAGCAACCAGATTGCAAACACTCGCATTGCCCAGTACACCCCAATCCCGTCAAAAAAGCCTCAACGCCACCAAGGCCAACCGAGATACGGCAATCGCGGATTGAATTGGCGATTGTTCACCTGCGCCCAATGGTTGTGACAATCACGTGGGCACGATGAGCTGGCCTCCTCGCTTGCCTTGTACAAGAAGTTTCCGTCCGCGTTTTCTTCGGCCTCTCCTCCTGGAATGGCTGCTGGCATGTGAGCCAGAAATCCAATGGTTTTCGTCTCTATGAGCTACCGTTACAATGTTCTTGTCGCCGTAGTCTGCTGAGTACCCCGCACCAAACACGTCAAGAGCAATGCTCGCCGCACTCGATAGGTCATGTGGCGTAGCGGTGCTGCAAAGCACAAAACAGTGGCGAAGTGCGTGCTCGCCTGACGTTTTATCAGGCTTTTTCTTTCCGGAAGCGATCGTAGAATGGCATATGCTTCAGTTACTTAATGGCATAACGACCAGGATCAGGCGGCGGGGACAGGAAGACCCAACCACTGGCAATAACACCACCCGCTTGCCTGCATCCTTTGGTTCTCGGGCTGTCATTAACGCAAAGCGACTCCACCACCAGCGAAATAGCAACGGCACGCTCGTAGACCGAAATGCAGACGCCCGGCGAAGTGGACCTGGCGAATCCGCTATGGTGGACGACCTCGTCTAACCCTCAGTTCGGCGAAGCCCCGGGGCGACAACGACATTGCCGCATACATCACACGACAGTTGGCTACCGGCTTGCCGTCGCACCGGAATGATGTCCGCACCCGCACGGAAACGATGTATCGAATTGGCGTGAAACTGGTGTGATTCGTCGTGACGCGTAGCATCGGGTAGGAGCACCAACAGTATCAGTGAAAGAGGTGCAAAAAAACCGAGGACGAAGCCAAAAGCAGTTTCATACCCTTTTGCACGCGCTTCGGCGATCCGTTTTCAGCAATCATCAAGACGCCGTACGTAAGAAACGCAACGATGACCAACGGTCGCGCCAATAGCATCGTCGTAGAGGACGACGGCAACTGCAATAATGTGAAACAAAACGGGCACGCTTGACGCCGTAACGATCATCGCCCACATCAGTCGCGTGCTGATAGTTCGTTTTAGGGTCACTTCAATTCTCCGGTCTTGGCGATACTGTCCAAAACGTCCAACGAAGGAGCCAATACAAGCGTCACGCACCTGCATTCGGCCTCGCACCAATCGGCAGGAGCAACTCGTCCCGCAGAAAGAATCCATGTAAGTCCGAGTTTGGCGGGTGGGAGTCATTTCCTATGAAGATTGTCGCACTGGACCTCGGGAGATTCAACTCCACAATGTCGCTATGACTCGGCAGAGGAAAGCTTCGTTTGTGACTGTGGCGACGCAACGGGATTGGCCCAGATCGGATGTTCGACAACTGTGATGCCAACCTCGTCGTGATGGAAGCCTGTGGGCCTTCAGGTGGGATCAGCAGGCTGGCGCATCGCAGGACTAAAGACTCTTGTCTGCCAGCACCAACAGCTTGGCGGTAGGCCAACGTTAAACGCAAGACGCTCGACCAACGAATGTAGAAGACCAAGAACACGATCCGCACCTGGTTCGTCAATCATGGAATCGAGATCGCCAGCGGAGGACAGTTGGCGAAGCGATTCCGATGAACACCAAGGAAGGAATCCTTGCAAGGTACCAGCACACAAAAAGGCTTATGCTGAGACGTTCGCGTTAGGATGATCGCCCCGACCGACCGTCATTACGACCGAGCGTCGATGCTATCAAGAACTTTTCAGACATACCATCGCCCTAAAGAATGTGCGGTACTCGCGGAAGAAAGCTTGCTGCTCACCGAAGCCTCAGGCAAGCATCCGCAGTATACGGGACAAACCGCTCAGGCGTTTGAACTACGTGCATGGACAAATGAGACAGCAGCACGACGGCCATCAAGCCGACGCCTGCAAAGGACCAAGCACTGACACCTCGAATAATTCGCTCAGGTTGAAAGCAATGGGCCGCGAGCGGATCGCGGTTCGATGGGAGAACCGTCGTGCATATTAGGTTTGAGAATCTGATTCAGCACGAAAGAGGGACTACAAAGCAAATGCGGGTCGTCCGTGCGGGTTTTCGGGTGCGAGCAAAATCGTTGTGCGACCGAGCACGAACACGACAACCGTTCCCGAGAACTACTGGATGACACGTTCTTGAAAGTGACGTTCGATCGCGTCAACGCTGTCGACGACACTGGTTGAGTTGATTAAACGCTCGCGAATCTCAAGGCACCGCGTTTTGATTGCCGAGTCTTGAAGCAACGCCCGCACGCGTTCAAACATTCGCTTAAAGGAAAGCTTGCGATGCAAAAGCGTCTTCCCACATCCGAGCTTCTCGACTCGTCGCGCGTTATCGAATTGATCAAACGCCATCGGAATGAGCAACTGGGGAATGCCGGCGGCAAGTGATTGCGACGTCGTACCGATGCCACCATGATGAACGATTGCCTGACAATGTCGCAACGCGGTACGGAACGGCAGATACCGCTCGTGATGAACGTTCGCCGGAAGTGAGTCGGGAAGTTGTTCGGGAAACTCGGTCAATAACAGTCCATGCACGTCCAGAGCCTCGCAAACCTCGGCGGCGACGCGAAAAAAGTCGCTCGCTTGGCGGTTGGCCGTTCCCGGTGCAAATACAACGGGAGGGCGAGGATCGCGATCACGAATCGCTTGTAGAACCGAATCGGTGTCGCGCTGCATCTCACGGGCTCCGTCTTCGAGCGGGAATCCAGTGCATTGCAACCTGTCGGGCCAATGTTCTTTGTCGGCTGCAAACCATTCGGGATACAGACCCAAAACCAAGTCGGGGGAAAGGTACCAGTTGTTCAACACGGACCGAACGGGGGCGAGTCCGATGGCTTGCCGAACCCGGTTGATCGGGCGATCGAGCCAACGCGCGATCAGCAGGCGATCGGCGGCCCAGTATGATGCTTCCACCAGCCAGGCGGGACGTTGAATTTCCCACGACCAGCCGGTCAGCTTTGCCGGTTGGCGTGGCGTCCGGATCGCCATGGGCGCCAGAAGCGTACCGATCAGAGGAACCTCGGGGTGCAGGTCGCGAAAGATTCGTGAGCCGAAGTCGAGCGGATGTGTCAACAGGATGGTTTCGCCGGGACGATAGTGCTCGCTCAGCAGATCGAGTGTCGGCTGAATCAGTTGAGCCGCTGTTTCACCAAGAACAACCCGCAAACCTTTAATAGGGCTCCATAAACCTGGCTGTCCAATGAAGTGTTCGAATTCTTCGGCAGTCACGAGGCAATGCGTTTCGAATCCAGCCGCCTGAGCTAGCGGTATATAAGGTTCACTGGTCAGAAACAGGATCCGCCAACCACGTCGTTTCAATTCGCGGCTCAGCGCCAGCATCGGGTTGACATCGCCGCGACTTCCGATTGCCGATACGATTGCCAGTGGGTTCAAGTTTCAGCGTCGGGAGCCGGAGGTTCGTAATTGAATTCCTGCCACTTGACCGCCTTATCCATCGGTTCAATGCGCATCACAAGTTCGCCGTTTTGATAGAGCCGAACCGTCCCGGTCGATTGGCTGACAACGACCGCGACCGCTTTTGTTTTCGCCGAGATCGCGGCGGCGGCCCAGTGGCGGGCTCCCAGTCCTTTTGACATTGTCAAGTCTTGATGTGCGACCTCCAACATTTGCCGCGAGCGTTCGATGTTGCCATCGGAACTGACGATGAACGCCCCATCCATTTGAGCGATTTCCTTGACATCTTCTTGAACGCGACGGTCGTGAAGGTTCCGACTCTTCTTGCTCGCGCCGCGAAAAGGATCGAGGCCGCCGTCGCTGCAATGTTCCAAGACGCGTCGCGAGTGTCCGACGACGAAGAGCGTTCCAACCGCTTTGCCTTCGCGTCCCTCCCGTCCAATCTGGACCGCCAAATCGACAACCGCTTTGATGGTCTTTAATGGAACGCTGCTTTCCAACCGCTGCAAATCACGAACGGTCAGCCGCCGCATGCGCTCGTCAAGTTGAAGATGACTGATCGAATCCATGCGTCCTTGCTGGAAACCGCTGTAAACAGCGATCACGTCGCCGTTGGTGCGGATCAATTCGTCGGTCGCCGCCTCCAACAGAGCCTGTTGCAATCGCTCCAACAGCGGAGCTTTCTCCTTGTTGAGAACCAAAGGAATCAGACCGAATTCGCTGGCACCTTCAAGATCTTCGGCGGTATCGGCGGCGACCAAGATTGGGATCTTGGTTTCTTTCGTTTCCAATCGCAGGCGTTTCCAGTCGGTCGATCCGTCCAGCAGAATCAGAATCGCATCACCCGACAACGCTTCAGCCATCGTGACGGCGACTCCCAAGACAGTGCCCGAATGTTTTGTGAATCGTTGCGTTGCCATGCGGCGGCGATCCGAGAAATTAGAAGCTTTGAAGACGACCCGCAGTTACGTTGTGCGTGCGAATTCTGGAACGAAACCGTTGCATTCTATATCATTGATGAACGCGTTTGATGTTATACCGTGCGTGGGCTGAAATGATGCGTTTGCATTTAATGAAGGGAAGCACCTCATTTTCGGCCACGCGACGTATATCTTACACGAATGTTCTTCAGTTGACCTTGCGACGTGGTCGCTCTACGAAGCAAATCTCTCCGTTTCCGCCCACGCAACGCATAAGACAGCTCTGGCCCGCAAAAGTATAGCGGACCACGGCAATGGCGACAAGTTGCTGATTGAACCTCTACGCCTGCTCCAGCACGCGAACGAGCGTCCGTACCATGGCTCCGGTTCCTCCCGCGTCACGCCACGGTTTGGCGGAGTCAGCGAAGGCGGGACCGGCAATGTCCATGTGAACCCAAGGAATGTCACCGACGAATTCCTCCAAGAACTTCGCGGCCGTGATCGCGCCTCCCCACCGGCCTTCTCCGACATTCTTGATGTCGGCAACTTTGCTTTGAATCTGCTCGGCATAGCTCTCCCACATCGGGAGTTCCCAGACTTTCTCATCTTCGGCGTCGGCCGCGTCTTTAATCTGCCGACACCACTGGGCATCATTTGTCATAATGCCAGCGACATCCATGCCCAAGGCGACGAGGCAGGCCCCCGTGAGCGTCGCCAAATCGATGATAGTGCTTGGCTCCTGTTCGACGGCGACGTCCAATGTGTCGGCCAAGACGACTCGGCCCTCGGCGTCGGTGTTCAATATCTCGATCGTTTTACCGTTGCGGCTGTGAATGACATCTCCCAATTTATAGCTGCTTCCGAGAGCATGTTTTCCACCAACCCAACAAGTCCGATCACATTCTTGGTGAGCTTAAGCTGAGAAATGGCGACCATCGTTCCCAGCACGGTCGCCGCGCCGCCCATATCGCACTTCATGTCTTTCATTCCATCGCTTGGTTTGATGGAAAGCCCGCCACTGTCAAACGTGACGCCTTTTCCGACCAGTGCGATGGGAGCCTCATCCGCGGGTCCGCCGTTGTAGCGAAGAATCGCCAGCCGCGGTTCGCGATCCGAACCCGCCGAGACAGCCAAAATCGCATTGCAATTCTCAGCTTGCAGTTTGGCCTTGTCCCAGATTTCGACCTCGAAACCGTAGTCTCGACCGAGGTCGAGCCGCCTGATCGGCGAAGCTTTCGGGATAAATCTTGTTCGGCGGTTCGTTGACCAACCGCTTCGTGATCGCAATCGCTTGTCCGATCGCCTCACCGGCTTGCAAAGTGGCTGGTTCCACGCCGATCCATGTGATCGCTTCAGGCGAGGTGAGCTTGGAAGCAGAGCGATAAATATCCTGCCCGGCGACTCCAGAGACCGCTCCAGCAACGGCGGCCCGCGTTTGTTCCTGATTCAGCGACTCCGCAATACCGAACACGACATGTGACCGCTCCCGTTCGGCAAGCAGCCGAATGGCGGATGCGGCGGCGCGGTATGCAATGCCGCAGTGAAGAGATTCGGGGAGTCCGAGTCCAACAACAATGATCGACTCCAAACTTCCCAAATCCGGGGCGGCGAGACGGACGATATCCGTCGAATTGCCGAGAAAGCGTTCTCGTTTGAGAACGCGGGCCAGCCAGCCCCAAGCCGTTGATCGATCCAGCGACCAGCGGCGTCAAGTTCACCCAATCCATTCATTCCGACGACAATGGAATCGAAGTCCAGGTCGTCACTAACTTCCTTCAATGTCTGCATCTGCATCCGCGTTATCTCCTCAACAGGTCATATACGGAGCGTGCGATGAAGGGATTCGTTCACATGAAATGAGCGAATCGCCTCATTGTCGCCTACGCGTCGTATACACGATTTCGTCTTGCTAGAGCCTAACGATTTCGTGAATCTGTTGCGAAGGGCCGATGCAAAGATTCGACCGCTTTCTTAGAAAAACAAAGCGATCAAACTTGCATTTGTTCAGCTTTTCGATCAGGCCGCGAGCTTCATCGAGACCGCCAACCGAACGAGCGAACTGAACCGCCGATCCCATTTTGTCACCCGACGCCTCGGCGGCTTTGGCGACAGGAGCCTGTGGTGCTGCCGCGACTGGAGCCGATGGCTTGGCGGCGACAGTTGCCGGCTTCTTGGCGGTTGCGGTCTTCTTGCCTTTCTTCTTTCGTGGTGGTAGAACGCCGTCCTTGCGAAGCTTGGTTTTGGTGTTGCTGAAATAGCTTTCGTTGATTCCCAGCGGTGCCAGATCCTTTTCTGCTGTCTTCCAAGTGACATCGGGATCTTTAATGAGGTATTCGCGAATGGTACCCGCCATAGAATCGCTCTGGTTAGCCATAAGATAGTGTTCCTTTGAGTGAAGTGTAGGAGAAACAGACGTTCATTCTAGCTAAAACGTAGATTCTAGAAAGTATGTTGAAGCGTCTAAATTGGCACATCCATAAATTTTTTTTGGCGCACAGAAGATAAAAGCCTTGGATTGCCATGCAGCCGTTTTCTGATTGTAGCCGATTCTCATTAGACAAAATCAGTGAACAAAACCCGGGACCAAGGTCAGAAAACCACGGGTCCGCTTCCGTCTGGATGCGCGCGAGGCGGTGGGCGAGAGACGCCAGGGAAGAGGCGACCAACGACACAGTGAGAAGCCTGCCATTCCACCGGCTCCCGTTGCGGGTTCTCACTGTGTCGTCTACGTCAGCCAGTCGAGCAAGTTTGATCAGAGCTTGCTCAGCGAGTGAATGAAGATCGACCGATCGTTCGTTATCGATTGATAAATGAAGCCAAAAACCTTCTTTTGCTTAGATCGACTCCGAAGTGGTTGCTCGGATCGGTGTCGGTGACATTGGGAATTCCAGCGATATCGGTACCTGTCGCATCGACCGGATTTGCGTTGACGGTTCCGATGTTGGTGTACTGGCCCCGCGTTGCGACCGTGGTTGCCTCGTAGGTCCACGTTTCCGTCGTTTCAAGAATGTTGTTGTTGTTTGTGTCTCCAGATTGCAACACGGGAGTGACACCGCGATCGTCGGTGACAACGACCGAACCCAAAGGTGTGTCGCCGGTATTCGTTACCACATACGTGAAGCGAACTGTGGACCCGGCGAATACTTGAGGCTGACCCGTGGTTGTGTCCGCGTCGACACCATTGGTTGCCTTTTCAATTTGGATACTCGGCGTAACACCAAAATGGTTACTCGGATCGGTGTCGGTGACGTCATTGACCCCGGCAATGTCCGTTCCGGTTGTGCTTACAGGATTCCCCGTCGCGGTTCCAATGTTTGTATACTGCCCAGCGACAACCGTCGTTGATGCCGTATATGTCCAAGTCTCCCCAACATCCAATAAGTTGTTATTGTTTGTGTCCCCCGATTGCCTAACAGGGGTAACGTTGCGATTATCGGTAACAACGACGTTCCCTAGAGACGTGTTTCCAGTGTTCGTGACGACATAAGTGAATGTAGCCGTGCCGCCGACTCCCAATCGGGGTCCTGTCCCCGTGTCCGCATCGGCACCATTTGTCGACTTCTCAATGTTGATTCCGGGAGATGCACCAAAGTGGTTGCTCGGATCGGTGTCGGTAACATCCGCGACCCCGGCGATATCCGCCCCCGCAGCCGAGACCGGATTGGCTGTGACCGTACCAATATTCGTGTACTGCCCCGAAGCTACGGTCGCTGTTCCGGTATAGGTCCAGGTCTCGGTCGTCTCCAGAATATTATTATTGTTTGTGTCTCCACCCGTTCGTGTAACTGTAACGCCCCGGTTGTCGGTGACAACGACGGTACCTAGTGCCGTGTTTCCGGTGTTCGTGACCACGTAGGTGAATGTCGCCGTCCCTCCGACAGGCAATAGAGGTCCCGGACCGGTATCGGCATCCTGACCGTTTGTCGACTTTTCGATATTGATCGCGGCCGCCACACCAAAGTGGTTACTTGGATCGGTGTCGGTAACATCCGCGACGCCGGCAATGTCGACACCGGCGGCGTCGACGGGATTCGCGGTTACCGAACCGATGTTTGTATATTGCCCGGCGGTGACAGTCGTCGTTCCGGTAAACGTCCAGGTTTCGGTCGTTTCCAGAATATTATTGTTGTTCGTATCTCCGCTGGTTCGCGTTACCGTAACCCCACGGTTGTCGGTAACGACGACGCTGCCGAGCGGAGTTCCGCCAGTATTGGTTACCACGTAAGTAAATGTCGCGGTCGAGCCGACAGCCAACAAGGGTCCGGTCGCCGTATCGGCGTCTTGCCCGTTCGTCGCTTTCTCAATCTGTATCGCCGCCGCGACGCCGGTGTGATTGCTTGGATCGGTATCGGTGACATCCGCCAGCCCGACAATGTCCGCCCCCGCCGCGTCGACGGGATTCGCGGTCACCGAACTGATGTTGGTGTACAGTCCCGTCGTCACCGTGTGATTCGCGAACGTGTAGGTCCACGTTTCGGTGGTTTCCAGGATATTGTTATTGTTGGTATCACCACTGACCAGTGTTGGGTTGAAGTCATCGGTGAGGTCAGCCGGCGTACCGTTGTCGTCCGTCAAGACAACGGATCCCAGTGCGGTGTCGCCGGGATTGGTGACGACATAGGTGAACGTTGCGGTCGAACCTTCGGCCAGCGTTGGACCGGGTGCGGTATCGGCATCGACACCATTTGTCGCTTTCTCAACATTGATTTCCGGGACCAACTGTTCATTCTCGAAGTTGGCGGTCACGACGGTCGGACCAATCGTTCGGAACAAGTCAATGTCTGTGTCGACTTCGCCCGATGGGGAGGTGACGACAAGTTGAATGGCGCTGACACTTGTAAAGTCGGCCCCCGTTCCAGTCGTGCTTGTTGGTGCGGCGTCGAACGGGATCAAAATCTCCGGAATCACGCCAACTTGAGCACGATTAACCAGTGGCCTGGTGAATGACGAGGAATTCCCGGCCCCGGAGAAGACGACGACGGTGATCGTATCGGTTACAACATCGGGCCGATCCGAGTCGGTTTGCAACTGAAGTGCCGTTGCCGCGCCGCCGTTGGTCAGGTCCACATCGAGGGTATGGGAAACGACGTTCGGATCGTTATCGCCGTCATACGTAACGATGAAGTCCGCCGTAACGCCGTTGGGGTTGTAGTTGAGTCGCCCGGTGTTGCTTAGATCGCTGGTAAGCGTTGCGTCCCCGCCAACCGCGCCAAGGTCGGTGATGATGTCGATGAACATGTCGCGAGTTGTCCCGAAGCCGACCGATGCATCAACGTCGGAGCGACTGTTTGGATCCGTCCCACCGACGTCGGCCGTTACGGCGAGTTCCGTACTTTCAAAGGTATCGATGACGATACCGATGGTGTCCGGCGGCTGTAGCGTGTCAGCTTCACCGACCGTGATGGTGATCGATTTGGGAGTTTCGTTTGGGGCGGGCTGGAATCCAGCCGGCGATGGGGGCAATTGAGTGACGGTGTATGTCCCCGCCGCCAAGTCATCAAATCGGTAGAGGCCATTTACGTCCGTCGTATCGGTCAGGTTGACCGTTCCAGCTTGGTTGGTCAACTGAACTTCGATCCCCTGAAAAACCTGATCCCCCGTGTTGAAGGCACCGCTGTTGTCGGTGTCGAAGAACACAACGCCTGAAATTGCCGCAAAGTCGCTCGCCAACAAAGCACATCCGTCGAGCTTTTCCAGCAGCAAACGACGTCGATGCTTTTTCGGTGACGTTCGAAGTTGTTTTCGTCGGTTGAACAATAAATCCGTAAGACGCTTCATGGATCGCTTTCCCTAGCTTCGACTGCCTGTACAAACACACGGTGCTTCATCGTCAACATCGTGCTAATCAGACCACGAAAACTTTGAGTCCTCAGCGTTTTGATTTCGCTAGCAATATTTCGTCAAGTTGTTTATCGAAACCGAGACGTTTGGTGCTTGCGCGTTGGGCTGAAGGTCACTGCGTCGTGGCACATCGCCTGAGAGTCAGAAGCGATACTCCGCACCGATGCTCCAGCCCTGAACCCAATAATCGATTTCATTGAATCGGAATCGTGGGCGAGACGACGCGGTCGGCGTGGCGGTCGTCGGAGGGAACAAGTTCGGATCAATGTCCAGATCGACCTGATCTCCCGGCCGAACGACATTGTTCCAGTACAGGAAGGTATACCCCAAGGTGAATCGAAGGTTGGGCGTCCAGTAGTAGCCCCCGGTGACTCCGATTTCCGGGACTACCGCGAATCGGTTTCGTTCGTAGGTTCCGATGTTGCTCGGCAGTGCGAAGATCCCGCTGTCGAACGTCTGGGATGAATCAGTCGTCAGCAAGGTCGATCCGGAAATGCTAACGGACTGACGGTTCGTTCCAATACCGAATCGAGCAAGCAGGTCGAGGGTATAGCAGCCTCGCTGGCGATGATATAGCAGGCCAAAGTTAAACCCATTGAAGTGCGTGCGCGTGCTGAAGCGATCCGTGATACCGAATTGTGCCGTTCCGTCATCCGCCTCCAGATCCTCTGAAATCTGCAGTGTCTCCTGCAATTCAAGTCGCCGCCAACCGATCATGCCCTCGATGCGACTTGTGTATCCGCGCGGCATGCAACAGGGTGCGAGTGTCGCGCATCCCCTCCGCAGCCGAGCAATCTGCGCAAATGAACGGCGGTTCCTTCCAAACTGCTCGAAAGATCAACGCTTACCGAACCGTTGACAACATCCGGGAAGGAAACCAGTTCGGCATCTTCCTCATTGGTATCCATGTTGAAAAACGGTCGAGAGATGATCGGCGAGCCGTTGCCACTGGCACTGAACGATTCTCGTAGGGTTTCGAGTCCGAAATGCTCGCCTTCAATACCCCATGTGCGACATGGATCGAGCCAGAAGCCCAATCGGAATCGCATCCCGCTCATCGCGTCATCGACATGATCGCTGTCCCCGCCGAACAGGATGCTTGTTGAATCGCGTCCCAGTACGGCGGCATTGTCGGTCGAACTGCTGGTGGTCACCAATGGCGGCAAACGCATTCCTTTCTGCCACCACATCAGATACTCAGCCGAAAACCAACCATCCGTTGGAACGCACACACAGAACAAAGGATTCCAACCGCCTCGATAGACAGACGACCGGCAGCCTTGGCAGTTGCCGCAACCATCACAGCCTCCATGGGACACGTGCGACATGCCGTCGTCGATCCCGTAGTAATCGCCTTCGGCGTAGCGTTCATCAAACATGGCTTCGCCGTCGACAATGCCTTCGTCGACGAGAAACTCGCCAGACGCTAACGGGGCGGGCATCGGTTGAGCGGATGTGGCTTCCGGGACAGGGATGACTTCAAGCGATTCATCGAGCGGCTGCCGAATCGGCTGCCATCGTGCTCGTGCGATGCGTTCGGCGCTTGAAGCAACCTTTTCACGAGGTTCATCGGCTATCGAGGATGCGACAACGACGAAGTTGATAATTGCCGCAACACAGATCGACTTGTTCAACACAACAGTACCGTGGATTCAGGGGTGCTCGTAAACACCTGCGGTATCCGGTCATACGTTTGTTGGCGAGCGGCGTTTCGGCCATCTCGCATCGTTCAACAGAAATCGTTGACCGACCGGCAGGCGAGCTGAAAGCCCCCCGACTTCAGCGATAGCATGTTGGGAACGGAAACGCTCCCAGATCATCCATCGACAGTCCGAAGCAAGAACTTGTCGGAAAAGTCGACAAAATCGGAAAAACTTTCCCAGACGCTACAATCGATCCTAACGCGGCGATACCGATTCACCAGAAAGGGTGGTTGTGCGGAAGAGTGGAAAGGTATTGGATGTGGAAACCCGCAAAAAAATGAGGCAATACGCCCAGGTGGATTCGAACCACCGACCTACGGATTAGAAGTCCGTTGCTCTATCCAGCTGAGCTATGGGCGCTCGTAAGTTCAGGCAATGCTTACGCTAACCGCGAATGCAGAGGGGGGCAAGCCGTGTTTACAGAAATGCAACCGATTGACGAAAACCACCAATCTCTGGTAGTTTTCCACCAAACGCGTGCGATTTTTTAGCACATTTTCGGCTTAGGAATTGGGCGATAAGTGGTTTGTGTGGGGGACAGCACCTTGCTGTCTTATGCAACCCTCCAATCGCCTGCCCCGCGGTCGGGTTGTCCACATACCTACGCCGCCGCAGAACCTGCCCCTTCTGCGTGCGGCTTTTTTTTTGATGCCGGAGGTTGCGGCATCATTTGCGTAACATGACAGAACTCGTGAAATGCTACTTGGTGCCAAATCCGCTTCCGAGAGGGTTGGGCAAATTGCCGACTGAGAGCTCTGCTGCGGTGCCGATTCAGTTTGTTGAAGTTTCAGACTGGGCTGGTTGGCTGAATGATGTTCAAAACAACGGACAAGAACCCTGTTGTGTCGTGATTGATCTCGATCCGTTGGGACCGATACCGCCGATCGACGAAATCATTCGTTCGGTTGTCGGTTTCGGCAATGCAATTTTGGTATCATCGGACGCGGATTTATCGTTGGCGCGTCGCGTGTTCGCGTGCGGCGGCTTCGATCTGCTGGCTAAGCCGATCCAATGGAGCGACCTGTTGCGATCGATTCAGCGGGCGGCGACAGAGTTACGAGCGCGAGTATCCTCGGAAGCAGAAGACGTTTCGTTTCAGGCGGCGCTTGAGCAACTGACGCCTCGTGAAGGGGAATACTTGAAATATCTGCTGGGAGGCTGGTCGATCAAGGCTTTAGCGAACCACTTTGGCGTTTCAATTCAAACCGCCGCCAAGCACCGCGCTCGCGTGCTGCGGAAACTGGAAGCTGAGAATGAGGTCGAATTGGTCTACCGCTTCGGCTTGAGAACGCCTCCGGCCTGTGCGGTGCTGGGGTCGGAATGACATGCGTCAAAACACGTTTTGCACCATAATCATGCGAAATCAAACCTCAACCACGGGCATCAACCATGCTGGCTGAACCTGGACGGACCGGATATGACGTCGAATTCGGCTTATTCGGTTTTGCGATTCGAATCTCGGTCGGTTTCTGGATCATGGCGGTCGTGTTTGGATACGACTTGGTGTCCATGTTGGATTTGTTATTTCCCGGCAGTCGCGGGCCGCTGATGTTGCTTTGGATCTTCGCTGTCTTCCTTTCGATCCTTGTCCATGAACTCGGTCATGCCTTGCGATGCGGCTGCATGGCGTTCATTCTTCGGTTGTGCTGTATCACTTCGGCGGCTTGGCGATTCCTCAAAACCGCTTTGGTGTCGGAATTCAAAAAAAATATTCCTCAAAATTTGAAAATATTTTTATCTCCGCCGCGGGCCCGATTGCGCAGTTGTTGCTCGCCGCATTCGTCATCGTGCTCGCACGGGCCAAGGGATATCAGATCGCACTCCTGCCGGAGTTCCTTCTTGGGTTGCCGGGACTGCGAGGCGGACAACCAATTGATTCACCGGGGCTGTTCGGGCTTGTGAATTTCTTGGTTTGGCCGAGCGTGATGTGGGCGTTGCTGAATTTGATCCCGGTGTATCCACTTGATGGTGGACAAATCGCACGGGAAATAATTGGGTTTTTCGGCGGCACCATGCGGACAGCGTTGGTGGTGTCGCTAGTCAGCGCTGTTGGGATGGCGGTGTATGGATTATCCGAGAGGCAGTTTTTTTTGACACTGTTGTTCGCATCGTTAGGCTTCAGCAATTACGAGATGCTCAGCGGTGGCAATCCTTGGCGACGATACTGATCGTAGCGATCGCACGATTCGTCCGACCGCGCGCGATCGAAACAAGGGGCAATCTCAAAGGGGTAGGTCTTTGACAATCCAACCGGCTTTTTGTGGAAAACGTGTTGCATTTAAACGCAATGTTCGTACAGTTACGCACCAGAACGCCAATCGTATCAGGCGTTTAGCGTCTTGAGGTCAAGACGCCGACACTCCGAAAAGAGTGTTGTTGATTCGTAGACGGGTGTGGCCGGCGTTGATGGCAATCATCAACGCAATATCCCGTCGGACATTCCCTAAGCGGAGGATTATTGTGGCAAAGAAAGCAGCAACAAAGAAAGCAGCGGCGAAAAAAGCACCTGCGAAAAAGGCAACCGCCAAGAAGGCAACCGCCAAGAAAGCAGTAGCGAAGAAGGCTCCAGCAAAGAAGACTTCGGCGAAGAAAGCTCCCGCGAAGAAGGCGACTTCGAAGAAGGCTCCAGCCAAAAAGGCTCCTGCAAAGAAAGCACCAGCCAAGAAGGCACCGGCAAAGAAGAAGACTTCAAAGAAGAAGTAAGCTGGTTTGTCTAGCTTATTTTGCGTTGAAATCGAGACGCTGTGTCCCACCAACGGTGCGACACAGCGTTTTTTATTTGGAACCTACCGGAAAACCGGAAGCCCTCAGCACTATCTTCGGGTCTGTTTGGGGTTTCGGAATAATTCCTGAAATGTTTCCGGTGCTTGTGGTGATCCGATGCGTTAATGTCGCCAGCGATGGACTTTCAGGGAAAAATCAGCAATCCCGTTCATCAAACGACCTTGAGTCTTGTACAATTACAGGTAAATAATGTGACGTGACATTGGAAACTGCGTGACAAGTGGGCAAGAAGATTGCATGCGGTATCCATCATGGTTCAGAACTGGCCGTCTGTTTCATGGGTCGATCTAATCCCGTTTTGCTAAAGCGACTGCGATGATTAAACGAATCTCTTCCCCCGGCAAAGCCGTTCCATGGTTGATCGTGGCGGTGCTGACATCGCTGATGTGGACCAATAACGCAGCGGATGCGTACGACCCTTTCCATCCCGAGGTTGATCGCATGGTCAAGCGCGGGATCGCGTACCTGCGAACTCCATCCAAAGAGCACTCACACCACGAACTTGGATCGAAGATGCTGTTTGGCTATGCGGTCTACAAGGTTGATCATGACCCGAACGACCCGTTGGTGCAGGCGGGTCGTTCAAGCGGCACTTGAGTTTATCGACACGCAACTGGAGTAAGCCACGACAGCCCGAGAACTACATCTTACGCTGCGCATTTGCCATGTTGCTGTTGGCCGATGTAAACCCCGAGCAGTACGAAGCTCCTATCAATCGAATGGCGAATTACTATCTTGGACTTCAGAAAACGCATGGCGGTTTTGGATATCCAAATGATATGAAGGGGGATAACTCCCAGAACCAGTACGCCGTACTTTCGATGTGGTCGTTGCGAAAGGCGGGATTCGAGATTCAACCTGAGCGGATGGAAGCGTTAGCGCTCTATCTGATTCGAACGCAGGACCCGTCTGGGATGTGGGGCTATTTCGGCGTGGATTCACAACGTGTTGGTGCCCTCGTCAAACAAAATTCGACCCGCATGTCGCTAACATCCGCCGGCGCGGGAAGTCTTTTGATTGCTGGGGATTTCTTCGGCTTCTATGCCAACGTTGCCAAGCGAAAAAGCGAGTCGGAGGATGACACAGGCTTGCCGAAAGCTGTCCATGTACACGACTCAAGAGCGGAAGCCGAGGCGGCCAAAGTAAAAGGTCTAAAGCGATTCTATGATTCAAGAATCAATTAATCGAACGCTGAGGTTCTACGATCAAAACGCGTTTAAACTCTCAAACTTTCCGAAGAGTTCGGCCTTTACTTTTACGCCTTGTACGCACATGAGCGGTTTATGAGCTTTGGGTTGAAAACTCGACGGGGACTTTGAAGACGAACCTGGTTGGTACAACCAAGGTGTTGAAGATTTGAAGACGATGCAAGATGCAAGTCGGGGAGGTGAAGAAGCCAAGAAAAAGGGATTTCAGTTTCTACTTGACCACTCATGAGAACACCGCGTTTGCCATCCTCTTTCTGATCCGCAGCACGAAGAAAGCCATCGTGAGCGTAAAAGGTGGTACGATGCAGGGCGGCTTCGGTTTGCCCTCAGCGTTGATGGGGTCCAGGCCAATGGCGGACAACTGAGCGAACCACCAAAGCCTGGCAGCACGGAAGCAATCTTGTCGCTGCTCGAAAACCCCGAAGCGGAAATCGATGAACGAGCCATTTTCAACTCTTTGAAGCTTCCCGAAGATCCAGCGAAACGCGCTGACGCAATCAACCGACTCAAACGCTTGGTTCGCGGCGGCCCTCCCAAGGTCCGGCGTGCCGCCGCACGGGCGTTGGGGCAAAGCAGCGATTTGGATCTTGTTCCGACTTTGATTTTCGCTCTCACCGATCCTGACAAGCCCGCCAGTCGGGAAGCACGGAACGCCTTGCGTTTCGTCAGCCGAAAATTCAATGGCTTCGGGCTTTCGGATGATCCAACGCCGAAGGAGCTTAAGCAGGCGGTGGACCAGTGGAAAGCGTGGTACTTACGAGTCAATCCTTCGTACGTTTTTCTTGACGATCTATAAATCCAACTTGTCGGACATGGTGCCATGCGATTTTCGTTGATCCTCGTCGCTGCGATATCGTGGAGCGTGACTGACGTCGCGGCGCAGACGCTGCAACTGCCAACCTTTCGCTCCTTCGGGTATTCTGGAAGCGTCCTGGTTCCCGATGGCGGTTCCGCTTCGCTTGGCGGAATCGGTCGCGCCAGCGAGTTCGGCAGCCGCGGTGGTTGGGGGCCGCTGCGATCACGAACAACCGGACGAACAATGTCGACCGGCTCGCTGTCTGCTCATGTTCAGATCATTGACTTGGCCGAAATGGATCGGCAGCTACTGGGAGCTGAACCGGCCGAGTTCCTCCGACGTCAAAAGGCTGCGGAAGCAACGAATGATGGGCCATTGCTCCCCGAAGTTCGAGAGGCTCCTACCGATCCCGTGGAAGCCGCGAAACAATTGGTCCGCGATGCGCGGCGGTGCGTCTCGAAGGGGAACTTTCGTGTCGCGGATTATTATTACCGGCGTTCGATCCAAGAGCTTCCCGCCGATTTGGCGGTCATTGCGAAACAGGAATACAGCGAGTTCCTGACACAGCGAGCGACAAGTCGTTGATCGTCCAAAATCCTTGCCGTCGGTCATTCGCAACCGCGACGTGTCCGCGTTTTATACGTCGCGTGGTCGAAAATGAGGTGATTCGCTTCATTCAACGCGAAGGCGTCATTTCGGACCACGCATGGTGTAGACGTCGCGTGGTCGAAAATGAGGTGATTCGCTTCATTCAACGCGAAGGCATCATTTCGAACCACGCACGGTATAAATCGCCGAAAGTCCTGGCGGCAATCGCTGCTGTCTGAAGGGAAGGTCTCGGTCTACAAACCGCTAGTACGGGTTTTCCCATTCGCCCCAGCCATCGAGATAGTCCTGATAGGCTTTGCAGTCGATGGCGCGTTCGGAGATGAACTGCTTCGTCATGGCGACCAGTTGCTGTTCGCGTTTGATGTCGATTCGCCCTGTGATCACGTTGTAACGCAGAAAAACAAAGTAGGTGTCCAAGACGTCGCAGCGACAATAGTCGCTGATCAACTGAAGCTGGCCGGCTTGATACAGGCCCTGAACCATGTCCCCTTCAACGGTCATCTTGCCCGGCTTTCCGACCAGGGCCGCGGCTAAGTTCAAACCGCCACGGAACCATGTGGAGCCGAAGTTTGTCAGGACTTCATGCAAATCGAGGTGCGAATTTTGGTTATACCGATTGCGATTCTGATCGTACGTTCGCGCCGAGACGTTGAACCACTCCGGCAACTGCAGGCCGTATCGGAAAGCGGCAAGCTCCATCAGCGGAATATCGAATCCCCGTCCGTTGAAGGTGACCCAAGTGGGATGATTGTAGACATGCCAACCACGCCAAAAGTGTTCGGTGATGACGTGGGGTCGATGCTCCGGTTCATCCAGCGAGACGAGGTCCAAGAGTTCCAGGTCCGCGGACACCTTCGCGATGACAACCGCTACCGGCATTTGAAAAGTGTACGGAATGAAATCCTTGCCGCCATCGGTTACCAGCTCGCTACGAAACTCCTCAATCGCTTGCATTGCATCGAGTGAATCGTTCTTGTATCGGACGCGAGAGATCAGGTCGCCATCGGCGACACTTTCGACATCGAAAACCAGATAGCGGACATCATTCTTGGCTGCCATCGTTTGATTCTTCCTCCGCGCCATCGGTTTCAATCGCCAGACCAGCAATCGCTTCAGGCTCAAGCAGGACAAAGTGATGACCATGGTCGGCCGTCACGATCACGACCGTTTCGTCCCAAGCGTCGTTCTCTTCGATCCAAGCGGTTGTCGCCGCGAAAGCCTCGTCCCCGGAAAGGACCGCACCGATCGAGTTGTCAATGTTGTTGGCGTGATTGGCCCAGTCAACGTCACCTGGTTCGACCATCAACCAGAACCCCTTTTCATTCTCTCCCAGGACGCTCAGTGCCGCTTCGGTCATGTCCGCCAAGGTCGGATTCTCATGAATATCCGCAGGTGTGTATGCCTCCGTTCCTTTAACGTCCTTCGCCGGATCGAATCTTCCGTCGGCGGTGCGGAAAGGGAGATGCGCTTGATCGGTGCCGTAGAACCCTAGCAATCGGCTGCCGGTCTTCGCAGCGCGACTCGCGGCGTCGTTCAATGCCCGCGTTCCGTCGACCCCCGCCGTTCGTTGAGCGACGACATACCTGCCGCCATTGAGCACATCAACCCGTCGAAGATCTTCCAGGTCCACGTAGAGGTTTCCGGCCGCAAAGTTGCGTCCTTGATTTTTGTCAGCGTCCGACGCCACGCCCCAACCCGCGCCGATGACGACATCCGCACCAGGGAGCGGCTCACGATGGCTTGCGGATGACAAACCGAGCAGATCTCGCGTCAGGTCTTGATAGTCGTTACGCGTCACATTGTTCGCGTACGCGGCAGCCGGAGTCGCGTGACTAATCGGGACGCTGGTGACAATACCGACGCTGAACCCCTGTTCTCGTTGCAAGCGACGTGCGATCGGTTCAAGTTTCTCGCCATCGACGGAAACATTAATCGCGGCATTGTAAGTCTTCAATCCAGTGGTCATCGACGTTGCCGAAGATGCCGAGTCGGTCACCAAATGAGGGCGTGAGCGATCCTTTCCGATCAAATATTCGCGGCTCTTTGCGGCTTCCCAGGGCGTACTTCCACCTCGCTGAGGATCGTAGCCACCCGCATCCCCTTTCTGACCGTCGAGCACGATCTGTGCATCGACATCAAACGTTGCTTTGTCATGATGCGCACTGGTGACACAGAAGCCGAAGTCGGTCTTTGCGTTGTCGTAATCCAAGAAGCGAAGACCTGTGCCATGTCCCTCGTGATAAACGACGGAGTGCCGTTGATACGTAGCGGCCGCCCATGTCGTCTGCCAGTCCATGCCATCGAAGACAAACAGGATAATGTTTTTCTTTCCCGCCTCGACCGCACGCATCTGCAAATGGTGGATATCGGTCTGATCGAAATAGGAAGCATCGACTTGAAGGGTTCCTTCGGGAAGCTCGCCGTAGAGTGATTTCAGCTTTGCGGCATCTCGATAAACGCTATGCTCACCCGACAGGGAATCCAAACTGATGCCGAAGGTGTATACCGGAATGAGTCGGTTGGAATGGTTGGTCCAGTCGGAATACTTTCCGGGATCCGTTCCCCAGTGTCCCCAAGATGCGGTCTTGGTCTCCATCGCGCGAAGCTGAAGATCGCGAACGTGGTCGGGAGATTGAGCCATTGTCGATACGGTGGAAACGACAACAGACAAAAGAAACAGCAATGCACGACGTGACATGAACAGTGGTATCCAAACGAGTTGCGAGTCGAGAACGGAACGGCTAGGCCATGCGTAGTCCGAAATGACGCGTTTGGACCAAACGGAAGGTTGTCACCTCATTTCTGCCTGCGGATTTATATCGTGCGAGGTCCGAAACGATGCCTTCGCGTTAAATGAAGCGAATCACCTCAATTTCGGCCACGCGACGTCTATACCGTGCGTGGTCTGAATGATGCCTTCGCGATTAAATGAAGCGAATCACCTCATTTCTGACCACGCAACGGATATAAGTTAATTTGCGCTGCCTGCTTTTCACCACTGGGGAAAGTCGGAATTGTTTGTCGTGCATCCGACCTACTACGAGCGGACCGATGTGACCTGGTCGCCTGCGGAAAGAAGTGTGTCGGCACGTTGCAACATTTGTTCGACGCATGAGCAAAGCCCGGTCGTCATCAAGAATCGACTGAGTGCTTGTCGGGTCAGCCGCCTTGAACTCCGCCGTGCAGTGTTGACACGCCACGCGACGACCAAGCAATTCAATGCCGATTTCCAATTTACGACCGCAAGTGGGACAAGGCTGTACGAAACGATGATTCATTTTGGCATCTCCATTACCCAATCATGCCTGAAAAGATCCGAACGGAGCGAGTAGTCTAGTGCATCGCGATCTGAAAAACAAGTTTCTGATTCGTGTTAAATCCCGATGAATGCCTTCTTTGAGAATTAAAGCACCCTTGCGGCAATGATAGCGGGAATGAACAGGCCTTAGGCTTAACAAACGAAGGCGACTTGCCGGTTGGGGCGATTACTGGTAAACCCTGATAAGGAAACGGCTTACGTTGTGCGTTGCGACGTCTTGCCGCCCCCGTTGTCGCTCATGGGCCGATCAGCCTTTCGGAGCACCTCGCCCTTAAAAATCCTGAAATTTATGTCAGTGATGAACGGGTTTGATGTTATACCGTGCGTGGTCCGAGATGCTGCCTTCGAGTTAATTGAAACGCTTCAACTCTCATTTCTGACCACGCGACGTGTATATCTTTCGTTAATGTTTTTCAGTTGATCTTGCGACCTCGTCGCTCTAGGAGGAAAATCATATGGACCTGATCATCGCCGCCAATGCGGAGCTGATGGGACGCGAAGCAGCACGATTGGCCGCCGCCGATCTAACGGCCGCGATCGAAGATTCGGGGAATGCTCGGCTGTTGGTTGCGACGGGTGCTTCGCAATTCACAGTGCTTGAGCACCTCTGCAAGCACAGCGAAATCGACTGGACCAAAGTCGATGCATTTCATCTGGACGAGTACGAAGGGATCTCGCCGGATCATGGCGCTTCGTTCTGCAAGTATTTGAAGGAACGTTTTGTCGACCGCGTTCCGCTGCGAAGCTTTCAGTACCTCAGGGGCGATCAAGATTTGCAGACAACGGTATCCGAGGCTGCCGCTGCGGTGTCGTCCAAGCCGATCGATGTGGCAATGGTTGGAATCGGCGAAAACGCACTTGGCGTTCAACGATCCCCCCGCTGATTTTGAAACAAACGATCCTTACCTGATCGTTGATCTGGACGAAGCTTGCCGCATGCAGCAAGTTGGCGAAGGCTGGTTTGAATCACTCGACGCGGTCCCCAAGCGAGCGATCAGCATGTCGGTCAATCAGATTCTCAAGTCAAAACGGATCGTCTGCAGTGCCCGACCAGCGGAAGGCAGGCCGTACAGGCTTCGTTTGAAGGTGAGGTGACGCCGCAAGTTCCCGCCTCAATTCTGCAACGTCATCCGCTGACGACGTTATTGGTTGATGAAGCCGCCGCATCGTTGCTGTCCGAGGGTTCCAAGCAATCCGCGATCAGGGTGCAAGAATGATGTCGTCCGAAATGCCGAGTTTTTTTGATCTGCAAGTCAATGGATTTTTCGGTGCCGATTTTAACGATGAAAACTTGACTGCGGAACAACTTAGCAAGGCAATCGACCGTTTGCGGCAGGACGGCGTCGACGGCATCTTGGCGACGGTGATCACCGATTCCGACGAAGCAATGTTATCACGCATTCAAAGGATCGTTGAACTCCGCAACACTTCGGACGCGGCGCGCCGAATGATCGCCGGCTTGCACATTGAAGGTCCATTCATCAGCCCGCTGGCAGGTTATGTCGGGGCGCATCCGAAACAGCATGCGCGCCAGTGTGAACAAGACTTCATGCAGCGGATCATCGAAGCGGGAGAGGGGCTCGTTCGCTTGGTCACGCTCGCACCCGAGCAAGATCCCGCCGCAAAGCTGACGTCATGGCTTGTCGATCAGAACATCCGCGTGGCCGCCGGACATTGCGACCCAACCAGCGATCAGCTTCGTGAAGCGATCGATCACGGTTTGACGATGTTTACCCATTTGGGAAATGGTTGCCCTGCGCAAATGCACCGTCACGACAATATCGTTCAACGCGTGTTGTCTCTGTCGGAGCATTTGGTCGTTTGCTTCATCGCCGACGGTTTTCATGTTCCACTTGTCGCGCTGAGAAATTATGTGCGATGCGTTCCGCCAGAGAATCTCGTCTTCACGACCGACTGCATTGCCGCCGCTGGTCTGGGGGCGGGAACCTATCGGCTGGCCGGTCAGATGATCCGTGTCGAAGCCGGAATGCCCCCGACTTCCGAAGATGGCTCGCATTTTGTCGGTTCTTCCGCGCAAATGCCCGATATGTATCGTCGCCTGCGCGACGAGTTGGGGTTCAGCCACGAACAACTGGCCTATTCGATGGCGGAACTTCCCCGTCGAGCGACCGGTTGTTGATCGATTGGCTCGATCGACATTGCCCGGTCTTGGAATCGAAATTGTCTGCGATCTGGTTTTTCAACGCGAATTCGTGTTTAATTTGAGGACACTATTTCCCCTAGAGCGACCACGCCGCGGGATCAAATGAAAAAACATTAGCGCAAGAAAACATCCAACGCGTTCATTATTGATAAAGATGAACGCTGCTAGGTTATTTTGGCCACAATCTATTTCAGTTGATCTTGCGACATCGTTGCTCTAATAAGTCCCTGAATACTGCTTATCCACAGTCTCTCATTGTCAACATCCAACGCTTCCTTTCGCCGTCCACCCAGTTGGTCGTCCGCACTGCGTGATCGTTATCATTGCGCGCTGACGTCGGACCTGAGCGACTGGTGGGATCGTGAAATTTGGCGGTATGAGGCGGGAGGCGAGTTCGACCAGCCGGTTTCGCCGCAGTCGCTGTTGGAGGAGGCACCCGAAGTCATTTGGCCGGGTTTCATGTTGCCGGACACATTGCCGATCCTCGGCAACGGCTACGGCGACTGGCTTTGTCTGCGATTCGATGCGAACAACCGTCCCGCGGAAGTCATTCACTGGTATCACGGTGGCGGTGACTGGATGCCATGGGGACGAACGCTCAGCGAAGCGATCGCATTTGACTACCTGCGGTCTCGGCTTCCCGGGCGACGACAGTACTACGCCAATGTCGCGCAGGAGTTCGACCTGCGATTTGGCGATCAGTCGATCCCTGACTGGGCCGCGTCGCACTTGCCCGCTCCCGTCGCCGAGGTGCTGCGTCAAACCGAACACGATCGCTCCGAAGTTGTTTATCTCGACGACACGATGCTGACCGAGGAAGTCGCCGCGATCGCCGTCCGATGTGAAATGACGCTTCGATCGCTCGACAGTCCATTGCGTCAAGTTCTTCAACCAACGAAGGCCAACCATTTGGGAATCCCTTGGGAGCCCGATGCCGTTAGCTGGCTCTTCGACAACGCCCTTGTTCCGCCCGAAAGACTCAACGCGCTGGCGACGATGTTGGGTCGCGACGCGGACGATCTGGTTGGACAAGACTGGTCGACCGCAGTCGAGCATGCCAGTGCGGTCTTCGAGCAACGTCAGGATCTCAGTTGGGCCGCGGCGGTGATGGGATGGTCGCACGAGAAGTCAAATGATCCGGTTGCGGCGATTTCCATCTATCGGCGAGCGTTGTTCGGTTCATCGTTCGCGGATCAATCGGTTCGCTTCCGGACCCACTGGTTCCCGGAATCGGCCGGAAAGTTTGTCGTCGCACGACTGCAACATCTTGCCAAACAGGGCAATTTGGAGCTTGATGCCGATCCTTACTTGAAACTTTTCCGAGACGAAGAGGAATCGCCGTTGACGCGGCGTCTAACCGATTATTGGTGCAACGTGGCGGAGATCGCGGAGAACGAAGAGCGTTGGGCGGATGCCTACAATGCTTACTATCGCGCTGGCTGGGATTTGGGATGCGATCGGATGTCCACCTATGAAGATTTGCTGACAAACATGGAACGGGTCGCTCGATCGGGCGGCCAGTTAACGCGTGCCGAACTTGCGACGACACATCGTTTGTGTCTGCTGGCTCGGATGTAGGAAAGCGGCTGAATTTGCTCAATGACCGATGGTCGAATGCATTGGCAGGCGAGTGTCGGGTTGAACATGAGAGTTGTTCGATGGAAGAGTTAAAGCACGAAGGGTTTCTGCCGAAGTTTACTTTGCGCTGGATGGCGTTTTACTTTACGCTGTCGATATTTGTTGCCTGGGTTATTCGACAGGCGATGCAGGGAAGCTTGTGGGCTTCGGCGGCGATCTTTACGTTGGCGATGTGCGTTGCGCTATTCTTACTGTACGCGATTGCGTTCCTGGCAATCTGGCTTCCTAGTTCCCAAGCGAACAGAAATGGCATCACCGCGAATCGATCAAACGCTGATGGATCGAGCGAGCTTTCGCGATCGGACCCCTTACTTTCAGAGCCGAGTCCTACCGTGCGGGAACTGGGCGAATGAAGACGTTCAAGCAAACGACGATCAGGCTGATCTGGTTCTGTGTGCTACAGGTTGGGTTGTCTTGTGTGATGCCGACGGAAGGACGGGCCGAACAACCTTTGGCGCAGTTTCCTGTTCAGGGTGCCAAGCATCGTGGATTCACGGTTCAGGCGACCGCCGGCGACGCGTCGACGATCGGTCAATGCTTGGTACGGTTTCAGTTCCGCGCTGTCGGTCCGCGCTTCGCCGCCGATCGGCAACTGACCATTGAACTGCGTCCTCGCGGATCATCGATCAGCCAAAACACATTCGATTTCCAGCAACAGGTGACGTTGCCACAAGGTTCGACAGCGGAGGACATCGTTCTGCAGGTACCGGTCTATTATCCGTGGCAGCACTGTCGCATTCGTCTGTTGGAGGACGATCGGCCTTTGCCTGGATATGATACCCAGCAGGTCGTGCCCGTCCTCGCGAGCAAACAGAATGTGACCGAGTTTTCGATCGCGGTGATTGAAGCTCGCACGGTCGACAGTGATCCGCCGGACTGGCGGCGATTTCCAGATTGTCGAACCCTTCGTGTATTGTATGCCGGTGAGGAAGCCAACCAACTGGTCAACTGGTCGAAAGAGCTTTCGCACGCCGAGGCGATCGGAACAGCCGAAGGTGTTCCTGCTGGACCTTTTGAACTGAAGCGTTATCACGAAGATCGGCTGCCAACAATGTGGACGCATTATGCGTCGTTCGATGTCTTACTTGTTTCGGCGAAGGTGTTGCGGCGAATTGCGGACGAGAATCCGTTGGGCTTTCAAGCGATCAGGGAGTGGCTCGGTTGCGGTGGGGTCATGTGGTGTTACGGCGGTGAACATCCAGATTCGATAGACGATGTGCTCAAGATCGATGAAGCATGGCAATCGGTCTCGCCGACGATGATTGCGAATGCGAAGAACCTGTTCTTTGAGCAAAGAAGCTCCATAGGGCAAGCCAGACAGCATCTATTCAATCAAACAGTCGATCGCATCAAAGAAACCACACCGATGAATCATCCGTTGTTGGATGACGAGTCCTCTGCCTCCCTTCTGACGCGGCTGCGAACGAACAAGTTTCTGGCCGGCACAATCGTCTATCTTCACGATCCCTATCCGTTTCCAGGATCCTTTCAGCAATGGATGATCACGTCGGTTGCGTCGGCTGACCGCATCGGAACGCAAAACCGGCTGGGGATCGACATTGAAAACGGCGACAACGCATTCTGGAACTGGCTAATTGCCGAAGTCGGGCAGCCCCCGGTTTACACGTTTCTAGGGATGATTTCGCTGTTCGTGCTGCTGGTGGGACCAGCGTCGTATTACTTCTTCATGTACATAAAACGACTCTACCTCTTCTTCATCTTCGCACCAGTCGTGGCGTTGGTCTGCACAACCTGCATTTTTTTGTACGCTCTGATTGCCGACGGTTTTGGCAGTCGGGTGAGAGTTCGTCATTTAACCTTGCTGGACACCGAAGGACATGCTGCGTCGTGGTCTCGGCAAACTTACTTCTCAGGGTTGCGTCCTCGTGACGGCGTCGCCTGGTCGAGGCAATGCTTGGTCTATCCCATCACGGAAAAGCAGACACAGAGCGAGGCTTCAGGGCCGAGCGACGTCGATGAGAATGCGGCAAATCGAATCACGGTCGATGAAGAGTCGACGCGTTTCGAAGGTCGATTCATGCCTTCGCGTGCGCAGGTTCAGTTCATGGCGATCGAACCAGCTTTGAATGCTGGTGCTCTTGTTGCCAGCCGACAGCAAGGCCGAGTGAACATTAAGAACCTGACACCTTGGCCGATTCAACAGGTGCTGTTGACCGATCCCAGTGGAACTCACTGGATGGCCGAAACCATTCCCGCGAGAGGTCAAAGCGAAGCTGTGTTGATGGAGCCGATCGCCGTTTCGCGGTGGATGACCGAAGTCTACTTGAACAATGCCCCGGAGCCTCCCCTGGTTACCAGGATGCGTCGCAAAGCGAACTGTTGCGATTGGGAAATCAACGCATGACGCGAAGGGTCATCCAGTCGCAGTTCAGTGCGCGGAATCAGGGCGGACTGCTTGAATCGATGTTCCGGGAAGCGATGGTCGAGAACGCCGCGCCGCCGCAACGGAGATTCATCGCCGTAGCGGAGACGCCAACGGAAACGATCGGAATTCGCCAAGCCCGTCCCGTTGAATGTATTCATCTGATCATGGGAACGATGAACTTCGATTCGTCCTTTGAATCGGTCGAATCCGCAACGGCGGAACAAGATGGTGAGGATAAGCCATGATTGCCTATCATTCGTCCGACGCGGTCATCGAGCTCTGTCGACTGCATCGCAACTTTGGAACCACGCGGGCGGTGAGGGATGTTTCGTTCTCGGTTCCGCGAGGCGAGGTGTTTGGATACATCGGGCCCAACGGTGCGGGAAAGACAACCAGCATGCGCATCTTGGCGACGCTGGAGTTGCCAACGTTGGGAGATGCTTTCGTCGACGGATTTTCGGTCGTCAATGATCCTGATCACGTGCGCCGCCGGTTGGGATTCATGCCCGATGCGTTTGGAACGTATCCAAGCGTCAATTGCCAAGAGTACATCGATTTCTATGCCAGAGCGTACGGTTTGGCGGGTCGTGAACGACACCAACGCGTTCGCTGGGTGATGGATTTCACGCGTCTGGACGGAATTGCGGAAAAGCCGATCCGAGGACTGAGCAAAGGAATGAAGCAGCGTTTATGTCTGGGCAGGGCGCTCGTTCATGATCCGGCCGTCTTGATCCTCGACGAACCGGCCGCCGGGCTCGATCCGCGGGCTCGTATCGAACTGCGGCGGATGATCCGCACGCTTGCCGATGAGGGCAAAACGGTTCTGGTCAGCAGCCATATCTTGACCGAACTGGCGGAGATGTGCGACCGCGTCGGCATCATCGAACAAGGACGTCTGCTGGCGACAGGAAGCGTCGAAGAGATTCAGCGACAGCAGCGAACGCATCGCGAATTGATTGTACGCGTGATCGATCATCAGCAGGCGGCCGTCAATCTGTTGCGGGAGGACACGCACGTGAAACATCTGGTCGTCGATGGCGAGTTGCTGAAGTTTCAGTATGAAGGTGAAGTCGTTGATCAGGCAAACTTGCTTTCGCGTTTGCTTCAGGCTGGTGTCGTTGTCGCCGAGTTTTCATCCCATGTACGTTCGTTGGAGGATGTCTTCATGCAAGTCACCGAAGGATTAGTGCAGTGAATTCAGCCTGGATTCAGCGAGTTGACGATTTCTTCGATCGCGCGGGTGACTGGTGTAATCCGATCTTGGTCAAAGAAGCACGTCAGGCGCTCAAAAGTCGACAGTTTGTCTGGACGTTTGGTGTTCTTCTGCTCGGGGCCTGGATCTGGTCGTTTGCCGGAATCCTTTTGATGATGCCGGGCATCTACTACGTTCCCGGTGGCCGCGCAATGCTGTTGGGATACTACTGGGTGCTGGCCGTGCCGATGATGTTGGTTGCTCCCATGGCGGCGAACCGCTCGTTGGCGGCTGAACGCGAAGATGGGACGTTCGAAGTGCTGTCGATAACGACGCTGACATCCTACCAAATCATTCTCGGCAAATTGGCTAGCTCCGTTCTCCAACTGGTCATTTACTTCACGGCCTTGGTGCCGTGTGTTGCGTTTACCTATATCCTTCGCGGAATCGACCTTCCCAGCATCGCAATCCTTGTCGCATCCACGTTCCTGACAGCCGTGTTTCTTGTCATTGTGGGACTGTTTACCGCGACAATCGCTGAAAACCGCACGTTTCAGTCGTTGATTATGGTGCTTCTGTTGTTGCTGATCCTCATTTTTCAATACGTTCATGGTGCCTTCGCCACGAATCTGTTGGCGGTGGGCATTCGGAACGACAATGCGGAACTGCTGGTCCTCCTGCTTGCCCTGTTCACCATCTATGTTGCCGTTTCGATCTTCTTGATCGTTGCCTCCGCATCCTGCATTTCGCCGGTCAGCGAAAACCGGTCGACACGGTTGCGAATCATGATGTTGGTTTTGCAAGCGGTCTTTCTGTTTTGGATGGTCTATTTGATCTTCTACGCCAACGAACTCGGCAGCGGACTGAGTCGCAGTTTGTTCAACGATTTTTATCCTCGAGACGCCACGCCACCGCTCATGCTGCTCTTTGCCGCGATCTACTGGATCGTCATGGGCGGGTTTATGCTGGGCGAATCCGACACGCTTCCCGATCGCGTTCGTCGCGACTTGCCCAAATCGTTCTTAGGTCGAATGCTGTTGACATGGCTGAATCCCGGTCCGGGAACGGGAATGGTCTTCGCCATTCTGAGCTACATTGGGTTTGCATGCTTTATTGTAAGCCTAACATCCTTCGACCTCTTCGGTCGCAGCAGCCTTAGCACCTACATGTTACAGTTTGCGGGAATGCTGACCGGATACATGATGTTCTACCTAGGTCTAACGCATTTGCTTGTTTCGCTTGTTCGATCGAAAGGAAATGAGACTCCCTTCGTTTCCCTCATCGCATGCATGCTGATGATGTCGATGGGCTGCATCATCCCTTACTCCATTGGACTGTATTGGAATAACTTCCGAAGCTTCAATTGGAGCAACGCGCAAATAACCAATTGGGCATGGACGATCCAGGAATTCGGCCCCACCCGCGGGACGAATGACATTGCGTCCTTGACATTAATCATCGGACTTATCTCCGTTGCGACGAACATGTGGTATGTCGGACGCGATGTAATGGTCCGTCGCATCTCGACACCGCAGCGCGTTCTAGAAGAACTCGCGGCACTCAACCCCCTGCCGAACGAAGACGAGCCCATCGACCCACTTGCATAGAGCGACCACGTCGCAAGATCAACTGAGAAACATTGACGCAAGACAACATCAAACGCGTTCATTATTGATATAGCATTTGTCGATCCAACGTAGCTCGGCGGTCCCCGCCGAGACTCTTGAGGGAGCCCTTCATCTCAAACCTTGACAAACACCTTGTCGACTTCGACTTTAAAGCCGTCTAGCAACTGGCTGTGCCGGTTTGCGAAGCGTAAAGACTCCCAACTGCTCATATCGATCGCGCAACGTGAAGACGGTGATTCTCGATCAAGGATCGACAATCCAGTATTCGGTACCTTTGCACGCATAGTCAGCTCGTTTGGCGACATAGTCCGGACGCGAGCCTCTTGTCCTTCACTAACCACTTCGATTGCCAATCGACGCGATTGGGATAGTCCTCGCCGGCCGGCTCGCTTCGTGCAAATATGACATCCGGCTCGCGTATCGTTCCGGGAAAGAGACGCACCGGCAAGACGGCTGAAAAACTGTCGATCGTCGCCGCTGGTGATCCTCAAGGGCATTGACGAAGAATCGGACTATCCACGCATGAACCCACGTCGGCATTGGCAGCACCTCAGGTGACCATTGGCCAACTCCGCCTTCGATTGGTGTGTAGAGTCAGAAAATCCGATTCCGTCCAGCTGCCAGGGCGGGAACAAACGAGCGACGTCCCACGCCAAATTCATGTCGTTTAGGCAGCTTGGAATCGGACATGAATAAATCCCAATGAACATTTTGCTGTTCCATCATGCCGTGCCGTTTTGTGACAACTGTTTGCCGTGACGCTGTAAGTAGCTCGGCGGTCCCGCACTCGGCGGGGACCGCCGAGCTACGTTAACGACGCCATTCTTGGCCGGACGTTCGTTAGTAATCGATATCTTCGGGACCTTTCATCGACAGATAGGAAACCTCATCGACGCGGACGCGTCCAGATTCGGCATCCACGCTTTGCCGCCGACTGGTCCGAGCGACACGTCGAGGTTTCGCTTCGCTTTTCGCCATTCCAGCATCCTCTGCGTCGGCGGCTTGTGGCACCTTCAACGTTGAGATCAACAGACCGATGGCGATCGTCAGATAGCCGGGAATGCTTGCCAAAATTCCCAAGACCGTTGGTACCCAGCACAGTGCGAGCAGCAGAACCAAGTTGATGTCTTCAACACCGGTCCGCAAACTGACACCGATTTCGCGAATGAAACTGAACGAAGATTGCAACACACCGACGACGATCGGAGCGGCCGCCATCGGCAGATACGCAACGATTGTCGGCAAACGACGCCTGACAAATACGAGGTAGACCGCGGCACAGAAACTGGCCAACCCACGAACAACAACAAGCTCACGGTCTGCCAGCCGACGATTTGGAGAGTTTCATTCATGGCGGGATTCTGCCATCAAATCGGCTGAGCACCAATGGCCGTTCATCAAATCTTCACAATCCGGCTTGCTCGGATTCGTTCGATTATTCGGGATAGACGGTCGAAAAAATTCGTCCCCGTGAAAATCGGTCAAGAATTGTTAAAGCTGTGGTTTGCCTATGAACATCGGCGACGTAGGTTTCAGGCAGACTTTACCTTTTCTGTCCAACTGGTTAGGGGCAACCTGATGGAATCTATTCGTGCCAGTCGCGGTCGCGCGATCGATCTTCGTTTCTTTTTCGAGAATTCATTGTTCTTGGTTTTCGGTGCCGCGGCACCGATTTGGGCCAACGTCGCTCATAGCCAGGGATCGCACGCCTACGAATCGTTCGTCCATTTCGACATCGCACATCTGTTCGGGTTCGCTGGACATCAGGCGGGAGAACATGGCGACCACGGGCTGACGGTCCACTTCCTGGTCAATGACATCCTGATGGCGTTCTTCTTCGCGATCGCGGCGAAGGAAGTATGGGAAGCACTCCTTCCCGGCGGGTCGCTATCAACTTGCGGAAGGCCGCTTCTCCGCTGATTGCCACAGTCGGAGGTGTTGCCGGTCCAGCGTTGTTGTACGTTACCGGAGCCGCATTCTTGGGACGCAGCGACTCGCTGGGTGCTGGATGGGCCGTTCCCTGTGCCACCGACATTGCCTTCAGCTTGTTGGTTGCTCGCATGATCTTCGGTTCGGGACACCCCGCCATTTCGTTCTTGCTGTTGCTTGCGATCGCGGACGACGCGATCGGGTTGGTCATCCTCGCGGTCTTCTATCCTTCCGGTGAAACCAACTTTGCTTGGTTGCTGATGACGGCGACCGCCATCGGCACTGGATTGGCGATGAAGCGGGCCGGAGTTCGTAATTTCTGGTGGTACTTGGCCGTGCCTGGCGTCCTTAGCTGGTTCTCCTTCTACATGGCGGGCATCCACGCCGCCCTGGGACTGGTGCCGATCATTCCAACACTGCCCCATGCCAAAACCGACTGGGGCATGTTCGCCGCCGGTGAGGATGAACAAACCGACGCGCTCAATGCGTTTGAACACTGGTGGAAGCATCCTGTGGAACTGATCTTGGGTCTGTTCGCCCTGGTTAATGCCGGCGTCGTCTTCAGCAGCGTTGGAGCGGGAACAGGACTAGTGCTGCTTGGTCTGATCGTGGGAAAACCATTGGGAATCGGCTTGTTCACTCTGTGTGCCGTCCGCTGCTTCAAACTGGAAATGCCCGCCGGCATGAATATGCGACACACTGTCGTCCTGGGATGCATCGCCAGCCTTGGATTCACCGTCGCCCTGTTCGTTTCGACCGCTGCATTTCCGAATCCTGAGCGCATCCAAGACTCCGTCAAAATGGGTGCCCTGGCAAGCTTCCTGGCTCCAATAAGCGCATTCGCGATGGCCTTCGCCTTGGGAATTCGTCCCGTCGTCTTCGGCGAACGCGTACGGCAACGTCCAGCGTTGCCTTTTGAAAGACAGCGAGCAATCGGCTAACGAAACTTCTGTTCGTTGCCCAAAACGTCTCACTATTCATACACCCTCCCAACCGGAGGGTGTATCGCATTAATAGACAAACCTTGATTAAGTTGGCGTATTGAGTCAATGCCACCCGGGGCAGGGCCGATCATTCTAAGACGGCAAAAAACATTCATAATCGCGTCCTGGCATTGTTTGCAAACCTCTTGTTCTATTACAAGAAATGCTTATGTAACCTGCCGAGTCGCGGAAATCCAATCGTAGCCCATGCGTCGAAACATTTTCATCGCCAGCACGCCACTTCAGCTCTTAAACGCTATCGAGGCACGAGACCGCTTTCACGCGCTCGACGAAAATCACCTCGCGGTTATCCGCACTCCGTTAAGAAGCGGCGCGAGAATGCGACACTATCGCGATCTCTTGGCTTCCATGATCGACTCGGATTGGCAAAGTTGTTGGTTCCCAAGAATCAACAAGTGCATGCAAGTCGGTTTCCGACTCACCGCAACACGCTATCTTCGTCAAATACCAACAGCGGACGCAATCTATGTCGGATCGTTCCAGACGGCCCAATGTCACCTGATCAATAGTATTCGCCACAACCAACTTGTTTTGCTGGATGATGGTTGCGGCATCCATGCCGTCTTAAATCAAATCAAGAACAGCAGCAACCATACCCCCTGGAGCCATCGACTCACTTTCCGCAAGGGAAACCTTCCCGAGCCATCGTCTCTGAAGGTTTTCAGTTGTTTCGATGTCGACTGGCCACATTCGTTGCTGACGCGGAACGACTACCGATGCCTACGTCGACGGTTGCAAGAAGAAATCGCTGTCAGAAGCGACGAAGCTGTCTTTATCTGCCAACCGATTGCAAACGAAATCGGATTCTCGGCCGATTACGACTACTTAAGATCAATGGTTCTCGCGCAAACGAAATGTAAATCACTCCGGTTCATCAACCATCCGAAAGATCCCAATCCGCTGCAAGAAGGCGATACGCTTCCGTACCCGATCGAGTTGTTCGGACTACAGGAAGGATACCTGCCCAAATACTTCGTGACGTTCTGTTCCTCAGCCATTCAAACCCTGAAAATTATCTACAACCGACCGTCATTGTGTCTGGAAATTCCTTCGCTGAACATTCCGATGAACGTTCAAGACCACCTACGGACCATCTATCGAGATTATCGGTCAAACGGATTGCACGTCATTCCCTACCAATAGATGCAATTTCGTGCCGACAAGGTATGAAACTTTCGTGGTTTGGTTGTGAACACGAGACAGTCTATGATCTGACGATTGAACCCGTCACTAATAGCGAACGACGCCATCGCGTTGCTCAGACCTTAACAAGGTTGACACATCCGAAAGCCGGTACGGATCGTTGTACCAAGAGTAGAAACTATGATCCTCAAGTGCCTGCAAGTTCTCGTCCTCGAACAGGCCACTGAGTAGCAGGCGAAAGCTATTCACGGGGGAGATCTCTGGATACAACTTGTTTCTAACGTCCTGAGGAACCAAATACGCATTGAGTATCGGCATGCGTTCCATTGCGGAATCATCCTGACTGTACGCGACTGATCGTGAATCCGCACGCGTCCCAGTTCCGTGATCGGCCTGAATGATAATCACTGGAGGCGTCTTCGAGCTAGCGATCAATGAATCGACGACTTCCAAGACTCTGCCGCCAATATATTCAGCCTGCTCCCGATAGGCGTCCAGATTGTTCCAAGAGTCGTCAGTGACGCGACGCTGCAACTTCCCATTTCGATCGAAGCAGTACGGAGGATGCGGGGAAATCAAATGAGCGAAGACAAACCGGGGTGACGCAATTCTTTTTCAGAGCGTATGCTTTCAAACTGAGCTTCCACCAGTTCAGCACCTTGCAGCCCGAATAGATCGCTCACAGCACTCAACATCGTCGTATCCACTAGCACTTTCTGGAACTCGGTGAGCGTTTCGGGCATGGAAACGTCGGCGAGATCGGAACTTTCCGTTCCGCCCCAGCTCGTGTTGATGTGGACATAATGATAACCATGTTTCTTGAGCGTTCTTGCAGCTTCATTGTTGCGGATCTTGGCATAAACGTTTTGTCGCCAAGCATTCCCCTCTGAAGGTTCCCCGTCGAGGAGCAGTCCAAGTTGGTCGAGATACTGCATGTTCAGCGATGATGCAAGAGAAAGGAAGGTCATCGCATAGTTGCTGTTGCTTTTCTCCGCCACATAAAAGTTGCGATCCTTGAGGCCACGTATAAACTGATCATTGTCGAAGTTGTAGATCTCCCGCATGAGATCCTGTCGTGCATAGCCATCAAGGATGATGTAGTAGATGTCGGGACTTTGAACTTCATCCAAGTCCCCCCTGCTGAACTTTCCTCGCTGTTCTGGGCAACGCGGGCCTGTTCGCCGCGTAGAATCGCTTTCCATGCGAACTGACCGACGGACATGATGAACATGATTGCGATGAAAGTCGCGACTGCTCCGGATACACTCTCGGCACGCTTCTCGCAGCGGCTGAGCCATCGATAGCCGACCAACAACGCGCATGCGAAGATGCCGGCTACTACCGCGTGCCCCGTGTCGCCACGGAGGAAGGTTGTTGCCGCAACGACGTGCCCATGAGCGAAGAAACAGAGAACAAAACCGCTGACTAGAACAAGTCGAGCTCGTTCGCTACGCAGGATAACGCGAACGAAGCCGACCGTTGCCGTTATGATGACCGCTGCGATGAACAATGGCAGGAGAACAACATGCGGCTCGATTTGCTGCATGTTGATCGCGCCAAGCATTAGGATTGGCGCTGCACCAGCCAGCCAGGGTTGGATCTTTTCGACAACGGTCAATTTCTTGCTTGTTGGTGTGAGCATGATATTTTGCTTTGACTTTCACACTATCCGGCAATCTTTAGAGCGGTATCGGCGCGTCGCGACATACGATAAAGTTTCCGGTCTCCCGTTCCCGACGGACGGCTTTCTTCGATTTGAAAATAACGACCAAATGCCTTCTCAAATGCGTCTTGCGTGTAGCCATCGAAGATGTCTTTTCGCCCACGCGAAGCCGTTGAACCTGCGGATCGTGTTTTGGAACCCATTCAATGATTAGCGTTCTGCCGATTGAGTGCATGTACTGGGCAACAAGCTCAAGCGGGACATTGTTGGATATGGCGATGTGGTGGATCAAGGCTAAGGCCATGATGGCGTCTGCCGGGCCACGATCAGTCACGGAGTTACGTTCGGTGTGTGCCCAACCAATTCCTGGACTTGGGTTCGTCAAATCCAGATGCAATGGAAGGAGATTGGTTCTCTGTTCCGAGACACATTCGTTGTAGTTCCTCTCAACGCAAAGGTGATCAATGTCAAACGCGACAACATGAGCACCTTTGTTCGCGGCAATCCTGCTGTACAAACCGGTATTGGCACCCAGGTCCCAGACCGTTCTTGGGTTCACAGATTCGATAAAGTCGCTCACGGCTTGCAACTTCTCTTTCTGGCCGTTTTCGTCGTATGTGTTGTTCTCGTAGTAGTCGGCCCAGGTGGTCGCCCGAGTTGGCAACCGCATGGAAAGAACCGTCTTTCTCAAACTTTGCAGGATGTTCTGAAGGCCCTGCTGTGTCACCTTTGCGTTGGGCTTCTCTTGGGTCGGTTTACTTGTGTCGCTGTAGCTCCGCGTAAGCATACTGTTTAGATGCAAATGCATAAGCGTTCCCGGACGCAGCCAAGTTCGCTTCGGCAGCAGTTTGCACGCATAGTCGAGCGGCACACCATCAATGTACAGCGACTGTACCTTGCCCATTTCCACGCCCCGCGAATGGATCAACGCGAGCGGTGCGAGAAAGTGTCGACAGAATTGACCGTAGGCGTCCCACGCTTTTCCGGGTTGATACGCTTCAAATGACAATGTGTCAATGAACACCGGCTGGTGTCCTCTGAACTGCACGTTGTATGCGCTGGCATCTTTCAACGTCATGGAGTGCTTTAGCGCCGTCTCCTGAATATCAAGCGTCAACACCGCGGCAGCTTTCAGCGCGCTGAACGCCCACTCGTAGGGATACGAAATGAAGTCGAGCAGTTCAGGTTGGATGATCTTATAAGCCTTTTCGACATCACACGGTTCATCTTCCGTTTCCGTGTGGGAAACTAGTTGTCCTGTCGAGACCAGCCGCTCGTACAGGCCACTCGACATGAGCATGTCGTAATCCGATGCGCCCGCGTGGTTGACTTGTCGCAGCAACTGACCTGACGGCGATCGGTAGATACAACCCGCTGGGTCACGGTACGATGCGGGATGGACAACGGTCTGGTTGGTGTTTCGCAAAATCATGTGCCAAGCGTTATTCGATTAAGAAGCGAACCGTGGAGGACTCGTGACGTGGTTGCACTACGCGGCGCGACGTGATTCATCATGCTCGCGACGCGAACGTTCGCCGTCCTGTGCGCTATGCTCCGTTTCAGACATCTCGTCCTTGCGCCCTAACGATTTAAACCAGAGAACTGGGGCAAATAGAATTCGTCGGAAATACAGGCTTGCACCGAGAATGGAAGCGATGACCACCTGCAGTACCATGGCCCCTGAACCTGGATCGATGTAAGCAATTGGCAATTCGTTTAGCAGCATTTTTATTCCATCATTGCGTGGGTATGGCTCTGAGAACCTATCCGAGAACGGAGAGCCGCCAGCGATAACGGCGGATTTCCCGGGTTTCCGGGCGGGTTCTAAGTCTTAAAGGTTCTATAGCGAAGAATCCATCTGACTCGCAATACCGCTTTCGACATCGATTTGATAC
The DNA here is from genome assembly GCA_041399105.1 of Pirellulaceae bacterium. Classification (GTDB taxonomy): domain Bacteria; phylum Planctomycetota; class Planctomycetia; order Pirellulales; family Pirellulaceae; genus Rosistilla. The sequence goes on along the minus strand of JAWKTL010000044.1, from coordinate 6,177 downwards.
TGGGTGCGTGACAAGGTTTGCCGATCTTGAGAATCGCGATTGGGTTTACCGCTTATTCGTCAAGGTTTTTCAAAAGGCCCAGCCGCGGAGCGGCGATCCGCAATCGGCCTGGGGCGCGAAACCAGGATCCATCGTGTCGGATCAGGAAGCTTCGTCTCAGCGGCACTGCATGGCATGCTTAACGCGGCTGCAGCCTAAAACAATGTCATAGTCATCGAAACGCGCCGACAATGCGGCGACTTCAGCGTGATTGTTTACGATTTCAATCAGAAGTTTCGATAAGGCGAACAGCCAATAGAAGCATACCTGCCGTTTTCACGGTAGGATGGACTTCCGTCCGTCCTTAACACTTACGGACGGACTGGAAGTCCATCCGACGGTACGCTTTTATCGGCCGCTCGCCTAGGAACATCAAAGGGTCGAACTTTCCCACGAAATGCAACTCTAGGTTTAGGTTAGCGACAAAGCGAGCCACAGCCTAATCACCGTCAAAACGCTCAGCACGTCCACGCCAGTTCGTACCTACCTTGATGCTGCAACTTCAGGCGCACCGACAAGGAGTGTTTGGCCGCCGTCGTGGAAATAGACGCGGTTGCGCCCCATGCCCTTGGCTGTGTACAAGGCTTCGTCGGCGCGGCGGACGATCGGTCCGATCAATGCATCGTCTTGACATTGCGAGAGACCGATGCTGATCGTGAACTTGATGGTACTGTTGGACTCCGTCAGAGGCACGAATTGCTCCGCGACCAATTTGCGGAACCGATCCAAACGATCAGCCGCAACGCGAATCGGGGACGGCATCAAGACAACGAATTCTTCACCGCCGAAACGAGCCACCATATAGGCCCCTTCAATCCGGTCGGTCAACAATTGAGCCATCATCTTCAGCACGGCGTCTCCTTCGGGATGTCCGTACCGGTCGTTGATGTTCTTGAAATGATCGACATCGATCATCGCAACGACAAAGGAGGGGCCGCCTTTGCGGAATGCCGCGAACATTTCGTCCAGGCGTTGATCGAAGGCGCGTCGATTGGGAAGCTTGGTCAAAGGATCGGTTCGAGCTTCGGAGATGTAGGCTTCGATGTCGCGCGCTTGCTTGTCCAACTGGCGTTCGGCATCGTCCAGCCGCTTTTTCAGCGACTGGTTGCTTTGCATGATTTCATCCAAGACTTTAACGATCGGACTGTTGACGAACTGCGATTCCTCGATGGTGTTCTGCATGACCATCGCCGCTGCGGTCAATTCGTCCTGGTACCGAGAGACGCTGCCGGAGTACTCCGATGTCCATTTGCTGAGCGCATCGATAATGCTCAGCAACTCGGCCCCTTGCAGCGGGGCGACCGCATCGCGTCGTCCGCGTCGTCGCCCGTACTGGAAACCAACTCCGACGCCGATTGCGATCAAGACGGCTCCGACCAGCACGCCAATCGCGAAGATCACCAATTGACTAAGAGGCACGGCGCAGTCTCGATACGGGTCGCGTCGGCAACAATAAGATGGTTCGCTTCCTGTAACTCGAAAACATCATTTCAGACCACATATATCATTAATGAACGCGTTTGATGTTATCTTGCAATCAATTTGTAGTGGATCTTGTTAAAGATCCCGTGCGGTAGGATCTTTATACCGTGCGTGTTGTGGAATGATGCTTTCGCATTCAATGAAGCGAATCACCTCATTTTCGGCCACGCGACGTATAACAAGATCCACTACGGTTTACGGCTTCGCCGCCTTAAGCAATTTAGTGGGAATTGGACGACGCCAAAGCATTCAACTCGTGTCGGAAGGCGCCTCCGCCGTCGATGTGTTCACCGCGAGCGATCAGCACGATTCCGCTTTCGGTAACCATGAAACCTCTTTGTCGATCCGCATCCAGATCATATCCGATCGTGGTTTCGGGCGGAATCACGACCCCTTTGTCGATAATCGCACGTCGAATGCGGGCGCGTCGACCGACCTCAACTCCTTCGAAGAAGATGCTGTCCTCAACGTCGGCATAACTGTTGACTCGCACGCCGGGGCTGAGGATGCTGCGGCGAACGTGTCCGCCGCTGCAAATGGTTCCCTGGCAAACGATCGAGTCGAGCGCTTCCCCTCGCCGGTCCATATCCCCTTCGCTGCCGAAGACGAACTTCGGGGGAGGCATCATCGGTTGATGCGTGCGAATCGGCCAGTTCTTGTCATAGAGGTTCAATTGCGGATCGACGGTGATCAGGTCCATGTTGGCTTCGTAATACGCTTCAATCGTGCCGACGTCACGCCAATAAGCGTCGCTTTTTCGATTCTCGTCGCGAAACGGAAACGCAAAGACACGATGTTCACCGATCACCGACGGAATGATGTCCCCACCGAAATCGTGGCGGCTGCCGGGGGTTGTCGCATCGCGACACAATTCCTCGAACAGAAACCGGGCGGAAAAGACATAAATGCCCATCGACGCCAAACAGTGATGCGAATCGCCGGGCATCGTCTCCGGCTCTCGCGGCTTCTCTTGAAAGCCGATCACTCGATTCGCCTCATCGATCTGCATAACACCGAACTGCTTCGCCGATTCCCGATCGACCTGCAAGGCGCCAATCGTCAGATCGGCATTGGTCTTGATGTGGAAATCGACCATCGACTGGTAATTCATTTTGTAAATGTGATCTCCCGCCAGGATCACCACATACTGCGGGCGTTCACGTTCGATCGCATAGATGTTTTGATAAACCGCGTCGGCCGTCCCCTGATACCACTGGTCGTCAATCCGCTGCTGCGGCGGAACGACATCGATGAACTCGCCAAGTTCGCGGCAGAAGTAAGGTCGCCAGCCGATGTTGATGTGTCGATCGAGGCTTTGCCCCTTGTACTGCGTCAGCAGCAGCAATCGCCGCATGCCGCTGTTCAAGCAATTCGAAAGCACAAAGTCGATGATGCGGTACAGCCCGCCAAAGGGGACCGCCGGCTTTGCCCGGTCGCGCGTTAAAGGTTCCAATCGCGAACCTCGACCTCCCGCTAGAATGACGGCTAGTGTGTTCTGCATTTTTCCTAACATTGTCGTCGCCTCGTTGTTGTCCGATCCATGAGTTCCGCGCTGCGTTTAATGTATCGGGTGCGACCGGTTTTTTCCAATACGGAGATTCAATGTTATCGCCCGGCCAAAGGGCAGCCAAGCCGCCAGAAGCGGCTATTTGTGGTCGATAATCCGCCGCAGAGCGTGATCTAACGCGTGCAACGTGGCCGAATCGTCCTTTCCAGGTTTCCACCACGTTGCGCCAACGATTTTATCGATTCTGCGTAATTCCGCGTCAACTGTCGCTGCGGGGCGACATTTCACCGATCGTGCGATGATGTCGGGAGATCCAGACGCTGCAATGAGCGTGACGGAGAACATACTTCGTCGTGCTGCCCAGCAGCAATTCACCGAGCATGCCGTGGCCGTTATCGCCAAGCACAATCAACTGACTTGCGTTCTGATCAGCGATCCGCACAATCGCGTCGCCAATGTGATCCCCCAACGCGATCTGCATGTCGACATGGGGAACGTAGCTTGAAAGGGTGCTGACCATCTTTTCACACAGCCCCCGAGCCCGTTCCTGTTCCTCGTGATCATGCTGTTGGACCATCATCCCGTACTCTTGTCCATAAAAGTCGAATGTCGGGATCACGCTCAGTACATTCACTTCGGTCACTTCCGGCCAATGAAAACGCATCAGCTCGCTGACGGCTTCCTTTGAGCTTGCCGACCCATCGTAGGCAAGTTCAATTTTCTGAATCGGATCGTCCGAAACCAACTTGCCTTCGCACGGCGTATCGTTCTGAGTCAGCGTTTCACCTTCGGGGGAGCGAACGACCAGAACCGAACACTCCGCATGCGTGGCGACGGTATCGGAGATACTGCTTCAGAAAATCGCCCGATCGTCGAATGTCCTCGCCCAACACGATCAGATCGGCGTTGATCTCCTTCCGCTCGATCGAGAATCTTCGCGTCGGGTTCCCTTCGGCTTGCTCCATCGGCCGTCCCCTTTACGCTGTCGAGCAACTTACCCAACTCTTGATGATGGGTTTCGATCCGCTCATGTTCCCGTTCTCGCCATTCAGGCAACCACGGCTGGACACTGGCGCTTGATGTGTTCGCGGGGGTGTAACTGACGGTCAGGACGGTCAGGTCCATCGGGTCTCGGGAATTCAGATGCTTCAACGCGCGGGCCGCCCCCGCAGCGTAACACGATCCGTCGGTGGCAAATAGAACTTTCATGATTCAGACCTTCCTTTATCAATGACAAACACGTTTGATGTTAGCTTGCGTTGATGTTTTTCAGTTGATCTTGCGAGCTGGTCGCTGTAGGGAATGACCAGATGCAACGTGGCGAATGCATTTCGCGTACCGCAGTTTAAAACAACCGCTTTTTTGACGTCCCGTCCGCTGTGTTGCCCCGCATTTCTGTCACTTCCGTGCGCCACGTCGGCAAAAATGTCGCGATTCGCTCGAAGCGACGCACATATATCAACTATGAACGCGTTTGACTTTGTCTCGCGATAATCTTTTTCAGTTGATCTCGCGAAGTGGTCGCTCGTGGTCGTTTCGGCTCACGCACACTCTGAGCGCTTTAACGCACACTTCACCGGTGCGATGTTACGCCGACGGCGTTTGCCTTACAATACACTCGCTCGCGGACAATCGTTCCTCGTCGGCAACCATCCGGCTCAACTTATGCCGTGCGTGGCCCGAAATGATGCCTTCGCGTCAAACGAAGCGAACCAACTCATTTCTGACCATGCGACGTATATCACCAACTTCCTCAAGGGAGACTCACGCATGACCGTATTGACTGAATCGTCGATCGCTTCCAACGTTAAACAGACCCAGTGTTTCATCAACAATCAATGGGTGGATGCTCAAAGCGGCAAAACGTTTGCAACGATCAATCCGGCCACCGAAGAGGTCATCGCCGAGGTTGCCGAAGGTGACGCGGCGGACATCGAGCTGGCCGCCCAAGCAGCGCGGAAGGCCTTTGAAACGGGAGACTGGCCGAAAATGGATGCCCGAGATCGCGGGCGGCTGATGTTTCGTTTGGCGGATCTGATCGAAGAAGAGATCGATTCGCTGGCGGCGTTGGAAAGTTTGGACAACGGCAAGCCAATCAGCGAAGCGCGAAACGCCGACTTGCCGCTGGTCCTCGATTGTTTGCGTTACTATGCGGGGTATGCCGACAAAATTCATGGGCAGACGATTCCGATCCGTGGGAACTACCTTTGCTACACGCGTCGCGAACCGGTGGGCGTCGCCGGACAGATCATTCCCTGGAACTTCCCGATGCTGATGACCGCATGGAAATGGGGACCCGCCTTGGCGGCTGGCTGCACGATTGTGATGAAGCCGGCTGAGCAGACTCCGTTGACCTGTCTTCGCATGGCTCAGTTAGCGGCCGAGGCTGGCTTTCCACCCGGCGTTATCAATGTCGTTCCGGGGTTTGGGCCGACCGCCGGAGCGGCCGTGGTCAAGAATCCGAACATCGACAAGGTAGCGTTCACCGGCGAGCATCGAACGGCACAAATCATCATGCGTGAAGCAGCCGATTCCTTGAAGCGATTGACCTTTGAACTGGGTGGCAAGAGCCCCAACGTTGTCTTCGCGGATGCCGATATGGATGCCGCGGTCAAAGGGGCCTACATCGGATTGTATTTGAATCAAGGACAATGCTGCTGCGCCGGAAGCCGATTGTTCGTTGAAGAACGCGCTCACGACGAATTCCTCGACAAACTGACCGCCCTAACGAAGGCTCGCCGCGTCGGTAACCCGCTCGATTCGCAAACCGAACAAGGCCCGCAGGTTGATCAGGCGCAGTTTGACAAGATCATGGGTTTCATCGAGAAGGGACAGCAAGAAGGGGCCAAATGTGTCTCGGGCGGAAACCGCGTGGGAGACAAAGGCTACTTCATCGAGCCGACGGTGTTCGACAATGTGACCGACGAAATGTCGATCGCGCAGCACGAGATATTCGGCCCGGTCCTCAGCGTCCTGACCTTTAAGGACAACGACGAGATGATCCGACGGGCCAACAACACCTACTTCGGATTGGCCGCCGCGGTCTGGACCAACGACATCCGCAAAGCGCATGATTACGCGGCCCGCGTCCGAGCCGGAACGGTATGGGTGAACTGCTACGACGTCTTCGATGCCGCAGCCCCCTTCGG
>JAWKTL010000043.1:0-60507 GCA_041399105.1 Pirellulaceae bacterium | reverse complement strand
GCTTCCCTTAGATCGGCGTGCCAAGTGGTTACCGCATCCATGCCGGCATCGTTCACCCGTTGCTTGGCACGCTCGAGCATCGGGGCGCTCAGGTCCAGCAAGTCGCTGGCGAACGGTTTGCCGTAAACCTGCCGCAGCTTCAGCGTGTTGTTGCCGGCTCCGCATCCGACGTCCAGTGCTCGCTCGATCTTCGGCGTCAGTCGCACGGCGGCTTCGGTGATCAATTGCATCGACAGCGGCGCGTCGATCGTGGCGGACTGACCGGTTTCCAAGTTGCTGAAGCGTTCAACATCCGCATCGAACCGCGCGGTGATCTCGTCGGTGGTCGACTTCGCCGAAAAGTCCTTCGTTTGGTACCTGAGTTCCGCAGACCGCCCATCGTTCGTTTCGTCATCCATCATTTAGCTTCTGCTCTTTGCCAATTGGAAACGTCGCACTTACGAGCCTGATCCTATGAAAAAGGTTCGCCGAACTCGACCGGTCTGGCGTTTGGCAAGCCACTCGATCGATTGTATCCCCAGTTCCATCTTGGTTCGAGCCAAAACACTCGCAGAATGGCCAGGGATGATCGGCGGAATGAAACCAGCCGTGACAAGCTGTTCCTCGACCCCCTTCACATCCAGGTAGACTTTCGCGACCCTCTTTTCTTATGTCGGCTTATCACGACAACAAATTCTTCGTGCAGCGGATTTTCCACGGTTCAGCCTTGTCGCGGTGTTCGACGCAGACTTCGCTGAAAACGACCGACTCACCGGCGGCGCGGCGATGGAGAAGCCAGCGGAGCATTGGTGCCGCTCGTAGATCAGGTCGGCCCGGTTACCTCCTCCGCATTCTGGATCGTAACAGTCTAGGTGTCACGCAACTCGAAGCGGCGTCGCCTTTTCTGAAGAGAGAGCAGCAGCAAGTCTCGCTTTTTGCTCTGTTGCCGTTCTTTCGAATCCGGCGTTGAACTTGCATTGCCACGCTAAGCGCTCATCGTAAGACAGTTTTGACAACGCTAATTCAAACTCAGGTTCAGATAGAACCGGAGCAAGAACGGTTGATGCGCACACCGACGCGCAAGCATTCGCTGTCTGTTCGTAGTATTTGCAATAGTTACGGTACAAAAGGGAAATGCTCAATTGTTTGTTCTCCACATCCATGCGTCACTGGATGGTAGCGAGCTTCAGGCACTCGCGTCTAGATCGCATTCTAAGATTGTCGGCAACAGGTTCCGACTCGGTCGCAACACCGACCAAAGTGGGGGCTAATACTTCGTCTAGCTCGCGTGCAAGGGTCCGTTCTCGGGTGAGGTGATTGGACATATTTCATGTCGAGTGTCATAAGCCGCTCACGCGAACGTCGCTGGCAGGTTATTCACCAGAAACACGTCTTCCCAGCAAGAAAAAAAGCAAGCAATAAAGCAAGAAGTTGGTTTTTAGTCCACACGCTAGAAGTAATTGATCGGTAGCATGAATCTCTGCCAGCATCCGAACATCGCTAGCACGCTCCGGTGGCCGACACCGGAGTTGGATTGCATTGTTCTTATCCAAATTGTCGCTATGAAGGGGGGATGCTTTTGGGAGGCGAAGGCATACCCTTCTGAAAGCTCTTTTTGTCTGTTTTTCGAATCAGAGCAATTCAGCGATTAGGCGAACTGGCTAAGTGACATCGACTTTTCGGTGTTCCCGCTCTTTTCACTGGCTTTTTGAGTCTCTTCGGAGACTGACTCCCAGAAGAGCAACGTTCCGTTGCTTTTCTCTCTTTTAATAGGCGTTTTCCAACGACCGAGTCAGTTTTCATTCAGATGGGATTTCCGCACGATGCAACTTCAACCTTGCGATATCGAAGCGCTTGCTTGCCTGGCTCGCTATTTCATGCTGACCTCGCGACAGCTTCGTTCGCTCTGCTTTTCCGAAGGCTCAACCGGACGTGTTATGCGACGACGGCTAACAAGATGAGGCACGATGGCTATCTGCAATGGCATTCATTGTGCGCTTGCAAATCAGTTAATTCTGCCAAAGTCGTCAAGAGGCTTCTGGTGCCAGATGTATGATCAACGGCAATTCGGGATACTGCTGGAACATCGGCTCAAGCAGGTAGTATCGAGCACTCGACCAATTCCAGTCAACCGCTTGCTTACAAAGCCCACGCTTCACCAGTTGCTGTGAATATAGTCGATTGACATAACCAATTGCCTTTGCCGAACAGATATTTCGATCAAACCCAGGTCCTTCCTGGCAGGAATCGAAAGCATGTCTTGCCAGGTCGCTCACGAACAGTCAGTCGATCCAGTAAGGGACTGCTTTCTAGGCTAAAACTACTTTAATCTTTTTAGAAAAGGGCTGCTTGAAGGAAGCCAGATACCGCCCGATATCAGGATCTGAATGGACTGGCGGCACCAGCAAGTGAACATGCTCTGGCACTGAAAACAAGGGCGACAAGCTGAAACTTGTTTTGATGGCAAGCTTGGTGGATCGCTCGTGACAACTCACGTCGCCACGAGTCATTCGCCAGCAAGGGCATTCTCCGATAGCAGGAAAGTTAACTCATGGAGCTGCCAACTTGATGGTAATGCTTAACTCGCTTTCGATGTGGCTCGGAAACCATGTCCACATCCCAGCTTCGTCGCTTTGGAGAGTGTCACATACAAATCCGTTTAAGAATCGAAATACTATCATGAACAGGCTATTGTAGCTAACTGACACTGGAATGATCGTAAGGTGATTCGAGCCCCATTGCTTCGTTTAGAAGAAACACTGGCAAAGCCAGTGGCACACCAACACAAACCGTTGTGACAGTTCCACCCCGCCGTCCCAGGCTAATTGCGATCACCTCTCTGCGGCTGGTCCTTTTGAAAAACATTGACGAATAAGCGAAGAAGCCGATCGCGATTCTTGCCCGCACAAACCCTGTCATGCACCGACACCAGGGGCAGTCAGCTTTTGGGTTGACGTGTTGGGCAGCTGAAATGATAACGCGGATTGGCTACCGTCGGCGTGGTTCCCTAACAGGAAGATGAAGAACACGACGGTCGATTGGCATCGGGCATCGTGTCTCAATTTGGACGATGCCGGAGAATATTCCGGTAGCGACGGAAGGTCGGTAGCAATGCGATCGGAGATCAACAAGAAGTCCCGTTGTGGATGCGATAGCTTCGCGTCGCGATTACGCCACGCGTCTTGGCGGTGGAAACGACGGCTAGCGGCTTCGACGGTCTCATGAGGCGTCGCGTAGCAGCCGGTTTGTTCGGGACCGGTCTGCGTCCCCAGCCATTGTCGGCAGTCGATCGCTTCAAGGACTTGTTCGGCGATATTGACCGCGCGTGCTCCGTCGGCACCGCTGACCGTCGGCTGGCCACCACTTTGAATGCTGATCACAAAGTCATGCTGCTCGTCCAAGATTGCGTTTCTCGGCTCGATCGACAACGAATCGGATACCAACCAGCGGGTGAATAGGTCTTCCCGAAACTCGTTCAGCGGTCCGGCAGCGTCAGACCAAGAACGAGCGATCGAGTATCGATGAGGCTGAAAGCGATCAAGCTGGCGCTGGGGCCGGAGAGTCAATATCCGCAAACCCTCGCCCGCCGTAGACCTGCATTTTGCGAGTGGCCACGGGACGCGAAGCCTTAAGACTCGCGACCAAACCACACTCGAAAGTAATCCGTGCTTCGGCGAAGGGTCTTCTAGCCACTGACAACCGACAGCCCCGGGCTTCGATCCGTTGCACCGGCGCATCGGTCAGCGAGAGGACAAGGTCGAATCGTGGATCATCAAGTCCATCACGACGCCGACATCGAGACATCGTCCTGGAAAACTGCTTGATCGCACCGCTTCGATATATTTTGGATGTTCCAACACAGCTTCGGCGGCCGACCAGGCAGGATTAAATCGTTCGACATGTCCGACCTGCAGCGTGCAATGGTTGTTCTTCGCCAACGCGACCAGCCGCTGGGCGTCTTCGGCGGTCGTTGTCATCGGTTTTTCGACAAACAGATGTTTTTTCGCATGCAGCACATCGCATCCGATGGCGGCGTGCAAATCGGTCGGGGCGGCGACGATCACGGCATCGACCAACTCCAGCATGTCGCGATAGTCGGCGTAGGTGGGGATGTTGAATTGGACTTCCACCGCATGTCGAGCCGCTTCGCTCGGATCACTAACGGCGACCAGTTCGACTTCGTCGATTGTTTTCAGCAGTTTTGCATGGATCTTGCCCAGGTGCCCCGCGCCAATGACGGCGATTTTCAATCGACTCATGCTGATACGTCTCCAAGTTGATGGTGGCCTAAGCAGCCTTGCGGCGATCGCGACCGCGCCCGTTCTTGCCCCCGGTTTGATGGTCCAGGAAATCGAGCAGACGCACCAAGGAAGGTTGAATCGGTCCGGTTTCGAGCAATCGTTGGCGTGTTTCCGCCACGCCAATCGATTTGCGATAGTAGAGCTTGAATGCTTCGGTGATAACCCGAATTTCATCGCTGCTGAAATCGTTGCGTTTTAGTCCGACGACATTGACCGTTCGTGGACGGGCGGGAGACCCCTCGGCCAACATGTACGGTGGAACATCCTGTTTAACGCGGGACAATCCGCTGATAAAGCAGTATGCGCCTATCGATGCGTAGTGGTGAACCGCCACGCCTCCGCTGAGGATTGCGTCGTGATCGATATGAACGTGCCCACCCAACATGCAGTTGTTAGCCATCACGATCCGATCGCTCAATCGACAGTCGTGGGCGATGTGCGCATAGGCCATCAGATAACAATGATCGCCGATGGAGGTAATGCCGTCCTCTTTCTCGGTCGCGCGATTGATCGTGCATCCCTCGCGGATCACATTGCCATCGCCAATGATCACCTGTGTCGGCGAACCTTGATAGCTGAGGTCTTGCGGCTCGGCACCGATCACCGCATTGGGAAAGATGTGATTGTTCTCCCCGATGGTCGTGTGTCCCATGATGGTTACATGGTTTTCCACATGCGTGCCGGCACCGATGCGAACATGCGGCCCGATAACGCAGAAGTGCCCGATTCGAACATCGTCACCCAATTGAGCACGGGAGTCGACGACGGCGGTATGCGCGATGATGACACTCATGATGCAAGCCCTTCCTTGGGCTGTGGTTGCCGGATTGGAAACGATCGATGTATTCCCAACATCGATGGAACATTTTTACGCGGTCCTACGTGACCCATGGACTGCTCGGTGGTGCAGCGACTGCAATTTGGCGGCCATTGCCGCGTTCAATTCATGCCCGCCGCGATGCGACACGAAGCGGCCGATCAACGGGACTCCCGCCAATGCAAGGTCGCCGATCATGTCGAGGACCTTGTGTCGGGCGCATTCATTTTCAAAACGAAGTTCATTGTCGACCAAACCAGCGTGATCGAAGATCAGCAAGTCGGCCGCGTTACGTGACGACCAACGCCACGCCGTCAGTTGCCCTGAACTTGTTGAGCGGTCACGGGAGTTCGTGCGGTCGCCAGTTCGCTGATGAAAGTCTTTCGATCGACTTGGTGCGTCGCAACCTGCGGTCGGATCGGAGAGTCGGCTCCGTAGTCGAGTTGATATTCGACCTCCAAACCGTCAGATGTGCTGGGCGAAGCTTCAATCCAACTCGACGCGGTCCCGATACGAATCACGCGATCGACAATCATCGGCTGAACAACCGCTTGTTGTACCTGTCCAGCCGCAGTGATCGCCTGGGCGAACGCCGCCGCCGAACCATCCAAACCGGGCATCTCCTCGGCGTCGACCTCAACAACACAGTCGTTGATTTCCAGCAAAACAAGGCGGCCATCGAATGTTCAACCATCGAAACGATCGCACCGGTTTCACTTTGCAGCACCGTACGTAGAGCCATGCTTTGCCGATAACCGACCAATCCGGGAACGCGAGGTGACCCCGGCAGGTCGGTGCGAACAAAGCATATCCACATTCCACGGCAGGGGAGCATGCGAACGGTCACGTCTTGGCCTGACCAATAACCGCGACCTTTCACACAACATGCCTCGGAAAGTGTATAGCCGATGCGATGCAACATCATCACCGAATGCTCCGTTTCAGCGTTGTCTTAGCGCTGGGCGACCTTTGTCCCCATCGCTTGCATGACCATTTGTGTCAGGTCAAGCAGGAAGTGAGCACACAACGCCTTTCATCACGCCACGCAGAACGGAATCTTGCTTTTCCAGTTCCATTTCTTCGCTGTTGTAACGCAACACCAAGTCGATGCCGTTGTACTCGGAGACCTGCTTCACGACTTGGCGAATCTTTTGGTAGTTGTCGTAGTAGATCTTCGCTTCGGCGTCGGCCAGTTCCTTGCGCTTGCGAATGGTCTCCAGTTTGACCTTCGATTCCATGCCAGCAAGCTTTTCTTCTTGCTGCGCGTATTCGGTGGTACCCGGTTTGTACTGCTTCAGCAATTCGGCCTCTTGCTGCATTGTCTTGCGAACGTTCGCCATTTCCTGTTCGTAGGCCTTCATCGAATTCTCGATCTGTGCGACTTCGCCCTTGATCGCGTCCGAATTTTTGATGTAGGCCACGTCGATGACGGCGATCTTGCCGCCGGCCGACTGTTGAGCGGAAGCGAAGCTGGGCACCATTGCGATGCTCAACAGGGTAGAAAGTATGGTCGTTGCTAGTGATCACGCACGTCTGCTCTCCTTGTCTGGTGCGTTGAGTAAGTGCCGGTGGCCGAGCGTCTCGACTGGCATCGATCGACACGTTCAGCGAGTCGACCTACGGGGTGGTCATTTTGCCTATCTGTCTCGATCGAGTAAAGATTAATTTGATGAAAGGTTGAACCCGGGGGTCATTTCTTTTCGCCCAACGTCACTTCGGCACGAACGACTTGCTCACCGCGAATGACTTCAAAGGACAATTGCTCACCTCCAGCTCGTTTCGATAGCTCGTTGAGCACCGAATCGATCGAGTCGAGGGACTTTTCACCGGCACGCGAAAGGATGTCTCCCACCTGCAGACCCGCTTGTGCGGCCGGCCCCTCGGGGACGACTGCGGTCACCTGAACCCGATCTTCGAACATTTGAAGTTGCACGCCCAAATACGCCCCTTTCTGTTTCCGAATCCCTTTTCCACGACTGGTTGATTGGAATTGCGGACGTTGAGGATCGATCGCGATTTGGTGTGCAGCCTCGCTTACCATATCGGTTATTCGAGCTAGTCCGTTCAAATTGATTTTGTCGAAATCATCACTTGGCCGGTGATAATCGTTGTGCAGGCCCGTGAAAAAATGCAGGACGGGAACGTTCTTCTCGTAAAAAGACTGATGATCGCTGGGGCCGTAGCCGCTCGGGTCGATGTCCAGGTCGAATTGATACGTCTGATTCAACCGCTGGATCATCCCATCGAATTCGTCCGCCGTGCCGGTACCGTAAACGGAAAGGACGTTTCCCTTCAATCTGCCAACCATATCCAAATTCAGCATCGCAACGGTTTGTTCAAGCCCAAATCGTGCGTTACGGACATAGTGCGCGCTGCCGAGCAAGCCACGTTCTTCGGCGGTAAATGCGATGAACACAATCCGACGCCGATTCGGATCCTCTGGGATGCTGAGTTTGCGAGCAATCTCCAACAACGCAGCCGTGCCGCTAGCATTGTCATCAGCCCCATTGTGAACCGCCACCGTTCCGGGTGCCAGCGATCCGATGCCTCCCATGCCGACATGATCGTAGTGCGCACCGACAACCACCGTTTCTTCAGCCAAGTTGCCCCTTCCAGGCAGTTCGGCGATCACATTACGCTCGGTGACATCGACCGATTTCAGATCGGTTTGTATCGTCGCCGAAACTCCACCCAGCATGCCGCTGCGGGGACGAAAATCAGCGTCAATCGAGCGTTCGATCTCGTCGAGCGACGCCCCCAGCGATTGCGTCAACAAACTGTCGATGATCTGCCGCGATACGCTGACGACCGGGATCGTCTTCTCCGCCTCGCCGCGTCCCGCCTCGTCGAGTTGCAGAATCGCATGTTTGCCTAGCTGTTCACTTGTTTTCTGAATCTGATCGGCCGTTTGGCGATCATTGACGATCATCACTCCGGCGGCACCGTGAGTCTTCGCCGCTAGCATTTTTGTCGAAAAATACGCTGCCGCCGTCGGGCTTCGCTCCCCCAGCGGGTTGTTCGGCTGACCGACACGCGGTTCCTTGCGCAGCACAATCACGATCTTTCCACGCACATCCAGCCCGGCGTAATCGTCGTAATTCGCTTGCGGCGCGGTGATTCCGTATCCGACGAAGGCCAATGGTGCGGTCGCGATTCCCGACGCACCGATCGCCAACGGATTGAAAGTTTCGCCCAACCGGAGATCGAGGGCTTCGTTGGTGCCGGATGTAATCCGGACCGCGTTCTTGGTCGGATCGTCAATCTCGGTACCGGTGTCGACGGTCAATGACTGGAACGGTTGATCGTCAAACAACGCGGTTCGCAATCCGAGTTCGGCAAACCGCTGTGCGATGAAATCACCGGATTCCTTCAAGCCATCGGTTCCGATGCCCCGGCCTCCTCGTTCATCGCTTGCCAAGAACCGAATGTCGCGATCAAGACGCTCGACGCTCGAAAGTTCATGCAATTCGGAAGGCTTCGGATTCCCTTTGAACTCTTCGGGTCGACCAATCGCCGGCGTGAAGCACACGCACGCGACAACAGTTGCCAAGCGGGAGAGAATATTCAAACGTCAAACTTCCTGTCTTAAGGTTATGCTGTGCGGGTTTGAGAGGCTTGCGAGCGGCAAATAAATATATAAGCACCCGTGCATAAGTTCTTGAGCATAACTCGTTTAACGGCAAGCCGAAGGCGACGGCGAAACACTGGAAAACGTCGCCTCGGCTTGCCGTTAAACGAAAAAACTTATGCGTTGGTGCTTACCCGCCGTTTTCATGGTAGTACGGACTGGAAATTCATCCTACGGTACGCTTTTATACGTCGCTCGCCTAAAGGCTTTGAAGATACTTCATCAGCCCGATTACCGAATCTCGTTGGTGTTTGTCGGTGCAATGATCGGATCGGATTTCCAGCAGTTCGATGGTTTCCGGCAAGCTGAGCTTCAGTTGCGCTGGCGTCTTTGCATATTGGGCTCCGATCAACTCGATCAATGCATCGGCGACAAACTGTAGATGCAGCTTGGCGACCGGATCGTTCGCTTTCAATAGTTTGCGGTCCAACGAAGCCATGAAAGCAGGCAAACGTTTCGCTAATGGGTCAATGTTTCCGTCCATCTTAAACTGCTCGAACGCTAGGCGAACCGCCATTGCACCGGCGCGGGCTGGTCTGTTCGGGTTCGTTTTGCAGGTCTTCCGACACTTTGTGCAGAACACGGATCGCCCGTTTCCGATCCGGATCGGGAAGCATCGTGTTCATATCGACCATCAAATCTGTAAAGTTCTTTCTTTGCAACGATGGCTCGACCGGGACGCTGTAGATTAAATCGAGGATGCGTGATTTGTTTTGATCGTTATTTTGTTTCGCACTGTAGCCGCTCAACGAGGGTTGCTCGAGCAGGTCGACCGCTCGCTTGCCGTCGTCTTGTGACTTGTCGGGATGATGCGTCAACAAGTGGCGTAAACGCAGAATTTCATAGGTGCAGCGTGAAAGAAACGGCTCGGGGGCTTTGACGTCTTGCAGCACTTGGCCCATCTGTCTGGCAAGCGTCAGATGCGACTTGAGATCTTCGTTCTGCAGGGTGTTCATGCGACGCAGCAAGTAATCGGCATAACCGATGCGGATGTTGTCAGCTCGCTCCAAAGCGCTCACATTGGCTGCCGGAGCGATCTTCAGGGCGGCCTTGAATTGTTGATCGGCTTCCTGAAAATCGCCAGCTTCGTCGTAAAGATTCGCGAGCCAGAAATGCCTTTCCGCTTCGTGGTAGTCGTGCGCCTTTCCAAGAGCGCGTTTGGTCAAGACGTCGATCCCAGTTTTGAGGTCTTGTTCGTCGCGTTGACTTAGGTAGCGACGATAGTAACAGCGTCCCAGCGCCACACGTTCAATGGCTGCGGACTGGAACCCGAATTCCTTCGAGGCGACAACTTGTCCGAGACAATCGATGGCGGTCTTGAAGCATCCGGCGGGGGCGACTTCGGCGAAAAACGCAACGTCTTCATAGACCTGTCCCCGAGTGACGAAGAACGCCGGATGATCGTTGACGGACGGATTTTTCAGCAACCGCATCGCTTTGTCGATCGCTTCGCGCGCCTCCAAGGTTGGGCCGACACGATTGTCGGATAAGGCGGCCACATTAATCAGAAGCAACGCTTTGCGACGCAGCAATTCTGCTTGAGTCTCGTTGGACAAAGCAGCCTGCCGACCGGTGAACATCTGATCGATCTGCTCCAACGCTTCGTCGAGAACCATCAGTCTGTTGTCCTGCTGTGTATTCAGCCGGATGGTCGCCAACTCCACGGCCAACAGATCAAGACGCGTTTGCAGTTCCGTATTGGGCTGTTGAACTTCTTTCATCTGCTGACGAGCGGTCGCCAAGCGTTTCGTCAATTCCTGAAGGTTTTGTTCTGTCCAGTAGAACTCGCCGTTGCGAACCTCGTCGATGTAATCGTCGGATGCTTGGATATGCCAACCAACCCGTTGCGGTTGGTCATTCGCGTGCGGGGACTTGGCTAGCACATCGGCGATCACACGCCGTAAGCGATGCCAGCGGTCCGCTTCGAAATCGACCAGCTTCATTGGTCGCTGATCATTTTGCAGCAATTGATCGATCATCATGCAGACGTTGTGAATCGCTTTTGATTGAATGGCGATTCGGCCATGATGTGCGATGAGCTTCATCAAGAATTCCAGATGTTGAACAAAGAATTGATACTGTGCTTCCTTGCCGAGTTCATCAAACTCAGCCTTTAACGCCGCAATTTCGGTGAACGGAATCTGGCTGACTTGATTTGGCTGGGCGATAGTCTTGAGTTCAAGCAAAGCCAGTTTCATCTGGCCGGACAGCGGCGATGCCTTCAGCCGCGGGGAAGGTTTCGGCGATCTTTGCAGCCAACGCATCCTGTCCTTGTGCAACGGCCAGCAGAAACTGTTGCTGATAACGTTCCGCTTCTTTGGCGGGAACGCAATGCGGAGCGGTGAAGGCGGCTTGCAGTCGCGCAACTTGTTCGGCAGTGGCATTGCTGTATCGCAACCGCGAGATATCGTCGTCGGCGATCGAATCGACTTGTTCCGCATACGCCGAAATCAGTCGCCAGCATTTTTGCCGACGGCTGGGAGCCAATTGCGAAGTTCGTTGTTGGTCGAAGGCGATGATTCGGTCGATCGCGGCGGCGGCGTCCGCTTCGGCGATCGCCAGCGCTTCGACGTACGGAATGTAGGCCTCCCAAAAAGCAAGCATCGGCTTGGCGATCGTATCGGTCGGCTGCAGTGTCTTCGCGTTCTCCAGCAGCTTTAAACGCGAATCGCGAGCGGCGGGGGAGACGCGAACATCCCGCAGTCGATCTTTCTCGATCTCCGCAATTTCCGCCATCGTCTTGTAGAACGGATCGGCGGCTTTTGTCAGACGCTCGATCGAAGGGTCCAGCAATTCCGGCGAATCGATGGCTGTCCGCGACGGAAGGGATTCGCAGAGCAACCAGAAATCAAGCTGTGGCGAGATGGCGTTGTCCAGATTGTTCAGCAAGGTCGAGACGGATTCGGGATCGAGCCCCGATGGCGGTACGTCCGACTGAAGCCAATTGCGTCCCAGCGCCGTGGCCCAGTGTGCCGCGATCGATTGACGATCCTGCTGCGGGAGGCCGGACAGGATCGAAGCGGCTTGAGCGACCGCGCCTGCTTCGCTGGTCGACTTCAACGAGTCCGCAACGGCTTGCAAGCCGGAGATGACTCGTCGCTCTTCCGTTGTCA
This sequence comes from Pirellulaceae bacterium, assembly GCA_041399105.1. Classification (GTDB taxonomy): domain Bacteria; phylum Planctomycetota; class Planctomycetia; order Pirellulales; family Pirellulaceae; genus Rosistilla. Next base: position 48,669 of record JAWKTL010000043.1, on the reverse strand, counting down.
GGCGACTGAATTTTCCGTCGTATCCTTGTTGTGTGGCATCGATCGCATCGGAAAGCGACTTCCAGTTTCCGTCAACGGCGGCCGACAAAATCGCGCGGTATTGATCGTCCGCTCGAAATTCGGCAACGATTCCAGGAAAGTATTTCCCGACCAAGACATCCGTTTGCGGGTCGGTGCCCGCGTTGACGGTGTCGTGCATCTGCTTCGTGAAGGCTTGTTCAAACCCACGCCAACGATCGGCTGATCCCTTCCATTCGGGAAGCACAATCGTCCGATCGTGGAACGTGGCCACGTCGGCGATCGCCGGCTCGGCCAGCAAAATCGGGTCGGTTGGTTCTTTGCGAAGCCAGCTTAGCGCGAGCAATTCGATGCAGATCGCCTGCTGCGATTCCGGCAGATCGGAACGGACGATCCGCAGTTGATCGGCGGTTGTCGGATCGGTCGATTCGGGCGAGGTCGCCAGCTCAATTCGATATCGGCACAACAATGACTGAGCCCGAAAGCCCGTGAAATCATCTTTCTGATCGGAATTCGACGGGGGAATGACGGCATCGACGCGATTCAAGTCGTCGACCAATTCCGCGACCGCGCCGGCATCCTGATGGACGAGCGCTTTGTCGAGGCCTTGTTCGATCAGTTCCAAGGTCAAAGCGATCCACGCGGTTTGCTGCGATCGAACCTGTTGCTTCAGTTCCGGCGAAAGTTCGTCGCTGTAGAGTTCATTCAATTCGCTTAGGTTGTCGAGCAGGACACCGCGACGCCGACTGTCGGTGGTCGCTTTCTTATCGTCAAACGCGGTTTGTACCGACTTCATCGATCGATTCAATCGAGTTTGCGGATTCAACGAGGCTGAACCGCCGGTGACCGATGTGTAAAGGACAATTCCAAGGGCGACGACAAGTCCAGCGACCAGAACGGCGTTCAACTTCCAATTGGCTTTGGGGGGCGGTTCGGTTTCTTCGCGATACACTCTTTCGAGCGCTTTAACAAAGGCCGAACACGATTCGTAGCGAGCAAGGTGATCCTTCTTGGTCGCCTTGTTCAGAACTTCCCGTTCGCCGGGAGTGACCGCATCAAACTTCAATTGCTCCGCAATCTTCTCGGTGGCGATCTTGATGCCGGAATTGCCGGTGAACGGTAGGCAGTTGGTTCGCAGTTCGTAGTAGCTGATCGCCAGCGAGTATTGGTCGCCGTGTGTCGTATAGGTGTGATGTTCCAAGACTTCGGGAGGGGCGTACGCCGGAGTCGCGGCGGGATGTTGCGTCATCCGCGAATCCCCTTCCATGCGGTTGGCTAGACCAAAATCGCAAACTTGGACGGCGCTTCCAACCAGAAGCATGTTTTGTGGCTTGACGTCGCAGTGAACGATCCCTTTGGTGTGATTGAGCCAATCGAGCGCGCTGGCCGCTTGCCCCATGTAATCGATCAGATCGGCGCGATCGATTCCGCCGATCTCATCATCCTGAAGGTTTTTCTCTTTGCGAACCTGTTGCAACCGCTGAAATAATGTACAGTCCCCGAGTTGCATGGCGATGACAAGATGATGCGACGACTGGCCACGAATGTTCGTCTTCTTGTCCGAATTCTGCTTGGCTTGGGGGTTGATGAAGAGATCGGTATCAATGCCTGTCGTGGCGTCGGGATCTTCGTCGGTATCGCTTAATGATGTCACATGTGAATCACTTTGGCGTGGGCGCGCCATGAAACTCATGCTCGAATCCTCGAAACCGAAGTCGACCGTCTCGCTTTCTTCAAGAACGTTGCCGGCCGAATCCTTGAGCCAGAACCCGAAGATGGGGCAGAGGTTGGGATGGTTCAGATTCTTGATGATTTGCAGCGATTGGATCTCTTTTTGTCCGCCCAATCCGGAAAGATCGTAGACGATCTTGATCGCGTGTTTGAGTCCCCCCGAGGCGCGTGCTTCCCAGACTTCTCCCGCCATTCCGCGTCCCAACAGCTTACGCAGCTTGTGACCAGGAACGACTTCCTGGCCGCTCTGGTATCGGATGGGCTGAGATAAACGCGGGGTGGGCATTCTTGACACGTCGCGATGCGCGGCTGCGCATTGGAATGGAAAAACAGTGTTTTACACCGTGCGTGGTCTGAAACAAAGCGTTCGCGTCAAACAATGCGAATCAACTTCCATCTGCCCACGCCCAGCTAAATGGTACGAACGTTAGCGAAGCAAACATGGCACGCTTAAAGGCTGTGGCGATCGCTGTACTTGTGAACACTTAAGCGATGCAAGGTATAACGTGAATCACGCCACATTCGCTTGTGTGATCTATTTCAATGATGAACGCCGTCTAAAAGTTGTCTTGCGGTAATGTTTTTCAGTTGATCTTGCGACATGGTCGCTCTAGGTACAAATCTTGAAAAAGGCAAGTTTCCCTCATCTGCGCAGTTTTACATTCATCAAAATCTGACTACGCTAGGCGTGCGGCAGATGAATTCTTACCCCTTCGTAGTGGACGAGGCGACGAGCCCTCGGCGTGGTGACTCGTTGCCTCGTCCACTACCGGTGTTGTTCCCCATCATTATGCGCTGGATGACTGGAAAGCAAAAGCCAAGAAAAACCGGGCTCTTGCAATAATTCACCAGTTCGTCGCATGCAAAACCGATTCGCACGACAGATTCCTCAAAGGCGTTCGCTCTATGTTCCGTAAGTTTATCGAATCGTTCCAGGATCATCAAACGAAGTCCATCCGTCGGGAGCGCCGAAAACGAGCGCGAGCCGCGTTGTCCCGCAGCCTTCGTCACGAGCCGTTGGAAGATCGGCGAGTGCTTGCCGCGTTGGTTGTTAATTCGTTCGAAGACAACCTGACGTCCGGCGATGGCTTGGTCACGTTGCGGGAAGCGATCATCGCGGCCAATACGGATGCAACGACCGATCTGAATGAAACCGGTTCGGGCGCGGACACGATTACTTTCGAGGCTGGATTGTTCACGCCTGGATCGTCGGAGATGGTCTCTTTGTCGCTGGGGGAACTGGCGATCACGAGCGACCTGTCGATTGAGGGTCCAGGGGCTAACGTGCTGACGATCGATGCCCAGAACAATTCACGTATTTTCGATGTCAGCGATGGTGCCGGGACACTCATCAACGTCTCGATCTCGGGGCTCACCATGGCCAGAGGGTTTGCCGATGATGGGAACCCGCAGCAGTTCAGCGACGGCGACGTGGGAGGGGCGATTAAATCACGAGAAAACCTGACGATCACCGACAGCGTGATTCGCGACAGCAACGCGACCAGCGGTGGCGGCATCTCGATCGACGGCGGGTCGACAACGCTGCTGAGAAGTACGATTTCCGGCAATCAAGCGACACTAAGTGGCGGGGGCATTGGGATTTACAGTGATGCGAACATTCTGAACAGCACGATATCGGGCAATTCGGCGGGAGTTAACGGTGGTGGGGTCAATCGCAGTCGCGGCTCGGCAACGATCGCCAACTCAACGATCTCGGGCAACTCCGCAGGTTCAAGCGGAGGCGGAGTTTACAACGCGGTTGCTTCCAGCTCGGCGTTTACTATTGACAACACGATCATTGCTGGAAGCATCGCTGGCGGAGACATTGTTGATGGGCCGGTGAATTTAAGTGGCACCAACAATCTGATTCAGGATGGCAACATTCCATCGGGTCTGTCAAACTCGGTCACAGGAGACCCGATGTTGGGACCGTTGCAAGATAATGGTGGCCCCACGCCGACCCATGCCTTGTCTGTCGGCAGCCCAGCGATCGACGCGGGTGATGACACAATTGCAACCAGCGCTGGCCTGACAACCGATCAGCGAGGAGAAGCACGATTCGATGGCACGGTCGATATCGGCGCGTTTGAATTGGAGAACTTTGTCGACTTGCAAGTGTCGGTCGTGGACAGCGCCGATCCCGTCGGTTCAGGCGAAAACATTACTTATACGATTACAATTGGGAACGCGGGAACGCTGACCGCCACTGGTGTTGCGATCAACAATCCGATTCCGGCGAACACCACCTTCTTCGCTTCCATTGCATCGCAGGGAGTCTACTCCGCCGCAAGTGAGGTCTGGACGGTTGGGACCATTCCATCCGGCGGAACAGTAACGCTTGCGTTGACGGTACAAGTCGATCCAACGGCGGCCGATGGAACCGTAATCACCAACGCGGCCACCATCACCGATCTGGATCAAACCGACTCGAACTCGTCGGACAACTCAGCATCGGAAACGACCAACGTAGCGCTCGACACCGTGGTCAGTCTCGTGGGCAATGTGCTAACCATCACTGACGCCGATGGTGGCGACTCCGACGACGACTGGACGATCAGCCACAGTGCGGGGACGTTCACAATCCAAAGCAATAATGGTACCCCGCTGTATACGGTCATAGCCGGCTCAACGGGAAATGGTACCAGTACGCTAACCATTCCCGACACAGGTGTGTCGAGCGTCATGTTTGATGGACTCGGTGGGGACGACAAGCTGACCGTTGATCTTAGCGCTGGAAGCTTTCCCAGTCCGATCGTGTTCAACGGTGGCGATCAAGCGACGTCGACGGGTGATTCGCTTGAAGTTACGAATAACCCAGGTTCGCCGCTGGGCACGGTCACATTCGGATATGCCGACATGCCGTCGGTCGCCGCCAATGGGAACGATGGCACGATCGATCTCGATGGCCTGCTGATCACCTACACCGGATTGGAGCCGATGAATGTGGGAACAGCCGACAATATCGTCTTTAATCTGACCAACAACGCCGACGAGGTTACATTAAGAGACGCGGGGGGTGGGCAGTTCACCATCGAAGAAGCCAGCGGTGGGCTGGAGGCGACGACCATCCATTATCCGGCTGCTGGTGGTTCGATCACCATCAATGGGCAAGACGGGGACGATCAGATCACCGTGGATAGCTCCTTTATTCCCAACTCCAACACTGCCTTCGATTTCGATGGTGAAGGAGGAACCGATGTGCTGACGGTCAATCAATTTTTGCAGACCACGACCAACAGCATTGCATTTACCGCCGAAACGATTCGCCTAGGTGACAACCAGGCAACCGATGGTGGAAGCATCACGCTCAGCGGAAACGTTGTCTTGACCAGCGATGTCATACTCGATTCAGAATCAGGGGGCGATGGTACGGCCGGTGCGATTCAAATCACCGGTAAGGTCAGCGGTGACGCGGCGGGACGAAGTCTTCAAATCATCAGCGGCACGGCCGGTGCGAATGATGCCGGAAATGTTACCCTCGGTGGAGCGGACGGCTCAGGCGGAGCCCTTCTCGATACGTTATCGATCAACGCCGCGACGGGGACCGGCACCGTTGGCGACATCTCGATTACTGGGGACTACGAACTCGCTGGAAGCTTTACCTTCACAGGCAACAGCCTCGTTTCCAATTCCAACATGATCCTGGGTGCCGGAATCTCGTCGACCACGGGCGACATCGAGTTCGACGCTGCTTCAAGCCTCCAATTCGCTATCGATGGCACGGTTGCCGGCACGGGGCACAACCAGCTCGACGTAACCGGTGCGGTAAGCCTCGCTGGACCATCGCTTTTGCTTTCGGGGACCTATGTTCCCGTCGTTGGTGATTTGTTAACGATCATAAACAACGATGGTGCGGATGCGATCACGGGCAATTTTGCGGGCCTGCCCGAAGGGGGTGTGATTCCGAATTTCCTAGGTTCGACGTTGTTGGCGACGATCAGCTACGTCGGTGGCGACGGCAACGACGTCGTCCTGACGGTTACCAACGGTGTCAGCGTGGCGGTGGCACCTGCAAGCGTCGACGAAGACGGTGCCGACAATCTGGTTTATACGTTTACACGAGGCGATTCCGTTGGCGATCTGACCGTGAACTTCACGCTCAGCGGCAGCGGAGTGTTCAACAATGATTTCACCATGACCGGTGCGACGCTTGTCGGCAACAGCGGTACGGTGGTGATTCCCGATGGCAGCACGACGGCCACGGTCACGATCGATCCGGTTGTCGATACGACGGTGGAAGCGGACGAAACCGTTGTGCTGACCGTTGATGCCGGATCGTTCTATATCCCGGTATCGCCGACCGTTGCGACGGGAACCATTGTGAATGACGACTTTGACGTTCTGGTCGACGGCAGCGGCAACTTGGTTCTCGATGATCCCGATGGATCGCAGAACGATCAAATGACGATTCGCGTCGATGGAACGAACTATGTCGTCACCGACTCGGTCAATGGGATAACGGCCGGTCCCGGGGCGGTACAGGTCGATGCCAATACGATCACCATTCCGCTGGCCAGCGTCACGGGAGCGATTTTGGTGACAACGCGAGGCGGCAACGACCAATTGAGTATCGACCGAACGGGCGGGGATCTGCCCAATCAAGTCGATTACGACGGCGGAGTCGGCGGGACGGACACGCTGGCGGTGCTCAATGGGACCGCGACAACGTTGACGTTCAACTTTGTAAGCGAATCGGATGGCAGCGTCGATATCGACGGCAACGTGATCAACTACGTCGGGCTGGAACCGGTGATGTCGACAATCACGCCGATGAACGTTGTCTTCAACTTCACCGGTGGAACGGAAACGATTACGTTGCAGGATGACGCGACGCCCAGCGACAATGTATCGATGATCGATTCGACGTTGGGCGAAATGGTGTCGTTTGTGAATCCAACGAACTCGCTGACGGTGAATTCGGGAAGTGGTGTCGATACGGTCAACGTGAATCCTCTCGATGCGATGTATGCCGCATCGTTGATCCTCGATGGGGGTGCAACCGATTCGGACGCCGTCACCCTGACGGACGTAAATTTGATCAATACACCTGGTCGTGGATTGTGGCTGCGCGAGTTTGAAACCATTAACGTTGTGCGTGGAACGATCAGTGGAAACATGGCGACGATCGGTGGCGGCGTGCTGATTGACAATTCGACAACGGCGTCGACGACGGCGACGCTTGACGATGTGACGATTACCGGAAACACGGCAACCGGTGGAACGGCTCCGTTGGAAGGTGGCGGGGGTATCTACAATCGCGGTGCCAATTTGAGCATCATCAATACCAGTGAGATCAGCAACAACCTGGCGACGACCGGCGCGGGGAGCGGCGGTGGCATTCTCAGTACGGGTACGTTGACGATCGAGGATTCGACGGTTTCCGGAAACGATGCGAATCGCGCTGGCGGCGGTATCGAGATTGCTTCGGGGTCGGGGACGACGACGCTGAATAACGCAACGGTCACGTTGAACGACGCGTTGGGAATTCCAGGAAACGGCGGCGGCTTGCATGTTACTGGGGTGGCCACGACCGTCATCACGGACAGCACGTTCATGGGGAACACGGCGGCGGCGGAAGGGGGCGGCATTTGGAACAGCGACGATGGATCGCTGACGATCACCGGCAGCCTGATTTCGCAGAATGCAGCCAACAGCAATGCAGCAGATGAAGGCGGCAGTATCTTCAACGACGGTGGCGTCGTGAACATCGGAACTTTGGCCGATCCGACGACGATCACGTTGAACACGGCTAGAGAGGGCATCAGGGAAGTGGCGGTGGTATTTTCATCAACAACACCAGCGGCGTGTTGCAGGTTGTTAAGCTCGGTCATCACGCTGAACGTCGCCAATCGCGCTGGCGGCGGTATCGAAGCAGCAGCTCGATCGACGGCAATTTGACAGTTGTGACGCTGAATCAGAACAACGCGGGTGTCGCGCCCGGCGACAGCCAATCCCTGGCAACGGTGGCGGCTGCATGTCTGTCACGGGGAACAGAAATGTCACGATCACCGGTGGAACGGTCAACGACAACACAGCCGCATCCGAGGGTGGCGGTTTGTGGAACGGCAGCGGAACGATGGCTGTCGATGGAACCATGATCTTACGAAATACGGCGGTAGGAAACGCTGCGGATAATGGTGGCGGCAGCATTTTCGATCCGGAGTGTCTTGGATGTCGACAATGTGACGCTGACGGACAATGAAGCAACGGGAACGTCAGCAGCGGCGGCGCGATCTTACTGCGCTTGCTGGAATTGTGACAATCGATCAGTCGGCAATTACATCGAATTCCACACAAAGTCGCAGCGGCGGCATCGAGATCGTTGACGGTGACATGGCATTGACCGCGACCGATCTGCTGGACAACGATGTCAACGGACTAACGACGTTGGCGACAACACCAATCCCGGCAATGGCGGTGCCCTGCACGTGGCACCGGGGCAGCGACAGTGACCATCAGTAACGGGACGATTCAAAACAATCGGGCTCGCAGAAGAAGACGTTCCATGAATAGCTACACCGGTACGATGATCGTCAACGGTTCGACGATCAACGCCAATATCGCGCGCTCCGCAAACAACGGCGGGAACGATCAAGGTGGCGGCGGCGTGTTCAACAACGGTGGCATCCTTGACATCAATGCCGCCACGATCACGAACAACGTCGCGACCGATAACAACGGCAACGGCGGCGGTGTGATGACGGTCGGCGGAACAGTGACGATCGATGGCGGCACGATTGCGTCCAGCGATGCGGCGCGTGCCGGTGGTGGTGTCGAGAACAATGGCGGCAATGTAACGCTGACGAATGTAACGCTCGGCGGCGCGGCGGTCGCCGACGGTAACACGGCTGGCATAAACGGAGGTGGTCTGCATGCAACGGGGCCAGCCCAGCGACGGTCAATGGCGGGACGGTTCAGAACAATGTCGCCACGGAAGAAGGGCGGTTTGTGCGGAACGGTCCGGGGACGATGACGATCTGGCAGTGTCGTGATTACCGAGAACGTCGCAAATTCCGCGAACAACGGTGGCAACGATCAAGGTGGCGGCGGTGTCTTCAATATCGGCGGCACGCTGGACATCAACGGCGCGACGATGATCACCGACAATCTTGCAACGGCGAACAATGGCAACGGCGGTGGTGTGATGACTGTCGGCGGAACCGTTACGATCGACGACGGTACGATGCGTCGAATCAAGCGGCCCGTGCTGGCGGCGATGTCAGGAACAATGGCGGCAATGTAACGCTGACCAACGTGACGCTCGGTGGCGCGACGGGCAATACGGCCCAACTGGCTGGCGGTGATCTTGCCGCGGTGAAGCTCAGCGACCTGATCATGGCGGACAGTTCAGGCCTGTTCGCGGAAGAAGGCGTTGTGAGCCAGTCAAGAGACGATGGCTGATGGCATTCATCATTCGATTACCGGGCGCTGTGGCCAGTTTCGCGGAACAACGATGTGCGATCAAGTTGGCGGTGGTGCAATATCGGCGGCACGCTGGATATCAATGGCGCGAACGATGATCACCAGTAATCAGGCCACGGCGAACAATGGCAACGGCGGTGGTGTGATGACTGTCGGCGGAATACGTTACGATCGACGACAGTACCATTGCGTCGATGAACCAAGCGGCGCGTGCCGGCGGCGGTATCAAGACCCAATGGCGGCAATGTGACGTTAACAAATGTGACACTCGGCGGTCCGAACGTCGCTAACGTCGGCAATACAGCAAGCATCACAACGGTGGCGGCTTGCATGCATCGGGTGTGGCGGCGACGGTCATCATTGGCGGTGTCGTTCAGAACAATATCGCGACTCAGGAAGGGGCGGTTTATGGAACGGTTCAGGATCGATGACGGTCGACGCGGCGACGATCCAGTCAATGCAATCGTCAGCTGACGCGGCGAATCAGTTCAGGGGGCGATATCTTCGGCGCGACGTGGGTGGCACGCTGGTCGTTCGCGGTGGCACTGAATCATCAATAATACGGCCCTTGATCCCGATGCCGGCGGTACGAATGATGACGGCCTGGCGGCGGCATCCTGAACAACAACGGCACCGTCCGCGATCATGGACGCGGCCACTGGTCGCGAACAATCGACATCAGCGGTGCGAGCAATGGCGGTGGTTTGCTGACCGTTGGCGGTTCCGGTGATGATTAAGGGATGCGACGCTGGCAGGCAACGATGCGGCGTGCCGGTGGCGGGATCGAAAGCAATGCCGCTACGGTGACGCTGACCAATGCGATTGTTGGCGGCACAACGGCGGCGAAGGAACAGTGCGGGCCGTGAACGGCGGTGGCCTGCACATGCTTCGGGTGCCGCGACAACGAACGTCACGGGAAGGACGTTTGAAAATAATGTCGCCAGTCAAGAAGGTGGCGGAGCTTTTGGAACGGCGACGCCGGAACGATGACGATTGTCGGAACGGTCTTGAACAATACGGCCAGTGGAGGCTGGGTACGCACGATCAAGGGGCGGTGGTATCTTCAACGCTGGTGGTGTTCTGGACATCTCCGGGGGCACTTGTCATCAAGGCAACGTTGCCAATGGAGCATCCGGCAGCGACGGCGGGTTCTGAAGGCGGCTGCGGGAACGCTCGCTGGTGGCGGACTGGGGAGCGTCAGCATTATGAACTCGACTGTTTCTTTGAACATCCTTAATCGCGCGAAGTGGAATCAACAAACAGTCGCGGGCACGACGGCAATCCTCAGTGGTGTCAATTTGAATCAAAACAATGTGGGGGTCGCACCGGCAGCTCGCCAGTCCAGGCAACGGTGGCGGGCTGCATGTCACGGGGAATGCAACTGTGACCATCAACAGGGGGACCGTGAACAACAGTATCGCCACTGACGAAGGGCGAGACGGCAGAACGGTTCGGGCACAATGAGCGTTACCGGAACGACGATCGACGGCAATCAAGCCAACGGAACCGGTGCCGATCAAGGTGGCGGCGGTGTCTTCAACAGCAGCGGCGTTCTGAACCTCAACAATGTAACCCTCAGTAACAACATCGCGAACTCAGGCAACGGTTCCGGCGGTGGCGGCTTCAACGATCAAGGCACGTTGAACGTGCGCAATTCAAGCGTAACGGATAACAATCTGTGCGGGTTGGCATACCTGCGACCGAGCGGAACGATCGAGAACGTCGTCTTCAGCGGGAACGTTGGCGGTGCGGTCTGTCCCCTGCTGGGAACGTCGGGGGACGACGTTATCGTGGTCACCAATAGCTCAATCACCATCAACGCCGATGTGCTGAACTATATCAACAGCCCCTTCCCCATCACGATCGAATCGATGGCCGGGGAGGATCGCTTCGACATCCGATCGACCGACGTCGACAATCCGTTGACGGTCGATGCGGGTGATGACAACGACGTGATCAACATTTCGTCCGATGCACCGACCAACGATGGTTCGCTGAACGGGATTCTTGGAAACATCAACGTCATTGGTGGAAACGATGTTCCTGGCCCCGCGTTCAACGCGTCGGTGACCGCCAACGGAACAACGGTTTCACAATCGATCGATTCGGGGGATTCGTTGTTCATTAGTGATCAAAGTTCCGCGGCGGCGAACACCTACCGTTTGACCGACACCACCTTCCAACGAACCGGTGCGGCCGCGACCGGCTTGATCACCTACAACACGGTTGAACAAATTTCGATCGAAACCGGCAGCGGCAACGACACGTTCGATCTGGTCGATACGGCCACCGATGTCTTTACATCGGTTACGACGGGACCGGGCAATGACATCGTCAATATTAGTGATACGGCGGGGAATGGAATTCTCAACCTGAGTACGAATTCGGGCGGCGATGTCGTGAACGTTACGACAACGGGAGCGGCAAGCGTTAGCTTGTTGAATACCGGCGATGGGAACGACGACGTCAATGTCACGACGACCGGCAACGCCTCCGGGTTGGGGATTCAAGCGGGAACCGGGATCGACTTGGCGAACATCTTGGACACCGGAGCCGATACCGCGACATTGGTGGCGTTGGAGGACGGTAACGACATCATGAACGTACGGCGTTTAGCGGGGGACGGCCTCGATGCCGGACTGGTCCCGGCACAGCTTCAGGTGCTCGGTGGCGGCGGGAACGAGCGAATGTTTCATCGACGGCAGGAACGCGAGCGATCCCAAGGTCGACGAGCAACGGAAACTTGGACGGAATCCTTGGTGACTTGGTGATCGATGGTCAAGGTAACGCCACCACACCGCGGACGCTCAATCGTGGCGCGGCGATCACCAATGGAAGCATCGTCAACGGCGAATTGGTTTATGCGTCGACATCGCGATTGGTTCTTTCCGCTCAGTCGACCCAAGTGAACTGCGATCCGCTGGGAACCGACACGGTGACGGAAGTTGGCGATTCGGTTAACATCGACCAGTCGTCCCAGACGACCAGCGTCAACTTTGATGTCATGCTTTCGGGTTCTCGGGCCGGCACCGTCGATTCAAACTTGTCGCGACCGATCAATTTCGTTAATGCGGAGAACGTCAATCTGACCGGTGGGTCGGCGAATGATTCGACGACCGTCGGTTCAGCCGTCCCGATTGATTCATCGCTTGATATGGTGATCACGATCGATGGACGCGGTGGATCGCAAGACTTATTGCACATTAACGGCACCGACATGGCGGACGTCATCACTGTGCGACCCGTGGGTGGGGCTGTTTCACCTCGTGCTCCGTTTGAAATCGCCGCGGTTGAATTTGTTCGCATCGTCGGTGGCGATGGGGACGATCAATTGGTCAATGCGACATCGGCACGCGGCACGCTGGAAGGTCAGAATGGCGACGACATTCTGGTCGGTGGATCGGCGGCCGATGAACTTTACGGCGGCCTGGGGGTTGATGCGTTGGTCGGCGGTGCGGGAGACGACTTCTTGTTCCCCGATCAAGTTCTAGGTCAAGACCTCACCGATTCGACGAATTTCCAAGAAGGGGAGTTCATTGATGGCTGCGGTCAGACGACGCTCAAGCCTGGTGACACATCCATCCAATTCGGTTTTGATCAGATCCGCGATGTTGAAACGTTGGGAGATGGTGGTGCCGCGAAGGATGTGTTGACGTGGTTGCGTGCCGCTCCGCTCGCCCCGGGCGACGTGGATCTCGACCTGCTTCAACAATTTGAACCAGGACGTCGATTGCAGGCCGACGTAACGCCGGGAACGGGACCGGTCGTTAATCCGCTGCGAAACGTCAACAATGCCTTGGACGTTAACGGCAATGGAATGGTCGAACCGGTCGACGCATTGATTGTTCTGAATCAAATTGCGGCCCCCGACAGCGAAGGGGAGCAAGCACGATTCGATTCGATGTATCCAGACGTCAACGGAGATGGTGAGATTTCGCCGATTGATGCGTTGATTATCTTGAATCATCTGAATCAATCGTCGTCACGTTTGGCTGGCGAACAGGCCGCCGCCAAGTACGCCACGGCAGTCGACGCGATTTTTGCCGGTGACGACGACGATGATGAAGACGAAGATGCACCGTTCGTGTTCGAAGAGCTATAAGCACTTTGATGCAATTTATACCGTGCGTGGTCCGAAATGATGCCTTCGCGTTAAATGAAGCGAATCAACTCATTTCTGCCCACGCGACGAATAAAGCCGACCAACAATCGGCATATCCAGCGTCGCTCGGCGGTCCCCGCCGAGATTTTCTGCTGTCTCCGCCGGGCTCCATGTTCAGCACCATTGCGAAGTCGGCTTCCAGCAACGATAATCATCGGTGTGAGGAACGAGCGGCATAGGAATCTTGAAGATCGCCCGCTTTGAATTATTTGATCCGACTTTCCATTCGCGACGGAATACCGAGACAGTGTCTTTCATGGCTGTTACTGTTGACGGTCTCTTTGCGCTGACCTGATTCATCGGCTTTCCTCAGATTGTCGAAAAGCCATTGCCGAGCTCGAACGATTTCCCTGCGAAAATTGTCCGTGCGGTTGTTCGACGGCGGAATATTGTTGGACAAATGCTGCTGTCACACGGACGCTGAGAAGCTGCTTTGGGCAAAACGCAACGGTGTGACACCCCCTGCGTTTCTCGTGCAACGAGCCGCACGCGCAAGCTTGCTCGTCGATAATCCGGTGCCAAAGCGTGCCTGCGGTCGCTGTTCCGCGAAGCCGACCGTTGATGCCGCCAAAACGGATGATCAATGTGATCGTCGTCCGGTTGTGGCGACTGAAGGCGGCAAAGGTCGTCCTGATGTGGAAGGCTTCGGAGTGCCGAGGTTTGCAACCTTTTGGAGCATGCTCGCCGCAGTCTTCGTCGCTTCGGCAACGACAACGTTCAGCTTTGATTCGCCCCTGGTGGGCTGGATCGATCTTCCGACGAACGCACTTCGGGTCGTTCTCACATCCCCGACCCGCCGATCCCATAGTTCCACGCTGTCGGTATGCAGCCTCCTGGCTGCCTCTTTCCTACGGACTCGCCGCGACGCGTTTGCACTCGCATTCAAGCAGCCTGATTCTGTTTTGTGAATCCATGATGCCGGTGCGTGCTGCGATGCGCTAACGATATCGCTTCCACCGCCGGAGACCGGCGGCGGCTCGTTCCCTCAACAAACGTGGTTTTCGCCTCTCTGGCGTGGAAGCGACCTCGATAAACACCTATCGACCTGACACGCAACTTGCGTGGTCTGTCGAGTCCGCCGACGGTGAGCGCCACCGCGGACGGTAACAGATCTAAGCAGTCAAATTCAAGAAACAAGAACCACACAATGAAAGTTTCAATACCCTTGGTTGTCCGAAGCGACAACGATGCACCAATCATTGCGAATCACTTCGCTTATCCTCGCGTGATGCGTCACGGCGGTAAAAATGCGCGTCTGGCGTTCACGTTAATCGAACTGCTCGTTGTCATTGCGATCATCGGAATCTTGATCGCGCTACTGCTTCCCGCCGTGCAGGCCGCTCGTGAAGCAGCGCGACGCATGCAGTGCTCGAACAATCTGAAGCAGATCGCTCTGGCGCTGCACAATTATGAAGCGACATATCAACGACTCCCCGCGAACTATACAAATGCCTCAGGCGTCTCGGGCAACTTCTCCGTCTTTGCTCAGATGGCTCCGTTCTATGAAAAAGGAAACATCGAGTCGTTGATCGATTTTGGCACGCCGCTGAATGTGGGTTGCTGTCCGGGCACCATGCTTCCGCCACACGATGTCGCAGCGGCCACGGACATCGAAATGTTACACTGCCCCAGCGAGAGTGGCATGATGCGTTTTGATGTGGTCACCCTCAGCGGTAGCGGCCCCATGCAGACCTACACGGGGACGAACTATCACATGAACTTGGGGACCGGCGTGGGCACGATGTACGACACTCGGGTTCCCACGGATGGGCTGCTGTGGATCAATTCGAAGGTCGGCTTTCAGTCCGTCACCGACGGGCTCAGCAACACGGCCGCCTTCGCTGAATCGTTGATCGGCTTGCAAGCCCAAAACGCTCCCGCGCCGACGACCGACGATGAACGACGTCGCACGATGCACAACTTGACGTGCGCATTCACCGATAGGTCGTTTCCACCGGCGGTTCCCGGGTTCGGCAGCTATGTTGTTCCCGATGATCCGCAACAGCTAAACGCCGCAACTTTGGGAAGCGGCTTGCATCGCGGCTGGTCGGGGCAACGAGGAGCGGGCTGGATCAATGGTCGCGAATACTACACCGGCTATCACCACTATCACATACCGAACAGCACGATTTCCGATGTCTCCAGTTGCGGTTGGGGCGTGTTTGGCGCACGTAGCAACCATCCCGGTGTCGTCGGCGTGGCGATGTGCGACGGCAGCGTCCATTTTGTCAGCGAAACAATTGACCTTGCAACGTGGCGCTGGCTTGGATCAAGGAACGACGGTCAGGTCCTAGGAGATTGGTAAACGCAAGTCATTGATCGTCGTGTTCAGTAACGGGGCTTTCTGTTTTGTTCAAACTATCAATTAATTAAGGATCAAGTTCATGTTGAAGCATCTTGTTTTGGTAATCGCTGGCGTTTGTTCGGTTAGTGTCAACCTTGCATGCCCACGACACATGGGTCGAGGCGAACGCGATGTCGGTTCCAGTGGGACAATACACCTACGTCAATTTGATGTTGGGCAATCATGGTAATGAGCATCGCGATTTCAAGCTGGCGAGCAAAATCACTTTGGAGCCATGCACGTTGGTTGCGATTGCACCCAGTGGAAACGTGATCGATCTGAAACCGCGGATCATCGATATGGGTCATGCCGAGAAAGAGGGCTTCTGGACCGCTCGGTATGAATTCGCCGAACCTGGCGTTCATCAGTTCGTGCATACGCTCGATACGTTGCATCGCACGATTCGCGCCATCAAGTCTGCGAAAACTTTTTGTCGTGGCGGGCAACTCGAACGATGCGGACTCGGTCGCGGCATCGCGTCCAAACGACAAGTGCCATGAATTTGGACTCGAACTCGTACTGAAGACTCCGCTCCCACAGGTCACCGCCGGAAAGCCGATTGAACTGCAAGTGATGCGAACAGGGAAGCCACTGCCCGATGCTCGGGTGACTTTCGTCCCTCGTGGTACGACGCTGGCATCCGGGTTTGATGAGGAATACGAACGACAAAGTGATTCCGATGGTTTGGTTCAGTTCACGCCAAAGCAAGGGAATGTCCTCTTCGCCGTCGTTCATTTGATGGTTGAAGACGAATCTGGCGATGGCTACGATAAGACCGCGTATTCCGCCGCGATGGTTGTTAAAGTGCCGAACTGAATGGCGGCACCACTGAATATCGTGGGGAAAGTTAGGCGATTCGCGCTTGCATGCGGATGTTTTGCTAAAGACCGGTCACGATATTACTCGCTTGCGGAGTCCGTTCATGGCGATCCGTTTGATCCGCACGACCCTCATCGTTGCGCTGTCAGCTTGTATCCCAACCGATCACGCAAGGGCTCGGGTGATCGAAATTTCACCGGGCCAGGACTATCGTTCTGTCTTGCGAAAGCTCGAGCCTGGTGATGAACTTGTTTTCCTTCCAGGCGAGCATCATCTTCCGGCCAAGGTTCGCGTATCCGGGACACCCGAGAAACCGATTCTCCTTCGGGGGCGACCCGATTCCGCGGGCCGGTTGCCGGAGATTACATGGACTCAGCGTGGAGAGAACACTTGGGATGTCTATGGAAAATATTTGCGGATAAGCGATTTGCAGTTTCATAGCCGAAATCACTGCGGGATGCGAATCCGTGAGGCGACGGATATTCAAATTCAAAACTGCGTCTTTCGTGACAACGGCGAAAACGATCTGACCGTGAACAGCGGCGCGGCCGCGTCGGTTCACATTCTTCATTGTCGGTTTGTGGGGGGAAAACAGACGCCTGTCTACATCGGGAATCACGATGGCCATCAAGTAGTGACCGACTTTCGTTTTGAAGGGAATCTCATTGACGGTTCTCGGATTAACGACGCGAACATTGTCGGTTACGGCATTCAATTGAAGCTGAACGTCGACGGCGTCGTTCGCAACAACTTGATTCTCGGGACGCAAGGACCGGCGATCATGGTTTATGGTTTCCAGGATGCAAAGACCAGCGGCAAGCAACTGGTCGAAAACAACATCGTCGTCGGCGCTCGGAATTCGCATTGCATTGTCGTTGGCGGCGGGCCGGTGACGGTTCGCAATAACCTTGTTATCGCCGGCGACCGAGGTGGAATTGACGTGGCCGACTACGGCAACCGAAACCTGCTTGACGGGATCGCCATCATTGGCAATGTTGTGCTCGGCGGAGATGATCGATGGCTGAATGTGTCGCGTCACGCTCGAACGCCCAAGGTTGAACGCAACGTTAAGGTGGAATCCGTCTCGACGATCGTTCAACAACTGTTGCCCAATGATCAAGCCGACTGACTTGGATTGAATCTTTGATCGGTACGCTTTATCTCGATTCCGCACGTCTTGTTTGTTCTTTTCAGCAAACTTGAGCGGTACACGATGCGGTGACTCGATGTAAGATAGTCCAAAGCGAATTGGTTTGAAGTTGTCCGCCGGTCGCTCGCCTTACGTTCATGCGTTATACGTCGCGTGGTCAGAAACGAGGTGATTCGCTTCATTTTACATGAAGGCATCATTTCGGACCACGCACGGTATAACTGTTTCTTCAGGAGTTCCGAATGTTTGTTTGTCTCTCACGTTATTGCTTGATTGCGATTGTTGTCGTCCTTCACTTACTGGGTGGTGCGCGGGTCAAGGGCCAGTCACTTCCGGATATCGGACGCCGCGACAACGTCGAGCCGCGTAATGTGATTTTCATCTTGACCGACGACCACCGTTACGACGCGATGGGATTCATGAAGCATCCGTTTCTTGAAACACCCCACTTGGACTCGTTGGCGAAGAATGGCGTCCATCTGAAGAATGCTTTTGTGACGACATCGCTCTGCTCACCCAGTCGGGCATCGATCTTGACGGGGCTCTACACGCATAAGCACCGCGTGATCGACAACAACCGCACGGTTCCGCCCGGCACAATTTTCTTTCCGCAGTACTTGCAAAACGCGGGATACGAAACCGCATTCATCGGCAAATGGCACATGGGAGGGCATCACGACGATCCGCGACCCGGCTTTCATCATTGGATCAGCTTTCGTGGACAAGGAAATTACCTAGCCCCCGGCCCGAATTATACGTTGAACGTGAACGGGGAACGCGTGAAGCAAAAAGGTTACATCACCGACGAATTGACGGATTATGCCGTCGATTGGCTGAAGCAACGTCAATCGAGCGAGAAGCCATTCTTCTTGTATCTTTCCCACAAAGCGGTCCATGCGAACTTCACTCCCGCCGAGCGACACGCGGGACGATACGCCAATGCGGACCTCAGTTTTCTGCCGCGTGGCGAGGACATAAGCGCGGCGAAGAATGCGCCGCGTTGGGTTCGCGACCAGCGCAACAGTTGGCATGGGATCGACTTCTCGTATCACAGCGACAGCGGCCTGGATTATCTGTATCGTCGCTACTGCGAATCGCTGTTGGCCGTCGACGACAGCGTCGGGCGAGTCCTCGCACAGTTGAAGTCGATGGGGCTTTATGAATCGACGTTGGTCATCTACATGGGGGACAACGGTTTCATGTGGGGCGAGCATGGCTTAATCGACAAACGCGTCTCGTATGAAGAATCGATACGCGTACCGATGATGATGCAATGCCCCGACCTTTACGAAGGAGGAACGGTTGTCGAAAAAGTGATCGGCAACATTGATGTCGGCCCGACGATCCTGCATGCCGCCGGATTGAAAACTCCCGATTATATGGATGGCGGAAGTTTCCTGTCGCTCCCCAATCAACCGGACATGCCTTGGCGAGATTATTTTTTGTATGTCTATTACTGGGAAAAGAACTTCCCCCAGTCGCCAACTCAGTTTGCACTTCGTGGTGATCGATACAAGTACATCACATACTACGGACTGTGGGATGTCGATGAACTCTATGATCTTCAGGCCGATCCGGGCGAAATCAATAACCTGATCAACGAACCGTCGATGCAGCCGATCGTTCGTCAGATGGAGGACCGGCTGTACCAGATGCTTGGGGAAGCCGGCGGAATGGACATCCCAATGAATCAGCCCGCTGGCGGATCGCAGAACAAGCGTTGGGATGATCGCAATGGCCGACAGGCGGCCGACTTCCCGGCGGCGATTGTTGTCGACGAACCGATCAATCGCGATGCGAAATAAGCCTATTGGGACATGCGGCTTCGAGACGGTCGATCAATCACTGGCCGGCTAACGTCGTTCGGCGGTCCCCGACGAAACTCTTCGCAGGGACCGCCGACCTATATCAATAATGAACGCGTCTGATGTTATCTTGCGGCAATATTTCTCAGTTGATCTTCCGACGTGGTCGCTCTAGGAATCGATCGATCGTCTCTAATCGAGATCGATTGCATCCAGCGGCACTCGAATTTCTCCCAGATCGTTGATCCCTTCGCGAATGGTCGCGGTCAAGAGACTTCGTCGATCGATGGTGTTCTCTTTAATGGGCAATCCGACAAATCGAACCGTTTCGTGATACAGACGAAACGCCAGCGTCTCACCGACTGGGAGATTTTTGATCGTAATCACGCCGTCACGATTGCTGACTCCAACATACCGATGCTCCAGCACCACAAGGTAGGCCTTCATCCACGGATGGATATTGCATTGAATCGGCACGGCACCAGGTTCCGCTAAATCGACTGAAATCCTTTGCTCCGCAAGAGGCGGCGTTGTAGGTCCACTTGGCGAGTTTGCGAAGAAAGGAATGTTTAAGTTATGGCCAATCTTCTGTTGATCTGGCTTAACAACCAAATCGTCACCCGCAGCGATACAAATCACCCGAGGAGAGATTATACAGTCGTCGATACGCACACTGAACGTATCGTGCTTAGCGTGTGATGGATGTTTCCGACTTAGCGGTGTTCCTCCTCGACCTTCGTAGACATACAGAACGACATTTGCGATTCCCTTGGATTGTTTATCCACAATCAATTGCTCGTCGGCGATGAAGTCACCACAGCCTTGCTTGTCAACTGTGACGGGAATCGGTTCCGGCGCTGGGATCGCTTGCCCATCAATCACAATCCTCAACCGACAGTCGGTCCACTTGTCGTCGGCGCAAAGAACGGCTGGTACAGCGCTCAACAGGCAAAGCGTCTGAGTGGCACGAACGAGCGACATTGGATTGGTCCCGCAACTGAATACCAAGCAACGAAGGAAGTACGGATGACAAGCGGAAGATGGAACCGGAGATTGGGAGGTAACACCGTCTTCACCTATTTCTAAGTGACGGAGTGCCCGTGAACAATGTAAGAACCTGCCTGGGAATGAGTGACGTGAACTTCCAGCAGGCGATCGAAGATTCCCGCACGCTGGAAGCCAACCCCTCTTTCAAACTCAACCGTTTATTCCAAGCCGGTCCGTGCCAGCTATCGCACAGTCCGCGATCTACAACAACAGCCCGGCAATGGCACCGGTCATGCAGCAAGCCAACAGACCACCGAACATGGCTCGCAAACCCAAGCGAGCCAAGTCGTCTTTGCGGCTTGGTTCCAACCCACCGATGCCGCCAACCTGGATACCGATCGCACCGAAGTTGGAAAAGCCGGCCAGGGCGTAGGTCAGCACAATCTTCGTTCGCTCGCTGATCTCTGCTGTCGCGATGGCTTCTCCCGCTGTTGCGACTTTTGCTCTGCCTAATGCATCGTATGCGATAAACTCGTTGGCCACCGTCTTCAGGCCGATCAGTCGTCCCGCTTCCAGCGATTCGGACCACGGCACGCCCATCCCAAAGGCTAAGGGACTGAACACGAAACCGAGCAGCGACTCGAGCGATACGCCCGTTAGTCGCAGAAGGATCGCGTTGACCAGCGCGATCAATGCGAGAAAAGCAATCAGCATCGCGGCAACGTTCAGGGCGAGCTTCAGACCATCGGACGCCCCCTCCACGGCGGCCCCGATCAGATTCACGCTCGTGCGCTGTGAATCGATTTGAAGCGATCGATTGAGCGAATCGGATGATTCTTCAGGAACCATCAATTTTGCGATCAAGAGGGCTGCCGGCGCGCTGATCACCGATGCGGTCAACAAGTGCTGAATATCAATGCCCATCCGACTATAAACGCCGAGCAAGCCTCCCGTGACGGTCGCAAAGCCGCCGGTCATCAGAGCGTTTAACTCGCTGCGCGTCATTCTCGACAGATAAGGCCTGACGACCAGCGGCGCTTCGGTATGTCCGACAAAGACGTTGGCGGCCGCCGACAAGGTTTCCGGTCCACTGGTTCCCAAGGAACGCTGCATCACCCAGGCCAACAACCAAACAATCCGTTGCATCAGTCCTATGTGATAAAGCATCGACATCAGCGCCGAGAAAAAGATGATCGTTGGCAAGACGCCAAATGCGAAGGTTCTCAGCAAAGCGTATTGCGGTGGCAACGCCGCGACATCATCCTCCCGAGGGTTGATATTGAAGACGAAACCCGTCCCTTGATCGACGAACCCCATCAACGCATCGACACCGGCAGCCAACTGTTCAAACACGTAGGCACCCCAGCCGGTCCGTAACACCATCATCGCCAAGAACAATTGCAGCAATATCCCTCCCGCGACAATGCGAATCGGGAAACGACGGCGGTTGGTGCTAAACAGCCACGCCAGACCAACAAACGCGAGCAAACCAGCGAGACATGCGAGACGAGTCTGCCACATATCGGTCGTTCCTTGAAATGAATGGGTAATCAATCAAGATGTTCACACGGATAACGTGCCTTTCGGTTTAGGAACAATACCGTCGCCGACAAGACCTTGGACCGTCGCTACGCTCAGGTTCCGCGACATCAAGATCGATGCCCCTTCGGCCCAATGGGCAAACAGAACCGCAACAATGTTCGATCGTCGTCAAGATGTTCGGCGGAGATGTTGCCATGATGAATGTCAGCGATCCGTCGACACACGGCCAGATGAAAGTTGCTGTTCGTCAAATCATTCAGTTTGAATGGCTGGAAAAGCCCTTTGAGTTCTTCAGCGGACCGGTCGCAGCACGAGTAAAGCACGGCAATCTCGATTTCATTGACGCCCGACGGATTCGTGCGAACGACCACTTGTCGTTCCCGTGGTTGCCGCTCGCAGATCGCGGCAACGGCATGGGAAAACATGCACATCAAAGCATGCTGCACTTGATGGTAATCCACGCTGATTAAGGAGAGGTCGCTCGGCAGGTCCAGACGAAGCAGCACGTCACAACCAACGGCTTGTGATTGCATCAACGGAGCGATTTCGGAAATCAAGTCGGCGATGTCGCATATGCGATGATACGACTCCGCCCGCCGCGAAAGCCGCCTCAAATTGCGAACGATCGATGCTGCTCGAATCGCTTGTTCTTCGATCTCCGAGAGCGTCTGCAAGTAATCCGCCCCGGATCGGTCCGGTTCGGCAACGATTTCCGAACGTAACGCCGACGCGTAATTGGCGATCGCGGCCAGCGGTTGATTGATTTCGTGAACGATCCCGCGAGCCAATTCACCCACCGTGTTGAATCTTTCAAAAGTGGCAAGCCTCGCTCGCACCCGGTCGATTTCCAGAGAATCCTTGTCCACTGGAGGGGCGGATTTCGATGCGTTCCCGTTCGGCTCCGTATTGCCATCAGGCATGTCACAGCTCCGAAAACGAGGTGATCACAAGTTGCAAAAAAATAAACATCAAACCTGCTTGCCTGAACGAGCAAATTCTGCAAGAATTCAACGAGCGAAAATTGTATCAATCACGCCTCCGTAGCTCAATTGGATAGAGCACTGGTCTTCGGAACCAGGGGTTAGGGGTTCGAATCCCTTCGGGGGTACTCTTTTCAATCTGCGAACTTGGGCCACCACGCTGGTTGGCTCTCTTTGCCGGATTGACTCGCGTCGCTCGGACCGTGAAAAACGCCCGTTTTTTGCGGGGTAAAAGCATCTCCGAGACTCTTGCGTCAATTTCGACGCTCGACCGTGGCGGCGACGGGTGTTCAGGCCCGCGATCAGCGGCTAAATCTCGCCGAGACTATCGCGGCTTCTCTCCGGTTTGGCCGCGATCTAAGTTCATTCGCCGGATGCTTCCGACCCTCCGAGACGAACGTCCAGAGCGCATTGAAAGTGGCACGGTGGTCCCGTGAATCACAGCGGCAGGAGACCGCCGTGCGCGCACTGCGAAGCTACTGTTCACGCGACGCTAGATGGCCAGACGCACCGATTTTCGTTTACAATCTGAACATCAAAAATACGTTCTGCCCGTTCCAGGAACACTTCCCGACCGTCCCCAAGCCGTATGTCACCCGGGGAAAATACCTCCATCGCGGACGGAAGGCTGTTCGGTCGGAATATCGGGAGCGAGATGTTCGCCATGGCAGGTGCCTCGGCTAATCCCGCAATTTGATCGTGGGCAGCCTGCATGCGGACCCTCGGCCAGCAGCTAAAGAAAAAAAGCCCTGCCGAGTCCCGAGCGACTTGAAGCTCCGCATCAAGGCAACTGGGTTGTACACCACCCGGACCTGTCGGTCGTTTGCGGCGATCCGCAACTCGAATCTGATGCGGGCGATGTGTTGCTCAACCCGGTCGTGCTCGTCGAAGTCCCTGTCGGATTCCACCGCCGAGGCCTACGACTTCGCGGGAAGAAGTTCGAACGTTATCCAGACGATCCCCAGTCTGATGCACTACACGTTTTGATCGCTCAAGACCGACACTCGATCGATTGCTTCACGCGCGCCCCGATGGAAGTTATTGGCGTTTGACGAGTTGTCAGGGTGTTGGATGGCAAGGTGGAGCTGGCGTCAATTGAAAGCCAACTCGCCGCAACTGAGAGTCTACGACAAGTCTTCACTGAACAAGCAACGGACGAAAAATAATCGGTCATTGGAGGATCAGCCGTATACGATCGCCGGTTTTAATTGAGGACCGTCATGTGTGCTTTTTGATCAATGTCAGTGGAGTCGCCGTTTCGTTTACGATCAGGTAACCGAAATCCAATTACTTGAGAAATCAGACGACGCCGCCATTTGCTCTTTTTTGAGTCGTTCGAATCTCTCGCAGAAAATATAGTGTTCTTCGAGGAGCGGCCCGTTGGGACCAATTTGCGCATCGGCTTTTTCCAGCGCGTCGACCAAGGGGCGAAGGTTGTCCTGCGATTCGGTAGTACGATGCGCGGCAGTGCCTTGGTAGGTTACCAAGGGAGTCTTTCCATCTCTCAGTGCGAAGGGCAGTAACTTTGGACGCTTTGGAAGTCGGTCATAGGCGTAGGTAAATCTTCTTCTTAGCTTTTGGTAGTGATGTGTGTCCTGACACGTCCGGCACCATTGAACGAGAACCATTTGAGATGCTTCAAGCAAATTTTGCTAACATTTTCGCCATCTTTTCCAAATTTTCGCAGGCCCATCGGGTTGGCCCCGTAACGCAGCGTGCCGCAAAGCAGTAATATTCGGGGAACCCGCCCACGAACGAAAAAAGCCGCGACGTTGGGCGGACGGCAGTAGCGGCGTTTGCGGGGAAGCTAAGGGAAGTCGATGGCGGTTTGGCTGCCGGCTCGAGGTCAGAGCGGGATCAACAGCAGGAACAGCTTCGAAGGAGCTGACACATTTGGCGCTTACTGATCCCAGTCGACGTCTTGGCGATCAGGCGGACGTCTCGTTCAAGATCGTGTCGCGCGTGCCTATAGACCGTTCCAGAGGCAGTTCGAGAATTGCTTCTTGGATGTCGGGGCGAGATTATCGAGCCACATGATTTAGATTCGGGTCGTCGAGATTTGGCCGTAGTGGGCCAGTTCGCTTTGGTTGATGATGATCCCGTCGCGAACAGATCGTTGCGGAGTTGCCGTTGCAGTGACTTGCGTTCAAGCTGAGGTTACCCCGGAGTTGTTCGGAACGCGATTCGGTGCCATTTGCCAATCGTTTGATTGAACAGGTCTTCGTCAGTACCGATGGTTTGGATTTGTTCGACGACAAACCGTTCGATCTCGCTTGGACAGCTGATGGCGATGAGCACTCCGAGTTGCCAGCCCGCGTTGCATCGGATTCACCGATGACGAAGTAGCGATATCGCTTGCTTCCACTCTACAGCAATACGAGTATGTCATATCGGGCAGCGCAAGACTTGCACCAGATCAAGCCTTTGAGCAGCGCGTTGTGTTTGTTGCGAACCCGTGCCGCCGGATTGGCCGTTGGCTTTCAGTTGCGTTTGGACTCGCTGAAATAGCTCGGCGGCACGATTGACTCGTGTTCGCCCTCATGCGTCTCGTCCTTGTATCAGATCTTGCCGATGGAGGTGACATTGGTTAGCAGTTTGTAGGCCGCGTTCTTGGCGAATTCACGACCGCCCCGGTGATCGCCCTGCTTGGTAGCCAACCCAGTGGTTTGGTCGTCAACCGCGTTGTCTCAGCTCTTTGACGACCGGCAGTAGTGAGCGATGTTCGACATACGGGCGAAGAGTTTGGCGACGCGATCGGCTTCAGATCATCCACGATCAGTTTGGCGTTCTCGACCGTGTAACCCAGCAGCGGCATGCGCCCGGACCATTTCCCGCGTCTTCGTGACGCAGCCACCTTATCGCGAATCCGTTCGCTGATCATCTCTCTCGCTCGAATTGGGCGAAGGACAGTAGCACGTTGAGTGCCAGACGCCCCATCGACATCGGGAGTGAACTGCTGCCTAACACTGACGAACGACACGTGCTGATCGAACGTTTCGACGATCTTTGGTGAAATCGAGTAACGATCGGCTCAGGCGATCGACTTTATCAATGGCGCAGTCGACCTCGCCGGCCGCGATGTCCGCGAGTGACAACGTTGCAAAGCCGGACGGTCCATGTTGCTGCCAGTAGAATCCGCCGTCGTCGTAGGACCTGGAGGTGACTTTGGAAACAGGAATTGATAATGGCATCAGCCAAAAGGACGCGATTTCGGCCAACCGCTCGTTGGGCGGCACAAAGCCCGTTTGCTTTTTGTGAGCATCCAATCTCCTGATTCAATGATGCGGCAAGGGCCGCGTAACCGTGAAGCGCAATCAGGGCTGGTTCGATCGTTTGATAGCTCGGTAGTTGGTTCGTTGGATGTAGAGTTTGCTGAGTTGTCAGCGGGCCACAGAACACGTCGGTCGCCACGGAAACAGGATTGGCCAGCAATGCCAGCGCTGATCCGTTTGCGACAGTGCGTCAATGACAGCGTCCACGTTAACTTCGTCGCGAAGTTGGTCGATCGTCTCGGATATCCTTTGGCGCCCGGCGAAGGAATCACTGCGTCGTACGATCGCGAACAGGTTCGATCAATCGTTTGAGCAGCCCCTTCTGCTCCAGTTGCCCTTCAATCTTGTCGCGACTGTATGTTCGCCAGTTTGACATTGGAGCCGTCAAAGAAGATCCGCTATGGCTGTGGGAATTTCGCACCAAGCACCAACTCGCACGATGTATGCAGACGCTTCGCGCCGCTTCGGTTCTCTTGCTCGTTCCGTCGTTGTCTTCGACGGAGCGTATGCGATCAGGGCGGCACGAGTGCGTCCGTTGATCAATGTGGAAGCCGTCATCGTGACGCGGATTCGCAACGATTACGCAACTGTATGATGTGCCGGTGAAGAAAGAAGGAAAACGCCCGGCCACCCGGATCGATGGCCAAGATAAAATCAGTTTGAAGAATCGGGCGGGACGACGCGATGGCTGGACGCCGCTGGAGGTATCCGTGTCGCGGCAAAATGGCTTCGGGACGATTACAAGACATTCTTGGCGACGAGCCGCATCTTCGGTGGTGTCGTTCACGTTGTCCTTTTGGAGCACAGCAGAGAGATTGGGCGGCTTATGTCGGCAGCGATGTCTCGATGAGGCGTCCAGGAGATTTTGAAAATCGTTTCCGATCGATGGGCGATCCAGGAACACTATCACGATGTGAAAGAAATCTGGGGTGCAGGCCAACAGCAGGTTCAGAACAGCCTCCGAACGTCGTCGGCTGTTGGAACCTATGTGGGTGGCTAGACACGATAGTGGAATTGAGTGTTGCAGGACGAGCCAAGCGAGCGTCTGGTCGACCGCAGCGATCGACCGTAGGACGAAGAAAAGCCCCGATCGTCGTCCGCCGAACTGTCCGTCGACGTCAGGTATCCCGCAAAATACTGCGAGAAGTGAATTTCTGAATGATCTGAACGTCAGCACCAACAATTCAAAGTGCAGTTTTGAAAAACGGATTGTTTTTTATCGTTTAACGGCAATACCGTTCAATGAATCCTTAACTACTATCTGCTCAAAGGTTGGTCAACGGTTTTGCTTTCGGTGTTCTGGGCGGCATTTGTCCCAGCGGGACGTCTTGCGTTTGATCACACACGCTGGTTGATGCGGTTGCGACGCGACGTGCAGGGATTCGCTCGCAACTGATCTCTATACGACCGCCGCGAACCACTGCGAAAATTTCACTTCATTGCCAGGATCGCATTCGGGCAAGCGGCTCTTGAGTATCTGGAAGGAACCCTTGAATGACAACCGATCCACGTCGATGTTGCTTCAGTCGCCGCTTCAGAGCATCAGCACTTTTGAACCACGAAATGTCCCAGCGACATCGCGTACAACTCCTGCTTCGAACCGTCCGGTCGTTTCGCTGCGAAGATTCGTTGTCTTCTCGGCGCGACAAGGATCTGGTGAGTCTTCTGCTCATCAAAGACGAGTTCTTCTTCCCAACGTTCGTGGTACTCCATGATTAGCTCCATGGCCGGAAACTCCTCGAGGTCAAACAGGTTGGTCATCAAGCGATGAACTTCATCATGGCCGACTCGTTGAGCATCGTCGAGCTTGTATTCGATCACGCGAACGAGGATGCCAGCACTTTGTGTCATTTTACGATGGTTAACCACGGATGCGGTGCTTCGCCAGGGAACGAGCCATCGTCGAAATATTTGATCCGGTTTAAAGACCATCGATTTCTGGATGAATGAGCAACTTCAATGCTTTTCATGCAGTAATTTCCAGTGTTTGTAGCTGAAGAAGCCTCGGTCTTCGATCAACAACGCATCGTCGAGGCTTTGTTCCCAAAGCTGCTCAACGAGCTTCTTTTCAGAGTCTTTCAGCTCCATAAACGAAAGCGAATTCGATGCTTGAGTTCCCAGTTCGACGAGACTGACTTTGCGAACTTGAGGAAAGGGGCCTTCACCACGACTTCCCGATAGGCGTCCGAAGTGCTGATGCACATCGCAGTCGGAACATCAAGCACCGTGCCGTCAGTGGCGACTTTGCGCATCCCGCGATAGAACGCACCGAGCGTTTGCGGTGTGGCCAATGGGCGGACCACCAAACTGTGCAAGGCAACGAGCGGTTCGCTGCCGAGTCGACGTGCCATACACAGGCTCGACCTGGCTGGCGAGTTCTCTCCATGCCGCGGCGACACGCCTTGAAGACTTGTCTGATCGGTAGTTCGGTAAAAAGGCCCATTGCCAAGACGACCCAATCATGATTTCGTTTGCATAAGTCCTGCAAACCCGCGTGGTCTGCTTGCCTGTATCGACAAGGTACCTGCTCAATAAGCTCAGGCGAAATGATCTTTTCGAGTCCAGCAATACGATCTAAAAACTCTTCCATTGACTTCGAAGAGAAGTCAGAGCATCACTGCCCATTCATGTCGCGGCTCCTTGCACGGGGCTGGTTGAGGGTGGCGCCCCTAAACCTAGCAGGAGTCGCGATTCCCCATCTTATTGAACGGTATTGCCGTTAAACGATGGGGAGTGATGTATTCAGAATCACCCGGATGGGTGTCTCCGTAGATGCTTTTGCGATCTCGTGTTGATGCGGTGTTCCAAATGCTCAACTCATCGACTCGGCCGATGAAGTTTCGGATGACGTAGTTCGGACTTTCGGGGTTGAGTGGCAAGCCCCAGTTTCCAATCTCAAAGCCATTCCAATCTGAATCGGCTGGTCAAATGCCAGCGGTTCGCTCGATACCAAACGACCGTTGAGAAATGACGGACCTGTGTGTGCGAGCTTCGATCGTAAAGCCGTGCGAACCGAAATTCCACGTCCCGATACTTCGTGGGGGTGAACAGTACGGGAGATGCATATCCGCTGGTACGCATTCTTTTTCAGATCCGATGGCAGACGGGCAAGCGAAGTTCGCCTGCCGGAGACACCTGCCAGTGAACTCGTCCGACTTCGTAGCCATCAATCAGGACCAGCGACTGATTGCGAGGCTTGAGCAACGCATCCGTTTCTCAGCCACATCGACGGCGTCAGTTGATCGTATTGACCAGGACATCAATTCGCACTCTGCAGGGCGTCGATTCCAAGGCGTTTTCCAGGCCAGCGTCCCGAAGTCAGCCGACGATCGTGCCGTGAGCCTTTGCGGTTCTAATCGGACAACGTGTCGCCGTTGTCTTCAAAGTGTAACGCACGGCGAGCGAGGTCGTTCCTGCAACTCCCCATTCCATCGCCGCCAGTTGGCAAACCGCTCCCCTGCAAGCGTTTTGCTCCTGCCAGCGAGCTTCCATCTCAAACGAAGTGATGAATGCCGCGGAAACGCGGAACCAGAAATCGTCGCCCCGCTTCGTTTTGACCACTGCAATGCGTCACCACCAGCAGCGCGCTTGGCGGTCTTCCGATTTGTGTTTTTTCCATCCCGGGGGAAGTAGATTTCGACTTCTCCGTCAAAGACATGCACATGGAGCTTGCCCATCACTGCCCATCGACTCGGAATTCGATAAGTCCACGAGATTTAAACTTCACCGGAGTCAACACGCTAAAGCCAGTAGTGGCGTTCGGCGAAACCTTGCGATCGCAATTTCCCTTGGCGACAAAACTGACACTCGCGGCCGATCGAATTTCTAAATATGCCGGGCCTTCAACGAGCGCTTTCCTCCCTTGTAAAACTCAATTTGAATCACTCCGCCAGCCTAACTTCAGTTCTCTCCTGGCGCAGGATGCTGCCCGTTTGCGGGGGAGCCGCGCAATCTGCTGCGGGGCGCTACTAAGCCACTGGGCGTTAACAGCGCGGTGAGCACTGCAACTCCGTTGTCGGCCTCTTCATTGCTTGCAATCGTTTGGGGAAGCTACCTTCACGAAACGTATGTTGTCTCTTGGCGTCGATTGCGTCCATCTCGCAATTCCGATTCCATGGTATTCAGCATGGAGGCAGTCAGAAGAATGATTGCCCTGGTAAGCGCACTTAACGCGCGGGACGCTTGTGGTCGATTCGAGTTCGCGAAGCGGATCATGGGGATCGGCAGCAAAGTCAGCGGCACACCCTGGCAAACAGTTCCTGATGTAAATCGAGGTAATGCACATACCTTCGCTGAGCTTCTGGATTACCATCGAGGATTAACTCGATTGCGGCGATGTCATCCGACTCGTGTCTCCGTCAACGAGCCGAGCGAGAAGCGATCGATCTCCTGTGACTTATGAGTTTCATCCATGCTGCCAGCCCTCACTGCTGCATCGTGCACCAATCAATGCGCCATGGGGACAGGCACGCAGGATTTTTCGATGGCGTAATACAATTTGTGCCAGGACTGGTCTGTGACCGGCTTGCTTCGCTGCACGGCACCATGTTCCTGCAGCGGCGAAGCAGTAGCTCCCTTTCCTTCACTCTAATTTCTGCAGACAGCCGTCGTCCAGGAGCTTGTCGTCGAAGTTCCAGCAGCGCGGCGCTATGCTTCGACACTCGTGGCGTGTAATTGCGCAAAAATCGATTCAGAAAACACCAGTCGATCACGCGTTTGACGCTGTCGCCACGAAGGGCGTGATACGCAAAACCGATCGCTGACCTTTGAACGGTCGCTTCGCATCGTATTGATCAAACTTTTTCCCAAAGCCGTGCAGCGGTTTGCTGCATCACGTCCTCGGCATCGACCGATCTCACGACGAGCTTACAGACATACCGCGCACCTCCGGCTGATACCGTGTCCTGAGCTTCACAAATTCCAGGGTTAGATCGCTCACTTCATCTCCAAATATGCCGTAATATCCATACTCATCACGGCAGGGCGATATTCGGAAAAAAATCTTTGCGTTTTCAAGCCCAGAATTCGGTCGTCACTTCCGGTCTCTCTCCAGTGTTCTCTCGATGTTCAACACTTGGCAAACTGCCAAAATATTACGAAAGGCGATCACTTCGTTGTACCGGTCTCGACGTTATGACAATCGTCCCGTTTGCAGGCCCTGGCCTGGGCATCGGTCACTTGGTTCGACCGAATCTTGATGTCCCCCATCCCCGAAGCAAAACAGCACCGGTGGGAGTTTCTCTAAAGACAAGCTTTCCATCGTATTTCAGCAACGTGGATCTGGCTGGCATTGTTCGGTCGAGGTTGTTCGGTGTCTTCGTTCATGTCTCATAGGTTACTTCCGACGAGAGATGCGAATTGGACAGCGAAATTCCAAAAAACTTGGAGCTACAAGGTCGATCACGCTATCGAATCAACTCGCGCCGCCATCTGAGGGGAATAAACCACGGCCCTCATGTGAGCTGGGTTCAGGCAGCGGACTCGCCGCATAGGCCTGAAACCAACGTTTCCCCAGAGTCGTCTGAAAAGCGTTGCTTCCGCTGTACTCTTTTTCTTTAGCGAACTCGGCTTGCGCAAGTTCGCTCTCCGGGGCCAATCGCTGAGCGTGCAAAAACCGCCTTGCGGTGTTATTGTTCCACCGCTCTCTGCTGGCTCTCAGTTTCCGATTCGCCGATAAACGTGATTTCGCGTCAGGTTCCGCAGTTGGCCCAGCTTCTCGCGCACTCTCTCCTTAAAGGACCGCTACGTATGTAAGTTACAACGCCACGATTGCTTCCGACCCACCGAGCAAGACGCAAAACAAGGTGGCAGGTAAGCAGTTTTTTCCTGAGGAAGGCAACTGGGACGGTCGCTCCCATTGTGGCGGGAAAAATTTGCTGCGATGCGAACAAGAAATGTGGATGCAAGGATTATGACCACATCCAAAGATTGGAAGTTAAGCCGAGGAGGGACAGGTGTCCGGTAACGAGGTACACGGCGAACCTGATTTTCCGACGGTCGAGATCTTCACTGACTTTGCTGGCCGGAAACGGCGGCGGTTCCTGTTCGAGCAGTATCCGACTCCGTTGGGGCATAGCTGTCGCATCCGAAGATGTGGACGGCGAAGATATGATACGGCTACGTCTTTCACGCATTATCGACAGCGGATCCGAATCAAGCACTCGGCGACCTTCGCAGAAGATTCAGAAACTCCTTTCAGTACGTCATCTCATCGAAAGAGGCCGAGCGTTATCGCTGACGCACGATCGACTGCGAGGGCGAATTGAAGGCGACGGCGTGGGGAGTGAGGTCGACGGGCGTTTTCTAGTTTCGATCAGTTAGCCAGAACTCGCGCGCTTCGGTCTTACGAAGGATTCAATTTGATTTGAAGTTCATCGATCCGTCGGACGAGCTCGAGTAGTTGCATTTTCGGATTAGGAGTTCGACCAGAGGTGATAAGTTCATGGGAACCAAGATGGTCACCATAAAGGGAGCGGCAGCAGGCCTAATGACCTCGACTCCAGAGCCAGGGGAAATCAACAGACGCTTGAAGGCCATCAGGCGACGACGAATACAAAGGACGCTGCGGTTTTGGTCAATCATGATTTTGACGCATTGAAAGAAGGATCGGTTGAAATGAATCTGTCACTTGACGAAGGGATGCTGTTCTACGACCTGTATGCAGCCCTACTGTCGTTCGTGAATCGAAAACTGGACGTGATACCGGAGCCGTTTTCAAACGCAGCCGAATACATGTCGGTTTCGCCTGAAGTGAAACGCACGATTCGAGGGAACGCACTCACATTGAAAAACCCAGTTGATCGACGCGTTCGATTGCGAAAATCCGGCACAATTGTCAACTTGAAGCAATTGAGGATCGTCGGCACGTGGAAGGAGGCCTTGCCCGGTAAATTCTATGTCTTTCTTCTTTAAAGAATCACACGGTCTTCCTGACCAGTGGCATTTCGCCCGCCAAGGCTTATGGAGTGATCGGTTTGGCGGATCCAATGGAGTTCGGCCCCACCCTGCCCAGGTTGAGCGACGCAACCAATCTTGTATTATATGCCCTTTCAGGAAAGATCATCTACAACACCACGGATTGGTTCAGTACAACATCAATTTCGGTGGTGGAATCAAAGCGAATGCCCAACGACAGGCGCAAAGCAAGCCAAAGAAGTCTTTTGGCATCATCACTTCGCTTGGGACTCAGGCCGCGACGCCAAACGCAGGTGTGCAAAAACAGCCTGCAGAAAAACAAGAAGGCGTCCGCTGTGCATCTTGCCTGCTAAAGGCCGAAAGTCACTTGCGGCGGAAATTTCAGGTGACGGATCGTTTTGTGACAGTTCCGCTTAACGAAGAGTATACCGACTGTGCCAGGACTTGGCGTCGGCACTGGCGAAAAGCGACCATCGCCTTTCTGCGAAACGCGAAACCTGGGCCTGTGGGATCGTTCGGACGATCCGCTCGGTTGGGTGAACTACCTCGATGATCCAGCCCAGACACCCCGTAGCCTGAAACTTCCTGTGTGATCGATCAGGCTTTCGGTGTCGCTGAAAGCGGGGGCGAGGCGAAGTCGATCCGTACCATGCTAAGGAGTGGAAGCTTCGATCCACGCTGGACACTGCCCAGCAAAGAGGAAAATAACCGAGAACGTGGATCGTGCAGGTCCAGCTTGGAGTTCGCGATCGACGCGCGGTACGCTCGAGACATCAGGAGGCGGCGTTCCAAGGGGCTCATTCCTTACATTCCGAATGGGATGAGCAGAAAGATGGCCCGAGCAGACACGAACGCGTCCGTTAAACATGCGCAAAGCTGACCGAATCCGAAAAAGGCGCAGATTGTCAGAACCTCAGCAAAGCATCGCAACCCATCTCGGTCCCGGCCGCGTGGGCATCAATTTGCGATTTGCTCGTGGTCGTTTCTACCTGGAACAGCAAAGCCATAAGGAAGAATACCCGAAACAAAAAAGACACATCAGTCTCGGAGAGAGATCGAGATCACCCCTTTGGACGGCACCAACCCCGAATTGCTGTTGGAGGTGGCCGATCACCGAACTACAACTGGTCGGAAGTCGCCAGAGGCCAGGCCGCAGAAGCTAACGAAATCAAGACTGTAGCAGCGACACTCGGGGGGACTTTTTCCAGTAGGCTTGGCAGGCTGGACACCAGCACCTCCGTAAATCAACGAAAGGACAAGATCGGTTACGATGAAGGTCGATACCCAGGAGAATTTGCAGTTTAAAATACGGGGACACCGCCGAGGAAGCCAGCGTTCAAGAAAGAAGTACTGTTTCCGCTTCTTCCGGATTTACGCCAATTGACGTGATTGCCACGAGCCCTCGGTTTGGTACTCGTATCGAACGCCAATGATTGTCGAGTGAGCGACGATCAAACGAGAGATCTTGTACGATTTATGGCCTTCCAGCAGCATGTCCGGCGAGGAAGGCTTTGGTGAGGTACGTGTTATGTACATCACAAAGATGACGGCTGGAGCGGCACCGTCAAACCCAGCGGCCAAACCATCGCCACGGCTGAGGCTTGGCTGGTCAAGAGGAAATGGCGGGAGAAGCGAGTGACATCAACCAACGATTGTAGCCTCGCCCACATCTTACGCTGCTCTTCCCAGTCATGCGTCTTGGCGATAGGGCGAACATGTTTTTCAAGAATCTCGTCTCGGCCTTGGGCGGTTCGCGGCAGTTCGAGAGTGCTTCTTGGATGTCAGGGGCGGGATTATCGAGCCACATAATTTGGGTCATCCGGGTCGTCGAGATTACGGCCGTAATGGGCCAGTTCGCTTTGGTTGATGATCCCGGCACGCGGGCGCAAGATCGCGGCAGCGTAAGGCCAGGGCCAGCATCGAACAATCCAAGGGGTCAGGCGTATGAATGGCACTGTTATGGGTCAGCGAGCACTTAGTTTACCCATTGACTTCTGGGACTTGTTTTTGAAAAATCTCGTCACGGCCTAGATGTCAGGTTGAATCTGTTTTGCCAAATCTTGGCTATAGAAGTAATGCCCTCCTTGGTTACACGGTGCGTGTAAAGCGGAGAGTTTTTTGGACTCCTCAATACCAAATCCGCCGGATCGACGCAGCCGCGATTTCGGCTAGTTGTGACGATCGTTTCTGTCAACCCAAAACACCCCGTTCGGCAACGTGCTGCCAACCAGAATACGGTAAGTGAGACCGATCATCCACAGTCGCAAGCGATCTCTTTGCATCGACATCATCTGCCACCTTGGTTGATGCCGAAAAATTTACGAAGCAAGAGAGGTCGCTGACCTGTACGGTTTCGTTGGAACTCGATATTCGCAGCATCAGACCTCGCACTGCATCTGGATCACGTTCGTTGTAAATCACCCGAAATGGTACGCGCGAACTGTGGACAACACTTCGGCATATAATCTAATCCGAACGACGGCGGCTCCGCGGCGGCTTGCATGACAAGCAACCAAGGCAGATTAGTTCCACAGCGAGTACTTGGCCATCGGT
The DNA here is from genome assembly GCA_041399105.1 of Pirellulaceae bacterium. Classification (GTDB taxonomy): domain Bacteria; phylum Planctomycetota; class Planctomycetia; order Pirellulales; family Pirellulaceae; genus Rosistilla. The sequence goes on along the minus strand of JAWKTL010000043.1, from coordinate 12,969 downwards.
TCGTGCGGCCTCGTTTCATGCTCTCAATGTAACGTTAGTCGGCAGCGCAAGTTTGCAAAATACCTACTATCAATACTGAAAAACATTGCAATTGTGAGGTCGGTAACCGTCCAGGCCGACTGGAACCTCGTGTCCTCAAACGCAGGCAAAAGCCCATACAAACTGGTAGAAGAACTTCGCTCTGTATTGCGAGAGGAACTTCGCAAGACATACACGTAAGAGAGACATTAAAAAAGCGTGCTCTAAATTAAGATAGGAGAAACGATTTCGATGCACAACTAAAGACGCGCGCCCAAAATTCGTGATCAGCGAATTCCGTGGTATCGTGCAACCATCAACAAAGCCAGCCGCACTGCGCTTAATCGAATGCCCCCAGAAGAAGCGTGCCTACCGGACAACATGCTACCTAAAGCAGGGTGAATTTCATAAGCTGCCCGTAAGACGCACGCTTAACAGTGCCATTCAGTCCTGGCACTTTTGTTACCACTGCAAATCAACACTTTTTCTTCCTCTTTTTCTTCCTCGAAACGCAGTAAGATTGACGTACGTATCCAGAACGATGGGTGAGGTTGTTGCTGGTCGTATTGCGAGGAGAAATCGGATTTTAAAGCCAAGATGCAATGGACGGACGACATGGTATTGACCAGCTCCGCCGACTTTACATTTTACAAAGACGTGGATAGCAGTTCCTTGAAGCTAAAAAGGCGGAACAAGTCGCTTAGATGAAACCTTCACGGTCGTCAGAAATGAGTGGGTGCCTGATTGATCATGGACTCGATAAGGAAATTAATCGACGAAGCCAGGCGAACCCTGATGGCGGTGCATGGACCGCCGCGGCCTGTAAACAGGCGAAAGTCGTCGCCTCCGTTACTGCAGTTTCATGTCTTGCTGCGGAAAGAAGGGATTCCGATTTAGCCTGATCTCTGCGATCCATAAGATTCGCAGTGAGTCGTCCCCATCTGGACATTAGCCCTAGAGGTACATAATGTCACATTCAGCTCCTAACCTCAATTGGCTTAGCAGTAGCGACAGAAACTATACGAGTCAATAATTATTGGGCCGGAGCACAAGGCCCCTATTGCCAGGGAAGTACTATTCGATTCCCCAGGGCTGCCCTACCCGAACGCGCGTTGGGATTGTGAGACGGTTGAACAATGATCCGGCGAAATATACTGTCTTCCACCTAATACGTGATCGGTGGAGTACGACTCCTGCGAGAGAAAGAACCAGCACCCCAGATGGAATGTGGGATATTATTGTAAAAGCTGCAGCATACCATGATTGGATTCTTACACAAAGATGACGAATGAATTGCCGAACGCGGTCGTGGGCCGGTTGACAGCTCCTGTCAGATGCTGATTTATGAACTGTTGCTTAGTGTTATCGAAACACTACCCGCTTCCACATTACAATGACGTTGAAATACCGAAATCCGAAAAGGAAACTTCTGCCATTCTCCGTTGCATTTATGCAATTGGAGATCGTGATCCACTAACAGCAACAATATCAAAATGCTAATGACTATAAGACGCGAGGCACAAAGTCTAATTCCTGAGGATCGACTCATATGTCTCATGGCTCACGGATTATGGGAAATAGCTATAGCCTCGACCCGAAAATCGTCGCGGATTGGGATAGAAAGTCAGCGGATCTAACGCTTGGGGATAAGGAGGTTTTGTTTAGAATTCACTCGCAACCTTTCAAATCTAGAGTTCTTAGTAGCAGGGAAATGTGAAACGAAATCCAGTATTTACTTGGCCTCATAACGCTCAGGCTGAGGGAATCAATCTAGATATTAACATGTTACAGCGTACCGCCTCGTTCAGAATCGAGCCATAAAAAAATGTAAGGGTCAGAAAATACAAAGGGGTCAGAAAATCGAAAACGCAAAGGGGTCAGCGACGGTCTTACTTTTGGTCAATACGGATTCGGAAAAAGATTTCCGAATTCCATTTCGAAGAGCCCAGCGTACTTGGGGGCCGGCCCCCAAACCCCCGAGATTTTTTGAGGCATCGCGAGTGGTGTTCGATGTGACTTTGTGTAGCATGAGATTGCTCGGTGAAACGGAGGTCGGCTCTGGTGAGAACCAACCGGCCAAGGGATAGCCGAGTCGATGGTGCGTCGATAATGACAAACCGTGGCGGTGCCTCATGGATGCACGGGTAGTGTTCATGCTGCACCGCCTTGTTTTCTATCTTGCCAAACTGAATCGTTGCGAACCATCGTGTTCATGATATTCAGCAGCTTTCGCATGCAGGTGTCACAGAACCCGTTTTTGAGGCGAGCGGCGGATGAGAAACTTGCCTTCCGTTTTTCAGGTAGGACAGTTCTGGAAGTTCATCCTTCGGTAAGTGTTCATCCGCCGGTCGCTAGTGAACCCGAAGCTTTACGATTCTGACTTGAGGAAATAGGTGCTCTGGGCGGGGAGGGTTCTGTCATTAGGGTGCTGCTACGTATTTGATCTTTTGCTTTAACCCAAAGCACTGGAGGGTGCGTAGTGAAGCAAGGAGGAATTGATGACTATTCGGGTTTTGAGGCTCAAGGGTGAGACCAATCAGGCGATTGCCGCCCGGTTGGGGAGCACCGAGGAGCGGTTCGATATCATCTGAAACGGTAGGCCCAGGAAGCTGCCGACGGACCGCAAGCTGTCGTTGATCGAGCGGGCAGATGCAGCTTACCGGAAGTCGTGAATGGTGGAACGATCAGCGGCATTCGTACCGCCGGGACGTCCGCCGAATGTTCACGGGCTGTGGACGATGTTCGTTGATCGGTATGCTTACAACCAGGTCATACAAGTCGGCCGGTTCGCGTTCGTTCGCAATCGATTTTCCGGCACCGATAAGCGACCGTTTCACGTCGCATTGAGACACCCCCAGCGGCTCAGATGCAAGCGATTGGCTGGAGCAAAAGGTGCGGATGCCGACCGCTTTGGATGCGTCTCGATGGTGACGCTGTATGAAAGCTTTGTTATGACGCTCAGCCACTCGCACGGGTAGCGATCATCTGGAGCCAGCGGTTGAATTACGTTGTCGTGGCATCCACGTTCCTACTGAAGCGACTCGGCGAGTCGAGCTTCGGCTTCACTTATCGAAAAGCCATCGGTGTCTCGCAACCAGATTGGTACGCGCTGGCCACGTGCCAGTGGCTAAATCATTCACAAGGGCTGCTATTGCAGGGATCTTGCTTACCGGTGGCAGTAACACACGCATTGATGTCGCATTGGGGATGCGAGCAATCGAGAATCGTTTCAGCGTGGCGTTCTATCGTAATAATCAATTGATTGTCAGTTGGCGAAGGATCATCTGCTTTGTCCTTCACGTCAGAAGCACAGAGAAAGTACATGACCAGCAGCCTGTTAATCTTGGATGGAATTCGGTTATCAGACGCTCGATCACGAGCAAGCGAAGGAAATTGTTCTTTCGGAGTGATCAATCATCGTTCCCAGAAAGGTTATCGCGATCACAACGAACAAAACATCACGAGTTGGCCCACGCGACTTGCGGGACAGCCCCGAGCGTCGCGGTCATTTTGTCGCTTTGCGCTTGGATATCCGATTATGCGGGCCAAATGGATTCGATTTTGCTAACGCAACCATCTGCCGATACATCAATCGAAGATTTCACGTGAAATGAAACAATCGTCCAGTTGATCACCGCAGGCACTTGCAACCAATACAGGAAATCCATATCGACCAATGAACCGTTCCGCTTCAGCGCTCAGGCGTATGCAAACGCCAAGGCGAGGGGGTGCATGTGTCGATGGAGGAGGATCTCGCGACTCAAACGCGCGCGAAATCCAGCGTTTAGTACGCGAAGCATCAGAACTGGTAGGCAAGCGACGATCCGCAGACATTGGCCAGCTTTCCTTGATCGTGTTTATCGAAACCGCCGCGGATGGGAGTCGCCTTGTGGATATTGGACCGAGAATCGCTGATCGAGTCATCCGGATCGAGGATGACTATGATCTGCAATTTTTCGCGAGGTGACCCGCCAGTGCTTTCAGCAGTTGATCGATGAAGTTGCCGTCGGGGGCGGAAGGCCGAGGTTTGGTGCCGCCGACTTCCGGTGACCAGGACGTTACCAAGCCGCTGAACCCAACGGATTCGCTGGCCGTATTCGTTCCCATTCTTGTCGATGGTCGCAGTGAGGGAGTGTTGCAGGTCTTGATGCCGATTGGCGGCGGATTGGCGACGCAACGCGGCTATCTGAGATTTGCTGCTCAGATGGGTGATCTGGCGGGCGAATTTCTCCGCGCCGAGACCCTGCGGCGTTTCAAATCAGAGACCGCCGCCTGGACGCAGCTTGCCCAGAGTGTCGGTCAGCTTCATGGTTCGAGCTGCCTCGACGAAGCGGCGATCTTGATTGTCGACGAAGCTGCCAATGTGTTCGATATCGACCGCGTGAGTTTTCTTCGCCGCTCGCGATCGAGTTGGCGTGTACTCGCAATCAGCGGCGTTCCCGATTTCGATGAACGTTCCCCGACGGTGAAGGCGCTTTGCAAATATGTTGATCGCCGGACATCGCTAGGGGCGGTGTCTTGGATCGTTGAAGCGGTCAGTGACGAGCAAGACGTCTGCTACCGGTTGTCCGGTTTTTGATTCCACTTGGCGACGACATGACGTTGCTTCTGCAGTCAAACGGGGCGAAGTTCCACCGTCTGATCGCCGAGCGTTGGAACGTTCGCTCGCCACGCCATCGCGGCATGTACTCATGCCGACTTGACGCGGTACCCTTTGCGTCCCTGCAACGCAACTTGTTCTCCGCAGGCGGACACCCACCTGAAGGCGGACGGTCGCCGCCGGCAGCGTTGGCATTGGAATGTTCTGTCTGATTCTGATCGCGGGTTTGCCGACGCCGATGACCGTGTCGGTACGAGGTCTGTTGGAACCGATCGACCATCAAATCGTTTACGCTCCGCAAGATGCTTTCGTATCGACGTTGCATGTCGATCATGGCGACATCGTTCAGGCTGGTGACTTGTTGGCGACTCTGATTGATCCGCAGTTGGACCAACAAATCGATGAGTGCTTGGGTGAGCAAAGCGTGTTGCAAGAGCAGATGCGTGAATTGCAAACCGCAATGATCTCGATGGTGAACAAATCTGCGGAAGAACGTGGCCGCATTGAAGGAGATTTCAAGGTCGTGCGGCAAAAGCTCGACGGCAACGGACGGCAGTTGCAACTGTTGCAACAACAGCGTGATCAATTGACCGTTCGGGCTCAGCAGAGTGGACGCGTTGTCGGCTGGCGGATGCGGCAGCAGCTTGCCGACCGACCGGTTCATCGCAGTCAGCAACTGATGGAGGTTGTGGCCGATGACGGCGGCTGGATCGTTCGGGCCGAGGTGCCTCAAGATCGCATCGATCATGTCTTGCGACGTCTCGGCGATGGTTCGAAGCGTACGATCTTGGAAGCCGATGTTGTGTTTCAATCGTTTCCCAACCAAGCAGTTCGCGGCGAGCTTCGGCAAGTTGGGCTGGCGGCGTTCGCGGATTCGACAAATCCGCCCACGGGGATCGCGGAAGTCGCGGTTCCAACGACTGAGTTGCCAATTCGCCAATCGGGTGCGGCAGCGACGGTCGCGATCCCATGCGGCACGAAGCCTCTGTTCTATGTGGCATTCCAGGATCTGATCCGGACTATTTCGCAGACGATCCGAATCTACCTTTAATCGAGCAGTTCCATCATGCGACTAATATTAACGATTCTCACACCGGTCGTCTTACTGATCTCCAGTTGCATGGTGCGGGTGACGACTGCTCAGGAGAGGTCGATCACCGTCGAAGACTCCGTCGTCCGCTTTGGCGAGGAAATACGTGTCCCAGCGGTTGAGGCCGGGCGTCTGGTTGAGTTAAAGGTCAAGCGGAATGAGATCGTCACGGGGGGACAGTTGCTGGCTCGGCAAGACGACTCGGCCCACTTGCTGCAACGTCGGTCGGCGACATGGCAGCAGACCGCGGCACGAGAAGAATCGAGTGACGAGATCGATCTGGAGTATGCTCGCGCTTTATACGCCGAAGCGGTCGCGCAACGCGATGCCGACGCTGGCGTCTATCAAAAAGGGGGCGGGTCGATGCGGTCCGTTCGTCAAAGTGAACTGGCGGTGCAACGGGCTCACTTGGAGATTCAGCGAGCTGAAAAAGCGTTGCGTTTGGCGCGTATTCAGCTCGAACTGCGGACGGCGGAGCTGACGGCGATCGACGATCAGCTTCAGCGATTGCAAATCAGGTCGCCCATTGCCGGAGTGGTCTTGACCGTCGACCGACGCGTTGGCGAATGGATTCGCGAAGGCGAAACATTGGCGACGATCGTTCGCATGGACCGGCTGCAAATCGATGCGTTTCTTTCAAACGATCAACTGCGCAGCAGCGAGGCTGTCGGCTCGCCGATCTCGGTGACTTGGTCGGACTTCGGCAAGTCGCGACGTTTGACGGGGACGGTCGATTCGGTCGACCCGCAGGTCTTGACTGGCAATCGTTATCGACTGCACGCGACTGTGGAGAACGTAAAGTCCGACGAAGGATGGTTGTTGGTTCCCGGCATGGATGTGATGGTCAACGTCCATCCTAAGACGGCGGCGAGGTGACCATGGGGCTTTCCGCGAACTTGCGTCTGCGTCCCGATCTTGTCACCGTCGCGACGGTCCATCGGGGCCGACGATATCACTTGATCCGAGATCCGCTGGCGCGGAAGGTCCTACGGATCAGCGAATCGGATTATCAGCAGCTTCAGTCGCCGCTGGATGCCGACGAGACGCTTGTCGCTGAACTGGCTCAGCAGAATCTATTGCTTGGTCTGAAGAACGCCCTCGACACCTTGCGTTGATCGTGCGTCAAAAGGCAAGGCTCCGTTTAATCCTTTGTTTATTCGACTGCCCGGCTGGGATGCGGATCGGATGTTAAGCTGGCTGGTGTCACGGAACCGACTGGCTGTTCGCCGGCAAGGCGGTCATCGCGTGGTGCATTTTCATTCTGGCCGGACTTGCATGGACAGCGATCAATACGTCAGCGCTGCTGCAGCAAGCGTTGCCGTCGTTTCAAGTGTTCTTCGGTCCAAACAATTGGATGCCGTTGGTGGCGACGGTGATCGCGACGAAGGTCTTACACGAGTTGGCGCACGGGATCGTTTGCCGACGGATGGGAGCACGCTGCCCGGAAATTGGGGTCTTGTTGCTGTGCGGAACGCCTTGCATGTACTGCGACGTCACGGAATGCTGGGCGATCCCGAATCGATGGCATCGGGCGGCGGTGATGCTGGCGGGCGTTTACATCGAAGCGATCTTGGCGTCGGTGGCGACGTTTGTCTGGTGGTGCGCTGAACCGGGCCCCGTCTACTTCGCTTGCTTGAACATCATGTTGGTCTGCGGCGTCAGCACGATGCTGTTCAACCTGAATCCGTTGATGCGGTTCGATGGTTACTATCTGCTGTGCGATCTGATCGACCTGCCGAATCTGCGCCAACAGGCATCGGATGCTTGGCGGGCGACCATCGTTGCCCGTTTTGGAGGCGACGCTTATCGCCAACATCTTTGGGTTCGACCTCGCGGGGCAGGGTGGCTGTGTCTGTATTACAGTTTGTCAACATTGTGGCGACTGTTGGCGACCGTGGCGATCGCCGCGTGGATCGTCGCAATCGCAAGGTCAGCAAAGATTCTGCCGATAGGTTATACGATGGCGCAATGGTGTTGCTGGCCGCCGCTGTCGTCCCCGCACTTCGCAGTTGGTTGTCAATTGCTCGCGGGGGCGGAGCATGGAAAGGAGTTCGTCCGATGCGACGGCGTTGTTGTTCTTCTGCTTGGGATGCGCGGGTTTGGGAAGTTTCATCGTACCGCTGCCTCGGCGGATCACGGCGACGGGAGTCGTTGATTTTGCCGACGCCGCGACGGTGTATGTTCGCGTGCCCGGACGAGTCGAATCGATGCTGGTCGAACACGGAGACCGCGTTGCTGAAGGTCAAGCGTTGTTGCGGTTGAAGAACTTTGATCTGGAACGCCAACACGTGAGGCTGGTTTCGCAATCCGCCGAAGCCGATTTGCAGGCGGCGACTCTACGACGACGAGCCCTTTCGGATGCAAGCCTTATGGAGCAGTGGGATAGTCGCGTCGCCGCCGTCACAACATTGCACCAGCGAGCGTCGTATGCTGCGTCGCAAGTGGAACAGTTGGTTCTGCGGAGCCCGTGTGACGGAATGGTTCTTCCAGTTTTACCGTGCGTGGTCCGAAATGATGCCTTCGCGTCGAATGAAGCTCGCCATCTGACAGAGCTTTGCGGTCAACATCTCGATGCGGGGTGCAGGTGCTGCAGAATTGGAGACCCTAAACATTTGGAAGTCGTTCTTCAAGTCGATGCACAGCAGCGTGCCGACATCGAATTGGGAACGGTCGTTCACATCCATTTCGCACAAGCGGGGATTGGTGTTATTGAAAGTACGGTCGACGCGATTTCAGAAATCCGCCAGGAGGATCAGGCCGATCGGGTGATCCGTCAACGGGAGTTCCGCATCGTCTGCTCGTTGCCACGGACGGAAAGATTGATGCCTGGTACCGAAGTGAACGCAAAGCTGTCGACTTCACCGCAATCGATCCATCAACGGCTTATCAACGCTTGGCGTGCGAATTTCTAGGCGAGCGGCAGACAAGGCGAGCGGCCGATAAAAGCGTACCGTAGGATGGACTTCCAGTCCGTCCGTAAGTGTTAAGGACGGACTGGAAGTCCATCCTACCGGGAAAACGGCAGGAATATTTTATTTGCCGCTCGCGTTAAGACTCTGGATGCGAGCGCTTGACGGAGGACTGCGGCGACATCAAACTGAGTTGCCGTCATTTTCACTTTGGACCGTGTGCCGAAGAAGTCCGTCCTTTTTTGTTGAAGACCTGCATCAATGCCTGATCGGCCGTTGTTTATTTGCTGTTTCGCGGAATTGCTGGGGACGTTCTTGTTGATCTTCTTTGGCTGTGGCGCGGTGCATGTCGCAGTTTTGTTGGGAGATCTTCAAGGGCTGTGGCAAGTCGGCATCGTGTGGGGCATCTCGATCATGCTGGCCATTTATGTCGTCGGGGCGATCAGTGGAGCACACATCAATCCGGCGATCACTGTTGGCTTAGCGGTCTGGGGACTGTTCCCCTGGTCGCGAGTCGTGGGCTATATCGGTTCGCAGGTTGTCGGCGCATTCGTCGCGGCGGCGATGTTGTATGCAATCTTTCAGCCTTATCTGTCGGCGTTCGAAGCTGAGCATGGCGTTGTTCGCGGAGAGCCCGGCAGCGTGATCACGGCGATGTGCTACGGTGAGTACTTCCCTAATCCAGGTGTTCTTGCCAGTGGTGACGCCGGTTACAGCGAGGAATCGCATGCAAAGTTGCTTTCGATGGTATCCGAGCCACGAGCGTGTTTGATTGAATGGATCGGCACGGCGATATTGGCGCTGGTGGTGGTCGCCGTGACCGACCCGAAGAATCTGGATGGTCCGCGAAATTTTGCACCAGCGTTTATCGGATTGACCGTCACGGCATTGATCTGCGTCATCGCACCGCTGACCCAGGCTTGCTTCAATCCCGCTCGCGATTTTGGGCCACGATTGTTCGCGTACTTCGCGGGCTGGGGAACGGCGGCGCTCCCTGGACCGCAGGGGACGGGATTTGTGACCGTTTACATCCTTTCGCCTATCGCGGGTGCGATTTGCGGAATGGGGCTCTATCAGAAAATCCTCGGTCCTTCCGTTGGATACGAGCCAATTCGTAACGAGTCGGAGGCGTAACTGTCTCCTCCCGTTCTCCCAAGAGCGACCACGTCGCAAGATCCACTGAAAAACATTTGTGGAAAATAACATCAAACGCGTTCATCATTAATATCAACTTCAGTCCTTCAACAATTAAGGTCATTCCTATGTCGCGAATTCGATTTGTCATGGTCGGTGGATTTTTGGGAGCCGGAAAAACAACGACGATCGGAAGGCTGGCGAAGGAATACCAGCAGCAAGGATTAAAGGTGGGGATCGTCACCAACGATCAGGCGACGGACTTGGTCGACACCCACACCTTGCGTTCGCAAGGCTTTGATGTGGGGGAAGTGGCGGGAGCCTGCTTCTGTTGCAATTTCAACGAGTTAACCAAGACGACCGATCAGTTGAAGGAGATGGGGTGTCCGGATGTCATTCTTGCCGAGCCGGTTGGCAGTTGTACCGATCTGGTGGCAACCGTCGTGCAACCTTTAAAGCAACTCTTTGGCGATGATTTCGATGTCGCACCCTACGGTGTGATTTTGAAGCCAAGTCACGGAAAGCGGATTCTGCGTGGTGAGCCTGGATCGGGTTTCTCACCCAAAGCGGCCTACATCTTCAAGAAGCAGTTGGAGGAAGCGGACTTCTTGCTGATCAATCGCGCCGATGAATTGACGGAAGCTGAGATGGACGAACTGTCCAGCTTCTTGAGAAAGAAGGTCGCCCGGGGAGTTCCCGTGTTGCGTATCTCCGCGCGCGAACCGGAGCTGGTTTTGGCGGATTGCCTTTGAGCTTGCTGGAACAACGGGGAACTCTCGGCTCGACGAATTTTGGACCTTGATTATGATGTCTACGCCGAAGGGGAGGCGGAGCTTGGCTGGTTGAACATGAATCTGAAGGCGACTTCGGAGTCGGAGTTCGATCTCGATGCGCTTTTGATGGACATCGTGAATCGTTTGCGGGATGGCTTGTCGGACCTTGATGCCGAAACCGCGCACTTAAAGACGATCGGTCTGTGGGATGCGGATTATGGTGTCGCGAATTTGGTCAGCAGTGACACCGAGGCGGTGCTGTCATTGGCGTCGGAGTGCAAGACGAAACAGGCCGATGTGATCGTGAACGCGCGCGTCGCGATCGATCCGGAAATTCTGAAGACGTTGGTCGAATCGGTTGTCATTGAAGCTTGCCAGCACGCCGGTGCTGTCGCTCATGTCGGCCAAACGCAAAGCTTCCGGCCCGGACGTCCCGTTCCGACGCACCGCTATTAAAGCGACGACATTTAAACGTCACGTTGTGAGAAATGAGGTGATTCGCTTCATTTAATGCGCAGGCATCATTACGGACCACGCACGGTATAATGTCTTTCCGATGATTGAGCGAGGGATTGCATTTTGGCGAACTTATTTGATGTTGCCGACGAATCGTTGACGGATTTATTGCGTTTGACGCTGATTCCGGGGATTGGTCCGCGAACGTTAACATCGCTGCTGGAAGCATTCGGTACGGCGGGGGAAGCCTTGTCCGCTTCGTCCCACGCTCTTCAGCAGGTCCCCGGCGTGGGACCGAAATTGGTTCAAGCCATCAATGCAAGTCGCAAGCAGATCGATGTCGGTGCGGTGGTGAATCAGTGTGAAACACTTGGGATCGATATTGTTCCTCAATCAGCATCGAAGTATCCCAAGCGGCTGCTGGAATTGTGCGACGCGCCGCCGATTTTGTACATGCGTGGGTCGATTCAGGCGGAAGACGAGTTCGCCGTTGCGATTGTCGGGACGCGACATCCCAGTCCCTACGGACGACGTCAAACCGAACTGATCGCGGGCGGATTGGCGAGGGCTGGCGTGACGGTCGTCAGTGGATTGGCTCGCGGTATCGATGGCATGGCCCATGAAGGAGCCCTGGCGGCGGGAGGTCGAACGATCGCGGTTCTGGGTGGCGGCATGGCGTCGATCTATCCGCCTGAGCACATAGGAATGGCTGAAGCGGTGGTGGCCGACGGTTGTTTGATCAGTGAACATCCCCCATGGGCGAAGCCGCGCGGCGGAATGTTTCCGCAGCGGAATCGATTGATCAGCGGGCTATCGCTTGGCGTTTGCGTGATCGAAGCGGCCGACCGAAGCGGTTCATTGATCACCGCGCGTCTTGCTGGCGAGCAAGGACGCGATTGCTTTGCACTTCCGGGACCGGTGAATTCGCGTGTTTCGAGAGGAACGAACCAATTGATTCGCGATGGTGCGACGTTGATTCAATCGGTCGACGACATCTTGGAGAGTTTGGGGCCTCTTTCACGGCCGGTACAAGTTCGCGATGAAAGCGATCAGCCGCGGCAGATGCATCATCCGGCGGAGTTGAAGCTGAACGAAATCGAATGTGCCGTGCTCGATTGCGTGCAGACCGATGCGACGGCAATCGACACGATCGTCGCGAACAGCGGTTTGCCGGTGCATCGCGTGTTGGCCACGATCAGCGTACTGGAAATGCGACGTCTGGTCCGTCGGCTCAGCGGGCAACATGTCATTCGCAGTGGATGAATCATCAATTTCCGAAAGTGCTTTGAACCAGAACGGTGACCGAGCCCTTGTTGTCCTTCGGGTCGACATCAAACATCCGCAACACAAGCCTTCCCGATTCGGGAGCGATAAAGTCGGTTCCCGTTCCGATCGGGAATGGCTTCAGCTTCGTCAAGTCAGGCTGGCTGACAATCATTCCGATCAAAGTCCCAAGCTTAATCTTGTTGTTTCGCGGATCGATCTCTTTGGGGATTTCGAGACCGTTGGGGTCGGTTGCATTAACGACAAACCAGCTCCCTTTCGCCTCGATATGGACCGGATTCCCTTCGACCAAGTTGATTTGCGTGTCCTGCCAATCGCGATTGGCTTGAACTTCGACAACCTTTCGGTCCTGCGTCGACTGGGCATTTAGAATCCGTTTCAAGCCGAGTTGTGCTCCCTCGTACTCGGGAAGCAAACGTGTCATCGATTCGTAGACCTCGCGGGCGGCCTCCAGATCTTTTTTGCGTTCATATTCCAGCGCTAGCTTCTCAGCTTTCGACATAAATTCCTTGTGCAGGCTGAGCAACTCCGGATCGCCTGAACGACCGTCGGCGGTACCGCGCGTCGATCGCGTTGGACGTTGGGCCGACGCATCGGTGTCAACGATGCTGATGACGAGCATGCCAAGAAGGAACGTTTTCAGTAAAGCAAAGCGTTGGTCCATCGCGAAAGTCTCTTTATCAATAATAAATGTGTTTGATGTTG
>JAWKTL010000042.1:0-60813 GCA_041399105.1 Pirellulaceae bacterium | reverse complement strand
GTCATGCACCGCCAGCCTGACAGCCTGCGGGCACTGAGGGTTGGCCTTGTGCGATATTTTCGTGACAATATCAATGATCGAAGCGTCGAGCCACTGGCAATCTCCATCCATTTCAATGTGCCAATAAAGCCATTTATGTCAAATCTCTCTGATCGATTGCGACAACTGAGCCCCGAAAAGCGCGCATTGCTGGAGAAAACGCTTCTTCGTCAATCGACATCCGCCCCTCAAGCGTCCGTCAAGCCGAAGACAATTCCGGTGCGTCCGAACGATGCACCGCCGTTGCTCTCCCCAGCCGAACAACGCTTGTGGTTTGTGGATCGATTGGAACCAGAGCATCCGTTTTACAACATGCCACTGGCCGCGACGATTCGTGGTCGCCTCGATCGTGCGGCGCTCAACCGATCGATCCAGGAGATCGTCAATCGACACGAGATTTTGCGGACAACCTATCACTTAGTCGACGGCGTTCCACAGCGGCGCATCGCGGCGAGCTTGCGGATTGAGCCCGAGTATGTTCACCTGTCCTCAGCGGACGATGCCCGATACCAGATCGTTGATCAAAGTCGTCGACCATTTGACATCCAGGCAGGGCCGCTGTTTCGAGCGATCGTTTATCGAATCAGTGATGATGAACACATTGTTCTGCTTGTGATGCACCACATCATCTCCGACGGCTGGTCGATGATCGTGATGCTTCGCGAAATCGGTGTACTTTACGACGCGTTCGCCGCCGACGCGACTTCAACCGTCGATGTCAATTCGCTGCTTCCTAAATTAGCCATTCAATATGCCGACTTCGCCCATTGGCAACACGACGCGGCAACGGATCAGAAACTGGAGCAACAGCTTGCGTTTTGGCGATCGCAACTCGCTGAAGCCCCTCAAGTGCTTGACTTTCCGACCGACAAGCCTCGACCGGCGGTGCAGGACTTCGACGGTGCGACCGAACCGATCGAGCTGCCCATCGACTTGACTCGATCCATTGGAGCACTCGCACGAGAAACGTCATGCACTCCATTCATGATCTTGCTAGCAGCACAAGCGGTTTTGCTGACACGGTACGCGCGGCAAGAAGAGATCGTTTTGGGGACAGCCGTCGCCAATCGCACCCTACCCGAACTGGAACCGCTGATCGGATTCTTCGTCGGCACGCTGCCGCTACGGATACGAACCGCTGGCGCTCCCACCATGCGGGAGTTGCTCTCGCATGTGCGTGAAGTGACGCTGAACGCTTTCGATCATGCGGAGCTTCCCTTCGAAAGGATGGTCGAAGAGTTCGCGCCCAGCCGAGACCGCAGCTATTCGCCGATCTTTCAAGCGGCATTCGTGATGCAGAATCTGCCTCGAAAGTTCAATCACGGTTCGACTCAGATCGAACCGTTGCATATTGACAACGGAACCGCGAAGTACGATCTGACTTTCTTTTTGTGGGAAGAAGGGGAACGACTGATAGGCCACGTGGAATATCGAACGCGACTGTTTGAACGCGAAACCATTGTTCGTCTGATCGAGAATTACCAAACGCTTCTCGAGGCGGCGGTCAGCGAATTGGACTGCCCCATCGACACGCTCCCCATCATCTCGATGCCGCAGCGTCGGCAAGTAATCGATGACTTTAATCAAACGACGTCTCCCCTCGCGTTACCACATACGCTTCACGAAGTCTTCGAACAGCAAGTTTCCGCTACTCCAGATGCGATCGCCGTCCGACATCAACAGGTTTCGACAACGTATGCGGATTTGAATGCGACTGCGAATCAGATTGCAAAATCGCTGCGAATTCGTGGCATCACCCCTGAGCGTCCAGTTGTCGTCGCATTGCCGCGCGGCGTCGACGCCGTCGCCTGCATGTACGGCATTTTCAAAGCGGGGGGAACCTACGTTCCGGTCGATCCAGCAGTTCCGATTTCTCGGGTCACGAAACTTGCCGAGCAGGTCGACGCATTGCTGATCGTGACCGGGCGTGATCTACAATCCGAACTAAAGTTTGCCGGTTTTGCCGCGGCAAACGTTTGTGAACTGAAAGACCAAGCGGATTCCGATTCGTCCGACTTTGATTTGACATTGCAAAGAGATGTCGACCCGACGGATCGCGCGTACATCATCTTTACATCGGGATCGACCGGTGTATCCAAAGGCGTACAGATCGAGCATCGCGGCATTGTTAACTTTGTTCGCGCCCAGACCGCC
Source organism: Pirellulaceae bacterium (assembly GCA_041399105.1). Lineage (GTDB taxonomy): Bacteria > Planctomycetota > Planctomycetia > Pirellulales > Pirellulaceae > Rosistilla. The sequence goes on along the minus strand of JAWKTL010000042.1, from coordinate 58,620 downwards.
AGGATGGAGGTTGTCGATAGTGATCGCGTGATGCACGCCTTCTCGCCGAGCTTTGACGGTGCGTTGTCGGAAGTGATCCTCGCACTAAGCAATGGCGCGACCTTGGTGATTGTCGATGCACAAACCCTTCGCGACCCAAACGCGTTGACGGCGTATTTGAACGATGAGCGAGTGAGCGTTGGCAAATTTCCTCCAGCCTTGCTTTCGATGCTGCACAGTGAAGCTCTTCCCGATTTGAAGACCGTTGCTTCAGCCGGTGACAAGCTGACGGGAGAACTGGCGAGCCGCTGGATTCCCGGTCGTCGCTTCTTTAATGGCTACGGCCCGACCGAGGCGACCGTCGGCGTATCGATGATGCTGCTCGACGAGCATGCACGTCAAGATCGACCACCGATTGGTGCTCCGATGCAAAACATGCGAATGTATTTGCTGGATGCAAAGCGTCAACCCGTGCCGATTGGAGTCCCCGGCGAGATTTACATCGGCGGAATGGGCGTCGGACGTGGGTATCTGAATCAACCGGAACTTACCGACAGTGTCTATTGTCCCGATCCATTCGCGAACGTTCCCGACGCGCGGATGTACCGAACGGGTGACCTTGGTCGCTGGCTGCCATCGGGGGTCGTCGAATTCTTGGGCCGCGTCGACGATCAGATCAGTCTGCGCGGTTACCGGATCGAACCGGGGGAGATCGCCGCCGCCTTGGAGCGTTTGCCGGAAGTTCGGCAAGCCGCCGTCGTGTTGCGAGGCGAATCGGAATCGGGACAATTGGTCGCCTACGTCGTCCCCGAAGCCGAAGCGGACAAAAAGCTTGCGGCCGACCGCTTCGAGTCGGAGCACGTTGACAGCTGGAGCAATCTGTTCGCCAACGCACACCGCATCGCCCCTCCGGTATTGGATCCGGAGTTCAACATCACCGGTTGGATCAGCACCTATACAGGTCAACCGATTCCCGAAGCTGACATGAAGCAATGGGCCGCGGCGGCTGTCGAGCGGATCAAAGCCTTGCATCCCCGAAACGTTTTAGAGATCGGATGCGGGACCGGATTGATGCTGCTGCAAGTTGCTCCCGTTTGTGACCGCTACGTTGGAACCGACCTCCTCGAATCGTCGTTGGAAAACACACGTCAAGCATTGCGAAGGCGTCCCGAACTGCAAGCCAAAGTCGAACTGTTTCATCAGCCGGCCGATCAGTTTTCAAATCTATCGGATCGTTTCTTTGATGTGGTTGTGATGAACTCCGTGGTTCAATACTTTCCAAGTGTCGACTATCTGGTTCGTGTGATTGGACTGGCGGCAAGGCAGCTTTCGCACGGGGGAAAGATATTTTTAGGTGATCTGCGAAACTTCTGTTTGCAGACGGCATTTGCGACGTCGGTTGAGCTTTCGCATGCAACAGCGGAAATGAAGGTTCAGCGTTTGCGTGATCGCGTTGCAGCGAGGATCGCACACGACGAAGAACTCTTGATCGATCCACGCCTTTTTAAAGTCTTGCAAAAGTCGATCCCGAGTTTAAGCCGCGTCGATGTCTTGCTGAAGCGAACGCCGACCGATAATGAACTGAGCCGCTTTCGATACGACGCGGTCTTGCACTTCGATGTTGCCGCCGAAACACAGCCGGATAAGGTCATTCAATACGATGAGAGCTTCGACTGGAACGGCTTCGAAGAACGGATGCGTTCCGACGATTGCGAGTTCTTGTTGACGGGAGTTCCGAATCAACGCGTCTTCGATGATCAGCAGATTGCGGATCGGATGTCCCATTTTGATGGCCAAGCAACCGTTTCTCAATTGAAGGAATCGATCGCGTCTTGCAATGCGATACACCCGGAAGATTTCTGGCGTCTCGGCGATCGCCATCATCGCGTTTTGACGATCTCCTGGAATCAAGATGCACCGGGATGCTTCGACGTATGGGTTCGCCATTCTCAAACAAAAGCGGTGACTGGCGACGAGGTTCTTGAAAACTTCAGCATGGAAACTCGCGAGATCCCAGCGACGGATGTCGATCTGAATCGATATGCAAACAATCCGCTGGCCAGTCGCGTTCAGCAGCAGTTTACAAAGCACCTGCGGGATGCCTTGAAACTCAGCTTGCCGCAGTACATGCTTCCAGCGGCGATCATGACGATCGACGAAGTGCCGCGTACCATCAACGGCAAAGTCGATCGCGGTCGCTTGCCCATCCCGACGCAACGTCCCGATGGGGCCTCTGACTATCAACCGGCTGAGACAGAGAACGAGCGGTGCGTGATCGACATTTGGGAAGAGTTGTTGGATGTCCGGCCCATTGGGCGCATGGACAACTTCTTCGAACTCGGCGGCCACAGCATGCTGGCGGTTCGAATGATGTCTGAGATCCAACGACACACGGGCCAGTCGATTCCGCTGGCGGCGCTCTTTCAAGAACCGACGCCAGCCCATTTGGCCGCCATCTTGGATGCCGAAGCGGGCGATCAACGATCGACGCTCCTTGTGCCTTTGAGGTCAAGTGAACAGGGAACGCCATTGTTTTGCGTTCACCCAGCCGGTGGAACGGTCTTTTGCTATATGGAACTTGCTCGTTCACTTAAAGTTGATCGTCCCGTTTTCGGATTGCAAGCCGTCGGAGTCGATGGCAGCCAACCGCCGCAAGAAACGGTCGAACAGATGGCCGGCGAGTATGTTCGCGCGATCAACGATCAGCATCCTGAAGGCATGTTGCATATTTGCGGCTGGTCGCTGGGAGGCAACATCGCGTTCGAGGTCGCCCGTCAATTGAAGCAGCTTGGACGCGATATCGGTATGCTGGCCCTGATTGATGCCGGTTTGATCGATGATGAATCGTCTCTTCGCGAGGAGGATTTTCTGCCACTGATCATGGCGTTGTTCCCCGGCGCGGAAGCTCACTTTTCGCTGGATGAGCTTCGGCGGAAGCCACCCGCCGAGCAGCTCGCCTACTTTGTGCGGCAGGCCGCGCAAGCAGGCATCGTTCCCGATCAACAGGAAGCCTTCGGTCAACACATCTTTCAGGTATTCCAGGCGAACGTCAAAGCCGTTCATCAATATCGTGCCGATGCTTACGAAGGCAACTTGACGCTGGTCCGTCCGACCGAACAAGCACGCACGGGAGCGCTGTTTGACGACGCGGCATTAGGCTGGCGGACACACGTTCGGGAAGTCGAAGTTGTTCAGATTCCCGGCGATCACGCCCACATGCTGCGAGCACCCGCCGTCAATGCTTTGTCTCGGATCTTTGATGCCCGAATGGGTTGACAGGTGTGCAGTATGTTCTGGATTGATAGCTTCGTAATCGTTGAGGCGTCTCAGCGTCATTCCGCCCGCACGGCGGATGAATCACAACTGGATTTGACCAAACGTGTCCATTTGCAATGCGACAATTGAAGTAGTCAAGGAAACGGCGGAACCTTGACCCGAAAACTCAATCCAGGAAGCAACATCATGGCCATTCGAGAGATTTTGAAACGTGCAATGCAACAACCCGACGATCTGGTCGTGGAAATCGATTATATGGATTGCCACGGACGACATACGCGTCGGGTTGTTAGTCCGATCCGCTTCACATCCCAAGAGCACTTTCTGGCGCTCTGCTTGTGCCGGGAAGAACCTCGCAATTTCAACCTCAGTCGCTGTCGCAACCCACGTCTTCGATGGGCGGCTGACGTAACCATGCCGGTTCAGTTTGCCGAACCTTTGCAACCGGTGGGGAGCGCCGTCTGAAGACTTTTCATCAGCAGTTCGTGTCATGAACACAAACTTGCCGTCTTCTTGTCCTTCGCGGCATTTTGGAGACTTTCAATCAACGGTTGCCTGAGACAATCGGTCCGCCCAAAAGGTGCGGGCGGCCCGTACCATCGGAGCCACCGATTGAATGTACTCGGGAGACTTCTCGATCAGCATCGCCTCACGCTGCTTCAACCAATCGATGAAGAACCCCACGCCCTTGCGACTGATTCGTGGCTGATTGTCAAACTCGATGTACCACGGAGCTGAAACAGCGGCCCGGTAGTGCTTCTCGTAACCAGTGATGACTCGGGCGAGCACCCATCCACTTTGATCGAACGTGAACGCTGGAATGATCCCCTTATTGTCCTTGAACTCTTCCAGCCTGGCTGTGTAGATGACATTCCCATTGAACAAAACCTCCATGTAGTCGACTGGATCACGCGTGCCCAACTGCATGTCCATCTGAAGCCGCAGCGGTTGGCCAGTCGTTCCCTGAAAGACATGTCCGGGGTACTGCAAGTCCAAACGCGGTCGCAGAATGGGTCCGTTGGTGATGACCGACTTGCCTTGCCATAATCCACGCCAAAAGGCTTCGGGCGTGGGCGGCTGATCACAGTGAACGTAAACGCGATTGTAGCCAATCGGATTCTTATCGGTTCCGCTTCCCGCGATCGGAGGGATTCGAAATCCGGCCTCCAGTAAATTTTGGTAAATGTCGTCGGCCCAGAATCCTAGCCCCAGAGGATTATCATATTGCCGGTCCGGCGTGGCGTCCGGCCGGAACGCGAGCAAGCGAGCGGTCATACTACAGAAAATCTCCCATCAACGCAAAGCCATCGATTCTTTCGCTCGCCAGCAAATGGGCGAATCCCAAGCGAAGGGGTTCTGGACAACAAAGTGTTCCACCTGTGTCGCGGATTCCCCGCCCAACAGCAGTCCGCTCGGTGCGGCGGGAGCAAGGTTCGCTAATTCGGGAGAAGTTCCGATCATCAGCAGGCCGCTTCCATCTCGCTGGTCCGCGGCGTTGTTCAGTGTGATTTGCATCGTCTCTGGAAGTGGCGTATTGACGGTTTCATCGGCAAGCGTCGTCGTGCCGGACGCCATCGGTCCGCTGGGTTGTCAATGCGACGATGTCCAAATCCTCGGCACGCATCAAAACCGGCAGATCGCCAATCGCCGATCGACCATTAAATCGCCGCTGAGCCAATTTTCGGCTTGCGTATCGACAAAGCGTTCCAAACTGACGGTGTGCGAATCCTCAGCCGTCCGATCGATCGTGAAGTTCCCCGTCATGACACGGTATTCGGGACCGCGAATCAGAATAAATTGATAGTTCCCCGAGGGAACCTCTAAATCAACTTGGCCATCGATCGCCCAGCCAACACCCGCATCGGTCGCCCTGCGAATGGGAACCTCTCGCCCGCGAGGGCCAATCATCACGACGCGGACGGCCACTGGCTGTTTGCTGTCCCTGTCAACAATATGCAGCTTCAAGACGCCCACGGCACGCGCTTGCATGGACGCCTGAAGCGACCAGAAAGAGTGCCGATCACTGTGATTGCCGAAGAATGCGGTTTGCGTAAATCCATAATGAATCAGTATTTGGCGATCGTTATACCCTGCGTGATCCGAAATGACGACTTCACGTTAAACGAAGCGAATCACCTCATTTCTGACCACGCGACATGAATACCCTGCGTGATCCGAAATGATGCCTTCACGTTAAATGAAGCGAATCACCCTTATTTCTGACCACGCGACATATAAATGCAACTGGCCGGTGGCGGCGTGGCAACGTTCCGACAACGTCGCCTTCGGCAACCCAGCCCCATCTTATAAGATTAGATGAGGTAGGCTCGCGTGTGTCGCCTCATCGAGTTATTTCTGGAAGACTGACAAAAACGAATGGCTGAAGATTTGTATCAAGTGCTAGGGGTCGGCAAGACCGCCGACAAGGACGAAATCCAAAAATCGTACCGCAAGTTGGCACGCAAGTATCATCCCGACCTCAACCCTGACGATAAGTCCGCGCAGGAAAAGTTCAAGCGGATTCAGGAAGCCTATGACGTTTTGAGCGATAGTGACAAACGTGCGGCCTATGATCGATACGGCAGCGACTTTGAACGCGTTCGCCAGGGCGGCGGTTCATGGGACGGAGGAGGCTTCGAAGGTGTCGATGTCGAACAAATTTTCGGTGGTCGCGGCGGTGGCGGGTTCCAGGGGGGATTCGGTGACTTCTTTGAACAATTGTTCGGGCAACAAGGTGGTCCGCGCGGCACGCAACAGCGAACTCAGCGACAGGTTCGCGGTTCGGACATCCGCGCCGATGTCTCGATTCCGTTCAGCACCGCCATTCTAGGAGGCAAAACCGAATTGCAGCTTGGCCAAACGGGAGGCCCCAGTTCAATCTCCGTCAGCATTCCGCCGGGGGTTGAAACGGGGTCGAAGATCCGTCTGCGTGGCCAAGGACAAGCGTCACGCAATGGTGGACCCAAGGGGGATCTGATTCTTGAACCTCACCGTCGCCCCCCACCCATATTTTCAACGCCGAGGCAAGCACCTGGATTTGAAACTCCTTTGACGATCAGCGAAGCAATGCTGGGGACGAAAGTCGATGTCCCGACGCCTGGCGGTACGATCGCGTTAACCATTCCGCCGGCAAGCAGCGAGGGAAAACGACTTCGAATCAAAGGGCAAGGGGTCCGCGATTCCAAAGGAGATGCCGGCGATCTGTTTGTGGAAATTCAAATCAAATTGCCGCAGCACATCGACGAACAGAGCGAGCAATTGATTCGTGATTTTGCAGCCCGCAACCCGATGCAACCGCGCGAGTCGCTGATTTGGTGAGCGACCAGCGTTTTCCTAAATCGTTGCGCATCAAGTCTTCCGAAGCTTTCGGCCGTATCATTCAGACCGGCGCGTATGCGACCGACGACACTTTAGTTGTGAACGTCTTGCCGAACGATTTGCCTTACTCGCGGCTGGGAATTACGATTCCCAAGCGGACCGGGAATGCCGTGTTACGCAACCGATGGAAACGGTTGATCCGTGAAGCCTTTCGAACGCAAAAGGATCAGTTCCCCAGCGGCTTCGATTTTGTGGTTCGCCCCCGACGCGGTGCGGTTGCCGATTTCAAGTCGATCCAATCCGCGATTGTCAAGCTCGCCCAGCGCGCTGCGAAAAGATGTTCTTAGGCGAGCGGCAGGAAAAAAGTTACCTTCCGCTGCCCCCTCTCCCCTTTATTTCAAGGGGAGAGGGCAGGGTGAGGGGTTAAACTTTTGGTAAGTTTTTTCCTGCCGCTCGCCTTGATAACGGTGATTCAGATCAAACCAAGCGTCTGGTCCCAACCATAGATGCAATTTAGATTCTGGACCGCCGCCCCCGACGCCCCTTTGATCAGATTATCGATCGCGCAGATCAGCACCAAACGATCGTCCACCTGACGGACCGCAAGGTCAACGAAATTCGTTCCGCTGACATGTTTGGTCGCCGGCAAATGATCAACGCAGCGAATAAAAGGACAATCTTGATAAACCTCACTCCATATCTTTCGTACCGCGGACGCATCAATTCCCTTTGATCGAACGTAGATCGTGGACAGGATACCCCGGTCCATCGGTGTCAAATGGGGCGTGAAAAGAATGCGCGGACGTCGTCCGGCCGATCGTTCGATGATATCGCTCATTTCCGGTTGATGACGGTGAGCCCCAACGGCGTAGGCAGCGATCGATTCATTCGTCTCGCAGTATAAAGTCCCCAATTTCGGTGTACGCCCCGCTCCGCTGACCCCGCTCTTGGAATCAACGATGATGTCATCCTCGACGATTCCGCCGGCGCGGATCAAGGGTGCCAGTGGCAGGATTGCGGACGTGGGGTAACAGCCTGGATTGGCGACTAAAGCGGCATCGCGCAACTCTTGTCCAAACAGTTCAGGCAAGCCGTAGGCGACTTTGCCAACTTGATCGGGCCAAGGATGTTTTCCGCCGTACCACTGTTCGTACTCGTCCAATCGGCTCAAACGAAAGTCGGCGCTGAAGTCGATCACACGACAGCCCGTCTGACGCAACTGCTTGACGGTTTCAGCCGACGCACCATGGGGCAGACAGCAGAACGCAACATCGCACGCTTTCGCAAACGCGTCGGGGTCCAATTCCGAAAGCTGTAGATCGCACAAGGTGCTCAATTGCGGATGCACCTGAGCGATCGGGGTCCCCGCATCTTGCCGACTGGTCACAACAGTGACATCGCACTTCGGATGGCGCAACAGCAACCCAATCGCTTCATAGGCCGTGTACCCGGTTGCGCCGATGATTCCCACACGAACTTTCATTATTCAACCCCTAGAGCGACCACGTCGCAAAGATCAATTGAGAAATATTGCCGCAAGATATAGGTCGCGTGGTCAGAAATGAGGTGATTCGCTTCATTTAACGCGAAGGCATCATTTCGGACCACGCACGGTATAACATCAAACGCGTTCATCATTGATACAGCGCATGTTTCGAATTCTAGGTGCTTGGAGACACCCCTTGATGAGTATGGCAACGACAGGCGAAGCGACAAATACCGGCACGGCACGACTGAGCGTCAACGATGTGCAAATCGACTTGCCCGTGATCGAAGGGAGCGAACACGAGCGGGCGATTGATATCAGCAAGCTGCGAAGCGATACGGGCTTGATCACGATCGATGAAGGCTTCGTCAACACCGGCAGCACAACCAGTTCAATCACGTTTCTGGACGGTGAAAAGGGAATCTTGCGTTACCGGGGTTATCCGATCGAGACGCTGGCGAAGAATTGCGACTTTGTCGAGACCAGCTACTTGTTGATCTACGGCGAACTTCCCAATGCCGAACAGCTCGACGCGTTTCGAACGTCGATCCGCAAGCATACGATGATTCACGAAGATATGCGGTCGTTCTACAACGGTTTCCCTCGAGACGCGCATCCGATGGCGATCCTCTCCAGCGTCGTTGGGGCGCTGTCGACGTTCTATCAAGATTCGCTCGACCCGCACGATCAGAAAGAGGTTGAGATTTCGATTCATCGATTGCTGGCCAAGCTGCCGACGATCGCGGCATACAGTTACAAGAAGTCGGTCGGCCAGCCGTTCCCTTATCCCAACAACAATTTGACCTATTGCGAGAACTTCCTCGAAATGATGTTTGGTACGCCGGCCGAGGCGTATCATGCCGACCCGGATTTCGTGAAGGCGTTGAATCTGCTGTTGATCGTGCATGCCGATCACGAACAAAATTGCAGCACGTCGACGGTTCGTATCGTTGGCAGCAGCAATGCGAACCTGTTTGCATCGATCTCCGCCGGAATCTGTGCTTTGTGGGGACCGCTGCATGGTGGTGCTAATGAAGCTTGTGTGAACATGTTGCAGCAGATCGCCGATGACGGCGGCGATGTCGAGAAGTATGTCCGTATGGCGAAAGATAAGAAGGACGGCTTCCGTCTGATGGGATTCGGTCACCGCGTTTATAAGAATCGCGATCCACGCGCGGTGATTATCAAGGAAGCGTGCGATGTCCTTCTTGGCAAGATGCACATCAAAGATCCGCTCTTTGACGTTGCCCAAAAGCTGGAGGAAGTCGCCTTGAAGGATGAATACTTCGTCGAACGCAAGCTTTATCCGAACGTCGATTTCTATTCAGGTGTCATCTACCGGGCGATTGGCATTCCAGTGCAGATGTTTACCGTTCTGTTCGCAATGGGACGACTGCCAGGCTGGATTGCACACTGGGTTGAAATGCATAATTCGCCGGGAACGCGGATCGGGCGCCCTCGCCAAGTGTACACCGGTCCAACACAGCGAGAATTCGTTCCCATCGAGAAGCGGTAAGCCACCCTGCAACCGTACGGTCTTTCCGCAGTCAACATCTATTGGGAGCTTTGTCGATGACGTCGCGATTGCGTTACACGTTTGCCGTCGTTTTGTGCTTTCACGGCTTAACAACCCATTCGGTCCACGGACAGTCTCCCGACCAGTGGATTGAACAGCACCTGCCCGAATTGACTCAAGCCTACATCTGGTTTCATCAGAATCCCGAAGTTTCATTTGCCGAAAAGGAGACGGCGGCGAAGTTCTCGATGTATCTGAAAGAAGCCGGGTACGATGTCACCACAGATGTCGGCGGGCACGGCGTTGTCGGATTGATGCGAAACGGTGACGGGCCCACGGTGATGCTGCGGACCGACTTGGACGCGCTTCCCGTCAAGGAACAGACCGCTTTGCCGTTCGCTTCCAAGAAAACGGTTGAAGCGGCTGGCGGGATTACCACCGGGATTATGCATGCTTGTGGCCATGACGTTCATATCACCAATGTGATTGGAACGGCGCAGTATTTGGCTTCTCATCGGGATCAATGGCACGGTACCTTGATGGTGATTGGTCAACCGGCCGAGGAGCGAGGGGCGGGTGCCCAAGCGATGCTGGACGACGGATTGTTCGAAAGGTTTGCGAAGCCGGATTATGCCGTCGCGCTTCACGTCGGTTCCGATATTGCTGCCGGCACGGTGACCGTGGCGGGCGGTTTCATGCTGGCCAATGTGGACAGTGTCGATATCACGCTCAAAGGTCGTGGCGGTCACGGTTCGGCACCGCAGACAACCGTCGACCCGATCGCGATGGCGGCTCTGTTGATCGTCGACTTACAAACGATTGTCAGCCGCGAGATCGCCGCGACGTCTCCCGCTGTCGTGACCGTCGGATCGATTCATGCGGGAAGCAAACACAACATCATCCCCGACGAATGTCATCTGCAATTAACCATTCGATCCTATGACGACCAAACGCGCGAGACCCTGTTGGCGTCGATTCAGCGAAAGGCGAATGCAATCTCGACGAGCTTTCGTGCTGAAAAGCCCGAGATCAAAATCGGCGAGGGGACACCTGCATTGGAGAACGATGACGAACTGGCCGGACGACTTGCGAAAGCATTCGCCGAGGCGATCGGAACGGAGAATGTCTTGCCCTCCGAACCTTCGATGGGAGGCGAGGATTTCAGCCGCTACGGTCGCGCGGGCGTGCCGATTCTGATGTATCGATTGGGAGCGGTCAGCCAAGAGCGACTCGATCGTTTCAAGCAACTTGGCGTCAGCCCCCCGAGTCTTCATTCGGCGACGTTCTATCCAGACATCGATCGCGCGTTGCCTGTGGCGATGAAGACGATGATCGCCGCCGTGCTGGAACTTTGTCAACTTACAAAGTAGGACGGGTCAAGGTAAGTAGCCCCACCGATGCCTACATGTTAACCGAACCCTAGTCCGCTTTCTCGGGGACCTTTTCCAGAATGTCAAGCAAGACTTGATCGGTCGGGACCCCTTCAGCCTGCGCTTCAAAGTTCAGCAGAACGCGATGCCGCATCGCCGGCAGGTAGACTCGACGAACGTCCTCGAAGCTGACGTTGAATCGGCCTTCCAACAATGCTCGAACTTTCGCGGCCAAAGCCAACGTCTGCGCTCCGCGAGGACTGCTTCCCCAGCGAACGTATTGATTGGTGATCGGGACCGCCAACACGCCTTCGGGGTGCGTCGCCAAGACAAGCCGCACGATATAATCCTGCACGTGTGACGCGAGGATGACATCACGAATCAAGTTCTGCCAGCGGAGGATTTCCTGACCGTCCATCACCTTCTCAGGCGTGACGGCGACGCCTCGGGTCGTCCGGTCGATGATCGTCGCCAATTGCTCGCGAGAACTGTATCCCACGACCAACTTGAAGACAAACCGGTCCAACTGTGCTTCGGGAAGCGGGTAGGTCCCTTCTTGTTCAATCGGATTCTGGGTCGCGAGAACGAAATACGGTTTATCCATCGTGTACCGTGTGCCTCCCGCCGTCACGGTTCCTTCCTGCATGGTCTCAAGCAATGCGGACTGCGTTTTGGGAGTCGCACGATTAATCTCGTCGGCCAACAGAATCTGCGTGAAGATGGGGCCGCGTTGAAATTCAAATTGCTTGTGACCATCGCGTTCGACGATCATGTTGGTTCCAAGGATATCGGCGGGCATTAGATCGGGCGTGAACTGAATGCGGCTGAACTGAAGGTTCAAAGTTTCGGCAAGCGTTCGCACCAACATCGTTTTCCCAAGTCCGGGAACTCCCTCCAGCAAGCAGTGTCCACCGATCAGCATCGCCGTCAGCACGCCATGCACAATGTCGTCATGACCAACGATGACACGTCCGATCTGCTCGCGAACGGCAGCGTACCGAGTCTTGAACTGCTCAGCTTCTTGCTGCATGGAATCGGCCACTGTGGTCATTGCTGTCTACTTTCAATGAAGGTTGAATCGGTGATGAAAGATGTATCCGAAAGATCCGTTCAAACGCGGGGAATGCGTCGGCACTGCGGGCGTCAATTCAAGGGCGAGGCTGCAACCGAGGACTCCATTTTGAAATAGTTCATTCCCAGCGGTGCGTCGGCCGATCGATGACTTCGCGCAGTAACAAAGCCTGCTGCAAACCCTGGGGTGATTGGAGTAAAGAGATCAACGTCTTGGCGATGTCTCCCTCCGCCATTGCCTGGCTGGCGTCAAAGGATTGACCGGGGCCGAGCTTTCCAACCGAGTGATCAAATACTTTCGTCAGATGAGCTTCCATCTTTTCGTCGGCCATTTCGATCTGGCTGGCGAGATGCTCATTTTTCAAATGATGACCGGCAAGCTGACTTAGCCCCGCCGTGTCATCGATCAACTCCGCTTCGACCACGATGTCTTCGGGACGTTCGCGCTGGACCTGCCGTTCCGTTCGTGAATCGGTGTATTCCGGTCGTGGACGCGGAGGTGCCGGTTGCTTTCGTCCAGCTTGTTCTTTGCGACGCTGCGCCGCGCGTCGCAAGAACGCTTCAATATCATCGGCCATCGAGATTCCCGTTCAAGTTCGTGTCATATCGATTTGCAAACGCGATCAGCTTTGAGCGTGCGCCTGCTGCTGTTTCTGAACCGCAAGGTCGGTGGCGTCGCGAGTCGAACGCGAAATGGCCTTCCGCATATCGGTGTCGGCGGAGACATTTTGCAGTTTGTAGTAATCCAAGATTCCCAGCTTTCCAGAACGAAAGGCTTCGGCCATCGCGCGTGGGACTTCAGCCTGAGCCGCCACCAACATCGCCTGAGAGTTCTCGATCTCCGCGAGTTTTTCCTGCTCTTCAGCGACCGCCATCGCGCGACGTCCTTCCGCTCGAGCGCGGGCGACCGCGTGTCGGCCTCCGCCTGATCGGCCTGCAACCTTGCACGACGTTGATGCCAACATCAATGTCCGCGATGTCGATCGAAACGATCTCGAACGCGGTTTGCGAATCCAACCGCTTGGATAGCACCCACTTGGAGATCAGGTCGGGGTTTTCCAATACCTGCTTGTGGCTGTCCGCGCTGCCGATCGCGCTGACGATACCTTCGCCAACACGCGCGATGATCGTTTCCTCGGTCGCACCACCGATCAACTGTTGCAAGTTGGCTCGCACGGTGACGCGGGCCTTCACCTTCAGTTGGATACCGTCCTTGGCAACCGCGTCCAGCGAAGGCTTCGAAGCTCCACGGGGCGGGCAGTCAATCACTTTCGGATACACGCTTGTTTGAACCGATTCCAAGACATCGCGACCCGCCAGGTCGATCGCCGTCGCCTCGCGATAGGTCAAGCTGATCGTCTTTGCTTTCTTCGCGGCAATCAGTGCGCGAATAACCTGAGGAACGTTGCCCCCCGCCAAGTAATGGGCTTCCAACGATTTGCTGGTCAGTTCCGGATCCTCGATGCCCGCTTGCGTTGACATGATTTTTCCGCGAACGATGGTCCGCGCATTGACGTTTCGGAACGTCATGCCGAGCAGGTCGCCGAACGAGACGCGAGCGCCGGTCAGAAACGACTGAATCCACAACCCGAAGTAGCTGAAGAAAATCATCGCGAAGATCATCAAACCAACGACGACCGCAAAGATGATCGCCAGCCAGACTACATTCGCATCTTCGCCTTGAGCCAAGAATGCCATTGCTCCCAGAGCTTTCATGTATCGTTCCCTACGTTGTGGAAAAGTTATTATTACCGTGATTGGTCTGAAACATTGCCTTCGCGCTAGATGAAGCGATTCACCTCATTGATGGCCACGCAACATATAGTACCAGTTGCTATACCGTCCGTGGTCCGAAATGATGCTTTCGCGTTAAATAAAGCGAATCACCTCATTTCTGATCACGCGACGTAATAACCCACCGGCGAGGCAATGTCAAGCTAACCATGCCCATACCCAATTGCGACATTGTATACCGGACGGGACGCAAGGGCAGACCCTGTCAGTGAAACTGCCGATCCATCACCGACGTTCCCAAAGTAACTCGGCGGTCCCGGCCGAGACACATGTCGCCATACAAGCCGGAAGCCCCATCAGGCAAGCGGATCATCCAGCCCTTCAATTCCCAAGTCCTCGATCGATTGTTCCAGCGGCGATTCCATTTGATCATTTGATTCGGGTAAAGGTTCGGGACGGCGCGACGTCGCGCGAACATGCACTTTTCCCGCTTCCACGCGCACAACCTCGATGCGCTGTCCCGCATCGATAACGCCGCCGATGCTGACGGCATCAAGTTTTTCCCCATCAATGCGGACAAAACCATTGGGCAACATGTCGTTGATGGCTTCACCAACGCGTCCCGGCAGTGACCTTAGTTTCCGATGATGTTCGTCGTCGGGAAGCACATCGGGAGGAACATCGCCTGGATGGCGATTCATGATGCTGCGTCCCATCGAGGTGTGGGGCCACCAACGGATCGTTATCGCCAATGCGATCGGTACGATCACGGCCACCAACAGCATCATGATCATACCCCATGTCAAACTGACCAAGAATCCGATCACGATGCTTGCCAACAACGAAAGGGCACACGCGATCGCCAGCAAGCCGCCACTGGGGACAAAGAACTCCACGACAAGCAACAGCAGTCCGATTGCCAGCAGCACGAACGACCAGAACAAAGGGCCTTCCATCATGTCGCCTCACCAAGCACATTCATGTCCGGGATGTTGACGCGGATTGGCACGCGGCGGCGACAACGCAGACGGCGCAGCCACCCGAGCAACCGCCTCCTTCCTTTGTGCCACACTCGGGGCCGCATCCTTCAGACAGCAACTTGGCAAAATGACGGCTCCGCACCTGTTGTTCATATGCGTCGGCAAGCTCTTCCGTGATCGCTTCAACTTGGGGATCAATATCCCCCAAAAAATGGAACAGCAAGGTTCGACCATCGAACAATTGCTCAACCTCCAACAGCATCGTGCCGATTCCGGCGTCGGCCAATCGCTGCCGACACTGTTGAACCGCCTTTGCCTTGTAACGTTCCAATCGGCGCTGCAACATTTCATCTTCGCTTGTCATCCGGCGAAGGATCGTTCCCGGCACCGCCTCAGCTTCGGTGGGGCAGACCACTTCACCAATCTCCAAACCACGAGCGGTCTTGCAGATCACGCGATCGCAGCGTTGGTAGCGGACCGCGTCGACCGATCGATGTTCGCTGATCTCGCCCCAAACACCAAGCCGTACCAGATAATGATTCATCAGCGATGTGTGTCCGAGAAGTAAATGACCATTCAAGCTGACTTCATCTTACCGATCCTCGTTCGGAATTGCCATCGTGCGGATGTTTCTTCGTTATGCTCCAAAACTTGGACATCGGTGCTTGGATCTACGTCGCGTGGTCAGAAATGAGGTGATTCGCTTCATCTAACGCGAAGGCACCATTTCGGACCAGGCACGGTATAAAATCTCTAAATCGACAACGCTAGCTGAGGGTTTTCCGGGGGTTCTGATTGCTTCTGAACAAGACGAATCCAGCCAAATTCGCCCGCTTACCAATAAAACCTAATAATTCAGTTCGTTTGGAAATCATTTGATGTCATCTTTAAAATTTTCCGTCGGCCCCAAGAGTCACGCCGCATTTGAACGCGCCTGCGGGCTGATGCCTGGTGGAGTGAACAGCCCCGCGCGTGCTTTCGGTGCCGTTGGGGGAACTCCGCTTTTCATCGAGTCGGCCAAAGGGCCTTACCTTTACGATATCGATGGACGTGAGTACCTCGACTACATTGGTTCTTGGGGGCCGATGATCTTGGGGCATCAACATCCCGTCGTGGTCGAGGCGATCCAGCGTGCCGTTTTGCGGGGTACCAGCTATGGGGCACCGACCGAGGCTGAGTCCGAGCTTGCCGAACGCATCATCGAGGCGGTTCCCAGCATCGAAAAACTGCGTCTTGTCAATTCTGGAACGGAAGCGACGATGAGTGCGATTCGTGTCGCGCGCGGCTTCACACAGCGCGAGAAGATCGTCAAGTTTTCGGGCAATTATCATGGCCATGTCGACAGCTTGCTGGTCGCGGCCGGAAGCGCCGCCGCGACCCTTGGCGTTCCCGATTCGCCCGGTGTGACTGAAGGAGCCGGACGCGACACGATCGTCCTCCCTTACAACGACTTGGATGCCGTGAACGGGGCATTTGATAAGTTTCCAGGTCAAATTGCGGCCGTGATTCTGGAACCGGTTGTCGGCAACATGGGTTGCGTCCCTCCTGATGATGGTTTCTTGAAAGGGTTACGTGAAGTTACGCATCACGACGGAAGCGTCTTGATTTTCGATGAGGTCATGACTGGCTTTCGGGTCGCCTTTGGTGGCGCTCAGCAGAGATTCGGGATTACGCCAGACATGACGACGTTGGGTAAGATCGTTGGTGGCGGACTGCCTTTGGGTGCGTACGGTGGTCGACGCGAAATCATGGACCAAGTTCTTCCAGCAGGTAAAATTTTCCAAGCCGGAACGCTCAGCGGCAACCCGATCGCAGTCGCCGCCGGCAATGCAACGCTGAAGCAACTGAAGGACGATTCGCCGTACGAATATCTTGAGCAAATCGCAACGCAATTGGCCCAGGGCCTGCATGAAGCAGCCGAAACGGTTGGCATCCCGCATCAGGTGCAACAGGTCGGCAGCATGCTCACCCTGTTTTTCAACGATTCGTCGGTACATAACTGGCGGCAAGCCGACCGCAGTGATCGGCAAAGATACGCAGCGTACTTTTGGGGCCTCATCGACAAGGGCGTGTATATGCCGTGCAGTCAATTCGAGGCGTTGTTCCTTTCGGCCACCCACACTCCAGCGATGATCGATCAAACAATCCAAGCCGCCAAAGACGTCATGCGTTCAATCTCTCTGTAGAATCATCCAGTGCTTCATCTAATATTCATGATGAACTTGGCGTGGCCTGCGCATTCACAAGATCAACTTGCAAAATTACAAAAACGAATCCAACGAGTCGCCTGTACATTCGTTTAGGACGTTGCAATTTTGATCCCTTAGCTTTAACATTGGGGAACTGACACAAATAGGTGTTGGCTGACATCAGGTTTGGTTACAGAACGCACAGGACGACGACGATTTGTTTCGGGGTGCATTGCTGATCGCGGCACTGGATAATCCCGATCTGGATGTGGATGCTTATCAGGAACGCGTCGATCAGATGGCTCGGGAAATACGCAAGGAACTGGACGGCGAAGCGGCGAGGCGTCTCGATTGAGTCAATTGACGCCTACCTGTTCCAACAGAATGGATTTCACGGCGGTCGCGATGAATACTATCATCCGGCAAACAGTCACCTCAATCGTGTGATCGATGACCGCGAAGGGCTACCGATAACGATGTCGATCCTTTACATGGAACTTGGTCGACGCTTGGGCTTGAACATCGAAGGTGTCGGGTTGCCGGGACACTTCGTCGTCCGCTACATCAACGAAGCGGGAGATCAACAACTGATCGACGTTTTCGATCGCGCGCGACGGATGTCCAAGGCGGACGCCATGGCGACGGTCTTGCAATACGCGCAGCGTTTGATCGAAGACAACGATCTGCGTCCGCAATCGACCGAGGAGATTTTGGTTCGCGTTCTTCGTAATCTGATCGGATCGGCAACTCGTCAGCGCGATCCCGAAGCGATCCTGCGCTATGTCGAAGCCCTGGTCGCCATCGTCCCCGAAGAAGGTGAGTATCGAATGATGCGTGCGGCGGCGAGGCACCAGACCAACCGTGATCATGCCGCTCTCGAAGACCTTGACTGGCTGATCGAACACCGCCCGCCGGGGATTAACATCAACGAAGTTCGTCAGATGCGCGACTTTCAAGCCCAATATGTAAGCTGCCTCGGCATAAGTCATTAAACAAAACGCAATCAGCCAGCTCGCTCGCCTCCCGCTTAGGCCGGAGGCCGAAACAAACTGCCGGGGCCGTCAGACCCGGAACCGAAACAATGACAACTTTAGCCCGGCGGGCGGCATATTAGGCGAGCGGCCAACAGAACTATACCTGCCGTTTTCACGGTAGGATGGACTTCCAGTCCGTCCTTAACACTTACGGACGGACTGGAAGTCCATCCTACGGTACGCTTTATCGTCCGCTCGCCTTAGAAGCAATAAAAGCGCCAAGCCGTTCCTTACGAATGTCGCACTGTTTGACTAGCAAGCTGAATTATTGTCGACGTACTTGTGAACCAATTCAATCAATTGCTGAACGTTGACCGGCTTGCTCAAGTAGTCGTTGCAGCCACAGGCAATACAACGCGACATATCACCCTGCATCGCGTCAGCCGTCAAGGCGATGATCGGTCCCTCGAAAGGTAGCTTGCGGAGTTATGCGCTGTTTGATATCCGTCGAGCTTCGGCATTTGCATATCCAGCAGAATCAGACCGAACGGCTTGCCCGCTTCCAATCGTTCGCGAACGATATCCAGCGACAAGGCCATCTTCCGCTTCGCTGACCGTCGCCCCCGCTCTAGCCAACGCGGCTTTCGTCAGGAAGCGAATATCCCGCCGATCATCAACGACCAAAATATCGCAGTCGATGCTGCGTGAAGTTTGTTCGCGATGTTCGTCGACCGGTTCGACGACCAACTGCGGCTCAATCCGTTCGACGTCATCGAGTCCCGGTGTCGCGAGTGTCACGGTAAACGTGCTTCCTTCACCCAGGACACTCGACACGTCGATCGAACCGCCCAACATTTCAATCAGACGCCGACTGATCGCCAACCCAAGCCCTGTTCCGCCGAACTCGCGATTGACACGATGGTCCCCTTGCGAAAACGCCTGGAACAGCGTTTTCTTCTGTTGTTCGCTGATCCCGATCCCCGAATCGACGATATCGAATCGCAAATGTGGCGACGGCTGCTCGTGAAAGCTGACCTTGATCTGAACGCTTCCTTTGGGCGTGAACTTGATCGCGTTGCCGACAAGATTCACCAGCACTTGTTTGACACGTTTGGGATCGCTGTTGATCTCGGCGGGGATTTGGCCCTCGTAGAAAACTTCAAGATCCAAATTATGCTCGTCGGCCCGAACCGCCATAATCGATCGAACATCTTCGACCAGTTGATGCGGGGCGAAACGCTCCGATCGAATTTCGAACTTGCCGGCTTCGATTTTGGAGATATCCAGAATGTCGTTGATGATATTCAATAAGAAATCGCCGTTGCGGCGAATCGTTTGAATATACCGTAGCGCCTGCGTGTCGCTGACTTTCTCCGCAACTAAATCGGTGTAACCCAGAATGGCCGCCATCGGTGTGCGGATCTCATGCGACATGTTTGCCAAGAAGGCGCTTTTCGATTCATTCGCCGCTTCGGCTAACTTGCGCGCTTCCAGCAGCGATGCTTCGATTTCCTTCTGGGGCGTGATGTCCCAATTCAGACCGAAGATGCCTTGAATCTTTCCATCCGAGGATTTAAAGACATCGCCAACTCCGGCGATCCAAAGAATGCTCCCATCGGGGCGGATGATTCGGAATTCTTGTTCGTAATAGGTTTTGCCGGCGACCACATCGGCCCACGCGGCCTTCAACGCCGCCACGTCTTCGGGATGTACCGAATTGAAAAACAAATCGGTGGACGCCTCCAGGTTTCGATCGAGCCCCAACAAGTCGTAAAGCTGCGGTTCCCAGATGCTCTTTTCAGGTGTCCATTCCCAAACAGCCATCTCCCCCGCGCTGATCGCCATCGAGAACCTGCGATTGCTTTCCGCCAATGCGTTCTCGGTTTTCTTGCGGTCTGTGACATCACTGCCGTTGGCGACGACAAAGATGACATTTCCGTTGGGGTCTCGCGCGGGAGTAAACACGAAATCCATGATCCTTCGCGCCCCGCTTGGCAACACGAAGGGAAGGTCCTCATGAAAGATTCGTCCTTCGCTGGCGGACGCCAAGCCTTCTTGAAGTCGCCGCACGACGGTTGGGTCGGCATTCCACCACGGACACTCCCAAAATCGCTTGCCGACAACATCGTCTCGACGGCAACCGAGATGACGAAGGGCAATTTCGTTGATTTCGCTGATCGTCCCGTCGAGTTCGACGATCCCGGTGTCGTAGTACCCGTGATCAAACAGGACCTTCAATTTGCTTTCGGCTCGTTGATAGCTCGACAACAAGGCCATCAATTTGGTTTGCTCGTCAGCCAATTTTTCAACATGTTCGCGAACCTGATCCTCGGCCGCCTTGCGGTCATGCACGTCGACACCCGATGGAATCACATGCGTTACAAGCCCTTGTTCGTCCCGGATGGGCACCATCATGAAATCGATGATCGTCCGCGCGTCATTGGCCAAGCGAATGGTTTCGTCGTATCGAACGCTTGTCCCTTTCAAAGTCTCCTCAAACGCTCGACGCAGTCGCTCGACGACTTCACTGTCGTAGCTCCACCAGTAACACTCCCAGAAAGGTTTTCCAAGCAGATCGTCGCGAGTCAAACCGGTTGCTTCGACGGCCGTGGCGTTCGCTTCCAACAAAATTCCATTCGTATCCAACACGCCGATGAATCCGGCGGTGTTATCGATCACCCGCCGCAAATGCATTTCCCTATCGGACAGTTCTTGTTCCCAGCGTTTGCGATCCGTGATATCGACATTCATGCCGACCCAGCGACGAACCGATCCGTCGTGATTGCGATGCGCAACAGCGCGAACTTGCGTCCATCGC
Organism: Pirellulaceae bacterium; assembly: GCA_041399105.1. Taxonomy (GTDB): domain Bacteria; phylum Planctomycetota; class Planctomycetia; order Pirellulales; family Pirellulaceae; genus Rosistilla. The sequence goes on along the minus strand of JAWKTL010000042.1, from coordinate 37,909 downwards.
CAACCATCGGTGTGATGCTTTAACCGGTACTCGGTCGTGAACCGATCCGAATTGTCGACGGCTTCGTTCCACTTTTGAAGAGTCTTTTCGCGATCATCCGGATGGATCGCATCGAGCCATCCGCGCCCTCGAAATTCAGCAACCGATTGTCCCGTGAATGCTCGCCAACTCGGTGAATCATCCGTGATGTTTCCGTGGGCGTCGGTAATCCAAACGATCTGCGATGAAATTTCGACAAGCGATTGAAACAATTCCTGACTGTCACGCAGTTCGGTCACGTCGGTGAACGTCAAGACGATCCCTTCGACATCGCCGTTTTGCGAAAGATAGGGCATTACGCGACGGATGAACGCCTTTCCCGATTTCGCCATGATCGTTTGCTGATGCGAATCACCATCGACCACCGTTGCTGGATCGGGAATCGGAGGCATATTGTCCACCAAGGGAACAAAGTGTTCCAACGATCGACCGATGTCGGTGGGCAGCAACGCATAGATTTCGGTCGCCGCGGGCGTGAACCCCTGGATCTTCAAACCATCATCCAGGAAGATCGTGGCGATCTGCGTGCTACGCAACAAGTTCTCCATGTTGGTGTTCGCACGCGCCACCGCATCGCTGCCAGCACGAATCTCTTCTTTGGAAGTTTCCAGTTCTTCGTTGGCCGACTGCAGTTCCTCGTTGATCGACAGCAACTCTTCGTTGGAAGACTTTAATTCCTCGTTGGCCGCCTCCATCTCCTGCAACGTCTTGTCCAGGTCGGTACGGGTTGTTTCCAACTCGCGGTCCAACTGAGCGATGATCCGATCGGCATCGTGGATCGGAGTTGCCGATCCGTTATCAAAGCGATCGCGACTGACCGGCAAACCGACGTCGTGGAAGACAACCAGAAACAATGGCTCCACCTCCCCCAACCGCGGCATCGGCTGAACAGTAATCATCATCTGCTGAACCAGTTCCCCGACGCGAATCGAAAGGTTGGGATGTTCCACCTTGCGACGCTTCTTCTTGGCTTCGGAAATCGCGGTTCGCAACCCGATTCGCAAACTGGGATGGGCCATCTTGATGATGTTGTTATGGAAGGGACCGCCGGAAATTGTCAGATACTTCCCCATGTCGCTGGCGGAAGTCAAAATCTGTCCCGACTCATCGATCACCGCCGTCTTGGGCGTGAACTCGTCCAACGCGATTCGCTGCATGATCTGCGTCAGGTCGGCGTCGGTATCGTCGGCATCCCCTTGGTTCATCAGCGTTATTCCTGGGCGAAAGGTCATTCCTGAGGTCGATCCCGCAGCGGTCCCCTTGCGTTGCGAGATGCGTTGTTTGCCATCGACTTGTCGAAACAGTTCGCCGTGCGAAGCGATGTTCTCACTCGGCCCCAAGAACAAGTATCCCGATGGCCGCAAAGCGTAGTGAAACATCGGTATTAGTTTGTTCTGCAGATGCGGGCCCAGATAGATTAACAGGTTTCGGCAGGTGATTAAGTCTTGTCTTGAGAAAGGGGGGTCGCTGATCAAATTGTGCGACGAAAACAAGACCATGTCGCGAATCTCGTTGCAAACGTGATAGCGCTTACCTCGTTTGAAGAAAAAGCGATGCAGACGTTCCGGTTTAATCTGGTCTTCAATTCCGGTTGGATAGGAACCGGTGCGAGCCTGTTGCAAAGCGCGGTGATCGATGTCGGTCGCGAAAATCTGGACTTCGGGGGGATTGGTGGATGCTTCCACGCGTTCTCGACACAACATGGCCACGGAATAGGCTTCCGCTCCGTTGGCGCATCCGGCCACCCAGATGCGAATCGTATCCTTGCTCGTCTTTCCTTCAAAGATTTTCTCTAGCACATTCTTGTTCAGCGATTCAAACGCGTCGGGATCGCGAAAGAACGACGTAACACCGATCAACAGTTCGCGAAACAACGACTGCTGTTCGTCTTCATGCAACTCCAACTCGCTGACATATTCGTCAATGCGACCAATCTTCAGCAATTGCATCCGACGACGAATGCGACGTCCCAGAGTGCTCGTCTTGTAATGCTGAAAGTTGTGGTTCGTCGCCCGCAACAAGATTTCCGCAATCTTCGGGACCGCCTCCGTAATCTGTTCGTGCCGCTTTGCATCGGTCGTCGACTCGGTTACGGCGAAGAGATGCTTTTCATAACGCAGCAATTCGGCGGCAATCTCGTCGGGAGGCAACACATGATCGGCCACCCCCGTCGTCGCCGCGCTGCGAGGCATATGGTCAAACTTGGCTGACTCGGGCAATTGAGCGAAGGTTAATCCGCCGCTGTCGCTGATCGCCTTGAGCCCCAAGGTGCCGTCGGTCCCCGAACCCGAAAGGACGATGCCGACCGATCGCAGGCCTCTCGCGCTGGCGAGCGAAGAAAAGGAGCTGTCGATATTGTTGGCCTTCTGCTCGTCGCTGACGGGTGTCGTCACCCGCAGTTCGATCCCCGACACTTCCAAATTGCGACCCGCCGGACAAACGTAAACAACACCAGGCTGGATCGTTACGTTTTCGGTTGCCAATTGAACAGCAAAGGGACTCGAATTAGGGAGCAGTTCGGTCAATAGCGTTTCAGCCGCCGAATCGAGATGCTGTACAAGGACGATCGCCATGCGTGGCGCGTCACCGAGCGTTCGCAAGAATTCTTCAAATGCCTCCAGCCCACCCGCCGAAGCTCCCACCCCAACCACCAACGGCTCGGACGAGGAAGTTTGGTTGAAGTTGGACTGCCTTGTCTCGGTCATCAGGAACTCCCTGAGTGGTGAATGATGCCGTGCGTTTTATACCGTGCGTGGTCCGAAACGATGCCTTCGCGTTAAATGAAGCGATTCACCTCATTTATGACCACGCGAAGTATAAATCAATGATGAACCCATTTGACCCTATGTTGCGACCTCGGGACGGGGAACATTCGACCAATGACCAGAAGGATCGCCTCCGCGAACATGAACCCCCTTTTGGTTCCAATCGAGCGCCGCACGCACGTCCGCACTGCAATAACGCAACGTCAATGCACATCTTCGTCGCGATGAATCGTTGGCCTTGGAACCATGCAACAACAGATCGCTGTGAATCGATACGCTCCCCGCGGGCAGCGGGTTGCTGACGACATCGCCGTACTGCTCTGGGTTATCGATCGTCTGGTTCAAGACGTTGTGCTCCGCCGAATCGCTGGGACGATAGGTCATGTGTCCATGATGATGCGAACCGGCGATGAAACGCATGCAGGCATTCTCTTCGTCGGCGTCGTCGATCGCAAGCCACACGGTGACCGCTTTGGACGGCGAGAGGGGCCAATAACTTGCGTCTTGATGCCATGCGACCGACTTACCATCGCCGGGCATCTTGCAGAAGAAGTGCGAGCCCCAGCCGATGACATTGTCTCCCAGCAGATCGCCAACATAGTCCACGATCCGTCGATCGCGAAGAATGTCATGCACGGGACCATACTTCAAATGCGCTGAACTGATGGAGTAGCTGTCCCCGCCCGCTTGTGTCACGCGACTCAGCAGATCGTCGAAGTAATGGCGGATTCCGTCCACTTCAGCCGTCGAAAAAACCGGCAAGGGCGAAATGAATCCTCGTTCGTTGAAGTGCTCGATCTGCTGGGCATTCAATGCTATGGGAGACGTGTTTTCCGTGCGATAGAAACGCAAGTCACGCGACATCGAGGCCAATTCTTCGTCGGTCGGAATGACGCTAAAATTCTTCATCTTCGTCCCTTGAGTTCCTTTAAATCTGTTAGCCTAGTGATCGAACATTCATCCAATTCCTAAGCAACCGTTCCTTGCCGATTACGCTCCATTGAAGCTTGCGGGTTGCTAAATGGCAAGCGGATGAGCCCTTCGGCGTCCAACGAATTAGGTTGCCGAGGGGCTGATGGGCAAGCGATCTCTATTGTACGATGTCTGCAACCCTCGATTCGCCGCATCGCCAAACCGAGCGCACGCCGGAGTTTCGGGAAAGCCCATGTGCGAACAGCCAAACGCAAATCTGCTTTTTACGTCGCGTGATAGCCGTGCCTAAATTACCTCAACACTCATTCAAGTTTTGCCCAAAGTGCGGCGACAAAGCGGTCAAGGTCGGCGGCAATCCGTTTCATTGCCCGTCATGTGGTTTCACCTATCATTTCGGACCCGCAATCGCCGTCGGAGCCATCATTTGCGATCGAACGAACCGCGTCCTTTTGATCCGCCGGGCTCGGAATCCGGGCAAGGGAAAGTGGGGTTTGCCGGGCGGATTCGTCGATTTGGGCGAAACAGCCGAAGCTGCTGTCGCCCGTGAAGTCGAGGAGGAGGTTCGTCTTTCGATTCATTCGCCGCGATATCTCGCATCGTATCTGAATGATTATAAATACAAAGGGATGATCATCCCAATCGTCGATCTATTCTTCACCTGTGAAGTCGACGATCTCGACTCCATTGAGCACGAACCGAACGAAGTTTCCGAGACGGTGTTCGGCAAGCTTCAGCCGAAGTACCTGAACAACATGGCTTTTGAATCGAACCGGCTTCGCGCTCGTCGAGTTCAAACGTCAACTGAGTCCAAAGACGTCCCGAAGCCGGAAATGAAGCGATCCGCCTTATACCGTGCGTGGTCTGGAATGATGCTTTTGCATTAAATAAAGCGAATCACCTCATTTTCGGCCACGCGACGTATAAACACCGGAACCGTAACGTTGAATAAGCAAGTCGCCATAAGTCTTTCGATTAAATCGGCCGTTGAACGCTAGCTCACAGTAGGATGGACTTCCAGTCCGTCCTCAAGCGTCATCGACGGACTGGAAGTCCATCCTACTTGTACAAAACTTCGTCCGGTTACAACATCGGTGGCGGCGGAGGCGGAGGAGGCGGCTCAGTCGAAGCGCGGGATCCGACGGTGGGGGATCGGATGGGCGGCGATCCGACGGTGGGGTCCGACGGTGGGGGCGGCGGAGGTGGCGGAGGTTCGGGGATCGCGGACGCGAGAATGGTTGGAGCACGTTCGGTCAGCAGCGTTGTTTCCGCCGAAAGGTTGACACCCCCGGTAAACCTCGTCAGATACCAAGCATTAGCGCTTACGGCGGCATCGATTTTCACAGTCACTTCCGGAGTGCTTTCGGCGATGACCGTCGGCGTTACCGTGATGTCGGCAACATTCAATCCGTAGCGTTCAAGAATTTTGTTCGCTCTCGCTTCGGCTTCCGCCGTCGTCGCCCCCGGCACAATCACGATACGGCATGCTTCGTAGGTTGCCGAATCGATCGCATGCCTCATGTTGGCGACTCGAAAGAATTCGATCGAGGCAAAAACGACAAGCGTTAGTACCGGCAGGACGAAAGCAAATTCAACAACATACGCACCGCGTCGCTTCATGAACAGTGAAGACGTCTTTTTCGGACCGCGGCTTGTATGACAATGAGCGTGTTGGCATGGTTGGATCACAGTGTGATTAAAGTAGGCAAACATTTGGCGATCGCCGCAAAGACAAGCTTCAGTTCGTTCACGTCGGTCGCATGAAAGTGCATGCCTTTGCCTTTCTGAAGCGACATCCTTCATTCGCCACTGTTCGGCTTCGTTTGAAAATGTCACGGTGAAGATCATCACCCCTTGATTCTTTGCTTGACCCGCCGCCCAGACCGGATCGGTCCCCGTATTGTGGATCCCATCGGTCAAGACAACGATCACTTTGATGGCACCGTCGCGCATCGCCGGGCTACCGGTAAAGACGTCAATGCCTTGCATGATTCCGCCACCGATATTCGTTGCTCCCACGCTGAACGATTGCGTGTAGACATCCAGCCCATCGCTGATCAGGGAGTAATCGCTGGTTAACGGTTGATCGAAGGCAACTGTGTCGTTGTAGGTCGCCAAGCCAAGCAATTCGTTCGCGGGCGAATTCTGCAATTCAACGCGAAACACATCCACGGCCGCGACCAAGTCTCGCCAACGACAGATCGGTAGCGCGGGGTCTCCGAAGTCCCATCCTGCTGGAGCCGATGCGGGCATGTTCGGATAGATCGCGGCTTCATCCGAAGCGTATGCCATCGAACCGGATCGATCGATCACCAACGCGATATCGACCTGTACCTGCGTCGATATTGCAACTTGGAATGTGTCGACTTTGTCTTGACTGAGAAACCCAGGAAACGGAAGTTCCAGAGGCCCGTCGATCGATCCCGTCGTGCGATGGGCCGTCACACGCAGCGCGTTGGGATTCGCGCCCCCGGCGGCGAAGTTATAACGCTCCAACCCCGTTCGTTCGGCGACACCAAATTCAAGGTCGCTGTCCCGAAGGTTCAGCGGTTTCTTGCCGACGGTGTTCTTCAAGGCGATTTGCTTCGCACGAACAATCGCGGCGGCGGTTGTTTGCGATGTCGAAAGTTCTCGCCCTCCCGCCCGTGCGGCGACATCGGCCGCAACGTACAACTCCGTTCGTCGCAGTTCCAGGCTGGCTGTGTTGATGGCGTACGCCGCCAGGATGAACATCACCGGCAGCACGATCGCCATCAGCAGCATCACGCTCCCTGTACGAGCAGCGCGGCGCACTCCTGACAATCGCTCAACGGAATTCATCCTCCCGCTCATAGTCCCTGCTCCTTCATGACGACAACCTCAGCCGCCACGTTGCGATCGGACAATACGAACAGCGGCCCAAAGTTGTTCCCCGCCAGTGGAGCGGTCACGCGAACGGTGATTTCCGTCCCATAGGGTTGAGAATCAAAATCGCCGGGAGTGACCGTTACGGTCGCTCCCTTGACATGACGACTGGCCAGCAGTGAGTCGGCCATCGCCGTCACGTTTCCCTGGTCGGTATCGGGCAACAGGGCAACGCGAGCGGATTCGTAGGCACAAATCTCCAGTGACTGCTGTAGGTAGATCGACGCGGTGACTTCCTGAACACCGAATGTGATCAACAGCACCAAGGGTGCGACGACCGCCAATTCAACAGCAGCAACACCGCGCGGTTTTGCTTGGGAAGCTCTTTGCATGAAAGCACTTGTCGGATGAAAGAAAGGGCAAACGTATTTCGACTTCTGCAATCGAAACGTACGTCATGTTCACCGCTGGTGACTGACAAGCATCGCGATTTTTCGAGGCATCCGAACTTTATCGCGTTGGATATTGACGGTTTTTACAGCGAAGCCGCCAAGCGTTGTTGCTGAATCAATTGATAAGCACGTCGGCATAAGTCATTTACGCGACGAAATCACGCGGAACACGTTACCGTCCGGTTCTCGGAAATCGTGAGCTAACGCTCAACGGCTGATTTGACCGAGAGCGCAACTTCGCCTTAACTGAACAGTTCTTTGATTTCGCTGGTGCCGAAGTTGACCAAAGGGAAAGGGCGACCGGCCGGTCCGGGAAGTTCGATATCCAAATCGAGGCCCAGGCTATGAAAGATCGTGGCGACAACTTCGTCCGCCGCTGCTGGACGCTCGGCGGGAACCGCGCCATTGGGATCGCTGGCACCGATCGCCCGTCCTCCCTGCACGCCACCTCCCGCGAAGTAGGTGGTGAAGCATTGCGGCCAATGATCACGTCCCCCCGCCGGGTTCACTTTTGGCGTTCTGCCAAACTCGGCCAAGCACGCGACAAGCGTTGTGTCGATCAAACCGCGATCGGCCAAATCCTCGATCAATGCGGAATAGGCTTGGTCGTACATCAGCGCGACAATGTCGCGCATACCCTCAATGCTGGTAAATGGTTTGCTGCCGTGAATGTCCCATGTGACTTCATTGAACACGGTCAGGAACGTGTTGATGGTGACAAAGCGGACGCCACCTTCAATCAGTCGTCGCGCTAGCAGACAGCATTGGCCGAATCGATTCATTCCGTATCGCTCGCGAACCTTCGTCGGTTCTTTCGCAAGATCGAACGCATTTCGAGCCTCTGGACTGGTCATCATTCGGTAAGCCGATTCAAAGCTGCCGTCGAGAAGTTCGGCCGTTTCGCTCGACTCAAAGTTGTCCAACGTTTGCTCGACAACATCGCGCATCCTGCGACGTCGATCTATCCGCGCCTGACCAATCGAATCGGGAGGCAACAAGTCGGGCACTTGGAAGTTGGGTTTCGACGGATCCGCCATCAAAGCAAACGGATCGTACCGCTTCCCCAAAAAACCTCCCGCTTGACCATTGGGCAGGTTCCCACCACCGCGCCCCATCGTTTCAGGAAGGACGACATGAGCCGGCAGATCGGTCCGACGACCGCGCAAATATTCATTGACCGCTCCGGCATGTGGATAGTTCACGCCTCCGGTGAACAGTCGTCCCGTCTGCATCATCTGCCAACCAGCATCATGAACCGCCGCACCCCGATGGTAGCAGGAGCGAACAAGCGAAAACTTATCCGCAATCTTGGCGTGTCGAGGCAAAATCTCCGAGATCTGAAACTCAGGCGATGCGGTCGAGATCGGCTTGAACGGCCCGCGAACTTCGGCGGGCGCATCGGGCTTCATATCGAAAGTATCAAGCTGACTGGGAGCTCCCAGGTTGAAGATCATGATGCAAGAATGGTCGTCTTTCTTGGGATCGACCTTCCGGCTTCGCGAGCCGCGACATAAGCGGGCAGACTTAACCCGATCGTTCCCAACGCACCAACTTGCAAAAAGTCGCGTCGGGTTACTCCGTCGCATGTTTGCGCTTTTCCGCGTCCAGTAAGATCCAGCATCTTCGTTCGTCCTCTTTCAAAAACTTATGCGTTGGGCTTACCCTGCGTGGTCTAGAGTGATGCCTTCGCGTTAAACGAAGCGAATCACCTCATTTCTGACCACGCGACGTATATCTTGCGCCAACGTCTTTCCGTTAATCCTGCGAAATCGTTGTTCGACGATTCTCAACGACCTGCGCCATCGATCGTCAATCAATTGACGACCGACAGCATGCCCGCAATCCCAATCCAGTGTATCCGATTCAAATCGGCGACGCTAGTTTTCGATTTGGGATTGTCGCAGACAGACGCGATGCATCAGACCGGATCATGCGCTGGCGGCAACGGGAGTCTCGGCAATTTGATAGGCCCGCGAGCGATAAAGGAAATCGATGATGTTTCCTTCGTGAGGCTGCAGCCAGTTCAGGCGATTGGTCGCGATGGGGCCAACGTTCAAACGATCGATGTCCGTGCTGTCACCGGCACGACGAATGAAATCCTCATCGTTAGTAATCACTGTGCCAACCAGCGTCGGTCCAATCCGGCGAAGCATCTCGCTCTGCGGACACTGAACGACGCTAACGAATGGGAACATATATTCCTTGGCGGCGACACCTCGATCGGGCGAATCGGCATGAACAACAACGGGACGCAGGTAGGCGCAGCGTTCTTGCTCGATCAGTTTTTCGCCGTAGTCAGCGGTCATGTCCGTGACACCCTCTTCCTTCAGATCGGCTTCAACCATCCCCCACGTTCCGATCGCCATCTGCTTCATCGTGAAGGCGGCAAGTTTCGCTTCGGGGTCGGTCGGCGGTTTCACTTCAATCGGACCGATTCGCTCGGCGATCGCTTGAGCGATTTCGCGCGTGTGACGGCTTGCCCAAATGCCGGAGCAATTGATGCAACTGCGCCCCGAATTGATCGCCACGCTTTCAACCATCATGTCGAGGTAGTCCTCCCACTGGTCGACAACGTCGTCTCCCAACAAGATCTTCGAGAAACCTGGCCCATGCGCCTGGACGCGTGCATTCCCTTCGTATTGCGCAACGGTCTGAGCGCTTCCAAAGACCATCGAACGGGCGCATTTGGTCAGCAAAGCACCGCCCGCATCGTGTCCCCCCGGGTACAACGAGAATGCTTCCTCGGGAACGCCGGCCTTGATAAATGCGGAAACCATGCGATACGGCGTCCAAGGCTCTTGAGAACCCGGCTTCAACGCCAGTCCAACTTGCAACGGGATTGCCGGCAGCCAAAGTGTATGAACACCGGGGGAGTTATTTGGCAATACCGCTCCGAGAATCGGGGTTGTCGCCTGATAGCTGACGATCACGCCACGCCCCTCTTCACCGTAGCCTTTCATGAAAATGTTTCGATCCAAGCCACGCGTCAGCGCATCGAGAATCTTGTCCATGTTCGCCAGGCAAAACGAATTCTTTTTCAAATTGGCGCGGCACATGTGTTCGGGCAATCCGGTACTTGCCGACTGCTGATGCACAAACTGATCAACCGTCTGCGTCCCATTGCCCATCGGCAGTTCCGCCGTTTCAAACAGTTCCGCGGCTTGCTTACACATGCTGATCAAATCGTCGGGCGAAATCTGTCGCAAGCATCCTCGCGTCCTGCGACTTGCGCAGATCGCGCTGCACAATGCCGCCGCCAACCTGATTCACCTTCGCAATCGGTTCGCCGGTATCAAAGTGAACGACTTCCTGCTTCTCAAGCGATTCGTAGGGCTTGCCCCAACGGAGTGCCGGCAGTTCTAACATGATTCAATTTCCCGATGTCGTGTAATTTAAGACTTGAAAGCATTCCTTCGCCAAAGGGATCGCGTCGCGGAACAAAGACCGCGATCACAATCCCTCTCCGATCAAATGGACTCTAGAATTCTAATAGACACCCACGGTTGTCGCGGATGCCAATTCGTGAAACGGTCGGACGCCGCTGACGCCGTCCCATGGGTACGTCTCGAACGGTGCTTCGCGTTCACCTTCGTCCCGTTCCAAGAAGCCGGGAACGAAGAACTCTTTTGTCAGGGTATACAGCTTCACTCGCCCGGTTCCTCCCATGCTGACCAGCTGCGTGTGATCCTTGAAATCAACAACCTCGGTGGCGGCACGTGGCTGAGGGGCGTAGTAACTGATCTTATAGCCGTCCGCCGCACTGATTGGTTTACTGCAAGCCAGTCCCATCAACGTATTGCCGTAAGTGGGCGTCATGTAGACGCCACCCTCTTCAGGCGATCCTCCCAGCAGTTCCTCCACCGCATAACGCGTCCACTGCGGCGTAAACTCGGTTCCCCCGGAGAAGATACCGGTGATGCCGGCTTCGGGAATGCTTGAACCACGTTCCTCCAACGCATCCCCCAACGCTTCCAAGAGCTTGGGCGTGGTGAACATGCACTTGATGTCATGCCCCGCCGTCAAGATGGTGATGGCCTGATCAATGCAATGCTTCTTGTATTCCTCAAGATGGTCCATCCAGCCTTTCTTGATCAGTTTCACGACCCAACGAGGATCGAGGTCGACGCAGAACGATATCCCGCCGCGATACTGGGCAAGATGTTCCACAGCCAGACGCAGGCGTCGCGGGCCGCTGGGTCCCAACATCAACCAATTGGAACCCTTGGGAAAATATTTGTCCGGCAGCGTGTGGCTGAACATTTCGTAATCGATCCAGTGATCGCGGATCACCACGCGGCTTTTCGGGATGCCTGTCGTGCCACCAGTTTCAAAGACATAAACCGGGTCGTTTTCGTAACCCTTGGGAACCCAGCGACGAACCGGTCCGCCACGCAACCAGTCATCTTCAAACAGCGGGAACTTCTTCAAGTCGTCAAAGCAATTGATTTCCTTCAACGGATCGAACTTCAATTCGCTCTTCTTCTGCAACCAGAAAGGACTTCCCGTCGATTCATGAAAGTGCCATTGAACGATCTCGTGGGTGTGAGCGTCCAGCTTTGCGTTGGCATCAGCAATTGCGGTGTCTAGACTCATGCGTTGGTTGTATCCATAACAAGGACAGGTGGGAAAGTAGCGGAGAATTTTTCTCGAAGGTAACTCAGGCGACCGAAGCTCGCAAGTTGCAGTCAATTATTGCAGATTGACAAGACGAAAAAAGCCGACCAAAAACTTTCGGTCGGCTTGTTTGCGAATCTTAAACGGACGGACCACCGACGCAAAGCGAAGCGCCAATCCGCACACGCAATCACGTTCAGGCAAGCGGCAGATTAAAAGCGCACTGCCAGACGGACTTCCCGTTGATCTTGCAACATAGTCGCCCTATGGGATCGCCGGGCTTGCGACATTGCTTCCGCCATCCGAAGCCGCGATCGCCGCAGCTCCCGCTCCCAATGCCGCTAAGCTGCCAAGGCCACCCAAACCACCTCCGGCTCCGCCACCGCCCCCCCCCGCTCCAACACCGGTACCCGAACCAGGCCCGGTTCCGGTCGTTCCGGTGATGCCGCTGCCGGGAACAGCATTGGGATCGACGGGCCAACCGAATTCGTTCAGTTGAACGCCTGGGCCAACCGAATCGTCCTCCGATGAATCGTCTTGATTGAACTCGTCCATCACTTGATCCAAAGCAAAGGCGGGAACGATCTCGATGACGATGTCTTCATCTCCGGCAGGCTGATTCAAGGAAACGTAGCGAAAATCGTTCCCCGACGACCGCATGGCCGCCCGCTCTTCAAGAAACTCGAAACCGACCGATGCGAATCCCGATGTACCAGCGGCAACCAAGCCGTAGTCGCCAAGAGGCAGTTCATCGACTTTAAATCGTCCGTCCGCACCGACCACTTGGCTAGCAAGCACTTCCTTCCCGCGAACCAGCAGAACGTTCATCCCGATCACCGGTGGACTGGTGCCATCGGAAGCCGGCGGAAGCAACAAGCGTCCCTTCAGCGAACCATCGTTGGCCGCGTAAACCTGCCGCTCCTTAGATCGATCTCGAGCTTGAAGCGGATCGATGGTAAAGCGATGAATCGGATAAGGCTTCACCGATCCCATCGGCAGGTAGTTTGCCGCCCTTCGCATAACGAAGGCGTTGTTGGTCGGAGCCGCATACACACGCAGATCGTCGGATGATGCCGCCGCTGGCTGAAAAGATGCCGGACGCGTCGAACCAGTGGTCGCGGATTTGTTCCGCGAAAGCCGAGATGACGGCAGGACGTGCAAGGTATAGGTCGCCAAAACGTCTTGGCTGTGAACGACCATCGCGTAAGTACCGAAGTCAACATTTTCGAGCGTGAACGAACCATCGAGTCTCGTTGTTCCACGAATGGTTTCTCCGGTCGCGTTGGCGTGGATCGGAATCAATGCCAGACGAGCCAAATCACCGCGCCGTACACCATCGACAACAGGCACTTCGACCATGCCTTTCAAGGTTTGATTTGCATCGGTGCGAACCCATTGTGGCGTCGCCAGTCGATCCGAAACATTGAACTTTGCTTCGTCCCGCGCCTCGCCTGGGCCTTGAGCTTGGCTTAACGTTCCAGTGACAAGTAATAGCAGGCAACTGAGCCATGTGATCTTAGGCATCGTGATCGTTCCTGGCAGCGGTAATTCCAAAACAAGCGAAGATAGGACGACTGCAACGATTTTGCAGGCATTTACGATCCTATTTGCAAGCCCGATGCCATGCAATAGATTCGATCAAATTTTACGACCTTGATCACCTTGCCATACGTCGCGTGGTCGTAATTGAGGTGATTCGCTTCATTTAATGCGAAGGCATCATTTCGGACCACGCCCGGTATATACGTCGCGTGGTCGTAATTGAGGTGATTCGCTTCATTTAAGCGAAGGCATCATTTTAGACCACGCCCGGTAAAACGCGTCGGATTGCCTGGATTCGGAAAGCCTCTCACGGAAACCTGGGCGAGGCGTACATCGCCAATACGATCAAGCAGCACGTTCCGATGGCGGCGAACATGAGGGCAAAACCGAACTGGTCTGCGATCCAGCCAAGCACCGGTCCGCCGGTAAGCGTTCCCAGATCGAGCATCATCAGCGCCAGTGCCGATCCGGTGCCACGAACCTCGCTGGGAAATGGTCTTAATGTCAACGATGTCATCGTGTGAAACATCAGCCCGTGTCCGGTGCCGGTCAACAATGCCGGAACGACGATCAGCCACGCGTGCGACGGATTGACAATTGCGTAACTGAACATTCCGATCGCCATCAAAGCGATCCCCACGATCAACACCTTGTGCGGCCCGATCCGGTCGGGCAGATCGCGCAGCCACAGCCGAACGGCCAAGCCCCAACCGGCGTAGCAGAAAAAGAAGACGCCGATCACGCTTTGCCCACCAAGCACCAGAGGTTCGCGGTCGATAAAGCTGGCAACGAAGATGAACGGTACCGTCATGCAGACACCGAAAACGAAGTCCACCCACAAAATCTTCCCAGGCCAATATTGAATCGTCGTGGCGATGAAATCGGCCAGTTTCACCGATCGACGCGTCCCACGACTGTTGGGGGTCCGCATAAAGATCAGGAAAAACGCGGGGAGGACGTTGGCCGCCGCAGCGACCAGGAACAACCAAACGAAGTCGGAGTGCTGTCGCGACAGGACGCTTCCAGCTTGACCGGTTCCCAAAATCAAATCCCCCAGCCAAGGACCGATCAGCATTCCCAAGAACCCACCGGCACCCAACAGTCCGATCGCCTCGGTGCGTCGGTGTTCGGGAGCCGTCTGCGAGATGTAGGTCAGTCCGCTGGCAAAGACGATTGCGGCGGCGAGCAGCGTGCCGGCGCGCATCAGGTAAATCGAAAAGTGAAGTTCGCTCAGCCACAGGTTGCTGACCGATGCGATCGCAAACAAGATGTAACCGACCAACCACATGGTTCGCGCGCCTAACCGATTGATCCACTGGGCGATCCAGGGACGCAGCAGCAGTCCCAGCGTCGCGCCAGCCCCCATGATCAAGCCGACCTGGCGTAAGTCGCCACCGAGGAATTCAATCCAGCGGGAATAGTGCGCCATCAACGTGTTGGCGATCACAAAACACATCTGGCTCGCTAACGCCAATGCAAAATTGCGATCATAAAGACGTGGCGACTCCGCAACCGACTCGCTCATTGGGCCCCGATCGTCGGCTCACCGGCGACCCACCCTAACTTGTTCAAGAACCGGTCCGCGGCAGCCACGGTTTCGCGATACCAGCGACCACCATCGTTCGCCACATTGAAAAAGCCATGTTTTTGACCTTCGTAAACGTGCAACTCACTTTCAATGCCCAACCGCCGACATTCCGTTTGAAACTTCCTTGCCGTCGCGACGGGAATCAAGCTGTCCATATCGCCAAGGAAGACGATCGACGGGGGATCGTCTTGGCTGAGATTATGAGCTGGGGAGAATTCGAGGTAGCGGTCACCGACACGCTGCGTTCCCCATCCGTCTGGGCCGTTGTCGTAGACAGGATTGAACAGCAACATCGCCTGGCTTTTCGCCGAAATCGATGGGTCATCCGTTTCGGCGTCGCCACCCTCGACGCAGCCAACAAACGCGGCCAAGTGACCTCCCGCGGATCCACCCGCCGAAGCGATGCGAGCCGGGTCGATTCCAAATTCGTCGCTTCGTTGTCTGATCCAACGCATCGCCGACTTTGCATCCTGCGTACACGTTACCGGAGGGAGCTTGCTCTTGCGATCGAGCAATCGATATTCAACTTGAAAACAGACGATGCCGCGCGAAGCGAAATATTGACTGTGCTGGGTGAACTGTCCTGGTGCGCCGCCAACCCAGCCTCCTCCATGAAAAAAGACAATCGCGGGTCGTTGATCGCTTTTCCGCCAGTCGTCCGGTTTGGTCACATACAACTTTAACGAACGGTCGCCAACGGTTTTGTAAACATACGATTGGCCGGGAGGCTCGGCCACGCAACGCGTGGCCATCGCAACGAAGGCAAACATTGCAACGAGGATGCTTGATCGAATCGAGAAGCTCATGATGTCGTTCAGGTGGGAGGGTAGCGGACCGGTTGCGTGGTCGATTCCATGATGGACCGACCACGCTGCATGATTCCGCCCATTGCAGAGACAGCGTTGCTGGTGGGACTATGCTCGCTGTGCCTTGGTTCGCGCTTCGCGCAGTCCGCGACTGAGAATGTCGCGCAACAAAGGTGAGTAATCCTCGAACTTCGCTTGGTCGGGAGCGCCACTGGAAAATTGATAGATGGCGTCACGCGGCTTAACGCCTAGCGACAGCAACGTGCTGCTGACCGTGCCATATTCATTGCCGCGAATCACCATCGAAGGTCGCCCAGGAGCGGTTGGTGCTCGGGCGAAGACCTTGCTGGCGACAGCGAGAAACTTGACCGGTGAATCGAGTGTTTGCAGCGTCAGCAGCCGACGAGCCATGGAAACGCGCTCATCGGTTGGGTCGTTCAAATTTCGCGAACCGATAATGTTCAGTCCTTCCTTCAACTCAACGACTTCGTGTTCTTCTTCGCTGTGAATCGCGAATCGGCGCTGGCGTCCGCGATGACCACATTGCAGCCTTCATACCGCGTCTTGGAGAGTTCCAACTGTGCCTTTTCAAGTGCCTTGCACGCGACGAACCGCATCGCAGCAGATCAAACACAGCAAACCGCGAGATCGGCGAACAGTGGTGTCATCGTGGCACGATTGCGACGAACATTCCGTTTTGATTCACGCCTAACCAGGTTCCTCCCCGCAGCGGTCGATACCACACAGGACGCGTGGTTTGCCTGATTGGATGGATGGGCAAGGCTGGACGATCGTAGTATTCCCTCCCGGTTAGCGGCGACCAAAACAGGGCTCTCGGGAACCAATTGATACTGCAAAGCCAATAAGCACATCGTGGTTGAGTCACTTTCAAAGATCAGAGGCCAAAACACGCGAGCAATCCGAAACTCTTTTCAATTTCTCTATCGGATGAATCAAAATCAAGGACCGTGATTGCGACGTGTCAAATCTGTTAAAGGCAACCATCGATCGAATCGATGATCTGCTCCAGCTCAACTAAATGTATCAACGTCAACTCGCTCCTTTACCCCCCTGGCAATGAAGGAAGGCAAAATTAAAGGTTTTTGGTAAACCTCGACTTTGCGGACTTGCGTGTAAAGGCGTTGCTAGAAAACTGCTTACGCTTCCGCAAATACTTCGCCCGCCCAGAATGCCCACCGACGACTGTATGACCGCAATTCAAACTTTGTTTTGAGCGAACGTTTCGGGTGCTGGCAGCTTTGAATGCATATTCCGTTTCTGACAATTTATCCACCGTCCATCCACTTAGATAATCTACGCAGCCATGCGAGGATCTCTTCATTCTGAATCAGAATCCTCCAGTGCCTGCATCGGCTGAGGTGGATTGAATGCAAACAGAGCGGCCAATGCATCGATCACGCTGTCTTTGCGTCTTTCGCATCGCGGTGACCAACCGTTGGCACACGCCGTTACGCCGCAGGTGCGGCTTCATGACCGTAGTTCGCCAACGCGGAAACGAAGGCGATCGACCATCGATTTTCCGTCCAGATCGCCGACATGTTCGAAGACGCATTCGTTGGGCGTGATCGCCATAAGGGCGATTCAGCAGCCCCGGCGATCTCGTCAATCCGATGGCCGAGGAGATGCTCCAGCAATGATGCAGCGTCAGCGACTTCTGATTCGATCGATCCCAGGGTTTCAGCCGCCACCAAGACGATTTGTTCGTCACGTGAACGCAACATCTCCATCAGTTCAGGGACCAGTGCGGTCCGTTGCTGATCGTTGCGCAACGCCAGTTGTTCGGCGACGACGTATTTAAACGACTCGTTGCTGTCGACCATCATTTCGGCGAGTTGCTGCATGGAACTTGCCGGACCGGAAATCAATCGCCGCGTCGAAGACCATCGTATAGGGCGCCGGCATCGTTCGGATCGCCATTTTAAACGTCGAGGCGGCATCGGCACGCAGAAGATGACTCCACTGGGCACTCTCTTCACCGCGAAGCCGAGCCAACAACGCGGCGGCATAGCCGGTCGCGGCGGTGCGATACCCTAAGTTCGAAGTGCTGACTTTGATTGAACCGGCGCGCACAGCAAGCTGGTTTCGTTACTGTGCAGACCATAACGACGAAGCCGGTGCAAAGTGTCGCCAGTTCCGTCAACACTCGCCTGCGTCGGGCCGGTCGCTGGACGCTGCTTGCTGAAGGCGTTGATGAGCAAGTTCGTGCGCAACGTCGAGACTAATGTCCGCGTATCGAGCAATGCTTCGGCGAGCGGGCAGAATCATCTCCGGGCCGATCGCATGCAATCCCGGCTGACCTGGGGTTGCAACCTCAGGTGAATGTCACAAAGTGTAGATCAAAGTGAGTGTGACGCTCAAGATTCTTTGCCACGCTTCGACATCGTCGATCGATCGTAGCGGCGGTGACAAAAACCTCCGGATCGGTGACGATGCCGATGCGTTGAACAGCGGGGTTAAACAATCGACGACGTATCGCATCCGCCACTCGATCTGAGCGCGACGCGAAGCTGTCAGCGGTCGTTTCTTTTTGCCAAGCCCGAACAACATGAACGATCCCGTCAAATCATTCTTCGACGATCTCTTCCTTTACCTTTGCGCAAGTGCCGAATGCCCCACTTCGACAGCTCCTTGCAACGCTTTTCAGCTTCGTCTTTCTGATCGAACTCGGGTACGGCGACACGCTTGAGGCTTTGGCTGAAGCGCCCCAGTAAAGCTTCATTCGAGCCTCAACGGCCCCTTTTTCTTGGTCTTGCGTTTTGCTTTAGCTTTCTTTTTCTTCGGAGCTTCAGCTTCCATTGCTTCAGCAGCTTCAGCTTCTTCGCGAGCACGTTTCAGGTTGGAACCGTGACTTGGCCATATTGCGATAGAGGGGGGTTGAAGGGAAATGGTAATGGACGATGCCGACAAATTACCAACAAAAACTCCGTTTGGCTAGTGGTGCTATAATCCTGGCTATCCCACAATCAAGCGTCCCAATGGGCCACGCAATTTCGCTGGGAATTCAAACTGGGGATCACTAAACATCACTCCACAAAACACAACATTGATAGGTCATTCGATGTTTCAGAGAAGTCAGATCGAAGTCAATCCACTACGAAGTCTCCCGCCGATGGTTTTTGGCATATGCAGGTGCCTTGGTTCCATTCCGCTTTTGGGACAAGGTCTCGCGTTAACGCGCAGCACGCTTCGACAAGAACCTTTCACCCTTGGGGTTGCATCGGGAGATCCGGATGATTCCGTATCGTGTGGACACGATTGGCCCCGGAACCTCTGGAGCCTTTCGGAGGAATGGCCAACGAGGCGGTTGACGTCACCTGGGAATTGGCTGGCGACGACACCTTCCGCACGCTGGCCGCGTCGGGAACGACGCGAGCGACGCCACCAACTTGGACATTCGGTCCATGTCGAAGTCAACGGACTGAAGCCCGACCGCTGGTACTGGTATCGATTTCGGCGGAGATGCGATCAGCCCCGTTGGTCGAACGCGAACCTTTCCGACTGCGGAATCGCTTCCCAGCAGCGTGTTGCCGTCACCTCATGTCAGAACTACGAGCAAGGCTTGTTTACCGCTTATGAGCAAATGGCGAAGGATGAGCCCGATCTTGTGTTTCATTTGGGGGACTATATCTATGAATACGAATCGGGACGCAACGGAAAAGTCCGCTCACACCATGGTCCGGAAATTGAGTCGCTCAACGACTATCGCATTCGACACGCGCAGTATCGATCCGACCCGCTGCTCCACAACATGCATGCCGTTTGTCCCTGGATCGTAACGTGGGACGACCACGAGTTTGACAACAATTGTGCCGGCGACGTATCGGAGGAATCGGGAGTCGATCCCGTCGATTATCTGGTTCGTCGAGCAAACGCGTATCAGGCATACTACGAAGCGATGCCGCGCCGTTCCTTGCCAACGGGGAGCGACATGCGGCGTACCAGCGCTCCTACGGACGACTGGCCGTTTTCACGTCCTCGATACGCGGCAATACCGCAGTGATCAGCCCAATGGTGACCGGCATTCGCCTCTGAACGAAGCGGCGATGGACAACATCAATCGATTTTGGGCACAAAACAGAAGCAGTGGTTGTGCAGGCGGTTGATCACGTCGGGAGCCGCTTGGAATGTCCTGGCGCAACAAGTCATGATGGGAATGGTCGATCGGACAATACGCCGATCCGGAGAATCCACAGTATTCGATGGACCAATGGCCTGGTGCACGCCCGCCGAACGGATGCAGTTGATGCGATTCCTGGCGGAACGCCGCGTCAATCCCGTCGTCTTAACCGGCGACATCCATTCAGAATTGGGCAAACGAACTGCGTGTCGATGATCGTGAGCGACCGATGTGGCCACCGAATTCGTTGCAACATCGCTTTCCAGCGGTGGCAACGGACCAGCGGAACCAAAGGCTTGTCCAAGATGTTAAGCATCAACCCATGCGTCAAGTTCCATGATGCCCGGCGTGGCTACATTCGCCGGTACCTGCTCGTTACATGTAACTGCCTGTGGTTGTGACGTTGTCCGGAGCAGGTGACCCATCGATCAAGAACGCTGCTTAAACCGTACTTACCAGCCGTTTTCAGGAGGACAAACAACGTATAGCGAAATCTGACACTATCAGGAAGATCGTGGCGTCGCTCGAATCGGCCAAGCAACCGAGCCTTCCCTGGTGCGAAGGCGGTCTGCCTTCGTGCGACATTGGCCTGGAGATCGATGGTGCAGGGCGGATCGAGCTTCCGCTTCGACCCGCCGGGTTTCGCAAGCTCTGCGAAATCGCCACGCAAGCTCCGTACGGGAAGGGGACCGAGACAATCATCGATACCTCCGTTCGCAATACTTTGGAGGTGGATGGCGAGATGGTGACCTATTCCCATGAGTTTGCGGATGCTATTCAGGATGCGGTCAAGTGGGTCGCCGAACAGTTGCAGCTTGACGTTCAGCGGTTGCGTGTCGATCTGTACAAATTGCTGATATACACCAAGGGCGGCTTCTTTCTTCCGCATCGCGACAGTGAAAAGCGACCTGGAATGGTCGCAACCATGATCGTTGTGTTGCCGTCAAGTTTTGGCGGCGGTGAGCTATGTGTGAATCATCAACTGCTTCGCCATGTCTTTTTGTTCGACCAAGCAAGCGGGAACATTCAGCCCCAGTTTGCGGCATTCTTTGCCGATTGCCAACACGAAGTGCATCGGGTCACGTCAGGTGTTCGCGTCTGCCTGGCGTTCAATTTGATTCTCGATCCACAGCGAAAAGAATCGAAGGACGATCCAGGAATGACCGCGGATCCAGAACTGATGCGACATCTTCGCGATTGGATGCATTACCGACCGAGCGATCCGCTCGTCTTCGCATTGGAACATCAATATACCGAAGCGGGGTTAAAGTCGAGCTTGCTCAAGGGAGCTGACAAAGAACTGTTACGACACATTGCGACCGCCGCGGATACTCTCGATTGCCATCTGCATCTGGGTCAAGTGTCGCGGCATCTGACTCAGTTCGCTGACGAAGGCTGTTTCTACAACGAACGTCGTCGCTATCGTGGATACGACAGCGATTGGTCGGGAGACTACAAAGATCTGACGATCGGTGAAACTTACGACGATGAAATTGTTATTGATGGTTGGAAGGACGCCGACGGCGAACCCGTCCGCTTTGCAGGGCTTGCTTGCCAAACCTCGCAATTGATCAGTGCAGCACCCGTCGAAGATTGGAAGCCGACACGACAGGACTACGAAGGATACACGGGCAACGCCGGCAACACGCTCGAACGCTGGTACCATAAATCAGCGATCGTGATCTGGCCACGTGCGCAGCATTACAAAATCATTGCCGACATGGGGTTGGAATTTGCTGTCGGTGAACTCCTGCGGATGCGTGATAAACGCGTTGACGGCGACGAAGCTGATCGGGATCAGGCGAACGTCGATTGTCAGCGGCTAGCCGAAATGATCATTGATCATTGGCCAAATCGACAGCATGTACGTAGCGTTAGCGATCAACAGGGTGAGCCATGGCTGCAACAATTCGCTATGAAGTTGCCGACAATTGTTTTTGGCCCCGAAGTGTGCAGCATTTTTTCGCCCGTTGGCGATTCGGGATTGGAGCATCAATCTCGACCAATGTGTCGTGGCGTCGATTAAGCGCTTGGGGGCGGCCAAAGTCTTGCCCATGTTGCAGGCGTTAATCGAGGTTGAGCCGCCACCGAATCAATACGGCTTTCAATTGTTGCGAGGGCTCGCGGTGCGCGACGCGTCGTGGCTGTTAAAATTGGCAACAGCGCGCGCAACGGAGGACTCACTTCCGATGAGCTTGAAGGATTGCTGGCGACAGCGGTTAAAAAACTATCGGACACCGCTCACTCAGCGGCGACTGGACGACGCGGCAGCGAAATACCGACCGCGTGGCTAACGCTTGCAAGCGTTATCGCTTGCGACTCGCACGGGCAACGGTTGCTGGAGTCCAGTCCTTCAAATGCCTCTCAATGCCCCGAAAGGTTTGACCTTCGAACGCTAAAAGTTCCCGCGCGTATCGCTGCGTGCTTTGCATTGAAAAAGGTTTCCTCGCTTCCCGTTGCACTCGGTGATTGGATCGAGGAACTGCGCGCGACATTCAGAAAGCTGACAGCCAACAAACCGCAGCCTCCGACAACTTCTTGTGCGATCATCGGGGCAGGATGTGATTCATCGCGTTGCCAGCGTTCATTCGGAGTACCTGAACGATCCTGACCAGAAAACGACCCGAATCGCGGCACGCACAGACCTCCGCGGACATCTTGAGCATGATCTACCAACATCGCTTGATGTCACCGGCAAGCCTATCCGAGAAGGCAGTCCGCACTCTTTGGAACTTACAAAGACCACCGTGTCACACGAAGCGGAACTGAAGCAATACTTCGACGACCTGAAGTTGTTGGCAAACTTGGAGCAAAGCTAAAACATGTCCCGATCATCGAGCTCGTCAGCTCGGCGGTCCCCGTAGCTTTCTTATCGTAGCTCGGCGGTCCCGCCGAGAGTCTCGGCGGTCCCGACGAGCTACGTTTGATCTTCCATCGAAGCGGTTAAATCGAGTATCGCTATTCAGACGGGCCGCTATGCGCGACGAACTTGCGGGTCTCTTCAGGCACACAAGCGATTCGCTGTATCGGTGCCGCAGGCGTTGGACGGCGAATTTCATCAATGGATTATCGGAGCAACGAGAACTTGCGATCTTGGATTGTTGTTGGCTGTATCGTTGCCGTCGTGTTGTTGGCCGATTTGGGCGGTTCACGTTTGTGGGATCGCGACGAGCCTCGAAATGCGCGGTGCGCGGTCGAGATGTTGGAGCGAGGCGACTGGATCGTGCCGACGTTCGCGAATGAACTGCGTACCCACAAGCCACCGCTCCTGTATTGGATGCAAATCATTTGCTATCGCGTGTTTGGAGTCAACGAAACGGCGGCGCGGCTTCCGTCCGCATTGTGCGGCTTGGGAACCGTTTTGCTGACGATGTCGATTGCTTCGGTGCTGATGGGGCCGCGATCCGTCCCGTGGGTCGGTATTGCGCTGGGAACATCGCTGATGTTCGTTCTCGCATCGCGAGCAGCGACGCCGGATGGAGCGTTGATTTTCGCGTCGACGCTGGCCATCGCGATCTATGTTCGTTCATCTCACGTATGCGGAGTCGGTCGACGTGGTGAGCGAACGTTGTTGTATCGTGAACCGAATCGATGGGAGTGGTTTGCGGTCTACTGTGCCTGCGGGCTCGCCATGCTGGCCAAAGGACCGATCGGTTTGCTGCTGCCTGGATGTGTGATCGGATTGCATTGCATGTGGCACCGGCATCAAGGATTGCGTCACATCGAAGCTGTCGATCGAAGGGCAAACCTATTCATGCGTGGTCGACGGGCTCTAGGATTTGGCATCTCGACGGTCGGATTGGCGTTCGCAACAGCTTGGCGAATGCGACCATTGCTGGCAATCGCTGCGATTGCGCTGATCGCGGGTCCCTGGTACGCAATGGTCGGATTGCGCACCGATGGCGTTTGGCTGCGCGAGTTCTTCCTGGAACACAACGTCTCTCGTGCGCTGACGCCGATGGAAGGGCACAGCGGTCCGCCGTTGCTGTTCTATTTAGCGACGCTGTTGGTTGGCACGTTCCCTTGGTCGATGTTCGCGATCCCGGTTGGAATCGCTGTTCGCGAAAGTTATCGCGATCATCCCGAGGTTCGATCCGCGCTGGTCCTTGCGATCGGATGGGTTGCGGTCTACCTGGGCTTTTTCTCGGTTGCGGCGACGAAGCTTCCCAGCTACATCACACCGTGCTATCCAGGTGTCGCCTTGATGATCGGTTGGTTCCTGCAACAGGTGGCTGAGAATCGATTCGATCGACCACGATGGCTTCGCGCTGGGTTCTTTGTTGGTGGAATCGTGGGCATCGGCATTGCGATCATTCTTGCGGGGCCGGCGACGAACTTTGTTCCAACCGCTTCGGTCGCCGGTTTTGCTGGGATCATTCTGGCGGTGGCAAGCTGTATCGGCGGTGGGCTTTGCATGGACAAGAAGCCGGGGCTCGGCATTCGAACATTTGTTGTTGGCGGTGTCTTGACGATCGGGCTGTTGTTCACGGCAGGTCCTCGGCTGGCGGACCAACATCGCCATGAGTTGTCTTTACTGAGCGAACAACTTCATTCTCGGACGCGCGATGACCTGTGCATTGTCGGCAATGTCGAACCGAGTTGGATTTATTACGCCGGTGGACCCATTCGATCCCTTCCGGCCGACGATTCGGGAAGTTGGTTGCCGCGGATTGGCAAGCACCTTCAGTCGCCCGGGGATCCGATTGCGTTCGTTCCAGACAGCCACTTGCCTCGACTTTCGACATACATCGAGAACCAGTTGGGTTCCGATGTGTTACACATCAGCGGACGGGCGGGAAGCTTTCTCACGAAGGACGCCTGGGTGGCGGTTCAATTGGGCAAGCGAACGTCTCCAAGAATCACGGCAAACATCACTCGACAAGGAGGTCAAAGATGAACATTCGCAAACGACGGTTTACGCTAGCTTTGGCTGCGGCATTGCTTTGCCTGCCATCCATTGCTGCCGGGCAGCCCCCCAAAATTGAATCGCGGGAGTCGATTATGGGGAAGTTGAATCCCATGAACTGGTCAGCTCCGACCGTGAAGATGCCTTCAATGAATCTGCTTCCCACTTCGCAGAAAACCACACCCGCCAAGTCGAAGCAGCCGGGATTCTGGTCGAATCTTGGAAGTTCAACGCGATCGGCGTGGCGAAGAACAGCCGATGTTCTGAACCCTTTTGATGATGGGACCAAGAAAGCGAAGGGCAAGAGGAAACCATCGAAGTCCAAGAAATCGACAGGGGGATTCTTCAGTCAATGGACGAAGCCGAAGGAGGAGCCAAAGACAGTCTCAACGGTCGGCGATTTCCTTCAGCAGCCGTTTCCTTACTGAGCCCTCCGCCTTCCCTAAACCGAACCGCGCGTTACGATGCTTCAATAACCCACAGCGACCACGGCGCAAGATCAACTGAAGAAGATTGCCGCAAGATATGCGTCGCGAGGCGAACTGCGTGGTTTCTGATTTAGCGAAGGTCTACCGATGGCACGTAATGAACAACTGATTCGTCAACACAAGATACTGCAACTGCTGGAGGATGCGCGTTACGGTCGGACGCTTGAAGAATTGCGTGACGACCTGAAGAACGATTTGGGGCTGTCTCAATTGCACGAGCGCACGGTCCGTCGCGACATCGAGGCGCTGCAAGCAGCCGGATACGACTTGGATGTCGAAACGAACCAGCGTGGCAAAGTCTGGAAGCTGGGTCGCGTCGATCGCGGCATTCACAAGATCAGCGCCACGGCGACCGAATTGATAGCCCTCTCGATCGGTCGCGATTTGCTCAACCCACTCGCTGGCACGCAGTACTGGCAAGGGGTCGAGTCTTTCTGGACCAAGCTCGAGGAGGAGGTTCCCAACGGCGTCTACGATCACTATTCGAAGTTCCGCGATACGTTATGTGTTTACGGCGTGCCCACGAAGACGTATGCGAAGCATTCGGGAATCCTGCGAACGATCAATCGGGCGATCATCGAACATCGAATCGTCGAGATCGACTATCAATCTCCCGGACGGGCCGCTTCAACGCGTCGAATCGAACCGTATGGCCTAGCGATCTATCAATCGAGCATTTATGTGATTGCCGCGGCCGAAGAGGTTACCGATCCGCAGGAGCGTTTGCGTCACTGGAAGTTGGATCGCTTCTCCAAAGCGACCGCTCTGGACGAATGGTTCAAGCCCGACACGGAAATCGATTTGCAATCACATTTAGGCAAGAGCTTCGGAATCTTTTCGGGCGAGACGGCTGAAAGCGTTCAAATTCGACTCAGCTCGCTCGGGGCGGCGTGGGTTCGCGAAGATCCATGGCACGACGAACAGCAACTCGAAGAAAATGAAGATGGGACGGCGATGCTGACCGTCGCTTCAGCCCATCCACGCGAGTTGATGCCCAAGCTGCTTTCGTTCGGGGCCGAAGCGGAGGTACTCGCCCCCGATTCGTTTCGCAGTGCGGTTGCCGAAGTCGTGGCGAAGCTTGCAAAGACGTATGCTTATACCGTGCGTGGTCCGAAATGATGCCTTCGCGTTGTATGAATCGAATCACCTCATTTCTGACCACGCGACTTGTAAGCGAGCGATCAAACGCCCGACTGAAATGGGACGGGAACCAGCAGTGCGTGTTGCTGAAGCCACGTCGCCAGTCCATCCCAACTGGTGAAGCCGGACAAAAAGACGAACAGCAAATATCCGAAGATGATCGGCAAGCAAAGGAAACGCAAACCGATTCGCAATACTTTGTGCCACGGCCCCGGAGCGACCCGCCGACGCTCTCCACGTCCAACAGCATAACCGGTCATCAGACGCGCCGGCAGCATGAAAGCGACCATCACGATGCAAGGAAGCCACACGACTTCCTGCGGAGTCGCTTCAATCTTCAAGAGATACAGAGGAATTGCAAACAGCAATGTGATAGTCAATGCTAGCCAGAACATTATCGGTGAGGCTCGAAAAGCTTCGCGGACAGCCCGCACTTCAAACATCGCCCGAAATCGATTCTGCTCGGCAAATCGAACCTGCAAGAACGGCAAATACAGCAGCACGATTCCCATCAGCACAAAGCCGACAGCTCCGACGAGCCCCGCCAATCCCGTTTGACCATTGCGAGTTGCGCCAATCAGAATCGAGGCTGGAACAAGCAGCCACAACAACGTCGCGATCATTCCGCGTGTGCCCAACCAGAATAACTTACCCAGTTGCATGGAAGCGACAAAGTTCCAAAGGCGATCACGGGCTTCGACCCATATGCTGACGCGCCAGAAGTTCTTCATGAATTCAATCGGTCGCGGACGGAAGTAACTTCGCAATCGGCCACCGCGAAACCAAACCCAACCGACGTGAGACGCGATTGCGAATACGAGCAGCGTTCCCGCGACGCGCAGCCAGTTCGCTTGATTGCTCTGCGGATTGACCAGTTCCGCCGCTTGAGCCCACGTCGATATTAAACGAATCGGAAGACTCAGAAGAAGCAGAGCGACTGCGGCCGCACCAACCTTGCCGGCCTGTTCCAACAGAAACAGGCCGTCCCGAAGCCTCCCTGTGCGTGCAACCCGTCCGCTGACTTCCAACAGATATCCAAGCGAAACAAGCTGAAGAATAGGTGCCGCACTGAGAACGGCAAGCAAAACAATCAGGCTGGCCAACTGAAAAGGTTTCACCACCAGCCAGCGAAATGCTGCGGAGAGAAAAGATTTCACGCGACGCCGAGTTCGCGGTACGGCATCCACATACTGAACGTCTTCTTCGGAGAGCCACTCTTCCGAACGATCCTCTTGTTCGGATGGCGGAGCGTCGACGAGTTCGGCTTCAACTAGCATGGCGGCATCGTAATCGTTCGCGGATTCAGAACTCATGGCTTTAAGTGGATCGGCATCAATATTCTTGCGAAACCGCAGTACGGTTCAACGAACAAAACACACCCTCCCTTGGCGAATCACTAATGCAATTCAAGGCTTATTCGTATTGTCGCCAACGTTCTTGATGCTGTTGCGTTTCAAAATCAAAAAAAAGTTATGAAAATGATCATCGAGCAATGGCTTTCCAGTTTTATACCGTGCGTGGTCCGAAATGATGCCTTCGCGTTAAATGAAGCGAATCGCCTCATTTCTGACCATGCGACGTATAAGCCGCTTGCAAACGCCAAATATTCGATACTATCTTACCAAATTACCTAATCGGAACGGTTCGTTTAAGTCGATGAAGTGAGACAGCAGGGGGATTGTAGCGCTATGGTTGCGCCAAGACTCCCCTACATTGCTGATTGCTGAGATGTTTTCATCATTTCATCGAACGCTTCCGCTGGTTCTTGTTGTTCTATTCGCAGGAAACGGATGCTATTGTTTTCCAAGCGTTCGCTATCGGAATCCGCATGATCCTTGCTATGAGTCGGCGTGTTCGTGCGGTCGCGGTGACTGTCTGGAATGCCAACATCGGGTCGAGCGGCAAAAGCCCGTTCCGTGGCCTCTGTTTCATCCGGTCCCGACATCCCCGGTATACGACAGCCGATTTCCAGCTAGCGAAATGACGCAGATTCCGTTTACGGTTGAAGATCAGCTTCCGCCGCTCAGGGACTACGTACCCAAAACGGAAGGCCCTGAAATCAATCCGCCCGAAGTTCTTGAGCCGTCTATTCCCGATGAATCGGGCGATACAATTTAGCAAGACGGTCTAGTCTTCCTAGTCGACTGCGCAGACTTGTTAAACCTTGCGGCTGAACAACCGCAAGCATCAAGCTGCGGTCTTTTCCGTTCCGATGGTAAGGCTCGTAAGAGTTATGAAGGAATCGTGTCAGGCCTCATCCCGCTGGTTATGATGCGTTTCCGCGAGCACGCCCTATCAAGGTATAGCGTAGCGACCCATGGAACTGCGACCCGCATCAATGATCACACTACTTCGCAGCAGTGTGCTGTGCCTTGCAACCTTAACGACGTTGCTCGTGCTTTCACCAACCATCGCCCAGGGATCGAATCGCGAGACGCCGATTGTGCGTGTGGTTCGCGAAGCGTCCCCGTCGGTTGTCAACATTCATGGACACAAGACCGTCCGATCGGGAGGACTTCCCGGACAGGGGCAGTCGTTCCAGCAAGTCAACGGCATGGGGACCGGAGTGGTCATCGACCCTCGCGGCTATGTCATCACAAACTTTCACGTCGTCCAAGACGTCAACGACATTCGCGTCGCCCTCAGCGATGGGCGGCCAGCGATTGCACGCGTGATCGCTCACGACTTGCGAACCGACTTGGCGGTTTTGAAGATTGAAACCCGCGAGCCTTTGCCGGTGATCAAGCTCGGTTCGTCACAAGACCTATGGGTTGGTGAGACGGTTATCGCAATCGGAAATGCGTATGGCTACGAGCACACGGTTACTCAAGGCATCGTCAGTGCTTTGCACCGCGACGTTCCGGTCAACGACGAACAAAGTTACACCGATCTGATTCAAACCAGCGCGGAGATCAATCCGGGTAACTCCGGCGGCCCGTTGCTGAATTTGGATGGACAAATGATCGGCATCAACGTGGCCGTTCGCGTGGGAGCCCAAGGGATTGCCTTCACGATTCCCGTGGATCAGGTTCTCGATATTGTATCGCGATTGATTCAGCAAAAGACATCCGGTCAGGTCATCCACGGAATTCGCGGCGTGACGCAATGGACCGACGAGGACGAGTCGGCGTTTGTCGTGACCAGCGTCGCCGGCGGCAGCGCTGCCGATCAGGAAGGTATTCGTAAAGGGGACCGAATCCTGCAAGTCAATGGGCATAAGGTTCGCAATCACCTGGACTTCGAGTTCGCGTTGCTGGAACTGACCAGCAGAGACCCGATCGAGTTTGAGGTTGCCGCGGAAACCGGGAACACAAGCTTGGTATCTTTGAAGAGTCAGCCTTTGCCGAAGTCGAGTGAACCGAGGATGTCTCCCGTTGCTCAGCGTATCTGGTCCAGCTTTGGCATCCAGGGAGAGCCTGTTCCGGAAGCGACGATGCAGGATCTGAATCGTCTTATGGAGACATCTTATGGTGCGGGACTGAAAATCACGTCGGTTCGCACCGGTTCGCAAGCCGATCGTCAGGGAATGCAGGCCGGTGATGTCCTGTTGGGCATTCGCAACTGGCAAACGTCGAATCTGAATGACCTGGATTACATCTTGCGAAGCGACGAGATTCGCAACGGAAGCCAATCGCAGTTCTTTATCATCCGATCGAACAAAACGATGATCGGATATCTACAGATCGCTCAAGGCGGTCGTACGACTTCGCGGTAGAGCAACTTCCGAGACGACTTGCCTGATACCGGATCAGCACCGATACTGAGCGTTTGTTTCAAACCTCGAATATCCCGCCCGGTATCTCATGTCCAGCCCCAGCGAACTGTTTGACGAATTGACATCCCGCCGCGACCAACCGGCCGTGGTGTTGCAGCGTTTGGTCGATCATTATCGCCAGCAGCGAATGCCTCGTAAGATTATTACAGGCATTAGGCTGCAAACACGTTGAAACTTGGCCTTCCTGCTGAGCGGCGATAGTGATCCTCCCGTCGGCGACGAACTCGATCGTCAGATGGAAATGGGCTTGATCGACGCCTGCCGAGAAGTCGGTGCGATGCTGATGCAGGATGGCCGGATCGCCGAGGGCTGGATGTACCTCCGTCCAGTCGGCAACTATACAGTGATGCGCCAAAGTAATCCCAGCACATTGAACCGAACGAGGAAAACACCGACGACCTTATCCAGGTCTTGTTGCACGAAGGTGTCGATATCTCGCGTGGGTATCAAATGGTCTTGGACGGATAAAGCATACCGCGGCATTTGACCCTATGGTGGTCCTTGCACCTCGACCGCCGCGTGCCCAGCGCGCGGCCTCGATCCTGCTGGATCATGTCTATGCCGAGTTGGTCGGTTCGGTTCGCGCCCGACATTGCAAGCCGCGAGGAGCGAACCGGAAAGCCAAAACATTGTCGACTTGATCAAAGATCGCGGATGGTTGTTTACCGACAGCGGATATCATATCGATACAACTCACTTGGCTTCGACGATCCGCTTCGCCCGCGTCCTCGATGACCGAAGCAGATTCGTCGGGCGTGGGAATTGACACAGTACGGACGTAAACTCAATCAGGCAACAGTTCCACTATCCCGGTGATGAGCCGTTTTGCGGACTTCTACAGCAGCCACGATTTATACTTCTCGATCTTGTTGGGCAACAAGGTCGACAAGTGTCGCATATTTTGAACGCAAGGTTCGCAACGTCGATATGTTGCAGCGCGGAACGGTTGATCGAGACGTATTTGAACTGCTCGATCGCTTGGTTTTCCCGGCGATGCGGCTCGCTGTGTGGAAGCATTACCGACGACGGGAAGTTTCCGTATCGCGAGTCCTTCCCCTGCTGCTGGAACTTGCCGCGAAGTCGGGCCACTACGATGAGGTCGAAAAGTTTGCCGAGATCGTGGCGACCTGCTCCGGATATGCGGCCGCATTGATTGAACAAGAAGTAGGCGATTCACCGATGATCGTTACCGGCTTTCTGTTCATCGCAGGAATGATCGTCTTGGAAATTTGCGTCAGGTGGCGGTCTTCGGCTTCACCGGCGGCAAGGCGATCGTGGCGCGTGATGAATCCCCTGGAAAATTTTGGTTTTCCATCGTCCTGCAGATTATCTTCGGCCTCGTCTTTCCCGCGTTATTTTATTTCGGGGTGATTGAACTCTAAGAGGTTCGGAAATTGCTCTGATGAAAGGCTAAACGCGTAACCCGATGCGTTGGCGAGGACTAGCGGCGTAGACTTACTCCCCAACGTTCTCGAAGTTGCCATTTTAGTCAACGCCGGCAAAGCCCCGTTGGTTTGGCCCCGGCCAACGGGTTGGGTACACAAAATAATACAAGAGTTGAAGGGCCAACGGCCCGACAATTTCTTCGAATCATTCACTTTCCGACGGACCTCTGCTCGTGCTTGGCGGTGAGCCGGATTGCCTTTGACACGGACTAACATTCCGCTCCACAGCTTCGGTGTAACTGACCATCACCATGTAAAGTCCAGTTACTCTCAAGTGTATCAAGTGGAGCCGTCAGCGCGCACGCCTTCCCTTGACTGATGGTGTTCTCTTGGTTACATCGCTGATCCATCCCGAAGGCCCACAGGCTTCCATCACGACGAGGTCAGCATCACAGTTGTCGAATATCCGTTTCAAACAATCCCGTTGCGTCGCCACAGTCGTAAACGAAGCTTTCCGCGTTTTCGAGTCGCAGCGACACATTGTGGAGTTGAATTTCCCGGTCCAGTGCGACAATGTTCATAGGAATGATTGTTGTCTGTTTGGAGTAGGTCGTCGGTGTGACAGGCAGCCATAACTGCCCAGATCACGGCCCCGAGTCGCCTGTTTACGACGAACAACTCCCACCAACAAACCTCGGACTTACATAGATTCTTTATTTGCTACTTGAAGTCGTGTATGCGATACCATCTTCATCGCTGTGCTGATCATGACGGCATGTGTATTATGCTTATCATTGATAGGTCGTGTCACTACGGGTGGGTCGTTGGTGGTCAGTCAGGAGAATCTTCCGTACGTCGAAAGTGTCCTGAGTAATCACCGAATTCTCTCTTGGTCAGGATTCTCATTGACGGGTGGAACACTCATTACCTTCCGAAATCCATTCGCCTTAATATTCATTGACGAGTATCTCGTCGAGAATGCAAGGCTGCATAATTACTTCATCGAAATACGTTACAATGCACTGATCCCGATTTTCAATTCAACGAGGACCATCAACGCAGACGTGGGAATGTTTGGTGATGGCAATTAGTCGGAACAAGCGCACACCAATGGGTTGCGGCGGAGCGAGCGAAGCGAGCGGCCCTTAATGGCGGCTCCTGCGCCGCCCGCTGAACCTGAGCGTTCTGCGAATGAGAGGCCGTAATGATGTGCAACTGCGGTCGGATCGCAATGATGGTCAATGACAGACCGACCCCGTTCGCGTACTCCGATGTCTTCGGGTTCTTTGTTCAAGGAACTGACCGCACGCAGTACCCGATCAGTCATTGTCCGTGGTGCAGGGATTCATTGCCCAAACGCGTCAATGACGGAACGATTTCACCTCCAGATGAGTATGCGCATATTCGATGCAGCTTCAGCGATTCGAGAGCCTAGCGATTGCTTCGAGATGTTCGGAGATCCCGAATACGACGAACACTTCCCCGACGATAAGGGTCTCCCAACCGACTTGCGTAACATCGAGTATTACAGTATCTCTGATTATTTTACGTTGAAATTTTTACTTCCAGAGCGGACCTGCCACTTCTCGATCAATGCGAAGCCAATTCCGTTTCACAAGAACGCAGAACCATGACATCCACCGAAGCCAGCCTTGCATGGTTTTATAATTTGAACATCGATCGTCCTGACTCGGTGATGTCCGTCGTTCCGATCGGCTTCAAGCTTTGAGTACGCTCCGAAATAGATCGCGTTCGTTGAGTGTAAAAGCGGGCTCGAATAGGACTCACGGAAATCGAAGGTGTTCGATATGCGTGAGATCATGCGGACGGTGCGTTCTCGAAATCGGAGCGAGCATCGTGATCGAGGCTCAGCCGAAAGTTGCGGCGGACGTTTCGGATCGATACACTGATACAAGACCTATATGGCCTGTGAACGTTTTCGCCACTGCCGACCGATCGGAACTATCCGCCAGCATGGGAGGACGTGGCCTCGTGTTTTGGTCGATTGAAACCTTTTACCGCGTCCCCCGTGACTGGGACCGTTCCCTGCTTGAGGATCCTATGACGTCAGCTGTAGTAAATACAATCGGCCTTGGCCTGGACTTAGTCGGAGTACTATTGATATTTTCTGGGGGCCACCACAACCAATTCTTAAAGAGGGGGTTGGCCTTGGGCTTGAGGACGGAACTGTCATTGACCCTGCGACCGGACAGACTGTCGCCGACCGTAACATTGCAATTGCGAAAGAGAAAATTGCATTTTAGCATTCGCGGTTTGCGATTTTGTTAATTGCGGGCGGATTCGTTCTTCAAATTACCCGCCAACTGGGATAAGGATGAAGCATTGATCGCGGACGGTGCAGCCTGCCTTGAGCGTTATCTGCATGGCCGTTGACGGTCTTCCTGGTAAGGACTCGGCAGCATATCGCAACGCGATCACTAGGCGTGGCTGACACTGCGGAGAGCTGAATGCTAATTCACTCGTCCGACCTTGTGGCGTCCTGTTGACGAAGCATCGAAGTAGGCGGACGATGACGAGGTTCAGATTGACGAAGGATGGAAGCGAGTGTGGTGACGTGAATGCCTAGACCATGGCCAATTGACCGAACATCCGATTGCCCTCATGTTGAACCGCCTTTGGTGATGGGGCGGATTCGGGCCACGGACCATGTTCTTGAAAAGAACCGTTTCGAGTATTTGGACTGGCTTGACTCCATGGTTCGTCAAATGCGTCTGGACGGTGCGCAGGTGATCGAGCTGGATTTTGAGACAAGGTATCGTCAGCGTATCGAGGCGTGTGAAGCAATCGCACCGATGATCGTGCGGACCACGTTTGGGATCAACACACTTCCCATTTGCGTGCGAACTTGGTCCCCTACGATATTGAATGCGGCGATTCGCTACGCGGTTCCCATGGCATGCACATCCGCAGAATGCTTGGCCCAGTGCCCCGATTATTCCGAAACGAGCAATAAAGAACTCAATGTCATCGTGCCAGCCCAACCGCCGTTCGCAGTGGTGGACTATTCGAAGGAACGGATCAAAGAAATTTACGAAGCCTTCGTCGCCGAGTTCCGGTCTCGCGGGCCAGTAACTACTGGAAGCGTTTGACCAGCGCAGTGAGTTTCATTCTCAACGCACAAAGCTAATCGAAACGGGAGTCAACTCGGAACAAATCGGCTTGGCGTTGGATGATGGATTTGCGTCCAACGACGACGATTATCAAACGCTTCTTCCCAATCACCGACAGCTTGATGATTTTCCTCATCCGATGCTGATCGATGCCAACCCAACACTACTGCGAGGGGACACCATTGGTCGCGATGAGCCGACGCAAGAATCACGAATCGCCTTTGCAACCAGTGTGACCACGATTGCATCCTTCCTGGAGGCATCGGCTGCATCGCACCGAACATCCCAAAGATTTGTTTATCGCTACCCGCATGCTCGACATGCTTTACCGAGGAAGCTCCATTCCCCTAGGTTGAAACCTCGGGCAAATCGACATCGTTCTGTCAGGATGTTTCCAAAAAACTGTTGCTTGATGAAACAGATCGAACAAATCCGGAATAGTCCGAGGGTGTGCGAGTGCTCAGGCGAGCGGCGAACAAAAGCGTACCCATCGAACGGACTTCCAGTCTTCGTCTAGTGTCATCGACGGACTGGAACTCAGACCTACCATGAAAACCAGCGTATGATGGGGAGGAAAACCGAAGTCGGAAGCGTTGAACGGATTCCGGATTGTTCAATGACTCGCTGAGAGTGTTTACGTTGGCTGAGTCCGGCGGGACAACAGCCAGAGTCATTCTTTTCAAATTTCCGTGTAAGGATATCGAGATCATGTGTTTAACTGCCGTCGGGTAAAATATTTGTTTCCCCACATCCGCCGAATCACCGCATGACACAGTATCGACGCGAAAGCCTGCTTGTTCAGGTCAAAGACCCGGAAAACCGGGTGGCGTGGGAGCAGTTCGTCTCGATCTACCGGCCGGTAATCGTTCGCGCGGCGGTCGTTCGCGGAATGCAGTCGGCGGATGCTCAGGACTTGGCTCAGCAAGTCTTAATGGCTGTTGCTTCCGCGATCGGCGATTGGGAAAAGCGGGACGCGCCGACCCGTTTTCGTCATTGGTTGCGCCGAGTTACACGAAACGCGATCATCAATGCTTTGTCTCGCGCTCCCAAAGACCGGGCTGCCGGTGGTTCGTCGATTCAGGAACTGTTGGCTCAGCAGCGGCAGCCCGATCCCGAAACCGTTTCGCTGATCGATTGGGAGTATCGCCGTGAACTCTATCTGCAAGCGGCAAGGATAGTTCAGCGAGATGTTCAGGCCGATACGTGGCGCGCGTTTGAACTGACGGTTATCGACGGGATGAGTAATCAGGCGGCAGCGAAAGAATTGGGGAAATCTCTCGGGACAATCTACACCGCGCCGAATCATGCAGCGGCTGCGCGATGAGATCGCTGATATGGAGGCTTCAGAAGAATGAACCAGCACGTTTGTGATC
The DNA here is from genome assembly GCA_041399105.1 of Pirellulaceae bacterium. Lineage (GTDB taxonomy): Bacteria > Planctomycetota > Planctomycetia > Pirellulales > Pirellulaceae > Rosistilla. Next base: position 1,993 of record JAWKTL010000042.1, on the reverse strand, counting down.
CCAACCGACTTTCTTCGTTCGTGCGTGGAGAGTTGAGCGACGAAGAGGCGGAGCGGGAACTGACCGCCCATCTGGACGAGTGCGAAGACTGTGGACGAAACGCTCGAACATCAAGTTGCCGACGTATTCCGCTGGCGAGAAGTAGCGATGCCTGGGCGATCAGGATTCATCGGACCTGGAAGTCGGCGTCTCGACCACTCGGTCGCGCGACGCGCGGATCGATCAAGTGCTTTCGCAACTTTGCCGACCGACGATCCTGATTCTCTGGGCAGGATCGGCGTCTATGAAGTTACCGGTGTGGTCGGAAGTGGCGGGATGGGCGTGGTTCTGAAGGCTCGTGATCATACGCTCGATCGCGTGGTTGCGGTGAAGGTCATGGCTCCGCATCTGGCGGCCAGCGGTTCTGCCCGGCAGCGATTTGCCCGGGAAGCAAAAGCCGCGGCGGCGGTGCTGCATCCGAACGTGATCGCGATTCATGGCGTATCCAACGAGCAGGCGTTGCCTTACTTGGTGATGCCGTATGTGCGGGGCGTATCGCTTCAAAAACGACTGGACGCTGAAGGTCCTTTGCCGTTGGTCGACATCTTGCGGATCGGCACGCAGGTTGCCGCCGGTCTGGCCGCCGCTCATGAACAGGGACTCGTTCATCGTGACATCAAACCCGGCAACATCCTGTTGGAGCAAGGAGTCGAACGCGTCACCATCACCGACTTTGGATTAGCCCGAGCGGTGGACGATGCGTCGATGACGCGTAGCGGTGTGATTGCAGGAACGCCGCAGTACATGTCCCCCGAGCAGGCGCAAGCCGAGAAGATTGATCATCGCAGTGACTTGTTCAGTCTGGGCAGCGTCCTTTACGCGATGTGTACGGGGCATCCTCCCTTCCGAGCGGAATCGAGTTTTGGCGTGCTGCGGTTGATTGCCGACAAAGAACCTCGCGCGATCCGCGAGACCAATCCAAACATCCCGAACTGGCTGTGCGTAATGATTCGGAAGCTGATGGCCAAGCACGCCGAAGACCGTTTTGATTCCGCGCAGGAAGTTTCCGACCTCCTTGAGAGATGTGTGGCACATGTTCAACAGCCTTTGGAGTTTGACTTGCCCATGACCCCAAAGTTTCAGTCCAGCGACATGGTGACGACCGATCTCTCACAGTGGTCCAAGTGCGTCTTCTCCAGTCCAGAACATCAACAGAGCCTCTTCGGTCGTCACGTCTGGCCGTTTGGGGAACGCGGTAAGATTCGTCTGACCGATAGAACCATCGAATGGGCATACAACAGTGGACTGCATCAAACGGTGCCGTTGTCGTGCATCGAAGAAGTTTCGATCGGGCATTACTCGCGTCTAACGCATCCCATGCGGATGGATTACCTGTCGATCCGCTACCGCGATGGAGACTCGATCCACACCCAGTTGTTGACCCCACTAGCATCGTTGTTAACTCCAGTTTCATCCGCCAATGCGGCCGTTCGACGCTATGCGAATCAATTGCCTCAACCGATCATCGAAGCAGCCTCGAAGGCGTCGCAACGTTCCTGGTCGATCAAATTCGTTGCGGCCAGCGTGTTTCTTTGGTTGTTACTCTTTTGCGGGATTCTGGTCGTTCTCGAATGGAACAAAGGGACGTTGCGGATCGAAAGCGAAGTCGATGACGTGCCCATTCGCATCGTTCAGAGCGACGACATTGTCAAGGAACTGACGGTCTCGAAATCTGGGAAGTCGGTTCGCATCGCCGCTGGGAATTGTGAAATTGAGATCGGTGGGAGGATCGATGGACTGTCGCTGGACAATGGCACGGTCTTGTTGCGGCGAGGTGGGAACGACATCGTCCGCATCGTAAGAACATCGCCGGTGGCCAGTGCATTGGGCGACTGGCCATACGGGCGGTTACTGAAAGACCTGCAGGCGATCAAGCCGCCCGGCGGAGTGCCGGTCACTTCGTCCGGAGCACCGATTCGTGTTGCGATGGGAGTTGAATTGAGACAGCGTTTGG
>JAWKTL010000041.1:0-62766 GCA_041399105.1 Pirellulaceae bacterium | reverse complement strand
CCGAAAGCCATTTTACGCCGTGCGTGGTCCGAAACGCCCCATTCACATCAGCGGCTTATGATCGCCAGCCAGTCCTCATTCAAATCGGAAGGGGGATTGCCAATTGACACCCAGTCTCCACCGGCAACGGTCGCCACCGAACCTTTCACGGACTCTCCGCCGACGCGCGGATTGAACCAACGAACCGTAAACAGGCCACTCGCATCGGACAAATCCAACTTCGTCGTTTTTCCGGTCGCTAAGTAAACGAGATAGATCTGATCAATTTTTGCAAAGCAAAATCTTTCGTTGTTCCGCTCGGCGTCGGCGGCGGAGACTCCAACCAATTGGTCATTGCTGAACATATCCCAAAATGGAATGTGCTGACCCTGGAAGAAGTTGAGTGCGAAGCGACAATAATCCCAGCTCCGATCCCGGCTTCGCCAGTCCTCGCATAAGAGATCATTTTCGACAAACTTATATCCAAAGTAGTATTCGACACCCGCCCCACCGGCCATCAACGTTCCCCACAGCGTCTTGCGACGCACATCGTGTTCGTTGTAGATCAAGTCGCCGTCGGAATCATGTCCGTCGAAATCTTGATAACCCAAATCGGGACACTGGCCGTGCGCCGCCGTTCCCGATTCGTCGAACGCCACGACCCAAGGCTTGCCCGCCGCCGTGCTCCGCTCGACCCAGCGGAGTGTGTCGCGGTGCGTTTTTTCGATTCCATCGTTCTGCAGCGAAACGCCCGTCAGCTTTGAACGGTTTCCAATCAGCTTTCCGTACACCGCATCTTGTTGATTGGGAAACGTATGCACGACGATCGGATGATCATAGGGATCAACTTCGGAAATGTAATCGATCATCGCTGTTTGCTGCTCGAACGATTGCGTGTTCTCCTCCCCCAAATTCCAGTTTAGCGCAAGAGCATGTCCGAACCGTGCGATCAACTCTCGACAATAGAGCTTTCGTTGGACTCCCAAATCTCCGCCATCGAGCGACTCGCGGACCTGAACATTCGATTTCCGCGGTTTCCCCGCAGCTCGATTGTCATCATTTTCGGTTTCCTGCATCTTGAAATGCAGGTACATTCCCCGATTCGTTCCGTGCTCCAGCACGATCCGCCATTGATCCAGCTTCGAGCAGTCGTAATGAAGCTTGTCATCCCGGCTGACGAACGGCCACACGTTGTCCCCATCGCCTCCGGCGTTGTAGGGCAAAAAGGAAAAGGCGTTGCATCCTTTTTCCGACAGATAATTGATCGCTCCTATGAGGCCCTTGCCTTTGCCGGACTGCCATGTTGGGTCACCCGCCCGCCAATCTCTTAGATGACGCGAGTAGGTTTTCAGCGGAGCTTTCTTTGGCTTACCGGCAACCGTGCCATCAAAATCGACATAGGCCAACAGCGTTTCGGGAGAGTCCGCTCCAGCTTTCAAGAAGTATTCCCCGCTGCCAGCAAAACGAAGGTATCGCCGCCCCTGGTACTGCAAACGACCATGCGATCGAAAATCGCGAGCGGACTTATCCGAAGGCTTCACGACGAACGAGCCGCTTTTATTGAATTGGGACAAGGCACCTTTTATCGATGATGGCGTCTCCAATTCGTTTGGCGAAATAATCGCCGCGTTTGGGAAGCGATAGATTTCGGTGACGTAATCCCAACGTCCCGTCTTGTCGGCGGACAGGTGCGCTCGCCAGCAAGTCCCCGACACCGAAGAGGTCTCCGCAGCCTCGCCATCCGCCGCGAAGTAACCGGGTATGCGATACCGAGGACTTCCCGATTCATGCGTCACGACGACATCAAAACGAATGTCGGTGAACGGGTTCGGCTGGTGATCGAGTTCATGGGCGAAGGGACCATCGAGGGTGAACGTCACCTTGTGCCATTGTTTCAGTTCGCCGGAAACATCGACCGTTCCTGTTCCATCAGGTCGGCGCGTCTGGGTATTTTTACCATCACGATCAATACTTGATGCTTGGGATTCGTCGCGTGGCCCAACTGGTTCAGATGCCTGCAGATGGCATCCCGCAGCGCCAAGCAAAACAATAAAAATCGCAATCCATCGATCCGAAGCAGCCACCTGGCGCGCATGGTTCATTGGGCGACAACCGCTTCGGGGGCGAAGACGTTGTCCCGTGTCGACCGCGCATTGAAGACAAGCAAGCGTTTGTGTTCGCGGACGACGCGCAAAAACTTCTCCTCGTCGACTGGTTTCTCAATGAAATCGTCCACACTGAGCGTCGAACAGATCGATCGATTCTCGGAGTCACCCGAAGCGGTCAAGACGACGACGGGCACATCCGCAAGCCCCTGCATCTGTCTCAAGTCTCGCAGAAGATCCGTCCCCTTGCCGTCGGGGAGCAGCAAATCAAGCAAAATCAAATCAGGCTGCGGAGCCCGCCGGAACACGCCTTCGCACCGCACGAATTCGCGGGCTTCTTCAATGCTGCGAACAAGCGTGACACGATGATGAATGCTGCATCGCCCAAGCGCCAGGATTGTGACGCGCGCATCGAGCAGGCCGTCTTCAACAAGTAAGATTTCCATCGGACGACAAACGGTTTGTGAAAGCATCGTTTTGCGGCTCCTCTCAATCTGGCTGACCCGGCAACGTCCACCGCCGTTTCCACGCTTCAACGGAAGGGACGAAACTTCTATCTTACATCGTAGAACGAAATTTCAATCAAATCGTTCTCCAAACGCTCGTGTTGCTGAAGCGATTGATCAAACAATTCGACCTGTTCGACGAGTCCCGCGACTTCGTTCAAGGAAAAACCTCGATACTGAAGTTCTTCGGCAAGCTCGCACAAATCGGCCAACTGAAGGAACAATCGACAGTGCTGCGACCTGGCGAGCTGCGGTATCACTGATCCGGCGATCCACCGAAACCGCCCCTCAAGGTAGCCATACGATTCTTCCAAAGCAAACTGCAGCGACAAATGATCTCGCAGTTCGTTCAGTAGGCGAACCAATCCTCTGGCCACATCGGCGCGCGACTGATCGCTATCGCATAACTGCCGGACAGCATGCAATGTGTCCCACAGCTCCTGGTTACTGTCCTTGATCTCTTGAAGAAAAGCGGGGTTAACCGTCAGTAGCTTCAATTTCGTTTGCATTAACATTTCGGTGCCTCCTTGGTCAGCAGCACACGCCATCAACAACCGCCGCGGCAATCGCTGAGAAAAGATAAGTTCTTTCAACGTAAAGCTTGATGCTGGGGGCCGTCAAGCAATTTTTCGATGAATTGAACAGGTTTCCGCGATCGCTTTCGCGTTGCTGGCCGTAAGTCTTTGCCTGAAAATCACTTGCGGCGAGCAAGCAGCCCGTATTTGACAATGCACCACAAGGCGCTCACCCCGTCTTTCCAGCCAATTTTCTTTCCTTCGTCGTACCAACGGTGACGGTATCGAATCGGTCGTTCGGTAAAGGTCAGCCTCCGTTTTGCCAGCCTTGCCGTCAGCTCGATCTCGATTCCAAATCGATTTTCCTTCAGATGCGGAATCAATTCTTGGATCACATCGCGTGGGACCATCTTGTAGCAGGTCTCGACATCGCTTAATCGCAAGCCAATGGCCAAGTTGCAGAGCCCGGTGATCAGTCCGTTGACCGCTTGATGCCACCACGGAGAAACTTGACGATCGCAGTGACCGTACCTTGTTCCGTACGCAACCTGCGCATCACCCGACAGAAGGGGCTGCAACAACCATCGAAAATCGTTCGGGTCATACTCGAGATCGGCATCCTGGACGACCACGAAGTCCCCGCGGGCGGCTTTGAAACCCGTTCGCAACGCGGCTCCTTTGCCCCGATTTTGTTCGTGATGGATGATGGTTAAATCGTCGGCGTCGGGCAAGCGGTCGAGCACACCGTCACTGCCATCGGTACTGCCATCGTTGACCAAAATGATTTGCAGCGGCAGCCCCGTTTCACGCAACCTGTCGATCGCGTGCGACAATGTTTTCGCTTCGTTGTAAACCGGAACAATCACCGATAAAACAAAGCCTTCCGGCAAGGCAAAGATCCCCAATCGATGGCAGACCGCGGGACCGAGCAAGGCCACGCAGCGATCGAAATGCGCCTGTGTCCAGAACGCTTTCGGATCGACTTCCGTTGGTTTGTGTTCGGTGAAATCCATAGGCAACAGATAAGCTCCGCCCGAAGGCGTGTTCAAGCTGGTTCACAATGAACGACTTGATGTGTGTCGGCTTTTTAAGTTGTATATCCGCGAAACGGGGGAACAAATGGAACGTGGACCGCCCGATATTTTAAACCACGCGAAACAAAAAATTCTAACGGTTGCAAGGTTTTATTTGAACGGGAGCTTGCGTTCGGCAAGCCATCGCGAAAAAAAAACAGTCCAGATGCGAGTCGGTTGCTTGACAAGGTCGACGCAACGCGCAAAATGATGCACAGTTGCGACAAACCGACGAGGTGATCTCGCGGAATGTCCTCCTTCATTTCTTTCATCTCTTTTCATTTGCGGACGTGCTGCGATGCTCGGATTGGAAAACCCAAATCACCCGATTTGTGATTCTCAAAGATACAGCAATCCTCCAGGCACTTCGACACAATAACGTCTCCGCTGCGGTTTGGCATTTCCGCCAAGCATGCATTTGTGGGCATCCGCTCACTGCGATCGCAATCACTTTAAGGACGTCGGCGTCTTCGTTTTGACGTGGGTGATGAATGTGTTTTATTGCACTTCATTTCATGGTCTTGATTCGCTACGGAGACGACAGTTATTCAACATCGGATCTGTTTTCGCACCGGCGAAACAATCGATGAAAGTGTTCGGACTTTTTTGAAATTGGGGGGTGGTGCTGCAGGGAGTCACAGCCAACGACAAGGACGTGGTGAATCGGACTTCCCTCCCATTTTTTCCAATGCTGAACCCACGATCCTCCAAGGAAGTTGGATCGTGGGTTCTTTTTTGAAACGACGTTTATTCGAGTCGACGCCTATTTGGTCGCAGACCGAAGCCGATGATACGTCGGTTCGTCGACGTTGTTTCTGGAAAGACGGGGCCAGTGGATCATCTGTAATCGTCCATCGGGCCATTCGACCACAGCGGTGCAGTGCTCGATCCAATCGCCTGTATTGATGTAGGTAATCTCTTCGATTTGAACGATTTCCGGCTTATGGATGTGGCCACACACAACGCCTTCGCAGTCGCGACTTCGCGCGAACTGACAAATCGCGTCGTGAAAGCCGCTTTTCTTTTGGACGATCGCCTTTGTCCATAATTTCAAATTGCGACTGATCGGAAAATGCAGGCTGCCGAAGGCATTCAGAATCCAGTTGACGCCGCGATCAACGGCCAGCAACCCTTCATAGGCGAAGGAGCCCATCACCGAGAGCCACCGCATTTTGCTTTCCACCAAATCAAATTGATCACCATGCAAAACCGCCAGTCGCTTGCCGTCGACACATTGATGGACAAATGAGTCGCGGATTTCAACCAAGCGATAGTTCTCGGCAAGATCGCGGAGGAAGGTATCGTGATTCCCCGGCGTGTAGTAAATTTCGGTCCCCGAGACGCTCAATTCAAACAGCCGAGCAATCAATCGACTTGAGGCGTGCGTCCAACGAATGCGTCGACTCATCCGGCGGTTGTCGATCACATCCCCCACCAGATAGATTTTCTGAGGGAGACATCGCTGCAACAGGCCCAGCAATCGCTCGGCCTGGCAAAAGCGACTGCCAAGATGAATGTCCGAAATAAACAGCGTTCGCGCGTCGGATAACGCCCAGGTATCTTTCGTCTGCAAATCATTTGAGGATTCGGCTTGCTGAATGCTTTTCAATGTGGTTTATCTCCAATGCGGAAAAGTGCGACATCCCGTAAGCCTATTCAGAGGGCGCATCGCCGCCCAACGCGCCTTGCACGAAAGCAGAGTTTGCGCCGCTATCAAAATGAATGGAATGGGTGGAATGCGCAAAATAGGACATTTTGTCGATGCCATTCAAGCGGCGAACGATAAACAGTGCCCAAAGCAGCGGCACATTTGCAAGCACGAGAACGCGGTTTGGACTACAATCCTGACTTTTCCGATTCCCGCCAACAACTTGACCCGACGCTATGCAACCACGCAATACACGGATCGGCCTGATCCTGTTTTTCGTTTACCTCCTTCTTTATGGTGGTTTCGTCTTCCTCAATGCATTGTCACCCGATTCAATGGACTGGCAGCCAATCGAGGGAATCAACCTCGCAATCAGCTACGGATTCGTCTTAATCATTGGCGCATTCTTGATGGCCCTTCTTTACGGGTTGCTTTGCAAGACCGAGCGATCCCATGACGCCTCGTCGATGGAGGATGAACAATGATTTACGAACCATCCACCATCGCCGTCATCGTCTTTCTGGCGTTTGTCGGACTGACCCTTGGATTGAGCTTTTATCTAGGAAGACAAGCAAAGTCGTCGGAAGGGTTCTTTGCCGCGCACGGGCAGATCCCCTGGTTCGTCAACGGCGTCGCCTTTGCAGGCGACTACCTATCGGCGGCCTCGTTCCTTGGCATCTGCGGAATGATCGCCTTCAAAGGATACGACGGCTTCCTGTATTCGATCGGCTACTTGGCTGGTTGGATCGTGGCGCTGTTTGTCGTTGCCGAGCCAATGAAACGGCTCGGAAAGTTCACATTCGCCGACGCGCTCAATTCCACCTTTCACTCACGTGGCATTCGGCTTGTGGTTGGCATCAGCACGTTGGTTGTGAGCGTCTTTTACTTGATACCACAAATGGTTGGTGCCGGAGTTCTGATTCAACCTCTACTCGGCTTTCCTCATTGGGTCGGCGTGCTGCTTGTGGGTGCGACGGTTATTGGCATCGTCACTTCCGCGGGGATGGTTTCCACAACATGGGTCCAGTTTCTGAAAGGATCGTTGCTTGTGGTTTTCAGCGGGGTCCTCACTTATGTCATCCTGCAACGCGGTTTCATTGAAAAACAGGGAGGGATCGACGGGCACGTTTTCCAAGTTTTGGGACCGTTCCCCGCCAGCAGTTCGCTCGACCAGATCGTTCAAGGGACTCCCGCGTTTCAAGACTCGCAAGTGCTGCCGTCGGATGATGTCTGGGCCGATCGACCCTATCTGCGGACAAAACAGCCCGATGGCGGCGTAACGTTCTGGCGGATCGACAGCGATGGTGAAACGACAACGCTGCGTGAAAGCCAAGTGTTGACGATCAATCTGAATGGCGAAACGCTGGTCAACGGAATGCTCAAGGGCGTTCAAAAGGGCGAACCGGAGTTGCATCCGGTCGGTTACATCCATCAGCTTGCGGGAGACCGCGAGGAAACCGGACCTCTCGGAATGTTGTCGTTCTTTCGCGAACTGGGAACCGCTGAGGTGACGCTTTGGGGCGAAGACAAACTGGTGGAATCGGATGGTTCGAAGACCACGGTCTATTATCCGATCCCGGTTTCGGGCTCCGAGGTTTTGCGTCCAGGACGTAAGTTCACCGGAATCCGTAGCGACAATCCAATTGACCGGCTGAATTTTCTTTCGTTGATGTTGGCGTTGTTTTGCGGCACCGCGTCGTTGCCACACATTCTGATCCGTTACTACACCGTCAAGGACGAAGCAGCGGCTCGCAAAAGTACGATCGTCGGGATCGCGGCGATCGGCTTCTTCTACGTCCTCACGCTTTACATCGGCTTGGGAGCGATGGTCAGCGGTTCGTTGGACGTCACCACCGACAACATGTCCGCGCCGTTGCTCGCCAAAAGCATCAATCAGTGGCTGTTCGCAATCATCTCCGCGATCGCATTCACCACGGTACTGGGAACGGTCAGCGGGCTGATCATCGCATCGGCCGGAGCGGTCACGCACGATTTGCTTGTCTCGTCACTGGGTTTCAAATTTTCCGGCAACGAAGAAGTACGCGTGGCCAAAATCGCCTCGATCATTGTCGGTTCAATCGCAATTGGGCTTGGCATCTTATTCAAAGGATTGAATGTCAGCTTCCTCGTTGGCTGGGCTTTCAGTATTGCGGCGTCCGCGAATCTACCGTCGTTGATCATGCTGCTCTTCTGGAAGCGAACGACGTCGCAGGGGATCATCAGCGCCGTCACCGTGGGCATGATTTCTTCGCTCGCCTGGGTCTTGCTCAGCGGCGATACCTATCAAGCGGTCTATGGCCTTGACCCCGCCGATGCCTTCGTTCCGTTCAGCCAGCCTGGAATCGTGACAATCCCGCTCGGGTTCATTACGCTCGTGGTGGTATCGCTGATGACAAGCGGACGCGAACCGCGGCAGTCACCTTCGGATTATGCGTCGGGTGGTCAGAAATGAGGTGATTCGCTTCATTTATTGCGAAGGCATCATTTCGGACCACGCACGGTATAAGAACCTATCCGAAAACCGTGAGCCAACAGCGCTGGCTGCGTGTCTGTGGGTATTCGGATCGGTTCTAGCAGCACCTCGTAAATGCAAGCTTGATCGCTGGAAAGGCGGGCAGTCTGGGGAGACTTTACTATTTATGCCTTTTATTCTGCTGGCAGCCTATCTTTCGGGTCGAAGTTCTGTAGCACCTGCAAATTTCGGATGACAGACCGGGCGGCTTGCACTGCTCGGTTACCGACGAAGATGATGAACTTGAATGCTTGGAATCCGCTGTGCCATGCGTGGCATCGGAGCATTCGCCGACTCGGAGACAGCAAATCGCGATGGCTAACCGGATCAAAAGCATAGGCTTCACACTGGTCTTCAGCATCCTCATCGGTCCAGCCACACTTGCTGAGGACTTCGTCGATCAAGTCGGCTACAACGTCGTTTGCGATTGTCCTGGCCCGTGCGATGGACACTGCGGTGTCTGCGGCATCTGCCAAACCAAAGGATGTCCAGGCGATTGTGGCGCGGTCGCTCGCGGGCTGCAACCATGGTGGGCACCGCACGGGATTGATCGGAGAATTCTTGTTCCTGCAACCAGGAAACACCGACACGATCTTTGCCATTGAACAAAATGACGCCACACCGAACGCTTTCCGACGGGTCCGGTTGGTCGCCCTCGGTCGATATGGCCCAGGATTTCGGGTTGGTTTCTCGTTGGCGAACACCGACACAACCAGTTTTGTGGCCGCATACGCAAACTGGTCTGGAATTCGCAAGGTGGACTGTCTCGCAACAACGGCAATATCATCGCGTCGACAGTCATCCATCCTTCAACCGCGACCACCGGGGCGGACAGCTTACAGGCCACGGCATATTCGAGCATTGAATACAACTTTATCGATGCGTTTTACAGACACAAGCTGTTTTGCACCACGACACGACGATCTTCAATTGGTCCGCCGGAATGCGTTATGGTCGCATGCAGCAAGCCTTGCTGACGAATCAAGATGTTTCGGTCGCTACGGGACTGGTGAGCGTCGGTACGGAAATCGATTTCGATGGATTCGGCTTGCTATTGGGAATCGATGCCGAGCGTCGCAGTTGCGCTTCGGGAATGTTGTGCTACACCAAGGGTGCGCCTCTTTTCTTGGCGGAGAGTGGAATGGTGATTATCGGCAAACAAATCAAGCGGGGGGAGGCACGGTTGCCAACCGTTACGACGACGTTCGCATCACTCCCATCCTTGAGGCGGCCATCGGCGTTGGATGGCAAAACGACTCAGGATGCATCCGGGCAACCGTTGGCTACACCGCGCAAGCTTGGTTCAATACCTTAAACATGCAAGAATACGTCGACGGCGTTCGCATCGGCAACTACGATGACGTTTCCGACTCGATCTCGTTCATTGGACTGACGAGCCAACTGGAATTTCGTTTCTAAAGCGGCATGTCTTTTCCCGTTTTGATCACCGGCATACTGTCGGATATGCTTCCCCTCCCTGCTTCTTCAAGCCTCCTCGCCGGTCCTGGCAAAAGGAAGGCGAATTACATTTCGTTTAAATCCGCCGCGTGGCCTTGCTCCTCAGCGATTGGCTTTTCAGACTTGTCGAATTCGCCTCGCTTGACTAATTTAAATTAGTCAATTGGGTGTCCGACTGCCTTTGTCTTGGCATCGGCGAAGCACTCATTGTACATCGTTCTTGGTGTTTGCGACCCGTTGATCTTTGTGTCATCGCAGACACCTCCTTGAGTGCATGTGCGACAGGCCTTGGATTATGCCGAACGAAGAGTTAGCCGAAGCGATTGAGCCAGTCAGTGTTGCGCGGATCAGGCACCGCTCCAGTTCCGCTTTTCCGAAGCGAAGAAGCTGTTGCGTGGCTTGGGACAGCCGAAGGCGTGGATCTACTGGCTCGACTTCCTGACCTGCATTTGCATTGCGCATGCGTTGGCGTTTTCCATCTTGCTCATGCCGGAAATCTTCCCGCAACGCGAGGTGCTGGCTTGGAGTCTGCGCCGGCGTCTTCTTCGTTGTCTGCGTGGTGCTCTACATGCGGTGTGCGATGTTCATTCACGAACTCGCGCATTTCGGAAGACCGTTTGGGATTTTTTCGGCCCGTGTGGAACATCTTGTGTGGTGTTCCATTCCTGATTCCGTCGTTTGTCTACTTGCCGCACCTGGATCACCATCGACGCAAAAGCTACGGAACCGACGAAGATGGCGAATACATTCCATTGGCCCACATGTCTCGTTGGTACATTCTCGGTTTTATTTTGCAAAGCATGATCTTGCCGATTCTGGGATATGCCCGCTTCTTGTTGGTCAGTCCGGTGTGTTGGGTGTTTCCCTCGGCCCGTCGTTGGGTTCACAAGCACGCCTCGACAATGGTTGTCGATCCATTTTACGAACGTCGCGATGCGTCGCCGGAGCTGATGCGACTGGTGATCCGTCAGGAAGTGTGTTGCTTTATCTGGTTGTTGTGGTTTACGTTTGGCGACTATTTGATGACCGGACGAATCGTCAGTCCCCTATGGATTTTGGGCTACCTGCTCGGTGTATCGGTGATTACGCTGAACGCCGTCCGCACGCTGGGCGCATCGATGGCAAGGAGATGGGCACGCGATGTCCTTCGAGATCCGCAATTGTTGGATACCGTGAATTACCCATCGCGTGCATGGATTACCGAATTGTGGGGACCGGTGGGAACACGTTATCACGCCACGCATCACTTGTTTCCCAGTCTTCCGTATCATGACGCTCCCGAAGCCCACCGGCGTCTGGTTGCCGGTTTGCCTTCCGCCTCGCTTTACCGCAGACCATCCGAACCAGCCTGTTGGCTGAGATTCGGGCGTTGTGGAATCATGCCAAGCAATCGTCATCGGTGAACGCTGGATGATTGTGTTCATGATTTTTTCTTGCTCATCGCCGAATCTGAGCTAGAGTTTCCGATGGGCGAAGGAATGATCCGCTGCTTGGGGCAGTTTGCGGCGTAGGTCATGCGAAGGTGTTGGATCGATTCAAATCGTTCGTGAAAGGTATGGTCGTTTTGTCGGATACTCGTTGCGTGCTGGGGCAGTTCGTGAAATCGGGTATCCTCTCTGTTTTTAGACAAAACTCCGTGCCGGGGCAGCGACGACTTCGAATCGATCCAGCACCGAACCTTCATTGGAAAAAACGCTCTTCCGTCATTGCGATCGGTCACTGCGGATGATTCAATGGATGGGCAACAACCGTTGCCATTCGCCTGGGTGGGGTGTCAGAATCATGTTCTCTTTAATCAACGTCCGCCAATCCGGCAGCTTTGACAAGCAATTAAGACCATCGGCATCCAACACAATCGGTTTGTCATCGATTTCGCTGAGCAAAGCACTAACGATCCGACGCGACCCAATTCCTGTCCGCATTCCAGGCCCACATCCCAGGACCGTTGCCGACTGCGCGTGTTTGATGATTCGGGACGCTGCCAGTTCATAGAAACCTTTGGCGTCGTCGGGTAATCCGATCGTCATGTAGCAGCGATCAAAGCTCGCGACCGTTTCCAGGCAGCGATCGGGGACCGCGACGGTGACCAATCCCGCGCCCGACCGGACCGAGGCGCTGGCCGATAACGAAATCGAACCGGCCATCCCTCGCGAGCCGCCAATGAGCAGCACTTTGCCAAAATCACCTTTATGGCTGTTCGGATCTCGCGGTTTTAACTGGGGCAGGGGAGGGTAGGGGGAATTCATAATCTCATCCAAGCGGACATTCAAATACTTCAACGCACGGCGTTCGCGTGAGGATCGCGATCGATATCAATGATGAACGCGTTTATACCGTGCGTGGTCCGAAATGATGCCTTCACGTTAAATGAAGCGAATCACCTCATTTCTTACCACGCGACGTATAATACGGCGACCAGGACGGTTGGGCGTGAGGCTCATGGATAAAGCAAGCGTGATCCGTTATCAAGGACGAACCGAAACCGGCGATTCACGTGGACCGCTGATTCCTTCATTGACCCGAGCGTCCCCTCTCAACGGGATAAGATCATGAGTTTGCAACCGCCGCCGTCACCGTTCGATCCTTCTGGCAATGATCCTGCCGATCAAGATGCTTCTTTGATTGAAGCTGAATTCGTGATGGCGGAGGCTGTTGAACCGAAGCCAAGATTATGGACATTGTGGATCGTCCTGGCCGTGGTCATCGTTTTCAGTATGCAAGCCAGCTTTAAAGCCCTTCTTCTAGCGCAAGCAATCGTCCTGGGCACCGTCGGTCCACCTGATGAGTCAACGCTTGGCGAGATTTTCCAGTCGCGGATTGGCTTTTGCCTGCTGTTAATTCCATCGCAAGTCGCCATTCTGATCCCCGCTCTAGCGGCTGCGTGGTTCTCACCTGAATCGTTGAAGCAACGGCTCGGTTTGGTGCGTGGTCACTGGCCTGTGTGGGTGTGGGGCTGTGCGGCCATAGCGACGCCCTTGGTTGGCCTAATCACCAGCATCGCGCTGGGGCAGCTTGTTGAGGAGAGCGAACATTTGCGTCAAATGTCGGAGGCCTTTCGCGAGCATTCGAAGGGAGGCTTCCTCGTGGTGACTCTATTGTTAGTTGGCGGGCTGCCTGCGAGTTGTGAGGAGTTGCTGTTTCGCGGATACTTGCAGACTCGGCTCGCGGCTCGACTTCCCGCTGCTGCGGCGATCATCTTGGCATCGTTGTTTTTCGCGACATTTCATTTCGACCCGGTTCATATAATTGCTGTGTTTCCAATTGGAGTTTGGCTCGGTTTTGTTCGACATGCGGCGGGCTCGATCTTTCCAGCCATGTTGGCCCACTTGGTGAACAACGTCTTGTCGGTCATCAGCCTGAACGCCGATGATGCCGGCGCGCTCGATGCCCCCGCCACCGCGATCACCCTGCTCCTGCTGATGCTCGGATTGCCTTGCTTTCTGGCCACCTTCGCAGCCGCAAAACGATTCTCCGCGGGCACCTGAAGTTCCATCGCTATCGCGCTGAAGAACGTAAGGCGGACGCTGTGCCGCCTTGCCATGGCCAATCAACCAATGGGGCTCAATCAAACCGATGATGGACGCTGGACCACGTCGGCAGCGAGGCGATCGCTTCGTCTTCAATGCTAGCGACGTCGATCCACATTTGGCGGAGCGCTTGCATGGCCGTTGAGTCTGGATGGTTGATCATCCCCAGCAGCAGATGTTCAGGCTGTGCCTTGAGGTAGCCCATGTGGTCGGCATGGGCAATTCCGTCGACGAGGATTTGCTGTGTTTGAGACGTAATCGGCAAGCGACCGCTGGACACTTGCGATGTTGAAGCTTTTGTCCCCGCCAAACGTTTCACGATTGCCGCGACATCATCGAGTGTTAAGCCAAGCCCGTCCAGCCAACTCGCACCAGAGTATTCCGCTTCAGCAGACAATCCGATCAACAAACATTCAGTGTCCACGTGACTGCATCGCGATTCGGACGCTTCGTCAACCGCAAACCGCAGGGCGCGCAGTGAGCGAGGGCTGAGTCGTTTCAGAACTCGGCGTTGCCGCTGTGATGTCTCGAATTCAGATTGCAGTGAAATGGAAGTCGGCTCGCCCTGGGATTGCCTAGCGAATGCCGCGGCCGCGGTTCCCATGGCGGAAACCTGCATAAAACGCCGTCGTGATGGATGCATGAAAGTACCTCGCTGCGAACCGTGGAAAGGCGATCAAGTCGATCGCTGAATTGCGGGAATTCTATGCAGCCTGATGCGTGGGACAAGTGATTGCCCCGTCAAAGACATCCGGACATTGCAATTTTTCGTCGCGCGAACGGTTGAAGCATCTCGAGATAAAGGAAGCAATCGCGTCATGATGGACTTGATTCGCAATTGCTTGCAGGAGCGCAAGAAAAAAGCGGTGCTTGTTGAATACAAGCACCGCAATCGTTACAAGCGTCTAGAGTCAGAGCCGGCTTACCGGAGACTCTGACCGATCGATGAGAAACTACTCAACGATTTTGCCCAAGTTGGCGACAACCGCGTCGACATCCAAGTCTTCCGCATCAGCGATGGCGTAGGTTGCTTTAACCTGTGATTTGTTGGCCATCACGACGGTAACCGCCGCCTTCGAGTTGATGCCATAGTTGTCGGGACCGTTTTCAAATTCGTTGGGAACAACAAATGGAATGTTGGACGCCTTGGTGGTGGCTGCCAATTCCTTTGCTTGTTCGCTCAAGTCTTCCTTGCTGTCGCCCATCAAATTGACGAAGGCGGTCAACTGAGATTCTTCGTTCTTTGTGATCGCGGCATCCAGTTCTTGACCAAATCGGCGGCGACTTTGCTGTTGGTCGAGCGGGTGAAGATCATGACCTGAGGGCGTGGTCCATTCTTGCAACGATAGCAAAGATTTGTCCTTCTTTTGATGCCATCAGCTTCGGCACCAGCACTTGGTTACGTAGGGCGCGATGCGGTCGCCTTCAGCCGGGCCGCTCTTCACCGCTTCTTTTGCCGAAAGCGATGCCGTGAGGAGCGAGAGCCACAACAAGACTGAGGATGGAAACATTCTTCATTGAGCTATCCCTTCTTGAGAGAGGGAGGGACTGTTCGCGCAGCTCATCGCGAACGGATGGTGTACCGTGCGTGGTCCGAAAAGATGCCTTCACGTTATATGAAGCGACTCACCTCATTTCTGACCACGCAACGTGCATATTGCAGGCAGTGTTGCCGGTTGCAGCGTCTTGAACGTGTTGCAAGCCGCAAGCACTGGCAAACATATTGCGCAATCGATTCGCGACAGACAATCATTAAGTTTCCGATAACGTTGGATAGTTCCGTCGATTTCCTCCGGTTCTGTATGATTTCGTACAAATCGCTGATAAGTCGGTCATTGTTGACTGATTCTCGATCGCATTAGTGCTTTGTGAACCTCATGTGGTCTATACCGTGCGTGGTCTGGAATGATGCTTCTGCAGTGAATGAAGCGAATCGCCTCATTTCGGCGCGACGTTTAACCTACCCGGAGATCGGTGCAGCTTCGTTCGCGCGCGACGGCGCTTGCTGCAGGTTATAATCTGCTGTGTTCAGCGATTCAGGCCCGACGCAAGTGCGTAACCACTATGCCTCATCTGCCTGAACCCCGCAGGCTGCCTATTGAAAAGTGACAAGGGGGCACGCAAGGTCTGATGCGGACCCTTAACCCACACGAAAACAAGCAATGCGACGTTTGAGGCGCTTGTAGAATGCATTCCCTGTGGACATTCACGCACCGAACGAACGGAGATCGCTCAGATGAAGACAGGGAGAGAACGTGCCCCTTTCGCAAGGCGAACCGTCCAAGCACCACCGGCCAAGACGTACGGGTTTTGGCGGTCAGGATGCTCGAGAAGCATTTGCGAGGCAGAGCCAAAGGGGTCAGGCCTCTTTGCGGTGTTCGCAGAGTGTGGTAGGCTACTGTCTTTACCAATATTGGAAGCAAGGTTATGCCGCGTCCACCCAGAGCAGATGAAGCTGGAGCCATCTATCACGCACTCAATCGAGGAAACTTGCGTGCCGACATTTTTAAGAAACCAGAAGACTATGCCGCTTTCGAGCGAATCTTGCATGAAGGGTTGCAGCGATACGAGGTTGAACTTTTTTGTTATCAATTGATGTCGAATCACTATCATTTGGTTTTGCGTCCACTCGTCGACGGAGAAATGAGCAGGTTCATGGGATGGATTGGCGGTACGCACACCATGCGTTATCACGCACATTACCAGACGGGCGGACTTGGGCATGTTTATCAGCAACGATACAAGAGCTTTCCCGTTCAGAATGACGACCACTTCTTTCTCGTTTGCCGCTACGTGGAACGCAATGCACTGCGAGCGAACATGGTCAAGCGTGCCGAAGACTGGCGGTGGGGCTCGCTTTGGCGATGGCTTCAGAAGCCTGAACCGGAGCCCAAGCTACTCTCGCCTTGGCCACTCGCAAGACTGCCACGCTGGACCCAGCGAGTTAACGAGCCACTCACGAAAAGCGAACTTGACGCAGTGCGACTATGTGCCCAACGAGGACGCCCGCTGGGCACTGATGATTGGGTCGACTCACTTGTCAAACGCCTTCGGCTTGAGTCAACGATCCGCCCCCGAGCACGCCAGTTGACGCCGAGAACCGAACCGAAAGAGGCTTGGCCCCTTTAGGCTCTCCACCCCGCATCAATTTGCCTAACCGATTTTGCGCGGGAGTCAACTTCGTCGGTGCGTGAAGCGCTCGCCAGAACGCAAGTTGCTCGTCACTGCTCATTTGACTCGCCTGGTCTCGTGCATTGAGCACCTCACGACGGGCCTAGCCTGAACGACCATTACGGTGTGGATGTAGTCGCTTGCACATGAACCGTGATCCTGTTTAAATCTACGATGCAAAGCATTTTCAAATTCTACCTCCAAAGACATTCTAGTTTGTAAGAGAGCATCGAGTTATTGCCCTTCGGTCTTTGTGATTTCTACTTCGCAGAACTTACCTCTAACACGACGTTGGACTTGCCCAAGGTTTTTCGTTTCGCTGAATTCCCCTTCTGTTTCGTATTTTTTACGACAATGGTTCCACCAGCGGCTGTCAGGGCGCGTACGAGTTGATCCATTGAAACGTCAGACGCGGCACGTTCGATCTTGGCGATACGCGGCTGACTCGTTTTCAATCTTGCACCAAGCTGCTTTTGTGAAAGCTGAGACGCTTCTCGCTGCTGTCGAACAGCCATGGCCAGCGCAACCCGAGTGTCCAGTAACTGCCGTTCTTCGTCGTTCATCTCTAGAAAATCGGCAGCATCTCCGACCTTCCAGCCTGAAGCTTCGATTGCTTTTCGCTTTGAACTATCCATTATTACTTTCCTCTGCGTCTGTCTTCTTTTTCGCGGCTACTTTACTCGCCGTATCGTATTCAGTCATTCGCCGTTTGCATCGGCCGATGACGGCCTTGGGGATCTTTGGAGTCTTATTGGCATAGACTTCCAAAATCAATACCGCATCTGAATCGATCCGATACATGATTCGCCAGTTATGATTCGCGTCGCGGATTCGCAAGCGCCGCAACTTGAACAAACATCCCTCAGTGGTTCTGACTGAGGCATGCCCGGTGCTGCCCCTTCCTGAAGAAGGCGTAAGAGCATGCCCGCCTCCTGTCGGCCTTTGACGTAAATGGCGTCTTAACTTGTCCATGCAACCAAACCAGAGGCTTTCGTGATGGCTCATTACTCTCATTTCCTGCTTTTTGGCCATCTTTGGTACCTCCTTCTCACTTATATTGTATATCGGATACGGTATACTGTCAATTGACGAAATTCGGCAAAAACGTGAGGCAGGATCTTTCGCCAGTCGTAAGCCAAACCAGTTGCTCGGCGTTTTCGCACATTAGCGTCGTAGATTTTGACTGCGAAACTTTGTCACACGCGACAACTCGTCGAGCGCAAAGCCCCAACATTGCGACATAGCTTACATTGGTGTTGTGGGCGAATTTCACACCCATGTGTTGGTTGCCAGTACACTGTGATACGATATCTGTCGTTTCAATTCGGCTTGGAGGTTCACTATGTCCGAAGATGCGGTGATTACCGATGATGCTTCACTTGTTGACGATGTATTGAGTGGAGTCGTCTTTCGCGCATTGGCAAGCGCTGATGAGCCATTGATAATCGCCAAGCTTCGTCAAATACTTCCTGGCCCGAATGGCACTGTTAAGATTCTATGCGAGCGCAGTTTACCCATTGACACGGGACTTGTTTTTTGAAAAATCTCGTCACGGCCTAGATGTGGGTTGATCTGTTTGCCCAGTCTTGGCTATAAAAGTAATGCCCTCCTTGGTTACACGGTGCGTGTAAAAACCAGGGAGGGTTTTTATGGACTCCTCAATACCAAATCCGCCGGATCGACGCAGCCGCGATTTCGGCCAGATTGTGACGTCGTTTCTGTCAACCGACGGCTTGCCATTCGACAGCGTGCTGCCAGCGGAACGCATTCGTGAGATCTTCGCGAAGCACGACGGCCTTTTCGGCATGAACGGTTCTTACAGTACAGTCGTTGTGCTGTGGGCTTTTTTGGGCCAGGTGCTGCGATGTGGGAAGGAAGCGGCATGTCAATCTGCCGTTGCTTGCATCATCTCTCACTGCCAACTCACGGGGAAGCCCGTACCCACCAAGGACACCGGTGACTACTGCGTCGCGCGTGCAAAGCTCAGCGAAGAGGCGCTGCATGAACTCAGCAATGAAGTCGCCAAGGAGCTCGAAGAGCAAGCCGCTGAAAGCTGGCTTTGGAAGGCCATGCATCCGAAACTCATCGACGGCTTCACATTTACGATGCCCGATACGGCGCAGAATCAGAAAGCCTACCCCCAAAGTAAGTCACAAGAACCTGGTGTCGGTTTTCCAATGGCTCGAGCGGTAGCAATCCTCTCACTTGCGACCGCGGCGATCATGGACCTGGCAATTGCTCCATACGCCGGAAAAGAGACTGGTGAGACGGCCATCCTGCGATCAATAATCAAGAGCTTGAATCCAGGTGACATCGCTGTGATGGACCGGTACTACTGTTCGTTTATGATGATTGCGTTACTCCTGAATCAGGGCACACACTCGTGCGCTCGAAAGCACCACTTGCGACATTCAGATTTCCGCCGAGGACGACGACTTGGGAAGTACGATCATGTGATCATTTGGACGCGACCTCAGCGCCCAACCTGGATGGAACAAGAAGACTACGAAACGATCCCCGAAACACTTGAGCTTCGTGAGATACGATATAACATCGTCATCCCTGGTCGGCGATCTCGCTGCATCGACATCATCATCACCTTGGTTGATGCCGAAAAATTCACGAAGCAAGAGATCGCTGACCTGTACGGTTTTCGTTGGAACTCGGAACTCGATATTCGCAGCATCAAGACCTCACTGCATCTGGATCACGTTCGTTGTAAGTCACCCGAAATGGTGCGCCGCGAACTGTGGACAACACTGCTGGCTTATAATCTAATCCGAACGACGGCGGCCTCCGCGGCGCTGCTGCATGACAAGCAACCAAGGCAGATTAGTTTCACGAGTACTTGTCAGTTCGTGCTGGCCTCGTTTCATGCTCTCGGCAACGAATTGATCGCGGCAGCGCAAGTTGCAAAATACCTACTATCAATACTGAAAAACATTGCAGATTGTGAGGTCGGTAACCGTCCAGGCCGACTGGAACCTCGTGTCCTCAAACGCAGGCAAAAGCCATACAAACTGATGCAGAAACCTCGCTCTGTATTGCGAGAGGAACTTCGCAAGACATGCACGTAAGAGAGACATTAAAAGCGTGCTCTGCAACAGGGCCAAGATAGGAGAAACCGATTTCCACGATGCACAGCTAAAGACGCGCCAAAATTCGTGATCAGCGAATTCGTGGTATCGTTACGCGCATCGGCAAGCCAGCCGCACTGCGCCAATCGAGCTGCCCCAGAAGAGCGTGCCTACCGCGACAACATGCTACCCTAAAGCAGGGTGAATTTCATAAGCTGCTGCCCGTAAGACACGTACGCTTAACAGTGCCATTCATTGGTTTTCTGGGCCTGACCGCTTTGCGTTTTTCGACGCACCATCGACTCGGCTATCCCTTGGCCGGTTGGTTCTCACCAGAGCCGACCTCCGTTTCACCGAGCAGTCTCATGCTACACAAAGTCACATCGAACACCACTCGCGATGCCTCAAAAAATCTCGGGGGTTTGGGGGCTGGCCCCCAAGTACGCTGGGCTCTTCGAAATGGAATTCGGAAATCTTTTTCCGAATCCGTATTGACCAAAAGTAAGACCGTCGCTGACCACTTTGCGTTTCGGTGCCCCCTTTGCGTTTCGGAGGAGGTCTTGTATCGCAGTTCCTGTTGAATGATCCGTATGCCTGACGTCCCTTCCTGAACTTCAATCGCCTTTCAAACGTCCGCGAACACCGCCCAGCATATCGCCATCGGCTGTTGTCGAATCGCCGTAGGTTCGATGCGCGATCAATCCCTGATCGCTGGGTGGAGAAACGTTCAGGTCAGCAGCGGAATCGTCATGGCAATCGAGTCATCGTCGATTGGTACTTCCTTGAGCATCATTGTTAAAGATTCGATGAGTTCTGATTGTACCGCGACGATGGATGCACCTCAAAGTGGCACCGCATGTACGCCCCCCCCAAAAATCATACGTCGATAGGGGAAGGCCTCGCTGAGCTAGCATGCACGCCTCGATTAATCTCCGTTGCTGGAAAGCGCTTTGATCGCGTCGATAACCTGTTGGTCATGTCCGTCGACTTTGACACGCTTCCAAACCTTGGCGACTTTTCCCTTTGAATCGATAAGGAAGGTGCTTCGCTGGATTCCCATACTCTTCTTGCCGTACATGTTCTTTTCTCGCCATGCACCGTATGCTTCGGCAACGGCATGATCTTCATCCGCCAACAGCGGGAAATTCAGCTCGTACTTCGACCGAAACTTTTCATGCGAGGCAACGCCATCCGTGCTGACCCCCAGAACCGTGGCACCAAGCTTTCTCTTTAATTCATCACTGCGATCGCGGAACGCCGCACGCTTCCTTCGTACAGCCCGGAGTGTCATCCCGCGGATAGAAATACAAAACGACGGGGGAGCCTTTCAAGCTCGACAAGCGAATTTTGCCTCCTTGATCGCTGGGTAAATTGAACGCGGGAGCTTTCTGTCCTTCTTCAATCCAGTCTTCCATAAAACCGTTGCTACCTTCATTGATGAATCATCGAAACAGTCCCTGACGCACCATATCTCTGGCCGGTGGATCAACGACCGCGACGACTACCGCTGGCCTGATACCAGCGTCCAAAAGCCGTCAATAAATCTTCCGGGCGACCTCCATAAGCCGCCGCGAACGCATTCGTGAAGTCTTTGCCGGCGGCCAACTGATCGATCAGCTTATCGAACTTCGGCTTGTACGACCGATCGATCATGAATTGACCCACCGCAAACGAAATCAGGTCGGCTTGTTCGGGGGGCAACTGGTTTTTGAGCAACTGCTCAGGCTTTGAGAACGAGGCCAACGCGGTCGGAACATCTTCAAGTTCCAGCTTTCCACCACTTCATTCTCTCGCCCACCAAGCTTGGCGATCGGCGGCGCGGCCAACCCCTTCGCTGATCCAATGCGGGACTTCGCCCAAGTCAGCAATCAGCAAACTGGTCAATGGTCCAATCAGACGATTCTTGATCTGTTCATCTTCGTCATTTGGCGATACAACGATCGCCGCGTAGGCATCCAGACCGGCCGTGTCGCCAATGTTCCGTCCACGATTGCGGCAGGTTTCTGCTGCTCGGATCATGCGGCCAAACTCGCTGTAATCATAGCGGCGTGGAAAGGCAAAGATCAAAAGGCGTCCCTTGAAAATTGCTGTCTTTCTTCTCCGGTCGCTGAACGATCGTTTGGCGTTCTTCAATGCCTCCTCAGCCTGATCGGCAACCGCTTTCAACGTGTTTGGCCCCACACTGCCGACGACATAGAAGTTCTCCGTTTCCACCTTGCCAGGCGCTTCGTCGGGGCTGCCGACGGCCCAATTGTGATCGGCCATTTCGATTCGACGTTCTTGAAGTTCTTCGTGCGTCGCGTCGCGAGCCCAAGCCAAGGCCGTCATAATGCGAAGAGGTTGATCGGGTCCCCGGCCATCCAAAGTCGCCCCTTCCTTGATCCACGTGCTAATCAACTGAATCTGCTCGTCGGACAAAGGGGGACGCCCACCAGCCGGCATCCGATTTCCTTCTTCCCCCTTCAATCGTTTGATTAGCAAGCTTGCATCGGCATTGCCGGCCGTAATGATCGATCCACTGTCCCCACCTCGATTCAGTTGCGCGAATGTATCCATTCGCAATCCCCCTTGGGTTTGCATGGCGTCAATGTGACAGCCGTTGCAATTTTGGACGAGAATCGATGCAACATCTTTGGCGAAGCTAACCGTCTCTTTGCCGGTCGCTTGACGAATCGCCGCTGGTGGAGTCCGAGGAGGCTGTCCCGGTGTCCGACCCGCGAACGTCGTCAGTTGAATATCCGGTGCCGTCCCGTCGTACTTCGCCCCTTCCTTGACCCAGGTGACCAACTTCTGCAGTTCCGCCGCCGGGATACCGTTGCCGTTTGGCGGCATGCTGTTTGTCTGAACGACTTCAATTAAACGACTCCCTTCCGGGTTGCCGGGACTGACAACGATACCGATGTCGGGACCTTTCATGAGTGTCGCATAATCGGCCATGCTGAAGTCTCCCCGGTTTCCCGTCACATGACAGCGCCCGCAGTTCTTAACCAATATCGGGGCCACTTCCTTTGTGAAGCTGACGCCGCCCTGATTTGGATTCGGCGTTGGCGTCGGTTCGGGGGTCGGTTCCGGTTTGTTCGGCTGATCCTCTTTCATCGGTTGCGGAGGCTGCGGCTTGCGAAAGGGGGCCAGTCGAATGCCTTCGAGTTCGAGCAATGCGTGCGCTCGCCCGATTTGAGAAAACTTCGATTCGGCTTTCTGATAAAGTTGCAGGTCGCCTTCGGAGACAAGTTTTCGCAAACGCTCCTGCGCCTCTTCGATCAACTTTCCGGCCTCTTCAAATTTCCCGCCGGTATAGTTTTCTCCCGCCTTCTTGATGATTCCTTCGATCACCGACAATTCGATGTTTTGCTGTCGCGTAATCACCGCCTGGACGGGCTGAACAAGATATAGCGATCCCGCGATTAAAATCGAAGCGATGAAGCATTTTTTAAACAGTGAAATCATCTTCTTGCAAACTCTGGTACGCCGGGAATGAAATATTAGGACGCCTCTGCCGCGAGGCCCTCAATGCTCAAGAATAACCGAATTGAGCCGGATGTTGAAACCGAATCCTCTGTTTGGTCAACGGTTTTCGCGTTTGAATGTACTTCTATTCGGCCAATGATCCGGAACAATCCCCAGAAACCTGCTGCTGACGCTATTTCGAGGACGATGTATGCAAGGAGTCCTGGGCTAACGCCGTGAATCGATTCATCCTTGGGAAGCATTATGGCGCGCAAGACGAAACTTCAGCAACTCAAAGAGCGTGGGCCATCGCAAACCTCCGATGGACGAAGCCAGTCCTATTGTACGGATTTTATCGCTTATCTGAGGAATGAGTGCCACCTAGCGGATAATTCGGTGAACGCTTACCGCCGCGATCTGAGCCATTTTCTGGAATGGCTTGGCGATCGTGCGATCCCGACTTTGAAAATCGCTGATCTGTCTCAGTATGTCTCCTGGCTCAGCCGTCGCAATCTGGCTCCGGCGACGGTGGCGCGTCACGTCGTCGCCTTGCGAACGTTTTACAAATACCTGCAACTCGAAGCGGTGGTTCGCGACAATCCCGCCGAACTGCTGACGACGCAGAAAATGTGGCAGCGAATGCCTGGCGTTCTCAGTCCCAAACAAGTCGACGCGCTGTTGGTCGCCCCTCGTCGTTCGGACAGTTATTGGCTGCGAGACCGCGCCTTGCTGGAGGTCTTGTACGCAACCGGTTGCCGCGCATCGGAAGCTTGCGGCCTGCGTCTACAGGATGTCGATCTGAAACGCAAGCATTTGAAATGCGAAGGTAAAGGTGGGAAACAACGAATGGTCCCTCTGGGCGGACGTGCCATCGAAGCGATTGAAATCTACGTTGAACAGACGCGTCCTAAACTGGTTGCACTTGCCGCTGAGACGCCCGATCATCTCTTCTTGAGTCGCAGTGGCCGTGCGCTCGATCGGATTCAATTGTGGCGGCTTGTGAAACGATACGCACAGCGTGTCGGCGTGCAGGCGGAGATTAGTCCGCACAGCCTGCGCCACAGTTTTGCAACCCACTTGCTAGCCGGCGGAGCTGGGCTTCGACAGGTACAAGAAATGCTGGGGCATGCCAACATTCAAACAACGCAGATCTATACGCATGTTGACCACAGTCGTTTGCAAAAAGTTCACAGGCAGTATCATCCGCGAGCTTGATGGTCACGTCGGCAGCCTGTTGCCAACCGCGAAGAACGCGAATCGTCCTTTCATTGCCGCCCACGCGACGGATGATCGCCGGCATGCTGAAGCTGAATCCCTTCGTGGCTGACGTGAACCACGCGATGTCCGGTCGACAAGATGTCTCCTTGGCGGACGATTTGGCGATCAATGATTGCCGCCCAACCATCGGAGGTCTTGTAAATGGCGACCGGGTTCGATGGCAGCGGAATCTCTTTCTCGGAAACGGGGACGACCTGCGTCGGTTCAGGCACGGCGATCACGAATGGGTCGGTTTGTACAATCGATTCGATATCCAATCGTGGCAGCGACTGCGACGAAACCAGTTCGGCCCTCGTGGTTCAGGTTTCCGGACGCTGAGTCGTCCGACGATGTCTCCTTCGCCGCCACCTTTTTTGACGCTGGCTTGGCAAGTGTTGTCGGTTCGGGTTTGGAACCGCGACCGAACTGAAACCACAAGACGCCGACAAACAGCAAGGCGAGGACGCCCGCCTGCTTTTGACGCATCTGCTGTTTTTTTCGATAGGCTTCTTGCCGCGTGGTCACGTGGATGGCTCCGGTGGAATCGAGGTTCAATCGGCATTTGACCGACCTGTGAGCTTTCGGGTGCGAACAGCAGGGCCATGTCCAGTTCGACCGGTTGTAATTGCGAACCGATTGCGTCGGACGACATCTTGATCCCGATGACCCAGGTGACTGAATGGAGTTCCCGCAACTGATCCAGCAGGCGACAAACGGATGCATAGGTGCCGCTGATCCGCAGTTTGACATGCTGAGCGGACGCCAGTTCACCGGACGTTTGCTGCGTCGGCTGAATCGCCAGCACCTTCAAGTCGAGTCTTCGCGCGGTCGACGAAAGTTCGTTCAACAACTGGTTCACGTCGGGTTGTTTGGGCAGTCGCTTCCGAAACTGAGCGACCCGAAGCTTCAGCTCCTTGCTTTGTTCCATCGCGCTTTGATAGTCCAAAACGGATTGCGGTTTCTGATCGATAATCGATCGGAGCTGAGTCAGTCGCTTCTGCTGCAACGCCATCGCGGCGTTGGAGGGACGAAACATCAATATATGCAGGCCAAAGCAAGCCAGAACGACGAACAGCATGCCCGCCAAATGAATCGCCGCGCGTTCTGAAGTCCGCCAGCCATCTCGGTCTCGACTCATTCGATTCCTCCCCCGACCTGAATCTCGCTGTGCAGTTCCACCAAGCGAGCCGATTCGTCTCGCGTGCCACTGGCGTTCTTAAGTTCAATGCGACCGAATCGCGGGTTCTTTTCAAGGCGACCGACAACTTGACTGATCGACTGATCGACTTCGGCATGCAGTTGCATGATGAGCTTCGCGGAATTCCGCGTCGATTCGGAGTCTCCCGATTTTGCGTCAGTCTGCTTCGGCTGCAGACGAACCTTGTCGTTCATGATCAGTTCGAGCGTTTGGACACGGATCGATTGTTCGCTGGATGCGCACGCCGCGGCGACAGCGCCAATCGTTTGCAAGGCGCTATCGTGAGGGCGGAGCCGATCCAGCAATTCAGATCGCTTGCGCAATTGCGCTAGTTCCTTCTCCAGCGACAGCGTCCTTTGTTGCATCGCAATCACGGGGCCCGATTCTCTTTCCAACGCGGCCAATTCAGCGTCGGTATTTCCGTGGTCTCGAACCAGCCAAAGCATGAGCATCGTGATGCATGCCAGGAATCCGATCAGAACCCAACCGCAAAGGATCTGCTTTGCGGATTGACGTCGACGAAAGGCGAGCGGCATCAAGTTAACGGTATGTTGCATCGGCTTGAATCTCCTAGTGCGCCACAACCGCGGATCGCTCGGCGACGTCCGAAGCGACGGGCGGTTCGATCAAGTCGGTTGCCGCTAAAGAGAATGCGTTTGCGTGGATCGCGTCGGGCGGGGACCATGCGGAACTTCGAAACCGCTTTTCGCCGAGCCAACACCAGCGTCGTACGTTCAGTGTCGTTTCGGAACTTAGCATCGTCGACACGTTGGGCAAGCTGCCGACGCCGCCACCAAGCAGCAGCGACCGCGTGGAACCAACGCAGCCAATACGTTTGGTAAAACGGAGCGTTTGATCGATTTCATGAGCAACGCGCCGGATCCAGGGGCCGAGAATATCGCGCGCCTGATCGCTGGTGCGCCGCCCGGAGTCGGTCGCCGATTTGACTTCCTCCGATCGACGGAGAACGCCCAAAATTGCCTCCACCGTGCAGTTCATCCGGTCGGCCGCATTCTCGACCAGTTCGCGCAGTCCGCAACGTGGCAGTTCACGCATGAGGCCGGGGCCTCTGTCGGTGCCGAGCATCATCACACAACTTCGCCATCCCCAATCGATGACGCCGTCGACGGCCGGCTGCGAGATCGCATCGAGGTTTCGCAATCGATAGAGCGCGAAAGGCTGAGCATCAATCCGCACGCACCGATATCCGCAACGTTCCAACGTGTGGCCTACCGCCTGAGCAAAATCGCTACGCAGACCGTACGCAACCAGATGTTCCTCTTCGGGCTGCTTTCCCGGAACCTGCCACGCACACCACTGGGCGTCCGGGCCGAGTTCGTTGTGCATCTGCGTTCCGACCGTTTTCGCATCCTGCCGACGCACAATCCGAGCCACGCACAGCGAGGCGGGCAAAGACACCGTCGCGTCCCGAGGAACCCCATCGACCGTGCGAGGAAGTTGATCCAATAGACGACTGCTCAGTTCCGCGGCGTCGAGCCCCTCGTCGTTCCAAGGCTGTTCAAACGGATGGTAGGCGCGGCTGAGCCAGCGCAGGCCGTGACGTCCTTGCGAAACCTCCGCAATCTTGATCCCCGATGTGCCGATATCGATCCCCAATCCTTTCACCCGATTCGGACGAAGCAAGCGTGTGATTCGCGTTCGTGATGAACTGGTGGGCATGAATCGATTCGTCTACGGGAAGGTTGTGACCGATGGAGCTTGGCGGAACGTCAACCAAGCCGATTATTCAACTATAGGTCGTTTAATGCGTCGTGGAGACGTCGAGCAAGGGGAGCATGATGGAAAGCACAATCCCCGCAACCATCACGCCCATCGAAAGAATGATCAAGGGTTCCAGCAAACCGACCAACTTCTTCAGTTCACGCGAGCCCTCTTCTTCATAAAACGCTCCGACATCCGACAGGACTTCCGCAAGTCGCCCGGTGCGTTCGGCCGTCGCCAACATCTGCCCCGCTTCGGCCGGCAAGAAATCGGCTTTTGCAATACAGCGACTCGCCAAGTTGCCATCGATCAGATCGGCTTCGACGTCTTGCAGCAAATTAAGCAGCAACTGGTTGTTGAACGACCGTTTCGCCAATCGTATCGAATCGAGCAGCGGAACACCTCCTTGGATCATCGATCCGATCAAGCGGAACAAGCGTCCCGCCAACAGAGGGCGATAGGCCTCGCGTAGAATCGGCATATACAACAAAGCCCGATCACGCAACAACGTCACCTGCGGATACCGAGCCAGCACGACGGAGGCACCAACAGTCAGGACGAGTCCGCCGAGACACAAGCCAACGTGTTGGCGACCAAACGTTCCCGCATCCAGTAACAGTTGCGTGAACGCCGGGCAAGGACGTCCCAATTGCTCGAAGACGACCGCGAAACGGGGCAGAACACCGAAGACGACGGCCAGCATCACCAGCACCGATGCGGATATCAAAATGATCGGGTAAACCAACGCCGCAGAGACACTGCTGCGAAGCTGGAGATCGCTGCGCATCATCGCTGCCATCCGCTGTAACGATTCGGGAACCGTCCCCGTTGCTTCGGCCGCCGCCAACATGGGAGCGAACGTCGCGGGAAAACTCTTGCCGTATGTGGCGAAGGCGAAAGAGACGCTCTGCCCGCAATGAATCGATTCAAAAATGCGGTACAACTGATCGGCAAGGACCGGGTGATGCGTATGGTTGGCGGCCGTTTGAATCGACTCCGCCAGATCGATCCCGTTACTGCTCATCACGGCGATCTGGTTCAACGCGAGCAACACACGTGCTTTGGGAACGCGTCCGGTAAGGGGTGCCGAATCGTACCGATTCATCAACGGATGCTCGTCATCCGTCAGGTCTTGAAAGATCGTTTCGTTGGATAGAACGCCGGACATTAAATCTTCTATTAACTCAAATTCGGTCCCGTTGGACAAAGCATGGTATAACTTGCCGGGTGCTAATCGAACAAAGCGACGCGCCCGACTTCTTCCAGACTCGTTTCTCCCGCTTCGGCCAATCGCAAACCTTCATCCAGCAGGGAACTGCATCCGTTCTCCTCCCTCCAGCGTCGAATCGCCTGCGCGTCGGCGGTCGAATCGATAACGCTTCTCAAGGCGGGATTCAGTTCCAGCACCTCGTAGATTCCCCTGCGGCCTTGATATCCTGAATCAAAACACTTCGTACAACCGGCACCACGCACAAACTGACGTCGCACATCGCCTTGATAATGCAGTTCCGCCAGCAGTTGCGCCGGAGGGTAGTGCGACGTACGACAATGCGGACAGATGGTGCGCACCAAGCGCTGAGCGATCACCCCCACGACGGCCGCCGAAATTTTAAAGTTCTCGATTCCCATGTCTTGCAGACGCGTGATTGCTCCGGCACTGTCATTGGTATGCAGCGTGCTGAGCACCAAGTGACCCGTCAGGGCGGCTTGTATCGCCACCTCGGCCGTTTCAGCGTCTCGGATTTCGCCGACCAAAATCACATCGGGATCTTGCCGCAGAATACTTCGCAAAGCTTCGGCGAAAGTCATCCCTTGATCAGCATGAACCTGAACTTGATTGATCAGTTCCAGTTGATACTCCACAGGATCCTCCACCGTCACCACGTTGCGGTGAATGCCTTTGATCAATTCGATGGCGGAGTACAACGTGGTGGTTTTCCCGCTGCCTGTCGGCCCGGTAACCAACACTAGTCCGTGCGGACGATTCAGCATGCGACGGACGCCTTCCAACTGCGTCGAAGGCACACCCAAGCGATTCAGATCAAACGTGATCGATTGTCGGTCGAGCACGCGCAGCACAACCTTCTCGCCTAGAACGGTCGGCAACGTACTGACACGCAGATCGATTTCGCGACGCTCGATGCGAACATGAATTCTTCCGTCCTGTGGCATTCGATGTTCGGCGATATCCAGTTTCGCCATCACCTTGATCCTGGAGACGATAGCCGGATGCAGGTCCTTCCGTGGTCGTAGCACTTCGCGCAGTTGGCCGTCCACGCGAAAGCGAATCGAAGTGTTCTTTTGGCCCGGTTCGATGTGGATGTCGCTAGCCCCTTGGCGAACCGCTTGAATCACCGCGTAGTTCACCAAGTTGACGACCGGACTTCCTTCGGCCAGTTCCTTGACACCGTGCAGGTCGAGGTCGATCGTTTGATCGTCCAACTCAATGGCGTCGACATCGACCGACGCGGTGACATCGTCGACCGAGAAGTCCTCTTCGTAGCATCGCTGCAACAGCCGCTGGATATTCCCCTGCAGCGCCAGAACCGGCCTGACGCAGTAGCCCGTCAAACGCGTGATTTGATCGATTTTATCCAGCGCCTGAGGGTCGGCCATCGCCACCGTCAGTTCGTCGCCAACGCGGAACAGAGCCAGCACCACCAACCGCTCGGCGGCTTCACGTGGGATCAACTTCACCACTTCCGGATCGACCAAGCCTTCGCGAAGCCGAACCGCCGGAACGTCCATTTGAGCAGCCAGCAGCGGCAGCAGCGTGCTTTCCTCGACAAAGCCGAGTTCGGACAGAACCTCTCCCAGTCGCTTGCCTCGCGAAGTCTGTTCCTGCAGGGCGGTGTCAAGTTCCGACGGGGTCAGCATTCCCGCCGCGACGAGTTGCTCACCCAGCGGAAGCGATGCCAAATTGCGATGCATCGCGCGTCCGCTCTTGCCGACATACGGTAGGTTGTCGATTGCGGAATCCATCAGATACAGCTCTCCATCGCTTGCGCCAAATCGTCAAACCATAACAATCGATTACCGACACCGGTCAAATGCAGGATCTCGCAAATCAATTCGCCGCCACCGACCAGCACCAAGTTTCCGCCGCGCAGCGCGCAACGGCGGTCGACGTCCAGCAACCACTCCAGCGCCGAACTGTCCAGCAGGATCACATCGGCAAGGTCGATCAGAATCGAGGGACGACCCTGCATGATCGATTTGCCAACCGATTCGCTCAGTTCGGCCAACAGGTCCGCTTTCAAAGCACCATCGGGACGATAGACCTCGATCGTTCCGTGCCGATCAACGGTAATCATTCCACTCTCCTGCCGGCGTTTCGCGGTTTCTCCTGAGCGGGCAACAGCATCACGAACGTCGACCCCGAATTCAGTTCACTTTGCACGGTTAAGTCACCACCGTGACGTCTGACGATTTCGCGAGCGAACGCCAGCCCCAGACCATTTCCCGTTTCGTTGGCGACGCGAGTGTCGGTGGCGCGATAGAACTTATCGAAAACCTTGTCGATGTCGTCCGCGGAGATTCCGATGCCCGTATCTTGAACCTCGATGCACAAGCCTTCTTCCGTGCAAGACGCCCGCAACCTGACCTCCCCTTCATCGGGTGTGTACTTCACCGCATTGCCCAGCAGATTGATGATCGCCGCCTGCAACTTGTCCTTGTCGCCGACATAGATCGGCAGCTTCGGTGAGATATCGACCTCCAGATGCTGATGCTTCTTTTCCAGGTTGGGACGGATGTAATCGATCGCTTCTTGCAAGACGCGGGAAAACTCGATGTCGCTGCGATTGAGGACCATCGAACCGGCTTCCATCTGTCCAACGGCGAGCAGTTCGTCGACAAGCCTCGCCAATCGCGTTGATTCATCGTTGATGATGTTGCAGAATTCCTTCTGTTGTTCGACGTCAATTCCTTCGGCAATCGCCAAGGTCTCCGCATACGCCTTCAGGTTCGCCAACGGAGTGCGCAGTTCATGCGATGCCGTATTGAGAAACTGATCACGGGCCTCCAAAGAGATTACCTGCTGGGTGATGTCTTGAATCAACCAGACGAAACCATCGGCGTCACCATCGCGTCCGGCAAGTCGATTGCGAGTGACACGCAGCACGCCGTCGCCGGTTTCCGCGCCTCGCCGCAATTGCAATGTCACCGATCGGGCGTTGCTGTCCAGGCGTTTTTCCGCATCCTGCGAATCGGGAAGCGACGTCAGCGAAAGCGTCTCGTAAATGCTGGTTTGCTCGATCGATTCGATATCCTCGGCCCCGACCAAAGCGACCAAGGGAAGATTCGCGGTGCGGATGCTCCCTTGCATATCGGTAATCGCAACCCCCATCGGCAAGCTGCGCAAGGCCCTTGCCATCAGATGGTTCGTCCCCGTCAAATGTCCGGAATTCTCGGACTCGGGCAATGCGCATTGCGAGCGACCGCACGCCTGCTCCAGTAACGCGTTCCAGCCTTCGGCCAGAGGACCCGAAGAAACGAGCGGACGGGCTTTTCGCCAGGAACCCGATTCGCCGGCCCGAAGCAATTCGGATTCGATGCTGGTGGCGACCCGGCAGGCCCGCATCGACAACAGTCCGGCAAAAGCGGCAATCAGAATCGGCAGCAGCCAGAAAAGCTGGATTGCGTGAGCCGATTGCAGCCATGCGGGTCCAGAGGCCGCCGTGGCCACCACCATTGCAATGCAGACGGTTGCGGCGACGACGATGCAACCAATCTTGACCGACAATCGTGGCGACAACATGTTGCGGTAACGCTGGATGCTAATGCGTTGCACAGCTAGCCTCGCAGCGCTGAACTTGATGGCGCACCTTGTCAGCCAGCAATCGCGGACTGAACGGTTTATGCATGATGTCGGCAAGCTGGTAGCGTTCAAGCAATGTCCGTTTGTCAAGCTCCAAACCACGAGCGGTGCAGAGGATGACCGGCAATTGAGCATAAGCCTGCAGATCGCGAAGACGTTCGATCAACTCCAGACCAGAGCATTGCGGCATCTGGTGGTCGGTCACCAGCAGGTCATATCGTCCCTGCTGGAGCAATTCAATCGCTTGGTGTCCGTCGCTAACGGCATCGACAACGAAACCCAATTGTTTCAATGTGAAAACGATGACTCGTCGAAAAACAGGATCGTCTTCGGCGACTAGGATTCTTATGTCGTCCATCAGACTTTTCTCACCCAAAGTTGGTATCGGAAGACCGTGCAAATAAACAGCGCCCATGAAGGGCATGATTTGGCGATCGCTTACCAAACGTTCAGTGTCGTGACACCGTCGGAACTGACGTCGTCTGAGTTGATGACAAACTTCCCCGTGTCGCTGTTGTAGACCCAGCCCATCGCTTCGTTCTCATCAACACTGGCCGACGCATCGACCGCCACACCGGTGACAACAAGGACATCTTTGCTGCCTTTCGTTGCACCGACCTGAGGGGCGGGGAAAGCACCGTTGATGTACTTGGTCAACATCGTTTCCAATGGCAGGGATTCTGTCGGAGCGGGGTACAGACCGTCGTGTTCGGCGGCATAGAGTTCAAGCGCGTTGCGGACGATGTTGAGCTGCGACCGGGTCGCATTCTCGGCAGCCGTCTCGGCGGTATTGAACATTTTCGGAGCGGCAACGGCCGCCATGATTCCGAGAATTAAGATCACAACGACCATCTCGATCAGGGTAAACGCATTCTTTTTCATCGCAAATGACTCACAAATCAATGAAAGTTTGGAAGTGGGAACTTGATTGGATGCAACGAGCAACCAACGCAAACGTGCAACACTCTTCAATGACTTCCGCCAAAGCCTATCGACCGATTGTCTGAAGCTGCTTTCAGTAAGGGGCCGACGTGCTTTTCACGTCAGCTATCCAAAGGTAGGACAAAATAAACGGCGTAAGTAAAATGTTGCCCAATTGCGAAAGACATTCCGCCCGATAAGGTGTCATCATTCATACAAGCCGCACGAACCGTCGCCAGGAATGCTCGGAGGGCCGTTCAAACCGCAAATTAAAATGCCTCGGCGGTTGATAATCGAAGCTTTGAAGGTTTGCGAACGGTTAGTGAGCAAACGTTCAGGCGACGCTCAAATCATCCCCTGATGTTTGGGGGGATTGCAAAGAATGGGCAGGCTGGCGGCGTGATTCGTATCGTTGCAGAGCAACCGAACGAGGCCGAATGACGGAAACCTTGGACGTCCTGCAACTTAGAGCATCTATATTGGTTGACACTGGAGGTTCCTACGGGTACGTTGCTGGTTTACCCGACTAAGCAATTAGCCATCAGCCCGGGTGTGTTACGCTCGGGCTGCATTTTTGTACATACCAGACCGATCGGTTACGCCGTCGCATGAATCCTCAGGATCTACTTCGATACGTCGATTCGCTTCATCGCGAGAAGAACATCGACACTGATTTGCTGTTTTCAGCCATTGAATCCGCATTGGCGACCGCTGCGCGTCGACATTATGGCGAGGACGCGAACATAGTTGTCAGAATTGATCACGGTTCGGGGCAGATCCACGCTGAACTTAACGGAGAGCCGCTCGATCAGGACCAAATCGGTCGCATTGGTGCTCAAACCGCCAAGCAGGTGATCATTCAAAAGGTACGCGAAGCCGAGCGGGATGCCTTGATGGGTGAATATCGCGATCAAATCGGCCAGATGGTCAGCGGGGTGATCCAGCGGTCCGACGGAGGGGTTGCCACCGTTCAGCTTGGAAATGTCGAGGCAATCTTGCCACGAAGCGAGCAGATACCTGGCGAATCGCTGCACGCGAACGAACGGATTCGAGCCGTCGTCTTTGAAGTCCGCGCGACCGGAAATCGTGTCCGCGTGGTTCTCAGCAGAACGCGTCCTCAGTTGGTCAAATGTCTGTTCGAGCAGGAGATCCCCGAGCTTTCCGAGGGAGTTATCTCGATTAACTCGATCAGCCGCGAGCCTGGATATCGCAGCAAAGTTGCCGTCAGCAGCACCGATACCCAGATTGACCCGATTGCGGTGTGCGTTGGCTATCGTGGCAGTCGCATCAAGAGCGTTCGGGAGGAACTAGCCGGTGAACATATTGATGTTGTCCGGTACAGCGAGGATGCGCAGGTTTTGATTCCAAACGCGTTGCAGCCTGCGGAAATTGAGCAAGTGCTGTTGTGTAATATGATTGGACGAGCGATTGTGCTGGTCCAGGAAGATCAATTGTCCCTTGCCATCGGTCGTCGAGGTCAGAATGTCCGCCTAGCCAGTAAGCTTTGCGGATGGGACATTGAAATCATGACCGGATCGGAACTTGAAGAGCAGATTGAACGGGCGGTTACGGGATTCAGTCAGCTCGAAGGGATGACGGAAGATTTGGCTCAGCAATTGGTCGAACAAGGTTATCTGTCGTATGATGACCTATCGGTGATCGAGCCTGAGGCATTAATGGAGATGGGCGGATTGACCGAAGAACAGGTTGATCGGATCGTCGAACAAGCCGAGGCAAAGGCTGAAGAGGCGGAGGAAGCCGCCAGCGAAGAACGAAAAAAGCGAAAGGAAGATCGCGAAGCTCAAGCGAACGCGGATGACGCGTCCAGCGACGAGCCCTCCGAGTCGGCGGATGTCACTGAAGAACCTGCGGAATCTTCAAAAGTGACCCCTGGGACGATTGACGAAACGGTCGGTCCCGATTCAGATGATAGTACCGCTGAGGCGTCGAACTCAGGCGACGAAGCACCCGCAGACGATTCGGAAGAGAAATCGGATGAGAACAACGCCTAGAGCGACCACGTCGTAAGATCAACTGAGAAATATTGCCGCAAGATAACATCAGACGTGTTCATTATTGATATAAACAGGTTGTTCGTTACACAGAGTCAGCTAATGACGGGACCCAGGCGAGGCATTCCGCTTCGCATGGAGGAACCTTGAAAATGTGAACTCGATTATAAGAATAGCACTTCATCAGCACGATTTACGCTGATCCAGTGCATACCAACCAGCAAGAGGAATTCCTCAACGTGGCCGTACGCATTTACGCGCTAGCTAAAGAATTGAAGATCGACAGCAAGGAACTTGTCCAAATATGCAACAAGGTCGGAGTGACGGGCAAGGGCTCCGCGCTGGCGAGTCTGGACGATGATGAAGTCGAAAAGGTTAAGAAACACCTGAACCAATCTGCTGCGCCCAAGGTTCAAAAACCTGAGGGTCCGGAGGCGATGCGACCTGTTCGTGGCGCGGGACCGTTGGGTACCGCGGTTAAGAAGGCTGGTCCGCTGGCCGATCTGAAGAGCAAGAGCAAACCGTCTGTTATCCCGCCTAAAGTCGAGCCGGTTGAAAAGCCCCCGGCTGAAGAAGTGGTTCCGGACCCAGCCCCCTCGATAACCGAACAAGAGCCCGCAGTGGAACCGGTTGTCGTCGAAGCACCTTCGCCCGACCCCCCTGCGACGATCGCTGAGCCCAACAAGCCGACGATGCCGTCGCCCAATGCGCCGTTGCGACGTGAGGCGATCTTGGGGAACACAGGGTCGAGAATTCGCGACATCGGTGGTCGCAGTCGCCCCAGCGGCGGCAAATCTTCCGACACCGGTTCGGATGCCTCGGACAAGCCTTCGAAAAAGAAGGGTCCTGTGGTGAACCTCGCCGCCGTACCGAAGACTCCCGCGCGCCAGGCGCGACCGGCTGCTGGCGACGCGCCTGCGCAAAAACCAGAAATTCGGCTCTCGAAAGACGTGATCCAGGGTCACAAATCGGGCATCAAGACGACGCTGGATCAGTACGTTCAAGAAGAAACGGAGAAGAAGGCGGAGTCCAGCAAACGCAAAGCAGGCGGAGGCGCGCTGAGTTCGTTCACCGGTTCGGAACGCGGACGCGGTGCGAAAGTTGACGACGCCGAAGAAGAGAAAGGCAAGAAGAAAGGCATCGCCGGGATGGCCAGCGCCCGCGCCGATCGAACCAAAGGTCGCCGAAGCGGACGTCGCGATATCGAACGATCGTTGAACCAAAACGAGGAACGGCGACGTCGCAGGACGATTACGCGAACAGGCAAGAATACCGCCGCGCCGCGCAAGGAAAACGTTGTGCTCGAATTGCCATGTACGATACGCAGTTTTTCAGAGGCCGCTGGTATCAGTGCCGCTCAGGTGCTGAAAACGTTGATGAGCATGGGCATGATGGCGAATATCAATGCTCAGATCGATCAGAACACCGCCGAATTGGTCGCTGCTGAACTTGACCTCGAAATCACATTCAAGAGCCAAACGACGCTCGAAGACGACCTGATTCTCAAGATTGAAGATCGCGCCGACGACGAAAGCGAACTCGTTCCTCGACAGCCGATTGTCACTTTCTTGGGGCACGTCGATCACGGGAAGACCAGTTTGCTGGACTATCTGATCGGAACACGAATCGTCACTGGCGAGGCGGGAGGAATCACGCAGCACATTCGTGCGTACGAGGTTGATAAGGATGGACGCCGAATCACCTTCGTTGATACCCCCGGTCACGAAGCGTTCACGGAAATGCGTGCTCGCGGTGCGAACGTTACCGACATCGCGGTACTGGTTATCGCCGCCGACGACGGAATTATGCCGCAAACGGAGGAAGCGATCAGTCACGCCAAAGCCGCCGAGGTTCCGATTGTTGTTGCACTCAACAAGATGGACTTGGCCGGTGTTGACCCCAATCGGGCAATGACGCAATTGACCGAGCACGGTCTGACCCCAAGTGAATGGGGAGGCGACGTGGAGGTTGTGCGAACCAGTGCAACCACCGGTCTAGGCATGGATGAATTGCTGGAAACGTTGCTGACGGTCGCCGAATTGAATGAATACAAGGCGAATCCCAATCGAGATGCGTTGGGGGTTTGCTTGGAATCGGAGCGACAAGCCGATCGAGGCGTGATTGCCAAGTTCGTTGTCCAGAACGGAACACTGCGTGTCGGCGATGTCGTCGTCTGTGGTCCGGCCCACGGTCGGGTGAAGGCGTTGACCGACACGCTGACCGGCGCGTCGATCGAAAAGGCCGGCCCCAGCACGCCCGTCAATGTGACCGGACTTGATCAAGCTCCCGGCGCGGGGGATCGATTCCACGTACTCGACAATATCGCTGAAGCCCGTGAGATCGCCGAAGCGCGTGAATTGAGCAGCCGCAATCAGAGCCTGGCGGGTGTGACGACGAAGGTAAGCTTCGAGCATTTCCAGCAGTTGCTTCAGGACGGACGCTTAGGACAAGCTGAAGACAAGGTGAAGCTGAACTTGATTGTGCGAGCCGATGCGAAAGGTTCTCTCGAAGCCATCGACAAGGAAATTGCGAAGTTCGATCATCCGGAAGTCGAAATACGAGTCCTCCAACGTTCGGTCGGCGGCATCACGGTCGCGGACGTAACGCTCGCCTCGGCCAGCGATGCGGTGATCGTCGGATTTAACGTCATCCCTGATGAAGCGGCTCGCGGTTTGGCGGATGATCGAAATGTCCAGATTCGCCGTTACGATGTAATTTACAAATTGACGGACGACCTGAAGGCGATGATCGAAGGACGATTGAAGCCGGAGGAGCGTATCGTCGAACTCGGTCGTGCGGTGGTAAAACAGGTCTTCACCATCAGCCGAGTCGGTGTTGTTGCGGGAAGCTATGTCGCTCAAGGCATGCTCGAACGTGGCTGCCGCATTCGTGTGCATCGCGATGGACGCGCCATCGGAGACTATCAACTCGATTCGATTCGTCGCCACAAGGAAGATGTCAAGGAAGTTCCGCGTGGAATGGAGTGCGGGCTTCGGTTGGCCGGCTTCAACGATGTCAAGCAGGACGACGTTCTCGAGGCATACCGCATCGAAGAATTCGCCAGAACGCTCGACTGATCGCCTGCTGTTCTTTGGTTTCCGAGCGTTTGGTCTTATTCCGTTTGATTCTGTTTTCTTTAACGAATTGGATTTCATTGTGACATCCCGTCGTCAACTCAAAGCCGCTGAAGCGATTCGAGAAGTGGTCGCGACATCGATCCTGACCGAATTGCGTGATCCTCGCGTGAAAGATGTCACGGTTATCGGTGTGGAAGTCGATTCGGACATGCGGAACGCCAAGGTGCGAATCAGCGTGATGGGGGATGAAAAGCAGGAATCGCTCAGTTTGCGGGGCCTGCAAAGCGCCGCTGGCTATTTACAGTCGAAGATCGCCGAACGCATCGATACTCGTTATACTCCGCGTCTGACTTTCAAGATCGATCGTGGGGTCGACAATGCGATGGAAGTCAGCCGTATTTTGGATAACCTCCGTAAAGAGAGAGAAGAGCGAGACGTGTCTGCTGATGAAACAGCCGATGACGCTTCCGACGCTTAGGACCTTCTTTGGCAACACCATCGATCTGTAACGCGGGTCGGCCATCATTCAGTTCATTGACACTTGTAAACAGACATAATGAGCACAACGAATCGTTCTGCAAGGATCACCAAACTTTATAGTTTGCTTAAAAGCGATACAAAGCGTTGCCTCCTTCAGCGGGACGCAATCTTTTTGAACAGCTCTTGTATGCTTGTTTGCTGGAGGATGGCACGCAGGATGCCGCTGATGAAGGGATTGCTCGGCTGGAGCAAGACTATTTCGATTGGAACGAGGTGCGCGTTACAACGGTCAGTGAGCTGGCTGAGTCGTTTCCCCATTTGGCCAATCCGCTTGAAGCCGCGTCGCGTTTGAAGAAGAATCTGCACGCCTTGTTTGAAACGTACTATTCGTTTGATATCGAGGAAATGAAAAAGCAGAATTTGGGAAAGACCGTAAAGGACCTTAGCGACTTTCCAGCGATGACGCCGTTTGTCCTTGCCTACATTGTCCAACAGGGCCTCGGAGGGCACGCCATTCCCGTGAACTCTGCGGGACTCGATATCTTCTATTACTGCGGGATCATTTCCGACGAGGAACGGCAAACGAAGAAAACTCCAGGTATCGAGCGCGCGATTTCGAAAGCCAAAGGCCCCGAGTTTACATCTTTGCTGCATCAAATGTCGCTCGAGTTCGCCGAGAATCCCGAAGACCCTGAACTTCAGAAGCTGATCTGCACGGTCAACCCGGACGCGCCGGAGCTGTTGCCGGGCGAAGCATCGGAACCATCGCCGAAGAAGTCCTCCAAGAAAGCAGCGCAAACTTCGGAAGACGCCTCGGATCAGGAAGCAAGTCCGAAAGAAGCGTCCAAAAGCAGCAAGAAAGCTTCCAAAAAGTCGTCGGCAAAGAAACCGTCGACGAAGAAAAGTACCACACAGCCAAAGAAGTCGAAGCAATCAGGAACTCCCAAATCGGCGAAGAAGACGAACAAGAAAACTTCCGCCAGCCGGGCATCGACAAAGAAGTTGGCCAAGAAAAAGCCAAGGTAGCACGCTTTCGATCAAGTCCGCAAATTAATCGCACGAATTCTGCATCGGGTACATCATGGCGGGTCATTCGCATTGGGCCGGAATCAAGCACAAGAAGGCCCTGATTGACAATAAACGAGGAAAGCTGTGGAGTCGGCTAAGTAAAGCGATCATTGTTGCAGCCAAGATGGGTGGCGGTGATATCGACACCAACATACGCCTTCGCAAGGCGGTCGACGACGCGAAGGCCGTCAGTATGCCGAAGGACAACATCGAACGGGCGATCAAGCGTGGCACCGGAGAGTTGGACGGCGGCAATCTTGAAGAAGTGCTCTACGAGGGTTACGGTCCCGGCGGTG
Source organism: Pirellulaceae bacterium (assembly GCA_041399105.1). Lineage (GTDB taxonomy): Bacteria > Planctomycetota > Planctomycetia > Pirellulales > Pirellulaceae > Rosistilla. Next base: position 22,898 of record JAWKTL010000041.1, on the reverse strand, counting down.
TTGCGATTCTGTGCGAAGCGATGACCGATAATCGAAATCGCACCGCTCCGGAAATGCGCAACGTGTTCGAGCGGAATGGTGGCAATCTGGGAACCACGAACTCGGTGGCCTATCTGTTTGATCGCAAGGTTTGTTCGTTTTCGCCTCCGACATCGACGAAGAAAAGCTCACGGAAGTTGCTCTTGAAAATGGGGCCGACGATCTTCAACAAATTGATTCGGGAGGGTTCGAGATCACTTGCTCACCCGATCAATTCAGCGACCTTTTGACCGCCTTCGAAGAAGCCGGCCTAAATCCGGAACTTAGCGAAGTCACGCGCCTGCCTCAGACAACCGTGGAAGTTGACGGAGCTGACGGCGTGCAGGGCGCTTCGATTGTTGGAATTGCTGGACGAACACGACGACATTCAGAGCGTTTCAACAAACTTGAAGATCACCGCCGAAGCGTTCAGCGATGATGAGACATAAACGTCGCGTGGTCAGAAATGAGGTGATTCGCTTCATTTGACGTCAGCATCATTCGGACCAGGCACGGTATAAGCATCAATCTTTGCCATAATGCTTGACTTGTTCCCAGTACTCGTCGAAAGCTCCCTCTTTATGGAAGTCCGGGCTGTTGTCCAAGTCGTGACATTCCATGCAGCGCTCGCGCGCCTTGGCTAACGGCAGACGCATCGACGCTCGCAATGTTTCCAACAAGGCATCGTCGGCGGCGATATCCCCTTCTTCCGCCGCGACATGTTGCGAACCTGGACCGTGGCAATTTTCGCATCCATTGGCAACCAGATGAGGCGTAGCCTCCAAGCTTTCATACCCGCTGACATACGGATAATAACCCTGCGGATTCCAGCCCGTCACGTGACAACTGAGGCACTCGGGATCAAAATGCCGCAATATCGCCTCGACTGTTCGGCGGATGAACCACGACTCGGTCGCATGCATGAGGCGTTTGCTCCCAAATACTCATTGCCGCCGTGGCATTCGCCGCATTTCTCCGAACCGATGAACTTACCACCGCTTGGATGTGGGATCGGCTTCAGACCCAAGCCATCGAAACCGAGGGTCTTCAAGAATCCTTGGTAATCCGCCAGCGACTGCATCATCGCTTCCGAATCGCCGAATGCATCGGTCAGTGGAATCCGAGCGTATTGTGTTGGACTTCCGTCGTCGTAGAGGGCAATCAAACAAACGAACATTCCTTTGTGACCAGTCATCACCAGTTGTGCTGAGGTTTCCGGAATCGGTTGCGGCTTGTAGGTCGGTTCACCAAATTGGTTCGCGGCGACAACCAAATCGATATTCTTCAGATGTGGCGCAAGCTGGCGAATGTCATCTTCGGCATTGTTTCCGCCATAATAAAGCAACACCTTGTAATCCACTCTTGCGCGGCAAACTGTTCGTCGGCGGTTTTCAACGAATCCACAACTTCATTGACGACGATCTCGTCTCCCAACGCTTGACCAACGGTCTTAGGGTCCAAGATCGACGTCACACCGATCTTCTTCTGATTCGATTCAATAATACGAATCGACGGCAACAGTCTCCGGATCCAGCAACGTCACGTTGGCGGATACAAATTGCAGACGACTGCCTGTCCGTGGCCGCTTCGGACAACAAAAGCCCGACATCCAATTTAAGATCGTCCGGGCCGAAACCGACCGCCTGATAGCCTAGCTTGCGTAAAGCCGATACGGTCGTTTGGAACTTGATTCCCGCTTGTTGCCTGTAGCGTCGAACTTGATTCCCGACATCAAGGGGGACAACATTCCAACCAAGCGATTCGATCTGCTTCAACAGGGTGTGCCGCCGGGCCAACCCGCCCTTTTGATTTTCCAGCCCCGTGCAGCCGCACGGTTCAATATATCCGTGCTGTTCGCCGGTGAGAAACAAAACCGTATGTGGTTTAGGCCATTGCCTCCAACGGTCGTCTTCGAGCGTGGCTTCAGCAGTCGACGCATTGGCCGCCTCCCTTTTCATCCGCATCCCCTTCGTCCCACCGGAAGGCTTATTCCTGTCGGCAACGGCGGAATCGACAACCGCGTCGGACGTAGCCTCTTTCTCCGCGGAGGTTAACGCGGTGAGTGACGGTCCATCGTTTTGACTGCCGATTCGGAAACGTTTTCGGTCAGACCATCGACTGGCGTCTGGGGATCGTTTGCATCCGACTTGGATGTCTGTTGAGCCGCGTTGCTCTGATGGTGCGGACTGCAATTCAGCATCCTCCGCCGCCATGTCCGATGCTAACCGCTCCGATTCCCCATCCTTTAACCCTTCCGTGTCCGATACCTCAGCCTCGACTTGAATGTTGTTCGCGGATAATTCAGCGGAATCGGAACCTTTTCGGACATCGACCTTCGCCGTCGGTTGATCGCATCCAGCGAATAGAATTAAAGTCGGAAGCAAACACTTCGCAATCTGCATTAACGACATAGTTGACCTACGTATCCTTGTTTCCGACATTCAGATTCAGGTTTATTTCTTATCGGTAGCCGTCACTTCAACGGTCAGCCAAAGCTTCAGCGGCGACAACGGACTGTCTTGGGGTTCGATGACGATGTAGCCAGTATCGAGCGTCTTGTGTCCACGAACAATACCAATCGGGGCATCGGGCTTAACCGAAATGTCCACCGGAATCGAACGTAGGCGTCCACGCAACTTTTCCTCCCCCATGCTAGCTTCAAACACTTCGTTCGGCTTGACGTCCGATATCTTCAATTTCAGGTCTTTATGTGCTTCACCGCGAATAATCAGATGCACCCGTTCCTTCGTGGACTCGCCTTGCTTGACCGTGCCAAAATGGAAGCGGTAGCCGCCGCCCTCGCGAAGGACTTCAAGCTTGCCACCCCCGAATAACTGGAGCGGTCCGACAATATTGCCGGTCAGATTCACATCAAAAGAAGCCGTGTCGGATTCAATCGATTCCCCGCCGTACCGGACACGAAACAGATGATTCAAACTTCCTTGACGCAATCCTGGCTGGATGGACACCTGAAAATCGATTGCCTCCTTTGCTGCAACATGAATGCCATCGATCTCGGAACTTGGTTGCCGCTTCGTCCATTTGACATCGGTCAAATCGCTGACCGTTGATTCGACAAACCCAGCCTCTTCGATTTCAAGTTCCCCGTCATCGTACTGATAGGCTGTCAATTTCAGATCGATCGGTTCGCCCGATGCAACGTCCCCAACCGCCCATGTTGAAGGTTCAACGACCAGCGAATCAATCAGCGTGCCATGGATTGAAAGTTTGATCTCGACGTTGGCCGGATCGCTCGTCTCGATGGTCGCTGTTTGCGAGAATTCGCTAGTCGGGGACTTGGTTTTCCAAGACAACTTCACATCCGCGATCTCCCCTGGCGCGATCGCGTTGGTGTCGAGTTCCCCAACCGTGCATTTGCACGTCGAACCGGTGACCTCCAGACGCAGCGGGCCATTTCCCACGTTCTTCAATTGAAAAATGTGTTCTCCCTCGGTATTTCGATGCATGACACCGAAGTCGAAGTCCTGATCGCCCAGAATTTCGACGGACCCAGCATCCGTCGGCACAAGAGATTTCAAGTACTCGGGCACCTGCTGGGGGGAAAACCCGTCCACTTCCGTGAATGGTCCAAAGCGATCGACATGATCCTCCGGGGGTCGCCCTCCCGTCAATCGACCAATGGCGATACCACCAACCGCAGCCAACGCAACAACAATGAAAACACGTATCATTCAACCAATCCCAAAACGTCAGGCTGTTCGCAAGAAATTCAGTCTACCATCTAAAAGGTAATCCATCAGTCTTCTGTTACGGAAAGTCGGGACTTTCGGTTCGCCCAGGCCTCGTCAATCGAGATGGATGCCGGTGCCGCATCTGCATTCCGAGCGACCCGCGCGGGGAGCACAAACAGAAAATCCCACCTCGATTCGGTATTTTGATTTTGCTTGGAAAGGGCTTCCGCTCGCGACCAAAGCCGATCGGACTCGGCGGACATTTGCAAGCTCTCGGCGATGATGGCTCCCTGCGCATGCAACTGAATGCTTGTTGGATCGCGGTTCAAAGCCTCCAAGACCGATCGATAGGCTTGCTGTAAATCCGATGACAAACCAGAGCGTTGATAAACCGTCACGTAAGCTTCCGTTATCTGTTGCCAAGTCCGCGGATTGTTGGGATCACGCCGCAGCAACGTGTCCAGGGACTCAAGCCATTGTCGACGTTCGGAATAATCGCCCGAGTTCATCAAAATCCGTGTCTGCAAATCGAAAGCTTGCTTCGCCCCAATCGCGTTCCAACGGTCGGTCTCCAGCGCCTGCTGAAGTCTGGCTAGCCCACCGACCGTATTCCCACGTTCGAATTGATCAATCGCCTGCTGTTGCAAGATCGATGCCTGCATCTGCGGCGTCAACGTTGTCGTTATGAAAAGGAACAAGAGGGATAAGGGCACCAAGCACCCGGCGATTTGCTCGAACTTTCTTGGTTCGTCCACGGGACAATCTGGATTCGCGTCAATCAATTGTCTGCTCGTTCGCTCCGATTCGATTCCACAAGCATTCGTCAAGCAGCCCAGTAAGCACCACAGCGGAATGGCGATTCCAGGTGTCGTCCAACCTCCTGAAAACAGGAGTGCCAGCAATACCGAAAAACATCCAGCCCAAGCCGCGTTCCGGGGCCACGCATGTTGGCCATCCCAAGTCGAGCCGACCAGCAACAACGCGGCGATCAATGGTGTTCCTAGAACGTACGGTTCCCAATCGGGAGCGACTCCAAAAATGGCTCCCACGGTGAACGCGAAGAACGCGGAAAGGATCGCGCCGGCAATCATCCAGCCATCGACCCCCGAGTTCTCCACGGAAGTCAAGCTTCCCGCGGCGGAAGCGGAGTGTGTCCGATCCGCCAAGTCTGTCGACGACCCATCCGTCGACGGCAGTCGCATCGTTACACGCCACAAACTTGCGACAAAACAAATGACGACGATGCAAAGTACCAGTCCGAAAACTCCCGCAGCCCCCGCGCTCTCCATGATCAGGTTGTGCGGATCGGCAATCATTTCGCTCATCGAAGCGTCTTTGTAACGTGCATACAAGCTCTGGAAATTCCCGGGTCCCGCGCCAATCCAAGGATGCTCGGAAAGCATGCCGAACGTTGCTGACCAGTAATGAAACCGAAACTGAATCGACAGGGGGAAATTTGCAAGAATGCCTGGAAACTTCGGCACCAGCGCCCCGACAATCGTCCCACCGAACCAGACACACACCGCCAACAGACATGCGTAGCGTACTACGAAACGCAAACCGGAGGCGGCAAACTTCGATAGACACAAGAATGTCAGGAAGATGCAGATCAGTCCGACCGCCAACACTCCAACCGTACGGCTGCCAGTGGTCCAGATGCCGCATAAGCACAGCAGGCACAGAAGCAACCATCGTATCGAATCGAGAGCGATACGCTTGAAGACGAGAGGCCGCGCCGAAGCTCCAGATGGTTTTCCGACAGCGTGCATTGTCGTCTCACCCGAACGATTAGCTTTCAGGAATCGACAATTTTCCAAAAGAACTGTCGACGACATGGCAAACCCCATCAACAAGATGACCGCAGCCGATGTCGAAAGATTGAAGGTGGCCATGGATTCGGCCGTAAACAACCGTCCTTCGTATTGATATCGCAAAGCCGAACCTTCGGGCGCGTCGAGCCCTACATCGCGCAACGCGGACTCCGGGTTAAGTAAGTACTGCCGCACCGTTTCAGGATGCGTGACAAACCTTTGATGGAATGCATGGACCGCCATCGAACCGATAACGATCACCAACAGAATGACCATGGATCGTCGATGCTTTGCCGAAATCACAACACGTCGTGATGCCGCAAAAGCCGCCAAAATGGAAACCCAGATCCAAAGCTCATTGATCGCGAATCGAACATTGCCCTTGTCAACGGTGGCTACAGTCGCAATAAAGACGGCCAGTGTTAGCAAGAACAAGGCGACCTCCAAGCGACGTCCCCGCACGTCGCCACGCGGATTGCTGAACATTGCGGCCATCAGAGCCGGCAACGTGAACAACGGAAGATAGCTCGCATGCCCTTGCTCAACGGCCACACTGTCGCAGGGAATCAATAACGAAATCACAACCATCGCCCCAATGCCGAACCGCCCCAGCGCGTTTGTATACGTCGCGTGGTCAGAAAAGAGGTGATTCGCTTCATTTAACGCGAAGGCATCATTTCGGACCACGCACGGCATAAGATCCGATGTCGTTCGCGTCGGTTCGGAGACAACGTTGCTTGATCGCTTCGCCTTGTTTACTTTTTGTTTTTTCGCCAACCTGTCGATTCCAAAATTGCAACCAAAGCCAACATACAGAGAACAATCCCAATCACGATGATCGCCGCTGACGCATCGACGCGTCCAAGCAGTAGCGCGGCCAGACCGCATGTCGCGGTAACAAGATAAATCGTCAAGACCGCCTGTACTTTGGACAATCCCAAATCGGTCAAGCGATGGGAGAAATGGCTCTTATCGCCGACGAACGGACTGCGTCCTTCTCGCAAACGAATCCACAGGACCGTGATCATGTCGTACAGTGGAACAGCCATCACGCACAAAGGGGCGAAGACACCATGCGGCCTTGACGTTCCTTTGTAACCGGCATACGTGGCCGCCAAGGTCGCGACGCCAATCAAGAAGCCGACCAGATAGCTGCCGGCGTCCCCCATGAAGATTTTTGCCGGGGGGCGGTTGTGCCAAAGAAAGCCAACCAACGCGCCACAAACAATCAGCAGCAGCGCCGCGACGAAGAACTGCGGTTGCTCGGTTTCAGGATCGGGTGTCAGCAGCATGACGGCGGCCAACATCGCTGAAATGATCGCCGCCACGCCGCCACTCAAGCCATCCATGTTGTCAAGCATGTTGAATGAATTGATCAGCGCGACGATCCACACCACCGAAAGCGCGGACGTTAGCAGCGGCACGGGGATAAAGGCTGTAAACCCAAAGCCAATCACGAGGACAGTCGCCGCGGCGACGACAAACTCAATCGCCAGTCGCAGCATCGCTGGCAGCCCACGCCAATCGTCCAGCAGCCCAACGCCCGTCAGAACCGTTCCCGCACCCAACACCATCCATAATTCAGCCGTTCGAAATCGCAAGCCATCGACATGTTGCAGCACATCCTTTGGCAGGAAATCAATCACCCAAGGGATATCGAGCAGAAACCAAACAAAGATCGTGCCGCACAAAAACGTCCCCATGATTCCGGCCCAGATTCCAATTCCACCTCCCAGGGGTGTTGGCGTGGTATGAACCTTTCGTTCCCCTGGGCGATCGACCAACCCGAGTGGAATCGCGTATCGCCGCACACACGCGACAACAACCAAGCTGATAACCGCCGATGGCAAAAAAGTGATCGACAACAGCAGCAATATGAATTCAAATTCACGCATCAATGCGGTGGGGTAGCAAGAATCAGGGTTGGAACAGGTCCGGCAAGTCGATCGGTTTTGCGCCAGGCTGGCGGAAATGAGGCGATTCGCTCTGGATGGATTGCGAATGTGTCTCTTCGGACCTCCTACGGTAAGCATTCTAGACAGCCGACGCTCCCTCGTCGACGCGCATCCGCTGGCGACCGATGTGCCCCCGACGGATCGAAATCGAAATCAATATTGAACGCGTTTGATGTTATCTTGCAATCAATTTGTAGTGGATCTTGCTAAAGATCCCGTGCGGCAGGATCTTTAACAAGATCCACTACGGTTTGCGGCTTCGCCGCCTTAAGATTTTGCCGGGAAGCGAAGGCGAAGCTCGTTTGGCCGTTGAAATAATCGGAGCGACCTATCAAACTAGAACCTCAAACAACGAAAGTTGCGATTTGTTTGGCGCGTTGCGATGCATGACGTACCGCAGTGTTTAACGTGAATATTCGATTCGTAGAGCGACAGCGTCGCAAGATCACATCAATCGCGTTCACCATTGTTATCGGCACGGAGGCTTTCAATCGTCTCTCTAAAAGCCACCATTGTTGGTGGTGAGGTTTTAATTCCATGGCTCGTCGTCGCTCTTCGCAATCTCCCGATACCGCTCTGTCGCTGATGGACATCTTTTGGGCCGTCGTTCGATTTCGCTGGCGAGCAATCTTTACGTTCCTGGTCGTGCTCGGCGTTTGCATCGTGGCTCTGATTTTGTTTCCGAAGAAGTATGAATCGGAAGCGAAGATGTTCGTGCGCCTTGGCCGTGGCAGCGTGACAATGGATACGACGGCGACCACCGGCCAAACGATTTCCATTCAAGAATCACGCGAATCGGAGATCAATTCGATCACCGACATGCTCGAAAGCCGCCAATTAGCGCAGGATGTGGTCGATGATGTCGGGGCCGATCGGATCTTGGCGAAACACTCTTGGATTGAACAGCAGATTGAACGATTGATCGAGCGACTTCCCGAGATCGCCATGCCCGAGCCGACGGTATCGTCCGATGCCATGACACCCGAGCAAGTGCGTCAACAGCAACGCTTCGAATTGGCCGTCAAGTACGTGATGAAGAACACGAAGATCGTGTCCCCCAAAAAGTCGACGACGATTACCGTCACGTGTCGCGCGCGAACTCCCGATCTGGCGCGCGACATCGCCAACGCGTTGATTGCTCGACACAATCAAATGCATCTCAATGCGTATAAATCACCTGGTGCCTATAAGTTCTTTGAAGAAAACTTCGCCGAACACGAACGCATTGTCAGTGAATACGAAGACGCCATGCGTCAGGCCAAAGACGATATGGTCGTCGTCACGATCGAAGGGAAGCAGGAGTCGTTACAAGATCAATTGACGAACGTGAAGAAGGATATCATCACCACCAACACGGAATTATTCGCCGCCCGCGCGAGCTTGCTCGATCTGATCGCCGACATGGATCGCTTGCCGGCCGAAACCCCCACGGAAAAGACAAGCGGAATCGCGAATGAAGCAAGCGATCTGATGCGCGACCGTCTCTATGAATTGGAGATGAAGGAGAAGGAATTATCGTCGAAATACAAGTCGGTCCATCCGGTTCTGGTAACCCTGCGACAGCAGTTAACCGACTCGAAGAACATTCTTTCGACACAGTCCAAGGATCGGGAACACAGCGTGCTGGCGGTAAACCCGGTTCGACAGGATGTGCATAAGTCGCTGTTGGATGTGAAAAGCCAGATCGCTGGACTGGAGGCGAAGGTGGAGGCGCTGCGCGATGTTGAAAACGAATTGAATCAAGAATTGCGACGCGTCAACTCGTTTGAACTAAAGTCGTCCGAACTGAAACGACGGATCAGTATCGCGGACAACAACCACCGAATCTACGCGCAAAAGCTGGAGGAATCGCGGATCAACAACGCTCTGGACCAAGAAGCCATCTCGAACGTTTCGATCGTGCAAACACCCTCGTTCATGCTCAAGCATGTCAGTCCGAAAAGGAGCGTGTTGGGAGCGCTCAGCGTGATCCTTTCACTCCTCTGCGGCACGCTTGTCGCCGTCGCCAGCGATCATGCGGAACCGGCGATGACGCTTCCACGGGACGAACCGTCCAGCGATGATCGCGATGACAACGGGGCGTCTAAAGGTACGGATGCGTAGCAATGGCCACTGCAACGGCTGAACACCATTGGGAACGCGACCGCGCGGGACAAACGGTCCGTCATTCGGCGTTGACGACACTCGTCACATGGTGTTTGGTTTATGCAATCGTCTTCATCAACGCGGCCGACTTTCGAGGCGACACTGGCGAACAGTTCACCGTCCATTGGCAGATCTACCTGCGTCTGATGATTTGTGGCGCATGCGGAATGCTCGGTTTGGCGTTGTTTTCAAAATCGTTTCACGTCTTCATGACCTTCCCCGGTTTCATGATGACGTTGTTGATCGCCTGGATCGGGATCACCTTGCCGTTTTCGATCGATAGAAATTTCTCGATTGCGGCATTTGTTTCTCTTGGGGCCGTGACGTTGCTGATCCCCGCGGCGATCCAGGTCTTGGGGGCCGGCCGGTTTTTGCTCGCTGTCGCCGCGGGCCTCATAACGTTTCTAATCGGTTCGTGGATCGCCTACCTTTTCTTTCCCGAAATCGGCATCTTCAAGGAACAGGTCTCGCAAACCGAAGTCGTTCAGCGAATGGGAGGTCTTGGACATCCAAACGAACTCGGGTTGTACAGTGCTTTCACCGCCGTGTTGTTTGCCGTTCTCGGGTATGCGCGACGACTTCCCTGGTGGTTGGCGGGGACCGCGATCTTGCTGGCTTTTGCAACGCTTGTTGTTTGTTTCAGTCGAACGTCGATCGCAATCGCGTTTGTGGGCTTATTGGTGGTGTTTCGCCACGAGCTGTTGACCCGACACGCAATTACAAATTTGCTGCTGCTTTCCGTTCTGCTTTTGCCGGTGCTTTTCTACGTGGCGGGGACGGGCCAGTTGGATTGGTATATCGACGACGCCCTGCAAAAGGTTTCCAAATCGGGAACGTCCGACGAATTGACGACCGCCACGGGACGAACCGAGATCTGGGCGTATGCCCTTAAAATGATCGGTGAACAACCTTTGCACGGATACGGTTACGTGACCGCCCGCTTCGTGATGGAGGATCACAGCTACCACTGCCACAACATCGTGTTAAACATGAGCCTCTACACTGGCGTTGTCGGTGGCTTGCTGCTGATGAGCATTCTGTTCTATTTGGGTTCGATGATTCTCCGCGAACCGCGTTATGAGGTTGACGGTTTGATGGGCGTCATCCTTGCGGGCGGACTGATCGACGGCATGTTGTTCGCCCCCGTACCATCCGCGTCGATCCTCATTTTGACCTCCGCCCTGGTATGGCGTCAGCTCGATATGCAACTCGAGCGTCTGCCACGGCATGCTGATGTCAGACGGACCTCCCTTCCCGCGAAAGCGTAATGGACGCAATTGCGTTCACTGGCTCCTGTTCGAACAGGTCCTGTGACAGCGTCAACCCATGGAACGAGGAACTCGACCGAGCAGCAACGCGAACGCCGCGTCAGATGTGTAGACCGAGGAGGCGGTCGTCGCCGAGTAATCGATGACTGCTCCCTTTCCCTTCGGGGTACACCCTCTAAGCGAGAAGCCTTCCACGCTGGACGCGTGCCAAGACGGCGACGGACAGCCGGCAAATGACTTCACTAGCCGTTCGACAATTTCAAGTTCCCGCTGGACCGGTAACGTCTATTGGGTGACAACTTCTCCGCCGTTCTTTGTGGATGAGCGGCTCCGGTATGACCGATGATCAATCGATTCTGAAATGAACTTAATCGACCCATCAGCAAAACAAAAATTCGCCCACCGGGATGACGGCTGCGGAAGGAAATTACATTTGGCCAATCCCTAGGCGTCGGCGGTTTCGGAAAAAGTTTAGCGGTGCATGACAGCTACCCCAGTCTCCGTTACCGAAAAACGCTGCTGAATGGTCATTGTGTTCGATAACGTCTTCGCCCAGTAAAAAAGTTTATCCCGACGAGTGCGACGTGCCAGTATTCACATACGCGTGTCGCTTGGCGATTGGAAAATGGAACCGCTGTCCTGGTGGCTTACGAAATCTATCGCTGTGGAAAGTGGTACGGTAAGCCTGCCGGACTCAGCGGTCGCAGTGAGTTTGGGATCGAGATTGTGATCGCCTTGAGCTATCAAGTCTATTGTCTTGGATTATCGATCGACAAAGCGATCCAGTTGTTATACCGTACGTGGTCTGGAATGATGCCTTCGCGCAATATGAAGCGAATCACCTCATTTTCGACCACGCGACATATATCCTTCTTCCAGCAACTGAAGCTAAGCAAGTCGCAAGCCGACGCGCTGCTGAATCAACTTGCCCGCCAATGGGAATCTGAATTTGAAAAGCTCTGTGAACTACTCGCGAACTCGGCAGTCGTGCATTGTGATGAAACATCGTGGAGTATCAATAGCGACGGAAGAAGATTACCGTCGTCTTTGCAACGAAATCATCAATCTGCATATAAACGACGAACTATTCACATTCGTTCTTAACGAGGGCGTTGATGGCAATAACAACGCCGCCCCTTGATGTTCCGCAACGGCCGTGAGCACCGGCCTTCGCTTGATGCGTGAAGGCAGCAGGTCTAGATAATTAAGCTGGCGCGATTCCGACAACCGCGTGTCGAGCGGGATAAGCTCCGTGCAACCGTAGTCTGCGGCACGTTTTGCGAACGGGCGAGGCTCTGCCCTTGAATGCCCAGACGCCATCAATTCGCCCCATCTCCTATGAGTCTCCGAAAGAATCAAAACATATTCATTTCTCCGTCATAATCAACACAGTGTAGCGACGGACCACGCCAATGCCACTCGGGTGTCTGGATGGAGCACCCACTACGCGATGATCTGCTGGACGACGTTGCCGTGGATGTCGGTCAAGCGAAAGTCGCGACCCGCGTGACGGAAGGTCAACCGTTCATGATCGATGCCCAGCAGGTGCAACATCGTGGCGTGAAGGTCGTGCGTGTGGACAGCGTCTTCGGCGGTCAGAATACCGTACTCATCGGATTGGCCATGAACGATTCCTCCCTTGACGCCACCTCCGGCCATCCATGATGAAAAGCACAAGTTATGATGCTCGCGACCAGCATGATCGGCTTGCTTATGAAATGGCGTTCGCCCGAATTCGGTGGTCCAAACGACGAGCGTCGAATCCAACATGCCACGGCGTTTGAGGTCGGTCAACAAACCTGCAATCGGCTGATCGATCGCTTTCGCCAGACGCTCGTGATCGGCCATGTTTCCATGCGAATCCCAATTTCCCGACGACCCGACATCGATCAATTCCAGAAAACGGACGCCCCGTTCGGCCAGTCGGCGAGCGACCAGGCATTGCCATCCGAAACCGCTGGTCGCTCCACGCGTAAGCCCGTAAAGCTGGAGCGTCTCGTCCGTTTCACCGGACAAATCGAAAGCTTCGGGGGCTTCTCGCTGCATGCCGAACGCTGTCTCGAACGATCGAATCCTCGCGTCGAGCGCTCGATCCGCGGCGCGTTGCCGCAGATGTGACTCGTTCAATCGATCGCGCAGATCGAGTTCCATCTGCTGCAATTCGATATCGACGTTGCGCGGCTGGATATTCGGAAGCGGTTCGGCCCCGGGGACGACATGCGTTCCCTGATGGCAGGCGGGAAGAAAGTCGCTTCCCCAGGTCTGCGCGCCCGCATAGGGTGCCGCTGGTGCCAGCACCATGAAGGAGGGAAGGTTTTGATTGACCGTGCCAAGTCCATAGCTGACCCACGAACCGACACTGGGACGTGCAAACTGCGCCGAACCGGTATGCGCGGCCAGCGTCGCCTTATCATGTCCATCGCTTTCGCAGTGCATCGCATTGAGTATGCAGACATCGTCGATCACTGTGCCGAGGTGCGGGAACAGGTCGCTGACCCACGCACCACTTTCGCCGTACTGCTTGAACGCATAGCGCGGCTTGATCAGAAATCGCGTGTATTCGCCCGACTTGTTGAGCCAACGCGAGGCGGTGATCGATTTCCCGTGGTCGGTGGTCAGCCTCGGTCGATGATTGAATGTATCGATATGCGATGTGCCGCCGGTCGAATAAAGGAAGATAACGCGATCGGCTTTCGCGGCATGGTGGCCGCCTCTTGCCGCCAACGGATTGTCCGTTTCGGCGTGAAGGTCGTTGCATAGTCCGGCCAACGCGATGGCCCCGAATCCGCCCGATGCACGACTCAGAAACTGGCGACGTGTAGATAACGATCGATCCATTGAGTTTCGGCCTTTCATTAATCGACGTAGAGAAACGCGTTACTTGTCAATAACACTCGGGCAAGCGCGGACCAAGCTTCGTGGTTCGGTTCCGCGGCCGCATCCTTCCCCGCAATCCGTGCCCGATAGTTCGACACAAAGGACGCGGCATCGCGAACGATCACCGCATCGGGAACCCGACCCTGAGCTGTTTCAAATGCCCATCGCACACGAGCATCATCATCGCCAGGACGCGCGGTAATGCGGCTGGCAAATCCGGCGGCGGATTCATGAACGAAGGGAGCGTTCATCAAAAACAGGGACTGCGTCGGAGTTGTCGTCGGTTGTCGCGCGGCAACGCTCTGATTCGGATCGGCCGCATCGAAGAGTGCTAAGAAGGGATGCCGTCGGTTTCGTTGCACCATCAAGTAGACACTGCGATGGTTCGAGTTGTAGACCGCGTGGAATGGCTTGTGAATGGTGAAAGCCCATGTCTCAACGTCGGGGAACGGATGCAAGTCGGGAGCGGTTCGATCGAGTTTACCACTGATCGCCAACATCGAATCTCGAATGGATTCTGCATCCAGGGCGTGACGTGAATAACGCCAATGAAGCCGATTGGACGGATCGGTGGCGAGGTTCATCGCATCGTCAACGCTCGCCATCTGATAGGTTCGCGAGTTCATGATCAATCGATGCAGTGACTTTACCGACCAACCCGAGTCGATGAATTGCCCCGCCAACCAGTCGAGCAATTCCGGATGGCTCGGTGGAACACCCCGCGAACCAAAGTCGCTCGACGAGGCAACGATTCCTTCGCCAAAGTGCCATTGCCAAACGCGATTGACGAAAACACGCGGCGTGAGCGGATTGGTGGGCCTTGTGATCCAATTGGCAAGCTCCAGTCGACCGCTGCCCGAGTCGGCGGGGACAAGTTCACCGCCGAGTACTTCCAGATTTCGTCGCGGAACTTCGTCGCTCAGGCGATGCGGTTCGCCGCGAAGCTGAATGCAACTGTTCTTCGGTGTCCCTTCGGTCACTCCATAGGCGACAGGATAGATTGATTCACTCGCGATCGACTGACGCTGTTTTGTCAACGTATCGATTTCGGCATCGAGCGTGGCCATCCGTTGTTGAAGTTCCGGTCCCGCAGTCCGTGGCACAACGGGTTCCGAATCGGGCGTTCCAAAAGGGGTTTCCCTGAGTCCGAAGTTGTCCAGATCGCGAGCGCACGCTGGCCCCGAGACATGTCCGATCGCGTCGCAGATGAAGCAATTGATCACACCATCCCAGTTGGGTCCCGTCTGCTTATCCTGGAAATGCGTCAGGTCATCCGGAGTACCGATGAGCCCTGAATATGTCTTCGCAGTCGGATCGATCGTCAATCGCAAGGTGTACCAAGTTCCTGGCGTGAGCTTTCGAATGACTTCCCAGTTCCCGCCGCTACGAATCGCGAACTCCGTCGATGTCACACTGCATTCGACTGCCAAGGACTCTACAACACCGCGACCGAGGAAGAATCGAAAGGCCCCGGTTTCGGTGGATGAATCGACGGGACGAAAGTCGATTGTGAAATGCATCCGCGTCCCTTCGGACGCTTGCAAACCGTTCTCGAAGACATAGCGCAGACCGTCGTTCGGTTTACCGCTTCCAATCCGAATCCCCAACTTCCCCGGTGGGTGAACGTGATGGAACGGGCTTTGCGCGTCGGCAGTCACCTCGATCGGCCCGGCACTGAACCAAGGTTTGCCGGGGGGCTTTCCTGCCTGCTGCGATTCGAAAGCGAGGTCCACGCCTCCGGCATGCAATGCTGGATCGAGATCCGATCGCAGTCGCTTGAGCTTGGCGATCTCGGCATCGACACGTGCAAGTCTTTCGGCCTTTGACTGCTCGCGCTTCGCAACCTCCGACGGAGGAATCAGCGGAGGGAAGTGGGCGGGGCGTTTCTGTTCTTCGCCACCGGGAAACGCCCACTGCGTACTTTCCAGAATCCCGTAAAGCGCATAATAATCCGCGGCGGAGATCGGGTCATATTTGTGGTCGTGGCATCGGGCACATCCTAACGACAGACCTAACAGCGAGCGACCCAGCGAGTCGATAACGTCGGCGAAGTCCAGATACTGGTAATCGGGGGACGCTTTGTATCCGTAGCGTTTGCCGATCGCCAAGAAACCGGTCGCGGTCACCCGATCGGCATACTTCTCCGCAGGCTCCTGCAGCGCGATGATATCGCCAGCGATCTGTTCTCGGACAAACTGGTCAAAAGGTTGATCACGATTGAACGCGTCGATGACCCAATCACGGTACTTGCCGGCTTCACGCACCGGGTAGTCCGCTCCATCCCCCGCCGTATCGGCGTATCGAGCGACATCGAGCCAGTGCCGTCCCCAGCGTTCACCGTAGGCGGGGGATTCAAGCAAGCGTTCCACCAACAACTCGAATGCGTTTGCCGATTCGTCTTGCACAAAGGCATCGATCTCGTCGACCGTTGGCGGAAGCCCCGTCAAGTCAAACGTTGCGCGGCGAATCAAGGTGCGTCGATCGGCGTCGCCAACGGGGGACAGGCCTTGCTGTTTCAGTCGTGCGTAAATGAAGGTGTCCAGCGGAGTTCGCGACCAGCGAACATCGTCGTCCCGCGGCGGGGCGACCTTGCTCAGAGGCCGAAACGACCAGAACGTATCCGCCGCGTCAAGGTTCAGTCGTTCCGACTTCTGGTCCGCCGATTCACGACGGGGGTCGGACGCGCCACGCTTGATCCACGTTTCAAGATCCGCGATTTCAGCCGCTGTCAGTTTCTGGGCATCGGGGGGCATTCGCAAATCGGGTTCGTCGTGTCGCACCGCCTTCAGCAGCAAGCTCTTTTCCGGTTCGAAGGCAACAATGGCGTCACCCTGATCGCCACCGCGCATCCAGCCGTCGCGCGAATCAAGTCGCAGCCCTCCTTCTTGTTTTCCGGTTCCGTGGCATTCCAGACAATGCTTTTCCAGAAGCGGTCGAACACGCGACTCGAAGAATTCATCTTCCCCGTTCGCCATGCATATCGGCGTGAACAGCAACCAACTGAACATAGCCGTTGCGATGGCGAAGAGACACGTGGATGCACGCATTGGAATCCGCGATCGGTTTATCGAAGGACTGTGCATCGATGGCTTCATGATAGACGCTCCGTGAGTCCGAATCGAACGCGAAGGATGTCGGTTCGTTACGGTCTGCGATGGGTTCTCGATGACTGAATCCTCAGAGCGACCACGTCGCGAGATCGACTGAGAAACATTGGCGCAAGATAACATCAAACGCGTTCATTATTGAAAAAGGGGTGGGACAGGTTGGGATATGCGGTTGCGTGAAGCAAGCACCGCCGACGGGCAGCTTGTTCCGAACATTCGCATTGTATACAAAAGACGCGTTGCTCGTGCTCTCGCGACGTCCGTCCATCCACCATTTTAAAAGCACGCGCTGACGCGGAGAATCTTCAGCATGCTGTTTACCTCACTGGATCTCGATTCCAACGGCAAGCAACAAGGGTTTTTGCAAGTCCCGTATTCGCACAATCTTGGCGGATGGGCGAATGTGATGATTCCGATAACGGTCATCGCCAATGGTGCTGGCCCAACGGTGTTGGTCTTGGGAGGAAATCATGGCGATGAATATCAAGGTCAGATCGCCGCAATGAAGCTGGCTCGGGAATTGACTCCCGACATGATCACGGGTCGGATCATCCTGATTCCTTCGCTGAACTTTCCCGCTGCCCGATCGGCAACGCGTCTGTCACCTCTGGATGGCATGAACATGAATCGGGCGTTTCCCGGTGAACCGGAAGGTCCCGTCACGAGCCAGATCGCACATTACCTGACGACGGTCCTGTTTCCAATCAGCGACGTTGTCATCGATATCCATTCGGGTGGACGCAGCATGGATTTCGTTCCATGCTCGCACATGCATCTGGTCCCCGATGCGATTCAACGCAAGAAGATGCTTGCCGCCATGCTGGCTTGGAACACCGATTTCTCGTTTCTTTACGCCGATATCGCGGGTTCAGGTCTGTTGCCCGTCGAAGCGGAACGTCAAGGGAAGATCGTCGTCACGACGGAATTGGGCGGTGGCGAAGGTGTGCCTGCTCGCATCCATCGCATTGCACAATCGGGTTTGAGAAACGTACTTATTCATGTCGGGCTGCTCAATGGTGTTGAACAGACACGGGAAAGTCTTGGCAAACCTCCCGCTATTCTGGTTCAAGCACTTGATCGAGACGATTATTTGTTGGCCCCGGAATCGGGCGTTTTCGAGATCCGCGTTGATCTGGGCCAGATGGTGCAAGCTGGCGATTGCATCGGTGCGATTCATCATTTGGAACGCCCAGATCGAACTCCCGAACCGATCGTCGCCCGCAGTTCGGGATACGTGATCACCGCTCGGGTTCCGTGCCTCACGCAGCAGGGAGACTGCGTGGCCGTGATTGCGCAGCCGATTGGCATGGATGAGGTCCTATCGGCATGACCGCAACCGCTGAATCGAGCCAGCCATCGATAGATTCAAGCGAGTCTGTTTCGCCACGGTCCATCGTGCTGTTAGGTTTCATGTGGTTCGCCTATTTCTTGAACTACTGCGACCGGCAAGCCGTTTTCGCGATGTTCCCGTCGCTGAAATCCGACCTGGGAATGACCGACCAGCAGTTGGGGATGACGGGTGCGTTCTTTTTATGGGTGTACGCCTTCGGTTGCCCGATTGCGGGAGTGATTGGAGACCGCGTTTCGAAGCGCATTCTGGTGGTTCTCAGTCTTGTTATCTGGAGCTTGGTCACGGTAGCGACGGGATTGGCGCGTTCGGGGGTCGAATTGCTTTGGCTGCGTGCGGCGATGGGTGTCTCCGAATCGCTTTTTATGCCCACCGCCATCGCATTGACGGCCGCCGCGTTTCCTCTTGCCCTGCGGTCGCGAGCTATTGCGGTTTTAACAACCGCTCAAATTGCCGGAACCGTTGTCGGCAGTTGGTTTGGCGGCTGGATGGCCGACATGGGAGCCTGGAGAACCGCGTTTTTCGTGTTGGGCGGAATCGGCTTGTTGTACGCGATTCCCTACTTCACTTTCTTGAAAACGCTCACGACGGAAACCGCGACAAGTGGTTCGGAACGGTCGAAAGCATCGACGGGAATTGTTGGCAGCGTGACTTTCATCCTGTCGATTCGGACGTACCAAGTGCTGTGCGTCGCCTTCCCCGTGTTCGTCTTTGGGTTGTGGCTGTTGTATGGTTGGCTGCCAACCTTCTTGCACGATAAGTTTGAACTCACCCAATCCGAAGCCGCATTCAACGCCACCGTCTACCTTCAAGGCAGCACCGCCGTGGGTTTGCTGAGTGGAGGCTGGCTGGCCGACATGCTGCTTCGTCTGACCCGCGCGTCCCGGTTCTATCTGATGTTGGTGTCGTTGCTGCTGTGCGCCCCGTGCCTGCACATGATTGGCAACTGCGAAACACTATCGCAACTGCGAATCGCAGCGGTCGCCTTCGGACTTTTCAGTGGACTGATGATCGGAAACATTTTTCCCTCGGCGTTTGAAGTGGTGCCGGTGCAATTTCGTGCGACCGCCGTCGGCGTGCTCAATCTGTGCGGCGGATTGATTTCCGGTTTCGCGACGCTGTTCGGCGGTCTCTGGAAGGAGACGCTGGGGATCGATCGTCTGCTATCGTTTACAGGGGCCGCTTACTTTGTGTCTGGCTTGCTCCTGCTGGGATGTATCCTCGTCATGTTTCCTCGTGATATCCGAAATCAGCAAGTCGAAGAACCTTAGCATCATGCCGCTTCTCAGCCCGCCATCGCGATGAATCCATCAACCCTCAAGACCGAGTCACCCCAATGCCCCGAATCTTAATCGCCGAGTGCAAGCAAGAGGTTTCAACCTTTAATCCGCACCTTAGCCAGTACGAAGATTTTCGAGTTCGACAGGGGCAAGACCTGCTGGACTACCATCGCACGGTTCGCAATGAGATCGGCGGCGCGTTGAGCGTGTGGGACGATCGGTCCGACATCGAACTGGTCCCCACGTACAGCGCTTGCTTCATCACATCGGGAGGCACTCTAGCGGCTGACGCTTGGCAACGGATTGCAGGCGAATTCCTTGATCAGATTCGTGCGGCACCCCCAGTCGATGCGATCTACTTCTGTATGCATGGTGCGATGGCCAGCCAAGAGGAGTTGGACCCGGAGGGCTTCTTGATTTCCGAGACGCGTCGCATCGTCGGCGATCATGTGCCGATCGTCGTCTCGTTGGACCTGCACGGAATTCTGACCGATCGGATGATCGAACACTCCGATGCAATCGTGGCCTACCACACTTATCCGCATGTCGATTTCTATGAAACGGGCCAGCGTGCCGCGATTGTTGCTGAAGATTCTCGGCGGTGCGCGACCGGTGACCGCGAAGGTCTCCATTCCAGCACTGGTCCGCGGCGATGAGCTGATTACCGAGACGGGGCTCTTCGGCGAAAGCATTCGTCTTGCACAACAAATCGAATGCGGTCCTTGTGGGCTTTCCGCTGGGATGTTTATCGGCAATCCGTTTACCGATGTTCCCGCACTGCAAACCTACAGCTTTGTCGTCACGGATAATGACGCCTCATTGGCTGAGCGAGAGGCGATCCGAATTGCTGAAAGTTTTTGGCCGAACCGTCATCGGATGAATGTGCCGCTCATCAGCTTGGACGAGATGGCCGATCGCATGATGCAGCCCAGTCGCGGTACGATTGCCATCGTCGACGCGGCGGACGCAACCAGTTCGGGTGCATCCGGGGACAGCAATGCAATTTTAAGGAAGCTTGTCGAACGCGGTTATCGAGGACGGACATTGCTGCCAATCGTTGATGCTCCCGCTGTTGAGCAAGCGTTCGCGGCGGGCATCGGCGCAACGATTCGCACCTGCGTCGGTGGGACATTGGATACGGGGCGTTTTCAACCGCTTTCAATGGAAGGCAAAGTGCGGCACTTGGCCGATGGGCTGTTTCGCAGCGAATCGTTCGGCGAAGTTTGGGATTCCGGTCGTTCCGCGATTCTCGAGTGTGGTGGCTTCACCCTTGCGATCAGCAGTCGCGCGGTCAGTTTGTATGATCGTTCGTTCTTCTATTCGCTGGGGCAGAATCCTCGCAGTTTCGATGCCGTTGTCGTCAAATCGCCACATTGCCAACATCACATGTTTGCCGATTGGTGCCAGGAAATGCTGCATGTCGACGCACCCGGTTCATCAAGTGCGAACTTGGTCTATCTTGGTCACACGCGTTGCCCGCGTCCTATGTTTCCGCTTGACGACGACGTCCCCTTTCATCCCCAACCTCAATTATTCCGCCGAGGCAATCATCCATCATGAAGATTACAGAAATACGATCCGCGGGTTTGCGTGGTGCGACGCCCGAAGGTGGCTGGAGCAATGAACTGCGACCAGAAGACTGTGTCCACACATTGATTGCCGTGCATACCGACGAAGGGCTTGTCGGATTGGGAAGTGTGTTCACAAACGACGCTCTGGTCCAAGCCTCGCTTGCAGTGCTTGAACCTTTATATAAGGGAGAAAACGCGTTAGAGCCCGAACGCGTCAGTGAGAAGCTCCATCAGCACATGTTCTGGCTGGGCCGTGGCGGATCGCTCACGCATACCATCAGTGGAATTGACATTGCCTTGTGGGATTTGCTGGGAAAAGCGACCGGTCAATCGGTCGGTAGACTGCTGGGAGGCCGTTATCGTGAACGTGTTCAGCCCTATGCTTCGCTGCTGATGCAGGAACCCGAACGCATGCGTGAGAGCCTGCTGGCGGTCAAGTCACAAGGCTTTCGCGCGTTCAAGATCGGCTGGGGACCATTCGGTCGCGAAAGCGCGGCGACCGACGAAGCGATCGTCAGCGCGGCCCGCGACGCGATCGGATCGGATTCGCGATTGATGGTCGATGCTGGTGGGAGCGATGCGTATTGGACCAACGGCTATAAATGGGCGTTGCGAACAGCACAGATGTTGGCCGATTACGACGTCTACTGGTTCGAAGAGCCATTGCAGCCCGACGCGCTGGACGATTTTGTCTTGCTGCGAGAGCATGCTCCGATCGCGATCGCCGGGGGTGAAGTTCTCACACGCAGGCAGTCGTTTCAGCCGTGGCTTGCCGCCCGAGCGTTCGATATCGTTCAGCCCGATGTGACCAAAGTGGGCGGAATCAGCGAGGAGCGTCGAATCGCTTGGATGGCTCAGGAACACGGCGTTCGCTTCATCCCGCATGGCTGGAACACGGCGGTTGGACTAGCGGCGGACTTGCAGCTTGCCTCCGCTTTCCCCGGCACCGATTTGGTCGAATACTTAACCGGGTCGCCGTTCATTGATGATATCACCATCGGCGGCTGGCAACTCGATTCGGATGGCATGTTGACCATCCCGTCCGCACCTGGCCTCGGCCTGGAGTTGAATCCTGATGCGGTCGCTCGTTATTCAGGTGTGAAGAACCTGTTGTAGGAATTCCTGTTTGATCGTCACTCAGTCCGCGCCCTTCGTCGGCGGCGGATCCACCAAGTCGCCACGTAGGTGGTCAGAACGATCGGAACACCGATCATGACTGACGCAACGACCATAACAATCCGATGTTGCCGAGCTTTATAGGCGTCAGGGACCGATGTCGTTGGCAGCTTGGGAACTGGTCGCGCAACATATCCCTTCCAGAAATCCGGATCGGTATCGGGGTGGCGACCTTCTTCGAGCCGTTGCGACATAAAGGCAGCACGCTCGTCGTGCCAAGCATCCGCCTCGGCACGAAGCTTCCGGTACGCGGTATCAAGCAGAAGTTCCGGCCGAACAAAACCAGGTTCGTGGAGAATCGCTTTCAGATCTTCGCCCGAAGGTGCATCAGGAATCAGTGAGCCGTATCCCGAATCAATGAGTTCAAGACAACGGAGCCGAGCGAAATAAGCAAGAGAATTTCGACCGCCATCACGACTTCGCTCGAAGCCCAATGAATTCCGCTGGAGAGCGACATTCAAGGCGTTGAAGACATCGACGCTGCGCCACGCATCACCCAGTACAACAAGTCCAGCGAGTCCTCGCACCGCCTCGTCCGCCTCTTCAGGTTCGGTGAACTCGCCGTAGATATCGTCGAAGTTCCAGCCGAGAAGATTCGGAAGATACTCCGAACTGCTGATGGACGGCGGATCGACGATCCATTGCATCGC
>JAWKTL010000040.1:0-63575 GCA_041399105.1 Pirellulaceae bacterium | reverse complement strand
AGCAAATCGAAACCACTACGCCTGTCTGGCGATCATGATGATCTGCTGCGCTGCGGTTTGGTCCGGCGCGGCATCGTGCTTTGGTCAAACCGAGCCTCCCATTACGTTTCCCGATGGGCTCGATGAATTGGTGACGCCACAGCATCAATTGCCCCCTGCAATCTACATGCTCCGTGACGGATCGCCGGTCTTCATCCCGATCACCTCCTATCGGGAATTTGAACGTCACAACCAAGCGGTTGGGAATACCCAGACGGTTCGTCCCCCCTACACGTTTGAATCGATTGAGATCAGCGGCGAGGCAACACAAGGCCGCGCCGAGCTTGATGTTGTGCTGAAAATTGACATGGACGCGGATTTCAAGAATGAAGTCACCATTCCCTTGGAGATGGGGAATTTTCATCGCCTGACTCCTTTTTCGATCGATGGATTGGAATCGGCTGTCGGTTCTTTTGATAAAGCCCTCGGCAGCCAGATCATCACCGGGGTTCCCTCGAAGCCGAGGATCGAAGTTCGCGCGAAATTTGCCGTCTTGGTCGATCAAGCCGATTCGCGGTATCAGATCGACTTTCAATTGCCCGACGTACCGACCAATTTGAAGTTAAAGGTGCCCCAGCAGCAACCATTTGCGTTAATTGCCGGGGCCACAAATGATGCGATTCTTCGCAAGCCTGAGCCGACCGACGAGGGGAAGAGCTTGATTCCATTGGAATCGTCCGGTGGCGAGTTTACATTGTCGTGGGGGATTTCGCAGGAGAAGACGCCCCAGAATCAATCTTTGGAAGTCGAGGGGGACTGGAAAATAGACTGGGAAGACCCTCAACAATCGCCGAGGATCGAAGTCACGTACAAGGTTCGGAACCTTTCCGGGAACGTTCAGCCGTTTGAAATGAAGATTCCCGCGCAGTTCTCGATCTCACCGTTGTCCTTTTCCGATGTCTCCATCGACCAGATCGACGAAACGACCTATCGCGTCACTCCTTCTTTGGCGGAAACGCCCCGTTTGACATTTCAATTTCAAGTCGACGTTCCCGGGGCGGACTATCGAAGCGAATCACCTCTGACGCTATCGGGGATTTCGATTGATGGAAGTGTTCGGGAAACGGGAATGATCAAAGTCCGCACCTCCCGCGACCATCGTCTTCGCTGGTCGGAGGGGCGTTTTGTCCGTCCATTGATCTCCGTTTCCAGTGGTGAGGGTGACGGACGAGCGTACGATTTTCGATACGATCGCGGCACGTTTTCTTTGCCGGTCTGGCTGTCGGTGAAGGCGAGCGGAATGCGGATGCAGGTTGACTACGAAGCATCGCTCGGAGCCGAATCGATCCAATTGGACATGTTGGTGAATATCTCAGGTTCGGGAACAACCGGTCAAAGCCTGACGGTTGACTTCCGACAATGGGAATTGCAGCGAATAAACGATCAAGCCTTAATCGACCTCAGTCTGCCCGGTGTTGAACCAACGGTCGACACGTTGCAGATTGAGGTGGATGAACTTGCGGAAAACCTGAAGCCCATTTCGGGGCAGCGTCGCCAATTGAAGATTCAGTTTATTCGTCCCCTCACGCCCGGTAACGCGATCGTGACGTTTGACGTTCCCGCGATCAAGCGACCAGCGACGCGCCGCGGCGATCTGATTTTTACCCCCGGGCAGATTCGCGTGTTGGAAGATCCGAACGTGCTGCTCGCGTTTGATCCCAGTAAGAGCCGCGGGCTTCAGCCGCAAGCCGACTTGGCCGGCGGAAGCGACGCGAACGTATCAGTTACTGTCGGCGTTCGCGGCGGCGCGACTGACGCACACGATCGCCGTGCGGACCACGCAAATCAGCGCGGCCATGTCGGTTGAACTCAATGTGGATGAGCAATGTTTGCTTGATCAACGCTTTTCGATCGAATTCTCCAAGGGGACATTGGCATCGATTCCGCTTGTGAATCCTTTCGGGGATGCAAAAAACGTGGCGGGGACGATTCAGGGAAAGCCGATCTTTGTAAAGACGAATCCCGATGGCGGTGATGAGATCCGTTTCGACCCCTTGCCCCCCGGTACTTACGAACTGCAGCTTACGCAGACCTTTCCTTTCCCATCGGGTGACAAGGATGATAATCAAGCGGTAAGTGAAGACGCCGCTTCAGGAGAGACTCTCGTCGATGGCGTTACCGTTGCGTTGCCGATCTGCTTGCCCGCCGAATTGGCTGGCGGTGGCGAGTTTGAAGTTCCAGTCAACGTGAAATCGGAAACGTGGGCTTTGGCGTCCGACGAGTCGACGGACGAACCAACACAGACGTTGAAGGTTGTTCCCGGCAAACGTCCCGAGGTTTCGTTGGTTCGTCGACGTCAGAATGAACAGTCGTCGCTGTTTGTTGATCGTGTCTGGATTCAATCGATGATCGGCAGCACCGTTCGACGCGAGCGTGTGTTGATGCGTCTGCAAGGTACGGCCAAAAGCGTCCAGCTTCGCAGTCCGTTCTGGAACGATGACGTTCAGGTTCGCGCTTCCGTCGACGGAGGCGAATTGCAGGACGTCGCGATCGTTGACAATCGCGTCGAAATCAGCCTGCCCGAGGAACAGACGAATGCTTTGGTGGAGGTTTGGGTCTGGGAGCGGAACATCGAACCATCGGCCGCGATCGATTCCGTACGTCCTCATGTGCAGGTTGCCGCGCCTTACGGCGAATGTTATTGGCAACTTGTCTTGCCATCGGGTCAACACCTAGTTCATGCCGCACTTGAATCCGGTCGAGCGATGCAATGGCAATGGCGGTGGGCCTTCTTGGTACGAAAGCCCATCCTGTCGACGACCGAATTAGAGAGGTTGTTCAGGACGACGACTTCGGAAAGTCTGCCGCCATCAAACACCTATCTGTTCATTCCGTCCGATCTAAAAAACTTAAACACCACCGTCGCCAAGCGATCAACGATTTGGTTGTTTGTCGGTGGGATTACGTTGATTGTGTCGTCAGCGATCGTTTATTTGCGATCACTTCGCAATCCGGTCACCTTTCTGATGCTCGCTTTCCTGCTGGCTGGATTGGCGGTGACAATGCCCGACCTGGCGGTCGTCTTTGGTCAGGTCAGTGTCATCGCATTACTGTTGACGATGGTGCTTCTGGCAATTCGCTACGCCATGGCCGGTTGGCCGCAAACCAGTGTGTTTGACACGCCCCTTTCGCGAGACGGTTCGACTCGCAGCATCCCGAATCGACCAACGATCGGATCGACAAAAAGCCTCGAGCCGCGACGCGTCAGCGCTTCGGTTGAGGCGAATCCATGAATCGACCGATCGGAAACTACCGAAGAGACATCGCATCCTGCTCGATGATCTTTGCCGGCTGGTGTCGGACCAATATCGCGGACTCGATTCGATGTTCGAGGCAAGTTCTCTGCTTGTTGTTGCTGGTCGGCCTAATCACGCCCTCGTTTGCGCAATCCCCAGCGGGGGCGTCGGCCTCCATTGGCCCTGGTGCTGACGCGCTGCAAAGCTTGGACTACTTAAAGCACTCCAAGTTCAGGCAGGTTTTCGTTCCCGAGCGAGACAAGGAGATGTTGATCCCGCCCGACTACGTCCCGATTTCTCCGCAAAGGCTCAAAGCGGCGTTGTCCGATCTGCATGAGGAACCATTCGATTCCGAAGCTCAGCCGCGTTTAAACCAGGTCGTTCTGATGGCGCGCTATGACGAGGGTGCGTTGCAATCGATTGGCAGATCGTATTTCGACCTACAGTACGCCGATGATGCACCGGGAAGAATTCTTCTGACACCACTTTCGCTGGCCGTCCTTCCGGCGGTAAGCACCATCGGACCATCGGACAATCGTTTAAGCACGTCTTTTGATGGGCACGCGCAAGCGACGATCAGCGGCGACGCTCGGCTTGAGTTTGCGTGGAGCCTTCGCGGCACGCGGGTCGATCCGAATCGAACGCGTTTTCAATTGGCTTTGCCCCCAACGGGACACAACGAACTGTACTTAGTGATTCCCCGTGACTGCGATTTGCAAACGAAGTCGGGCGCGATCAAAGAGATCGATGTTTCGGCGGCCCCTGTTGATTCGCTGCAGTTGGGAGAAGACGAAAAGTTGACGGTGCTGCAATTGGCGGGAACGGAGAGCATCCAATTCTCGGTCGTCAAGAACTCCGCGTTACCGCTGCGCAATCAGGTGATCCTGCGCGATGCGATCGGCAAGTATCAGATTCGTGAGGACAGCGTCGCATGGGACATCAGCTTTGACTTTACATGGCCGCGCGACAACGGACCGGTGGCATTGCGACTCCCCGATGGGAGCGTCCCAACGCTTGTCACGGTCGACTCAAGTGGCTGCGAGTATCAGCAGATATCGCAAGGTGGAGAAAACGTGTTGCTGCTGAGTCCGTCCGCACTGGGAAATGCGGAAGGATCGATCGATCACACGTTGAGCATCAGTGGCATTCTGGGACCACTCGAATCAGGTTGGGGCACGCTGCCGACGGTGGCGTGGCATCAATGCGAGACGATCTCATCGGGAACGGGAGCGTTGCTGCAGCTCGATCTATCGTTCCCGCTTGAACTGACCGATGTCGACACCGCGAATCAGTGGTCGGTCGCCAATACATCACGCTCGGACTTGGAAAAGACGTATCAGTTCACTGGTCGCAATTGGGATGCCCCGTTACGCATTTTCGTTCAGCACGGGGAATCGCACGCCACAGCCGACAATGCCCTGCGACTGAACATCGGCAGCGATTTGTTGCAGGCGACTTGGGACAGCGTTGTGCAGTACGATGTTGTCGAATTGCCCGCAAATTCCGATGCGACCGATCGGCCACGGACACCGACGATTGGTCCCATCGCAATCGAAGTGGAGGATGGATGGGAGATTCTTAGCGCCGTGATCGTGTCGAGCGGACGCGAGATTGATCGTGTCGGCAGCAAGGTTGATCAACTGTTGATCTGGCCGGAACCGGATGAGGTTGACGGCAAGGCTTTGCATGTGCGTGTCAAGGGTCGCCGTCCACTTCCGTCTCAGGATCGAGTCAGCATTCCTCCCACCTATTTCGTCCGCTGGCAATCGGTTCCGGCAACCGAATATGTGATGCTGACCGCCTCTTCAAGAATCTTGTTTCGCAGCAATCAAGGACTCCAGCAAAATCGCGTTTCGGAGAAACAGTTGCCTCCGGAAATCGTGAAATTGTTTGGCCCCAAAAATGACGCACAGTGCTATCTGGCGATCGACGGGACAAGAACGCCTTCGATCGATTTTGATCGACCCGCTTCACGTTTCGATGTCCGTGTTGAAGTTGCGACAACGGTTCGTGAAGGACGGATTGCCGAAGAATTCACCGTTGGAATTGAGAACGTTTCGGGAAAACTCGACGCGGTCGACGTGCGCTTTCCGAAAAGCAGGGATGAACCAATCCGATGGACCATGGCCGATGCGGGGGACCCGAACGACGAGGGGACGCGGCGCAACGCGATCCTGGCTTCGCGGGTGACGACGCAAGATGGTGCGGAAATCTGGACCCTGCGTTCACCGCAGCGGATAGATGATGGCACGGTGATCATCGGCGTGCGTGAAGTCAACGCCTCGGAACTTCTGGTTGATTTGCCAAGTGTTCCGCTGGCGTTCAATCAGCGAGGCATTGTGCGGACGGATCGCTCCGTCGAAGTCGTCTCCCTCAGCCCCAATGTCGTCCGTATTCCCGAACCCAAGCGCGTCCTAACCGAATCGCCTCAGCCGGTTCTTCGATATGATCCCACCGTCGACGGGCAAGTGCTGATTCAGGCGCGGCGATTGGAGGAATCGTTGCCGGTTGTTGAACATCACGCCACAACGGTCGTGGCGAACGCATCGGGAAGCGAACGCGTTTTCGTGGAGATCGATCTTGCCGCCCCCGGTTCGATTGCAATTCAGCACGAGCCGGCACTGAAGTTGGAACGCGCCATTGGCGAAGATGGAGAGATCCCAGCGGATCGCATTCGTCGCAGTCAAGGCAGGTTGACCTTCAATCTGTCGACGCAACGATCTTTGTTATTGGTGTTCGGAGCGCAGCGCAAGACGCAGGTTTGGGGGCGGCGTTGGAACGCGCCCCGGATCGACTGCCTCAATCCCGTGCTGCAATCAAGTCTTGATCTCTATTTAGGGCCGGAAACGGTTCAGCCTTCATGGGACGGCTGGTTCGATGATCCTTCGTCTGATAAACCGACGCCGCCTCAATATGTCTCAAACCTGGTCACGATTCCTCTCACATCGGTCCGATCGTTGTCCGATCCAGGACAAGCGATTGTTCTGGTCCGCAGCGAGGCGATGGCCGGCCTGAAGTTCGGAATCGCGATCTTGCTGTTTGCCCTGGGCTGGTGGACAGGGCAGCGACAGGTTTTCGTTTATGTCGGCGTCACGATGTTGCTGATTCTCGGCTGGGCCACGTCGCGGAATTGGAATCTCGATTTCATTCTGTTGCCTCTGATACCCTACGCGATCGGAGCATTGGCCGCTCTTGTTTTCGTGAAATCGACCCCCAATGCCGCCACCGGATCGACGCGCGCCTCGCTCAGCAGCCGATCGGTCGTTCTTCGATCCGCGTTGATTGTCGGGTGGCTTGCGGCGTCGATCGGCAACAGCTTTGCCGATATCGATCCAAAGACGCATACGCTGCTGATCCCCATCGAGGAAGATGGATCCATCAGCGACATGATCTATATTCCATCGGACCTTAACGAATCATTGCGGCAGCGTGGAGCGAAAGCTTCGCAATCGGTACCGGCTCAGATTTCGTCGGCGCGTTATATCGTTGATATTCGCTCCAATGCATTTGTCGCCGAACGCGACGCCGCCCGTGTGCAAGCGACGATCGGTATCGAAAATGATGATCTGTTGGACTCCGTCGCCATGGTGATCCCGCGAGCCGAGTTCCGACAAGCGATCCGGCGGATCGACCTGTTAGTCGGTGGCGATGTGATACCGATTCGGCGACCTGTGGAGAAACAGGAGGATCGCCTGCTGCTCGATCTGGACGGCCAACCCAACGCAACCGTTCGGTTTTCACTGGCGGTCCCGACGCAAATCGATGAAGCGACCGGACAGCGACGCTTGGCGTTGGACATTCCTCCGATTCTCAATTCGCAGCTTGCCGTGATGTACGACGAAGAGGTTCGCGATGTGGAGGCGGTCTCTAGTCTGGGGGGTGTGACAACGAATGCGGAGACGGATTCGTTGTCGGCCGACTTGGGGCCGGTTGATCGACTGCAGGTGGCGTGGCACAAGCAGAATTCGGACGATTCGGTTCCGTTGGTCAACACCCGTCGAGCTTGGTATTTGCATCTGACGGACGATCAGGTCTCGCGTGAAGTGCAGCTTGAGTTTCAACAACCCGAATCTGGGAAGGTCGACCGTGTTGAGCTGAATTTCGATACGACGGTAACACCGATCATCACGTCCGGTGCCTGGCGGCTGGAATCGAAACGGTTGCTTGATGGCGATCGTTCAAGCATTACGTTCGCCGCGGCGAGCGACGTCTTGTCACCGCTTCGTCTGCTGTGGGTCGCAGCGCGCGACGACGCACCGCTGCAAACCATCCGTCTGGTCGATATTCGTTCCCTCGCCGCCGCCGACAGCACGCCTGATGTATTGATCGGAATCTGCGCCCCCGGCAATTGGACGATTGAGGACCCGTTCGAATCATTGGCGACAATCAGCGATTCGGAGGAGTTCCTGACACATTGGAACGCGCGGACTGGTTCGCTGAGCAAGGTTTATCGCAGCGAGTACAAGGGGCCGATCCCGTTTCGTTTGCAGAAGTCCGATATGCCGCAGGCCGTGGCCGACGATTTGCATCAGATCAATTTGGAAGTTGATCGCATGGAGATCAATTACAAGTTGACGATTGATGATTATCAAACGGCCGGCGAAAGCATCCGCCTTGAAGTACCCAAGGACCTGAAGATCGACAGCGTCATTCTGCAGGGAGAATCAACGGCGTATAAACGGCTTGCGTTTGACGATCACGATGAATTGCTGATCGCGTGGCGGGTTGATCCCGATCCGACCGTGGAGCTTTATCTGAAGGCATCGGTTCCGGTGCAGATGGATCAAGCAACGGCCATTCCACGCATCTTTCCCGGTCAGTTCGCACTGACCGGTAGCGAATATCAGTGGAGTCGCGCGTCGGGCGTCGCCCAGCAGTGGATCGAACAGGAGGCGTTTGAGAATCTGCCGTTTGAGGTCACGGGAGTCGAACAATTACACGCGCAGATGTTCCCGATTACGCGATGGAGTTTGGATGTCCGCTGGTTGTCCGAGCGTGTGTTGCCCGGATCGTTCAAGCTGACGCGTATGACACCTCTGATGGAATCGGAATCGGTGACGGTCGTCAGTTGGAAGGATCGCGCCTGGTCCGCCAAAGCGTCGTTCGATATCGAAGTTTCAAAGGGTAGTGTCGACTTTTTCTCGTTCGAGGTGCCGACCAGTTGGTTCAACGAAGTTTCCGTTGACGATGATCTTCCTTGGATCGCGATGCCGTCGGTCAATCGAGATTCGAAGATTGTTCTCGTGCTGCCGACGCGTCCGACCGCGGATCGTTATCAAATCACAATACGAGGAGGTCCGCGATCGACCGCCAGCGAACGCGTTACCGTACCGGCGATCCGCATGTTGGAGACTGGAAAGCATCGTCAATACTTTGCCGTTCCGAGGCGTTTGATCAACGAAGCGATTGCTTGGAAAGTGACGTCCGCCAATGAGGTCACCTTGCGCGAATCGCTGGCTCGCTTCGCGGGTGTCCCCGATGATCATGTGACGTATGAAGCGAACCCGAATTTCTCGGCAAGCCTCAACCCGGTACTTGATTTGACGATTGAATCGCTGGTCACTTTGGCGACATTCGAGTTCTTCGAAACCGCCGAATCATCGCATCTGCGATGTACGTGGGACTTCATCGCCGCCGGACGCGATCAGCTCAGCCTGCAACTTCCCCCGGCCTATAACGTAATCTCGTCGAGGATCAACGGCATCGAAACCGATGTGCGACAGGTCGCCGACGAGCAGGTCGACGTGCAATTACTTTATAGCCAGTTGCCACAACACGTCGAATTGTTGCTGGAGATTCCGATCACCGATAGCCTTGCTCAAGCGACCGTGCGGCTTCCGCAAGTGGTTGGCGTTCCCGTGAGCGCGTCTTGGTTTCTGATTCACGACAATCGCAAGCGGTTTGCCTTCGAAGGACCAACCAACGTCTCGGTGACTTCAACGAACTGGGAAACGTCAACGCCGGAACGATTGTCGTTGGCGAAGGCGGCATCGGTGTTGACATGCTTGGACACAGCGACCGAGTCGCTGCAGGAACGGACATCGTACGAACTGGTCCATTGGCTGACACCCTGGGTCGCGCGTTTTGACAACGCTGTTGAAGAGTTTTCTCAAGTGCAGCCGGATGCCGACGCGCAAGTTGCCGCGTTTCAAATGAGGATGGACCAATTGATTGAACAAACGGGTGTCGAGACGTTGGTGCGACAAGCTACGGGCGTTCCTCGAAGGAGCGAGTCCATTGCGATGAAGGATGGCGTGCGGGTCTTAAGCGTATCGGGGCAGTATCAATCGATCGATATCGTTCATCCCAATGCGGTTCAAGTGAGTCGCCTCGCTGATATCGCAAAAGCATTTGCAATCTTTTTCGGCTTGTTCGCCGTTACTGCGATCGTTATGCGGCTCCTGCACCTGAATCGTCTGTGGTTCAAGAATGCCGTTTGGCTTGGGATATTGATATTCGCCGGCTTCCTGATGTGCCCACCTCC
This sequence comes from Pirellulaceae bacterium, assembly GCA_041399105.1. Lineage (GTDB taxonomy): Bacteria > Planctomycetota > Planctomycetia > Pirellulales > Pirellulaceae > Rosistilla. The sequence continues at coordinate 53,816 of JAWKTL010000040.1, read as the reverse complement.
GCTGGCGTGGGCATTCGTCGCCGCGCTGACTGGACTGGTGCTGCTGAGCCTGATTCAGCGGTATCAGCACGCTCGTGCGTTGGCGACCTGACCGTTGACGCCTTCACGACAACGCCGTTGCGATCCGGCGATGATCGTCTGAATCGCATGCCGTCGGTTTTCACGAACGCCACAGGTTCCAATAAAGTCGCATGCGATCAACGAATGCCTGATTGGATTCGGCAAGGACGAACTGACCCAGCGTTAACGATTGTCGCTGCAACTGCTGACGTCTTTGATCGATCAGACCTTTCGCGGCTTGAACGTCTTCCGCGCTGCCAAATGCTTCCGGAGATGCGTCCAACGTCTGGCATAGGATTGCCAAATCATGATCGTCGCCAAGCAGATCGCCCAGTTCGCTGAAGGACTTCCGCAAAGGGTCGATCATTGCAGGCCACACCGGCTGGATCAGCCGCATCTGATACCACTGATACTTGCAGCGTTTACGAAATTCGTGCAGACGTTCGGTCTCGGGTTGGTCGAGCGCATCGGCCAATCGATCGACCGCGCGTCGACGTGTCTTGACGATGCCTCCCTCGATCGCGTCAAATCCCTTCTCGCGCAAGGTCCAATCTTCGGCTCGCCCCTTCATTTCCAGCAGCGTTTCCCGGACGGCCAACAGGCGTTGTTCGGCCGCCCCTTCGTCAATGGCGTTGCGACGCAGCGAAAGTTCGCGGCGGATGCCGCCAAAACTGGGGCGATGCACTTGATCGGCAAAGTGTCGCATCAAGGCATCGTAGGTTGCGATCATCGATTGGGCATCGCGAACGCTTGAAATCGTTCGAGCCGCATCTCGCAGGATGGCATTCTCGCGCGCGTAGGTCTTCCCGATTGCCGGACGGACCATTCGCAGCAGGCCACGGAGTTTCTTGCATCGTTTGCGGACTTGATGTACGGCGCTATCACGGGATCGATGAGGATCGTCGATTTCGGCGACTGCTTTTGCCAACTGTTCATCCGCAATACGGCGAACGGCATGTTGCACGGACTCTTTGCGTTTAATTCGGTAGCTCATTTGGTGCCCGCGAACTGCGTCATGTCTCCTGTTTCACGACTTTCTGAATGCTTTGCGGTTTGCACAACAGCTTCTTGTTGTTCGCAGCGCGTCCGCACTTCACGCAAACATGCGTCGGCTGATTGATCAACATAACGTAGGTCGCAATGTCGTCTCGCAATGACTTTTTCAGCTTGCACAGTTCTTTAGACATTCAGGTTCTCGATTGACGCGACGTTGACCCCCGCCATGAATCAACGCGTTGAGTTGATGAAGACGTTTGACTTTTCACATGTATTGTTGTCTAAAATTGGTCGATCGACAAGACCAAGATGAGAATCGTTCTCAATAATCCGTCACATCGTCATCAGCCTGAGGTATGTATCTTGGTCGACCAGGGTGTCCGCGAGCCGCACCTTTTGCAGGTCAAAAACGGAAAGCAACTCGCTGGGTGAGAGCAATTCCCAACGATCGATGATGCCAGCCGACCAAGCCGACCATCCAACGATTGACTCCGGCTTGCAACCTTGCTCGCGGAAGTAGCTTAACCGAGTGTCGCCATGGCGTTTCGCAAGACGACGTCCATCGGCTCCACGAACAAGCGGGACATGGGCGAATCGTGGCGGCGGATGCTTCATTGCTCGATAGAGTTCCAACTGACGAAAGGTGCTGGGTAGCAAATCGTTGCCACGCAGAACGTCCGTCACCCCCATGGCGATATCGTCCACAACGACAGCCAACTGATACGCCGCTTCGCCCGACTTCCGCGTCACGGGAAAATCGCCCAACGATCGAGCTGGATTCATGCTTTGTGCGCCCGAAACATCATCGGTAAATGACTGATGAGAATCGCGTACGCGAAAACGCCAACAGAACGAACCGATCTCGGGAAGTGGGTCTCCTTCATTCCACATCGAACAGGTCCCCGGATAAACCGGCCCGTCGATCGATTCGTGGGGGGCGGATGCGGCATCTTCGATGTCGCGGCGGGTGCAAACGCACGGATAGACCTGATTGAGTGCTCGCAACCGACTGATCGCATTGGTATAGAGGGCGCAGCGCTGCGTTTGAATGTAGGGTCCAGACGGTCCACCGACATCAGGTCCTTCGTCCCAGTTAAGTCCCAACCAAGCCAGATCATCCATCGCTTGACGGACCGCCCAAGGTTTCACGCGCGGCGAATCGATGTCTTCAATCCGAAAGATGATTCCGCCATTGCGTTGGCGGATCGATGCCCAAGCAAGTAGGTAACTTCGAGCATTCCCCAAGTGCTGCGCTCCCGTTGGAGACGGGGCGAGCCTGCCGATGGGAATGCTCGATGGTTCCATGAAAGTGCTTTCAACAACAACTGAAACAACGCCCGGTGACAACGATCCGTCCACTGAACCTTGCAACGCAAGATTATCGCGTCAGTTTATCGGTCGTTTTCGTTGAAAGCATCCCCGGTGTGACAAAGCTTGTCGCTCTAAGTGGCCAGTGTTTCCTTGACCGGCAATCACGGTTGGAGTCTTGGAGAACCCCCAGCGAACTGTTGATGACATGCATTGCAGTTGTCGATCATTGAGCGAAAAGCTTGTTGGGATTGCTTCGCGTCTTTCTTGCCTGCGGCTTGATAAAGTTGCTCACCAGCGTCACGCACCGCAATCGCATGTTTGTCCCATGCTTGCGACTCGGAACTTTGACCTCGGAACTGCAAAAGGTTGCCGACCTCCGCCAAAATCAACCCGTTCGACTTGATCGCACCCCAGTCGCCACCACCGTTCTCGATCTTCCGCATCGCATCTTGAAGGCGTTTAAATGTCGGTTCGTTGTAGTACTCCATGAATTCATGCATGTCCTCCTCCACCGGAACAACTTTGTTCTTGGAATCCTTCACTTCTGATTCCGCATAGACGGGGTCGCTGGAGGTCATTGTGACCACAGCGGTGACGATGATAAACGCGACGAGACTGGCAATGGTCGTCAGGACCATGTTGGACTTTTTCATTGTTGATGCCTTCGGGTAACGATTGATCGAAGATTGCAGAGTGCTGCGGCGACGAAAGCGAAGCCGTTTGCAAAGGGGTACGGTTTACTTTTCAAACACATGTCGTTTGTCAACGGTTCGCTGATCACAATCGAAGGACTTTCGCCCATGCACTAATGTTGAAACTGGGTCGCGTCGTACGATTCCGATTCAATCTGCTTCGGCTCAAACCAACGGTAGATCGTGGGAAGAACGAGCAGCGTTAGTGCTGTCGATGTAATCAATCCGCCAATGACAACGGTGGCAAGGGGCCGTTGGACTTCGGCACCCGAACTGCTCGAAAGGGCCATGGGAATGAACCCAAGCGCTCCGCACATCGCGGTCATCAGCACCGGTCGCAGTCGATCGATTGCACCATTGACAACCGCGTCGTGTCGCGAATCGCCAGCGTGCCGCAAATGCCGGACATGTTCAATCAGAACGACGCCATTCATCACCGCGATACCAAACAATGCGATAAATCCGACGCCTGCCGAAATGGAGAACGGCAAATCACGTGCCCAAAGAGCCAGCACGCCACCGGTGGCGGCGATCGGCACGTTTAGATAGATCAACAACGCCAACTTAACCGAGTTGAACGTCATGTAGAGCAACGCGAAGATTAGAATCAGAGCCACGGGAACGGCGATGGCAAGTCGCTGCGTCGCCTGTCGCAGGTTTTCAAACTGACCACCCCATCGAAGCATGTATCCCGGTGGCAAGTCGACCTGTTCATCGACCACGCGTTGAGCTTCCGCGACGAACCCCGCCAGATCACGTCCGCGAACATTGCATTGCACCAACAAGCGGCGACGCACCGAGTCGCGGCTAATCTCAACCGGTCCATCTTCGGTGATGATGTCGGCAACCTGCGAGATCGGAATCGACCGCCCCTGTGCGTCGTCTATCTTCAATGCTCGCAACTGTTCAGTGTTCGCTCGCGATTGCGGACGAAGCCGAACTTGCAACGGGAATCTACGCTGCCCTTCAAACACCTGTCCAATCCGAATCCCACCAACGGTACTGACGGCGTCGAGTACGTCGCGTGTGTTGATTCCGTATCGGGCCAAATCGTCGCGACGCACAATCACCCTTAAATAGGACAGACCGGCGATTTGCTGAGCGGCAACGTCCGCGGCACCGTCCACTTGATTCAAGGCGCGCACCAGTTCATCCCCCTTTGCCTTCAACACCTCCAAATCGTCGCCATACAGGCTAAGGCCGATATCGCTTCGCACCCCCGCCACCAATTCCTGGACCCGCAATTCGATTGGCTGCGTGAAGCTGTATGCATTGCCGGGAACCTCTTTCAGCAACGCCGCTTGCATCGCTTCAATCAGGTCCGTTTTCGTTTTCCCTTCACCGAACTCCGCGTCGGGCTTGATTCGAATGAAGATATCGGTCTGATAGACCCCCATGGGATCATTCGCAATCTCCGGGCGTCCGGTCTTTGAGACAACGGTTTCGACTTGCGGGAACTTCAGCAGCGTCCGTTCCATCGCTTTGGTCATTTCAATCGAAGTCTCCAGCGAAACGCTAGGCAAACGCGTCGCTTGGATGGCAATGTCCCCTTCATCCAGCTTCGGCACAAACTCGACACCAAAGCGGCTGGCCAAAAAGACACTGCCGACGAACAACAACACCGAACCGAGAAACATGGGCCAAGGGCGTTTCATGGCGAACGCGAGCATCGGTTGATAAGTTGACTTCAGTTTGCGAACGACAAACGTCTCGCGTTGTTTGATTCGACGCGCCAAGAACAATGAAGCCAGCACGGGCATGACCGTAACGGACAGAACCAACGCCGAGGACAGCGCCGTCATGAAGGTGAACGCCATCGGTCGGAACATCTTCCCCTCCATTCCTTGCAAGCTAAGAATGGGCAGGAAAACGATGATCACGATCAGACCGGCGAACAAAATCGGCTTGCCGACTTCCTTCGCCGATTCACGAAAGACCCCTTCAGGTACGTGATCGATATCATGATCTCTTTGATACTGCATCGCGCGACGAACACAGTTTTCCACCATCACCACCGCGCCGTCGACGATCACGCCAAAGTCGACCGCTCCAAGACTCATCAGGTTCGCCGATACTCCCGCATAACGCATGGCGATCAACGCACTCATTGCCGACAAGGGAATCGCGGTCGCGACGATCAGCCCCGCGCGCACATCGCCAAGCAGGATGAATAGCGTGAGAATCACCAACAGCACCCCCAGGCCGATATTCTCGCCGACGGTGTGGATCGTCTTGGAAACCAATTCCGTTCGATCATAGAAGGTATCGATGACCATTCCCTCGGGAAGTGTCTTCTGAATCTCGGCGATCTTCGCCTTGACGTCACCGACCACTTGACGCGAGTTTCCCCCCATCAACATCATCACCATTCCGACAACCGCCTCGCGGTCTCCATCGCGAGTCACCGCTCCTTGGCGAAGCATGGGTGCAAACTCGACCTTGCCGATATCGGCGATGCGGATCGGCGTTCCGTCACGACTATCCAGCACAATCATACGAATGTCTTCGAGTGATCGGACCAAACCCTCGCCACGAACCAATCGCTGCTCGGCGTTGTGAGCGATATAACCACCGCCGGCATTGCCGTTGTTCCGCTCCAAGGCATCAATGATTTCCGAAAGCGATATGTCATAGTTCTGTAGCTTGGCCGGATCGATCCGCACTTCGTACGTCTTCAACGCTCCGCCGAATGTGTTGACCTCGATGACGCCTGGAACGCTGCGCAGTTGAAACGCTATCTGCCAATCGAGCACCGTCCGCAGATCGGTCAACGTGTGCTCCCACCCCGGCTCGGCCCGAACTTCGAATTGATAGATCTCGCTCATCCCCGTGGCAATCGGTCCCAGTTCCGGCGTCCCCATGCCGGGAGGAATGTCTTCACGCGCCTTCAGCAACCGCTCGCTAATCAGATTGCGAGCCCAGTAAATGTCGGTTCCTTCCTCAAAGGCGACCGTCACCGCGGAGAGCCCGAAGCGGCTGATGGAACGGATTTCCGACACTTTTGGGATGCCACTCATCGCGTTCTCGATGGGAAACGTGATGAATTGCTCAACCTCGACCGGTCCGAGCGCCGGTGAGTTGGTGAGTACCTGAACTTGAACATTTGTCAAATCGGGAACGGCATCCAACGGGATCGTCGCGGCTGCGAAGACGCCCATCCCCAGAATCGCCAGCGAAACCAAGATGACGATAAACCGGTTGTTGAGCGAGAAATCGATCAGGTGATTAATCATGTTATTCCTCCCCCAACAAGTCGGCTAGAAAGTGCGACTTCAGGACAAATCCTCCTCCCACAACAATCGATTCACCGTCGTTCAAACCCGAACGAACGATAACCGATCGGTTGCTGCTGGGACCAAGAACGACATCCCGACGAACAAACTGGTCCGCCCCTCGCAGCACAAAGACGAACGAAGCGCCTTCGTGTTGTTGAACGGCCGCTTCGGGAATCACAATCGATTCGTTTTGTTGTGTGATGGGGAGTTCAATATTGACGAACATCCCCGGCTTCAACTGATGTTGATCGTTCTGGGCAATCGCGCGCAACGATATCGTGCGCGTCGCTTCGTCCATGATCTCGCCCGTGTAAAAGACTCTGGCTTTGAAAGCCCTTTCGGGTAAAGCGTCATTCCGAATGGTGAGCGTTTGATCCTGGAACGAAGACAACAAAGGAAGATGTTCTTCATACACGTTCGCCGTCACCCAAACAGTCGACAAATCGGCGATGCTCAGCAGCATAACATCCGGACGCACCTGCTCCCCCAAGACGACATCCTTGGACAACACCGTTCCATCGAACGGGGCGCGGATCGCGTAGTGGGAAAGAGTTTCGCCTTGTTCCGCCGGATCGACCTCGGCAATGTCTTTGGCGTCGACATTCAATATCTTCAGCCCCGTCGCCGCCACCAACACCTTTGCTTCCGCTTCGCGAACCGCCTGCGACGTCATCAGCGTCGACGTCCGCAATTCGTGTTGAATCTGCTCGATACGTGCTTGGAAAGTCGCTGAATCGGCATTTCGCTTCGACCTTGCGGCCAACAGTGCCTTGCCGGAAATGGCTCCGGAATCGGAGATGCTTTCGAGTCGGACGACGTCCGCTTCCGATTTCAAATAGGCCGCGTAGGAGGCCAGGGCACGCTCGCGATAATCCCCCATTGGACGATCACGGAACTGCTCCTCGATCTGCTTGATGTCGGTCTTCGCTCGCAAAGCGGCAAGCAATTCTTGCGCGTTTGCGGCAATTTGCGATTGCAACGTGTTTTGAGTGTCGGCCAGTTCCAGTTGCAAGCGCGCTTGATACAACAGCAGCTTGGCCGAACCGACCTCGCGGCTATGAATGACCGCCAATTGGTCTCCGGCGCGAACCCGGTCCCCAAGGTGAACCGAGACGTTGTCGACCGTCCCTTCAACCATGGAATAAATGTGGGCAAGCCGATCCTCATTGAGTGCGATTTTTCCGGTCAACTGTAACGTCTTGGAGAACGGTCGTTTTCCCACCGCTTCAATGCGAATACCGGAGGCTTTCCAATCTCCTTTGGGAACCGTGACAATGTTCTCCGCGGGCGATCCGCTTTCGGATGACCCGCTTTCGGATGTTTCTCCACCCGATGTTTGAGCAAAGACGATGTTCTGGCAAATGGCAACGACGACGACGATGAACAGGATGTGGACTTTCATGGACGAACGGCGAGGCGAACGACCGGGATCAAAATGGGGTGTGCAATAATTCAACATTTGGAAACAACAACTCGTACGGTGAATGACGGTGAATACCCACGCGGAGCGATTCGGCGCAACTCTTCAGGAGCCTTGTGAGACCAACTCGCACGGAGCGTGACAACTGATCGACGCAGCCAGGATGGATGCGGATCGAGAATCGAAAGCGGCAATACCTGGTCGAATCTTGCTACGTGTTGCCTAGTTGGATTCGACGGCGTGTTTCGAGGGAACTGATTGACGAAGAGTGCTGATTGATTAACAGCGCATCGTTCCAAAGAATTCCGGCAAAGAAAGTCGGCTATGAAGAAGGCCGACCTCCAGGAACGTTCGAGCATGTTCGAGTGAGTGCCCCACCAAAACGGACGGTGTTCGTGTTGCCCAGTCCGTACCACACGCCGCCACCGCAAAGTCCGTGCGCCATTCACGTTCCCCGAACAACTGTTCCAACGTATATGGATTGTTCGATTCGCTTCCCCAAGCACCGTCGCTGACCGACGGAAGCTCCCAATGCCAATGCCAATCGACGGGCCAGTTTTCGGTGTTGTCGCAACCCCCATGACAAACATGTAAATGGAGGGTCATTCGCGACGTGGACCACTGGGACGGCATTCATCGTGATGATGGCAAATGGGGCTGGGGCCGAAAACAGCACCGCCAATGCAAGCATCATTTCCGTTAGAAAACGGACTGTACGAGAATGAAACCGTGGGAACATTGCGGGGGAGAGGTAGGAAGTAATAAACCGGAAGGAATCCAGATGTTTGAGTGTTGCAACGAATTCCGGCTGCGGTTTGAAAGGCCCAGCCGACCGATTGAAGTCGATAACGATCATTCACCACGAACAGAAACGCTGAAGGGGCGAAGAGCGTCCAGGCGGATTTCATGGTAGTTGCGATGTGCTGGACTGTCAATAAACACAAGGCAAACGTCGATACGAAGCGATTAGACCAATTCGCGAATCGGCTCGACTCCCGAGTCGATTAGGTATTGTGGTCGGCCCTGCAGGTCTTCAACCGTCGCATGCCCCAAATCGATTCCGCGCAATGATACAACGTCGCAAAGACCTCCTGGAACGTGACGGGTCGATCTTGAGCATGCTCGCCCAGCCGATTGGTTGAGCCGATAACCTGTCCGGTTCGCATCCCTCCGCCAGCGAGCAGAGCGAACGAAACCGCTGGCCAATGGTCGCGACTGTTCATCTGGTTCAGCTTCGGTGTGCGACCGAATTCTCCCCACACCACGACAGAGACATCTTTGTCCAAGCCGCGTTCGTGTAAATCGGTCAACAACGCCGACAGACCTTGATCCAGCAAAGGCGCCTCTTCGCGTGTCCGTGGGAAGTTCATTCCGTCCCCACCATGCCAGTCCCAGCGGCTGTAATTCATCGACACAACGCGAGCACCCGCTTCGATCAGACGTCGAGCAACCAAAAAGTTTCGCGGCATCTTCGGTGCCCCGTCGCGCTGGTACGTTGGGTCGTTGGTCCCATACCGAGCAACAATCTTCGGGTCCTCTTTACTCAAGTCCAACGCATCGACCAGCGCTGATGAGGTCAAAATCGACAAGGCCTGCTGGGTAAAGATATCGCTCCCCGCGATCGCGTCGGACGAATCGATGTGCCTGCGATATTGATCGATGGACTGCAGCAAACGCGTTCGGTCCTCCAAACGCTCTAGAGATATACCCTCCAGCGTCATGTTGCTCGCCTTCGCCAATGGATCTTTCGCGACCATCTGCATCGGATTATGGGCACTGCCGATGAAGCCTGAATCATAGGGGTCACCCCATGTTCGATTTCCCGTTGGGTACATCAGCGAAACATTCGCCGGAACGCTGCTGGTTACCGGTCCGAGAACTTTCGAGACCCAAGAACCCGCCATCGGCCAACCGCCCGCCGGAGCCGGTTCGTTATGTGTCCGTCCGGTCATGCATTGGTATCCATCGTGCCGACCTTCGCTTCCCACGATGCTGCGAATGATGGCGAACTTGTCGGCCTGTTTTGCGAGCAGAGGAAAGACCTCGGAGATTTCCATGCCGGGGACGTTTGTGCGAATCGGCGAAAGGTCACCTCGAACTTCCGACGGCGCGTCGGGCTTCAAATCGAATAGATCGATGTGAGATGGACCGCCGGGAAGGTAGACATTGATGATCGACTTGTGGCCCCGCGAGGGAGCTTTTGTTTGCGATGCGGTCGATCCGCTGGTCGCCGCCGCGGCTTCAAGTTGTAACAACTGAGCAAGCGACAATCCCCCCGCCGCCATTCCGCCAATCTTCAGGAAGTTACGTCGTGCAACCTGATCACAATGAGTCGCCCCAGCGTCGCGATGTCCGAGCAGATTGAGCATTAATGGCATCCTTAGCATCAATTCTTCGCAACGGCCCGGTTCAGCCAAGAAACATTCTCATTCCTTGTCCTTACGCACTATCGCGAAGCAAACCGAAATTGAATTACCCAGTCCAGTGACTATAGCAGATTCCCAATGCAAAAGCGATAGAAGTGGCATCAATGCGTTTTCCACGCATCCGAGTACAAGCATCGTTTTCCAAAGTGCCGCTGCGCTGCGTACGAGTACGAAGACAGCAAGTCAGACGAGTCGCTCGGTCGAATCATTCGTGCTACGCGGAGGCGGTGATGATCCGATCGAGTCGAGCGGTGACATTCAATTGGATCCTAAAGATACTTCGCCAGCGGGCCGCCTCGCGCGGCAATCGCGTCAACACGTTTGCTGACCTGCGGATCTTCGATCAACGGAGGGGCGTGGTGCGGTTTGATGCGGGCGTCGATGATCAGAGAACCGCGACAGCCCCAGTGCTTGTCGGTCACAAACGACTCGATTCCGCTGATGTCGGTCGCCGGGTTGCTTCGCGTGAAAGTTGTCCACACGAAATTCTGGATCGATCGCGAACTGAACTCGCTGTTGTCGACAACGACTATCAATGGAAAGGGGGCCAGCGACGCAAGCGTCGGGAAGATCAATCGATCCGTCTGCGGCGACGCTGGAGGAATGGATGGACTTTCATACGTCGGCCCTTGCAAAATCAAGACTCCCGGCAGCGCCAGCTTGGGATGGATGAAGCCCTCGGGCAACGAAAGATCGGCGGAAAGAGAAGTTGGCAAGTCGCGAACCGGTGGTCCCGTGGAGGCGATGACGACCTTCGATCCCTGGTTCAGACCGGTCCCCGAATAATCGAGCGTATCGATGGTGGTGCAGGTTTGAAAGTGAAGGTCGCGTCGCCAATCGACGCGACGCAACATGTGCGTGAAGAACGCTTCCAAGTTGTGAATGTTCAGGGCTGGATCGTCCGCGGCATTCGCAATCCAGAGGTATTTCGCCAACGAAAGCTGACCGTTTCCAAGGATCGCGTTGGCCTGCGTCAACAGTTCCTGAGGTTGCGCAGCGGCATGCATTGGCATGTATCGCTCGCTGCCGATCGCCAACAGGAGCGGATGCACCCCCGCGGCATCGACTGCATGGACAGCTTTGACGCCGGGAAGGACGGTCGGAATCACTGGACCGGTGATGTCATGGATCAATTCACCGAAGGTCGTGTCTTCTTGCGGTGGCCTGCCGACGACCGTGAATGGCCAAATTGCGTCGTTGCGATGGTAAACATGTTCAACCCGCATCACCGGGAAGTCGTGTTGCAGACTATAGTACCCGAGATGATCGCCAAATGGTCCTTCAGGCTTCTGCTCGGTCGGATCAATCGTTCCGACAATCGCAAAATCGGCGTCAGCGTAAATCGGTGCATGGTCCTTTCCGACGATCATCGGAATTCGTCTTCCCGCGAGCGCTCCGGCAAAGGTTAGTTCGGACAATCCCTCGGGCAACGGCATGACTGCGGAAAGGGTCATCGCGGGTGAGCCGCCGACGGTAATGACAACCCGGAACGGTTGGCCCGTTTCGATCGCCCGGCGATGATGCACGCCAATGCCGCGATGAATTTGGTAGTGAAGGCCGACTTCGCCCAGTGGATCGTATCGGTTTCCCGACAGTTGAATGCGGTACATACCCAGATTCGTCTGTTGCAAGTCGTCACTGTCACACGACTGACTGAGAACCTGGGGCAACGTGACAAACGCCCCTCCGTCGTCGGGCCAGCACTTCAACTGGGGGAGCTGATTCAATTGAATTCGGTTCGCCGTGACCGGGCCGCTTCGCGTTTTACGAGGGAGCATCGTCATTGCGGCCAGCGGCACATGGCGATAACGCCAAAAATGCTTTGCCGCTAGCGAAGGGTCGATCTTTAGTTCGATGAGTTGGCGAACGCGCTGGATCGTATCGCGGAACAAGTAGCGTGCCTGATCAAGCGAACCGAACAAATTGCCCACCATCGGGAAACGACATTGATGGACATTCGTAAACAAGACCGCGGGGCCATTGTTGGCGTAGACACGTCGCTGAATTTCAGCGATCTCCAAAGTGGCGTCGACGGGAGCTTCATACCGAATCAGCCGTCCTCCGGCGGCCAAGTCTTCGACGGCCTGTTTAGTGCTGCGATGCGTCATGTCCTATTGTAGGTGCTTCATCAACTGTGTCCGAATGTATTCAGGGATCGTGATCGAACAGAGAGCGTGATCCTTGCTGATGCGACAGCAAACGGTCGTCATTTCTCCAGCGGCGACCGTTCGATCGTCGACTTTGAAAACGTGATGGTAGCGAACGCTTTTCTCACCCAGATGGGCGACCGAGACTTCGATATCGATCAATTCCTCAAAGCGTACCGCACCGCGATAGTCGCACTTCGCCGAAACGCGGGGCCATCCGATGGTGGCGTCGCCATCAGCCAGCATCACACTGAGTCCAAGCGAGCGGAGTAGCTCGTGTTCGGCTTGTTCCATGTAGGTAAAGAAGACCGAAAAATGCATGATTCCCGCCGCATCGGTATCACGGAATTCGATTCGTCGTTGCGTCTTAAAGGGTTCCGACATTTAACACTTGTTGTTTTGCGGCGTCGCGGCGCATGAAAAAAGAGCCGCATTTTGGACACACGACTCTTCCGATGGACGCTCGGTGGCGGGTTTCGCGATGGCTTGTGACGATCTTGTTATTCGCCAACGTATGGTAAAAGAGCCATAAAGCGAGCGCGTTTGACCGCTTGAGTCACCGCATGCTGGCTGGTTGCGGAGCAACCGCTCTTTCGACGTCCGACGATCTTTCCATGGCGGTTGATCAGTCGTTTCAGTAGTTCGACGTCTTTGTAATCAACATACATCGGTCGCGGTCGCACACCATCGACGAACAACGGATCCTGTTTCTTTTGACGAGACCGAACGCGCGATCGCTTGCGTGCTCGGCTTCGGGTGCTCATTGGTCGTGCAGCCATGAAAGGTTGGGTTCTTCAAAAAAGGGTGAATGGTTGTCGAGAACGGAAGGAATGGTCAGTTCCGGGATTCTTGCAAAGATTCTCGATTATGACAAGCCGACACGAATTCGCAAGGCCAAATGATGGAAACGATGTACGAGTGTCCTGGTCCGAGCAGCAGAAGAAAGAAAAAATTTCTTTGACATTCCAGATCCACCGATGGGTACAATAGTGAAGCACAAGATTGGATATGGAGGCGTCAAAAACACGCGGATTGTGGATGATCGTAATCGGAATCGTCGGCCCCCCTGCGGGCGGAAAGTCAACCGTTGCCCGGACCATTGCGGGGCAGGGAGCGGCCTGGATCAATGCCGATCGACTTGCGCACGCATCCTTAAGGCTCGCCGAAGTCAAAGCAAAACTTCGCGACTGGTTTGGCGAGGCAATCTTTTCCAGCACGGGGGCGGTCGATCGCCAGCGGCTCGCACAACGCGTTTTTGGGGATGACGCTTCCAGTCGTCAGTCGTTAGAATATATTGAAAGTGTGGTTCATCCACTCGTTGGACAGATGGCGTCGCGGAAGTTGGCCCGTTTGAATCGCCAACCCACCTCCGTTGTCGTCCTGGATGCTCCACTGCTGATTGAAGCTTGCTGGCATCTGCAATGCGATGAAATTTGGTACATCGATTCGCAATGGGAACAGCGGGTCCAACGTGTCGCCCAGCGTTCTTGGACCGCTGAGCAGCTTCGTCAACGAGAATTGAATCAACTTTCGCTGTATGAAAAGCAGCGACATGCCACGCGGATCATCGACAATTCGCAAGGCCCTAATCACACACGACGGCTAGTTCTTGACGCATGGCAGGAGCTGATCGATCGATCCCACGCAGGCGATGGTGCTTGCCAGAACGGTGATTGATCGCGCGATGTGAACTTTTCAAACAACCCACGTTGCCCTAACGTTCAAACTTAACAACTCCTACCTCCCGCCCGATCCAACTTATTCATCCTCTCTCCCGCGCTGCGTGCGAATGCACGATGGTGCGACTCTCCTTTTCATTGATGTTGATCATGGAACCTCGCAAACCTAATCGAAACAATCTGTCACGCAACGGTCATCGTAACCGTGGCCCGTACAACAACGGTCGATCGCGACCGCGCCATCCCGATGCCGAAGTGGATCAACGCATTCGGGAACTCGATGCCGAACGCGATCCGTTATCCCTGCCCGAAGAAATCGTCGTGGAGGCGACGCGCGCCGGGGGCTCGGTTGGTGTCCCTCAAAACCGCAGTGATGATGCGCCGCTGAACCTAGCACATCTGCAGAAGCTGTCCCGCGAGGAATTGGTCGCATTGGCGCAGCAGGAGGGCGTTACGGATTTGGATCAACTCAGCCGTCTTGATCTGAGCTTCAGTGTGCTGAAGCGTCGGATGGCAAACAACGGACTAATGTACGGCGAAGGGACGTTGGAGATCCTTCCCGATGGCTTCGGCTTCTTGCGCAGTCCGGACGCACACTACATCTCATGCCCGGATGATATCTACGTTTCCCCGAGCCAGATTCGCCGCTTCGGGCTGCAAACGGGAAGCTCCGTAGCGGGCCAGATTCGTCCGCCGAAGGAAAACGAACGTTATTTCGCATTGCTTCGAGTCGAAGCGATCAATCGTCGCGATCCGATGGATCGACAACGATACACGCGATTCGAGGACCTGACGCCGCTGCATCCCGATGAGCGAATCATTATGGAGACAAACGCGCACGAAATGTCGTCGCGCGTGATCGACCTGCTTGCCCCCATCGGATTTGGCCAACGTGGTTTAATCGTCAGCCCACCACGGGCGGGAAAGACGGTGCTGATGCAGAAGATGGCGCGATCGGTTCTCGAGAACTATCCAGATGCCTATGTAATCGTCCTGTTGGTTGACGAGCGTCCCGAAGAGGTGACCGACATGGAGCGTGAGGTTAAGGGGCCGCATTGCGAAGTGATCAGCAGCACCTTTGACGAACCGCCGGCTCGGCATATCCAGGTCGCCCAGATGGTCATCGAGAAGGCCAAACGAATGGTCGAGTATGGAATCGATGTCGTCATCTTCCTCGACTCGATTACGCGTCTGGGACGCGCCCACAACGCCGAAGGGGGCGGGACCGGGAAACTGCTTTCCGGCGGTTTGGACGCTGGGGCGTTGCAAAAGCCGAAAGCTTTCTTCGGTTCGGCTCGCAAGGTTGAAGAGGGAGGCTCGCTGACGATCCTGGCGACGGCGCTTGTCGACACCGGAAGCCGCATGGATGACGTCATCTTTGAGGAATTCAAGGGGACCGGAAATATGGAGATCGTCCTCGACCGAAACCTTGTCGATCGCCGCATTTGGCCATCGATCGACCCGGGCGCAGCGGAACGCGTCGGGAAGAGATGCTGATGGATCCGGAAGAGTATCGCCGCATCAGCATCTTGCGACGGATGATGGCCGAAATGAATCCCCCCGAAGCAATGGAAATGTTGATCAATCGGCTACGCAAGACTCAGAATAATGCCGAGTTCTTGCTAACGCTTAAGGAAACCGATTAAAACGATGCCAACTGAAATCAAAGGGACCGCTGGGGAGTTGCCTGCGGGAAAGATTGCGATCATCGTCTCGCGATACAACGAATCAATCACCGGTCAACTGCTTGCCGGAGCAGTTCAGACGCTTCAGCAGGGAGGAGTGAACGATGACGACATTCAGATCGTTCACGTTCCAGGAGCCTGGGAATTACCTTTGCCCGCCGCTTATGTCGCGGGCAATCGAGAGGTTCTGGCTGTGATTTGCTTGGGAGCGGTGATTAAAGGGGAAACCTCCCACGACCAGCACATTAACCGCAGCGTCTGCAACGCGTTGATGGATATCGGACTGGAGTCAGGGAAACCGGTTTTGCTGGGCCTGCTGACATGCAACACGGTCGACCAGGCAATTCAGAGGGCCGGTGGCAACATGGGTAACAAAGGTGCGGAATGCGCGTCAGCGGCATTGGAGATGATTCGCGTGACCGAGCAAGTGGGCAAGCGCGAGACACCGCGAGCAGGTTTTAATGATGCTTCGCATGGGTAGGATTGAGGGGCTTCCCGGGTTGAAATGGACCAAAGATTGGGCGTTTCAGACCAGTGACGGCAAGTGAGTTTAATTTAGTTGATTCAAGAAAAAATTGGCGGACTGCGGGTGACGCAAGAGAGTCGATTCCGATATCGTAAGCTACTGTTAAAAAACAACTTATGATTCGATGCAGATAGCAACTACGGAACACGAACACGCGACGAGAGTGATCACGCGTTCAGTGACTCTTACTTCGAGAGGGATTTCCGCTTATGCTACCTGCTAGAAACGTGACTCGTTTCCACGCTGCAATCATTCTAAGGAGCAATCAATGCAAGTAAGCGTTTCGGCCCGGCATGGTAATCTAAACGCAGGTGATCAATCGTTAATCGAAGATAAGGTCGGAAAACTGCGTCGTCTGTACGATCGAGTCAACGCGATTGAAGTGATTGTCGATTTGGAGAAGCTTGATTCACCCATGCTGGAAGTCAAGGTTTCGGTCGAACACGAGGATGATTTCGTGGCATCGGCCACCGCGACGACCGTGATTGGAGCGTTGGACGTGGTGATTCCCAAGTTGGAGAAGCAGCTCCGCCGCGCGAAGGAAAAACGGACCGAACACCGCGCCACGGGCATCAAGCACATGGAACCGACCGACGTAACCGACGTTCCCGATGAGGTCTAGGTCGCGTCCATTGACAAAACACATTTTCCAGCCGATGGCGTTTTGCAGGATGATATGCAACAACGCCGGGCTGTCATAATCAATGTAGATAAAAGGACAAGCAATGAAATTCGCAGACTTTATTTGCGTCAACGCGATCAAGCCGGAACTGGCTTCTTTTGACAAGGAGGCCGTGGTGACGGAACTTGTCGAAAGCTTGGTCTCGGCCGGCGAGATCAAATCGGATGACAAGGACGATATTATCGCGGCCGTGATGAAGCGAGAGGAACTCGGCAGCACGGGGATTGGGCGAGGCGTCGCCGTTCCACACACGAAACATCCCAGTGTGGAAAAACTTGTCGGCACCGTCGGTGTCAGCGTCGATGGAGTTGATTTCAACAGCCTCGACGGCGAGAAAGTGCAATTATTCTTTTTGCTGATCAGCCCTCCCGAACGCCCCGGCGATCACTTGCGAGCACTCGAAAACATCTCACGTCAACTGCGTGACGACACGTTTTGCCGCTTTCTGAAACAATCCAAAACGGTGGAAGATATCAATCAGTTGCTCGAAGAAGCGGACAACAACCAGTTTGCTTCATAGAGCGACCACGTCAGAAGATCAACTGAAAAACATTATCGCAAGATAACGTCAAACGCGTTCATCATTGATATAGTGTACGAATTACTTTGACTGTCATGTTCACTGCTTCAGTAGACACCTTGCGTGTCGAACGAGACCATGCATGCATAACGCTGGTCCAAGCCTATGTCTGAATCACCGTATCAACAGAACGTTGTCGTCAAGAACGAAAATGGATTGCATTTGCGTCCTGCCGAACTGATTGCACGTCTGGCCATGCAGTACGATTCAACCGTTCTGATCACCAAGGACAACCAGTCGGCTGACTGCAAGAACATGCTGTCGGTGCTGACGCTGGGAGCCGTCCAAGGGACGCAGTTGGGCTTGTCGGCCGAAGGTCCCGACGCCGCGGACGCTTTAGCGGCGTTGGCTGACCTGTTTGAGAATGGGTTTCACGAACTCGAACCGTCCAAATCGGACCAATCCTGATTCCGAGTCGTGTTTCATCCGTCGGAAAACAGGTCTTTGCCGAAACGATCGGAGCGTCCGGTCGCTTTGTCGATTGATCCCGCACACATACTTAAGAAAAGAAATGGCAAGGCCACTTCAAACCATTCCAGCCGATCTCGACGAACTTTGGTTTCGTCGATCCGAACGCTTGGATGTCGTGGATGTTGGACGCGCCGCCATTGAATGCTCGAACTTCAAGGAATCCCTGTATCTCCTGGCGTTGCGATCGGCCCAGCCTTAGTCCTTGATGACGAAGGATACCGCATTCCCAGGTGCTTGATCCCCGAGGCGGAAACGTCAGCGGAGTGGGGTCGACTGCTGTCCGCGTTTGGAAAGGTTGCTCGCCAATTAGAGGTCAGCCGCAAGCAGACCGCGGAGCGACTGGGGGAGGAGGCCGGACGCATTTTTTCCGCTCAGCAACAGATGCTTAGCGATCCCGGCCTGCTTGGCGAACTGGAGGGACGCGTCCGTGAGCAATGCCAGAGCGCCGCTTATGCCGTCAGCCGCGTGCTGCATCGATATGCCGAAGCACTTCGCAAGCTGAACAGCCCTTTTCTGGCTGAACGCGCCGATGACGTGCTGGATATTGAAAAGCAATTGTTGCATCGGCTGGGGGCTGTCACCAGCGACCCGCTGAGCAATTTGGATGAACCGGTCATCTTGCTGGCCCGCAACTTGACTCCCAGCGAGACGGCAAACCTGGATCGTCAATTCGTTCGTGGATTCTGCACCGAAATTGGTGGTCCCGGCGGGCACACCGCGATTGTCGCCAAGGGTTTGGAACTGCCGGCCGTTGTCGGTATCGGCACCTTTCTCGATC
This sequence comes from Pirellulaceae bacterium, assembly GCA_041399105.1. Lineage (GTDB taxonomy): Bacteria > Planctomycetota > Planctomycetia > Pirellulales > Pirellulaceae > Rosistilla. Next base: position 35,088 of record JAWKTL010000040.1, on the reverse strand, counting down.
GCATCGGGCATGGCTCGCAAGTGATTGTCGATGGCGATCGCGGATGCATGATCGTCGATCCCGATCAAGCAACGATCCGACGGTATGAAGAGCGAGCCGCCGTGCGGCAGCAACTTGCGCAGCGGTTGGCCGAACTTCGCGACTTGCCCGCCGAAACGGTCGATGGCCAGCGAGTGACCCTTTCGGCGAATATCGAGTTCCCGCACGAAGTCGAAGCGTGTCTGGAGCGCGGTGCCGACGGCGTCGGGCTCTATCGCACCGAATTCTTGTACCTCAGCAGCGACGAAGAACCGAGCGAGGAAGATCATTATCGAGCGTACACCGAAGTGGTCAGCGCCATGCAGGGACGTCCGGTCGTTATCCGCACGCTCGATTTGGGTGCCGACAAAATGGGGCACACGTCGTTGAGCGATCCGGAGAACAATCCGTTCTTGGGGCTCCGCAGCATCCGTCTGTCGCTGAAGAATCAAGACCTGTTTCGGACGCAAATTCGCGCCGTGCTGCGAGCGGCGGTGCATGGCGATGTGCGAATGATGTTTCCGTTGATTTCAACGTTGCAGGAACTGCGCAGCGCTCGCATGCTTGTCAACATCGTGATCGACGATTTGCGAGAGGAAGGGGCTCAGTTTCGCGGCGATATTCCGATCGGCATGATGGTCGAGGTTCCCGCCGCGGTGATCATGATCGATCGCTTTGCCGAAGAGGTGGACTTCTTCAGCATCGGCACAAACGACTTGGTGCAGTACACGCTGGCGGTCGACCGGAGCAATGAAAGCGTTGCTGAATTGTATCAGTCAAGCGATCCGGCGGTGCTCCGTTTGATTCAGCGAACGGTCGAAGTCAGCGATGCGACGGGAACGCCTGTTGGCATCTGCGGAGAAATGAGTTCGATGCCGGCGCGCGTGCTGTTGTTGCTGGGCATGGGAGTTCGCAGTTTGAGCGTTCCGCCGCTGGCGATCCCGCGCATCAAGAAGGTGATCCGCAGCGTTTCCATCGGCGATTGTTGCGATATCGCTCAGCGGGCGTTGCAATTGGAAAGCGCTCGTGAAGTCGACTTGTATTTGATGGATCGTCTTGGCGATCTTGTTCCCGAATTGGTGGTGCAGTGACGTCATGAAACGAGCGCGGTATCGAATCCGCTTTTCAAAAACCGGACCGTTGCGATGGATCAGCCATCGCGATCTGATTCGTTTATGGGAACGCTTGCTGCGCCGCGTCGATCTGAATCTTTCCATGTCCGAAGGCTTTCACCCCAAGCCGAGAATGAGCTTTCCATCGGCCCTCGCTTTGGGGACGCAAAGCATTGACGAAGTCGTCGAATTCGAGTTAACCGAAGATCTGCCGGTTGGCGAGCTTGCGCAAAGATTGCGGGACGACCAACAGCCGGGTCTGGAAATTTTGAAGGTTACGGCGATTCCCGATGGGTCCCGTAAGGCACAACTGAAGTCGACAACGTACAATCTTCCGATACCCGATTCGCACCTTGAAACCCTCCGGAAGCGGATTGAAGCGTTTTTGCGAACAGGGACGATCCAGGTCGATCGCAAAGGGAAGATGCTGTCGTTCTCCGTCAGCGCGGAAATCCCCTACATCGCCCTCGAAGGGAGTACGCTTGTCTTCCGCATGACACCCGGACGACAAGCATCGCTGCGACCGACCGATTTGATGGATGCATTGAATTTGAACCACGTTATTGAAGATGGCCAGATGCTGACTCGAACACGAGTCGAACTGGACGACGAACTTGAATCACAACTTTGCGTTACGGAGCAAACAGACCGCTAGGCGTTAGTGCCGGAAAGCACCGCGAGTTGCTCGATGTGCTGTCCGGCCGATGGCAACACCCACATTCGCATCGTTTGCGAATCGTAACATGACGGCGCGATGTCGTGCCGATCGCCACAACCCCGGCGGATCGAACCCTAAAAGGACGCAAGCATTTATGAAAGGCAAACAATATGAAGAAGGAAATGCTTATCAATGTTGCCCAACCCGAAGAGAGTCGCATCGCGATCTTGGAGGATGGTCAGCTTGAAGAGCTCTATACCGAACGCGCCAGTGCGGACAACTACGTTGGCAACATCTATCGCGGAAAAATCGTCAACCTCGAACCGAGCATTCAGGCCGCCTTTGTCGACTTTGGGGTCGGTCGCAATGGCTTCCTTCACATCAGCGATGTCGAGCCGCAATACTTTCGTCAGGGAGGATACGATCCCGAGGAAGTGATGCGCGAGTCGGACGAAATGGCCGAGCAAGCGGCCAAGCGAGCGCGCGATCAAGGACGCAGTCAACGCGTCTTCAAAGGCGGACGGCCACGCGTCAAACCTCCCATTCAAGATGTATTGAAACGCGGCGACAGCGTTTTGGTGCAGTGCATCAAGGAAGGGATCGGCACAAAAGGTCCGACGCTTTCGACCTACATCAGCATTCCCGGACGCTTCCTCGTTCTGATGCCCGCGCTATCGCGAGTCGGCGTGAGTCGCAAAATTGAAGACGAAGATGATCGCAAACGTCTGAAGAAAGCACTGCTGGAACTCAGTCCGCCGAAAGGACTTGGATTTATCGTGCGAACCGCGGGCGCGGGACGGACAAAGCAGGACTTGTCGCGCGACTTGGCTTATCTGTTGCGATTGTGGAAAGCGATTCATCGACGCCTGTCGGAAAGCTCCGAACCGGGCGTGATCTATGAAGAAAGCGATATGATCATCCGCACGATTCGTGACATGTTGACCAGCGACATCGATGCGATTCAGATCGACGAACGCGAGGCATACGAACGCGCGCGCGATTTCATCCGACTGGTCATGCCACGGGCGACGGAACAATTGAAATACTACGATGGCGATGTTCCATTGTTCCACCATTACAAATTGGAAACGGAGATCCGCAAGATACAGGCGCGGACCGTGCCGTTGCCCAAAGGCGGCTCCATCGTCATCGATCCGACCGAAGCGCTGGTGGCGATCGACGTCAACAGCGGCAGTCATCGCAGCGACAGCAACGCCGAAGAAAACGCCTTGCAAGTAAATCTGGCCGCGGCCCGCGAGATCGCTCGGCAACTGAGGCTTCGCGATCTGGGGGGCGTGATCGTGAACGACTTCATTGACATGCGTAAGGAAAGCCATCGTCGCAAGGTCGAGCGAGCACTGCACGATGCGATGGCCCGCGACCGCGCGCGTACAAAGATTTTGCGAACGAGCCCTTTCGGCTTAGTCGAGATGACGCGTCAACGCATTCGTCCAAGCTTGAAACGAAGTGGTTATAAAGATTGTCCATGCTGCAGCGGACGGGGTGTCGTCAAGACGGGCGAAAGCATGTCGATCGAAGTGATCCGCATGTTGGCGCTGGCGGCTCGCAATCCGCACATCCAGCGCGTCACCGTTCGCGTCAATGACGAGGTCGCCGCGTATTTGAACAACAAGAAGCGACGTGAGATCATGCACATGGAGGAAGCCGGCGAGATGACCGTTCAGATCCTCGGCAGCGAAGGTCTGTTTCCCGAACATCTGGAAATGGATTGTCGTGACAAGCATGGCGAGTCCGTCGAAGTCGACAGCTAGCCAACAGCAATCCATCCACGCTTGCCCGCCTGGCAATGAGCCATTTATCACAGCCGCAATGACACGTTTTCGCCTTGGCCGCAGGCCAATACAACGGTGTGGACGAATACGTTATACCGTGCGTGGTCCGAAATGATGCCGTCACGTTAAATGAAGCGAATCACCTCATTTCCGACCACGCGACGTATAAATCGCGGCTGTGTTTCGCTTTTTGGGCTGATCGGCATTCTGTCATTCCGTATCGCATGACTGGGTGCAATCGCGGTGTTTGCGGAGCCCCCGGATTGTCCACGGCGATGTTTATGGCGAGATCGATTCGGTCAAACGCCAGAAACCAGTCGTGGGGTTGCGACCGGAATCGCTGTCGCTATCGGCTAGTTTATCGAGCGTTTTCGCACGTCGATGGGCATCGACGTAGCCAGTTGCAAACAATGCAAAGTTGATGTGCTTGTCATATCCAGGGACTATCTTCTTGAGTAGGCTTTGCAGTTCACGTCGGTGCTGCATTCCCGGTTGGTCTTTGAAGTGCAGATATAGCCAAAGTTCGACACACGGATTGGAAACAGCGACCTCGATCTCGTTGTCACGAGCCATGACTCGAGCTTCGGGAATGTTGGGGTGTTCGTCAATGTCAAAGACCGCCCACACGGCATCGTATCGGAGGTTGTCATCTTTTTCTCGAACTGCACTTTCTTGATTGGCATGCTTCAATCTCTTGGCTTCTCGAACAACTGACAAGGGGACGCCTGCATGCCCGACCGGGTTGACGCGAACACGAGGGTTTTTCTGGAAAGCTGCAAACGCTTCGATGTACTCTTCCTCCGTACCGCCTTCGCAAACCACTAAGATGACCGGCAAAGGGTCAACATGGGGCTCGCGACGCGCCGGACGCCTCGATCGATTGCGTTTTCCCATTGCTGCTACTCCGCATCAATAACCAGTTGCCCAACGAACGGAATCGCTCCGTAACGGCCTTGAAGATATCCACGTTCGAGGTTCTCAACATTGCGAGGTTTGTAGTCCGTTAGCGGATAAAGTCGCGTGGCGCCAGCCTCGTCCTTCTCCGTGAACCAGATTTGATCGCGACGCAGCAGCGGTTCGCCAAGTGTCGTACCAAGTAAATTAGTGTCGTGCGTCGTGAAGATCAGTTGTGCATTTTGGCTATTCGTTTTCTTGCAGCAGAATAACCTAAGGATCTGCATCGCCAGCAGCGGATGTAGACTTGCTTCGAGTTCATCGACGATGAGCACACCACCGGAATTCAGAGCCTGAAACACTCGCGGTGCGAGCCGAAACAAAGTCTTCGTTCCTTCTGACTCTTCGCTTAGTTCAAGCCAGGAATTTTCATCATTTTGCTGATGCTGAAAGAGGATCCGATAGTCTTTGAACTTGCGGTTGCCGACCGAACGCTCTTGTTCTTCGCGCCTGATCTCAAAGATGCCTACGTCTGCGTCACGAAAGAGATCACGCAGTCGATCAACCAAACCCGCTTCGAACAGTTCCAGAGTCATTCGACGATCATTTTCGAAAAGTAGTTCTAAGAAGGGACTACGTGTGCTCAAGCGAATGTTCGACCGATCCACCACCGACATTTTGCTGAAGAAATGAAACAAGGGCTTGAGGCTGGAAATACCAAATTGCATCGCTGTCGCCAAAAAGAGTGCATTGTCTCGGGTGGCATCTTGAACGAGTTTGTTGGGACCGTCTAGCTTGTCTCCAAAATCGAACTTTTTGCCTTCGCGTTCATACCACACCTGCTTGCGGTTGTGCGGCCAAGCATAAAGCCATTCTTCTTCGACTTGTTGGTCAGAAACGACGAAACCATATTCGTACTTCACTGAATCGATAATGCAAACGGTTTCGTACATCGAGGGAGCTGTTGCAGAATCTCCCCAAGCGAAGGGGCTGCGTGGAACGCCGCCTTCTGGGTCCCAAGCGCGATGCGACAGCACTATCGCGTCTCGCATGTAAGCTATTGCGGATAAGACGTTGCTTTTTCCACTCGCGTTTCCACCGTAGATAACGGCTGACGTCAGCAAGCCATCTTCAACACCTTCAACAGCACGAACGCGGCTGTCTACGGGTATGCGGTTGCTGGCGGTAAGGGAAAGTACCTGCTCTTCTTTCAAGGAGCGGTGGTTTTCGGCGCGAAACTCAATAAGCATGATTATGATACTCAGCCATTTAAAAACAGATAAGCGCAGTTCGTCTGCGCATAATGCATTCTAGCTTACAAGAATGCCTGTTGGGTATCGCACATGGCGCAGCGTTTCGCACGGCATTTGAGTTGATAGCGAGAGCCCCCGGCAGAATGGTGTGCGTCCGACACTAGCGGGTGACGGCCTAAGTTCGTTTCACAGGACATGCCATCCTATGCCATTGACGTATGGTGTTCCACCGTCATCGAACGGAGGAGGTACCCGAACCTATTTGAAATATGTGCGAGATACTCCGGTGGCCGGTGCCAAAGGGACAGAACATCCCCCGGAGTCACAGGTTTGCTAAGCCACCTCATTGACCCGCTTGAATGCATAATGATCTTCAGTGAAGTCCAATGCACAGAATCGTACGGCCGACCATAGGGATAGTAAGGCGTGAGCGGCGACGGAACTGTCGTAAACCGCCTCGGACCAGCACGACGTTGGCGTTAGATTGGCGGGGAATTTACCGCAGTGACGCGAACTGCAACTCGAGCGTCCAACGGAGACTTCAGCCGCATCACCGGTGCCAATGAACTGCGTGTCGCATGCGGCCCTGCCGGGTTCTTCCGATGGCGTGATACGAGAAGTTAGAATGCTTCTTTGGCAACAAAGTTGCGGCCTGCGGCGGATTTGTCATAGCAAAGAGATTCGCTAGCCAGCCAATGAACTGCCACACAGCCTATGTTGACAGCCCCTGTCCCAAATGGGCACCAAATCAAACCAACGGCCTCGGCAATAATTGAAGGTGCATCCCGTGAAGACAACTGCCGCACGATTGTTACTGGCTTTCGGACTGATCGCGAGTCCAATTCAGGGCTTCGCTGAAACGTATCTGGTTGAGAATGGTGCCGCCAGCGTGAAACGCAAACTGGCTCAGGAGGGCGTCACCCAATACAGGATCACCCAATCCGCCAATGCGACCGAGCCGGAGAAATTCGTAGCAAAAGAGCTGGCGATGTTTCTCAAGCGTGTCACTGGCGCGGACTTTAAGATTGCCGAAGTAGCGGAGGGAAAATGCATTCATGTCGGCTGGACGCCGTTCGCTGCGCAGCATGGAATCGACTGCAAGGAACTGGGCGAAGAGGAATGGGTAATCCGCACGGTGGGCGATGATCTTATCCTGACAGGCGGACGGCCGCGCGGGACGATGTATGCGGTCTATGAATTTCTTGAGGATTATGTCGGTTGCCATTGGCTGGATCGCGAGACTGAAGTGATCCCGTCGAAAGCGACACTTGAAATCCCGGCGATCGACGTTCGGGACAAGCCGCGGTTCTGGCAGCGCCAACTGCATTCGCCAACAAGTTCACCAGACAACCACTGGCTCTTTCTGATTCGCAACAAAAACTTTCGCTACGACATGAAAGGGCGGGCCGAAGGGACGTTTTTCCCGAAGGGCGCGTTCAGCCATGTGGCGAGTCCACGCACCAGCATTCACAGTTTCTCGACGTTTGTTAGTGGCGAGGAGTGGTTCGAGACGCATCCGGAATACTTCTCGCTCGTGAACGGCAGACGCGTTCCGGCCCTCACCGGCGGGGCCGGGGCAGCTCTGTCTGTCGCACCCCGATGTGTTGCGATTGACGACGGCGAAGCTGCGCGAGTTCATCGCAGCCGACCGCCGAGTCGGCTGCGGCGGGGGCACACCGCCGAAGTCGTATTGGATTACGCAAAGCGATGTTTACCGCACTGCGAATGCGACAACTGCCGGGCGATCGTAAGGCGTGAAGGGGGCGAGAGCGGTCCGCTCATCGAGTTTGTCAACGCAGTTGCCGAAGATATCGCGGAGGATTATCCGGATGTGGTCATCGGTACGCTGGCCTACAACCTGACGTCGACGCCACCAAAACATATTCGCCCACACGACAACGTGCTCGTTGGCTGGTGCGATGTTTACAGCAAGGTCGATGGAATCCGTCCCCTCGAAGATCCGCTAAACTTTCAAAACCATGCTGAGATCACAGCGTGGGGTAAGGTCACGCGGAGATTGGCGATCGGCGACGACTATTGGACCGCCCTGGGATACTACAAACATTTTCCGACTCCCTATGCGATCATCGACTGCGTTGCGAAAGATATACGGCTCTTCGCCGATCAGGGAGCGGAAAGCGTCTTCGTCGAGACCCCGGATTACATGGACGCCGCAGCAGTTCATTCCGCTTAAGTTCTGGCTCGGTTATCAACTGCTCGTCGATCCGCATCAACCGGTCGAGCCGTTAATTGAAACGTTCATGACGGGATACTTCGGCGACGCCAGCGGGCCAATGCGCGCAGTATCTGCGTTACCAACGCAGCCGCATCAACGCCGATGCTCCGTTCAAAAAACTGCACGATGAGCCGCACAGATTGGCATATCTCGATTTGGAATTTTTCAAGACATCGCAATCGCTCTTCGACGAAGCGGAATCACGAGTGTCATCGTTCAACGGCAAGTCGTTGTACTTGAAACACATCGCGGTGGAACGCTTCACCCTCGACGGCGCACTGCTCTTTCTGTGGCCGTGGCTGGAGCGAACGGGGCCGTTACCGTTTGATCGCGAGGCGGTGATTCAGCGTTACGAACGCGGTTGGAAGACGCTGGTCAGCTCGCGCTACTCGCGGATTTACACGCAAGACCAGAACTCCTTCAACGCCGATGGCAAGATGCTCGAACGCATGATCAGCCTCTTCCGCGACCCGCGTCTTCCGGAAAGGTTCCGCAATCTTCCACCGAACGACGTCGCCGATTTCAACTGGCTGACCTTCTCCCAGATCTCCCCACGTCAGATGTTCGTCCCGGATGCCGAAGCCGTTGGCGGTATCGCCGCAACCTTCACCATACGCAATCGCATTCAACGCGCCGAAGAAGGCGGAACCGAAGCCGAAACCAGTGCGGCCGAACAACATCGCAAACCGCTCGTCTTCGGAACCGGCATTGGCAAACGCCTCGACGACAAGGTGACGATCAAAATCGCACCGGACGAAATTGCGGCCGATGGCAAGTATCATCTCTATCCCTTCGGGCGCATTTTGGTAGGTGAAGGCACAATGGTTTGGGCGTTGGAAGGAGGTCGATTGGGCGTGAATGTCGATCGCGTTTTCGATCCCGAAGATCCAGACGGCAACGAATGGGATGCGTGGGTTTCGCTGAAACTCCAAGGCCCAGCCTACATGAAGGGCTCTAGAAAACCGAACGGCGCGTGGATGGATCGTGTGTTGCTGGTGAGACCGTGACTTATGAAAACTCTCCTTCCGCTTCTCACAGGCTTGCTTTTGATCGGGTTTTCAATCATTGCCAAGGCCGAACCAGCCACAGAGGCGTGTCTGTATAAACAGATTGCGATTCCCAGGGCCTATCTCGCTACCGAAGACGGCCACACTTTTGGCGGCGATGTCAGGATTGGCGACTTGAACGGCGATGGGCGTTGCGACTTCCTCGTTTACCGCAACAATCACAGCGGTCCGTCCGGTCCGGCGATCGGCGGATTCAAACCATGCTTTCTCGGCGCGTTCGACATGGATGGCGCGATGCTGTGGAGCACGGGCGGCGGAGGCACGCATCCGGTCCGACCGGGTTCGGTGGCAGTTCATGATCTGGATGGCGATGGGCGCGGCGGAGGTCATCTGCTTCTGGCATCAGCCACGCGCCGGGATCAACGCTGACTGGCAGTCGCTGGCCGACATCGTGGTGCAGATTCGCGATGGCAGAACCGGCGAAGTCATTCGGCAGGCCGCGCTGTGGAGATCACCCAACGCCGGTGTCGAGACAAAGGCAAAGGCAAAAGCCTTTCCATGGGCCGGCGGACGGCGAACTGGGTGCATCAACGGATCCTCGTCGCCAATTTTCGCGGGACGGATCGGCCTAGGGTTTTCGTCGTGAAGCTTGGGGACACGCACGTGGCCTTTACGGATGATCTGAAGGTGCTGTGGACCTACCAAACGCAATGGGTTGAGTACAGTCGCTGCCCGGCCTATATCCCGTCAATCGGAGATATCGACGAGGATGGCCGCGACGAGGTCAACGCCGGTTACTTTCTGCTGGATGATGACGGCAAAGAACTCTGGAGCGCGCCAGCTCGGCGACAATATGGATTCGGTCGCCATCGCGGAGTGGGATCAGGGACGAGTCCGCGCGATTTGCTCTGGTCTCGGCCATGTGATGGACGCGCGAGGAAACGCGGTGTTGGCTGGGCGAACAGGAAGTTCCCCACGGTCAGGAAGTTTGCGTCGCCAATCTGCGCGACGATCTGCCGGGTCCGGAAATGGCCTTGCGTCATCAAGGACACACGCCGGATCTGCTTGTGGTCAGTAGCGTTGACAACGCCATCGTCAGTCGTCTCAAGCTCAACCCTTCACCAACAAACGTCGGCATGGAGCCCGTCTATTGGAACGGTCCGGACTGCGCTGCCTTGCTCTACAACGGCGGGTGGCTGTGGAATGTGGAGACCGGCCATGGCACGCCGCTCCCCGGTCTGCCGTGCCGCCCAACGGTGGCGAGGTGCATCGGATGGGCTTCCACCACGCCATAGCCGCCGATCTCTGTGGCGACCCCCGCGAAGAACTGGTCATCTGGGATCCGACGGCCACGAATGTCTTCATCTATACCCAGGAAGAGCCCGACGAAACGTCCTACGCGGATACCAGGCCGGCCCGCGTGCAATACAATCCCCGTATCATGGATTGACTAACTGCAACTTGGACAGCTTTACAAGATTTCGGGGTCCAACGCGATGACGTGGACAAACCAAAGGGCTTAGGTCTCCATCGAATCGGTTTTGGGAAGCGGACACGCAGTCGCCATTGGACGTTTCGGAACGCTTCCCACGATCAGCTTTGTCGGTCCCGAAGCTGTTGTTGGAGTTCAGCCAGCCGCGCTGAAAGCGTTTCGGAAGTTAGTGATCTCAGTTCGGTAATGCTGGATTGCGTCTCTCCGAGGAGTTCCTGCAACAATTGGATCTTTCCCGCTAGGCCGCCTTTTTCTAGCCCCTTTTCCAGCCCTAAGCGTTCGCCCTTTTCCAGGCCTAAGCGTTCGCCCTTTTCCAGGCCTAATCGCTCGCCCTTTTCCAGGCCTAAGCGTTCGCCCTCTTCCTTGGCCCCGGAAAGTGCCCACTCGTAATCGCGTTGGGCTTTCTCGCGTTGATCATACATTTGCTTGTCCTCCGTTCTTTCGGAAATGATTTCGATGGTACGGATCAGCGCAGCGGCGTTCTGCGGCGATCCAAAAATCTTCTTGAACGCAAAATCGACGGTCGGTTTGATCCCAAGAATCACAGGCAGATTCCAAGCTAGCGGCTCCGAAGTTAAGGAAAAACCAGTTTAGCCGCGACACCGCAGGCAGGGAAGCAAACGTCCATGATGAGGGTCGAATGACACTTAAACCCTTACCCAGTCCTTCAATCGAGCATGCTCGAAAATCATGTCGTGTTGGACTTGCAGGTCCTGTCCCATCCCAGCTTCCGTTGCTCGGTCGAACATGCTGATCGCAATCGCTACATCGACGTATGCCAAACCAACGGCGTTGAAGTAGGTTCGTTCATCGTCGCTCTGGCGTCCTGGGCGATTGCCGCTGACCAGTTCGACAAGGTTGCAGTAAATGTCGCTATCTTTCAATTCGCCATCCTTGTACATGCGACTCAATGTTTGTGTGCGATGCTTGACCGTTTCCCAATCGTCGCAGACAATCTTGTCACAGGCAGCCGCGACCGCGTATTCGTCCTCCCAACCTCCAATATGGCTGTAGAAGGCTCCCGGTTTCATCCAGGCCGCCTTCAGTAGCGGAGCTTGAGCGCTGGTCGCCGTTACGATCACATCCGCCCCACGGGTGGCCTTTTCCAGATCGGAGTTTGCTTTTACAAAGCTTATGGACGGCAAGATTGCGGACATCTGTCGGACAAAGCCGTCCTCTTCCGCCGGATCCTTCGCCGCGACGCGACATTCCTTTAACTCTGGCAAGACCGACTTCATTGCGATCAGATGCATCTTCGCCTGTTCCCCCGCCCCGATGAAGCCAATCGTTTCGGACTCCGCGCGAGCAAGATGCTTTGCGGCGATCGCCCCCATGGTTCCAACGCGAATGTTGGAACATAGCGTTCCCTCCATAAAAGCGATCGGGAAACCGTGGTCGATTTCCGAAAGGATAATCACCGCGGAGAGGTTTTGAACGCCGTACTTGGCTGGATTGGGAGGAAAGACCGAAACCCATTTGACACCGCAGATCTTTCGACTTTTGAACGTGGCGGGTAGGCAATTGATGCGTTCCTGCGTTTCATCGTTAAAGATCTGCACAATCTTTTCCGGAAACAGCACGTCCCCACTTTCGAATGCCAGCATCGAACTTTCGGCGGCTTCAATCGCCATCTGAATGTCCAAGCATCCAGAACCCAGTAAATCCTCTTGTGAGAAGAAACGACATTTGATTTCGTGTACCGCCATCGATCGACCCTCCAATGTTGCGTTGTCCGACAGGAAAGCGGGAACACCCGCGTGCTGTGCATGAAATCCAAAGCACGCGGCGCGCCGGAGGAACAGCATCTCGAAACGGGACAAAATAGCCCAATGCTGGTTATCCGAAGTGCTTCATCGCTCGCCAATGTTCACAACCGTGCCATATCGCACGGACGGCTTTGAGCGTTGTCGGCGGGCATCCATCTTCCGGCAAGGTTCCGCCGCACGTGGCTTATCTTCTCTTCCCTGTCACATCGCGGGCGACAGCGAAGATAACGTTTTCGTCAGCAATCGTCTTGGCGGTCCATTCGAGTTTGCGAAACTCGCCGTTCGCGGTCCGGTAGCGGTTCCGAAAACGAACGACGCTCTTTCCTTTATCAAGGGATCGCATCTGCTTGATTGTTCGTTGAACATCGTCGGGGTGAACGAAATTCAGAAAAGGTTGCGACAGCAGATCGGCTTCGCTGTATCCAAGGACGCGACTGAAGTTGGAATTGACGCGTCGGAAATAGCCGTTTAGGTCAGCGATACAAAACATGTCCAACGAGAGTTCAAAGAAACGGCTCATATCCGACTCCATTTGCTGCAGCGCAGCTTCATGATAGTCGGAGATGGCTTGATACACCTCGATGGCGTTCTTCGGACGCTGCGACCGCGATCGCGCAAGGCAGCTCCGCACCAACCTTGCCAACCGATGATCGACTCGACGTTGCTCCAGGTCATCCAACACGGACTGCATGGATGCTTTGGTCGCCAAGCGATACATCCGTTTAACGTCATGCCCTTCGTAGGGACTGCGTCCAATTAAAATCCGACACAAGATGGCTCCCAACCCGAAAACATCGGCTCGCGGATCGAGCTTCCTTCCCATGGCCTGTTCGGGGGACATGTACTCCAGAGTGCCGTTAATCGTACAAGAGGTCGCTTCTCGGATTTCACTCGGATCGTGTTCGTCATCCAGGCCGGCATCGCGATCATAAAACTGAGCCAGTCCCCAGTCCATGACATAGGTCTCACCGAACTGACCGACCATGACGTTGCCGGGCTTCAGATCCAGATGCAACACACCGCGTGCATGGGCGGAGGCGATTGCTTGGCAAATGTCCGCGAAAACCTGAAGGGATCGCGATGTTGGAATGCTGTCGTCATGCAGCATTTCCATGAAAGTGCGGCCTTCCACCAGCTTCATCACATAAAACTGTCGACCATCCTTGCATTTCCCAGTGTCGAAGATTGTGGCGACGCCAGGGTGCGACAAGAAGCTCATCATTCGAACCTCGTTGGCGATTCCCTGTTCCGCCAACTCGTTGCCGACGCGATCAGCTCGCAACACTTTGATCGCGACGCGTCGATTCAATTGCCTATCGTTCGCTCGATAGACAATTCCCATTCCGCCGTAATCGATGACGTTGAGCAATTGATAACGACTGCCGACATCGACATTCTCATCGCCATCGAGTACGCACCCCGCGTCGTCCGAATTGCCGACCGAGGTCGTTAGCTGGCGAGTCTTCCCCGGCAATCGGTGCGACGAGACGCTGATCTCTTGTTCGTCGTTCATCAATATGGCAATTCAAATGTCGAAAAAGGTAGCTGCCGACCTTCCCTTCTAATGGAATCTTTTTACGATCCAAATGCAAGAACCCAACCGCTCAAAGCGGGGGGAACGACGAACGCTCCGCGCAATTCGACATTCGTGCGCCGGTCGGTCTTTGAAGACCGACGGAGATGCGGACGATAAACCATGCGCCGCGATTCGCGTTATTTCGCGGCGTCTTGATACTGCTGAAGCGTCTGCTGCATTTCCGATTTGAACTTGCCACCCAGCGCGACGGCTTGCTGCTGCCATTGAATCGCTTCGTCTATCTTGCCTTGTTCGAAATAGACACGAGCCACCGTGTCCAAAGCGATGGGGGCTTCGTTCTTGGTGATCTCCGCGGATCGCTTTGCAGCTTTCAATGCCAATTCCAGATCTCGATTGGGTCCGGTTGTTTCCGCTGCGATCAGCCAAGCCATTTGGCTGAGTGAATTCGGGTCGCTCCACTTTCGTTCAACGAGCTTGGCGATTAAGGGATAGGTCTGATCAAATCGCCCCGCCGCCCGCAAGACTTCCACAAGCATCATCAGAGGCTCATCCCGTTCGGAAAAATCGTTCGCCAAGGACTCCAGCGCGTTGATCGCCTTGTCGAATTCCTGGTTCTTGATCCAAGTGCCCAGACGCATTCGAAGGGCGGCGAACGCCTGTTCGTAGCGACGCGACTTATCGCGAACGATTCGAGCATTTGAAGTGTCCCAAGTTCCCTCCAAAATCGCAGCCAACGGGTCTTCGATGCCCGCCGGATGCCCGATCCATTGAACAAGACCATCCTTGCCAACAATGAAGGCACACGGGATTCCTCGCTCACCAGCGGCTTGCATGTAACGCATTTTCGTCGATCGATTCGCATCAGCGGCGATCGTGTATCGAAGCACTTCATCCCACGTCTTGCCAGGTGCGGCTTCCGTCTCGAAGAAACTAGCGATCTGAGTGGGCGTCTCATCGCTGATCCCGATGAAGCGGACACGCTCGCCAAGTTGATCCTGCAATTCGCTCAAATGCGGCATATTCATCTTGCATGGTCCGCACCATGTGGCCCAAAACTCAACGACGTAAATCGTTTCAGGGTCGAAACGCTCAATGGCCGGTCCCTTGAACCAACGCTGAATCTTCAATTCCGGAGCGCGGTCGCCGATGTTCAGCGAACCGGGCTGTTGCGACGCCTGTTGTGGCTCTTGCTGCGGAGACCGAAACGATGCGGGCATTTGCTCCGGTGGAACCGGAGAGGGAGCTGGCGGATAATCTTCGTCACCTCCTTCACTTTCGTCACCTTCGTCCGACGCAAGTTTCGCTTGATACGAATCGACTTGAGCCATCGCGTCCGAAGAGACCAGATCGTCTGGCACGGCAATTTGCGACAGTTTCTCCGACGATGCAAGTCCTTCCGTCTGTCGACTCGCGTCGTCCAGTGACGTTTGGCTTGGCCCTCCACAACCAACAGTTGCAGCCCAAGTGATCCACGCGATGGACCATAACGCAGTTGCGAACCGGATACGATCAGCAAACATTTGAGATAGCTCGCAATTCAAACAACAGATGTAAAAGGGGCACGTTCAAGAAAGTCTTCGGCAATTGAACGGCTAAACGTCAATGTGAGAAACGCCGGTTGAAACAATTCAACCGGCGTTCGCATAAATAATTCGCAGAGCTTACCTATCCTAACATCTCTTAAAGCGACTACGTCGCAACGTATACGTCGCGTGGCCGAAAATGAGGTGATTCACTTCATTAAATGCAAAAGCATCATTTCAGACCACGCACGCTATAACATCCAACGCGTTGACTGTTGCTATCAATGCTAGCGAATGTTAAAACTCGGGACGCTGACGACCAGCTTGAGCCGCCGCACCGATCACTTGAAGGACACCATCATCAATGGTCAAGCGGATTCGTTGGCCATTTGGTTCAACCGGTTGCACGAACCGAACTTCGTCATTCTCGGGATTTCGCTGCAAGGTTTTCAACAAGGTGTCGGTGACTGAATTCTCGTTCACCCAGTAGGCATACTGCAATGCGGGCAGCAAGGAGATCGATCCTTGCGAAAGCGGAAGGTCGTTCGGTGCAACCGCCTTTGAATCGACGAACTGCTTCAACAAGGCTTCGGAGTCCTCCCCCGCACCGACCAGCAAACGATCATCGCTGGTGGCGATCACAATGGAGAGCTGCTCCCCGAACATTTTCCGCAGTTCGGCGGCTTTGCTCGGAATCGCAAGTGTTCCGCGATGCAAAGTCATTCCCTTGTAAACTTCCGCATCGAATGTGAACTGCGGAGCATCGGGATTGCCGTCGAACTCACCGTAAATGTCCTTGACCAACTGTTCGATCTTGCGACCGTCGGTAACCGAACCGCCCAGCAGAACGCGAAGCTGGTTGTTCTCCGTCAAGCCAATCAAGCCACCGTTAATTTTTCCGCTGCGAACATTCGCTTTGAGCAAGTCCTTCACGCGAGGCAGGTATTGTTCGATCTTTTCGGCGTCGCTTTCGGACACTTCGACCGATTGGCCGATCAGGTCGCGCAGCTGCTTCAACGATTGGTCAATCGATTCGAGCGAGGTCTCTTGTTCCTGCTTGCCGGTTGTCGCGGCGGCGTGCATATAGAACGTGGCATCAGGCCGAATGAAGTCCGCAAACTTTGAAGGAATTGGCTTACGATCGTTGTACATTTGCGCCAGCTTCGAACCTTCGATCGCGGTGGAAGCCATATCGATCGCCAATTCGTTCTTTTCAGCATCAATCGTGATGCCCAGCGTCAAATACTCCGAATCACGCATCAGCAATTCCAACTGCTTGATCGCTGCTTCGTTGGTCGGCTGCGGTTGAACTTGCCCACCATTGCGTTCAGCCATACGCTTAACCGCGTCGTCGAAAGCTTGTCGCATTTGTTGGATCAATCCCATCCGCATCGCTTCGGGAATCTGTTGCAGATTCGCTCGGATGCCGATGTCGTGTTCCTTGTGCAAACCTTGCAACATCGACTTTGGATCGTTGGGCAAATCCGCCAGTGCGGATCGGTCATTGGCGAGAAACGCCCAATCCCCTTGGTCGCGTATGTAAACGAGATTCTGTCCGGCTTGCATCACCATCGTGCCGTCGTCGAGTTCTTCCGCCGCACCGAATTGAGGTTCGAGGTTCTTGAGAACTCCCTTGACATCGGCGATGGCGACAAACAACATCGGTGCTGGAACGCCGTCGATCATTCGGACGACGACACCCAACGGTTGCGACTTGTCCACGCCTTGGCTGTACGCGCCGACATACAAGTTCAGCATCGCGCCGGCTTGCGGCATGCCGGAGATCGTCGATAGATGATTCACGTCGCGAAGGAAGCCATCCAGGCTTGCAATCGTGAAGACGGCGACCGGTTCCTTTGAAACCTTGCCGGATTCCTGAGGTGCTTGCGGGGCGACTGCGTTCGCGACGGGAGCCGCGAGAATAATGGTCAATAGAGCGGCAATCATCGTTCGCTGAACGACGCAGACGCTGGAAGTAAACAGGCTGAGCATTAAGCTAGGTCCTTTAAATGGAAACAGTTTGCATGGTAAAGCGTTCTTCATACCGAGCAGGCTTGAGCCGACAAGCCACGACAACAACACGTCACACTACCCCAAAGCGTCAACCCGCCAACCAGTCGGTTGCGGAATGGCGATTTGGGAAAGTGGGAAGCGTTTTCGATACAGCGCATATCGACGCCGATACGCACAAATCCTTTCATCTCTTCATCCAGTGGCGTCACTGTTTTCTTAACGCTCTCGGTAGACAATCCGGCCTTTGGTTAAATCATAAGGCGACAACTCCACGCGCACCTTGTCACCAGGAACAATCCGGATGAAGTGTTTTCGCATTCTGCCGGCAACGTGCGCAAGGACTTCACTGCCGGTTTCCAACTGAACTCGAAAACGGGTGTTCGCCAATGCTTGCGTGACCGTCCCTTCCACCTCAAAAGCTTCTTCGTTTTTTGCCATAGACCTCTCTGCAACCGAACGGACCGACTGCCGACAGCGGCACCCGCTCATTTGTATTCTAAACCGCTCCCAGGCGACGCATGCCACCGGGCAATTACATATTGATACGCATCGACCATTCGCTGCGCACCTCTCTTTATATAGGTCCCCGGCCCTCAGGTCTAGCGAACCGGACCTTTCCAACGGACAAAAGGCTGAAGATGCCCGGCATGGGCAACGCCTCGACAATCGGACTTAAACGTCGCGTGGTCTGGAATGATGCTTTTGCATTATATGAAGCGAATCAGCTCATTTCTGACCACGCAACGTTTAAACCCTTTCGCCACTGGAGCGATCAAACCGATGGAGGCTGATCTGTTTGACAAAGCAATCAATCGATTGGTCGATTTGCAGCTCGCGACGGTCTCGTGTGCTGATCGTCATCCATTGCTGGGAACGCTGCACTCCAATCAAACGATGCGACCCCACATCTTGGACGGAACGAATCACAACGGAAAACGAGAGATCATCAGCGGAATTCCGCTCCAGCGAGATCTCTTCGGGCCGGATGCCGATGCAGTCCCCCGATGAATCCTCGATAACGTTCATCGCGGGGGAACCTACGAACTGAGCGACAAATCGGTTTCGAGGACGGTGATAAATTTCCGTCGGCGAACCAACCTGCACCAGTTTCCCGGAGTCCAAGATGGCAATCAAATCGCCGATCAACATCGCTTCGGTTTGATCGTGGGTGACATAGACGATCGTCATGTCAAGTTGTCGCTGAAGACGAATCAATTCAAGCCGCATTGATTCGCGCAGTGGCGCGTCAATGTTGGACATCGGTTCGTCCATCAGCAGCAAATCGGATTGACGAACGACGGCGCGAGCGAACGCCAATCGTTGTTGCTCCCCTCCCGATAGCGTTTCAGCACGTTGTTGCAAGCACTCGTGTAAATCGAGGGTCCGTGCAATGCTTGTCACACGTTGATCGATTTCGTGCTTGGTCATTCGCTGGGCCTTCAACGGAAAGGCAATGTTCTCTCGCGTCGTCATCGCGGGATAAACCGAGAAATCCTGAAAGACCATCGAGATTCCGCGTTTTCGGGGAACGACGCCAACAATTGATCGGTCACCCAGCAAGATGTCTCCGCTGTCGGGCGTTTCGAGTCCGGCGATCAATCTTAAGGCCGTCGACTTCCCGCTACCGCTCCTGCCCAGAAGAACAAGTCGTTTGCCGTGAGCCAGCGTCAGGCTAACGTTTGTCAGCACGTCCTTCCCATTGAACGACTTGCTGAGCTGACACAATTCCAAGTCGGCCATTGGGGGATCTCAAGGTGCCTGGTTTCAACGTTTTTTATGAGCAATAGCCTAGAGCGACCACGTCGCAAGATCAACTGAAAAACACTAGCGCAAGACTACATCAAACGCGTCCACTATTGATACGAGCACGATTCTTCATTAAGCACCGATGCGCATGTTTTTGAACATAGCTCATTTAACGGCACACCAACCGGCGACTGCGATTTGTCGGCTTCTGGACGCCTGGCCTTCGCCAGTGTTTGCCTCGCATAGGCTGGCGTTGAGTGCGGGAGAAATTTTGATTTTGCTCGCGGCTGCCTTAGAATAAGAGGGTTTTATTCCTTTTAAGGAGCCGGACCGAT
Source organism: Pirellulaceae bacterium (assembly GCA_041399105.1). Lineage (GTDB taxonomy): Bacteria > Planctomycetota > Planctomycetia > Pirellulales > Pirellulaceae > Rosistilla. Next base: position 15,705 of record JAWKTL010000040.1, on the reverse strand, counting down.
GAATGCAATGAAAAAACGAAGACGATGGGTTGTCGGAATGTCCTGTGCCTTGGCGGTATGCGGCATTGCCATGATTGCTCGTGCGATGCAAGCCGACGAAGCAAGAGGCCGAAGCGCCGAAGGGGTTCGAGGTGGCGAAGGGGATGATTTCGTCGATGCGCCCCCCTATTCCCCGAAGTCGCGTCGAGAATTACGACGAACATTGACTCCCTTGCAGTACAACGTCACCCAGAAAGCTGACACCGAACGAGCGTTCACCGGCCCCTATTGGAACAACAAGGAGGACGGTGTCTACAGTTGCGTCGTTTGTGGGCTTCCGCTGTTCGATTCCGCAAGCAAGTATCGATCGGGAACTGGCTGGCCCAGCTTCTGGAAATCCATTCGTGATTCGCATGTCGGTACGAAGACCGACTGGAAAATGGGCTACCCTCGCACCGAAGTGCATTGCCGACGTTGCAAGGCTCACCTGGGACACGTTTTTAACGATGGACCGCAACCGACAGGTTTACGCTACTGCATGAACGGAGCGGCATTGAGCTTTCTCGGTCGTGCTGACTTCGATCAGCAAAAGTCAAAGCCTGATGCATCCGATGCGAGCGAATCAATCAGATAAGCTTTGTCGCTTTTGCCGTTCAGATTCTGAGTATTCAACGAATCGAATTACTTATCCCGATGAGTAGCGTGGAAACTGTTTTTTCTGGAATTCGTTTTTTGCTAGCAGTTAACGGCTTGTTCGTTTGTACCGGTCTGCTGGAAACAGGACGACAACGCAACGCATGCGGTTTGTGAAGCATCCGCATTTGGATTGGAAAGGATTGAAGCACATGGTCCCGTTTAGACTGCGACGATTGCAACGGATTGTTTTGTGGGTTGGAGCCACGATCATCGTGACGCCGGAGTTTCCGTTGGCCCAGGCGTTTGAGCCGAACAACAACTTTGTTCAACAAGCGATTCAGGCTGACACACCGCCAGTTCCGGTGAAGCCCGCGACGGTTCTGATTCAAGCGGCCGCCGATGAAGAGCGGGAGAGCGGTTCGAGTCCGCGTGCGGATCGTGAATCCAGAGCTAACGCTTCGGGACAGTCCGATTCGGGCAAATCGCTGGCCGGAGAGTCGATCTTTGGGGAAGGACGCGTCCCCAGGGTTGAAGGAAATCGATTGGTGTTGCCTGCATTGACCGTTCCCACGACGGAGCTATCGCAAATTGGCAACGGAGAAGTCCCCAAGGATAACGCTCGCTTAGCGATGAATGAAGTTATGCCGCTGCCGGAACAATCATTCGATCGCGGTGGCTACTGGAACCAATCGATCTACCAGTGGCAAGCCCCCAACACGTTTTCCCATCCGCTCTATTTCCAAGATGTAATGCTGGAGCGGCACGGACACGAATGCGAGCATTGCTTTCAACCAGCAATATCGGCGGCTCGTTTCTTCGGAACGCTCCCGGCATTGCCGTATCTGATGACGGTTCAGCGTCCCTGCGAACTGAATTACACCTTGGGCTACTACCGGCCCGGAACGCGAGCGCCCAATTTGCTGCAGCGTCCGCCCTATCAGCGTGATGCGGTCATCAACGAAGCCGCCTGGGTAACGGGAGCGTTCTTTCTTTTCCCCTAGTTCTGCTACCGCGCAAGATCAACGGACAGAGATTGCGAAAAAAGCATTCATTTCGTTCGTCATTGACAAAAATTCGGGTTTGCAGACATTGCCCGAATCGGATTCAGACGCTAGCCTGACGCTAATCATTTATACGTCGCGTGGTCAGAAATGAGATGATTCGCTTTATTTAACGCTAAGGCATCATTTCGGACCACGCACGGTATAAAGCCTTCCCGAATCTACATCAATAATGAACGCGTTTGATGTTATCTTGCGCCAATGTTTTTCAGTTGATCTTGCGACGTGGTCGCTCTAAGGGCTTACGAGTTATGTTCTACGCACTACTGCTTCTAGCGATCGCATCGCGTCTTCTTCCGCATCCACCGAACATGGTTTGCGTTGGTGCAATCGGCTTATTTGCGGGATGCTACCTGCGCGGGCGGATCGCTTGGTTCGTACCCATTTTCGCAATGTTTGCCAGCGACGTGATTGGGCATTTTTTGCGTCTCCCCTCGATGGGGTTTTACAATCCGATATCGATGGCGACCGTGTACGCCGGTTTTGCGATGACGACGTTTATTGGACGTCAGTTGTCGACCCGGAGAACGGGTCTGCGGATCGTTGGTGGGGCGATTGCAGCTTCTTGCCTGTTTTTCGTGCTATCAAATTTAGGTGTCTGGTTCAGCGGCAATTACGAGCACACGCTGTCGGGTCTGCTTCGCTGTTATTCGATGGCGATCCCGTTTTTTGGGAACACACTGGCGGGCGATCTGCTGTATTCGGGTTTAATGTTCGGCATTTATGAATGGTCGATGCAGCGAAGCGTCGTCGGTAAAGCGACAACCCTTGAAAAACCAGCCTTTTGACTCAATTGCTTGCATTGAGTTCCGTTCGCCACCCTCTTAGGCTTGCGGGAACTGGCGGTTGATCGAAATAGTGCGGCATTCGGCGTTGCAAATTGTCGTCGGTTCGGTACACTAAACGGCCGGAAACGAAAAAGACACATTGTTTCAAAAGAGAATTGCCGACGAATCGAGTGAACCGTCGGCGCATCGTTCATACGAATTGGAATCGCATCGTGCGTGTTCCATCGTTTATTTAGATGTAGGTTTCAATGACAATAACGACAGAGCGAAAAGCAGAACTGATTAAGGAGCATCAGCACTCCAGCGGCGACAATGGATCGTCCGAAGTGCAAGTTGCCATCCTCACCGAGCGAATCAATGGCCTGACTGAGCATATGCGGACACACAAGAAAGACTATGCCAGTCGCCGTGGTTTGTTGGGCTTGGTTAGTCGGCGTCGACGGCTGCTGGATTACCTCAGAAGTACGGACCCGCAGCGATATATCGAAATCATCGCTCGCCTTGGCATCCGAAAGTAACAAGCGAACCGCCTTCTCCCATGCGGTCGCAGCGACGGCCCGCATGGTCAGGGCCGATTCGCCTTTCAGTAAGCACCAAATTTTTTTGGTGCTTCCTCTTCATCGTTTCTATTAGGGCAGCAGTGAGCGATACTTTCTGGTTCACAGACCGGAACATCGTGTCACGAATGGCTTGACGTGATGTGGCTTTACTTACATAGGCCAGCATGCGTCTGTTTTGTAGTCGTTCATTGCCAACAGAAAGGATTTCATCCCGCACGCCGTGTTGCGGAGACCAGCCGTTTCGATGAATCGCTTGCAATAGCCAGACCCAATATGAAGGATCGACTGAGCGTTGAGCAGATCGTTCTGAGGCTGAAGCGGAAGCTCAAAATCACGGATTCAATGGAAAACAGAGATCGTAAAAGAAAGTCAATTTGTAGGTTTAGTTTAGACAGAAAAGGAAGAATAGAAAGTGAATAAAATTCGAGTTGAAAAGAAGATCGGAAAGAACAATCTAGTCATTGAGACAGGGCAATTGGCGAAGCAGTCCGCAGGCTGCGTCCTGGTGCAGTATGGTGAAACCGTGGTGTTGACGGCAGCAGCAACGAGCGCTCCGCGCCCCGGTTTGGACTTTTTTCCGCTGACATGCGATTATCGCGAACGGATGGCTGCCGCTGGAAAGTTTCCAGGCGGATTCTTGAAGCGCGAAGGACGCCCGACAATGAAGGAGACGTTGACCTCGCGACTGGTCGACCGACCTATCCGTCCTTTGTGGCCAAAAGGCTTCAAAGAGGAGGTTCAAGTACAGTCTTTTGTCCTCAGCAGCGATGGTCAGAATGACGGCGACGTCCTGGCGATGATTGGAGCCGGATGTTCGTTGCTGATCAGCCCGCTTCCTTTCCAAGGTCCCGTTGCATCGATTCGGGTCGGGAAGGTGAATGGCGAACTGGTTGCTTTCCCAACGACCGACGAACTGGACGAAAGCGAACTGGATCTGATTGTTAGCGGCACACAGCAAGCCGTTACCATGATCGAAGGTTTTGCGCAAGAGATGCCGGAAGACGAGATGGTCGATGCGATCGTGTTCGCTCACAATGTCATCCGCGACATTATCAGCCTGCAGAACGAGTTGTTCGAAAAGGTCAAGCCTGAAAAAATTGAATACACACCGCCTGAAGACGACGGTTTGTTCGACAAGCTCAAGAATACTTACTATCAAGAATTCAAAGCCGCCAAACAAACGACCGGCAAGCAGGATCGAGCCGAAGCGTGTCGGCTGCTGAAGGAACGGGCAAAGGGAGAGATGATTCCCGATCCAAACTCGGAAGATGCGATTTGCCCGAACCGCTTTGCTCATGAATGGCACGAACTTGAATCGCACATCGTTCGCGAACTGATCCTGGCTGGAACACGCCCTGACGGTCGCGATCATACGAGTTTGCGTCCGATTTATTGCGAGACCGACCTGCTGCCACGCACGCATGGTTCGGCACTGTTCCAACGTGGCGAAACGCAGTCGCTGATCACTGTTACGTTGGGAACCAAACGCGATGAGCAGCGTGTCGATGGCTTGCATGACGAATTCAGCAAGAAGTTCATGCTGGATTACAACTTCCCCTCGTTCTCGGTCGGCGAATGTCGCCCGATTCGTGGCCCTGGACGCCGCGAAATCGGACATGGAGCGTTGGCGGAGCGCAGCATCGCACCAGTCCTTCCCGATTCGGAAACCTTCCCGTACACAATTCGTGTCATCAGCGACATTCTGGAAAGCAACGGGTCAAGTTCGATGGCGTCCGTCTGCGGAGCGACTTTGGGTCTGATGGCTGCCGGCGTGCCAATTACCAATCCGGTGGCGGGCATTAGCGTTGGTCTTGTGAAGGAAGCGGACAAGTGGGTCTTGATCACCGATATTTTGGGTGATGAAGATCACTTCGGTGACATGGACTTTAAGATTTCGGGAACGCAAAACGGCATTACCGGCATTCAGTTGGACCTGAAAATCTGGGGCATCAGTGAAGAGATCATTCGCGGTACCCTGAAGCAGTCGCGCGAAGCAAGAATTGAAATTCTGCGGAAGATGCTGACGACGATTTCCCGTCCGCGACGTGAAATCGCCGCGACTGCGCCTCGCTTGCTGCGAACGAAGATCGATCCAGCAAAGATCGGAATGTTGATTGGTCCAGGTGGCAAGAACATCCGCGGAATCCAAGAATCAACGGGAACGGTCGTCGAAGTCGATGACGACGGCAATGTCTTGGTAGCCAGTGACAATTTGGAATCCGCCAAGGAAGCGATGAAGCTGATCGAAGCATGCACCGCGACGGTTCAGATCGGCAAGATCTACGAAGGAACGGTCAGCAGCATCAAGGATTTTGGAGCATTTGTCGAGATCCTCCCCGGACGCGATGGGTTGGTTCACATCAGCGAACTTTCCAGCGGGTTTATCAGTTCGATCGACAGCGTGGTGAAAGTCGGCGATCCGATGAAGGTTCTGGTTATCGATATCGACGAACATGACCGCGTCAAACTTAGCCGACGTCAAGCGATTGAAGAACTCGGGATCGAAGACGAGATGGCTTCAGCCGTTGAGGAAGGAGACGAGCGTGGTTCGAGTCGAGAAGGTGGCGATGACGACGAAGGGCGTCGCCGCTCGTCTCGCGGGCGTCGCGGTGGTCGCGGACGCGGCCCGCGCCGTGATTAGTCCCCTCTTGAGTGCATAAAAGTGAAAAGGTATAGCGTTGTCGGATCCATCGAAGATTCGACAACGCTCGCCAATTTGGCTGATCGCATCTGAAGACGTTGCTTGCTGGAAGTGACTTCGAGCAACCATTGGGTAAGATCATCGCCTGGTGGTTGTACCAGCAACAGACTTGAAACTTGTTTCCGCCCAAAGTCGTCAATTTCCCAGCGGCACAAAGGCATATCCTTGGGTCTGCAGATTGACGACCGCCGTTAGCGCTGACACGGCTGTCTGTACGAATACAGCCGTATCATCGGGCGAGAATCCTTTGGAGATCAACGATTGGCCGCAAACATACATTTCGACATCGGCCTCGTGCAACTTCCTCAGTAGTTCCAAATTCGGATTGATTTCCGTATCGAAGGCGATTGCGTAAGCCTCTGAGTTCAGCACGGCAAGGGTTGCATCGCCATGAAAGACCAAGGCGATTTGCGCGGATGCTGGCTTCGCCCCTCCGCCACTGTAAATGTTTAGAAACTTCGCCACCTTCACGATTGCATTGTTGAGTTTGGTTGGATCACCGCCTTGCGTTATGTCAACAAGCAGCTTGGTTCCATCTCGCGGCTGCATCGCGGCATCGGGCAGTTGGATCACGCCTCCGTGACCTTCGATGACAGGGAATTGAAGTTCACTTGAAGCTTCCGCCGCCGCGCCGCCTTCAGAACGAACGGCATGTTTCTTCATCGCTTCAGCATGTCCGTACTCTACGAATCGCGAGACGACTTTTGCATGCTCTTGAATGAGCTTGACAACTTCGGGATCTTCGGAAGTCTCCGTAACTTGAACGCCTTTCTCGGTCGTTTCATGGACCATGTTTATCTTGTCCGCGTTCTTGAACAAAGCAGCAAACAGTGGGTCTCCCATTCGGATCGGTCGAACATTCTCGATTCGATCTTGCATCCATTCGACATGCTCTTTGATCTTGTCGGCAATCGCTGGAACATCCGATTCGGTAATTGTTTGGACGCCATTGGGCAGTTCATTCACAGTCCGCGAAATTTGCTTGTGGTTTTGAAGCAAAAAATGAAAGACGTCATGATCCGCGTCATGTCGCTCGTCGCGAAATCGACGCTCCCCCGGTTGACCATGCCGTTGACCGAATGGGCCTTGTCCCTTTCTCAAGCCTCTTCCGAATCCATATCCTTGTCCCGGACCGTTTTGCGACCACGCGGGACTCGCCAGTAGAATGCTCACGCATCCAATAACGGCCAAAGCTAACACATTTTTCACAACAAAACCTCTCGAATAACTGTCATCTATTTTCATTCATCCAGTGCTTCGACATCGACCCGTCGTCGGTCGCGTCGAAACCGTTAACCTTCGTTGTCCGTCGCCAAGAATCATTCAGCTTCGGTCTGCATGCCAGGGACGGGCATATGCTTGGCGATGTAAGCGGGCTCGCCCATTCGCTTCAGCAAATCGAGTTGCAGTTCCAGCCAACTCATGTGTTGTTCTTCATCGAGCGCGATGCGTTCAAACAGTTGTCGCCCGCCGATATCTCCCTCCTGAGCTGCTTCGACCGAGGCCTTTGTATAAAACTCAATGGCTTCTTGTTCGTCGGCGAGATCAAGAGTGAACATCTCTTCTAGCGATGACGCTCGCTTGGGAAGCTTTGCGTGTTCGACCCGCGGCTCACCTTTGAGGAACAACAGCCGAACCAAAAACGCTTCGGAATGTCCCATCTCCTCCATCATCTCTTCACGCATTTTGGCCGCCAGCAGTTCCATGCCCCAGTCGTCCAAGACGCAGGCGTGCAACTGGTATTGATGCATGGCCGTCAATTCCATCGACAAGGCCGTCTGCAGATTCTGTTTGGTTTGCTGTGTGGTCATTGGTTCCTCGTTGGTAATGTTGTGCTCGAGCACATTGGGTGTGAAATTTCTGTTGGCCGATCCCTGTGCCAATGCGGATCGGACAATTTATCTGTCGTCTCAAATTGAAGTCTCGTCTCGTCCTCAGCAACTAGGGACTACCACTGACTGACAATGAAGGCTTTACGCTCTCCAGTCCAGCGGCTTTCCACGCGCCATAGCCGCCCGTTAGATTCACAATCTTTTTCAGGCCCGCCGCCTGCAGAATGCTGGCGGCGATGGCCGATCGAGCGCCGGTGAGGCAGTGGACGACCAGCGTCTTATCTTCGGGAAGATCATCGAAAAGGCTTGGCAGGCGTCCCAGGAAGCGATGGTCGGACTGCTCGATGTGTCCCTCCTTCCATTCTTCGTTCGACCGAACGTCAATTAAGTGGACGCGTTCGGACACAATTGCATCATGCAATTCCATAGGCGTCCCACAACCATACGTTTCGGTGGCATGGCCAGACGCCATAACATCATCGACATCAAATGCCCCAGCGATTTCTTCAACGCCGATTTTGTGTAGAAGGCGTGCCGCGTCCTCCAATTGATCGGGTTTACAGATCAAGTAGGTCGGTCGGCTGTAATCGACCAGCCAGCCCGCCCACGCCGACAACATATCGACGGGGATGTTCAACGAACCTGGGACGTGCCCTTTGGCGAATTCCACCGACGGGGCTAGATCGATGACGGTTCCCGCCTTCAAGGCGTCGAATAGTCCGTCCACATCCAACATGGAATGATGGTGGTCCGCTCCGAGAACTCTTGGCCCTTCTTTGTTGACGCGTTTCATCACGGCAAAGTATTTGGGGGCTTCTGGTTGGTCCGCAAGGATATACTGAACGAAAGACTCTTCGTCGGTGAACTGCAACGCCGGATTAAACAGCTTTTCGTATCCGACCGTCGACGAGGGAATCGCACCGAGTCCCTTGCCGCATGCGCTTCCGGCACCGTGCGCGGGCCAAACCTGCAGGTAATCCGGCAGCGATTTAAAACGCTCGGCGGACTTGAACAGGTCTCTCGCACCCGGTTCCGCAGTCCCCGCCAAACCGGCTGCTTCTTCAAGCAAATCAGGCCGTCCGATCGAACCAACAAAGACAAAGTCGCCGGTAAAGATTCCCATTGGCTTGTTCGCGCCCCCTCCCTGATCGGTCAACAGGAACGAGATGCTTTCGGGCGTGTGCCCCGGTGTGTGAAGGACTTCAAACTTTATGTTCCCGATCATGAACGTGTCACCGTCGCGCAGCAACTGATGCTTGTAAACATCCAGGTACCGGTACTTCCACTCAGACGGACCTTCATCGGATACGAACAGCTTTGCGCCGCAACGATCCGCCAGTTCGCGAGCACCGGAAACATAGTCCGCATGGATGTGTGTCTCGGCAACCGCCGTAATCTTTATCCCCTCGCGTTCAGCCATTTCGATATACTGCTCAACGTCTCGCCCAGGATCAATCAAGACGGACTCCTTCGTGCGCTGACAACCAACCAGGTACGATGCATGAGCCAGCGTTCGATCATAGAAATACTTTAACAACATGATTCGATTCCTTGTACTAATTCAGAAAGTCTACAAAACGATTGTCTTCACAATCACAAACGTCGCCACCAAAACAACGGCGACCGCGAACGTCTTTTGCAACACCGGACCTTCCAAGTGTTTTGCGACCAAGCCGCCAAGCCACATCCCCGCACAGCCTCCCATCAAGAACTGCAGTGTTAAACTCACAGACAATGCATTCCCATTTGCCAAGTGCGAACCAACGCCACTGACGCTTACCAATGCGATCGCGAACAAGGATGTCGCAACCGCCTGATGGATCGCCATGCCGCTGAACAACACCAACGCCGGAACAATCACAAATCCACCACCGACACCGAACAAGCCCGACAGAATCCCCGTGCCGACGCCCACAAGGATCAGCAATCGCGCGCATTTGCTGGTCAATCGCAACGTGCCATCCTGGTCACGCTGGCAGACGCTTCGGTCAGATGGGGGCGATGCCTCAGCGCTGCAAACTCCACTGGGCAGCTTCGGATTCTTTGACTTGGCCCACATCCGCTGCGCCACCACGAGCATCAACAATGCGAACAACAGCAACAGTATGTGTTCGGGGACGAACCGTGAAAGGTAAGAGCCAATTGGAGCTCCGAACATGCCAGCGATGGCGAAGAGCAATCCGGTTCGTATTTCCACCTCACCGCGAAACAATCGCGGAGTCGCTCCCAAGAACGCCGTTCCTCCCACCGCGGCAAGTGAAATACCGACAGCCTCGCGCGCGGGGACCGCTAGGCCGTAAACCAACAACGGCACGGCGAACACACCACCTCCACCACCCGTCAGGCCAAGGGCAAAGCCGACCAGAACGCCGAACAAGATCGCTAGACCGAGCATGTTTTCTCTTGACTTATAAAAACGCACAGCAATCGACCACGTCACTACATATACAAATATATCGTGATGTGTCGACATGTCAACCAGTCTTGTTGAAAGTTTTTCGGCAAGTCGCTTGTCGTGCCTTCGCTCACCAAGCTGGCTCCATCGCCAGTCCGTTGACCCTGAAAACCCCGGCACGTTAAAATCGCTCTAGCTGGCCAGCCTCCTCCTTCCAGAACGAGCGGTACAATTTGATTCGTCGCGCGAAACCGAGGCGACTCGCATTGAGTGACAAGGATGTGTCATGCCGGCCCACGCGGTATCGGCCCCGCTATTGAAAATCTCCCACCATGTCTTTCCCAAACTCGTAATTCCGGAGCCATCAATGTCGCGAGTATTCTGCCTTCCGTTGCTGATTGCCTTTGTGACGCTATCGATGGCCAATAGATGCTGCCTACATGGTCAATCGCTGGAACGATTGCCGTACAACAACCCAGGGCTCACCGTTGACTTGGGTGTTGGTTTGTGGGCATGGCCGCTCCCGATCGATTTCGACAACGATGGCGATCTTGATTTGGTCGTTTCATGCCCGGACAAACCGTATTCGGGAACATACTTCTTTGAGAATCCAGGTGACGGATCAGACCAATCCTCCCTGCCGATCTTTAAGCCGGCGCGAAGCATTGGCTCAGCCCTTCGGAATGTCAGCATCAGTTACCCGAATGGCAAACCAAGAGTGCTCGTCCCCGGGCATGAACTGACGAAATTTACCGCTGGTGATCTGACGACGAAGGATAAGGTCGATCCGTCGACGACGTTTTCGCCCGACGGACGCAGTCGCGCCAATCAATGGACGTATGTCGATTACGATGGGGACGACGTGCTTGATCTCGTCGTTGGACACGGCCTCTGGAATGACTACGGATGGGATGACGCCTTCAATGCCAAAGGGGAATGGACGCGCGGCCCGCTGCACGGATTTGTGTTTCTGCTCCGAAATCGCGGCACGAATGACCAGCCGAAGTACAACGAACCGGTCAAAATCGAGGCTGGCGAGAGGCCGGTTGACGTCTTCGGCATGCCTTCGCCTCAGTTCGCGGACTTCGACGGCGACGATGATCTCGATCTGATGTGCGGCGAGTTTCTCGATGGTTTTACATTTTTTGAAAACATCGGCACCCGTCAACAGCCACAATACGCCGAAGGTCGTCGGTTGCTGGATGCATCGAAGCATCCCGTTGCAATGGATCTGCAGATGATTACCCCGACCGCTATCGATTGGGACCGCGATGGAGATGTGGACCTTATCTGCGGCGACGAGGACGGACGCGTTGCATTCATTGAACATACCGGGACGTTTGCCGACCGCATGCCGATCTTTGCTCAACCGGTTTACTTTCAGCAACAAGCTGCTGACGTCAAATTCGGCGCGCTCGTGACACCCGTTGGCGTCGATTGGGACGGGGACGGTGATCATGACATCGTTGCCGGCAACACGGCTGGTTATATCGCGTTTATTGAAAATCTTGGCATACCCAACGGCAAGGAAACTCCTCGATGGGCCGCCCCGAAACGCCTTCGGGCTGGTGACGAAACGTTGCGCATTCAGGCGGGCATCAATGGATCGATTCAAGGTCCAGCCGAAGCCAAGTGGGGATACACAACACTCAGCGTCGCCGACTGGGATCATGACGGCCTGCTTGACTTAATTGTGAATTCGATTTGGGGCAAAGTCGTGTGGTATCGCAATGTCGGTACGGTTGAAAACCCAAAGCTTGCCGCCGCGAAGCCAATTCGTGTTCAATGGGAAGGTCCGGCTCCGAAGCCCGCCTGGAATTGGTGGGACCCACGAAACAATGAACTGGCGACGCAGTGGCGGACAACACCGTTGGTCGCCGACTGGGACAATGACGGCTTGAATGACTTGATCATGCTCGACCATGAAGGCTTCCTCGCCCTGTATCGTCGTCGAAAATCGTCGGGAGAGTTGCAGGTTTTGCCCGGAGAAAGAGTGTTTTGGAACGGTTCGCAGCCACTGCGATTGAACGAGAAACGTGCTGGCGGAAGCGGTCGGCGTAAACTCTGTATCGTCGATCTGGACAACGACGGCAGACGAGACCTGTTGGTGAATTCGGTTAACGTCGAGTTTTGGCGCAACGTGAGTTCCGACGAAGACGAAGTCGCTGGGCGACATGTTTTTCGGAACATGGGCAACCTCAGCAGTCGTCAACTCGCCGGGCACACGACCAGTCCGACAACCGCCGACCTTGATGGTGATGGTCACCTGGAAGTCGTCGTGGGGGCCGAAGACGGATTTCTGTACGCCATGTCCAATCCCCTGACGCAATCCCTTGCAACCGGAGGTCTGGAGGTTTCTGGAACGGGGTTCCATATCAAGCCATTGAAAGAGGGGGAACGCGCCTTTTCCAACCGAGATTATGTGTGGCTGAACCTTCCGGAACGATTATCCAACTGGCGATACACACAGGTCGGCGGTGGCCTCGAAGCTTTGCTTCACGTTCGAGCAATCCAACCGACCGATGTGTTCATGGCAACGGCCGCATCGAAAAGGGGACTCGAAACCGAAGGCTGGAAACAAGTGGAAGCTGGCCGATTTCAGTACAGCGACAAGGGAAAGACGTCTATGCAGGTTTATCGAAAATCACTTCGCGACGGGGAAGCCATCGCAATCCCTCAAGGGACATGGACAGGTGGCTTGCTGTTGCTGCCACCGGAAGAATAGCCTCTTCCGATGGCGTTCCAAGAATTCGATACGTTAAAACCGAAGCTAAGTTCTTCGCACCGCTTGATGCGATACGATTACTTCAGGACCGTCACTTTCTCAATGACAACGGGCTTTACCGGAACATCTCCATGGGGAGCAACCGTCGTCGTCCGAACTTTTGAAATCTTGTCGACGACTTCTGTCCCCTTCGACACCTTGCCGAACACGGCATAACCCCAACCGTCCTGCGCGTTCTCGCGGTTTAGGCGGCTATTGTCCTTGCCGGAATTAATGAAGAACTGGCTCGTTGCGCTATGTGGATTGGGCGTCCGCGCCATCGCAATCGTATACCGGTCGTTCGTTAGACCATTTGCGGATTCATTCCGAATCATGTTCCCGGTCGGCTTTTCTTCCATATTTGGCGTGAAGCCACCCCTTGGATCATGAAGCCATCGATAACTCGATGGAAGATCGTACCGTCGTAAAATCCGCTGTTCGCGTAGTCCACGAAGTTCTTCACGGTAATTGGTGCTTTATCAGCATAAAGTTCCAATTGAATGTCACCCATTGATGTTTGCATGTTTACAAGCACGGGTTCTTCAGCAGACACATTGCCAATCGGCAATACGGACAGGGCGAGGATTACGGCGAGATATCGATAGCGCATGGAAGAATTTCTCCTTGATCTTTTCAAAGGCGGGGGTGGGAAGGTTGGCAGACTGCAAAAACAGTACGCTCATGCTCTATTGTGGGGAACACGTTCGGAAAGGCAAGTGCGCTTTATGGCTTCTTGAACGCCCCGCGAGGTGGAAGGACGCTCCCCGTCGTCGCATCTCAAGCGGCGTCTTCCTTCAAGACCAGGACAGGGCATTTTGCAAGCCGCACCACTCGCTCGGCCGTCGATCCAATCAGCAACCGCTTGATCCCACGTTCGTTGTGTGAAGGAATAATGATCAGTCCGGCATCAATCTGGTTGGCAAGTTTCGCGATGGTTGCGCCCGCTTTGCCGATCCCAATATCAACGTTGATTCCCGACGCGTTGAGGTCCGCCAAGCGATTCTTAACCTGAATCCGAGCGTGTTCCTTTCGCTTGCGGTCACAATCATCGTCCCAAATCACATACGGATCGTTCGCTGGCAATTCGGGAATCACATGCAAAACATAGATGTCTTCCTGTCGCGGGGCCATCGTCAGCGCAACCTCGATTGCTTCCACGGAATCGGCTGAAAAATCGAATGGAACGACAATTCTTTTTTCTTTGAACCACTTCATGGAAACTTCGCATTGGAACGGCGACGGCGAGACGGTTCAGAAGGATCGTCCTGGCAAGGATTACTTTCGCAATTGAACCGCGTTGGAATGAGAACGCACATAGCGATGACATTGTACGCAACGCATCGTCATGTCCATATACGCCAACGTTGCGGCATCAAGATTCTTTTCACGTCCGGCCCGAGTCAGTCGGTCGGCTGTTTCACGAAACGATTTGCTTAGTTCGACATATTCATCGGTCTGCAACACCTGCCAACCCGATTCCAAGCTCAGTAAGCTCAACGCTTGCCCATGCTTGGTCACCTTGTCGAAGTCTTCGAGGACGACACCTTCAAGTAGCGCTCGCGAATGTTCCAATTTCTGCTTCATCACGTCTCGAAGGTTCGCCGACCCAAGTTCCCGTGGAGCTTGGCTTTGCACAGCACCAGACATCAAAACACCGGTGACCAACAAGACCGTCAACAACACTTTGCGCATCAAATTGCCTTTCGATAAAAGCTGTTTTCAATTGGGGCTTCGTGCGGAACAAGCGACCGCAGCGACGTTTCAAACCAGCAAGACTCGCGTCAGCGACGGATACGGTTTCTCGATCGGTAATCTTCCCCCATCATCGCTGGTTTGTGCAACGCAGCTAGCGTACCAAAATCAATTTCGGTGGAAATCGGCTCTTCCTGACATGATGGCTGTGCGAACGGGCACGCGTGCATGCTCAGACGGCTCAGAACGCACCTCGATTTGCACATCGCGTGGCCGATAATGCCGCGATTCGCTTTACATCAATATTGAACGCGTTTGATGTTATCTTGCCGCAATATCTCTCAGTTGATCTTGCGACGTGGTCGCTCTAGGAAACGTAAAATGGATTCTGGGGCGTGCGTCCCAGGCTGATTGCGATCGCCGCTCCGCAGCTGGTCCTTTTGAAAAAATTTGACGACCAAGCGATGAACCCGATCGCGATTCTCACCATCCGCAAACCCTGTCATGCACCCCCACCAAAGCAGCTCTTCCTCCCTGGATTTGCGGCCCACCCCGCGTACTGCTAAAATCCATCTCCGGTCGATCGACCACCCCAACATCAAAACCACCCGCGTTGGACCGACCGACAAAGTTCAACGCACGATCTATCTGTCATTGCATCCATGCAACGATAGATAGATCGCAATTCGTTTTACCCTACTGACTGCAATTCATCTTCGATTGACGTGAACGCTGTACTGCTCACACCTGACGATCTAACACAACAACTCGCCGCTAACCCGGTGACGGTTTTGTTGGTTGTCGAGTTCTGTGATCCGTCTTCGTCGTCACTTGTTGCTCGTTTGCGGGATGTCGCATCATGTTTTCACACCGGCATTGGTTTCGGATGGATTGCCGATACTGCCGGCTTCTCGCACCCATCTATTCACTCGGACGCCCTAGCGGTAACGCCTGTCGTGTTGATGTTTCGTGGCGGCAAGCTGCTGTCCACCGATGCGACTGGTCGTCGTCAGGTCGAACTTGCGCTCTCGCACGAGAACATCAAAGCAATGTTCGAACACACGATTGGTGGCGCTAAGCTCGTCGAATGAAATCAGGACCTTTCGCGCTCCCGAATTGATGCCGGTGAAGACGCGGGTAACAATGACATCCACCGAAGGACGCGAGCCGAGCGGTTTGGCAATGGTGGACTCTTTCGCGCGTCCTCGGTGATGTCTGCCGTTCTGTCTACTGAGTTGTGTGCCAACTGCTTGAACGAGAATCCATACGCACCACCCGACCCAATGTTGCCAAGCAG
>JAWKTL010000039.1:0-64952 GCA_041399105.1 Pirellulaceae bacterium | reverse complement strand
CCGATAACGGTGCCGGTACGCAGATCAGCAGCACGGCCAACAACGCGATCGCGATGGTCAACGAAAGATGCACAATCACGCCTCGGCGCGTCTGCCGGCCTTGGAAGAGGCGAACGCTCATCACCAGCAACAGGTTATGCACGGGTATGATTGCCGCGACCACCGGCCAGTACATCACTTGGCTACTGCTCTGCTCAGGTGATTGGGGTAACACAAGCATGGCGAGCGGAAAGTTGATGACTGCCCATGCCAAAACCAAACCATTCACACCAATCAGCACTAGCGAAAGCTCTCGTGGCAGTTGAGGCCGCCGAAGAAACCATTTGGACCTTTCCAGTCGCGACGGCAAGGTTACCTCGACAGCTTTTCCTTGGGCGAATGCTTCAAGGTCTTCGCCCAGCGCAAGTGCAGACGCATATCGATCAGAAGGATCGTACCGGAGACACTTCAAGCAGATGGCTTCAAGGGCAATCGGCAGGTCTTTAACATGGGTTCGTGGTGACTTGAATTGACCAAGTTGGATTCGCTGAAAGACGTCGGGCAATGTCGGTGCATCGAATGGGGTAATCCCAACCAAGCTTTCGTAAAGAATCACGCCAATTGAAAATATGTCGCTCGCAGGGCTGACGGCTTGATCGCCAAGTTGCTCGGGAGACATGTACAGCGGCGTTCCCAGCAACACGCTGCTACCTGTTTGACGCAAACCTTCCTCGCTTACGAACGCAAGACCAAAGTCAAGAACCATGGGTGACGGCGCTCCGTCTTCGCCAGCGGTAACCATGATGTTGGCCGGTTTCAAATCACGATGGATAACGCCTTGGCCGTGCCCGAAGCCCACCGCCCTGGCAATTTTGGCGAACAGTCGAGCGATATCCTGATACCTGTTCTGTGCAGGCAGGCCAAAAGCCCAATGATCCAGAGTGCAGCCGTTGCAATATTGCGAGACAAGAAACAGAAGGCCACGGTCTTCACCGACTTCAAGAATCCTGGCAATGCCCACGTGATCGAGCCTTGACGCGATCCGTGCTTCACTCAAAAAACGTTCTCGAGATTTGCCGTCTGATTGCACCGAAGACCTCGCGATCTTGACTGCAACCTGCTGACCGCTCCTTGGGTCGATCGCTTCATAGACAACACCAAATGTGCCCTCGCCCAGGAAACGACGAAGTTCAAATTGGCCAATGTTATGAAAACCTGTGTTCAGGCCGCTCACCGCATGCCGTGACGTAGTGGTTGCCGATTTCAGTGCCCCAGCGACCAATTCCGCCGCTTCACCATCGGGTTCAGAGCGATCACGAAACACCAACTCAAGCCGAGTCAGAGCGAGTATCTGGTCCACATCTAGTAACGATTCGTCGTTGGCAAGATCCTCGGATTCACCAGGCCGTTGCTTTTCTTCCATGCATCAAGACTCCGATTCTCGAAGTTTGACACCGAGCGTTTTCAACGCGGACTTCCATCGACGCGATGCCGAATGCCTGGAAATTCCCAGCAACTGGGCAACTTCATCCATTGGCCGTTGTTCAATATGACGCAGTCGAATCACCTCCCGTTCCTCGGGCTGGAGCACAGCGATGGCTTCGAGCAAACCATCAATCGTCTCGCGATGCAACATCATAACCGGGCCGGTTGACTCCGGCGAAACCAATTGATCCGAAACACCATGATGCTCTAACCGTACGTCACGCTTTTTGACTCAATAAAGGCTTGGTACCGATTCAGATACTGATGATGCAGAATCGCCGCAAGCCAACTTCTCAGTTCGCTCTCGGTCTTGCCGTCGAACGATTCCCAATGCGAGACCGCTTTCACAAAGGTCAGTTGGACAAGATCCGACGAGGAGACCTTTGCTTGGATCGCGTCGGAAGCTTCCGACGCGTAAGGCGGAGCAGAAACGGACGATGTTCTTCAAGTGATTCTTTGTGTAATTTTGGGGAGCATAAAAAGGCGGCTTCGCCTAATGGACGTGTCGTTGGCCATGGTCTGGAAATCGACGGGTCGACCGTTACCTCGCTACGTTCCGCTCTTGGTGAGTGCGTTTGGCGTAGGTTAATTCGGTGCATGTCCGGCAGTACAAGCCGATGGATGAACCGATTGCCCATCGCGGCTAATTTTAATCTCCAGCTGTAGTGAGACAATATGAGATCGCGACAGTTTACTTGACGCTGTCGGCTCTTATTTTAAGGTGCTTTGCGTCTCGAACTCTTTAGGTGTTTGATAGTCGAGCGATGAATGAAACCTGGCTTGTAACAGTATCGGACTTAAACTGACTTCTCGTTTCTCGCTGCTTTGGTAATACTTCAGCCATCTGAAGTTCGCATCGACCCAAGTGACGGGATTCTGTATCCGTGTTCGATGCGGATGCAGGATCAATACTGCTGACTGCGTGGTGCCCAAGCAGTTGCCGAAACTTGACGCTGCGCAAGCAAAAGCGCTCTTCAACAAGCCGAAAAGGCTGTGGTGTTACCACTGTTGGCTCTGGCTAAGCAGGCAAAGAATCTTGCCAACAAGACTTCGGCGAATCCTTCCGGCAATCCAGCGATGCATTTAGCAATGATAACGCCTTGTCAAATGTCCGATCATAAAGGGACTTGTGAAATGAACATGTACCCTTCGCGTCGACGGCTTGGGCGTTGCTTAACACCGATAGAAATTTGGAAACCATCGAACGACAACCGCTTGCTAAGATTCTTGATGGTTTGGACACAAGCATTAAACGCTTCGGCAATCCCAGCTTCGGTCTATTCCGACCCGTCGGCGTCGGATTGGAATACATCTGGGCACTCGAACTGTCGGTTGAGGCTCTGCCGAGATTCGCGACGACGGCTGGGCGGCACTGGCATAACGGTTTGTTTTGAGTGTGCCACTGGCTGGGCCAGTGCTCTTATGACGCAGTAGTGGGGTCTAAGTCACTTTGGGAACCTTCTAGCATAAAGTCGGCTACAATAGCGGTACCCTGCGGGCATTTCGGTGTCGACACGATCTGTTTGTGGCACTCTCCAAAGCGACGGGGCGATGACCTAGTTTCCGAACCGCATCGAAAACGAGTGAAGCGTTTTCATCAAGCCGGGCAGTTACATCAGCTAATGGTCTCATGCTATCGGAGAATGCCCCTACGTGCGAATAACTGTTGGCGAGGTCAATTGTCACATAGATCCATCCGTACCTTCGATGACTTTGGTGGAAGGGCCTGATTGCATCAAGCATTTAATAATGGCGTGAAGGGACGATTGATCGTTCAAGCCTCGCGACTTCGGTCGGGGAACGCTGGCAAGGCCGTGACATGAGCAAACAAGACGTTTTACCAGTGCCACGCCGCTGGCAATTGACCACCATTCATGTCACCTGCCAGCGACTAGCTCGGGAGATTGGCTGCAATACGAATCCGTTGGGATATCCAGGGCTCGCGAGTTCGCGGTTGGCGTTACAGGTTGAATCGATCTTGAAGGCATTCGACTTCCAGCGTTCCTTCCTTTAAGGCGACCATCGCGCCGACGGCTGCTTCGGCCGCGGCGACGGTGGTAATGCATGGGACGCCGTGTTGCACGCCCGCGGCGCGAATGCGCCCTTCGTCGGTGCGTGCTCCTTTGCCATTGGGCGTATTAATGATCAACTGAACTTCTTCGTTCTTCAGGTAGTCGATCAGATTCGGGTGCCCTTCGGCAAGCTTCTTGATCGAAGTCACGTTCACGCCCGATTCCTCCAATAACTTGGCGGTGCCCGACGTCGCCAGGATATTGAATCCGAGACCACGCAGTCGTGACCCGAGTTTGAGCGCGAAGTCTTTATGGCGGGACGAAAGGCTGATGAATATGTTTCCCGATGACGGAAGGACGGTCCCGGCGGCGATTTGGCTTTTTGCGAAAGCGAGCGAGAACTTCTTGCTTGTCCCCATGACCTCTCCCGTGCTCCGCATCTCCGGTCCCAGCACGATATCGACGCCGGCGAACTTACGGAACGGGAAGACGCTTTCCTTGATCGACGTGTGGGAGGGAATGGTCTCCGCCGTCACGCCCACATCCGCCAGACGATTGCCGCACATCACCTGCGTCGCCAATCGGGCGACGGGAACGCCGGTCGCCTTCGCGACGAACGGAACCGTTCGGCTTGCTCGCGGGTTGACTTCGATGATGTACAGCACCAGTTCGCCCTGTTCCGATTTCACGGCATACTGAATGTTCATCAAGCCGACGACCCGCAATCGCTGAGCGAGCTTTCGCGTTGCTTCACGGATCTCATTCAAAATCGATTCGGGCAAGCTGTGTGGCGGGATGGCGCATGCGGAATCGCCACTGTGGACGCCGGCTTCTTCGATGTGCTCCATAATTCCCATGATGACGCAGTCCTTGCCATCGGACAGCGCATCGACATCGACCTCGATGGCGTCCTCCAAGAACCTGTCGATCAGCACGGGTTGTCCTTCAGCGGCGACAAAGGCTTCCGCAACATAGCGATCGAATTGCTTGTTGTCGTAGCAAATCTCCATCGCGCGGCCACCGAGCACAAAGCTGGGGCGCACCAACGCGGGAAAACCGATCCGTTCGACTTCGGCGCGCGCTTCGTCCATCGTTCGGGCGATTCCGCTGGGAGGCTGACGTAGCTCCAGTTCATCGATCAGTTGCTTGAATCGCTCGCGGTCCTCGGCGGCTTCGATCGTGTCGACGCTGGTTCCGATAATCGGCACTCCGGCGTCGGCCAAGCCACGAGCCAAATTCAAAGGTGTCTGTCCACCGAACTGAACAATCACGCCTTCGGGTTGAACGTTGTCGCAGATGTTCAACACATCCTCAATCGTCAACGGCTCGAAGAAGAGGATGTCGCTGGTGTCATAGTCGGTGCTGACGGTCTCCGGGTTGCTGTTGACCATGATCGATTCGTAGCCCATGTCGCGCAACGCGAAACTGGCGTGACAGCAACAATAATCGAACTCGATCCCCTGGCCGATCCGATTCGGACCGCCACCAAGGATCATGATGCGTTTCTTATCGCTCTTGGCCGGGACTTCGTTCTCGTCTTCGTACGTACTGTAGTAGTAGGGTGTGAAGGCTTCAAACTCGGCGGCGCAGGTATCCACCGATTTGTAGACGGCGGTGATCCCCTTCGATTTGCGAAGTTTGCGGACATCAAGTTCACCAACGCCGAAGTATGAGGCGATCTGTCGGTCGGAAAAACCAAGTCGTTTGGCGTATCGAAGTTCGTCGGTGCTGAGCGAGTCCAACGAATCGGTCTGCCGGAGCCGTTCCTCCTGTTCAACGATCTGGAACAGATGGTCGAGAAACCAGCGATCGATCTTTGTCAGTTCAAAGATCTCGTCCATCGTCATACCCAGTTTGATGGCGTACCGCAGATAGAAGACGCGTTCGGCGTTGGGAGTGGACAGTTTGGCGATCACTTCGTCCCGATCCGGCTGTGCTTCGGTTCCCCACAAGTCTTTGCTGCCGCCGCCAAAACCAAACGCTCCCACTTCCAATCCGCGCAGCGCTTTCTGAAACGATTCTTTGAAGGAACGTCCAATCGCCATTGTTTCGCCGACGCTCTTCATCTGCGTCATCAGTGTCGAGTCGGCTTCCGGAAACTTTTCAAACGCGAATCGTGGAATTTTGGTGACGACGTAATCGATCGAAGGTTCGAAGCAAGCCTTCGTCTTTTTCGTAATGTCATTGGCCAATTCCCACAAGCGATATCCAACGGCAAGCTTCGCGGCAATCTTGGCGATGGGAAATCCGGTCGCTTTGCTGGCCAGCGCCGATGATCGGCTGACCCGCGGATTCATCTCGATAACAATCATTCGTCCCGTGTTGGGTTCGATGGCGAACTGAATGTTTGAACCACCCGTTTCGACTCCGATCTCGCGAATGACCGCCAGCGAGGCATCTCGCATTCGCTGATATTCCTTATCCGTCAGCGTCTGCGCGGGGGCGACGGTAATTGAATCTCCCGTGTGGACTCCCATCGGATCGAAGTTCTCGATGCTGCAAATGATCACGACGTTGTCGTCCATATCGCGGACGACTTCCATTTCGTATTCCTTCCAGCCGATGATCGATTCCTCGATCAACACCTCCGTCACCGGACTCTGATCCAACCCATTTTGCACCAGCGAATCAAATTCATCGCGGTTGTAGGCAATCGCCGATCCCGAACCGCCCATCGTAAAACTTGGCCGCACCACACAGGGCAAGCCAACGTCATTCATCACTCGTCGGGCGTGTTCCAAGTTTCGAACCGTTTCGCCTCGGCAAACGTCCAGTCCGATCTTCTCCATCGCTTTCTTAAATTGATCGCGTTCCTCGGCTTTGGCGATCACATCGGCTCGCGCACCGATCATTTCCACACCGTATTTCTTCAACACTCCGTTGGATTCCAAATCCATCGCGGTGTTCAATCCGGTTTGCCCACCGAGTGTGGGAAGCAATGCGTCGGGACGCTCCTTGGCGATGATCTTTTCGACCATTTGCCAGGTTAGCGGTTCGATGTACGTTCGATCAGCGGTCCCGGGGTCGGTCATGATCGTCGCCGGATTGCTGTTGACCAAGATGACTTCGTAGCCTTCCTCACGAAGCGCTTTGCACGCCTGGGTACCGGAATAATCGAATTCACAAGCTTGGCCGATCACGATCGGACCGCTGCCGATCAACAGAATCTTCTTGATATCGTCGCGACGTGGCACGGTTCGGGAACCTTCGGATTACGAGTGGCGATGGGAGAATGTTATGCGTGCGTGGTCCGAAATGATGCCTTCGCGTTAAATGAAGCAAATCACCTCATTCTGACCACGCGACGTATTAAGCGCAAACGCCTGCCATCGTAACAGACGACCCAAACTGCGTTAAGGCCCGGTGGACGATCAACGGCGTGCAAAATAAGCCAACCGACGTGGCCCCGCAACAATCAGCCCCTCCTCCGTCGCCAGCAGATTTCCCCTTGCAAATCAACGGATTGCAGATCGATCCGATCGATCCATCCGCCATTCAAACCGAACACAAGAATTGCCTCGTCGGTCGGCCAATAAATCTGCTCGTCGTCGACAATCCCTCGCCCCGCCGATCCCCGCGTCACCGAACCGCCCACCGTAGCATGTGACCGACCACCTGGAAACGCTCGGTCCACAGTTCCTCTGAGTTTGTCGATCCAGTAAAGTTGCTGTCCCGAGACGATCAGGTGCGTCGAGGTTGTTCCCAAGAGATACTGCACGTTGATGGCCCGCTCGGGGGCGGTTACCCAGAGTGGTCGACCCGTCGTACTGTCGAGCGAGAAGATCCGGTCCGAGTCGGCGGGCGCGGCAATCGCTTGCTGACCATCAAGGAGAACGGGGCTACCATCACGCCGCGATGTCGTGGCAACAGAATTGTGATAGGGGCTATCGTCGTCATCGCCTCGCGGGTAACGAACCAACCATCGCGGTTGGCCGGTTTCGGCATCGAGCGAAACGACAACCCCAAGCGCTGCCTGATAGAACAACATCCCTTGACGATGAACGACACGCGCATGCGTCACACGATTGACCGCGCGATCCGACAACATGGTGCCGGTCGTCAATTCGGGACTTGCCCACAGCACCGCCGCCGAACGCGTATCCAGACAGACGACGCGACTGGTAAGCAGCGATCCTTCGCGTCGCGTGATGCCACAAAAGATGCGGTCGCCCACCAATGTCGGCGTCCCTTCAAATTCGTAACCCTCCCAGCGCGGAGCGTCCAACGAACGCGGGTACGCGTCGAGCAAACCCCCTTCGATGCTGAGATCAAAGACGGCTATCGAAGACGCACTTTCGGGTGACTTATTGACGACGGGAAGCCAACCGCTGACGGCGGGTCCCAATCGCGCCATCAACCGATTTTGATCGACCTGCAACGAGAACTGAGGTGCCCCGTCGGCCGGCAAGTTCGCTGGCGGCAACCACTGATCGGCCGGTTGTCCGGAATCGAAAAGCTTCACGTCGACTTGATCGAGCGTTGGCCAAGGTTTTCCCGTTTGCAGGTCGAACGCGACGATATGATTGACATCCTGCACGATAACTCGTTTCTTCCAAAGCGTCGGCAGAAAAGAAGGCGACATCGCGGCGACGTTGGCGCTGCGAAACGGATCGGTGGGCGAGGTTGATTGAAGGTCGACCGTCCACCGAGGGAAATGATCAAGCTTGCTGGGAAGTTCCCGTCGGTTTGACGTTCCCTCGCTCCGATCGATCCTTTTTTGCAACATCGCGACGAACGAGTCATCTTCATTGTAGGAAAACAACGCTCGGCACAACGCCAATTCGTTGGCGGCCCGTTCGGTTTCCTGATTCAGCAACGAAGCGTAAGGGATTCGCAACGCGACTCGCGGCAAAGGCAGATCGCTTCCAACGTAGGTGCCAAACGCAAGTCCGACATCGGGACGGGAAACTTGCACGGCAACTTGATCGACCGGGGCCGCTGTCGCCGCGAGCAGATGATTCCAGGGAACGGCAGGGACCTGATCGACGGTGCCGTTCCCAATGCCGGTTGCCTGCAAGCGACGATCGATTCGCGTGATCGCTCCGCGCGCAACCTCGACCCAGCCGCGTTCCATCGCCAGATCGGCCACCAACAGCAGCGCATCGTCGCCATAAGACGTCGCCAGAAATGCATCGGCGACTCGTTGCGCGTCCGTGAGAGACTTGGTTTGACGCGCGGCTTCAAACGCGACACGCGCGATCGGATCGATTCGCTTTCGATAGGCAACCGCAACGTCGCCTTTGGCCACGCTCCAACGCAACAGCCGATCGTTAAGAAACGCTCGCAGCGGCACCCAGTGCTGCAATCGAGACAACGGGGATTCACGGGGTACCCGCAACCGATTGTCTGAATCGGCCGGTGTTTCATCGTCGTTTGACACGGCATGGTCAAACGGAAGAACCTGAATCAATCGGTCGCCGGAATGATCGGACAAGCGAATGATCTGATCGACCGCTTGTTCGATCTGATCCGAATCAATCCATTGATCAATCTGTCGCAAGGCAAGTCGATCGGCCGCTTCGATTTCGGGTATTCGCGGAAGCGACGCCATCGACTGTGCCGACGATATCGCCGGCCAAGCCAACAGCCACACGTGAAGCAACGCAGAGGCGAATCGAACCAGGGACCTGGTCATGCCGCCGCCGATCATGATGTCGATGGATAGCCCCAGTAGAGCATCCAATACACAACAACACCAGTTACCGAAACGTACAACCAGATCGGAAACGCGAAGCGGACGATGCGGCGATGTTTCCGACGTTGATCTTTCAAACCTTGATACATCGCCGCGATCGCCAAGACCGGCACGGTCATCGCCAGCAGCAAGTGCGTTCCCAAAATGCCGAAGTAGACCGTTCGTACTGTTTGCGCGACGTCGGTCGGAAAACGCTTGTTCGGCGAACCGGTTGTCTGATATAGCGCGACCTTGTGCAGCAGGTACAATATCAAGAAGACAACGCTGACCGCAAAGCAACTGATCATCACATTGCGATGCAACTTTTCATCACCACGTTTGATGAGCACCAAGCCGGTCAGCAGTAACAGCGTCGCCAGACAATTCAGCGAAGCAGTCGCATGCGGAAGATTCTGCGCCAACCATTGCATTACGATTCTTGCTCCGATGGCGTCGCTTCGCTGAGCGTTTCCCCCGAAAGCAGCTTGCGAATGTCTTGTTTCAAGCGGTCGAACTGTTCCGGTTCGGGCCATTCATAAATGGCCGCGATCTCACCTTGCCCATCGACAAGAACAAAGCGGTCGGTATGAAAACGTCGATTCACCGGCAAGCGGAACACTTCCGCCCCGACGCGGCGGATATAATTCAGATCACCCGTCAGGAACAGCCACTGATTTTCGTCCGCTTCAAATCGTTTGGCGTACTCTGAAAGCACCTCGGGTGTATCCACTTCGGGATCGCAACTAACGCTCAGGAAACGGACACCCTCGCCATAAAACTCCTCCTGCAGAATCTTCAGCTTTTCGTTCTGCATCGGACATGTACTCGGACACGTCGTGAAGAAAAAGCTGACCACATACGGCTGGCCGAGCAAGTCTTGACTCGATACCGTCTTGCCGCTCCGTTCGGTCAATTCAAACTCGCTGAGCCAACCGTCACCTTGAACGACGATCGCTTCAGCCTTGTCGCTTGCTGGTTGCGACCGCTCCGCCAATGCAGCGTCGGCCGCCCGCTTCGCCTCCGCGGCTTGTATCTGTTCGCGTTCGATTCGCCGCGAACGCGCGATCAATCCAATCACGATCCCCGTGATCAAAATGACCGTTACGTGCATTGCTGTTCGATTCATGAATCCGCTCTTTCGTTTCTGTACCGTCGAGCAAGCCTTGCTACTGCTGTTGCTCTGATTTCAATGGAACTGACGAGCAATCGTCCGCGTGCCCATACAACGTCTATTCAGTATACGTCCGTTGCAACCATATTCACGCCAGCGGCAGGAAAGAACTTACCAAAATTCAACCCCTCCAGCCGCTCGACTTACACAACTTTGAATCGTCGCCAGCCTCGCGGAATCGGAGCGGTGACCACGAGCGGACTTTTCCGGACTGGATGGATCAGTTCCAAACGGTGTGAATGTAGAGCAATCCCGGTCCCGGGAGCAGCCCCCGCGTCATATTTTCGATCGCCGAGAATCGGGCATCCCAGGTGCGACAATTGAACGCGGATCTGATGCTTCCGACCGGTCTTCAATTCGATTTCCAGCAAGCTTTGTGAATCGATCGTGTTGACGACACGATAGTCCAGTTCCGCGCGTTGAGCCCCACGATCATTCGGGCCGCAAACGACCATCCGATGGGCCGCATCGTTCTTGCGGACATAATCGATCAACGTTCCGCTCGGGTTGGGAAGGGAGCCATTGATGACCGCTAGATAGGTCTTGCGAATGGAGCCTTCACGTAGCATTTCGGATAGCCGACCAGCAGCTTTGCTCGTCCGCGCCAGCATTAAGACACCACTGGTAACACTGTCCAAGCGACTGACGATCCCCAAATAGACGTTTCCCGGCTTGTGATACTTTTCGCGTATGTATCCAATCGCCAGATCGTAGACACTGTTGCCATCGGTGACGCCCTGCGTGGCTATGCCGGGCGGCTTGTCGATAATCAGCAGATGGTTGTCTTCGTAGAGTATGGGAAACGGAGGCTCAGCGGACATGGCATCCCGGATGACAATTGAAGCGGCGAATTCGTTCGGCATGGCGAACGATCCGTTCTCCCGACGCTTGCAGTATAGCCGGTCAGCTTAGAAGCGAAAGTCGGCACCGAAATTCGCACCATGAGCCCAGTAGTCCGTTTCGTTGAACTCAAAGTCGGGACGCAGTACCGACGTAACCAACGGAAGCTGCTCGGGGGGAAAGAGGTTCGGATTCAAATCGGTATCGATGTGATCACCAGCGCGAACGACGTTGCTGAAATAGAACAACGAATAACCGACGCGCACCGTCAGAAACGACGTGAGCTGTGTTCCCAGGTTGAACGTCAACTGTGGTAGGACCGCCAACTCGTTGCGTTCATAGACTCCAATGTTGCTTCGTTGTGCGTAAAGGCCGCCGGGGAAGCGTTCCAGAAAGCCGGCTTCGACAATATCGCTGAAGCCGCTGATCGCAACGGTTTGATGATTGTTACCGGCGGCAACTTTCGCGACCAGTTCCGTTGAAAAGCGACGCCAACTGCTGACATAGGCCATGCCTAGCTCGATGCCATGAAACATATTCTCCGTTGCGAATCGCTCTCGAATCTGAAATGACCCAGGATTGGCGACGTCCAAACTGCGAAGGTCTTCAGCGAACGAAATGCTGTCTTGCAGGTTCGCATAACGGTAGCCAAGCAGGACGTCGAACCGACCACGCTGCATGCTCAGCGGGCTGTTGATTGCAATCACATCACAGGGGCCGGGCGTCGGACAGGTCGAGCCGCGAACGTAGGCTCCCAGTGAACTGAGCTTGGATGTTGAAGCGATATCAATCCGACCAGAAATAACGTCATCGAAGGAAATCAATTGGGCCGTTTCTTGCCCATTGATCAAATCAAAGAAGGGGCGACCGATGATGTTTGTTGGCGCGACCGGATCGTCCGACGCTGCCGAAAAGGTTTCCTCCCGGTCGAGGATTCGTAAGTACTCCCCTTCCAGCTTCCATCGCAGGTTCGGGTCGAAGGCATAACCGGCGGCGACCCGGTAGCCATGTTCCCAGCCGTCGTTGATGCGATCACCACCATAAAGGATCGTTGTCGCGGGGCCTCCCAAGTACGCGGCATCGGCTCGCGCGGTCCCGGTCGGGCTGGAAGTAACCAGCGGAGGTGTCCGCATTCCTTCAGCCGACCAGTAAAGATACTCCGCCTGAACCATAAACCGATTGGTCCGACGCAGTGGAAACCACGAGCCGAAAGAGCTTACCGGATTCATGAACGTTGTCGGTGCAACGGCGTAGGGATCGGCGATGTTGGCGGCCGCGACGCGTGCCTCGGGGTTGCCACTTGCCGGATCACGCCCCGCCGTGGAGCTGGCGGCGTCATCGCGGGCCTCGCGCTGATCGCCGGAACTCGCGTCGTTTGTCGAATCGGCTTTCGACCCGGTTTGAGATGTCGGCGGCTGCGTCTTGATCGAAGGGATAACGATCTGCGAATCGCTGAGCGACGGTATTTCAATTTGTGCGGGGGTCGAGAATCCCGCTGGGTCTTGCCGCGATGCGACTCTTGTTGGATCCTCGGATGATTCAGTGACGCCGCCGGTCGCCATCGCGCTATCTGGAAAGCGGAATCGCCACGACGGTGCGGTTGACGATTGTCCGAAAACAACCGCCATCGGCAGCAGCGTAAACATGGCGATAGACGCGATCGATCGACGCAACAAAGGAAAACTCCCACTTTTTCTGAGAAAATTGAGCGAATTGCTCAAGTTTCCACGAAAACGTCGGGATCATCGGGTATTTCGTCAACTGCGGTCAAGAGAAATCTGAGGCTGCTGTTTAGAATATCGATTCCGGACGTCCATCGGCTAGCAAACGTCGAATGGAGAAGCCGATTGGTGGACAATCAGGAGGGAGGAGGGCACTATATCAATGATGAACGTATTGAATGTTATCTTGCGCAAATGTTTTTCAGTGGATCTTGCGACATGGTCGCTCTGGGTCAATGATGAACGCCAATTAATGATGTTTTACCGCAATCTCTTTCAGTCGATCTTGCGACTTGGTCGTTCTAGGAATCGATTGAATCAACGCATGCATTGCATCGCCATCATCTTATTGATCTGTTTGGCGGTCGGCGAATCCAGCGAAGCGGTCGATTTTTCAAAGCAGATCGCACCGATCTTTCAGCAGCATTGCATCCGTTGTCATTCGCCCAACAGTCGCAAAGGGGAAGTTTCCGTCGCCACATTCGACGATCTGAAGGCGAGCGAGTTTGTGATCCCCGGCGATCCCGATGGGAGTTACCTGCTGGAACTGGTCACGTCGCGGTCGGGCGAGCCCCCCGCGATGCCGAAGGAGGCCGAACCGCTCTCCGACGACGAAGTCACATTGCTTCGTCAATGGATTGAGCAGGGAGCGGTGTGGCCTGAAAGCGTCGTTGTCAAAGAGAAGGCGAAGGCGGATGAATCGTGGTGGGCGTATCAGCCACTGACGGTTTGCGAAGGTTCCGTTGACGACTTCGTTCGCGCCAAGCTTGCGGAAAAGGAGTTGAAGCTCAGCCCTCCAGCGGATCGTCGAACGCTGATCCGTCGGCTGTCGTTTGATTTACACGGACTTCCGCCGACACCGGAAGCTGTCGAGGCGTTTGTGAACGATCCCGATCCGCAAGCTTACGAGAACCTTGTCGATCGACTGTTGGATTCGCCTCGATACGGCGAACGTCTTGCCCAGCACTGGCTGGATATCGCGCATTATGCCGACACGCATGGGTTCGAACGCGACCAGCGACGCGAACACGCTTGGCGATATCGAGACTACGTGATCGCGGCTTTCAACGAGGACAAGCCCTACGATCGATTCCTGCAAGAACAATTGGCGGGAGACGTCTTGTGGCCGGACAATGAACAAGCGGTGACCGCGATCGGCTTCTTGGCCGCTGGTCCTTGGGACTTTGTTGGACAGGTGGAGACGAAGAGTCCTGAATTGCGTCGTGCCGCGCGAGCGCTCGACCTGGACGACATGCTCACTCAGGTCATGACGGCGACAATGGGACTGACCGTCAATTGTGCGCGATGCCACGATCACAAGTTGGACCCCATCACCCAGCGGGAATACTATCAGTTGCAAGCCGTGTTCGCCGGCGCGAAGCGGGCGGATCGCGTGGTAAGCGAAGCGGCATTGAAAGAGCATGATGAACAACAACGCGCGCTGTCGACGCGTCGTAATGAAATCGATTTTGAGATCGGTCGACTGCGGGGAGCCGGACTGAACTTGGCCGATATTGTCGGTGGCGGGAACGGATTGGGAACCGGCCAATATCGAAGCGCCATCGATCCTCGAAACGCGAAGATTCAGACTCGCGACTTCGGTAAGCTCGGCAACGTGGTGTTAAACCGATTCTCACCATCCGACCTTCCGTTTGTCGATGGTGTCTTCATCCCCGATGGAGAGAACGGGCAGCGCGAGATGCAAGTCAGTTCGACGGGGATCACCATTTCCGGCTTGCCGAAGACATCGGGTGATGCGTGGGATATGATCCGCAACGGCCCGGTTGCCAGTCAGCATTCGACCGAACTGGGCGGTGTCGATTTCACGAAAGAATCCCACAGCTTGCTTGGGTTGCACGCCAACGCCGGGATCACGTTCGACATCGCCGCAATGCGTCGAAGCTTAATCGGTCACAACAATGCCTCGACAGCGGACAATGATGCGTCCGATAGTCAACAGCCGCAGCCTACGTTGCGATTCACGTCGCAGCTTGGATACTTCGGCGCGATCGGCGGACACTATGCCGACGCTTGGGTATTCATCGACGGAAAACAAGCCGCTTCCTATCAACAGCTACGTCGCGAAGATGGACTGAAAAGTATCGATATCGAGTTGCCCAGCTCCTGCCGGTTTCTGACGCTGATTTCGACGGATGGTGGAAACGGATATAGCATGGATCAGATTTGCTTCGGCGATCCACACGTAAAGCTCGCGATACTTCCGGAGACTTCCGAAGAAGATCGACAGCGTTTAGCGGAACTGGAGCGTCAACGAAGCGAAGTGGAAGCGCAAATCCAGTCGCTCGGTCCGCCTCCAAAGTTTTACGGCATCGTCGCCGAGCCGACGGTGTCCGAAACTCGTTTGTTGACACGGGGTAATCCGGAAACGCCGACAGGAGACCTCCTGGGGCCCGCGGCGCTTGGAGCGATTTCGATGCTTGATCGCGAACTGGGCACACCGCAGTCGAATGACGGTGAGCGTCGCGCCGCGCTGGCGCGATGGATCACGCATCCGGATAATCCGCTGACCCCTCGCGTCATCGTCAACCGGCTGTGGCACTGGCACTTTGGCAAGGGACTCGTTGAAACACCAAGCGACTTCGGATTCGGAGGGGGCGGACCTTCGCATCCCGAACTGCTCGACTGGCTCGCGGCTGAATTGGTTCGCCGCGAATGGTCGCTCAAGGAGATGCATCGGTTGATCCTTCACAGCCAAACGTATCGACAATCGAGTCGTTTTCAGGATGAAACTTCCGCGACGTTGGCTCAACGTTTTGACGCCGACAACGATTTGCTGTGGCGGCAAAACGCTCGACGCATCGAGGCCGAAGCGATTCGTGATGCCGTCCTTTCGGTCAGTGGGAAACTGAACGATGAACGTGGCGGACCCGGCTTCGAGGATTTCCGATATCAAGAAGCCTATGCGCCGATTTACACCTACGTTACCGCCGATGAGCCGTCGCTCTGGCGGCGCAGTATTTATCGTTACAAGGTCCGCACAACGCCAAGTCGATTTCTGTCGACACTTGACTGTCCCGACCCGGCGAATCTGACCCCTGATCGGCTGACGACCACGACCCCTCTGCAGTCGTTGGCCCTTTACAACAATGATTTCATGCTCCGCCAGGCTCAGTACTTTGCCGAGCGGGTCATGAATGAAGCCGGTTCGCAGCCGATGGAGCGGATTGAACGAGCGTTCCAACTCGCTTTCGCCCGACATCCGACGACAGATGAAAAGCGTTTAGCGGTCGATCTGGTCCGACAGCAAGGGTTGTTCGCATTATGCAGAGCGTTGTTGAACGCCAATGAATTTGTCTATGTCGACTGAGGATTGCACATGAACCCCGTTTATTCGCGACGCGCGATTTTACAGACTTCCGCAGCCGGGTTCGGCGGGCTGGCATTATCGACAATGCTGGCTGGTGATGGCCACGCGGCGGTTCATCATTCGCCCAAAGCGAAGCAAGTCATCCAGATCTTTTGTCCCGGAGGGATGAGCCACGTCGACACGTTCGATTACAAACCGGAACTGGAAAAACGAAACGGAACGCCGTTCGATCCCGATGGAACGCTTCAGTTCTTCGCCTCCAAACCCGGCAACTGTCAAGGAAGCCATTGGCCGTTTCGACGTCGAGGGGAGTCGGGTCTGTGGGTGAGCGACTTGTTTCCGAAGCTGGCGTCTTGCGTGGATGATCTCGCGTTCATCTATTCCATGCACAGCAAGACCGCCCTGCATGGCCCCGCCTGCTTCATGATGAACACCGGCTTTCCGTTGCCCGGCTTTCCAAGCATGGGCTCGTGGGTGACGTATGGGTTGGGGAGCGAGGCCGATAATATGCCGGCGTTCGTCGTTCTTCCCGATCCGCGTGGACTGCCGCCCGGAGGCGTCATCAATTGGGGTTCAGGCTTCCTGCCGGCGGAACATCAGGCGACCGCGCTGGATACCTCCAATACGAAACAACCCATTGCCGATCTGTTTCCCCCAGACGACTTTGCCGCCGCGACGCGTGAATCGGATCGCGCGGGACTGGAGTTTCTCACCGAGCTTAACGAACTGCATCGCGAGTCGCGAAGGGAGAACAGCGAACTTGAAGCCCGAATCAAAGCCTATGCGATGGCCGCTCGGTTGCAGCTAAGCGCCCCTGAGGTGACCGACTTGAGCGGCGAGACGGCGGAAACCCATCAGTTGTATGACCTCGATCATCCGGAGAACGGCCCATTTGGTCGACAGTGCTTGCTGGCGCGTCGTTTTGCGCAGCGGGGCGTTCGGTTCGTGCAGATTTATTGCGGCGCTGAGAATACGACCGCCAAGAAGATTCGTCCGAACTGGGACAGCCACGAAGACCTCGTCCGCGATCATGGATACTGGGGGGCGGTTCTCGACGCGGGCGCGTCGGCGTTGCTTCAAGATTTGAAACGACATGGAATGCTTGATGAGACCCTGGTCATTTGCACGACGGAGTTTGGTCGCCAACCGGGTGCTCAGGGAGAAAGCGGAAAAGGACGCGATCATAACGCCGAAGCGTTCACATCGTGGATGGCGGGGGGCGGAATTAAAGGCGGATGCGGTTACGGAGCAACCGACGAACTCGGGTTCAAGGCGGTCGATAAGCCAACGTATTGCTATGACCTGCATGCCACGGCTCTTCATCTGTTGGGCATCGATCATACGAAATTGACATTCTATCACAACGGAATCGAACGTCGCCTGACCGATGTTCACGGCCATGTCATCACTGACATCTTGGCTTGATCCGACGTATCATTCGATCTGAAAGCCTCTTACATCAGTTATCAACGCGTTTGATGTTATTTCGCGTTGAGTTCTTCAGTTGGCTTTCCGACGTGGTCGCTCTAAGATTTGGAGAAGCAGATGATTTCAACGTGTCCGCGATTGACGGCGGGTCTTCTTTGCGTCCTTCTGCCGTGGCTGGTCGGTGAAACTTCGCCGACGCTGGCCGACGGCAACCGCTTGGTTTACCTCGACGCACCTTGCGATCCATATTATGTCCATCGAGATTTTCCGCGATTGATAACCCCTCAGTGGGTTGGCGACGAAGGGGTGCAAGCGGTTGTGACGTTGGGCATCGACGACATGCGGGACCCCGACAAGTACGAAGCTTACTTGCGTCCGATTCTCGATCGCTTGAAGCAAATCGATGGTCGCGGCGCGGTCAGTATTTTCACGAACAAGGTCGACCCGACGCATCCCACATTGGCAAAGCTGCTTCGGGACGGTGTTTCTTTGGAATGCCACACGATCGATCATCCTTGCCCTTGTTTGCAAGGAGGCAACTTCGCCGCACGCGCGGCACCTACGATCGGTGCGTCGACCTGCTGGCCTCGGTCCCTGGAAGTCATCCGGTGGCGTTTCGTTTTCCGTGTTGTGATTCGTTGAATACGCCGAGCCCTCGCGCGTTCGCGGAGATCATGAATCAAACCACCAGTGAAGGAAACTTCCTGCAAATCAGCGCATCGGTCGCGGCTCTGCTGACCAGCGACGATCCGGAACTGCCTCGGTCGATGACGATCGACGAACAGGGAGGTCCGCGATTCGCGAAGTACGCTCCCTTTGAATCGTTCGTCAACAAGGTCGAAAATTATCCGTACCCTTTCATTGTCGGTGGCAAAATCTGGGAGTTCCCGAACACGGTTCCCGATGATTGGCAAGGACAGAATCTGAATCAACCCAACAACCCCATCACCGTCACCGATCACCAACTGGCGATCGATGCAACGGTCCTCAAGCAAGGCGTTGCGAACCTTGTGTTTCATCCGCACGGCTGGATTCGTAATTCGCAAATGGTCGAGATCGTTGAACACGTCGTGCAAGAACATGGCGACCGCGTGAAATTCTTAAACTTTCGCGAATGCTTGGAACGCGTGAATCGAAACCTCTTGGCGGACCAGCCCGTTCGCGCGGCCAATGGACAAGACAACGGCGTGCGTTTGCTGGACTTGAACAACGATGGCTTTCTGGACGTCGTGATTGGAAACGACAATGTTCGCAAGACGCGGATCTGGAAGCCCGACGAAAGCCGTTGGCGCGAGTCCGATTTTCAGGTCTCGATTGTTCATGTCGACCAGGACGGTAATCATCGGTCCGCCGGGGTGCGATTCTTTATCACGCAGGCCAATGGTCAGGCAAGCTTCCTTGTTCGCAACGAGCGTGAAGCGGGGGTCTGGCATTTTCAAGATCAAGTCTGGAAACGGGATGACGCCATGTTGGCCGGCTTGGAGATGGATGGTCAACCGATTTGGACAGCTCGCGATTCAAAGGATCAAGGCGTTCGCTTGCGTGATCTGAACGATGATGGTCGCTGTGAATTGATTGTCGGTGGTTCGACCACCGCCGTTTTTCATTGGGATGACAATGGGAAGGCTTGGCGGCGATTACCGTTCGATCTGCCCGCCGAGACATCGATTGTCGATCAGCAGGGAGAGGACGCCGGACTGAGATTCGTCGATGTCGATGGAGACGGTCGCGACGACGTGATCTTTTCCGATGCGCGACGCTACAGCTTGCATCTGTTTTCATCAATGGAGGAAGGTTGGAACCGCCAAGTGCGATCGGCGGTGCGACCCAGCGACGACGTGATCCCACCGATCGTCCGAGCCGACGGCAACACTGGAGCCTGGTTCGCGGAAGATCATTTGTGGATCCAGAATGAAGATACGCATCGACTGCCGGCGGGAGTCGACCGACGTTCGTTTGTCGAACTGCTGGGGGACGAGGCAACCATTCCCAGGTCGGCGGATGCTTCGCTGCGGACAATCGAAGTTGCCGACGGGTATCGCGTCGAGCTTGTCGCCGCCGAACCGCTGGTGATGGATCCCGTTGGATTCGATTGGGGAGCCGACGGAAGGTTGTGGGTTGTCGAGATGGCCGATTATCCGCTGGGCTTGGACGACAAAGGGAAGCCGGGGGGACGCGTCCGTTTTTTGGAGGATCTCGATGGCGACGGACGATACGATCGATCGACCCTGTTTGCCGAAGGGCTCCCGTTTCCGTCGGACATTATGGTTTGGCGGGACGGAATTTTAGTCACGGCGGCTCCGAATATCTTGTATCTGGAAGACAGGAACGGGGACGGAAAGTCCGACCATCAAGTCGTCTTGTTCAGTGGATTCGTCGAGGGGAATCAACAGCATCGTGTGAACGGTTTGCGATGGGGATTGGACAACTGGGTTTATGTTCCCAACGGCGACAGTGGTGGCGTCATTCGGTCGGCCAAGACGAACGACGAGGTGAACATCAACGGACGTGATCTGCGGATTGAGCCCGACAGTGGCCGCATCGAAACAACGACCGGACGGACGCAGCATGGAAGAGGTCGCGACGATTGGGGGAACTGGTGGGGTGCGAACAACAGCAATCCGATGTTCCAATTTGTCCTCGATGATCACTACTTGAGTCGCAACCCGCATGTCGCTCCTCCCGATGCACGACACATGGTGTCGACGCTGGACAATTCGCCGATCCATCCGATCAGCAAGGTGCTAAGCCACTGGAGCGGATATCGTCCTCCAGCACCGGGGCAGCCGAGTCGCTTTACTTCGGCATGTGGCACGATGCTTTATCGCGATCATCTGCTGGGAGATGATCTGTACGGCAATATGTTCGTCAGCGAACCGGTTCACAATCTGGTGCATCGCCGTCTTATCGAATGGGACGGCCTATTGATGCGTTCGCGGAAACCAGCCAACGAAGAGAACAGCGAATTCTTGCGAAGCCGCGACAGTTGGTTTCGCCCAACAACCGTTCGAACCGGTCCCGACGGATGCCTATGGATCGCCGACATGTATCGATTGGTGATCGAACATCCCGAATGGATCGCTGACGATGTTGAAGCATCGCTGGACCTGCGCGCCGGTCGCGACCGAGGACGCATCTATCGCATCGTTTCCGATGCAACGCCGCCACGCGAGGTCGCCGATATTTCGGCACTGGATGTCGACGACCTTGTGCGGATGCTGAGAAGTCCCAATGGAACGCTTCGCGATATCGTTCACAAAGAACTTCTCTGGCGTGGGGATCGCGACGAGAAGACATCCGCGTTGCAATCAGCCGTCACGACCAGTGACAACCCGTTGCAGCGACTTCACGCCCTTTGCGTGCTCGATGGACTCGGCTCGATATCGTCGACGGCGCTCGCGGCTGCAATGCAAGATTCGCATCCGGGCGTACGGCGTCACGCAGCGCGGATCTCAGAACGCTTTGCCGATACGTCGGCGGCGGATGAATGGATGCGGGTGCTGATCGAGCGTTCGCGGACGGAAACCGATCCCCATGTACGCCTTCAGATCGCTTATTCATTGGGAGCGTTTGACAATGCCGAGGCGGCTCGTACGCTGGGAACGATGTTGGTTCGCCACGCTTCGGATCGCTACCTGTCCGCTGCCGTGATCAGCGGAATCGCAAACCGGACGGCCGACGTCGCATCCGGGGCTCGAAGCGCCATCGAGTCGTTGAAAGCCGCACGCGACGGGAATGCGGAGGTAAAGCCGTCAGCGGAAGTGTTACACAACGAAACCGAATGGATTCATATCGCCGAACCGATCGTGCGAACCGCTTTGGCGATCGATGACCTTGCAACGGTGCGAATCGTTGTTATGGACTTGTTGCTCGAAGCCAGTGAAAACGCTTCGACCCCGCGGATGTCGACGATGGCCGACATGCAGGCGCTGCTGCGAAAGCACGGATCGTCGCTTGCGAAGTTGCTGGACGATGAAACGTCGATGCAGCGTTACGAGAGTCTTCGCGCCGAGGCGATGCGGACGCTGCTGGATTCCGAGCAATCGAGTGATCGACGGACCGCCTCGCTCCGTTTCCTCGCCGGCGACGCGCGGTTCAAGCTGAACGAGCCCGAAATGCTCACGTCGTTGTTGTTGCCACAGACGCCTTCCGATCTTCAACAAGCGGCGATCCGGGCAGTTGGCGATTTGCAGGATCGAAACGTGCTGAAATCGGTTCTTGATCGTTGGCAAAGCTTCGACCCATTGACGCGTGATCGACTGGTGGCGGTTGTGTTGCAACGCATCGATTCGACACGCGTGTTGCTTGCCCTGATGGAATCGCAAACCATTGACGCGAGCGACTTGACCGCCGTTGATCGACAACGCTTGTTCAATCATCCCGACGCTGCGATTGCAAAGGAGGCCGCGAAGTGGATAACGATGCGTCCCGACGATGCGCGACAAGCCGTCATCGATCGCTACCTTCCGGCGACGCGAAGCGGAGGGGATCGCGATCGAGGCCGGTTGCATTTTCAGAAGGCTTGCGCCGCGTGCCACAAGATTGGGGACATCGGATTCGAGGTGGGGCCAAGTCTTGTCGGGCTGATCGACAAATCGCCCGAGTTCCTGACAACGCATATTCTCGATCCAAGCCGCGCGATCGAGGACAAGTACTTGAATTACAGCGTGCTAACGATCGATGGACGTCAGTTGACCGGACTGCTGCAATCGGAAACGGCGACCAGCGTTACTCTGGCGGGACAAAACGGCGAAACCCATACGATCTTGAAACGGGACATCGAAACGGATGGGTTCGTCCGCGGCAAGCTGTCGATGATGCCGCAAGGGTTGGAGGGAACGCTCGATCCGCGGGCTCTAGCCGATGTCATCGCGTTCATCATCGACAATCAACCATTGCCGAAATCGTTTCCAGGAAACCAACCGCAAGTCGTTTCGATCGACAAGCAAACCGGAGCGATCCGCTTGCCCGCAACCGCAGCGGAAATCTACGGTGATACGCTCGTCTTCGAGTCGAAGTACGAGAACTTGGGATATTGGGGAAGTGCGAACGATCGAGCCGTATGGCAAGTAGACATCCCCGTTGGCGGACGATACGACATTTATATGAACGCGGCGGTCGCTGAAGGGACGGAGGACAACCCCTTCGTCTTCAGAATCGGCGACCAGTCGTTGGTCGAACGGACACAAGCGACCAGCACATGGGACGATTATCGTCGGCGAAAGATCGGCACGCTTGACCTGCGGCCAGGCAGACAACAAGCTGTGTTGCAATCGGACAAGAAGCCGAATCGCTTCTTGATGGATCTTCTTGAGATTTTGATTATTCCCCAAGGCGAATGACATGTTACTGCATCAATTGCTTCATCCGACGATCAATCAAGTCCTCGGTCGGGCCGGTCACTACAGCAAGGTGTTGATCGCCGACGGCAATTATCCCGCTTGGCATACCCGTGGCCCCAATGCGGAAGTTGTTAGCCTGAACCTTTCGCCGGGTGTTGTTTCATGCACGCAAGTTCTCTCCACGCTGTTGACGGCAATTCCCATCGATAACGCGCAGGTGATGATGTATCCCTCCGAAGGACCCTATGCGTTGACCGAAGACCCGCCGATCTGGAAGACTTTTCGGCAGTTGTTTCGCGACAACGGTAGCGCCATTGAGCTTGAACCGATCGAGCAAATGCAGTTTTATGAGACCGCTGGATCTCCCGAGCATGTCCTGACGATCCAGACCGCCGATCAAGCGATCTTTGCAAACCTGTTGCTGACGATCGGTGTCCGGCGGTAAGGCGAAACGGCTTCGCCATCGACCACTCGGTGGAACCGGCCGCCACCGTAGCCCCGATGGTTACGCGAAATGGGAGGCTACAGGTCCAGGAAGGTTCCCCACTGCGAATCCGCCACGTGATCGGCATCTTCCTCGTCGTCGTCGACAGATGTGAGGTAAGTCATTTGCGACAACGCCGCGTCAACGTTGGCGGCTATTTCGGCTTCTCCAGCCAACGGCGGCAGGGCGGAAACGCGATTCAGATGGTTCAAGACAATCAGTGCATCCAGTGGTCGGATGATTCCGTCACCGGCGACATCCAACCAGTTGCCATCCGCATTGGCAACCGCTTCATCGACGCTCGCCACTCCCTTGCGCGCCAGATAGTTCAGCACAACAAGCGCGTCCAGCGGCGTCACCGAACCGCTGCCGTTGACGTCGTAGATGTACGTGCGATTCTGCAAAGCACTGATTTGTTCACCACCGCGAACGACGCGTCGACCTTCGCGTCGACGAATCAGCAGGATATCGGATGCGGTAATGGTTCCCGACCGATCCGCATCGGCATCGTCCACCCAATCCGGGTCGTCCGGCGTCAGACCGATCAGCGTTTGTGCGACGGTCACATCATCGAAGGTCACGATTCCATCGCGATTGGCGTCTCCGGCCAGCCGATGCAGCAGCACATGATTGTCCACACCACTGCCGGGACTCGTGTCGCCACCGAGGCGATTGCCCGCCGGGTCTTGGATCATTTCGCCATCGAGTATCCAGCGGTAAACACCATCCGGGAGGTCGGCGAGCGATATCGTCACGTGCGTTTCATCGCGGACCGCATCGTACCGCGTTGTCAATTGCTCTGGCGCAAGATCGACGCTTTGGGAAACATCCCGCGGCGCGTCTTTGCCCAAATATTCAACGCGGGATGTAAAGTGCGCCAGTCGTTGGGATGCGAGTTCATCCAGCACGGTCGCTCCCGAAACCGTCGCCTTCAATTGAAAGATCGACGGCTGCTCGACCGCCATCCGACTGGCCGTTGTTGTCACGACGGGAGCTGTCGAATCGTTCGTGAAATCGAATAAGAAACCGCCCGCCACGTTGCCCAACGCCGCTCCGGGGATCACCAATCGGTAGTGACCATCGGCGTTCCACAGGGAGGCGACGCCAGCAAGTCGATAATCGGCAACGTCTGTCGATTCGTTAGCGATCAGAGAAAGATCGCTTGGCGCAACGATCCGTTCTCCGTCGCGCGTTAAGCGAATCAAACCTGGATCGAACGACATCGGATCAATCTCCGCCGAAAGCGTCAACACAAGGTCTTGCGGTGGGGACGCGAGGGGCTTGGTCAAGACGGTGCTGGGCGTCAGGATCGTGATCAGACGCGAATCGAGAAACAACGGAGGCGCATCAACCCGAGTTCCGTTGCCCGCCTCGTCGAACAGTCGCAATTCAATGTCGTTAACGCCGTTGGCGGGTAGTTCAATCTCGAACAGGAAATCGCCATCAACGCTCGCCAAGGTGGCGATGCGTTGCGCCGTCGACTTATTGAACAACGCGATGCGCGTTCCCGGTTCGACAACCGTACCGGCCAATTGAACCGCCGCGGTATCACTCGAATCGGTTAACGGCGTTCCGTCATCGGCAAGCCAACGCAAATTCAATGGCTCCGACGGCCCCGTCAGATCGATGGTCCATGATGTTGAGACTTGTTCACTTCCCGTTTGGCCGACACGATCGGAAACGGTGGACGAATCGACGGTGAACGTGTAGCGAGCTTCCGACGATTGCGGCCAGTTGACGCCGTAGATGCGAAACTTTCCATCGCCACGATCTTCAATCCGCACGCGGTCGTCGTCGGCAAGCAGGTTTTCCGGTTCTCCGTCGCGCATCAAAGAAACTCCCTCCAAGGTGAAACTTCCTTCGGCCAGCGGTTCACTGAATGTAACATCGACGATCTGAACCGGGGCGTTGCGGATCGAACCGCCCAGCGAATTAACCGAAACGATCCAAGGGGCCGTCTGGTCGAGTGTCCAGCTTTCCGAGAAGCGTCCGATCCCCGCAAGCCCTTGATCCAGATCGACGATTGCCGACGCGTCGATCGTCAATTCATAGGCGGCTTGCGTGGCGGTCGTGTCGGTGAAGCCCGACACGACGTATCGTGGGGCCGACGACGTATCAATCGTCAAGTCCGTCAGTGGGACCTCGAATCCATTTCGCGTCAGTTTTATGGCGTTGACAAGATTGTTCGTGTCGATCGCTTCGGTGAATTCGATCTCCACATCGCCGACCGTGGACGATGTGAACGACGATCCAGGCAGACCAATCACCCGCTTGATCGCCGGTGCCGCTTCCCCTTTGACCCAGGTGCGCGATGCCGTTCCCAAGCCGGAATTGCGAGAAATGTCTTGGATGCCCGACGTGTCAATCACAAGTTCATAGACCGCGTCGGCGGCGGTCAATGAGGCAAGACCGTCAATGCGGTAACGATCGTCGGCCAAGTAGGTGATCGATGCGGATGACGCAATATCGACCGGCGATCCGTTGACATGAAGCGCGACATCGGCGAGCGTGAACGAATCGCGATCGATTGCTTCAGTGAAAGTGACCGGCAACGCGGAGATCGCCCGATCGATCGGATTAGGGGCGATCTCGGCGATTTCGGCAACCGAGGGTCCGGTGCGATCATCGCCTGCAAAGATCAAGGTGTAGGCGGATTCTCCACCAAAGTCGACCAGATGCAAAATCGATTCCAGAACCGGACGCCTCCCCTGACCGATGAATGTGCGATCGGTCTGCCAGAAATTGTCTCGCGGAACCAACGATCCATCAGCGCGTCGCACCTCGATCAATTCGAAATCCCCCAGTGACGGATCGTCCATCCGCAGGTATCCCCATCCCGCGGGCATCGTCAATGTGACGTCGGTCTTCAATTGATTGGCGGTCGATGGTCCGTCACCGACCAGCACGTCGGTGGCCTGATCGACGGGGAAGACTCCGCCATCGGTTGTGTAAAGCGTATCAGGCAGGTCCAAGGGATCCGCAAAATCGTTGACCAAGAAGTCGGCCAGACCATCGATCTCCGCGTCGCCGCGCCCATCGGCGGTGATTGATCGGATCAGCTCTTTGATCCGCACATCGGTGATCAGACTCAGACGCTCGTCCCCCGAAGGATCGAGATGTTCAAACGTCGCTTCGTAATCGACAAACAAACCTTGCAACGTGCTCAACAACTTCCACGTCGCCACGGCTCGTTCACCGGGCTGGACCGTGCCGATTCGCGCGGTCAGCGCGAGGGGACTCAGTTCGCCATTGACCAGCGCCTCGATGATCTCGAAATCAATTAAGAGTCCCTTTTCGTTTTCGACGATTTGAGGCTGTCCCGATTCGATCCGCAGACCTTCAGCCGCGCCAAAGCCCGCGTTGTGGACGAGCACCGCCAAGTCGTATGGCTCCGACGATTCGATCTCATCGGTAAACGGATCATCCCCGATCACATCGCGCCCATGAAAATAGGTCAGTTCCAATTCAGGCTGCGGGTCGACGAAGATCGAAACCGGAACCAGATCGATCCGCACATCGCGTCCATTGTCTTTGTAGTGAATGAAACCACCGACGAAATATTCCGTTGCAAGTTCTTGAGCGGCATCGCGTGTGGGGACGATCACCCAACTGCTAATCCCCTCCAAGCCAACGCCCAACACACCACTTCCATCAACCCCCGTGAAACCTTCGACCTCCGGTTCGCGAATCACGAAGGCGTCGGTGGCGATGTTCCCCGCCGCGTCGCGAATCACCACACTGACGTTTAGATTGGTCAGCGGTTCAGCCGAACCGTTCTCCATCACCAGCGTCGCGTCGAAGCCTTGTCGTGTTTGCACGAAGTCTTGCTCAATACGAAGGCGCACCTGAGCGCAGACCCCCGCGCCGGAAGGAAGATGGAGCATCTGGTTGACGTTCAACGAATCATTGATCTGATCGTTCGTTGGCCGCACGCTTTCGCTGTAGTTCGTTCCGAGTGTGGCGTTCATGGCGTCAACATCCTCGTAGCCCATCAGTTTTGCCAAGCCGGCTGAATCAAGGAACGAAGTGGGTAATGGATCAAACTCTCCTTCGGTCGTGATACATTTCTCGGGAATAATTTCATACGGTTTCTCACCAAATTCGTAGTCCTTCCCGTTGTACGAAAAGGTTAGCGTTCGGTGCGCTACCACGGAATTGGTACACAGTTTCCCACTGATACTTCCGTCAGCGCATGCCTTGATGGCACCATTCACTCCTCCACTAGTACCCACTTTGATGATTCCGCTAACCGTATGCGTAACACCTTGATCAACAATCGTAATACCGGCGGAAGCTTCTGCCTGACCCAATCCCCCCGCGAACACATCGATCGAGGACGTCGCCGATGCACAGCCATACGGATTTTTCAGACCGCATTCTGTTCCTC
Source organism: Pirellulaceae bacterium (assembly GCA_041399105.1). Classification (GTDB taxonomy): domain Bacteria; phylum Planctomycetota; class Planctomycetia; order Pirellulales; family Pirellulaceae; genus Rosistilla. The sequence goes on along the minus strand of JAWKTL010000039.1, from coordinate 37,101 downwards.
CCTCCACCTTGACTTCCGCTGTTGTATCGATGGTTACGCCAAGATTGCCCTGAACGTCGACACTGAAGTTGAAGGGCGTATCAGCGATTTCATCGGGCTCAAATGAAAAGCTGCCTCCCTGACCGAGGAACGTCCGCGAGTTAAACGCCGCGCCCGCCGAGCCTGTTAACTTCCAGCCACCGGAACTGCCATCTTCGTTGCAGCACTTCTCGGCGTGAATATTGAGTTCCGGTTCCAAGCCGAGCTCTCCGATCATCGGCACCAACGATTTCAATGCGGATGTCGCCCGACTGGCGATTGCACCCAAAATCGTGTTGGCGAGCGCACTCTCAATCTTTTCGGGTATGCAATCGCACGGTTCAGCGGGTTGCACAGAGACAGGTACTCCGGAGATACCACCCGCTCCGCCAGCTCCTCCGCCACCTCCGCCAGGTCTCAAAGGTCGTGCCGGGGACGACACGCAGTTGCCCACAACGTTGATCACCGCGATCGGTGTTTCACTTTTTCGAGTTCCATCACATTCATACTCGTAGATCAGAATCGCGCCGATAGCGCAGGGAACATTCGCCGACTCGCCTTCGGGCATCAAGCCACCGGTCGCTCCCGATGGGAAACCTGCGACGCGCGTGACCGTAACTGGAATAATCATCTCCGTCTTGGCGGGCAACGTACCAATGATGTCCACAAGAGGCGTGAATTCGTAGAACGGATGATCGTCAAACTGCATCTGAACGTTGTGCGCGGCAATCAGTCCGTGATTGGTCACTTTCGCGAGTACCTGCATCGTTTGACCGACCGTCTGCAACGGGGCTAAGTCGAAGACCGCATCCACCACCACCACCGGCATGGGGACATTCGTTTCGAAGGTCGACTCGACAACAACACGCGTGCGGTCTTCGATCTCGATCTCCTCCACGCTCCAGGTATACTTCACCGCCTGGCGGCTGATGAATACTTGTTCGGTGTTCGAGGATCCAGGCTGGACACGAATTCTTTGCCGGAACACTTCATGGTCTTTCGCTTTGACCTCCAACGTGTAATAGCCTTCGGTAATCCCGGTAAACGTGACGACGCCGGTGGCCGTGGTCGTCATTGCTTCGATCCCCGCAATCGGTTCGTCCCCGTGCGCGGAGAGCAAGCGGACACGAGCCCCTTCGACCAATGGCCGGTCTTCGGCAAAGAAATAATACTCGTCGACAACACGCACGGTCAGTTCGGCCGCTGCATCACTCTTTACGTCCAAACTGAACGGGATACGCACATGGCTGTCGGCCGCTTGAATGAAGATCGATCCGGTGTAGCGGGTCAGCTCCAGCGACTCGGGCGGATTGGCAAGCAACTCGATCCGCGTGGACTCTCCTTTGGCGAGCGTTTCCGGCGGGGATGAGGTGACGCTCAACCAGTCGGCCCCGCTTGGCAGTTCGATCCGCAGCGCCTCGGCATCGAGTCCGCCGAGATTCGTCAATTCAATCGGCAAGATCGTTTGACGCCCGCGCACAATTGCGGTTGATAGATTCGTATCATCGCCGACCGAAAGCATGCTGCGCAGCGCGTCGACACGCACCGGCACACGAACTTCAATGGCCGGAGCCTCGTTGCTGATGATTCGCAGAACGACATCCCCTTCGACTTCGCCGGCATCGATCGCCGTCAGATCGAGCGACAGCGAAGTGAACGAAGTGCCGGAAATCGTTGATTGGGCGACGCTCGCCTCGGCGTCAATGCTTGTCGGTGACGAGACGACTTCCACGGCGAGCCCCGTTACCGACACATCGGCTCGATTCTGCACCGTCAGCGTTCGACTGACGGATTGACCTTCGCCGACAACAATCGGCTGCGAAGGAACCGGAACACGAAGGCCCACTAGAGTGAAGCGATCCTGCTCGGTGAAGGCCGTCGCCGCGGGATGCGTCGCACCGACGCTGTAGGTTCCCGCCTCGCCCGGCAATGGTGTGAAGACGGTCGAAAAATTTCCCGCTTCGTCGGTAAAGGCGGCAATGACACGTTGCGTTCCATTGACGGCAATGCGCACATGAACTTCGCTGTCGACCGCCGGATCATCGGTGCCCAACAAACGAGCCGATCCGTTGAGCGTGATCGGCGTCCCGGCGGGCGCAACATTCGTGTCGGTTTCCACGGTCGCCGTGTAAGCCGCAAGAACGTCGATCGACTCGCCGGTCGTCGCTAAGTTATTCGTTTCGACGATCTCGCGGACACTGTCCAGAACATCGACGAGGACGACAAATCGATAGGAGCCAATGCTTCGCGGAATCGTGACTGTTGCCGTCGTCTGAATCGATTCGCCCGCTGGGATCTCCTCACCCAGCGTCATTTGCGACAGCAAGAGATCCGCACCGGTGGCATCGCTGCGCAAGAACACTTGCTGCAGAGCCCCGGGCTCCGCCGCGGTTACGCCGTTGTTGCGAATGGCGTAAGTCAACCGCACACGCGAATCGGTCTCGGCTTGCGTTGGGGCGGCGATCCATGTCGCGGCAAGATCGGGCAAGTCGCTGTCGCTGACGCTCAGCGTTTCGGTTCCGGGAGCCATTCCGGATGCCGGCGGAGCGGTCGCGGTCACGACCACGGTTTGTGTCCCGTCGGTCTGGCCATCCTCCGAGGCGATGATGTTGAACTTCGCCGATCGCTCACCGCCGGGGATCGTGATCGTCGCAGACGAGAAATCGATCTCGCTGTCGTCGCTGGTCGAAAGTGTGACGACGAGCGGTTCGTCTGAATCGACGTTGCGTCTGACAACCCCTTCAATTGAATGCCCTTCGGGGACAAGATCGCGTCCCAATTCGATCGACAAGCCGGGTGAATCGTTGTCGACCAGTGGCATCACAAGATTCACCGCCGGAGCGTCCAGCGGAATCGAACCGGTGACTGAAAGCGGGATCGCCGAAATCGTCACGTCATGAGTCGCTTGCACGATGGCGTCGTCAACGACTTCGATCGGAATCGCTACCTCCGTTGCGCCACCTGGAATGGAAACGATGCTCGGCACGCGAACACGATTCGGATGGCTACTGATCAACCGGACGCTGACCGGCTGCGGCGTGGCGGTCGCGCGGGCCAGTCGCAAATTGACCGCTGGGCGATCCTCGGTCAAGCCGTCAACCGGTCCCGACAGGCTGACTTGAGGTGCGTCGTTGGCCGCCAAGCTGATCGAAACCTGAGACGCTTGGTGCTGCGTCGATGATCCGGTGATCCGCACAATACGGGCCGCTTCGGCTAGGTTGTCATCAATCACGGTCACTTGCACATCGGTCGATAGCTCACCCGCCGGAATCTCAACCGTTTGCGGCAAACCGAGCTGTCCGGCGACCGCAGCCGCCAGCGTCACCACCGATGCCTGATCGAGAGCGATGTCGCGGCTGACGGTAAGCGTAAACGTGTCCCCTTCGTTGTGAGGTACCGTCGGCGCGGAAAGCGACAGGACGGGGCGCGTTATATCGCGGACGGTAATCGACCGCGTGATGTCAGCGAATCCGTCAGCCCCCGCGGTAACCACGATCGTTTGGTCTGGGCTGATCTTGAGGTCTTCGCCGACGGAAATCGTAAACGTCGCCGTCTGCTGGCCCGCCGTAAAGGAAACGGTTTGAGGAATCGTCAGCCTTCCGTCTGGGGACGCGCTCAAGGTAACATCGAGAGGATCGGTCAATGACCCTGTTCGTCGCAGGGTCCCGGTCGCGGCGTTTCCCCCTTCGTGGACGGTTGTTTGGCCGAGCGTCATCCCCAAAGTTTTGACTCGTGGTAACGTCGCCGATGTTTGCGCGGCGGGATTGCCGGCCGTGTCGGTGACCGAATCGAGAGCGCCGACGGTATAGACACCTTCAAGAGTCGTGGGGGCGAAGTACAAACGGACAGCCGAACTTCCCGAAAGATGCGCTGACGTGGGCGTGATCGGTCCGCTTGGTCCTTCGATCACAAAGCGGTTCGCCGCGACGGACGCGGACGCCAGCGGTTCATCGAAGCTGACCAGAATCGTATTGAGTGGCTGATCCGGTGCGTTGGAGGTGCTGGCCGATGTGATCCGTGGCCCGGTGGTATCGATCACAAACGATTGACTGAAGCTCGACGCCATCGAGTTGCCGAAACGATCTTCAATCGCCGGGCCGATGCGAACCACGTAGGTTCCTTCCGTCGACTGAGATGGCATTGACAACGTAAACCCGTCGTCACTGGCGTGCATGCTTATCGCAAAGCCAGCCGGATCGATCGATCCGACCGGACCTGTGATTTCGATATCGGTCAGCGGATCGATCCCGGTAACGATTTCATTGAACGTGACTTCAATTTCCGTGACCGCCGTATTTAAGCGACCCGCGGGCGTCAGTCCCGTCACAAATGGCGGGTCAAGTTCTTGAAGCAGTTCAAACATGTCCGCGGCATCGACCGCGATCACGTTGCCCGCCAGATCGGTTAGGCCATCGCCGAGCGATAGCGTATATTGGCCCGGTTCGATAATCGTCGCAAACTGGACCTTATACGTGTCGCCGCTGCCGGTGAAGCCGGACACGGTGTAGATATTGCTTGAATTATCCGAAAGCGTCGTCCCCGCCGCGACGCCTATCTGATGATCCATCGGTTCACTGAATCGGAGCGTCCTTTCGCCGATCGGTGCTCTCTCGGTTGCTGAACCCATTAACAACGTCGGTGCCGTTAAATCGATGGTTATGTCGCGCGATGTGGTCGCTGTCGTCGGATCGGCACCGCTGGCGGTAAAGGTGGCGGCGATCGTATGCGTCCCTTCATCGAGCGGCGGCAATTGCATGACGACGACTCCCGCCCCGGTGCTGACGCCGGTCACATCCGCATTGCCGTCGCCATCGACGTCGATCTGGCTCGTTCCCGGGCCATTGACGGCAACGTCGATCATGGGAGCGGCACGGCTTGTCAACTCATCCGTGTTCGAAATGCCCAAGTCACTTTCCGCCGCAAGGCTTAGCGAAACGGCGGCATCGGCGACAATGTGCAACGATCCGTCTTCGCCGATATTCCAACCGAAAGCTCCTCGCGCGGTAACGTTCTCCGGCGGGAGTGTAAACATCCCGGCGTAGACCGCGATGCGTCCTCCACCTCCGCCGCCTCCTTCGTTCAAACCCGCCCCACCATCCGCGGTGATCCTACCTGAACCGATCAAGTTGCTGGTTGTGATCCATATCGAACCACCCGCGCCGCCGCCAGTGAAACTCGAACCGCTCTGGCCATCAGCGATGATCTCGCCATCAAGAGTCAACATACCGCTGACGATCAGACGCAATGCGCCCCCGCCCGCACCACCGGTCCGCCCACTGCCACCCCCTGCGCTGCTTCCCATTTGCGTTGGCTGCAGCGGATCGCCGTATGAGCTTCCGCCGGCGGTGTGTTGCCCCGACCCACCCGCGCCTCCATGCCCCGCCCCGCCGGTGCGGATTAAATGATGATTGCGGAGACTTGCACCTGGTCCCTGGCCGTCCCCCTGGTACAGTCCGGCGTAACCAAGACCATCGCTCGTAAGCTTGGCACCGGTTTCGATGGTCATTTCGTCGACTGTCAATTGGATAACGCCAGGCGCTCGCGCAACGGAGTCCTCGTGCAACGTTATGGCACCAAAGGAAGAGGTCGAGGCGTTTGCGAAATCGAACGTGTTATAGACGTGCAGATGATGGTCGGGGACGGACGTGTCGATGAACGCCACGGTTCCATCGGTACCCTTGCGATATCCCAATGCGCCAGCCGCAGTCGATTCGAGAAAGCTGGTAAAGGCGCCTGCTTGGTCGTAATAAACAGCAATCCGACCACCGCCTCCACCGCCCCCTTCAAACGTGCCCGCACCACCGTCCGCCGTGATTCTGCCGGAGCCAACCAGATGGGTCGTTGTAATCCAGACGGAACCGCCCGCCCCACCCCCCGTAAAGTTTGAACCGCCATGTCCGTCGGCGGTGATCTCACCATCAAGCATGAGCGTATCGCTGATGTTCAACCGCAGCGCGCCACCGCCAGCACCTCCGGTGTATCCTGGATATCCGCCCCCTGCGCTGCTTCCCATCAGCGTCGGCTGGAGCGGGTCGCCGTAGGTGTTGCCTCCTCCAGTGTGTTGCCCATCGCCACCTGTTCCTCCGTGCCCGGCACCACCGGTGCGAATATTGTGATTATTTAAAGAACTCGCTCCAGGCCCTTGCCCATCATTTTGGTAGCGGCCCGCATACCCTAAACCATCGCTGGTGAGGATGGCCGCGGTTTCGATCGTCATCGACCCGATCGTCAATTCGGTGACGCCAGGGGCACGGGCAACAGAGGCTTCATGTAGCGTTACAGCGCCAAAGGTTGCCGTCGATGCGTTGGCAAAGTCGAACGTGTTGTAGACGTGCAGATGATGGTCGGGGATCGATGTATCGATGAACGCCACGGTTCCATCGCTACCCTTACGATATCCGGTTGCGCCGCCAGCAGTCGAATCGAGAAAGCCCGTGAAGTCGCTAGCCTGTTCATAATAAACAGCAACCCGACCTCCTCCTCCGCCACCACCTTCGTTCCTGCCTGCTCCGCCGTCGGCCGTAATCTTGCCTGCTCCAGCCAAGTTGTTGGTCGTAATCCATATCGACCCTCCCGCGCCACCGCCGGTGAAGCTCGAACCGCTAAGCCCGTCGGCGGAGATCTCGCCATCAAGGGTTAAGGTATCGCTAACGATCAATCGCAACACGCCGCCACCGGCACCTCCTGTATATCCTGGATATCCACCACCGGCGCTGCTTCCCATCAGCGTCGGCTGGAGCGGGTCGCCGTACGAGCTCCCGCCGCCGGTGTGTTGCCCTGAACCACCCGATCCTCCGTGCCCGGCACCCCCGGTACGAATCGTATGATTATTGGACGCGGTCGCGCCTGGGCCTTGACCATCACCTTGATATCTTCCCGACCAGCCTCTGCCTCCCAGGTCAATCGATGCGCCGTCACCCAGACTGAGGTTTGGGACGTCGATCACCAATCGGTTCTGGTTGACGGTGCCGACCTTGACGCCGCTTGCGATCTGAATCGGCACCGCGCTCGAAAGCCCGCGAATGACCTCGTCCTCATCCATGATGACTTGTGTCGTGCCAGCGACATTCGGAATGACCACGTTGCCCGCGGTTCCGGGAACCACATCGTCTTCCCAATTGAGCGGGTCTGACCAAGAGATCCCGTCGCCATCGCCATCGGTGGCTCCATCCCAGCGGTAGACACGGCCGATGTCCGCGACTCGATCGACCACTTCACCGTCGGGGGCTTCACCGCCGGGGGACAACCCGCCATCGGTACTCAGGCGAAAACGAGCGTAGGTCGATTGATTGGCGGCCGACAACGGAACGTCGAAGAATAGTGGGTTGAAACCTTCGACGACATCCTGAGAAACGAAGATTTGCTCCCCCGCATCATCCCAATCGCCATCGGCATTGAAATCGACCCAGGCATCGAGTCGCGCGCCGTCGGGTGCGTCGGACACTTCAACCGTCACGTAACCTCCTTCAGTGCCGACATGCATTTGGTGAATCGTCACGCCGTCTTCATCGTTTGGGCCACCCAGCGGCGAGACGTCGTCGCCATCGGCACCGGTGGAGGGCGTACCATCGACCTCGGCATCTCGATAGATTCCCAGCTTCGGTCCAATGGGAACGTGTCGTGCGGCTCCGGCACCTGAAACAGGATACGGCAGCGGAGCATCTCCAAAATCGTAAGTTGGCGGCAGCGTTATGTTCAGCACGGTCGTAAACGCGTCATCGACTTCGCCATTGACGCCGTCCGCGTCTTGATCCATGCCGACCGCCCCTTCGGCGTCGTCGATGTTCGGTCCGATGGTGAACGTATAATTGGCTGCTTCGATCGGTAACACGAACCGTGCCTGGTAATGATCGTCGGCAATGCGGACCAGCGAAGCAACGTCCACCGCGCCACCTGGACCGGTGAAGGAGATATCGTCGACAGTCAATGAGCTTTCGGTGATGGGCTCGTCAAAGCGAATATCGACAATAGTTTCCGGTTCCATTGCCGGGCTGGCGAGCACCGATTCAATTCGTGGTCCGCCATCGGGAATTGCCTCGAGCCGGACAACCGCCGCATCAAGGACTGGTGTCAGCTTGATACTGGCGAAACCGGAGTTCGTCACCTCGTCGAATCGACCCTCGATTCCGGCGGCAACGATCACTTCGACGGTGGATGCAAGCGGCGGTTCAAAGTCGGCAATCCCAACAATGTCCAATCTTCCGGCCAACGAAACATCACCGGTGATGTTCAGCGTATCGGTTCCGATCCCAGCACCCGCACCGGCGACTTCAATTTCGATCGCACCATCGGGTCGCTGAACGAAATCTCCCGTGATGCTTATCGATCGCGGCGCGTTTCCCGGAACGATTCTTCCGGAGTTGAGAACGGTCCCATCGAGCGTGCCTGATCCTCGCAGCTCGCTTCCCGACCCAAGCTGCAGCAAATCGGTGGCAACGCTACCGCCCGTGATCATTTCGACATAAGCATTTGTCACAACGAGCGAGCGGGACTCGGTACCGACCTCGACGGACCCCGAATCGCTCGCGTACAACCCGCTCCATGTTGAATTCAGATAGCCGTGCAGTTCGCTCAATTGCGGCGCGGACACCAACGCTCCGGCACCGCGACTGGCCAAGTAGACCGCTCCGTCGATGGACCTTAGCTCAGGCATCCTGATCGACGTCCCCGCATAGGCGTTCAAACGCAATTCGTCATGATATTCGCGTCGCCCTTGAATCTGCTCTAGCCGCGGAAACTCGATCACGGAGCCCAGCCCGTCGACTTTGAATTCGCGATCATTGTCGATTCCGTTAGTGTACGTTCGCACGGCTGGAAAGCTGACGGTTATCGATGGCACATCGACGATGATGTTGGCATGATCGATGTCGCGAACACGCGCGAGCTTTTGCCCATCGACGTTGATGTCAATCGTTCCGTAACGCATCGTATGAACATCGTCCAGGTCGCGTGTCTGGCCGCTGATTCGCAGCGTATACCAATATCCTCCGTCCCAGCTTTCCAGCGCACCGGTGTTCATGATGCCACCATCGTCAAGAAGCAGATGGCCGGCTGTTATGGATTTCAGAGCAGGCGATACAATTTCTCCGCCGTCGGCCACGCGAAAACCGCTGGTCGTGTCGCTGTAGTAACCAGTGAATGTTTCCAACGAAGAAACATCGATTCGACTGCTAGTGCCGGTCGACTCGAAATAGATCGCGCCGCTCTGCGTGTCAAGCAATGGCAGATCAACGTGACCACCGCCGTATGCACGGACAAACAGGTCGTTGCGAAACGCCACGTTCCCGTCCAGTGACTGTCTTCAGGTTGGGCAGACTTAACATCGTGCCTAAACCTCAGCACGAAGTTCGTAGTCGGCATTCGTGGCGTGTGTGTACACTTCCACTTGTGGAAAGCTGACCGCAACGTCCGGGACATCAACGATGATGCTTGTATTATCGATGTTGGTGACCGCTGGCAGAGGTTGTTCGTCCACGTTGATGTCAATCGTTCCGTAACGCATCGTATGAACATCGTCCAGGTCGCGTGTCTGGCTGCTGATTCGCAGCGTATACCAATATCCTCCGTCCCAGCTTTCCAACGCACCGGTGTTCATGATGCCACCATCGTCAAGAAGCAGATGGCCGGCTGTTATGGATTTCAGAGCAGGCGATACAATTTCTCCGCCATCGGCCACGCGAAATCCGCTGGTCGTGTCGCTGTAGTAACCAGTGAATGTTTCCAACGATGAAACATCGATTCGACTGCTAGTGCCGGTCGACTCGAAATAGATCGCGCCGCTTTGCGTGTCAAGCAATGGCAGATCAACGTGTCCGCCGCCGTATGCGCGGACAAACAGGTCGTTGCGAAACGCCTCCCGTCCAGTGACTGTCTTCAGGTTGGGCAGACTTAACATCGTGCCTAAACCCTCAGCACGAAGTTCGTAGTCGGCATTCGTGGCGTGTGTGTACGCTTCCACTTGTGGAAAGCTGACCGCAACGTTCGGGACATCAACGATGATGCTTGTATTATCGATGTTGGTGACCGCTGGCAGAGGTTGTTCGTCCACGTTGATGTCAATCGTTCCGTAACGCATCGTATGAACATCGTCCAGGTCGCGTGTCTGGCCGCTGATTCGCAGCGTATACCAATATCCTCCATCCCAGCTTTGCAACGCACCGGTGTTCATGATGCCACCATCGTCAAGAAGCAGATGGCCGGCTGCTATGGATTTCAGAGCAGGCGATACGATTTCTCCGCCATCGGCCACGCGAAATCCGCTGGTTGTGTCGCTGTAGTAACCAGTGAATGTTTCCAACGATGAAACATCGATTCGACTGCTGGTTCCGGTCGACTCGAAATAGATCGCGCCGCTTTGCGTGTCAAGCATCGGCAGATCAACGTGACCACCGCCGTATGCGCGGACAAACAGGTCGTTGCGAAACGCCTCCCGTCCAGTGACTGTCTTCAGGTTGGGCAGACTTAACATCGTGCCTAAACCCTCAGCACGAAGTTCGTAGTCGGCATTCGTGGCGTGTGTGTACGCTTCCACTTGTGGAAAGCTGACCGCAACGTCCGGGACATCAACGATGATGCTTGTATTATCGATGTTGGTGACCGCTGGCAGAGGTTGTTCGTCCACGTTGATGTCAATCGTTCCGTAACGCATCGTATGAACATCGTCCAGGTCGCGTGTCTGGCTGCTGATTCGCAGCGTATACCAATATCCTCCGTCCCAGCTTTCCAACGCACCGGTGTTCATGATGCCACCATCGTCAAGAAGCAGATGGCCGGCTGCTATGGATTTCAGAGCAGGCGATACAATTTCTCCGCCATCGGCCACGCGAAAACCGCTGGTCGTGTCGCTGTAGTAACCAGTGAATGTTTCCAACGATGAAACATCGATTCGACTACTGGTGCCGGTCGACTCGAAATAGACTGCGCCGCTCTGCGTGTCAAGCAATGGCAGATCAACGTGTCCGCCGCCGTATGCGCGGACAAACAGGTCGTTGCGAAACGCCTCCCGTCCCGTCAGCGTCGTCAGATTCGGCAAGCTTAGAACCGAATCATCGCCTTCCGCGCGAAGTTGGTAGTCGGTGTTGAAACTGTGTACGAATGCTGTCGCCCCAGCGATGATCGTCTGGCCTCCGTTGAGTGCCAGCAGGTTGACGCTGTTGATCGTGGCGGGGCCGCTGGAGTCGAGGACGGCTGAGTCGCCATCGGTCTGAACCGTAATGCCAGCCGCGGCGGTGAGGCTTTCGTTGCTGGTGAGCGTACCGGATCGGATGGTGAGCGAACTAGCGAGATTCAGCGAATCGATCGATGCATTGTCGCCATCAAAGACAACGGTGCCGACCGACGCCGGGATCGTGACATCGTCGCCCGCGGTTGGCAGCCGATCCAAGTCCCAGTTGTCCGGGTTGTGCCATAGATTATTGCCGCCATCGCCGTTCCAAGCGATACCCGCCAGCAGGCGTCGCGCTTCGAGTGATTCGACGGTCAATCGAGTACGACGGGTTGAAGCGGTTCGACGGGACTGGCGGGCCGATTTCCAAAAGGAGTTGTTCTGGTTTGGCATTGGGATTGGTCTTGGTGTACATATGAATAGGCTTCGGTTAATGCGGGTTGTCCCGAATACAGCGACGCAACAACCGCCCATGTGTTTAAAGATTCGAGCGTCTTACGAAATGGGGCAATTGGCCGAAGATAAGCGGAGAAGAAGGGGCCGCGTCGCGATTGAGCATGCAAAACGCTGGGTGAAAATTTTTCGAAATTTTTCGTTTTCTAAGGAGCCCTCTTACTCCAACCTCACAACCCTGGCCGTTGAAAATCGATCGCGCAATTTGCGACGTGATCCAACACAAGATCCGCCACCCGTTCCGTCCACATTGAAGCAATGCGCAGCCGTCGATCAGGCAACCTTCAAGGCCACCCACGGGCTTGTCCCGTGGGAGCCAGAGTTTGTAAGCTGGCAGCGTCACGATGCAAACAAGATCCTTCGGCACCCACGGCTTGTCGTGACTGGTAAGCAAAACGACAGCCGTCCACGATGCACGACCCCTGCGGGCTTGCCCCGTGCGGTGAAGGAGTTTGTACAATGCAACCGCAACCTCTTTTACCATCCTGGAATCAAGCCTGCCTTCCGTCTGCGATACGTCTGGTCTGGCTGGGCGTCCACAGGCGATATCCCGTACCTACATGCAGACCTTGTGGATTCGTTGCGTGTTGCCTGGAAAGCCGATCAACTGCGGATGTTGAAGCATCGAATCGATGGCAGCCTTGTTCAGTTCGTGTTTGCTGCGAAGCCCAGCGTTTCGCCGACTTTTCTGGCGCGCGTGCCAAGGGGCGACTGGATTATGCTTCGGCACTCAGGCACCGCGATCAAATTTAGTCGTAAGGTCGCAGTGCGATCATTGGGTGAGAATACTGCGAGAGCCGTATCCCATTACATCGATCACCAAATCGACAACGCTGATTTTGCCGATGCGAGTTTTGCGAGGTCAATCGGACCGTACACCAGGCGTTTTCCCAAGATCAATCCCAATCAGCCGATCGAGGTGACGCGAGGTCGCTATTGGTATTGTCTTCATTTGGTGTTGGTGACTGCCGAGCGGTATCGCTTTTGCCGCGTGGAGTGCTTCAAACGCATCTATGATCGATGTTTGCAAATCGCTGATCGCAAAGCGTATCGCATCGCCGCGATCTCCGTGATGCCGGATCATTTGCATTTGAACTTGGTCGGTTCGGTCGAGCACAGTCCCGAGCAGATTGCGTTAGCGTTTCAAAACAACTTGGCGTTCGCGTTCGATCAAACGAGAATCTGGTAATCGTCGTACTATGTCGGGACAGCCGGTGCTTATGATATGGGTGCGGTTCGTGCGTGATTGCATGGGCAGGAAGAACTTTCGCTCCAATGGGGCAAGCCCACTGGGGACGTTGTGCGCGGCGACGCGGCGTGCTTAGCTTACAAAACGTTCGCCCCAAACGACGCAAGGTCGTTGGGGGCGGCGGAGCCCCTTAGGGCTAAGATCACACACCGTTCCTGGCCGGTTGAAAATCGATCCGACCAGGCCACCCACGGGCTCGCCCCGTGGGAGCCACAGTTTGGTAAGCTAAAACGACAGCCGTCCACGATCCAACACAAGATCCGACCAGGCCACCCACGTGCTTGCCCCGTGGGAGCCAGAGTTTGGTCAATTCGATAGCACAATCGGTTGGCCATTGTCATCGACGCAGTCGCCGTTAAGATCGCCAGCGAGCGGACGGTCATCGGAATCGACGGGGCGGAAAGCCGCAGCGATTGGCTGAATAGATTCCGTTTCCGCCGTCGTGGCGGTTCGAACCGACAATTCCAGAAGACGACTGATTCCTCCAGGTTCTTGCTTCGGGATCGTGCGCGCGACGCGAAAACCAATCCGGCTGTGCGGTGGCGACTTTGCTTCGTACACCCGCCACCTGGACCACGGATTGGCACGCTGCAATTCGGTAAACACGCTGCCGCCGCGAACGCCACGTCGCGGCTCGCCGCCGACTTGATAAGCGTCATGGTTCCATTCGGACACATTGCCTAACATGTCGAACAAGCCGGACATGTTCGGTTTTCTAATGCCGACCGAATCGAAGTCACCTTGCTTTGCTTCTTCATCACCGCCGACATTGGCGTACTGGTCGCGAAGGGCCGCGTCGGTTCCCCATGGCCACGTTGTGATCGAGCCACCGCGACAAGCGATCTCCCACTCGTTTTCGGTTGGCAAACGGTAACCCGTCAGCGATAACGCATTCGGTTTTTCGCGAAGAAGAGTCGTCTGAGGAATCACTTCATAGCACCACTGCGATGGGTCGATCCCCTCGATTCGGCTCAGACGGTTACAATAGCCGGCGGCTTGTTGCCAGTTGAGACCTGCGTGGGCAACACGCGGATTACCGGGGGCACTTCGTTGCGTGTAATCCTCGAGGCTGCGATGCCACATCGCATGGGTGACTTCCGTCGATGCGATGGCAAACGAATACGGTATGCGGACGATTCGCTCGTGTTCATCCGCAGAAACGGTTTCGTTGGCCGTAGCGTCAGAAGATCTGAATCCAATGGTTTCTTCACGCGGACCTTTGAAGATCACCATCGTTGGAGCGTGCAATGGCTCGTACCATGTTTGCTTTTCAGAAACTTCGCGTTGTTGCAACACAGAGTCGACCCGCTGGATCGCGCGCACGATGCCCCAGCGTCGCAGCGCGCGGTCAGCCGAACTATGCACTTCTGGATCGGAATGTGTAGAGTATAGTTCGATCAGCCGCTGGCGGAGCTGCATTCGGATCGCATCTTGTGTCCAGGCTTGACGCCGCACACGGTCGTCGTAAGATCCAATCGCCTGCAACAACGCAGCGGTCACATCCGGCGTGATCTCTGGTCGATCAAGGCCTTCCAATAACGTATCTAATTGGGCAAAAGAAGGCAGCAAATGCACCAGAACGCTTCGCAGCGTCGGGTCTGCGCTGAAGCTGCGAAAAGAGTGGTGCCAGATCGACGCTGGTCGGCCGAGAAGCAACTCGAAGCGGTGCCAGCAAGTCGGCGGCACGCGGGTATCGCGCCAGCAAGGCCTCATCGGCGGGCGAGCGTTGTTGCAATAGTCGCAGATCGCGTGTGGAGGTGGACGTTTGCGTGTCGGATTGCGAATCGTTCGTTGGGCTGGAAGCCTGAGTCGCCGCAGTTGCGGGCTCACGTTTTTGATTGTGCTTGGATTCGACGCCCAACCAATTCGGCAACGTGAACAATGCCAATATCAATACGACGAAAGCAGCGGTCGGCACAACGAAGCCGATGCGGCGAGCAACGACCGATCTTGACGATGCTGCCGAGATTGGCTGAGGCAGCGGCTCCGCAGGAGCCACTTCGGCCAGACCCGCAAGTGAAATGTCTGGGTAGTGCGCCAGACGATCGACGACCGTGGCGGCATCGGCAGGTCGATCGGCTGGCGATTTGGCAAGCATTTGCGAAAGCAAGGTGGTCAGATCGGCGGGAACATCGTCGCGCGCATCGGTTACCGACGGTGGAGGATCATCGCGGTGGCGCAGGAAAGCGTCCACACTGCTGTGTGCCTGATAGGGATGAGAGGCCGTCAGCAGAAAGTGTGCGGTACAGGCCAGTGAATACAAGTCTGTCGCTGGACACACTTCCGATGGCGCGAATGCGATCTCTGGCGCGCCGAACGCAGCCGTGCCGATGGCTTGATGTTCGGCGGTCAGGGTTTGCGTCAGCGGATCATCGGCATGAATACGCCGCCCACGCCAAGGTCGAGAATCTTGACTTCTCCCGTGACGCACAGCATGATGTTCGCTGGCTTGATATCCCGATGGATGATGCCTTGGATGTGCGCTTCGTGCAAACCGGCGGCCGCTTGGCGGAGAATGCACGCAACTTCATCGACGCTCAGCGGTCCGACACGACAAATTAACTGGTTCAGGTTTTCGCCTTCGATTCGCGGCATCACCAGATAGTGAAACTGTGAGGTCCTTCCGGCATCGAGTGCTGAGACAATGAAGGGGCTTTGCAGAAGGCGAGCGATCGCCGCTTCGCGTTCGAATCGCCATGCGGCAATGCCGAGCGATCGATTTGCCGGAATCAGCTTGATCGCAACCGCTTGATTGTCCGTACACGTCACCGCAGCGAAGACGGTGCCCATGCCGCCAGCACCCAGCGTGCCCGTCAAGCGATAACCGGGAATCTGATCCCTGGCGATGGAAGGATGGTCAGATGGCGATCGCCTTTCTTCGGCGGCGACGATCATGGAATCCAGCCGCCGCTGAAGCTCCGGTTCCAAACTTGATGACGACTGATCCGCAGTAAGTTGACGCAGTTGGGTGTCCAGATCGTCGATGGCTTCAACTAATTCGAGCGGAATCTCATCGGGAAGCGGATCGTCGGCATCTTCGGCTGAATCAGAGATCGCCGAGTTGGCAGGCTGATCGCTGTCGCCGGTAAGCTGTGCGTCGCGCCGAGCCAATGCGTCGATCAGCCACTGATACGGCGAGTTAACACGGATCGGTCGGTCGTCGTCGCCGGATTCGCCCAGTGAAGAATCGTGTCGCGTTTGCGAGTCACGAGCTGTTGGCGAATCGTTGGCAGTCATGGTTGGAAGCCAGCATGGAGCCTATATCAATCATGCACGCGTTTGATGTTATCGTGCGCCAATGTTTTTCAGTTGGACTTGCGACGTGGTCGCTCTAGGGATTATCCAAGTCGGACAGATCAATCATATTAAGCATTTCATGGATACAGCAAATTACACGGTATTTTGCTTGGCGAACGGCATGTGGGTCCATATCCAATTCTTCGGCGACCGATGCTGTCGAGCGATTCTCGATCGTCAACATTTGAAACGCGCGAAAGGTTCGGGGCTGGACGCGTCGCTTCACCAGCGGAATGACGCGCGTCAGCAGTTCGAGATCCTGCTTGCGAGTGACCGGCGGCGTCTGAGTCCTTTCGGGCAGGGATCGCTGCTCGAGTTGCTTTGGATCGAATAGCAACGGTCGCCGGAGGCGATCGCGATGACGACGAAGGATTTCGTTTCGCGTGATGGTCCACAACCAAGACCGGAACGCGCCGCGTCGGTCATGGCGGCGGAAATCACTGACACGGTGGAAGACGATCACCATCACATCCTGCGTAATTTCCGCAACGTCCGCCCCGCCAACTCCCGCCCACCGCGTCCAGTCAGCGACCAGCGGAGCGTAGACTTCATAGAGTTCACGCCACGCATACAGCGAGTTGCGACGCAGCCCATCGAGCATCGGAGTGGGAGTGGAACCGAGAGACATAAATCGCCTAAAAACCCTGGTTGTGTCAGTTTATTCGCCGTCGGAAAGCGACTCAATAGGAGATGGAATGATCAAACGACATCGTCGCTGGTGAGCGTACCGGATCGGATGGTGAGCGAACTAGCGAGGTTCAGCGAATCGATCGATGCATTGTCGCCATCAAAGACAACGGTGCCGACCGACGCCGGGATCGTGACATCGTCGCCCGCGGTTGGCAGCCGATCCAAGTCCCAGTTGTCCGGGTTGTGCCATAGATTATTGCCGCCATCGCCGTTCCAAAGGATACCCGCCAGCAGCCGTCGCGCTTCGAGTGATTCGACGGTCAATCGAGTACGACGGGTTGAAGCGGTTCGACGGGACTGGCGGGCCGATTTCCAAAAGGAGTTTCATGTTCGTTGCCTATTTCAATATTGAGCGCGTTTCATGTTATCTTGCACCGATGTTATTCAGTTGATGTTGCGACGTGGTCGCTCAAGGTGAAAGGTCGAAAGAATCGTAAGGTCGGTCTTCCATTGTCGAAGCGTTTGATGCCGGAGTAACCTGCACAATTGAAGCCAACATGACGCTGACGGTCGCAACACGATGGCCACTCACGACGAATGTTGCTTTACGCGGCACGAGGCCGAAGATGGGAAAGATTCTCGATGACTGAACTATGTCATCCAACACTTGCGCTCGAAATTAACAATCCCGTAAAGTTTGACGGAATGCACTCGAAGATGCCAGACTGTACGGGTTTTCACTAGCAACCCAAAACGTACCTTTTGGAACTGCGTATTTTCAGCCGTGACGGTCGACCTTTAACATCGTTGTTGCACCGGATCATCACGCGCACACCTATTGCCATGGCCAAGAGCATTTCAAAACCTAAGAGCATCCAGGGCAACCGATCTCGTGATGCATCATCCACTGCATGTTGTCAGTCAGTGGACTGGGCACAGCATAGAGACAATGCGGAAGTTTTACCTGCAAGTCACGGATGAAGATCGTCAAGCCGCACTCGCGGTTAAGCCTCATTTGCCGCCCAAAACTCATGATGCTCAAGAGCCCCTTCCGATGGAGGAGGCGAAGCCAAAGCCGAAGCCGTCAATGCGAGACACGCCACGAAACGAGACGCAATAGCCAAACCGGTATGGCGTTTGGCTTGATTGTCTCGGCCTATCTGACCCAGATAATAGCGACAGAGGACTCGAACTCCGACACGCGGATTATGATTCCGCTGGCCAAAGGCGATAACACAGGGAAAGCGATGCTTGTAGGGTAGACGCTTCGCGCACTTTTCTGATGATGGTGCTACCGGTTGATGCTGTGGTCTGGATTGGACGATGCGGCAAGGGCTGAACTCATGGCGGTGCGCGTGGCTGGGCGGTCGATTGCCGAACAGGTAGCATCTCGGGACGAATAGCGGTAGGCAAATTGCTGTGTTGTGGTGCCGTTTTCAGGAAGCGAGCCCGATGAAATGCCGGCATTACAAACTTTCTGCCCGTTCATTGCCGGAAGTTTGGGCTGATCGGAAGTTTGGGCCAAGGACATGATAGCGCGTTGGCTTCTTCCGGCTCGATCGTTCAAGCAAAGTGGTAGCGGAAGGATACGTTGCAAAACTGAATATCCGACTATGATTGAAAGGCCGTTGCAGCCTGTTTGGGGCTGGTTCTCTTGACAAGCGTCAGATTAGCCGATAAAGAAAGTGAAGCCGAAACGGCCTAGGAGACTGGTAGTTACGGCTATCAGCAGGCGTTGCGACTCCGGCGATGACAAGTAACGCCTGAAACGGCCAGGCATGGGCCGCTGTCGTTGTGGACCACTTGTCAGCGAGCAGTCTAATGAACGAAAAGAACATGGGAACTGGTGGCCGTTGTTCCTGCCGCTGACAATCAGCTCCAGTACTCAATCGCGGTCGATAAGCCACCCAAAAGTGCTGCAACGAAGACAAAGATCGTGGTATCTTATCCTTAATAGATTTAGTAATATGCACCGTTGCTGCACATTGCAAGTGTGAAGCAGAACTTGTAACATCATTACAAGATTGCGGCCTGGCGGAACTCTTGGTCAAACTCGTTCAGAGGTTCGATACGTCCTTATTCATCGCCGTTGTACGTTGTTCATAGTGAAGGCGCGATCACGTTCAGCTAGACATTGCACATCCTGACGAAAATGATTGCCAGTCGCAACTAACTGCGCTGAATCCATTGGAAGTTCGATTTGCTTAGCAGAAGTTCGTTCGTTACGGCAAGTGAAGTGCTTGGAATCGAGAATATTTTCAGCGACTAGTTGCAACGATACTCCGGTCGAGAGAATTTCCGTTCCCGCTGAACTAGTACACCCTTCCGCCCAGTGATCTGGGAGCGAAGTCGAAGCCGTCAATGCGAGACACGCCAGAAACCAGGAAAAATAGCCAACCCCGGTATTTTCGGCGTTTGGCTTTGATTGTCTTGGCCTATCTGGCCCAGATAATAGCGGCAGAGGGACTCGAACCCCGACACGCGGATTATGATTCCGCTGCTCTAACCGGCTGAGCTATGCCGCCGTGGTGTTTAGGTGTTGCGTGACGGTAAAGCTGTTGGAAACACGCTAAGTGAGCCGTCTGAACGTCGGAGAATCGTCTTGAGGAAAGTTTTCTTTCCACCAGAGGTGGGAAGGAGGCTAGGAATCCATCCGAACACCCAATAAAGACCCGCAGCTAGTGCTGTTGGCTCACGGTTTTCAGATGAAGTTCTAAAGCTTCAAATCAGGACGAATCTGAAGGGTTGGAGCTGGCTCGCTGTCTTGCAACGCAATTTTCCGGCGATTGTAGCTTGATTGGGCTTCTTATGAAAGCCCGCCAGTGGACGGAAAACGATGGGTTTCAGTTGGTTCCTTGACGCAGGTTATTAAAGTATTGCTCGGTATGCTCCCGTTGAGCACGAGGGAGGGGGCGGTCCTCTAGCGGATCGCTTTCTTCTTGCATGGCATTCAGGACGGCATTCTTGATTTCTTCGCGAGTGACCCCTTTTCGATTGGGACCCCCTGCAAACCCCGCCGCGACGCCATTCCCGTTCTTAGGCGATCACGAACCTGCGATTCGTATGTTCCCGTTTCCGTCTCTTGTTCGGGACGGTCGCCAAACCCTCCCTCTCCTTCGCCCAGGCCGTCACCTCCGTCACCCTTGCCTCCCGCCTGTCCAAACTGATTTCCTTGTCCTTGGCAACGCTTGCAGCCTTGACCGTTGCATCCTTCGCAACGCATTTGTTGCTTCGTCTGCGATAACTGGTCCATCATTTCTTCCAGTTGTTCCATTTCATTCTGCATTTCGCCGAGTTCTTCAGCCAGTTGATCGAGCGCTTCGGCGGCGCTTGAGGCATCGGCGTTCTGCAAGGCTTGCTTCGCTTTGGCTAATCCGTCAGCCATCTGTTTCATTTGTTGCATCTGCTGGTCCATCTGTTCCATTTGTTGCAACTGTTTCTCTAGATTTTGAGCGTCTTCACTCCGCCCCTCTTTCTTGGCTTGTTCAATCTTTTGCTGCAAGTCTTGCTTCGATTTCTCGTGCTTTTCGACCGCCTTCTCCAATGCTTCCTGCATTTTGGCGACTTGGTTTTCGAGCTTCTTCTGATCTTCCTTGCTAAGCGTGCCGTTGGTCAATTCCTTGATCAACTTTTTGATCTCCTGCTCCGCTTTGCCGAACTCGGCTTTCTCCATCGCTGAAGCGAGTTTGTCGGCCGGACCGCGTTCCATGTTCTTCAACCCGGCAAGTTGCTTCCGCATGTCTTCTTTGGAGCCCATCTGATCACGACGCTCCTGCAGTTGTTTCTTGATGTCGTTCAGGGCGATCATGGCCTTCTTCTGATCCATGTTCTTCTGTTTGCTTAACGCATCCAGTTCACTTTCGATTTTCTTGAAGAGGTCGCCCGCATCCTTTAGCCCCTGCGCTTCGGCCCGCTTACGACGAAGAGCGATCTTCTTTTGTAGCTCTTTGGCCGCGTTCTTGATTTGGGTTTCGGCGGAGGTTTCGACACTTGCTTGAGCTTCATTCTCGCGGGTAGCATCGGGAATGAAGATCAGGACGGACATCATGACCAGTGGGATCAATGGACGCAAAGCAATGCGCTGAACGCGCTGGCCAAAGGGTTCGGATACGTTGAGTTTCTCGGCGCGCCGAGTCGCGTCGGCCAAGAGCGCTTGACCAATCTGCGATTCCAACTCCTCTGTTGTTAACGCAAGCGAGCTGCTTAGCCGTTCTTTGAGGCCGAACTGTCGATCCATCGCAATCGCCGCATCGGATGGGGACGGAGAGGTGAACCAAGCGATCGCGGCGGCGAGAAGGACCGCCGACAAGGCCGAGCCGGCAAGCCACATCAGTCGCCAAGTTTGCCCATCGAAGGGGACGGGCCACACTTTCTGAACCGCTAGCCCAGCCAGGGCGACGAGCAGCGCCGCAAACATCGTCCAACACAACGATCGACCAAATTTTTGAAGCATCAGTCGACGCCGAACGCGAGCCACTTGCGAGCGAATTTGGTCCATGATGAGGTTCCTTGTCAGGTCAGTTGGAAGTCACTTTCACCCTGTGTGGGCCGAAACGATGCCTTCGCATTTGAACAATGCGAAGCAATCCACACGTCCGCTCATCGTACGATATTCCGTATGCGGGGTTTGCGGTTCAAGGGCAACGTCAAGCAGTCCACTTCGCGACGATCGCGATTGCACCGTGAGTAGACCGAGAGACGCACTTCATTATGACCGATTTTCGTATTGGCGGGCAAACCGAAATCCGAAAATTTCCCCCTACGCGGTCTCATGAACGGCTGAGGCGAATGGTTCAACCAATTGGTCGAACTTGTCAAACTCGATCGGTCTGGGTTCGTGAATGATTTGCAGTTGAGGGTTCTTTTCCGCGTCGGGCCAGTAGGCTTCGGAGCAAAGAACTTCCTCAATGTGCAGCGTATTCGCCGCCCACATCCAGCGAACGTCAGCAGGGGGCGTGATGCCTGCCTGGGTTAGGGCGGCGTCGAGAACTTCGCGATCGGTGGGAAAGTGAATCGGGATCATTGCCGCCGTCACGTGCCCACCGGTTAGACAATTAATACGCGTTGCGGGCACATCCATCGCATCGACGAGACGTTGGTGGCAGTACTCCGCCAAACCGATGCCGGTGGCGTTTCCGGCGGTCGCCGCCGTCAGGCCACGCACATAAATCTGGTGAATTTTGGGGAACTCGTCTTCTCGGGCGACATGGTCATTGTACTTGCGTCCGATGATGTTTGTGTCCATCCCGGCACCGCTGATGTCCTTGCCGATGGCGTCGAGAATCAACAGGTCGGCTCGGTCAAACGGCAAACTGGGAAGCATCTTGCGGGCTTGCAGCAACAGTTCTTTCTCGCGCGATTCAAATTCACCAGGCTCGACCGCTTCGATGCGCGCGGTCTGGTCGTATCCATTTTCCAAGATGGCGAGCCCCAGCGAGATTGGGCAGCGGTGAAGCACCTCGTTGGCGACGCTGCGAATGATCTGGCCGAAGCTGAAATTTTGAATTGCCTGATGATAGACGACCGCTCCGTTGCGTTTGCCTAAACCGATCAGCAACATCTTCATCAATCCGCTTTCGATTTCGCCGACGAATCGCGTGTGAGGTTTAATGCGATTGCAGACGATGACGTGATCGGCTTGTGACGCGTGCTGGTCGAAATGGACGTCAAATCCTTCGGCGGCCTGTGCAACAATGATGGTTTGCATACTCGAACGAATCGGGCAGCCCATCGTCTCGGCGGAGATTCCATATCGAGAAAGAAGGGCGGCTTGCCCTTCGGCTGTGCCACCGCCATGACTGCCCATGGCGGGAACGATGAATGGCTGAGCCTGTTTCGTTTTCAGCCAATCGACGGTGGCGCGAACGATTTGATCGATATTGGCGATGCCGCGGCTGCCAACCGAGATCGCGACCGATTGACCCGGCTTCAGACGCGCCGTCAACGACGACTGTTCAAGTTGCTGATGGACATCGTCGGCGATCGAGTGAACTTTCTGATTGTCGAAGGTTTGGCGAAGACGAAACAAACGGGGATAGGTTGTCATGAATTAAACTCGGCGGCGGTAGTGCTTGTTATTCGGATGCCGTGGGGGACAGTTGAGAATGGTCGTCGTACTCGCTTTACCGAACATCACGACGTCATTCAGCGAGCAAGCAGACGATGAATTCGCGGGTCCGACAAAGATTCTACCGTTAAGAAGGCTTGTTCGTAGCGATGTCCTTCGCTGTGCTCGCCAGGAACGGCGACCGCACATGCTCCCGATCGTGCGGCGGCAAGGCAACCGTTTTCGCTGTCTTCAAGCACCAGCATTTGGCTTGAGGGAAGGTTGAAGCGGGATGCCGCTTGGAGGTACATCTCAGGGTCGGGCTTCCCCCTGGAAACGTCGTCCCCCGTCAACAAGAATTGGAGCCGATCCATTAAATCAAACGATTGGAGGATTCGTTCGGCAAAACGACGTTTGCTGCTGGTGGCGACACCGAAGGGAATTTCGGCGATTTCCAGAGACGCCAGCAACTCGAACAGTCCCGGCATCGGCTTGAGTCCTTGGTCGAGCAGGTCGGCATAGATGGCGTCGCATTCCTCGATCAAGACGGTTGTCGGGTCGGGGAGTTGAAAGGCATTGATCAACACGCCGACGGCGTCGGGAGCGGGACGTCCCATCATTTGCCGCTGCAAATCCATCGTAAACTCGAAGCCCCGACGTCGCAGCAGTTCGGTGCCGACTTGATAGTACAATGGTTCGGTGTCAAACATCAGCCCGTCCATGTCCAGCGCCACCGCATGAATGGAATGAGGCCAAATCTGTTCGTTCGGTGGGGTCGGTTCCAACATGTTGTCAAAGTCTCGTCGGACGGTTCGCGTTGCTCAGGAAAGCACTTCAGGTGAATATATCGCCGAAGACGCGCCACACTGGAACGCCGAACCGTTTATTCCCGTCACAGCGACCGAATTGAAGTCGGTCCTGCTGCGGCAGGCCGAATCGGCGGGTGGTTCGGAACATTTGCAGCGTGTCTTCGAGTCGTTGACGTCGATATTGAATCACGATTATCGCAACTTACACCAGCAGCTCGAAACGCACTACTCCGTGCTGGACCCCGATCGCGACTTGAAACTTCTGACGCCACCGAGCCACGAACAGTGCGAACTTTCACAACAGCGGATGCAAGGTTACCTTTGCACTCTGTTGCGAGGGGCGAACTTCACGCAGCTCGATCGCGATCAAATCCGTGGGGCCATGCACGGATCAAGCTACTGGGGCGTTCGGCTGCGAGTCAATTTCGACATCTTTGAATCGCTGGAAGTTTACGCTCGTGGCGATGTCATTGGTATCCGGAAGCACCGACATTGGAGAACCTATTGGAAACTTTCCGAGGTTGAAGTACCGATCTATCAACGTCTGGTCGCAGTCTTCAAGCTCAAGCCCGACGTCAAGCTCCCAGGCGGGCAAGCGACGGGTGAATTTGATAGCGATCGACTGCACCTTTCGATGTTCAAGAATATTCCGCAAGCCGATGTCGACATGCTGTTGCCCGGCACCGATATTCGCTTCAGTTGGCTCGATCGGACGAAGATCTTTGCTCCGACGTTGGGAGGCATCGGCATGACAATCTTCAAGATCATTCGCGGCGCGGTGGTGATCGCCGCAACCGGGCTCGCCGCGGTACTTGGTATCGCCGTTTTAGTGGCCGGCATCGTCGGCTACGCCATCCGAAGCGTCTTTACCTATTTCCGGACAAAAGACAAATACCTATTGAACATGACGCGCAGTTTGTACTTTCAGAAGCTGGACACGAACGCTGGGGTGATCTATCGCTTGTTGCAGGAAGCTCGGCAGCAGGAGCTACTGGAGGCCATCGTCGTCTACTACGTCTTGGCGAACGCCTCCGAGCCGATCTCGCAAAGCGAATTGAGCCGTCGCATTGAACAAATGCTAAAAGAAATCTTGGATGTCGAAGTCCGCTTCGATCCGCAATCGTCGATGAAACGGATGCGGCGTTTGGGGATCATTGTCGACGGCGGGGCGAAAACAATCAGCGTGCTGAGCCCCGAATTGTCGATCACGCAGCTCGATCATTACTGGGACAACCTGATCACTTGTGATCGCCAAGATCCATACCTCGCATAGAGCGATGACGTCGCAAGATCGACTGAGAAATGTTGTTGCAAGATAACATCAAACGCGTTCATGATTGATAGAGGTGCTTAGCGCGGCGAAAAAGTGTCGTTGTAGTCGGAATTCTCTTCGTGCGGGACTTCTCTAGGCACGCTGATCTTTTTGCCGCTTTGACGGACGGGTTCTGTCTAGCGACAAATAAAATTCTTTGGTTGGCAAAAGCGCCTTGAAGTCACCGGCGGTCAATTGCGGACCGTTGTCGCTGATGATCCGCGGTTTCATGTCAGGGTGCTTATCCAATGCTGCCCGCCTGACAGACAATCTCGACACCTCCATCGCCCCACTATCGCCAAGTTGGTACGGCAAACGTATATTATGCTCGATGAACGGCGATCAATCCTGGCAATCCGAGTATCCATTTACCTCTCGTTGGCTCGAAATCAATGGACAGCGTTATCATTTTATTCGCGAAGGATGCGGGGAGCATACGATCTTAGCGGTCCATGGTAATCCGACATGGAGCTTCTATTGGCGTAAGGTTGTCGCACAATTTTCCAGTGCGATGCAGGTGGTCGCTGTCGATCACATTGGTTGCGGGCTCAGCGACAAACCTCAGCAGTACGATTATTGCTTGCGAACGCATGCCGATAACCTGAAGAGGCTGATCGAGAACGAAGACCTTCGCAACATCACCTTGCTCGCGCACGACTGGGGCGGGGCGATCGGTCTGCTCGCCTTGACCGAACAGAAGGAGCGTTTCGAGCGAATCATTTTGCTCAATACCGGTGCCTTTCCACCGCCGTTCGTACCGTGGCGGATCGGAGTCCTGCGCGCCCCATTGCTTGGAACCTTCGCGATTCGAGGGCTCAATGTTTTCGCGGGTATGGCGATCAAGATGGCGATGTCGCGACGGAAGCTTCATCCAGCGGCGGCGAAAGGCTTGTTGGCACCCTACCAAAACTGGCATGATCGCGTGGCGATTGATCAGTTCGTTCGAGACATACCACTCACAGAGCGGCACCGCACGCATCAAACCTTGCGGGAACTGGAGGCATCACTTCCCAACTTGGGCGATCTTCCCGCCTTGTTCATTTGGGGAATGCGAGACTGGTGCTTTCGACCCGAATGCATGGCTCGACTTCAAGAGTCGATGCCACATGCTCGGACCGTTCCGATCGCCGACGCGGGCCACTATGTCATGGAGGATGCCACGGAGGAAGTGTTGACGGCGATTGATCACTTCCTCAAAGAGACCGGCTGAACATACCGACGTTCAGTACCGTTGAAGCGGTCATGCAATTCTTTGGAACTACACCTCGGCAAGCCGCTGGGACGAATCGCCAAAATGCTCCAGATGAACCCCGCATTTGTCCATCATTGATAGATAGAGACTGCACATCTTTCGATTCGGTTTGTCAAGATAGTCAAGAATGCGACCGGTCTTGATCTGGCCGCCACCTCGGCCCAACATGACCACCGGCAGTTGATCGTTGTTGTGACCGCCGGTCATCATGCTGGACAGATAAAGGATCATCGAATTGTCCAGCAGCGTCCGTTCCCCTTCCTCGATGGCGTCAAGTTTACCGGCGATGTAGGCAAGTTGCTCGGTGAAGAACTGATTCACTTTCAGCCAGTCGCCGTTATTTGTATGCGACAGCAAATGATGAATCATGTAGTCGATCCCTTGGTTGGGACCACGATCCGAAACGAGATTTGGGAAGCGCAACGATGAATGATCATTATTGAGCTTCAACGTGCAGACTCGGGTCGTGTCGGTGCGAAACGCCAAGACCAGAATGTCGCACATCAAGCGCATGTGTTCGTCAATGTCTTGCGGGATTCCATCTTCAGGGCGGGGGATGTTCGGTTCGGTATGCGTCGGTCGCCAACCTTGCAGTCGTCGTTCTTTACCCGCCGTGTCAATTCGACGTTCGACTTCGCGAACCGATTCCAGGTACTCATCCAGTCGTCGCTTGTCGCTGTGACTGACCTGACGCCGCAAGCCCGACGCTTCTTCAAGAACGGCATCCAAGACGCTCGAATCGGTTGCCCCGACATCGTCGCGGAACATACGATCAAAGGCCAAGGCGGGATAGAGTTCCAGCGGCGTCGGTGTCGTGGGGGAACTCCAGGAAATGTGCGAGCTGTAGATCATGGAATAGTTCTTATGCAACGCCGCGATGGAACGTTCGCAGCCAAGCACCAAACTGTCGACTTTGGTTTGATTGGCGTAATGTTTCGCAACCACTTGATCCATGCTGACGCCACTGCGAATCTCGCCTCCATCGGCCAAATGCGCACCGGTCAGCAGGTTGCCGGTTTGGCAACTGTGAATGCCGCCGATGCGGGCTTCTTCGTTATAAAGTCCGCGCAGGAACAGCATCTTCTGACGAAAGGGATGCAACGATTCGAGGACTTGCCCCAATTGCATTGCATCCCCTTCACCCTTTGCCCACCATTGTTCGCTGTGAAAACCATTGCCCGCGAACAGGCAAGCAAGTCGCACGGGAGGATCGGTATCGGAGACATCTCCCCAAGCCGAACGTGTTTCCAGCCACGGCAAAGCAAGAGATACACCAAGTCCGCGAAGAATGTTGCGTCGGGTAATCATTGTTCGAGTTCCGCTCCACGAATGTTGAGGAATTGAGGGCTTTGAACGATCGTCATCACAGCGTCGACCAAGCCACGTTGTCCCTGATCGGTCCGCTTCATCATATCATCCACCAGCAACTGATCGGACAGCGAAAGCGAACGGCGTAGCGCGTAACCGGCCAGCCGCTTGTAAAACACACGAACGATTTGTGTTTGACGTTTCCGAGTTACGTAATCTCGCAGCCCATCCACACCGGCAAACCGCGTTCCGTCACGAAGTACGGCCGACGCATCCACCGGCGACCCGCCGCCGTCAACCAAACGCAAGCGGCCAATCGCGTCATAGTTCTCCAGAGCCAATCCGAACGGATCGATTCGTTGATGGCATTGCGCACAGCCAGGATCGCTGACATGCCGCGCCACGATCTCGCGCATCGAAAGGTCGCTATCAAGTTCGCTTTCGGGCAATTGTGGCACACCCGGTGGCGGTTGCGGCAACCGCTCGCCAAAAAGCGTTTCGACGATCCAGTTGCCACGCAAGACGGGACTCGTTCGCGACGCTCCGGCCTGTTTCGCCAGCACACTGGCCATTGTGATCACACCACCGCGACCGTGTTTCTTAACGCCGTCCACACGACGCCACTGGGAACCAAGAACGCCATCAATGCCGTAGTGCTTGGCAAGTTGCTCATTTAAAAAGGTGTGATCCGCGTCGATAAGCGAAGTTGCGGGACGGTCGTTCTGAAACATGTCTTGAAAGAACCGAATCGATTCCTCCCGCATCGCCGATCGCAGTTCCGCATCGAACTCAGGGAACAATCGTTCGTTTTTCTCCGTTTCCGAAACGAAGTCGCGCACATGGATCATCTGCGCTCCAAACTCAATGGCGAGTGAACGAACTCGATCGTCCCCCAGCATGCGCCGCACTTGCTGATCCAAAACACTCGGATCGTGAAGTCGTCCGTCGTCGGCCAATTGTCGAAGCTGATCGTCAGGCATGGACGACCATAAAAAATAACTCAGACGACACGCCAATTCCCAGTCGTTCACCGCTGTCGGCTTGGAGCCGGCGGGCGATTGCTCAAGGTGCAACAGAAACGACGGTGAAATCAAAACGCGTGCGATCAAACTGCGAAACGCATCTTCATGGGAAACCTGTTTTTCACGCAGCGATCGATACAATTCATCGAAGCTTTCAACCTCATCTTCCGACAACGGACGCCGATAAGCACGTGACGCAAAATCGATCAACTGCTTTAATTGGACCGGCGCGGCCTCTTCAAACTCGCGAAGAAAAGCATCCGCCCGGCTTTGGAACGTCGGGCGCTTGCCTTCGAAATATTTGACCAATTCTTGCGGTTGGTCCTGAGTTACAAAGCCAATGAACAACGGCAGGTACTCATTCTCGACAATCGGGAACTTGGTGATGAATCGATGCTCGGCCCATAAACGTTCAAGCTTCGCGACCTCCTGATCGTTCAGGAACAGTTCCATCAGCGGTTTGTCCTCGCGATGAAAAGTCTTTAAGCAAACGACTTCATCGACCGGAATGATGTGCGGATAGCAAACGTTCGGGGGAAAGATTTGACGAAAGCTGGCCAACCCATCAAGCAACTTCGCACGTCCTTTCTCATTGGCCACGATAGGGGTTGTTGGCTCCCATGAAAGCTCATTCGAAACCGGCGAACCGGAGACTTGACACTGGATTGCCGCCGCATCGGCGTCACTTGCCGGACGACAGTCAACGACGAAGCGATAGTCCCGAAATAAGGCGGCGGGCAATTGAACCGAGAAGACTTCATCGGTCGGCAATATCAGGTCATGGCCGGTAAACCGTTCGATCGGCAGACCAAGGCCTCGCTTCGGTTCTCGACGCGTAACCGATAGTTGCTCGATACCGCTCAGCAGCGGACCACGAAACGAAAGCAATTGATCGTAGAGTCGTCGATTGGAGACATCCGTTTCCGGAGGCCGCGTTCCAGTCAGAAGCGATTGCAGTTGCGCGCCATACGCGGTGGATTCCTCCTCCCTTCCTCGGCTCGATGCGGCCTGTCGCCACTTTGCCAGCAGACTGTTTTCGTCTCTAGCGTCGGTTTGATGCAACGGTCGATCTCGAGAAAGCCCCGTTACGAAACGCCATGTACCTTTATTGCCCAACGGATCGTCCAGCGGGTTCGCCGTCGCAATGTTGTTCGCAATTTCAGCGGCCAAATCCCACGTGCGACCGTCCTTGTCGGCAATCTCGCTGATCGTAAGCGTCACTTCCGTAAGGTCGCAGAAATGGTTGCCGTCGCGAGCATCGACCGCCAACAGGATGTGATCGCCCTGCCGCACCGAGACCGTTGTTTCGGGAACCAACGCTTCGTTCCCCAGTTCAATCACGCCTTCAGAGATAACGGCTGATCTCGCGGGCGACTGCGTTTCGACCCACCACGCGACGCCGTTTCCGCAACTTGGATGTGCGTGGGCAACTTTGCCGACAATGCGAACGCGCCCACGAATGGGACTCCTCCACACCACCGCGACGAACTCGTTGGGCATCGGATGCACCGCGACGCTCCCGCCGGAAATGCGACCAGGAATATGTTCGGTCTTGTCTGAAGCGTTTGCGATGACAATTGGAAGTTCTTTCCCTTTCGGACGCCAGCCATTGATTGCCGGATACTGCGGATTGGGAGCCGGTTGGTCCAGCAGCGTCCATTCCATCGGCGGAACCGTGCGACCGGGTGGCGGCGCTGATTTCTCGCCTTCCATCGGTTGAACATCAAGAACGTCGATCCAGCGCTCAAGCCATCGGGGATCAAGACGGTGTTTGGCCGCCAGCGACCCAAGCGAAGGGGCCGGTTGGTTGGCCGCTTCAATCGCCGCCGCCAGATAGGCTTCCGTTTGAGAAAACAAGGACGACAGATCGACTTCGTATTGCGGACCAAACTCCCTGTAATCACGCAGCCGAAGCGTGGGACGCCCGTCACCGACCCATCGCGGATTTGCGAATATCACCCGCGAAGACGATCCAACAAGAGAGCGGGCGTTCCAGTGGAGTTGAACCCTCGGATTGTCCGGGTACGAGATCAAGGGCAACCGAGATTGTCTGCGATGCTTCAATCTTGGGATCGATGGGCCGCTGACGTTGTTCGTTCACATAGCTGCCGATTTTTTGGGGTACTCCCAAATGCGGTCGAACCATTGCGATACTTCGGCGACCATTCCATCGACATCATTCGGTCCGGCGGTGCGCTAACGCGCGGAGGCGATCGATGGGAAACGAAGCTTCTTCGGATTGCAATGCATTCCAAAGCGTCGTCAGATATCTTGGACTCAAATGCCTTTCGTCGGCTAGTTCGGCAATCGTCAGCGACCCGGCGTCGAGCCGCGTCCGCCCATGAACAAGTGCGGCCAGATACGGAGCCAATGGAAGCCGACCGTCGGGGGTGAAGCGGTGATAGAACTGCCGCAATTTGGTGAGGCTTTCGTCGGTTTGGTCCCGTTGCGTCGTGGCTTGTGAAAATCGAAAACCATCGGGAAGCAGAACCGCATGGCTGCTGATCTCCTTCGCGGCGGCAAGGTACTTGTTCATCAGTGTCGGCGACATCGACAACGCTTCCGCCGCGTTGGTGAATCCTTCACCGGCGACACCGTCGCGCGGGAACTCACGCGTCGGTTGCATGTCCACGCCCGTCAGATCGCGAATCGTGTTGTCGTATTGCGTGTTGCTGAGTCGATGAAGCGGAACGTCCCCCGGATCTCCAGCACGGGACAAGGCTTCGATATCAAGAAACCGACGTGTCCATTGAATTAATTGTTTCCGTTCGGCGTCCGATGGCTGCGGATGATCTTTGGGCGGCATCTCCCCTGTTTCCAACTGAACGATCATCGACTGCCAAGGCTCTAAATCTTGGCGAACACGTTCGACGGAATCGAACGTCGAAAGGTCCAGTTCCCCTTCCTTGCTGCTTGCGTCATGGCAATCAAAGCAAAACTGTCGAAGGATCGGTCGCAGCCGGTTGAAGTCAGCCTGAAGCTCAGCCTCCGCGGCGATCACAGTCGGCGTTGCCATCACGACCAGTGTCAGGATCAAGCTCGTTCGCATAATGTTTCATCCAGTGACCATTGGAGTGATTCTTCCGGCGGATCGATCCGCATCAAGCAACGCGTCGCAAGCGATCCGCATCAATTAGCCAACGACTGAAGATAGTCGATCAGCGACGCAACCTCGTGCGTCGTGTACTGGTTCATTAACCCGGTTGGCATCACCGATGCGGCGAGCGTCTTGCGAACTTCGATGTCATCTTTAAGAATCGTGTGCTCTTTTGCCTGATGGTCTCGAATCGTGACACGATCGCTTTGCTCGTTCGTAACGAACCCATTGAGCAGGGTGCCATCGACGGTCAGGATGGAGTTGG
Source organism: Pirellulaceae bacterium (assembly GCA_041399105.1). Taxonomy (GTDB): domain Bacteria; phylum Planctomycetota; class Planctomycetia; order Pirellulales; family Pirellulaceae; genus Rosistilla. The sequence goes on along the minus strand of JAWKTL010000039.1, from coordinate 5,179 downwards.
TGGCGAAGCCTTGAGCGATGGTCTTATTGGGCTCAAGCACCGCCGCAACCAGTTCGCCTCGTTTGTAAGTCTTCGCGATGTTGCCAAGGAATGGTCCTTTCTGCGTTTCCTGCTTGCTGAGCGTATGGCAGGCGACACAGTTCGCTTTTGCAAAGACGCGCTGGCCGACCGCCACATTCCCTTTTGCTTGTGTGATCGCGGCGACCGCGTCGGCAAGGTTTAAGCTCTCAATTTTCGGCGTTGTGTCGGGTGCGGTGGGCTCAATCTTCAGTTGCTTGATCACGGCATCGGCGACTTTCGCGATTTCCGCGTCTTGATCGCGACGCGCATTCCAAATTCGATCATCAAGAAAATGGTTTTCAATCTTCGCGGCCGCACGCATCAATCGGCCTCGACGGGACGACACAGGCCAAGCCGTTTCGATCGCCATCGCGGCGTTTGCCCGTGCTTCGGGGCTTGCGTCTTCACGCGAGGCGACATGAATAATCGCCGCATCCACCCATAGGCCTTGCTGATCGCCGACGGAAGCGGCTAGTTGCACAAGCTCCGCGATTCGAGAGTCCAATCGCGGAGCATTCGCCATTGCAACGCTTGCCTTCTTCGTATGCGATGCCTCTCCCAGCGAGTCCAGACGCGACAGCGAAACCATCAAGATGCGTGTCGATTCAGCAGTTCGCATCTTCGTCAACGCAACCACCGCATCGCACAAAGTCACCGCCGTCGATGCGGGGTTTTCCACTACTTGACGCAACACGCCAATCGCTCGATCGGGAACTTCGTTGGACAGGGCAAGCTTCGACACGGCGGTACCGAGAAGCCTTTCATCGGTCTCGGCAAGTCGAAGCATCCGCTCGTTCGCATCATCCAGTTCAATGCGATTGCGATGCATCAACTGCAGCAGCTCAGCCGCCTCTTCCCCTTCGGCATGATCGAGCGATTGCCGCAGCACTGATGCGATCTTTTCCGTTTCACTCCAAGAAGCAGGCTGGTAGTACGGTCCGCGCGTGTCTGGTCGCGTCCCCCATGAGTCGCCTTTCCATTCCCCCTCCGTAAAATGCAACCGGCAGAGCGCCGCCAGGATATCACGACGCAGCGGTTGACCCGCCGTTTCCAAGCGGGAGATCAAGCCGTCGACAACTTCCCGCGTATGCATCATCGCCAATGCGCGAAGGAGGATGTTCGACGGAGCCGCATGCGCATCGAGAGCTTTCAAACATTCATCAACGGCCCCATTCCGAGCCAGACAACGAATGGCGGTATGCACCATCAACGCATCGTTGTGATCCAACGCATTCAGACAGCGCGCGATGCTTGTTCCACGATCATCGGTTTGCAGATCCTCCAGGAGGTTGCGGTCTGCGCTTCGATTGTCACGGGCTCGATCAAGAAGCTTCCAACACGCACGATGAGCGCGTCGCAGCAGTTCGCGTTGCGCCTCCATCCGGCGACGATAACTTTCCGAATTCAGAACCTCAACCAGTTCATCGTCTGCGGCATTCGAGAAATCAGGCATCGCCGAGGGCTGAAAATCTTTTGGTTTCACGCATACGATGTAACCGACGTCCGCCCAGCCCAATTGAATGTCGCCCCGCGCCCAACTGGCGTAGACGCGACTGTTGCCATCGACGTCGGCATCGGTTGGACGCGTCATCTTGATGAATGACTCTGGTGGGGATGTTTCCTGAAACGTTGCGTCTTTTGATTTGACGGAATGTCGGAAGAGCGAGCCGGTTCCCCAGTCGGCGGTGAACGGAGCATTATTCCAGCGGCCAAAGCCGGGTTCGTCAATGAACACCGCACCACATCCCGAACCGCCCCCATAATCTGCCAACGGCGGAACGCATTCACTGGGAAAGTTCTTGTAGAGCCGGGGGTATCCGTGATCGTCGTTTCCAGTGAAATGGTGCAGTCGCACGTCCCATCCACCACCATCGTTCGTGTTGTCTCGAGCGAACAGATCCATCTGGGGACTGATCGCAACTTCCAAGATGTTTCTTGTCCCCGTTGAATAGATCTCAAGCCCGGAGCCGTCGGGTCGAACCCGAATTACGCCGCCCCCTCGATGGGTCAGCTTGCGTCCATCGGTCCCTTCAGCGTTTATAAATCCAAAGTCTCCGCCAGCGATGTACAGCCATCCATCGACACCTATGCTGACGCCGTTGGTCGTGTGATCCGCGGGCCGCTTGTCGTAACCGAAAGCCAGATTCTTGACCAGCGTTTTCTGCTCGTCCGCCACCCCATCGTCGTCATGGTCGAAGAAGACGCTCAAATTCGGCGGATGCATCAGGTACAATCGATCTCGATCCCAAACGAGTCCGCGCGGTGAGTCAACTTCGCAAAACACTTTCGTTTCATCAGCCCGTCCGTCCCCATCCAGGTCTCGCAAGCGAATGACACGCCCACGTTGTGGATCGCGTCCGAGCGAACCGTTCCCGTCACTGCTGACAAACAATGTTCCGTCCACCGTTGCGGCGACAAACACTGGATAGTTCACCGCGGGGGGGGCGGCGAACAAGGTGGCTTCAAAACCTTCAGGAACTTGAACGTCTTTCAGAATGGCGGCTTCTTCCTGATCCGTCGGCTTCTCAATTCTTGGAGGGGGATTTCCCCGCGACGCATAAAGATCGGCCTGCAGCGGAACGAAAGCTCCAGTCTTAACATCCGGGTCGGCGGGCCAAAGCGTTCCGATATTGTTACCCTTGAGCTTGACTTCGCGAATACTGCACCATCCGCCGGCACTCAAACCCGTGATGCGAACGAACTTTACCGGCGCGGCGTCATTCAATGCTTGCTCGCCCGGCAGCTTTTCATCGTTGTTCGAGCGATCGAGCAACATTGACCATGCCTCGCCATCGACGGAACCTTCGACGACATAACGATACCAATGGTCCATCTCCCAAACAATTTCAAAACGCGACACCGGCATCGCCTTTTCAAATTCAAATTGCAACCACTGTGGATACGAACCGCCGTCGGCGCACCACCGAGTCGCGCGATCCGCATCAATGGCGTGATGCGGGGGATGACCTGACTGAATGCTCGACGCCACGATCTTGACCAATGTCGCATCTTTGGGACGCTGCCCCAGGTCGATCGCGGCAGGCGTTTTGTGCTTGTTCTTATCGATGAACGTCGTGGTGTTGTCCCCGCTGTACGGTTGCAGGTATTCATCCGTCAGCTTTCCGCATGCCCAAAGAAGGCCGCGCGCGATCAACTCCAGATATCGAGGGTCTTGCACCGTCTCGGTGTTATGCCCAATCGTCGTGCTGAAACTGCGAGCACCTTGCGATTCGTTTGTCCAAGCGACAACCGCTTCGTCGATGCGAGGCTTGCCTCCGCCGATCTTCTGCTTGCCGACCGCCAAGGGATGCGCGTCGAAAAGCTTGACGTTGTTGTAAAGCTCTTCGTTGATCGTCGTCCAGTTTTCCAACGTTGCGGTGATCGGATGCCGCGAATCAACGTAGGTGATCTCGATCGGCTGCTGCGGACCATGTCCACTCGATTGCAAGCCCAAATGCTTGAACCAAGCATCGTTGCCCGTGCGGAAGCTGTGCATGGCGCAGTGCAGATGGACTGCGGGAAGCTTCTGATGTATTTGAACGATCCGATTGACGAGCGCTTCGTCCTTGATATCCGCTGCACATTCATCATGAATGATCACATCATACTCTTCCGCCCAATTGAGCTTTGAATACAGGGGGAAGATCGGTGCGGTGGTTGTGTTGTCGGTCCAGTAGACGTCCACGCGAACGTTCGCTCGCGACTGAATTCCGTTGCGGATGGCTTCTTGCTGCCGAGCGTAGTCGTGGCAACATCCACCGGCAATCAACAAGGCGCGCAGCGGCTTCGGCTTCGCATCTTCTGCTATCGTTCCCTTTCCAAGAAGAATGACAAACGAAAGGGAGGCCACAAGTGTGGCCACGGAGAGACCTCGCATATTCAATAATCCGCTCTGTAGTCGTTCACTGATCTCGTCAAGTCACACGGATTGGAAAGAGACGTTCGCATCAAATCAAGCGATCCGTCTTACTTCCGGCCACGCGACGCAACAACCAGCCAACATTATACTCGATGCGGCGGATTCTTTCTGCTGAACTTTGTTTCAATGCGAATGCTGAAGGACAAAATCGTCCACTACGATTTGCCCGATCTAGGCGGCAACCAACATTTCACTTTGAATGGCTTCAACGATTTCCGGTGTGATTTGAGTTGCTCGCGCTCCCGCTCCGGCCAGCAATGAAAGCTGGGCGAGTTTACATAGTGCGGCAACGCGACCTTCGCTCAATTCGTGGATGCGAACAATCGCCGCGTCGGCGAACGTTTCCGGATCTCCACCCGCATTGATCAGACTTTGGCGAATGAAGCTTGACGAATCCGATAGGCTCCAATCTGGAATGTCGATGCGCAAGGGACAACCGCCAATGGCGCACAACAAGTCGGGTGCCTCGTCCGCCGTGCAACTGAGCACCGCCGTCGCATGACGCGTTCGGTTGACGAGAAGACCCGCGGCTTGCGCCACCGCCGGAGAGGCGTCATCAATCAACAGACAGCTATGAACATCCTGGCGACTGGCGGAATCCATCGCTTCGCACACACGACGCCACGCATCGGTTGAGCGACGATAGTCTTCGGCGTTCATCTGCGTCGCCAAGTGCTGCAGCCACTGGGAAGCATGATCGAAGGAACCCGAGACGAGCACCGCGTCGACAACCAGATCCGTCCACAGCACATTTCGACCAACATGGCGGAGAAGCGAGCTTCGACCGGTTCCCGCTTCACCGATTAACAAGCCGACCGATCGAGCATTGCCGACCAGAAACCGCAATCGAGCGACCGCTTCGCGTTGGCTCGATCCTTCAAAGAAGTCGTCACGTCCTTGGACTTCACCGAACGGCATTCGCCGAAGTCGCCAGTATTGAATGTAAGACATAATCCTACTGCTTCGCGTGGTTTCCAAACGCAGCTACCTTTTATACATCGCGTGGTCCGAAATGAGGTGATTCGCTTCATTTAACGCGAAGACATCATTTTGGACCATGCACGGTATAAAGCCCTGCTTATGCTTCCGAATATCTGCGTAAATCGGGTTTTCTGGGCAAGATTCTGAAGCCAAACCGAACGCTAGCAATTCATAGTTCAGCGATTTTCCCCGAAAGCGAGGGTCAGTTCGTTTCAGAGC
>JAWKTL010000038.1:0-66259 GCA_041399105.1 Pirellulaceae bacterium | reverse complement strand
TCGGGGCTTGTCGACGATGTTCTTCGCCTGGAAAAGGAACTGCAGCAGACCAAGCTTGAACTAAAGCTGGAACGGCAAAATAAGTTCGCTACCAATGAGCAGAAGGATGCCGAGCCAGAAGAATCCAAAGACGAGACTCCAGCGTCCGATCCAGGCGACAATTAGGAGCCTAAGAAGAAAGGGGCTCCGGTTGGACATCCTGGTTGGTATCGACCGACGCCAACGGAGTATGACTGGGCGGTTGACGTGAAAGCCCCCAAGCGGTGTCCGCATTGCAATGGGAAAGTCTCGGCACTGCCATCGCTTGACCCGGTCGAGCATCTTCAAGTAGACATCGTGGAGAATGTCTATCGCGTCGTTAGTTATCGGCATGAAGCCGCGACGTGCAACGCCTGCGGTCGGCACGTCCAGCAGCCCGGTGATGGTGAAATTCTCGGCAGCCGAATTGGGCCAGGGCTTCGCAGCATCGCAGCTTGGCTGCGTAATGGAATTGGCATTACGTATCGCAAAGTTCCAGAAGTGATCGGGCAACTATATAAGGTCACCTTTACGCCAGCGGCACTGATCGGTTTTGAAACAATGCTGGCGGAAAAAGCGGAACCGATTGTGGAAGACATCCGCAAGAAGCTCGCCAGCAGCGATGGTGCAGTTCATGCCGATGAGACGTACTGGACGACCGATGGCGCTCGTTCCTTTTTCTGGGTGCATGGCGACGAGAAGTACATCTACTTTCAATATGACACGACACGTGCTGGGCAAGTTTCTCGCGACATTCTGGGCGACGATTTTAGCGGCACACTCGTGACAGATTGTTACAGCGGCTACTTTGCATCAGTAGCTGGTGCGAAGCAGAAATGCCTCGCCCATGTCGCACGCAAAGCAAAAGATTGGCAGCGGCTTGTCGAACCCGACTCGATCGACTTCCAGTACTTTGCCGATATCCGACGCTTTGTGAAACGTGCGTGCCGCTTCTGTCACAACCGTCGCAAAGGCAAAACCAGTCACCGAAAGCTGAAGCAGGAAGCGAAGTGGCTTCGCGATGAACTGGACCGACTTCTCACATGCGACGTCGAGCACGAAGAAGCAATCCAGCTTCAAGCGTTGTTGATTCGGCATCCCGGCGAGTGGCTCGTCTTCTTGGATGATCCACGCGTTTCCCCAACCAACAACTTAGCAGAACGGGCGCTACGTCCGCTTGTCGTTCTGCGCAAGATCACCTTCGGCAGCCGCACCGATTCAGGTGCCAAGCGAATGGCGAAGCTAATGACCGTCGCCGAAACATCACGTCGCCACGGCAAGCGAACTCGCGACGTCTACTACGAACTCTACACGCGGCCTCCCGACCGTGTCTTGACCAACTTGTACGCCGCTGGCTAAGCGATGTGTGCAAGCACCCCATGCGATTCTCGCTGCAAGCGAACATCGCCACCGATCCTTCAGCACGCTGCTGAAGCACACCCACCGAACGCTCGCAACTCAAACGAATCATCGTTCGAGCGTGCTCGTCGCTGCGCCAACATCAAAACGCAGCCCCCAACATCTTCAACCCGCCGTCGACCACTGGCGCCCTCATACCACAACCACCCCATCGCCCGCCTCAACAATCCATCCAACCTCGCCCCAGACCAACGCTCACCGAACCACACGTGAACTATACTGTTACTTTTTCTTCCCCCGTGACCCGTGCTGCTGATGATCCGTTTGCCTACCAGCGGCGTCGATGACCCCAGGTATGAAAGCAACTGGGGTTGGGTGCCTGGCTTGGGACATTCCGTCGTCGCTTTCGGAAGTCTTCCCAACGGGGACGTGATCATCGGCGACCCCTCGATTGGCAGAGAGTTTTTTGCTTCGCAGGGTATGCAAGTTTTGTGGCATGGCGAAGGAATTTGCATGCAGAAGCAAAGCCAATGATGGCGTTCAACTGCCGAAGTGACAGTTGGCTGAGACAAATATGCGACATTGTGTCATCAAAACGATGTCGCGAAGAATTTTTACAAGGTCAATCGACGCGAAACGAACAACTTACAAAATTCGATTGAAAGCGATCGCGGGGCCGAAAAAAAATTTAAGTACTGACGTAACAGACACTTAGGCATAAACTTCGGCAATTTTGTGAACGATTCGGTCGGTTTTGGCCTCTAATTCGTAGTACGGAACCTCGCTTTGACGCGTTTGCTTTTTGTATTCAAGTTCACAATGAACGACGCGGCAGATCGTTAAAGATGTGGTGGCATTTGAATAATCAAGTCAATAACGGTGTCGAAGATATGAGATGCGGTGGCTTGACATTGCGTGCGATTTGTTTCGCTCCGTTATTCGTTGTCAATGAATGATGGACGTGGATTCCGATCGCGGCATTGCGTCGGTGGACAAGGAGTATTGCCGACGACCACCTTTGAAACCCTGCCTCAGGACGAGGCACACCCGGGCCTATTAGACAGTTATGACGGAGCGACCCGCGGGGGTCGTAGGGATTCCGTCTCTGTCGGTATACGGGGAACCCTGTGATGCACGAAGATTATCGCGACCAAGCTGTAAAAGAATTACGTGATCAACTCCGCTTCGCTCCGCGAGCGGTGAAGTTGGAACAAGCCGCGCGCGCCGAGCGGCTGTTATCCGAAGTCGAGGCTAACAGAGATTACGCCTTTGATTATCTGTGCTACCGCATCACGGACTATCGTCCCGAGCAATCATCGCGTCGATTGGTTCACGGCAAAGATGTGCGTCATGACCTGCGTTTGTTCGTTGAGGATGTATCGGACGCGGCGGATGTCTCCGCTAGCGAAGCCAATGAGCCGGTCCATACGGTAGACGATCTGAGCAAGATGTTTAACGTTTCAACGAAGACGATCAGTCGTTGGCGAGACCAAGGCTTGGTTAGCCGACGGTTCTTCTTCGATGGTCGCAAGCGAGTTGGCTTTCTGCATAGCAGTGTGGAGCATTTCGTTTCCCACAACAAAGATCGAGTCAAACGAGGCGAACGCTTTAGTCAACTCTCTGACGATGAAAAGGGGGAAATGATCGAGCGTGCCCGCCAGTTGGCTCTTCGTGGTTCGAGCTTGTCCGAGGTCACCCGCCGATTGTCGGTGCAGATGAAGCGGAGCGCGGAAACGATTCGCTACACTCTCAAGAACTACGATTCCGAGAATCCGAGTTTGGCGATTTTCCCGAATCATCGCGGTGCGTTGACCGAAGACGACAAGCGAGCCATCTATCAGCTTGCCCGACGCGGCACGTCCGTGGCCCAATTGTGCAAACGTTACGGTCGCACCAGTGGCAGCATTCAGCGAATTCTTATCGAAATGCGTGCCGCTCGAATTATGGAGCTGCCGCTGGACTACATGTACAACGAGGAATTCGATGACGCGAAACTCGAAACGGTGATTCTCGGTGAGATGCCCGAGGCGGAGAAGACACCTCGCAAATTGCGTGTTCCCAGCGGACTGCCTCCGTATTTGGCAAGCTTGTACGATGTTCCTTTGCTCGATCGAGAGCAGGAGCATCACCTCTTCCGCAAGATGAATTATCTGAAGCACAAGGCGAACAAGCTTCGGGAAGAACTGAGCGTGGGGAATGCCAAAACGGCGTTGATGGATGAGATCGAAGCGGTTTACGAGCAAGCTGTTCAAACGAAGAACAAGATTGTTCAGTCAAACTTGCGATTGGTCGTTTCCATTGCCAAGCGTCATGTCGGATCCACGGATGATTTCTTCGGTTTGGTCAGTGACGGGAACATGTCTTTGATCCGTGCGGTGGAGAAGTTCGATTATGGTCGCGGCAACAAGTTCAGCACATACGCAAGCTGGGCGATCATGAAGAACTTTGCTCGCACGATTCCCGATGAGTTCAAGCATCGCGATCGTTTCCGAACGACGGGCGAGGAACTCTTTCTGGTTGCCGAAGACGATCGAAAGGATCCAATCGCCGAGGAATCGGCTCATCAACGACGGCAGCGTCAAATCAATCGCATCCTCAATCGTCTCGACGACCGCGAGCAACGGATCATCAATGCTCGTTTCGGTTTGGGACGCGAAAACGAACCGCAGACGTTGAAGGAGGTCGGTGACGAACTTGGAGTCACAAAGGAACGCATTCGGCAGATCGAAGCTCGCGCTTTGGTGAAACTTCGCGAAGCCGCTTCCGCCGAGAAGATCGAGATTGATCTTTGATGATTGATTGCCGAAGCAATCAAACCTGCCATGCACCTCGACATAAGTCTTTCGGTGAAATCAAACGGTGAGCGTTGGCTCACGGTTCCGATAAACTTCTCTTAATACGTCGCGTGGTCAGAAATGAGGTGATTCGCTTCATTTGACGCCAGGGCATCATTCCGGACCACGCACGGTATAAAGCTCCGGACAGCGGACTTCGAACTTCGGAGTCCGCTGACTGCTTTTTCCGCGACGGTTCGTTATCGGCCGCGTCCGATTTGCTTGTGAAGAGGGATGTCGCTGTCCATAATGGGATGCTTGTTGGTAAACGTATCACTTTGACGGACATTCTGAACGAGATCAAAGAACCGAAATGAAGAACCCTGTAAACCGTGTTTGTGTCGCTATTTGGATTTCTTCCGCACTGGTTTGGTCTCCGTCGACGCGTGGCCAGTCAGCCGTTTTGGAAACGGAGCGGCAAATACCAATCGCCTACCAGGCAGACGTTGTCGTTGTCGGCGGCACAACTGGGGCGGTGAGCGCCGCGATCGCTGCCGCAGAGCAAGGCGCGTCGGTATTCTTAGCTGCTCCGCGACCTTACCTGGGAGAAGATGTCTGCGGCACGTTGCGGTTGTGGCTCGAGGCGGATGAACAGCCTGAAGCCGATCTGGAACGCAAACTGTTCGATGTCCCCGCCAGCACCAGCATTTGGACCGCTCGCCTTCCGTTCGCCTATCAAGCGGATCGGCCAGCGGATACCAAGCACGCTGAAACCTCTCCCCCCACCCGATTGTCTGACCGTCGCTTCACTGACGCCGTCAACGATTCGGTTCAGTTCAATGAAGATGTAACCATCATCGCGGATCTCAGTGGGAATCAGCGGGTGAAGGAATTGCATTTGTTGGCGTATCAACGCGCCGAGGAGTTCGAGGTGGCGGGGATGGAGGTTTGGACTTCGCCAAACGGCAAATTGTGGCGCAGCTTGGGAACCGTCGAGAATCCGAGTCTCACCGATAGTGCCGAATCGGCACCGATTGACTTGTCGATGTCGATCAAGCAACCGTGCAGCTTTATCAAAGTTCTGGTTCGAAAAACCGAACGCGCTTCGCGGATGCTGCTGGGAGAACTGGTCATCGTCGAAGATCGGCCCGATGCAAAGGTCATTCAGCAGCGACAAGCACCGACTCCGATGCAGGTGAAGTATGCGCTTGACCAAGCGTTGATCGACGCCGGAGTGCGCTTTCTTTATGGTTCTCCGGTAACCGATGTGCTGCGTGATCAAGATGGACATGTTGCCGGCATCGTCATGGCCAATCGCGCTGGTCGGCAAGCGGTGAAAGCAAAGGTCATTATCGACGCAACGATTCGAGCGACAACGGCAAGACTCTGCGGAGTTCAGGCCCAGCCTTATCCCAGCGGCGAGCATACTTTCCAGCGGGTGGTCGTCGGGAGCACGCTGCAATCAACGGACACATTGGACGTCAGCCAGCCGGGCGTTCAGTTTGCGTCGAAGCAAGGTCTGCACGATGTTCAAGTTTGCACGATGCGGATCGAGATGCCCGATGGCGGTTTCCGATCCTTTGCGGCGGCGGAACAGGAGATGCGAAACGCAACCTTCGATGCCGAATTGGTCGACGAATCCGATTTTCTGTTCCAGGTTCCCCCGGACCCGATTGTTGGGCAAACGTCCGCGTCCGACGATGCTTCCGATCCCAACGCTCTCGATCTCCGGGTTTGTCGGCCAGCAAACGTTGAACGAATGTTGGTCTTGAGCGGTTGTGTCGATGTTTCTCGATCCGCGGCGGAACGCTTGCTCCGACCGTTGAATCTGATGCGATTAGGGAAGCGGATCGGGGAGGCTGCCGCAAAGGATGCCGCGACGATCGATATGGCTGACGAATTAGTCGTGGCATCCGACGCCGTCGGCGACGCCAATCGATTTGTGACGGTGAAAGAGTTTCTGCAGGGAGCCCGTCCGACGGATCAGGGGCTGCCCACCGTACTCTCCCCGGATCGCGGTTTGCCCGTGCTCGGCAAGTATGATGTCGTGGTCATCGGCGGTGGAACGGGTGGCGTTCCCGCGGCGATCGCGGCCGGTCGAAAGGGGGCTTCAACGTTGTTGGTCGAGTACCAGGATCACCTCGGCGGTGTCGGAACCCTTGGCTTGATCAGCAGCTATTATCACGGATATCGAAAGGGATTTACGACCGAAGTCGATCGTGGTGTCGCCGCTCTCGGCGGTCCAAAAAGGCAAGGAGGTTGGAACCCGGTAACAAAGCGAGAATATTGGCGTCGCGAAGTTTTAAAGTCGGGTGGCGAGATTTGGTTTTCGACCCTGGGCGTCGGTGCTGTCGTCGGAGGCGATTTTGTCAAAGGCGTTGTCGTCGCGACGCCCGAGGGACGCGGAGTCGTCTTGGCCAAGTCCGTTGTCGATTCAACAGGAAATGCCGACATTGCGGCCGCGGCGGGCGCGGAGACGATCACGACGTCGGCTGACCATGTCGCCATGCAGGGAACCGGTCTGTCACCACGAGCATTGGGAACCGGCTATACGAATACGGACTATTCCTTCTCGGATGATTCCGATCCAGTTGATCAATGGCGGATGATTGTATCGGCAAGACGCAAGTATAAGTCCAGCTATGATATCTCCCCCTTCATCGACTCTCGGGAACGAAGACGCATCGTCGGTGAATTATTCATCACGCCGCTGGATCTGATGAATGGCAAGACCTATTCCGATACGATTGCGATGCATCAAAGCAACTTTGACACGCATGGGTACACGGTGCATCCTGTCTTCTTGATCAATTTCCCCGACAAAAAGCAGATGACGGTTCCGGTTCCGTATCGCGCATTGCTGCCCAAAAGACTCGATGGCGTCCTGGTGACCGGGCTTGCAATCAGCGCGCACCGCGATGCCATGCCCATTCTGCGAATGCAGGCTTGCGTTCAGAATCAGGGATACGCTGCGGGGATGGCTGCTGCAATGGCGGCTGCCGAGAATTCGTCCTTGCGTTCAATCAATCTCGATGCCTTGCAAAAGCATCTGGTTGAAATTGGCTCCCTCGAAGCGGACGTTCTCAATCAGCAAGATGCATCTCCGCCGGATTCCGAACAACTCGCGGCTGCGGTCGCATCCGTGATTCATGATTATCGTGGACTTTCAATCATCCTGGATCAAAGTGAGGCTGCTCTCCCGCTTCTCAAACAGGCATACGCGAAAGCCTCATCCAAGGATGACCAACTCGTTTATGCGAACATCTTGGGGATGCTCGGTGACGCCACGGGAAGCGATTCACTGATTAACGAGATCGAAGAATCTTCATGGGATGAAGGTTGGAATTTCCGCGGCATGGGACAATACGGGGGAAGCATTTCCCGTCTGGACTCGCATCTTATTGCGTTGGGCAAATCCGGCGACCCCCGTTCGCTGGATGTCGTCCTCAAGAAGTTGCAAACGCTCGATGCAAGCACCGAGTTCTCCCATCATCGCGCCGTTGCAATGGCGTTGGAAACGATTGCGGATCGCCGAGCCGCCAGGCCGCTTGCCGAATTGCTGCGGAAAGACGGTATGACGGGGCATGCCATTTTAGACATTCAGACCGATGTGGCGACATCGGGGAACGAGACGCGAAGCCAACCGCTAAGAGAAATCATCTTGGCTCGCGCGTTGTATCGTTGCGGTGATCACAACGACGTTGGCAAGAACATTCTTGAGACCTATCAGAAGGATCTACGCGGGCTATTCGCAAAGCACGCCGATGCCGTGTTGCGTTCTCGCCAATAGTCTTGGCGACCTGAACGAATAGCGGGAAATAGCGATTGCGTCATCAATGAAAGTCGCGGGATTGAATGTCGACCGATTCAAACTGTTCGGAAAGGTCCTCCAATCGACTTGCGACCACGTGGATGACGTTCATCCGGTTTTCCAACTTTCCATGCACCAACCAGAAGTTACTGGAACGGGCGACCGCGAAATGCTGTTGCCACACCGAAGGAAAGAGGACCAAATTGATGGAGCCGGTTTCGTCCTCCAGAGTTACGAAGGTAATCCCTTCGCGGTTCCCGGTCGCTGACGCAGAACCACCAATCCCGCGACACAAACGTGCTGACCGTCACGAAGGCCGGACAGTTGCGAGGCGGTTGATACACTCCATTCGTTCAGATGCTCGCGAAAAAATGAGATCGGATGGGCGCGAAGGCTTAGTCCAAGTGTACTGTAGTCGGCATGGACCTCCTCCATGGATGAAAGCTTTCCCAAAGCATCGGGAACCGGTTCATCGAGTTCCGCATCGTTTAAATCGAACAGCGGAGCGTCTTTTGGTTGCTGATCCTGGGCCAAAGATTGCCACAATGCCGCGCGACGGTCATGGGTCATGCTACGCAACGCGTCGGCATCGGCAAGCAAATTCGTGATCGCTTGACCAACCGACGTTCGCCGCACAAGTCCTGAAAGGTCGGCGAATCGTCCATTCAGACGTCGCGTCTCGACAATCTTATGAGCGATCGCCTCGGGGAGCCCTCGGATCATTCGCAATCCCAATCGAACCGCATAGGGACAAGAATCGCCTTCCGTCGATTCCTCAAGTGTGCAGTCCCAGTCGCTGTAGTTCACATCCGGCGGTAAGACGCTAACGCCATGTTGCTGCGCGTCGCGAACAAGCTGAGCCGGTGAATAAAAGCCCATTGGCTGACTGTTCAGAATCGACGCGCAGAACGCAGCCGGGAAGTGGCGTTTCAGATAAGCGGACGCGTACACCAACAGGGCGAAACTTGCCGCATGGGACTCGGGAAAGCCATACTCTCCAAATCCCCTGATCTGATTGAAAACATGTTCCGCAAACGCTTCATCCAGTCCCCTCGCTCGCATCCCGGCCAGCAATTTTCTTCGAAACTGATCAATGACGCCAGGACGTCGCCATGCGGCCATCGCCCGACGTAACTGATCAGCCTCGCCTGGCGTGAAGCCCGCGGCAACAACGGCAAGCTTCATCGCTTGCTCTTGAAAGATCGGAACGCCAAGCGTTTTCTCCAATACACGACGAATGGAGTCATTCGGATACTTCACCGTGGATGGATCTTGACGTGCCCTCAAGTAAGGATGCACCATGTTTCCCTGAATCGGTCCGGGGCGCACAATCGCCACTTCAATGACAAGATCGTAGTAACATCGTGGTCGCAACCGAGGCAACATGCTCATCTGGGCGCGACTTTCAATCTGAAAAACGCCCACCGTATCGGCCGCGCAGATCATGTCATACGTTGCCTGATCGTTCTGAGGAATATTGGCCAGCGTCAATTCTTCATGGTAATGCTCGCTCACCATAGCGAAGCAACGTTGGATGGCCGTCAACATTCCCAATGCAAGACAATCAACTTTCAGAATTCCCAACTCGTCCAAATCATCTTTGTCCCACTGCAGGACCGTTCGATCATCCATTGCGGCATTTTCGATCGGACACAGTTCGCACAGCTTGCCCTGTGTCATCACCATTCCACCAACATGCTGCGATAGGTGCCTTGGGAAGCCGCGCAGCGATTCAACCAAGTAGGTGAAGCGTCTTCCCAACTCGCCATCGAGTCGCAGTCCGGCTTTTGATGAGAGTTCCGCGAAGTCGGGTTCGCCATATCTCTCCGACGCTTTCGCCAAGCTATCCGTACAATCAGGCGAAACGCCCAACGCCTTACCCACCTCGCGGATCGCACTTTTGGTTCGATAGCAGGTCACCGTAGCCGTCAGTCCGCACCGATCGCGACCGTACTTGGTGTAAAGATATTGCAGTACTTCCTCGCGCCGGTGATGCTCGAAGTCGACGTCAATATCCGGAGCCTCGTTGCGCTCGCGGCTGATGAATCGTTCGAACAGCAGGTCCATTTCCGCTGGATTAATTGATGTGATTCCCAAGCAGAAACAAACAGCCGAATTTGCCGCCGAGCCGCGTCCCTGACACAAGATATCTCGACTACGGGCAAACCGCACCAGATCCCAAACCGTCAGGAAGTAGGCTTCGTACCGCAATTCTTCGATCAACCGCAGTTCATGACGCAACAACTCAATCAATCGTTTGGGAACACCCTCTGGATGGCGTGTTCTCGCCCCGTCCCATACAAGCCGCTTTAAGAAGTTCATCGCGGTGACTCCATCTGGAGCAAGGTCTTCCTCTGGATACTCGTACCTCAAGACATCGAGTGAAAACTCGCAACGATTCGCAACCTCGACTGTTCTTTCAAGCAGTTCCGATCGTCCCCGATAGATGCTTGCCAACTCATTCATTGACCGAAGATGATACTGGCTATTTGGCAATCGCATTCCTTCGACACGGTCGACGGTCGTCCCCGTCCGTATCGCGGTCAGCAAGTCGTATAACAATAACCGTTCAGGGAGGTGATAGAACACATCGCCAGCCGCAACTGGCGTAATCGACGTACGTCGCGCCAGACCCGACAACCATTCCAGCCGTTCCTCGTCGTCGACTCCGCGATGAGCACTGCATAACAAGTATCCACGATCACCAAAGACTTCTCGAAATCGTTCCAACCCATCGATCAAGGGACGCTCTCTTCGATCTGCTTCCGGCACTGAATTTTCAACAAGAACGCCGGCCAACAAGCCATCTTCGTGACTGACAAGATCATCCCAACAAAGCTCGCACTCGCCCTTTTCGGCTCGACGTCGTCCAGTCGTCAGCAGGCGACACAAGCGACCGTAAGACTCACGACTGGTTGCCCAACAAACGATCGATGGTGCATCGGTGAAGTGAAGCTCCGCCCCAATCAGCAGCTTTAAACCCAGATCCTTCGCCGCTGAATGAGCCCGCACAATCCCGGCAAGTGAAGCTCGATCCGTAATCGCCAAAGCAGAATACCCAAGCTCCGACGCCCGGGATACCAGTTCACAGGGATGTGACGCACCCTGAAGAAAAGAAAAGTTGGATCTGCAATGCAGTTCGACGTAACGCATTCCCCTGTTTGTAGCAGCAAGACGGGGAATGCTCAATCAGGAAGATATATGTTACTGCAACGTCTCGGCAACCGGCTTCACAATGATCTTGTCATCGTACGCATTCGTGTCCATCAGCAAGAACCCAACAAACAACGTTACGAACAAAAACGAACTCAGAAACATGATCACGTTGAACGGCTTGTCAAAAGCCAAGTGCATGAAGAACGCCATGACAAGCGTCGCCTTAATCGATGCGATGATCATCGACAGCCAGATTTCCCAGTTGCCCAATGAAAAACTCGCCTGGAAGACGGTAAGGATCGTCAGAAACGTCAACGCAACGAAAACGAACAGCAACATCCAAATCGGCATTGGATGTGCAAACTCACCGTCAGCATGATCGCCGTGCGATGCCATAATTCAACCTACCTAAGTGAAAGCACAAATTTGAATAAAGTTCCAACCTCGACGCTCATCATGCGGCGGCACAACGAACATCCTCGACAACAACGCTAGCCAATCAAATACAACAGCGGGAACAGGTAGATCCAAATCAAGTCGACGATGTGCCAGTACAACCCGACATAATCGACTGGACCAAAGTATTGACTACAGAAGTCTTGTCGTACCGCCCGCACCAAAAGCCAAGCGAGAACACCTATGCCGGCAATGATATGGATCGCATGCAAACCCGTCATGCAGTAGTAGATGCTGAAAAACACACCGGCGAGCGAGTTTGAATTGACATTCTCGATAGGCCGATCGTAGAAAGGATCAACACCGTCATATTCATCGACAAACGCACCAGAGGCCATCTCCTCTTGAGCCCTAAGCGCATCGAGTTCCGAACGAATGCCGGTGTTCGTAGCGTCAGCCGCCATGATACCCACAGCTTCATCGCCGGTTCCAATTCCAATGGTTGGCGGATCCTCGGTCGCGTGATCCAAAGGGCCCTCGAGGATCTTACTCGGTGGAAGCCCATCGGCATGACCAATGGCCGCCAACGCAGAACCCTCGGCATGAGAATCATGCCCTGCGGCGGCCGCGCGGCTTTCAAGGAAAACCCCGAGGCCGACACCAACAAAATAACACGCGGCAGCAACGGTTAAGGGAGCGGCACAACTGGCGAGGAACTGCTTGCCAGCAGCCTTCCCATAGATGAACAACCCGATCAACGCAATCAAAACAATCGAAGGCACGATCGAGATCGCGATCAAGTAGTGCGAAAGTCCCTCGTGATGTTCGGCCACTGGGTCATAGCTGTACATTCCCGCAGGCAACAGTCCCATATCCCACTTATGCGAGTACTCAACGGCTTTGACACCCAAGAAAATTGCGGCGCAACTGATCGTTGCGGCGATCATTCCCACCGTGACTTTGTGCTGTTCCAACTGAGCCGCACGCACCGCCCAAGCCATCGTAAGACTGCTGAACAACAACACGCCCGTATTGATCGCACCAAGTTCGGTGTTCAAAAACTGACTGCAAAATGCATAGACTTCGGGACGCAAAGAGCGGTAGATCGCATAAGCGCAAAACAAACCACTGAAGAACAGAATTTCCGTCACCAAGAACAGCCACATTCCCAACTTGCCCGAATCATATTGTTGCTCGGGCGAATCGAAATGGTGCGCCAAGAACGCGGGATGGTCGTGGTGATCGGAATGGTCGTGTGCGTGGCCGTCTTGATCGATTTCAGCAGTTGCCATTGGCTGGCCGTTCTTCTGTTAGATGAAAATGTAGATTGTCGAACAAAGAGAGGGAGCTCATCAAAGCTTCCCCGAAATACCAAATATCAGTTGTGCTTTTCAGCCTCAACGTGCTCAGGCTGAGGAGCAGGTTCCGGAGGAACAATTTTGCGTTCGGGTTCGGTGAACACATAATCATCGGACTTCGCATCGTATTCGATATTCTCGAAATAATACGGATTCCCGACAACCGGAGGGCGTTCAAAGTTGTAATACGGTGGCGGGCTAGCGCATCGCCATTCCAGTGTCGCACCGCCCCAAGGATTCCGCGGGGCCTTCTTCCCTCGATAAAGGGAATAGAGCAAAACGAACAATGCGATAACCAGCCCAAGACCAAGCACAAAAGCCCCCACCGTTGACATGCGATGCAAGCCGGTGAACTCTGGATCATACGTTGCATAGCGTCGCGGCATCCCCCGGCTTCCCAGAACGAACTGAGGAAGGAACGTTAGATTAAACCCGATGAAGACCACCAAAGCGGATACACGACCCCAGGTCTCATTAAACATCTTGCCGGTCATTTTCGGCCACCAGTGGAACACACCTCCCAGAAAGGCGACAAGCGTTCCGCCCATCATGACGTAGTGAAAGTGTGAAACCACAAAGTACGTATCATGCAAGTGCAGGTCCGTCGTCAAGGTTCCAAGGAAGAGTCCCGTGAGCCCGCCGATCGTAAACAAGAACATGAAGGACAGTGCGTAGCACATTGGGGTCGTCAGGCTGATCGAACCCTTATACATGGTGGCCAGCCAGTTGAAAACTTTGATGGCCGAGGGAACCGATACCGTGAACGTTAACGCGCTGAAGATGATGGTTGTGATCTCGGACATTCCGCTCGTGAACATGTGATGTCCCCATACCAAGAAGCTCAGCAAAGCGATCGCAATCGAGCTTAAGGCAATGAATCGATAACCGAAGATGCTCTTGTGGCTGTGGACACTCATCAACTCACTGATGATTCCAAACGCAGGCAAAATCATGATGTAAACAGCAGGATGGCTGTAGAACCAAAAGAAATGCTGAAACGCCACAGGGTCGCCATTGTACGCTGGATCGAAAATGCCGATATGCATCAGACGCTCGCAAATAAGCAGTAATAACGTGATGCCAAGCACGGGAGTCGCCAAAACCTGAATGACAGCCGTCGAATAGATGGCCCACAAGAACAATGGCATCTTGAACCAAGTCATTCCCGGCGGACGCATCGTGTTAACCGTCACGATGAAATTCAGCCCGGTAAAGATCGAACTAAAGCCGAGAATGAAAACCCCGGTTGTCGCGGCGATTACCGATGTCGATGTCGTCGTGCTGTAGGGCGTGTAGAATGTCCATCCAGTATCCAATCCGGTGGTACACAATGCAAATATGAAAAAAATTGCACCAATACACCACAGATAGAAACTGCATAAATTCAAACGGGGGAACGCCACGTCCTTCGCACCGAGCATGACCGGGACGAGGAAGTTTCCTGAGCCGCCGGTATACTTGAATGATGAACAGGAAGATCATCACCGCACCATGAAGCGTGAAGACTGATTGTACGCATCGTTGGAGAGAAAGCTTCCCGCCGGATTATACAAGTGAGCCCGAATCAGCAGCCAGGATTCCCCGGCGCAAAGCTCACCATTACGCCGATCAGGTACATGATCCCGATTCGCTTGTGATCGAGCGTTACGACCCAGGAAAGGACTCCTTGGAGTAAGTCAGAAAATTATCTTTGGACGCATGATCTACGGTTTGCAGATTGCGACATGCTTCTGTCCTCAAAACTTCAAATTGAAAAATGTGTTATGTCTGAGCTCGTTGTACTGTGCGTGGTCTGAAATGATGCTTTTGCATTTAATGAAGCGAACAACCTCATTTTCGGCCACACGACGTATATTCATCCGCCTCGGCCTTGTCACAGCGAATCACTGGATCGCCAGGCCACGCGGATCGTTACTTCTTTAATGACTTGATATAAGCGATCAAAGAATTGATTTGATCTTCGTTCAACTGTCCTTGAAAGGAAGGCATTACCGGAGGGAATCCCTTCACGATCTTTGCTTTCGGGTTCAAAATCGATTCCCGCAGATAATTTTCATCGGCGACAGCCGACCCACCGTCCGCAAATTCGTGAACCGTCCCATAGCTGTTCAAAAACGTTGGACACTGACCTGGCTTTCCATCAGAACTGTGGCAGCCCTTGCATCCACGCGTCGTGTATAGGAACTCGCCATACTGTTCGGGTGTCTGATCATCCGGGCGGCGATTTGCCGATTCCAGCCATGCCTCAAACTCCTCCTGAGTTTCATGCACGACCACTTTCCCCTGCATGACCGAATGGTCCTTGCCGCAATACTCTGTGCAGTAGAAGTCGAAATACTTACCCTGATTCAAAATATTGCCAGCTTCTCGGGGCGTCGCTCTTGTACATCATTTCCGCATCGGTCAACGCATCGGAACTCATTGTCGGTTCAAACCAGACATAGTTGTAACGCCCGGAACAACGTCTTTCTTGACACGGAAAGCCGGAATGTACATCGAATGCAAAACGTCCGTTGAACGCATCACCAATTTTGTCGGCTCTCCTTTGACGCAGTGCAACTCTGGATTCATGATCCCTCTGCCGTAGTCGAACAGCCAAGACCATCGTTGAGCGGTCACGCCGACTTCGCGGGCGTTGCTCGGTGGTTCCTGCATGTTCAAGTATCCCACGCTTCCTCGATAGAACATCCAAATCAAGAGAAAGCACGGACCGACCGACCAAGCAAGCTCCAAAGCCGTGTTGTGTGTTGCTTTGCTCTCAGCTTTGACACCTTTCGGCTTCTTGTACTTCATCGCCGCCCAAGCCATGTATCCCATCATGGGAACAAAGAACGCGACACTGATCCAAAGGATCGCCATGAAGACAAAATCAACTTCGTTTGCAAACGTTGAAGAGGTCTTCGGGAACCAAAAACCATCCGAAACATCAGCCAGAATAAAAAAAGTGTTGCTCATAGTATTCGACAAACAATGTCCAATTAATAGGAACGCGGCCCCGCGACCGTCGAAGCTCCGATCCGCCCCGGATCAAAAGACGACGCATGCCCCTCTTGATGACCGGCCGGCTTTCGTTTCCCAAGCCAATAGGGGACCAAGCCAACCAATAACAATATAACGGTCAAAGCCCCGCAAACTCTCATGATCTTCCACGCGCTTGCCGTGTAACTCCCCTCGGCAGCGTTGTAAACCGAACAATACAGAAGGAAATTGTCAACCAAGTTGCCAATCTTTCCTCCCCCCGCGTCGAGTAATCCAAGTTTCAATTGCTCCGGCGGATAATCGATCAACAACAAATAGCTGCTGATGTTCCCGTCGGGAGTGCAAAAACCGAGCATTGCCGCATGACTAAATTCACCCGTCTCAGGAATGAACTTGTACCTAAAGCCAACAGCTTCGGATAACGCTCGAATCTCTGACTGTTGACCGGTCAAAAAGTGCCACCCGTCCGACGCGCCGGGTTGTCTCAGACCAGCAATGTACTTCGCTTTTGTTTGCTTCGCTTTGTATGGCGATTCTCTTGGGTCAATACTAACGGTCACAATTTGGAAGTCCCGTCCCACTTTCAAACTGAGTTCCGACAACGACTCCACAAGCTTGTTCAACTGCATGCTACACAGCATCGGGCAATCACTGTAATTCAACGTCAGCAGAACAGGAATCTCGGATTTGAAGTATTCTCCCAAGACAACCTTCCGACCGCTTTCATCCAGGAACTTTGCATTCAGCGGAAGCGATTCCCCGATCCGTTGCTCCACACCAACATCCTGCATGTTCTGTGGAAGATCAGTCAGCAGTTGTGCGTGGACAGCGGTGTTTGAAAACAACAACCCGACAACACACAAGCCCAATTGTGTGAT
The DNA here is from genome assembly GCA_041399105.1 of Pirellulaceae bacterium. Lineage (GTDB taxonomy): Bacteria > Planctomycetota > Planctomycetia > Pirellulales > Pirellulaceae > Rosistilla. The sequence goes on along the minus strand of JAWKTL010000038.1, from coordinate 49,530 downwards.
GACTGGCAAGTTACGTTTCGTCTGTGTTCTTCGGGTCATCGTTTTTCTGTTCGTTGATTGCAGTCCGCATTGCGTTCTCAATGGGAATCCCAAATCGTCCCGTAAGCGGGTCGACAACCACATACTCATTGAGGCTTTCGGTCTGTTGGTCCAAGATCGCATTATATTGCGTGTACTCGGTATTGACCATTTTTCGGGCCTCTTCGCCCTCATCCATCCAGTGGAACACAAACGCCACGAACATGATCGTGATCACTGTTCCCACAACGAAGATCAAACTGTAAGCGAAGATTTTCTTGTTGTCTAAGTCGTCGTATTGTTGAGCCATAAAACGCTGCTTTCGTTATAACTGATTGCATCCAGGGCAATTCGTCGCAGACCGATATCAAATGTTCTGGAAATGTAACGCCTGAGGTAGTCGCGGATCCTTGACTGCAATCAGAGGAATGCCCGATGCGACGCGAAGCATCACTCCAACATATAAACCGAACATTCCCAGAAGACACAACACAGAGCTAACCAGCCCCATGACACCACCGAAAACCAGGTAATTCTCGTGACCAGCTTCAGGCATGATGACCCAGTAAAGATCGACATAATGCATCAGCAAAATGTACAGTCCCCACATGGCCATCCACTTGGGCCAGCGACGCATGTGCCGCGACATCACCGCAAAGAATGGAACTAACCAATGGAGTAACACCAACGAAATCGAAATCCAGGACCATCCCTGGAGCCCTTCCCCCTGGCGATGCAACATCCACACCGTTTCCTCAGGAATGTTGGCGTACCAAATCAGCATGTATTGACTGAAAGCAATGTAGGCCCAGAAAACCACAAAGCCGAACGTAAACTTGCCTAGGTCGTGGAAGTGTTCTTCGTTAACCTCATCAACGAGCTCCACGTGCCTGAAGAACATAAATCGCTGAAGACATCATCGCGAAAAATGCGAGCATCGACCCAGCAAACAAATAGACGCCGAACATTGTGCTGAACCACATCGGGTCGAGCGACATGATCCAGATAAAGGAAGCGAAGGTAACCGAGAGACCAAAGATCATGGTCGCCGGACCACTCCACTTCTGCATTTTCGCCGTCAGTGACATGTCTCCCAGGTCGTCCTGCCTGCGGCTGTTGCCCCAGAAAAAACGTGCAAGCAGACACCATAGTCCGAAGATCACAGCGTAAGTGATCGCATAAGCCGTCGGATTAAGGATCTTCGCCTTTTCATGATGAGGCTTAGACAACTCGCTCCATCCCGCTTCGTTCCAAGGATAAAGACTTCCCGTGTCAAAAACCAATACATAGACCAGGATTGGAAGGAACAGAATCGCCAACGGTGGAAGCATCGCCATCATGATTTCGGCAACTCGGCGTACCGAAGCACTCCAACCGGCTCGGCAAAGATGCTGGATGATAACGAAAAACAATGCACCGAGGCTGATTGTCAAGCAAAACACAAACGCCGTCAGGTAAGCGTGAAGCGAATGCGACACTCCGTTAGGCGACATGAGGCCCGCGACGATCCCGACCAAGACGGCAACCGCACCGCCAAAAAGAAGCGGTAACTGGATGCTGCCGAGCGACTCGGGAAGCTGTAGTGATCGATCGTTTGATTCTTTGGTCATTGTTCTTAAATTTAAACGCAGCAGGACAATGCTTGACTACTTATTCGTTGTACCGACGGTAAACCATTCACCGGCTAGGCCCGTCATTTCGATTATCCAACGTTCCAACATTTAAACGTCGCGTGGCCGAAAATGAGGTGATTCGGCTCATTAAATGCAAAAGCATCATTCCAGACCACGTACGGTATACATTCAATTATCAGCTTCGGTCGCGTCTTCATCTTCCGAATCGCCATCCACCTCTTCGACGACTGGTTTTTCCTCGGCAGCCTTTTCTTCCGCTTGCTCGGTAGCCTGAGAACCGCCGTCACTGTCTTCCTTTGCGTCGTCGCTAGGCTTCGCCTCGTCTTCGGTCGTCGGCTTCTCTTCGGTCTTCTTCTCGTCGCCACCAGCGGCATCGTCGGATTTCGGATCACTGGGAGCGTCACCAGCGGGAGCGTCGCTCGCAGGCTTCTCCTCCGCGTCGGCAGCAGCAGGTTTTCCGTCCGCTTCGCCTGCAGCAGCCGATTCCTTCTCAGCTTCGGGAGCCTTCGGTTCCGCAGTGTCCGGCACAACTCCTTCCGCTTCCTTGGCGGGAACATCGCTCGCTGCCGCAGCTTCCGCCGCCTTCTTCTGTCGTTCAGCTTCCTCGGCTTCGAGCTTTCGCTTCAGCACTTCAGCTTCGCGGACCAATTTAGAACGTCGATCGGCGGGGAGCTGATCGGCAGACGCATTGCGACTTGCCTGCAGAACACGGACATAAGCTACAATCGCCCAGCGATCGGCCACGGGAATTTGTGACGCATAACCGGGCATCTTGCGAATGCCATTAGAGATTGTGTTGAACAATTTGCCATCCGCCATCTTGCCTTCCAGCAGTCGATCCTCGTGCAGTGACGATGGCTGCGACCAAGTGGTGGCGAGAATCTTCTGAGCGCGTTGATTCACCAGCCCATTGCCGAATCCATCCCTGCCGTGGCAAACCGCACAGTAAATCTCGAACTTCTGCCGACCCAGACTCAGCGTCTCCAGGTTGATTGGCAGTGGGTTGTCGGTCACCCAAGGTGTGTTGTCAACAACTTCCTCCGGCGCGGCTGGCTGCTCAGCGGCGGCCGCTTGGGCATCAGGATTCTGGACCAAGTTCACCAAACGCGTTGCGCGATCGGCATCGATCTTCGCCAATTCATCCAACTGAATTCCAAGCTGATAATCCAACTGGAGATTTGAATCGTCACGCATCACCGTGCCTGGTACCGGTGGTCGCATGGCGCGTCCGTCGCGAAACAGAATTGTGGCTTCTTGCGCTTCCTTGTAGGGCATGAAGTCCATGTCCCAGAAGATGTGAAACCTTGGACTCGAACTCTTCGTCACTCGCATGTTGGCGATGACCAGCAACGGGAAGACGCTAAGCACGGCAAGCGCGATCACCACCAGATAGATCGCTTTCGGCATCGACGCTGGTGAGGGATCGTCGATCACATCGTCAACCGAAAGAGGAGATGTATCTCCCAAGAGCGCCCTGGCTCCCTTGTCATCGAAGCGCTTATCACGGGCATCAATGAACAGAAAGAACTTGTCATCCGTGGCGGCGTCGAACTTTGGGCTTGTGAACATCGGGTTGCTGAACTTGGGCAAGCCATTCAAGAACCATTGTCCAAAGAACGCGGCGAATGCCGAAAACAGAATCGTTAGTTCAAAGGAAACCGGAATGAACGCGGGGAGACTGATGTAAGGCTTCCCCGAAATGATGTAGGGATAGCTGATCGCGTTCATCCACACTTCCATCGTCAGACCGGTGATGCAACCGATTGTCCCGGCGGTCAGCACGATCCACGGCAGAATTGTGGGCTTAATCCCGATCGCTTCGTCAATTCCATGAACCGGGAACGGACTAAACGCATCGGTCTTTGTAAAACCCGCTTCACGTACGCGATTCGCAGCGGCGATCAACGCTTCGGGTGTGTCGTATTCGGCAACAACACCACGGGTTTTCGATGTTTCGGAAGAGGATTCGGCCATGTTCGGCGAAGCATCCATAAATCAGTAAGGATTAAAACAAATCAGTATTCAAAAGGGCTGGCAACGTATCAGTCAGTGCGTTTCTCCATGCTCGGCCGCATGCTTGACATGAATCTGATGCGCCAACACCGCCTTAACTTCGCTCATTGCGATGATCGGTAAGAACCGGCAAAACAGCAGGAACAATGTAAAGAACAGACCGAAGCTGCCAATCAACATTCCCACATCGACCCACGTCGGCGTGAAGTATCCCCAAGCACTTGGCAGATAGTCTCGCGACAGTGAGCTAACCACGATGACAAATCGTTCAAACCACATCCCAATGTTCACGAAAATGGAAACGATGACCATGGCCACTAAGTTCGTGCGGAAAAATCGCATCCAAAAGAGCTGCGGACTGATAACGTTGCAGGTCACCATAATCCAGTAAGCCCACCAGTATGGTCCAAACGCCCGGTTGATAAAGGCAAACTTCTCCGCTGGGACTTGACCATACCATGCGATAAAGAACTCCGTTCCATACGCCAGTCCAACGATCGAACCGGTCGCCAGAATAACCTTATTCATATTCTCCAAGTGGCGGATGGTAATCAGATGTTCGAGCTTGAACATGCTGCGACAAGGAACCAACAGCGTGATCACCATCGCAAAACCGCTGAACACGGCACCAGCGACGAAGTATGGTGGGAAGATCGTTGTGTGCCAGCCGGGAAGTTGGCTGACCGCGAAGTCGAACGAAACGATCGTATGAACCGACAATACCAACGGTGCCGCCAAGGCCGCCAACAATGCATAAGCTTTCTCGTAGCGATGCCAGTGGCGAGCCGAACCGCTCCAACCCAACGACAGCACGCCGTACACAAATCGACGAAACTTATTCTTCGACCGATCGCGGAAGGTCGCCAGGTCGGGAACCATGCCCATATACCAAAACAGCAACGAGACGGTTGCGTACGTGCTGACGGCGAACACGTCCCACAGCAGGGGACTTCGGAACTGCGGCCACATCCAGAGGTTCAAGCTCGGATACGGAAACAGCCAGTACGCCAACCAAGCACGCCCCACGTGAATCCCAGGAAACGTCCCGGCGCAAACGACGGCGAAAATCGTCATTGCTTCAGCCGCGCGGTTGATGCTTGTCCGCCAATCTTGGCGAAACAAAAACAAAATGGCGCTGATCAACGTTCCCGCGTGGCCGATACCGACCCAGAAAACGAAGTTTACAATCGGCCAGCCCCAGAAAACCGGTGACCGGTTTCCCCAAACGCCGACACCTGTATAGATCAAGTAAGCGATCAAAATGCCGAAGAACGCCGCAACATGCGCGCAAATCAAGAACGCGACGATCCAACCCTTACTGGGCATTCGCTCCGCAATGGACGAGACCGATTCGGTAATCGTGTGGTAGGTTGTCGATTCACCCAGCACCAGCGGTGCTCGCTGGTTGGGTTGTTCGTATGTGTTATCGAGCTTATTCGGAACGGCAATTGCCATTGTCTTGTCTACTCTACAAATTCTTGATGATCGTTTTCTGCAAGCGATAAAGAACTAAACCACAACGCGGATTCGTTCACCTAATACGGGGAGCACGGCATTCTCTTCCGGCTTGGGATGCTCGTCAGCATGGTCATGGTTCTCATGCGGCTCATCGGCACCATGTTCATCATGACCCTCGGCGGGATCGCCGTGCCCGTGCGGAGCATGCCCCTCGTGTTTCAGATGGTCGATCTGAGCCTCGGTCATCAGCAACGGGTGCGTGTTTCTTATTCGCGCCAAATAAGCAGTACGCGGCTTCACGTTCAATTGATCCAAGACGAAGTAACTGCGATTGTCTTTGTGCGCCATGGAAACAGCCGAATCGCGATCAGCCAAGTTGCCGAACTCAATGGCTTTACTTGGACACGCTTGCTGGCAAGCGGTCTGCACATCGCCATCGCGGATCGCCCGTCCACCATCCTTAATTGCTTCGACCTTCGCCGACTCAACACGCTGAATGCAGTACGTGCATTTCTCCATCACACCACGCCCGCGGACCGTCACTTCGGGATTCAACACAAGTTGGGCCAGCTTGCGATTCGCTTCCTGAACCTCTCCAGGAAACGCCTTGACGCCATAACCGACACCGACACCTTCGTTGAAGTTGAAGTAGTTAAAGCGACGAACCTTGTATGGGCAGTTATTCGCACAGTAGCGGGTACCCACACAACGGTTGTAGGCCATCGCGTTGATACCTTCTTCCGTGTGAACGGTTGCGGCCACAGGACAAACCTGTTCGCAAGGAGCTGTCTCGCAATGCTGACACGTCATCGGTTGTTGGACGATCTGAGGCGACTCGTCGTAATTGTCCGGGTCACCACTGAAGTAGCGATCGACACGAATCCAGTGCATCTCACGCCCCATCGCAACCTGTTCCTTGCCCACGATCGGAACATTATTCTCCGATTGGCAGGCAATCACGCAAGCATTGCAACCAATGCACTTATTCAAGTCGATCGACATGCCCCATTGAGGCTTCGGAATCTTGTCGTGCTCGAAAACCTCCATCGGTTCGGTCCACAAGGACTTCAACTCGGGAGAATGCACGCCCATGTGATCGACGAAGTGAGGGTCGTCGGCATACTTTGCGAGCGTCCCTTCGCGGATCAAACGATGGCTTCGATCGACCGTCTCTTCCAAGCCGAGGTCGTCGATCGCAAAGTGGTCCTGGGTCGTCGCCAATTCGTACTCAGCGCTTCGTGGACGGGCGGGAACGTTCTTGGCCAACAAAGGACTCGCGGATGTTCGCAGGACCGAGACGTCGAAACCGACAACATTCGAGCCTAAATCCACACTGCCGCCGACCGCACCAGCACGCAACCGACCGTAGCCCATGGCAACCGTCACGACACCGGGCGAGGCCCCCGGAAGCTCGTAGACGGGAAGCTCAACCGAATTCTCTCCAGCGCCGATCGCCACCATCTTGCCTTGACGAACACCAATTCGCTCAGCCGTTGACGGCGACATCAACGCAGCATTATCCCATGTCAACTTCGAGATGGACTGGGGCATTTCCTGCAACCAACCATTGTTCGCGAAGCGACCATCGTAAACGCCATCCGCCGGAACGACGACCACATCGACGCCGTCGGCCTGATACTCCACATTGGGAACCAACGTACTTTCGGTCAGAGCATCCGAAGGTCCGACATATTCAGCATCTTCGATCGGTCGGGACATCGCCTCCAAGAAGCCATCCCGCAACAGTTCTCGCCACTGACGATTGCTCAAAGACTCACCGGCAACCGCATCGGCAGTCGCACGAACGATCGCTTGCGGGTCGACGTTCTGACCATCAATCAACCAGTGGAGATACTCGATCGCCGTCTTGCCGCCAAGCAAAGGCAAGATCTGCGGTTGCGTTACTCCATAGAAACCGTTCTCGCCGCGACAATCACCCCAAGACTCAAAGGGATGCGCCAGCGGAAGCGACCACTGACAAACAGCCGACGTTTCGTCATCGTAAAGCCCGATGTACGCCGTCGACCGCGCCTTGGCCAAGGCAGCCGCGAAGTCGACATCGCTGGGAGCGGAATAAACCGGATTGCAATCCAGGATAACAACATCCTTCAATTCGCCAGCATCAATCCGCTGAGCGAAGTTCGCCAAATCAACAACATCTAGGTCGGCGTCTTCAATCTCCGCGAAGCGAATCGTCTTGTTCAGATTCTCCAGCTTGTTGTTCAAGCGAATCGAAGCAACAATCGCATCAACGCCGAGGTGATCCCCGACCAATACCACTGACTTCCCTTTCGCGCGGACCAAGTCAGCCGCGAGAACATCGATTAAACGCTGTAAGCGTTCGCCGGGCAGCATCCGATCAAACGGCTGATCAGGCTCAGCGGGAAGCTCTACCGCCGGACCAGGAAGCAATTCATCAACCTTCGCTTCCAAAGCGGCCAAAAATGCCGGCATCTGCGAAGGTTGCAATGCATACCGCGTATCGGCCGCCATCCCCGTATTGGTAAAGCTGGATTCGATACTGTATAGCCGATTCATCTTGCCAGCGACGGGCGTCCGCCCTTCAGCGAAACCGGCCGCGTTGGACAGCAATTCGTGATGCGTTCCCAAGACGTCAGAGTCGATACTGCAAATCACTTCAGCAGCCGCCAAGTTCGGCACTGGACGAGCGACACGACCAATCGCCTTTTCCGTCGCGCGCTGCATGACGTCGCCACGCACGGAGTCATACCGCCCGATAGTGACCGCTGGAAATTTCTCCTTCAAAGCCGCCAGCAATCGGACAACCGAAGGGGACTGCTGCGGCGAAATCAGGATGCCGAAGTCCCTGCCGTCGTTTCGCTGCAAACGCTCGCGAACCGCACCAAAGCCGGCAACTCCAATTCCGTTGTCGACCGAAGCAACAAACGTATCCCAGTCATCCAAGCTAGGATTTCGTTTCCCTCCCGATCGAGACACAATCCCATCGAGTCGATCCGGATCGTACAACTGCAAAATCGAAGCTTGGGCGAATACATCCGTCGCGCCAGTCGACGATGGATGCAACGCGTTGCCTTCCACCTTGATCGGACGACCATCGACCCCAGTGATCAACAGATGATAGACGCGGTCCGCCCAGGCAATATTTGTCGCGGTGTAATGCCATTCGCCGGGAATGCGACCTTCGGGCCGAATGACGAACGGGGCGATCGTTTCTTCCGCGTAGCGACAACCTGAAGCACTCAGCGTCCCCAGGGCAATCGACGCTCCCATCAGCTTCATCCAGCGACGACGGGAAACGCCCTCGGGGAATTCCGAAGCCCCCACGGGAAACTCGCGGTGCATAAATTGCTCGAAATCGGGCGTCCGCTTGATCTCGTTCAAGCTGCGCCAATAACGACTTCGAGGTTTAGATTCTGACGACTCGCTCATCGGTGACATACAGCGCAATTTGTCTGGGGGTGAATATTCTTCTTCTCAATCAATTCCTTGCCGATTGCGATTGCCGCTTCCTCGCTCTCAGCCTTCCAATCCAGCTTCGTGACAAGCTCGACCTCGCGGATGTCCGCAGGATTCAGGTTCCGGTGGCAGTCCAAACACCAAGCCATCGACAATTCCTTAGCCTGATAAACAACATCCATCTTGTCGATGCGACCATGGCAGCGAACGCAACTCACGCCCGAATTAACGTGCGCGGCGTGACTGAAATAGACAAAGTCCGGCAGGTTGTGAACACGCTTCCAACCGATGCTCTTCCCCGTCTTCCAACTCTGATGGACCGGAGCGAGCTTTGCACTGTCCGCGTGTACCGCAGCCAACGCTGTCTGACCTTGGTCATTCGCCGGACTGTGGCAGTTGATGCAAGTCGCCGTCGGCGGAACCGCCGCATGCGCCGCATCAAAGACTGTGTTGTGGCAGTACCGGCAATCCATCCGCAATTGCCCAGCGTGAATGGCATGACTGAAAGGAACCGGCTGCTCCGGCTGATAACCTGTGTTGAGCGTTGCGGGGTCCGTGACACCAATAAAGATGACACTCGCATACGCACCACCACCGAGCACCAAGGCACCCAATAACAGCAGGAACCGATTCACCCAACGGGGAAATAGAAAGCGATCCATAGAATTGTTCAACAAGCCGTTGCGACAGGCTTCGTTCGTGACAGATGGGATTAGGAGATGTGCGTTCTCGCGCATCCACACTGACGCAGTATTGCGTCTTGCCCCAGGAGACGACAAGGGCTGTCGGGACTTCGCGACATTTGACCGCACTGATTCGACGCCGCCTCGCAAAACTCGCTACATCAATTACCGAAGCGATGATGTTCTCTTGGCCAGAATTTATACGTCGCGTGGTCAGAAATGAGGTGATTCGCTTCATTTGACGCCAGGGCATCATTCCGGACCACGCACGGTATTACGTCTGACGGAAGCGGGCCACAATCCTTCCGGGCGATAGCTCGCATTGGTTGGCGGCCGTACCCCTCCTACGAACGTCCTCCCCCAAACAAAAGCCTTTCAGCAACGCGAAAAAGGTACAGCATCGCGCACATTGCAATTAACGCGAAACCGAGCACCGCCCCAATCAGAGGCCCCACCGCGAATACACCCGCTCCCCACTGATTCCAGATGCGATCCCAGAAGACAACCGTCAGCATGCTTGCCGCAGCTAGGTAGGGGCCGAAGGGCAACATTCGATTGCCAGTCAGCAGCCAACTGACCAGAACGATCAAAATTGCCGTGAACGGCGCCAAAAAGAAGGTGAAGAGAGCCGCCTGCCATCCGAGAAAGGCTCCGATCATCGCCATCAGCGTCACATCCCCGAAGCCCATCGCCTCCTTTCCAAGCCCGAGCCGCGCGACCAAGCGGACGGCCCAAATTTGGCCACCGCCGATCCCCAAGCCAATTAGGGCGCTCAACAACGGAAGCCACAGCGTCGGGTTCGCCCCCCAATAGGTGACCGCGATCAGCGACGTCCCCGCCAGCCAAATCAGGATCAGCATCTTCCAGACTTTTATCCGATACCGGCCAAGCAGCATCGTTTCATACTTCACAAGTCCCGCACCGAAGTAGACAAACGCTTTCGCCCAACCCTTGCGTGTGATCCAACGTCGATTTGATAGCGCGAAGCACCACGCTGCAAAAATGCCTTCGCCAACGATTAACCCCGGCAGCGTCGTCCACTTCGGATCGATTGCCAGGGGGGCGGAAAACATGACCGGAAGCAAACCTTGCATCGAAGTCCAGGGCAAGCAAGCCGCCGATCCGATCTGCGGCATCGTGGCGGCACCGACAACATGCAGCGCAAGGGCCATCAGTGTTCCGGTCACCGTCACTGAATCGGGGATCGTTTGCTCGTCAAAGTCGATAAACGTGGCGATCATCAACAATGTCAGCATGATCGCATGGCCGATATGCATGAACGACATCCATTGCATCACCACCGACAACAGAGGGGGCGGGAACCCGGCTGCGGCCCCCGATGGAAACAATCCCAGTTGCTGAACCTCCCACCAGTAGAGCCCGGCCAACATTGGACCGAACAGCAGTTCGATCAGCATCGGGCGGAGCCAGAACCACGCTCCATGAAGCTCGGATTCTCGACGCAACCCAAGCCAACCAAAAATGGGAAGGCGATCACTCCAGCGGCGTGGTGCGGCACGGCTATCCGGGGGCGACCATGGGCTGATCGGACGGGCAAACCAGGCCCATGAATAGATCGCCCAATTGATGAACGCACCCAAGACGATACCGATAAGAATGATCAAGATGTAAATCACGTCAGCCGCATCTGTTGGGTTGCATCCACCGGACCACTCGTGTTGCTTACGCTAAGCATCACATGTCGCAATCGTTCCACAAATCGAGGCGTCTGACAAGCGAGCCTCTTCGCCCGCCCACGCAAGGTGACGCGGATGTCGGCTTTGAACCGATGTCCTGCTAGCGTATGCTTTACTTCCGATTGATCCCTCTGTTTTCGGACTGCATGACGGACTTGCTTCGTACTAGGAAATTTCAATGCCACTCCGTGTTCAATGGTCGGGAGTTTTTCCCGCCGTGCCGACCCAGTTTCACGACGATTTTTCGTTGAACCTCGATGCAACGCGAACGCACATCGAGGCCCTCTTGGACAACGGCGTGCATGGCTTGATCATGCTTGGCACCATCGGTGAAAACTGCTCCCTGTCGATGGAAGAAAAAGCCGCAGTGCTGAAGATGACGATCGAATCGGTTAAGGGGAGGGTTCCAATCCTAAACGGTGTCGCTGAGTTCACGACGCAGACAGCTTGCGAAACCTCGAAGATGGCGCATGAGCTGGGCGTTGACGGCCTGATGGTCATGCCCGGCATGGTTTACAACTCCGATCGGCGCGAAACGGTCAATCACTTTCGCACCATTGCGGCGGCAACCCCTTTGCCGATCATGTGTTACAACAATCCGCCGGTCTACCGCGTCGATATCACGCCAGCGATGTTTCAAGATTTGGCCGACGTGCCCAACATCGTTTGCATCAAGGAAGCATCGGGGGACGTCCGGCGAATCACGGATCTCTTCAACACCTTGGGGGATCGCTACCTGATCTTCAGCGGCCTGGACGATGTTGCCTTGGAGAGCATTCTGCTTGGTTGTACCGGATGGATCTCCGGGTTGGTCGACGCTTTTCCGCGAGAAAACCGCATGCTTTGGGATGCGGCGATCGCTGGGGACCTAGCCCGAGCACTGCAAATTTACCGCTGGTACATGCCGTTGTTGCATCTCGATGCGCATCCCAAGCTGGTGCAGTACATCAAGCTTGCTTGCAGCGAAGTTGGCTACGGCAGCGAGACGGTTCGGGCGCCTCGTATGACAATCGTGGGGGAGGAACGCGAAGCGATACTGAAGATAATCCACGACAGCATTGCGACGCGTCCGCAACAGTAACCCCGCATCGACGCTTCACCTACGGCTTGCATCCGCTTATCAAGAAAGACGGATTCACCGCCTCGAATCGAAGTCGATCGAGCTGGTAGTTCCCTCGCGCGACATTGATCATTCGAACCGTGGGCTCAATATCGCGACGCTGAAAGGCTGCTTGAACCCCCACTAAATTATCGGGGCTCGAAACGTTGACCACGAATCGCCCTCCCGATTTCAGACGGTCGAAGATCGAATCAACCAGCTCGCCGACCGCTCGCCCCGTCCCTCCGACGAAAATCACGTCGGGATCGGGTAAACTGCTGAGCGCTTCGGGGGCTTGGCCATGAACGGGAATCAGCGTCTCGCATCCAAATCGCTCGGCGTTATCGCTCAGCAGGCCAAAGTCCTCCGCATCCATTTCAACCGCGTAAACCTGACCGCCAGTCACAACCTGACTGGCTTCAATCGCCAGAGATCCGCTTCCAGCACCGACATCCCAAACGATGCTGGTCGGTCCCAAATCCATCTCCGCCAGTGCGATGCAGCGAACCTCCATCGGCGTCAATAATCCGCGTTTGGGCTTCGATTGTAGGAATTGGTCGTCTAAATTTCCGAAAAGGCGTTTTCCTTGCATCTGTTGTGGTCGGTCGGCAACGCCCCGCGCGGCGCACCAGAACCATGACGTTCAGCGGTCCAAAGGACTGGGTGGCGATGGAGTGAAGATCGCCCTGTGTGACGCGTTCGTCCGGCGAGCCCAGGTTCTCGCAAACATAGGCCGAGAAGTAATCGATTCGTCGATCCAGCAGAGCCGCCGCCAATTCGCTGGGGGTAATGGCTTCGGTCGTGAACAAGCCCACGCGGTCCGCCGTGCGAATGCGCTCAACGACCCGATCGAGCGGCTGCGTCGCCATGTTCGTCAAATATGCATCGTCCCAAGATTCTTTAACGCGAGCAAACGCAAGCTGCATGCTGCTGACATGCGGAACGACTTCAAACCGTTCTTTGCCCAAGGTGCCGCATAAATAACGGGCGGTTCCGTAAAACAAAGGATCGCCACCGGCGAGCAGAACAACATGTTCAGCCGCATGGTTGTCCAGCGTTTCACTCAATCGTTCCAGATCGCTCCCCGATTCGATCCGTCGACTCGGTCCGATCGACACCTTCGACAGCAGATAAGCAGGGCCGATCAAAACGTCGGCCTTTTCGATTAGATCGCGCGCGTGATTGGTCAGGCCTTCGACGCCATCGTCGCCCACGCCGATAATATGAATCTTCTTCATGGTCACCCTACAAAAAAACCGCGTCCAGCATCAATGCAATGCCAAACGCGGATATTTTACCCTGCGTGGTCCGAAACGATGCCTTCGCGTTATATTAAGCGAATCACCTCATCTCTGACTACGCGATGTATTTACCGTGCGTGGTCCGAAACGATGCCTTCGCGTTACATTAAGCGAATCACCTCATCTCTGACCACGCGACGTATACACCGTGCGTGGTCCCGCCGACCGTCGCACAACACAACCGGAACCGTTATACCGTGCGTGGTCCGAAATGATGCCTTCACGGAAAATGAAGCGAATCAACTCATGTCTGACCATGCGACGTATGGAGAGCCAAGTTTCGAGCCAGTTTAAGCCTGGAACGAACTACCGCAACCGCACGACTTCGTCGCGTTCGGATTATCAAACGTGAAACCCTGCTTTTCGAGGCTTTCAAACCAGTCGACGGTTGTACCGTCCAGATAGAGAGCGCTTTTCTTGTCGACGACGACGTCAACGCCATGCGATTCGTACTTTGAATCCGCCTTCGCGTCGAAATTGTCGTCGAAGTTCAAGGTGTAATTGAAACCGCTGCATCCGCCACCAGCAACGCCGATTCGCAGAAACATCGAATCTTCAAAGTTGTGCTCTGTACGAAAGCGTTTGACTTCCTCCGCAGCTCGTTCAGATAATTGAATAGGCATCAAAAACCTCAGTTGGAAAGGAAAGTTTGGTAAAACCCGGCATTTGTGACGAAAATCATTCGGACTTCGCAGTCCAAGGCACTGAAAATCGCTGATGCAATGCAAGGTGAAATTTTCTATTTCCCATTCTATTCCCTGGGGCAAGCTAGCGACAAGCCGAAAGCAGGGGATTTTTCCACATCACGGAGCGCATGCAGCAAGCTGTCGGCAATCGCTCCGCACAATGATCGCCAAACGGACGGGCGGGCAACCCATCGTTGATTCACTTCCAACTCAATTCCCTTGTATGCGTCATCGGCGAACTCCCGACGAAGGGATGTCGTGAAGCCATCCGCTTTGCCCAGATAAGGATAGTTGCGTCGCACGCGCAAGTCGGGACGTTGTCGCAGGATTGACTGACGCCAGATTTCGCAGAACTCCCTTTCCCCGCCACGTCTGGGGTCGTACAGCAATCCGATGTCGGCGTTGCGTTGTTCCCCATCAAGGATTGGGGTGAACGTATGCACTGAAATGTGGAGCACGCTTTTGTTTTGATCGATCCGGCGAATGATTTCGCCCTGTACTTGCTGGCGATAAGGAAAATAGTACTTTTCGAGTACCGCATTGCGGGCGGATAAATCAAGCACGTTGCTGAACCGCGAAAAAAGATGCCGGTGCCTCTCCGATCGGTTGACTTCAACCAGCAATCGACTGACGCGCGTTTGAAACAGCGGTGCCGAAACAGCTTTGGCAATCCAGCGGCCCAGCGTCAACGAACCTGGATCCCATCCGCGATGGCTCGCCAATATCGCTTCGGCACCTTCAAAAAGGGAAGCGTACTTGGCGGGGATGTGATTGGTTGCATGTTCGCAACTGATAACCATCGACATGAAAATCGTTCTACCGTGCGTGGTCGAAAATGACGCCGTCGGCTCACCCTTATAAGTCGCGTGGCCGAAATTGAGGTGATTCGCTTCACTTAATGCAAAAGCATCATTCCAGACCACGCGCGGTATAACGCCCATTTTCGGATAGGCTCTAAGTCGGCGGGAATGATCGTGCTTCAACAAGACAAGTTGCCAGTTGTTGGTAGACACTTTGCAGATGTTCGCGTCGGTAATCGTCGCCAACGGCATTGACGATCCGCGTCGCCAGGGTTCCATGCTTGAGGATCGTCTGCAGATTCGACTTGACGCCGCCAAGCATCGGCTCTTGATCTTCGGCCGACGAAATGATGTGACGCCATAATTCGCCGGCGGTAATCGAAGCATCCTTGATTGCGAAACATCGAAGAAAGTCGGGGTTGTCGATCACCGTACGCTCTCCTGTTGCGGAGACTTTATCCAGTAGCCCAGACAGCGTCGGCGTCCCCATCTTTTTCTGCAGGCTTAGCGGCTGCCAACGTTCGCTGACGATCGTCTTCAATGCGGCGATCACGGCGACGCAAACCGCCACATCCACGGCTGGATGCTCCTGGACATCCATCACGCGCACCTCGATCGAACCACGATCAAAGCGAGCGATCGCGCCGCGAGCGTTCAGGAAATTGGGATCGAACACGCCGCTCGCATTGAATGGCTCGATCGCGTTTTCCAAACCGTCGAAGATCTCGCGACGATACGTTGCTTCATCGAAGAACGGTTCGGGGATCAACTGTCCAGTCAAGAAGGGGACTCGACAGCAATGGTCACGGACCGCACGCATCCGCATATCGAGCCACGTCCCTCGACACTGATCCATGATCGGAGAACCGGCCGTCAGGGCGGGAAGGATCGGAAGCAGAATGCGAACTGCGGCATGCAACCGAGCGAAATCGCCATCGTTTGCGAAAGGCAGGTTTAAGTGAACACTTTGGACATTCGACCAGCCATGCGTGTGGCAATCGAAGATTTCATGATACGCGTTGTAGATTTCAGCACATTCGTGAGGCCACAATCGCGTCTCCGACTGAGGGTTCATCCACGGATGCATTCCCGATGGCAGCAAAACGGCATTCAACGACGCCAGGTGAGCATGCAGATTGCGCACTCCCTTCTGCAGGCTATTGCACAGGTCGATGAGATCCTCCACCGGATCGGTGGCTTTGAGTTCGAGAACATGCAACGCCAGTTCGTTGCTCCACGTGATCGTTCCATCTTGAAAGTCGCTGGTCGGTTTTCCAGCGGCCAGCGACAACACTTCATCCGCGACAGGACGCACGTCCAGCGTGTCACGATCAACGACCATGTACTCCAGTTCGATACCGAAAGCCTCAAACAGTTCGAAACGACGCGGCTGATTCGTTGCGTGGTTCATTGCGTGACATCCATTGATTTAATACGTTCGATTCGTTTCAAAAAGCATTCCATGATGCGGCGGTAGAGGTCATCGCGAAGGAACTTGTCTTCAACGCCTGAATCAAGATTCGGATTGTCGTTGACTTCGATGACGACGAACTGGCCGTCAGATTCCTTGATATCGACTCCGTAGAGTCCGTCGCCGATCAAGTCGGCGGCTTTCTGCGCCAGCGCGACCGCTTTTCGCGGGGCCATTTCGACCGGCATCGTCTCGCATTTTCCGAACCGCCCTTTTTCCTCGGAATCCTGCTTGATGATCTGCCAGTGCCCTGGAGCCATGTGATATTTACAGGCGTACAGCGGACGTCGGTCCAGGATGCCAATCCGCCAATCGAAGTCGGTTCGCATGTATTGTTGTGCAACCACCAATTCCGAATCGGCAAAGTAGACGTCGAGTTGATTCGTCAATTCGTCAAGCGATTGCACTTTGACAACGCCTTGTGAGAAAGCGCTGTCGGGGCGTTTGAGGACGCAGGGGAAATTCAGTTCTTCGGCAATCCGCTCCGCGTTGCCTCGATAGGCGACGATCGTTCGTGGAATGGCGATCTTCGCTTTCTGAAGCAGTTCAGCCAAATATACCTTATTCGTGCATTGCAGGATCGATTTCGGATCGTCGATGACCACAAGTCCCTCACGCTCGGCGCGCCGGGCCAAGCGATAGGTATGATGATTCACCGCCGTTGTTTCCCGCAAGAACAGGGCGTCGAACTCCAACAGTCGACCGGCGTCCTCAATGGTCAGCAACTCCGCATTGATGCCGACACTCGCCGCCGCTTTGACCATCTTCTGAAGAGCCTTCTCATCCGATGGCGCCAACACTCCCTCCTTGGGATTGTGCAGGATCGCGAGATCGAAGCGATAGGACGCACGGCGCGTCTTGTTGCTCAAACCGCGTGCGAAGTGCCGCTGAGCCTGTTCGGCCACGAAAGCGCGATGTGACGGCGGAATGTCCTGTAAACCGATGGCGTGCGCGCTGCGCAGTCGCCATTTCTTACGTTTGGAAAATTCAAAGCGAAGCAATGGTGCCTGAAACAACCCAGCCAGTTCTCGCGCCAGGCGATTGTATCGCGAAGCAAGATTGCGACCAAAGTAAACGCTCAGCGAAAACTTGTCCGACTGCAATGGGCTCAAACACTGTTCGATCAACTCCTCCAGGTCTTGTGGCACCAACCGAACCGCTTGGCGATGTTCGAGGTCCTGGATCGTCACGATGCTGGGAAACGGACGATGCCCTCGCGCTTCGGCCAACAGTGAAACGTAGTAACCCAAACTTTGGTATCGATAGGAACGCGCGAGATTATAGATTTTAATGTTGCGCCGCCGGTTCCAGTCGGCGCTCGTCAAGTATTCACTGGGATCGACAGTCTCAACATCGGGGATGTCGCGTATCCAGTCTTGTTGTGTTTCGGTGACGATTACGACAGCCATCGATCCTGCAATTTTTGAAGGGGTGAATCGGCATTGAATCGCGATGATGCTGACTTGATCCGAAGGATCCGATCAAGCAACAAAGACGTTCGATAAAAGGTTAGGTTTGTGGGCGAAGGACCAGAAAATTCGAGTCGAAAGTCACAATTCCCAACAACACCGCCGCAACCAAATGATCGATCGGCGACCAATAGTACTGACGGCTCTGCGCATGGGGATTGGGATGCAGCGGATCGGCGATCATGACGGCGTCCGCCTGTTCGTCGTAACCGCTGAGCACAACAAAGTGTCCAACCGGTTCTCCTCCCACGTCGTCGGGAATGCTGCTGATGCCCCGATGATCCGGCGGCTGCGGGATTTCACGCGATTCCTGGTACAGAAACGTCGCGCTCAATCCGGCCAGCATGGGAATGCGTTGCGTTAAATGCTGCTTGAGCAACGGACGTTCCAGCGGTTGCATGAGAACCTGACCGCCCAAAGACAAAAATCGCAGGTAGGCTTCGGTCGCCACCGCCAAACGAGGATTCGTATTGCCTTTGCGTTCGTGCTGTTGCCGCAGCTTGTCGGCAAGATCGATCTCCCGCCGGTTGAACCAGGACGGATCAAAGACCTGTACATTATAAGTGTAGATCGTGGCCTCATATCCTCGCGCCAGTGCGTGACAAGCGAGCTGAACGGCCAGCGTTCCGCCCATCTCCAATTGCGGAATATCAGCCATGATCCGCGCGACCTCGGCTTGTTGTCCCCAGTACTGATAGATCGCCTGCAGGCACGTTGCTCCACAAGCCGAATCGGTTGGCTGGGTTTGAATCTCCACAGGAAGAATGAGCTTCACGTTGGGTCTTTTATTCCGCGCGTGGTTTCTTTTCAGGCATGACACCTGCTTGTGCGAGAGTGCATTTCAATCCACGCGGAACTGCAAATCTCCAACCGGTGGCGAATACACTTCCGCATCACCGGCTCAGTTGCGAATCATATCAATCCCGCAATGCGCGGCAAGGCTCCAATTACGCGGAATTTTCTCAATTTGATCAAACAGTTGGATCGTCCATTGAACCGCGAAGACGGCGTCTCCGAAAAAGACCTTCATCTCGTCGAACCCACCAACGGCAAAGCTAGCAACCATTCCAACCGCCATCAAGTTCGCCGAAGGAAGGAAGATCAACGAGAACCATCGCCCCGCCTGATCGAAGTCGGTCTGCGCGCCATGTGTCTCGGTCCAGGTGCTGCGAACGTGGTAAGCCATTGCGAATCCCAGAAACAGTCCTGTCCAAGGAAGCAATGATCCGAAAGGCATCAGCAACGCTATGATCAACAACAGCAAAGGCGCTGTCGGGAAGAAATACGGGGCGATCGCGATCAGCCAGTTCGACCCACCCAGGACAACGACCTTCCCTCCTTTCTGATTCACGCGAAAACTCTTGACGCGATGTCCCGTCAAGATGGCGAACAAGGCATGGGTCAATTCATGCTCAAGGCTCAGCATCCAATCGGACTTCAGCCAGCGTTGCACGAATGGCCTCCAGATCATGGCGTACAACAAAATTCCGGCAGCGAACCACGACAAACCCCACGGATGTTGCCAGGCGCGAAACGCAAACTTAAATGCGGCAAACAACAATGGTCCGAACAGCCCCACGGCGATCACACCAACGGGCCATTTCAACGCGTGCAAAATGCGATCAATGCTTTCACTGAGAGCCATGAAAATAAGATCGCTATAGGCAACAAGGATTGGAAGGATTCGAGGTTTGCGGCACCCATTATTACCCCGACATCAACCCCTTGTCGAACGCGTCATTCACGAACGACGATGAAATCGTTGCAATCGCCCCGATCGGAATCCATCGGTTTGCGTCAATCGACTTCGCGCATCAATCCTTTGCCAAGGAATCCGCCTTCAGCCGGTTTGGATACTACACTATACCGTGCGTGGTCCGAAATGACCCATTTGCATGATATGTCTACCGTTTTCATCATTATGTTTTCTCAAACACGTCGCGTCCCTTCGCTTGCCTGCTTTGCAAGTCTGATCGCTTGCGTCGCCGTCGCGGCCGATCAAGACCAGCAGCGATATCGCGTGCGCGTTCCCGGGCTGGTTGCGATCAACGCCACCAGCAATTCGGTTTCGATCGAACACGATCAAACCGATTCCAATCAAGCTTTCGATTGGCAAAGCTGGCAGGTCGTCTGCAACAACACCGGCGGGGCGACGGTGACCTTTGAAACCGACCAAGCGTTCACGCATACCATGCAAAGCGATATTCGTCGCGATGCGTTTCTGTTCCTGTCCACGGCAAGTGGTGGTGGACTGTTTCGTCGTAGCGATTGGCAGATCACGCGTTTCGCGGATCAAACCGATTACAAGAACGGCGATCAAACGGCGACGGTTTCCGCCGAAGTCGATCGTGCTCGCGACGGCACTTTCAATCTGCGAGTCGTCTTTCTTGAGGAACAATTCGCAGACACCGTTGCAGGCGTCTACGAGTTAACGGTGACGGGAACCATCGTTCCCAAGTAGCCTTCGGGAACCAACTTGCTTCCGCCCGCCCACGGTTTCTTCCGTCGAAAGCACTTTCCTTCATCAGCAAATTGTCAATAATGAGGTGTTGTGCCGCGTCCGCATGGCATCCGATGGACTTCACTTCTTGACCCAATTGGAAACTTCAAGACATGAACACCTCATTCTGTCCGCGTCTGGCGACGGTTGCCTGCTTGGTGACCTATGCCACCTTCAGTTTTGCCCAGCAAACAAGGCCTGTTCCCGAACCTCTTCCCTCCATACCGACACCCGAAGTGCAACCGCCCGACCTGACGGTCGATGAGACGTTGCTGAACGATCTGCAGCCTGAGGGGAAACCACGCTTGGGATTGATTGTTGAAGAATTGACACCCCAATTGGCAAAGCGTTTGAATGTCGAACAAGGTGTCTATGTCGCCAGCGTTGAAAAAGGTGGACCCGCGGAAAAGGCCGGTATCTCGGCCGGCGATGTCATTGTCAGCGTCGGCGATCGCGATGTGGGAAGGGTCAGCGACCTGATGGCGGCCGTCGCGAAGAAGCCCTCCAGCAAGACTATCAAAATTGTCGTCAAAGACGATAACGGCACTCAAACATATGACGTCACGCCGATCATGGTTGTCGACGAGCCTATCGAACCGCTAACACACGATGATGGTCGACCCGGCATCGATCAAGATCGATCCGACGAGCCTCAAATCACCGGCGATATCATTCGCCAATTGATGGATCAGTTCGGCCCCAGTCTCGACGGTCGAACATTGCAGGACCTGGGCGGGTTGGCCGAGCAATTGCTGCAAGGGGATCGATCGGGTTTGCAACCGGCAATGCAACGCCAACTGAAGATTGAAATCAACCGCAACGATCGTGGTCCGGCCGACGTCTTTGTCGAGATCGACGGCGAACAATACAAAACCGACGGTGATCATCTGGGAATGCTTCCGAAGGAAGTTGAAGTCACCGTTTCGGAACTGCTTGGTAAGTCCGGTGGCGGCGGTCGGTTCGATTTTGGCGGAATCCGTATCGACTTGGATCGTGCTCCGCTGAGACAACCGCTGCTGCGTCCGCGTCGTCCATCAATTGAAGTCGACCCGCCGTCGCTGCGTCAACCCAATCCCGACGGCAACGCGAATGACGAAGTCGATCAGTTGCGACGCGAATTGGAGCAGTTGCAACGCAGAATCGATCAGCTTAGCCCTAATCAAAGCGATTTCGATTGAACGATACAGTCTGCATCGCGAATGAGACGAGCCTCAAGCCGCTGGCGATAGGCCCGGTGTCGATCGGGTTTCCTGTCGTTCAGGCGGCGTTGTCCGGCTACAGCGACTGGCCGATGCGTGTGATCGCGCGTCGGCTGGGAGCTTCATATACTCTGTGTGAGGTGATGCTCGATCAGTTCTTGTTGGCGGTCAAGCGACGAAGCAAGACGAAGCATTTCCTTCACATCAGCGACGACGAGCATCCGGTCGGCGGACAATTGATGGGTGCCGAGCCGGAGCAGTTCGCCGCCGGTGCGATGAAACTGGTCGAGGCCGGCTTCGACGTGATCGACATCAATTTCGGCTGTCCGGTGAAGAAGGTGCTGGGTCGCTGTCGGGGAGGCTTTCACTTATCGCAGCCCGACGTCGCGTTGCAGATCGTTCGACAGACCCGTGAGACGGTCCCCGACCATCTTCCCGTCACCGTGAAGATGCGACGTGGCATTGATGACTCCCAGGAAAGCCGCGACAACTTCTTTAAGATCATTGATGGAGCTTTCGCCGCTGGGGTCGCCGCGGTCACCGTGCATGGACGGACGGTACAGCAACGTTACATCGGTCCCAGTCGCTGGAGTTTCCTTCGCGAGGTCAAGCAACACGTTGGCCAACGAACCATTTTGGGAAGTGGCGATCTCTTCTCCGCCGACGACTGCCTACGAATGATACGGGAGACCGGTATCGATGGAGTCACCGTCGCTCGCGGTGCCATTGGCAATCCGTGGATTTTTTCTCAGGCGCGAGCCCTGGCGGAAGGTAAACCGCTCCTGCCGCCACCGACGGTTCACGAGCAACGCGATGTGATTATGGAACATTACGCATTGGCGGAGCAGATGTACGGCGATCGAGCACCGATGCTGATGCGGAAGTTTGCGATTAAGTATTCCAGCAATCATCCGCAATTTGACACCATGAAGGTCGACTTTTCCCGAATCAAATCATCCGAAGAGTTTGCCGCGGTCCTCAGTCGGTACTATACGGAAGATCAACCCGGATGCTATCCTCCCGCAAGTATTCATGCCGTGCAACAAGAGTGTTGACCGCTTCGATGCGCCGATGATCACGCCCCCCGCTCCGCAATCAATTTGTAGCGGATCTTGTTAAAGATCCCGTGCGGTGGGATCTTTAACAAGATTTGCTACGCTTTGCCGCTTCGCCGCCTTACGGCTTTTCTTCCAATTGCTTGCGGATCCGATCGAAGTTCTCTTCGTCACCATTCTTGTAGTAAAACGTCGCCAACAGCTTCAAAGTTGTTTCGTCAGGCTCGGTGCCAAACTTATCGCGGCCAATCGCAATGGCTTCTTCAATAAGTTTCACCCCTTGCACCGCTTCTTCGGGCTCGTTCTTATTGAGAATTAAAATGCCCAGGCGTCTCATCGACTGGAGCAACACGGGAATCGCAGCCTCGTTGTCTTTGTTCGCGTTGTATGTCCGAACAATCGATCGCAACTGGGTCTCCGCTTCATCGACTTCCAATTGCAACAGCAAGACATTGGCCAGTGCGTATTGCGATCGCAAAATGGAGGCGACATTTTCCGGTTGATGTTTCTGACGCCACTGGAGCACTTCTTTGAATCGACTCTCGGCGTTCTCCAAATCGCCACTTTCCTCGTCCAGGCGCGCCAGATTGAACAGCGATTCGTACATTGCCGCTCGTTGAGCCGCCGGCTTTTCCTGAAGCAAGCGTTGGCGAAGCTGATAGGCCTTCTCGGCATGGGGTCGCGCCTGTTCAAACAATCCCAATTCGAGATAGGAATATCCGAGCGTGTGCCGGATGTCCGCTTCAAAGGAAGGCTCGAAGTCGATCGCCGAAATCTGTTCGCTGGTTCGATCAAGCACTTGGGACAATGGAGTGTTGGGATCCGCGGCATCCTCTCCATTTCGACCAAGAATTCCATGCGTCATCAAGGCCAACACAACTTCAGCGCGTTGATACTGTCGATCGGCTTCCGCTTTCGCCGTTTCGGCGTTCGCCATGGCTGCCTGCGCGCTGGCTTCCGCTTCGTCTCGATTCTTCAATGCGGCTTGCTTTGCCCGCATCGCCTCCATTTCAGCGAGTAGAGCCTTGTCGCGTTCGGCCTCGGCCATCGCCTTCGCCTTTTGAACGCTTTCAAGTTTTTGCTTTTCGACAACCTGCAACTCCTCAACCCGTTCCTTCTCCAGTGTTGTTTGTTGCAGTTGTTCCACCGCGGCTTTCGTTTCCCGCCGAGCTTGCTCGGTTTTCGCAACCGCTTCATCGCGTTGACCAACAGCGACATCGCGAGCCCGCTGAGACTGCGTTAATTGTTCGCCAACGGCCAAAACCTTTGCATTGACCTGATCGAGTTCCCCGTTCTTCTGAACCAGCGCGTCACGTGCGGCTGAGACGCGTTGATGGGAGTAAACCAAGGCACCAAGGCCCGCCAGAAGAGATGTCGCCATGACGCTTCCGGTCGCAAAAACGATGCGGTGACGACGGATCCATTTCTTCATCCGGTAGCTCGTCGATGGCGGCCTCGCCAATACCGGTTCATTGCTCAGAAAGCGAGTAATGTCGTCGGCCAGTGCAACGGCGGAATCGTAACGTCGCGCGCGATCCTTTTCGATCGCCTTCATGACGATCCAATCCAGGTCGCCACGCAACATCAGGTTCAGTCGATTCGCTTCAATGCCTCGCGTCGCGGCGATGATGTCTTTGCTGTGAATGCTGCTTAAACGGTTGCTGGGACGCGGCGGATCGAACTCCCGAATGATGCTCAGCAGTTTGTTGCGAGGTGTCTTGGCGTAAGTGTCGTCGATGGGCGTCGTCCCGGTAAGCAGTTCGTACAGCATGACGCCAAGCGAATAGATATCCGAACGCGTGTCAATGTCCTGCGTATCGACGTCGGCTTGCTCGGGACTCATGTACCGAAGCGTTCCCATCACTTGACCGAACTGAGTGACACAGGTCATATCGGTCAATGTTGATTCCATCGCTTTGGCCAGTCCGAAATCGATGATCTTCGGTACCGGCTTGCCATCGCTTTCGGCGACAAGAACGTTCGATGGCTTCAGGTCTCGATGGATGATCGACTTCTGATGCGCATGGTGGATGGCTTGGCACAACGGCACAAACAGTCGCAACCGCTCATGCAAACTGAGCCGATGCTTTTCGCAATACTCCGAAAACGGAATCCCTCTGACAAGCTCCATCACGAAATAGGGTCGATTATCGTCCGTTTGGCCACCATCCAAAATACGCGCAATGTTCGGATGGTCCATCAGCGCCAAAGCTTGTCGTTCGGCCGCAAACCGCGCGAGTACCTCCTTGGTTTCAAATTCTTCGCGAATGAGCTTGATTGCGACCCGCCGATAGACAGGCGATTGTTGTTCAGCAAGCCAGACGCTTCCCATTCCGCCACGGCCGATCTGCTGCAGCAATCGATAGCGTCCAATGTTCAAAGGGGCCGCGGCCCGAAGCCGTCCCGGTGCCAGGGGCGTCGCGGCCAGTGTCTCGTCGTCGGCTGATGAGTCTGAACTGGAGATCGGTCCTCCGACGTCTACGCCTTCGGTCGGCAGACCGCCGGCTTCGGCGTCGGCTCCCACGGCAAGTAGCTTTGATGCATCGGGAATGATCGTCCCCGATGCGCTCAGTTCGCGCCATACAACATCAATGACGTGGGAATATTCGGGAAAACGAGCCGAGTACCATTCACGACGTTCGAAGAATCGAGCTCCATCCATGAAGCGATGTTCGATCCGTATCAAGTCTTCCAGCAGCACATGGCGATACTCCGCATCGACACGCCCTAGAAACTCGTCAATGTCGGGTTGTTGGCCATTTTGATAAGCCTGCAAAAACTCGTCCGCACACGGATTCACCGCAGCCAACATCAATCGTTCATTTTGCATAGCGATGGCTCTCGCTCAAGATATCATGGAATGAGACACATTCAACAAATGTAAATTGTGAACCGTCCGACTACCAGGGCAAGCTATATCAATATTGAACGCGTTTGTATCAACAATGAACGCGTTTGGTGTTATCTTGCGCAAATGTTGCTCAGTTGATCTTGCGGGGTGTATGACAGGGTTTGCGGAATTTGACTTGCATCGCCAATATGTCTTTGATGGCAAGCCACTAACCTCGCGTAGCTGCGAAGCAGCGATAGCGCACTAGCCTGGGACGCGAGTCCCAAGTGGGATGAAGCCACAAAGAAGGAAGCTGCGAAAGGACGCCGCGCTTTCGCTGCTCCGCAGCTTCCCGATCGCGATTCTCACAAGCGCAAACCATGTCATGCACCCATCTTGCAACGTGGTCGCTCTACTACGGTTCGCAGCTTCGCCGCGACAAACGTTGAGAAACACAAGAGGTCCGCTCGAAGCGATGCTTGGCGTGGGAAAGTGTCCGGCGGACCGGACGCTACTCCTTCGGCAAGACTTCAATCTGATAAGGTTGCGATTCGACAAAGATCTTGCGGTCAGCGGTCTTCGCCAAATTCGCGATCTCCTTGTCGGCGGCACCTTTCGCCGCGACAAGCTGTTTGAGTTTCTCGTCCAACGCCTTCTGCTTTTCAGCATCCTTCTCGGCTTCTCGTTCGGCCTTGATCGCGGCCTCCGCGGTATCCAAATGTTTACGATACTCGACCGCCTTCAGATGGGCGGGGGCATCGGGTAACACTTTGACCGTCGCGTCGGATCGAAGATAAAACGTGTAGAGTCCTGGCTTGGCATCCGCGGGAACCGGGACCGCGTACTCTCCCGCGCGGTCTTTTCATCGATGGTCACCTCGGGAACCTTCCAGTTCCCCGCCAACCCAAGGGCCTTGAACTTTAGCGGTGCATTGAACTCACGTCGTCTTGTAACGTCAAACTTCACGGTGTGCGTCTCACCAGGTTTCGCCTGTGGCATCGCTTCGGGAATCTGAAGGGAGACCGACGCGTGAGCCTCATCCGCAGCTTGCGAAAGCATCAACGTGCTCGTCGTTCGACAGCTTGCTGGATCGGTTGTCACATTTCCGCTCGCAATCACGCAAACAATCGGAACGGCCTGGGCCGTCACCGTTTTGTCACCGATGTTGCCTGTCGCCTTCACCGATATGGGAGTTGGCTCGAACGAAGCGTCTGCTGATGCGGTAAGAAGTAACGTGGCCGAGGTTGAACCTGCCGGAATCGTCACGTTAGGAGCTTTCACCGATTCCGGAAGTCCCGCAGCTTCGATCTGGATTGGTTCATTGAAGTTGAAGCGATCGACTTCAACCGTCAGATCGATCGTTTCCCCTTTTCGAATCGACAACGATGTCGATGGATACTGGTTGGCGTTGTCGACTCGAAGTTGCTTCACCAACGCGTAAGCTCGCAGCGCAGGCGCGGGCGTGGCGATCGCTAAACGATACTGGATCGGCGGATCGTCGCGCAGGACGCTGAAATGATCCCCAACACGAATGTAGAACGTCCCGTCGCGATCCGCCTTGAAGGTTCCGCTCGGATCGACACTGCTGCGACGGAACGGATCATTCACCTGCTTGGCGCGATCGGCATGGTCATCGAACAGAGCAACCTGAACAACGTTCTTGCTTCCGTCAGCAGCTTCGTCGACACGAAAGACGCCCAGCACCGGATCACAATTGAACCCCAAGCGATTGCTGAACACGGAAAGGTCGTAAGATTGATCCTTCTTGACGTCGAATCGATACCAGTCGGCATCACGTCCCTCGCCGAAGATTCCCGAAACTTCGTGATCAATCGGAACTGCTTGCGCTTGGCCAAACTGATCGTTCGGCTCCTGCTCCAAGACCACATCCGAATCGGTAAGGGAGACATACTGGTCGTCGGGACGCAGCAGATCGGAACTCATGCCGTCAACGGACGCACCGGGTGGCCGAACCAAAATCGATCCACTGCCGACAACTTCGGCGGCGGGAATCGTTTGATCAACCGCTTGCCATGCTCCCGTTTGCCCATCGGCACCGGCGAGCCCGAGCCCGAACAATCGAACGGAAGCGTCTTGGCCACGTTTGACCACGACCGGTTGAACCCAACGAACCATGGAGCCCTGATGCAACTTAATGGCGAAGAACGCATTGTCACCTCCAGCGAAGAGATGATCCGCGATTGCCAGATAGTAGGTGCCCGGAGCGGGCGGCGTAAACACAATCAGCGGGTCCTCCCGCGTGGGGTCCGCTTGAGCGCGCAACAGTCGTCGGCCAGATTCATCTTGTACTTCGATTTCCAGTTCCGAGGATGAGTCGATGCGGCGGGCGAATGCATCAATGACAATCGGTTCCTTCGATTCAAGTTTCATCGATACGTAAGCGAATCCACTGGCCCGCACCGTGCCCGCGATCCAGCCGGGAATCGTCGCAGCCTGGGCTTTCTCCCTCGTGCTTGCGTCACCGGGCATGATGACAACCGGTTGATCGGTGGCGATGAACCGCAAGGGATTCGACGCACCATTGGCTCCGACGGCCCGAACCTCATAGATGCCCGGCTTGGCGTTGGCGACGACGCTGAAATGCCCAAAGTCCGGCTCTTGAGCTTCCGCCGCAAACGGCTTGGCCGCCCGCGATTGAACGGTCGCTTCCATTTGCGGAACCGAAAACCACAGTCGATCGACAGCGACAAGATCGCTGCCGACCAACCGAGTATCCGTCGCTTGCCCGATTTGAAAAACAGGCGGCTGAATCGCTCGCAAGTGACCAATTGGATATTGAGCACTTGCCGGGACGATCAAAGCAACCGTCAACATCCATGGGGCGACGGTGTGCTGAATTCCCCTAGAGCGACCATTTCGCAAGATCAACTGAAAAACATTGGCGCAAGATAACATAAAACGCGTCCACTATTGATAGAACCTACTCGATTTCCTCGCGGAACGATTAGTGGTTGAACAGAAACTCTTTGGTGTTGATGATTGCCCAGACCAAGTCTTCGATCGCTAGTCGACGATCTTCCTTGCTGGCCAGATAATCGGTCGCCGCCTTGGCTTCCGCTTCGACCGGACGCCGCGATAACGCCGCCAAATACAGTTCCTCGACCAACGCCGCGTTGTCCGCTTTTTCGGCGGCAAGTCGCGCGATGCGTCCGCCAGCGCCGGTCAACTTCGATTGCACTTCGTTACTGTTGATCAAGTGCAGACACTGAGCCAAGTTCGATTCGCCACTGCGTTCACATTCGCACGCACTGCTCCCCGCTGGACGACCGAAGACGGACAGGAAGTACGAATTGAAACCGTTGTCCGGCAGTTCGTAGGGTGTCGTTCCGGCAGGCATTCCACTGAACTGCGTCGGAACCTCGGTGACCGTATCAATCGCCAGCAGCAACGTTTCAGCGGCCAAACGGCGGGGATAGAATCTCGAAAAATTGAGCTTGTCATTCGCGTTCCACTGATTCGGCTCGCTCGATCGCTGATATGTATCCGAACTGCAAATCAAACGCGTCAAACCTTTCAGGTCATAACCACTTTCGACGAACCATTTCGCAAGTCCATCGAGCAACTCAGGGTTGCTGGCTGGGTTGGTGACTCGCATATCATCTTCTGGATCGACCAAGCCGCGTCCGAAGAAGTGTTTCCAATAGCGATTGACGATCGCCTTGGCGAAGAACGGGTTTTCCGGATTCGTCAACCAATCCGCCAGCTCGACGCGTGGATCTTGCCACGCATCGACTTGAAGCGGTTCGTTGCCCAGACTCGTCGGCGGCACCGGTTGATTCGTCTTCGGGTTCGTCGAGGTCGCATTGCCCGGATTGTGGACAACCATCAATTCTCCCGGCACATCGCCCGGCTTGCGATTGACGCGAGAATAGAAGGCCGTCAAGCCGTAGTAATCCTGCTGGCTCCAAACCTCGAAGGGATGATGATGACAACGGGCGCATTGCAGTCGAAGTCCCATGAACAATTGAGCGGTATCTTCGGTCAGCGACTCGGGGTCCTTAACTTCGCGGTACCAGCCAACCGCCGGATTTCGATCGGGTGATCCCGTCGCCGTCAGCAGATTGCTGACCCATTGATCGTAAGGCACGTTGTTGTCGAACACGTCGTGCAACCATCGATAGAATGCAAACGTCGATTCTCGATCGGTTGCGGCATTGCGTTTGTTTCGCAAAATCGCGGACCATTTCGTCGCGAAATGAGAAGCATAGTCGGGTGAAGCCAACAGTCGTTCAATTAAACGCTCGCGACGATCATCACTTTGATCGTCAAGAAACGCCTTGGTCTCGTCGATCGATGGCAATCTTCCCACGATGTCGATTGTTGCTCGGCGCAAGAACGTCGAATCATCACACAAATCGGACGGCGGCAGCCCCAACTGTTCAAGATTGGCAAAGACCCACTGATCGACCGGGTTGCTCAAGGAACTTGGCGGCGGAACCTCCAAGCCCAGTGGGATCGAAGCGCGAAACACACCGACATGACCTTGATAACGCGCCATCACGGCCACCGAACCGCTGAGATGATCGACCGAAACCAGTCCCGCTTCATCGACCTCGGCCATGGTGGGGTCGTTCGATTCAAATGCCGTCGTGCGGGTCACATCCTGCGTTGAGCCATCGCTGTAACGAGCAACCACCGTCACCTGTTGCGCGCTGCCCGGCTGCATTTTCATCTCCCGCGGCAGGACATCAATTCCCACAACAACCGGATCTTCTGGATTGCCATACGGCATGCCTTGCGTGATCCAGCGTCGAATGACACGGTACGACGGACTGTCCTGAGCGATCAACGCACCGCCGCCGTGAGGGACCGCGCCACATGCCTTCTGCAAAAGCAAGCTTCGATCGGGAGCAGTCGGGAAGAGCCGTCGTGTGCGCCCCTCTTCAACCAACCACTGATAATCTTCGGTCGGTTCAAAGCCAAGCAACGACAATCGAAAACCATTCTGTCCGCCACTCTTTCCGTGACAACCGCCACCGTTGCATCCGAACTTTGTGAAGACGGGAGTGATTTGATCGGGGAAGTTGATCGGTACGTCGCGCACCAAATTCTCGACCCGAACCTGCAGGGAAGCCGTCAGGTTTGTCGGCTGCTGATCTTTGAGGGCCGTCGCCGTGATCTTGCAATCCCCTTCCGCCAATGTCGTCACGTAGCCCGTTTCGGAGATTGCGACGATTCCCTCCGGCTCCGACCTCCACTGCACATCGCGTGTCAAATCACGCGTCTGGCCTGAATCGAAATGTCCCATGACGACACATTGTTGGGCAACGTCGCGTCCTCGAATGGTGATCAAACCATCGACTCCGCGACCGGTAACGATTTCAATCGTCTGCAATTGTCCGGCGTCCCCCATGCCCGGCGGCTTGATGGTGGAGGCGGTATCCGAAGTGGCGGGTTCGGCGGATCGTAAAGTTCCAGTCGCTAGTCCCGTCAAAAACAGCAAAAGACAGCAGGTAGCACGCATGACTCGAAATCCAAATCGAGGAACACAGTCTTCTGAACACAGGGAAGGTCGGGCGATCAGAAGACTGCCGAAGGAGGGCATTTATCCTGTTGGCGACGTGTAGGGCCAACAGCATTTACGGGCGGTCAATCCCCAATTATCCGCGATTGCCGATCGCATTTCAAGCGCATCGGCGTATTTGACGACTTTTTTGTGCAGCCTGCGGTTCGAACCAAAACTTTGGTCAATACAGCCATTAAACGTCGCGTGCCCGAAAATGAGGTGATTCGCTTCATTTAGCGCGAAGGCATCATTTCGGACCACGCACGGCATAAACGCTAGCTCAAGGCTCCGGTGAATACGAGGTTCACGCAATTCGACCGGTTCAGTTTTGTTGAAACACGCCCGCCAGCGTGTACAGGTTGCGTTTGGTTCTGAAGTCCGACATGGACCAGAAGTCCGCAATATCTCGGGAAAAGCGAACGTTCGGGACCCAGGCTGCTCACTCGCCCCCCATCAATAACGGTGAACAAATGAGACGTCCACCAAGTTCTTGCGAAATCCAAGCTCGATTCAATCGATTCGTCCGCTGTTTCGGCTCGCCTTCCCGTTTTGGCATGTCGTCTGCAACGTGTTTGCTGGTGAATGTAATGAAATTCAGCGATGCCGGAACGCATCGTTTCCAACACCCGAACGAGAAAGGAATAGACATGACTGTTGACATGAAGCGATCCAATCGAAAGAAACGACGCCTGCTGGCCGCATTTGTCGCCGCGGCGTTTCCCGTCGCTGACCTAGTGCAAACCGCGCACGCTGCGGATGAAGATTTTCACGAGAACACATTGTTGTACGAAGATGATGCATGGTACGACGTCAGCGAGTGGTTCGATGGCAATGATTACAATCCGACCGATGAAGCAATCGGTCGAATCGACAACGAGACATATGAACTAAGCGAAGCGTTGACAAGTTCCGACATCGACGACGACATCGATTGGGATAATTCCAGCTACGGCTACTACGACGACAATGATAGCGACTGGTATTACGACTACTACGACTACGGCTACACCGACTACGCTGACTACAACGACGATGGGTTTTACGACTACTCCGCTGACTACTACGACTACGACTACGACGGAATCTACGACTCGACGTGGGAGTACTACGACACCGACGAAGATGGCATCTACGACGACACCCTCTATCTGACGTACAACGACGCCGAGGACAAGAAGCAAACCGAGCGACAGTCGCAGGGTCAGGACAACATGAAGTCCAAGCGATCTGAAGTCGTGTCCGCTCAAGGTGCGATCAAAGCCGCCAAGAAAGTGAAGACCCCGACGGGAATGAACTTGGTGATCGTGCTGACGAATACGCAGAACAATCAAGATATGATCGTCGACTTGGGATCGGCCAAGCAGTTCGATCCGTTGCCACGCGTTGGACAGGATGTCTCCGTCAAGGAGCAAAGTTCCAGGCGGGTGACAAGACCATCTTGTTGGCCACTTCCGTCAGTCGCAACGACGAAATGGAGCGTATTGACCGCAGCGACCGCGAGTACACCGGAACCGTGAGCGACATGATGACGGCGAAGACTCGCGGCGGACAACATCAATTGGCAAAGATTACCGTCGACTCTGGAAAGACGATGCTTGTCGATCTGGGAAACAAGGACAGCTTTGAAGCATCCATTAAGAAGGGTGCCAAAATCACCGTCAGTGGTCCAGCGGTGAAGGTCAATGACCGCTTGATGCTGGTTGCCAACGAGATTCAGTTTGACGGTGAGACGTTTGAACCGCAACGCGTTGCCATGAAGTAAGCGTTGCTTGTTGAAGATTTGTAACGTCGCCCGCCCATCATTCGGGCAGGCGATATGTGTATCGAAGTCGTGGTCGGTTCTTTACCGGCCACGTCTTTTTTTCTGCAATCCCTGTTCGTCAAGTTCTTGTGCCAAGGTGCGGGAGGCTGAAAAGAGCGTTTCCCCGCCGCATGTGCATTCGAGCACGCAATTCCAAGGAATCTTCGATCATGACTGATATCGTTGAACAACAAATCATTGAAGAGAATGAAGCTTCGCAAGCGGGTCGCTCCGACGGCATGATGCGAGCGGTGATCTATGAAGACTATGGTGATGCGAACGTCCTGCATCTTGGTGAGAAGCCATTTCCCCGACGCTTGCCGGGACAAGTAACGATCCAAGTAAAGGTGTCGAGCGTCAATCCTATCGACTATCGTTTGCGACGCGGCGAGATGAAGGGTTTGCTTCCTGGCGGATTTCCCCGCGTGCCTGGATACGATGTTGCCGGTACGATTGTCGACTGCGATACCGATGGCCCGTTCAATATTGGTGATCGGGTCTTCGCGTTTCTAGATCAAACGCGCGGGGGCGCGATGGCGGAATACGCCGTTTGCGCCGTCGATGCGACTGCGGAACTTCCGGACGACGTTTCCTTCAGCGACGCAGCCGCCATACCCTTGGCTGGGACAACCGCATTGCAATCCCTCAGGGACCATGGCGAGATGAAACCGAATGATCGGGTGTTGATTAATGGTGCCAGCGGAGGCGTAGGCATGTTCGCCGTTCAAATCGCCAAGGCCCACGGATGCACCGTCGATGCTGTTGCCAGTGCGCGCAACGAAGAGTTTTGCAGATCGCTAGGGGCGGATGGTTTCATCGACTACAAGACGGAGAACTTTTTGAAATCGGAGAAGAAGTGGGACCTCATCTTTGACGTTGCCGGAACCGCCAACTATCTGCAAGCTCGAAGCGTCATGACGGAAAACAGTCGGTACGTGTCAACGGAGCCCGATGTCAAGGGAATGATGACCACTTTGCTTACGTGGCCCTTCTCAAAATCGGGGAAGATCATGCTGGCGAGACCTTGTGCGAAAGATCTGCGCGAACTCATGCGACTGCATCAAGCGGGAAACCTAAAGATTACGATCGACAGCACCTTTCCACTGGATCGCGCGGCCGACGCACATCGACGTCTGGAATCCGGGGTCGACCAAGGCAAGGTGATCGTGATGCATACTTGAGGCAACCTCTCGGAAGCGGTTGACGTTCGACATGCGCAATCAGCGTTACTTGGCTGAATATCCAAACGGGGACGGGGTGTTTTGATGTTCTCTCGGATAATCTGGCTCGCGGTACGCAACTGTTATGAAGTCGATGTCTCTGGCGTTGAACAAATCGCGTCGTTGTCGGCGTGGTCGACATCCAAGTCGATATCGGCTCCCGACGTGGCGAGATGTTCGGCGGTTTCCGTCTCCTGTGGATTGAACAACATCAATTCGCGAATAACGCCTACGTACGTTTGTGTGATGTGCGCATGATTACGAAATTCTTCGTCTTGCATCAGAATGGTGTGCAAGCGAGCAAGGTTCCAACCGGGGACGGACGGATACAGGTGATGCTCAAGATGATAATTGACGTTGTACGGGGCGATCAACAATCGTTCCAGAAGACTTGGTATGACCGTCCGAGTGGCGTTGAGTTCGTGATTCTTTTCGGTACCCAAGTGTTCCGCGGTGGCTCGCAATCGGTTGATGATATTCAGTAGCGTCAGGCCCGATGCCATGTACAGCAGAATCAATGAAATCGTTATTCGCGGAGCCACGTTAAATCCGACGATGAAGGTAGAGTAAACGATCACAGTCGACAGGACGTACAAAATCCGCGCTCGCAGCGGAAAGGCCGCCGAAAGTGGTTTGAAAAGGTGATTCCACGGAGCCCAGTGCTTGTAAAGAATCCAGCCCTTGTGCGTGTTCATTCCCAACGTGCTACGCACCAATGTCCAACAGCAAGCCAGTCTCGATTTGGGCCACTGATACCATTCTTGTTCTTCACGCTGGGCGACCAGGTCCTGGTCTTCCTCCGTATTGGTGAATCGGTGATGACGGAAGTGCGTTCGACGATAGAGCGTTGTGCTCATGCCAAGTGGAAACGAGATGAACAGGTCGGAAACCACATCATTGACCGTTCGATTTTTGTAGAGCAAGAAATGCGTGGCGTCATGCATCAGCACACCTAGCGCCTGCATTCGGCTGGCGACGACGAAAGCGGCCACGATATAGACCGCCCAATGATCGAAGTACGCCGCGGCGACGAAGGCCCCGATCATCAAAGACCATTGCAACACAAGGTAACCCGTTGTTCGCCAACCATTCACCTTCGACAATGATCGGACCGATTCAATATGCCGTGAACGGGGGAAACGGGGCAGCTTGATTTCGCTTTCCGCCGAAGCCGGTGAATTCCCGTCTGCGGCATCGGCAAGGATTTGATCTACCGTTCGTGTCGTCATCAAAACCGGTCTCTGCATTGTCTGGATCAGATGAATTGGTTCATACGTGCGTAGCCTGAAATGAAGCCTTCGCACGCGAAGACGAATCGCTTCACTTATTGCTCGCGCAATGTATCAACCACAGAGCGGCTACGTCGCAAGATCAACTGAGAAACATTGGCGCAAGAAGACATCAAAGGCGTTCATTATTGATATATCATTGTCCAAGCAGACGAGATTTCAAGACAGTTCAACCGGCGATGCGACGGTTGAATCCGCACGACATTGACGCCACGTTGACATATGTTCACCTGACGCGTCGCGATCGTTGCGAACGACTTACTTGACCGCCAGCATGCGTTCCAAAGCAATTAACGACCACTTGGCGGTCTCTTGATCGACTTCGATAACGTTGACGGCCTCTTCGGCGACTAAGTTTTCCAGGCACCAGCAGAGATGCGCCAGGTCAATTCGATACATCGTCGCGCACATACAAATGACGGGGGACAGGAAGTGGATTTCTTGCTCGGGATGTTCTTGCTTCAAGCGATTGACCAAATGCAGTTCCGTTCCGATAGCCCACTTTGTACCGGCTGGACTGGATTTCACCGTATTGATGATTTTTCCGGTACTGCCCGAAACATCGGCCAGATCGTTGACTTCCTGGGGGCATTCAGGATGCACCAAAATCTTGATGCCGGGGTGATTCTTGCGAAACGCGTCAACATGTTCGGGGCGGAACATCTGGTGAACGCTGCAATGCCCTTTCCAGAGAATGACGCGACTGTCCTGAATTGCACTGTCT
The DNA here is from genome assembly GCA_041399105.1 of Pirellulaceae bacterium. Lineage (GTDB taxonomy): Bacteria > Planctomycetota > Planctomycetia > Pirellulales > Pirellulaceae > Rosistilla. The sequence continues at coordinate 13,618 of JAWKTL010000038.1, read as the reverse complement.
GTATTGCCGCCAAGGTCGTCATCATAAGGGTCCCAGACCGGCATCTGCTCCTTCGTGATGCCCATCGTCAGCGCGGTGTTGCGTCCGAGATGTTGATCGGGAAAGAAGAAGACACGTTCTCCTCGCTGGAAGGCCCACTCCAGCACCGCTTTGGCGTTACTGCTGGTGCAAACGATGCCGCCATGCTTGCCACAGAACGCCTTCAAACTGGCGGCACTGTTGATATACGTGACGGGAATCACCGACTCGGTGTCGATCACTTCTCCCATGTCGGCCCACGCGTTTTCGACTTGCTGGATTGCCGCCATGTCGGCCATCGAACATCCGGCGGCCATGTCGGGCAAGATCACTCGGACGCGGCGACCCTCTCGTTCGGCGAGCTTTTCAGGACGATTCGCCAAAATATCGGCTGTTTCCGCCATAAAGTGAACGCCACAGAACACAATCGTCCGGCATGTCTTGCTTTCCGCCGCCATCTGACTGAGTTGGTAACTGTCGCCACGCAGATCGCTGTGCCGGATGACTTCATCCTGTTGGTAGTGGTGGCCGAGGATCAACAGCGAATCGCCAAGTTGTCGCCGAACCGTTTCAATTCGATTCGACAATTCCTCGTTTGATAGCGATTTATAGGGCTTCAGTGGCAAAGCTTCCGGGAATTGAACGATTCCAGTCACAGAGGGTGCCTTTGGATTTTGATGGATTGAAACGCGGGACGCAAATGAACGAATGTTCGTCACTGAACATGATTCATTATACGCAAAGCACTACAATCGGCCATCGGCTTTGCGGTGCCAGTCTTTGCGCCGCGGCAACGGAGTCGACGAAGATAAAGGCGTCGTCGGCGGCGATCAGCGACAAATCGAGGTCACCGAGTCCCCGCCATTCCCGCTCCTGAGTCCAGTCGTTGCGAGTCCCCTTGTTTTGGAAGAACGGTTGTTGATCCTGCGGCAAGGCCTGAAAATCAGCATCGTCCCCGTAAATCACCGGACGCAAGCCGAGCGTTTTCGCAAGGGTCTTGCGGATGGCGATGCCGAACGGTTCGTAATCCCAGCGTCCTAAATGCGATCGGAAGACGCGTTTTGATGTCAGCGCTTCCACGGGGCGTTCCGAGAAGCAAATGACGCGATGACTCCCCCGCGTGATATTGGCCGAAGCAATCAAACGCTCGGATTGAACGATGCGTCTTAAGACATCGATGGCATCGTCGTCGATTCGGCGGGCCAGCAATAGAATCTCTTCGCAATACGCCTGTTCACTTTGATCCGGCCAGGCCCCAATCCGTTCGCGCGTGCAATGAATCAGGTATGGCCATTGGTCAACTGCGTTCGATTCGTTTCGCTGTTGCAACAATTCATGCAACGAGAGAACTTCGGTGTCGGACTCTTCCGGTTCGGTCGGTGTCGACGCATCGTCGGGCTCGATGGCGATCCAACCAACCGCGCCGCGATCAATATGTTCGGTGACCGTCCTGTTTCCTTCATTGACAGCGATCCAGACACTCGCAGGGTCAAACCGGTCATCCGTCAGGCGGCGTCGCAGCAACCGATCGATGTTGCCTCGTGCCGCGACCAGCGGCGCAAAGATTCGTTGCGGCAAAGCAACGGAAGCAACATCGCGTCGGGGAATCGACGACACACCGTCGCTTTCGGTTTTACCGTCCTCCCGGAGCGACGATCTCCTTTGTCGCGTTCATCAATGTCGCCACCGAAGGATGCCGGAGGCGAAACGCTGATTATTTCGGTCGGTGGATTTGCCGCAACGCGATCGATCCAACAATCGACATCGCCATTCCATTGGCCTACCGCGACGGTCACCGAAGGACATTGAAACAGTCGGCACGCATGCGCTAGCCAGGATTCCGCCGCCGTCTGCTGGACAATCATCAGCGCCGCATCATCGTGAAGTGTCGCTTCAATCGCACGTCGCAACATGGCGAACCAGTGCAGACGCCGGTGCGGACGTCGCCCCATTCGCGAACTAACGACGCCGTAGACCGGGATATCGCAAACGATTTGGTCGGGAATCCAGCAAAGTGAATCCCCCAGCCAAGCGTTGCACGTTTCTCGATTGGCGAAAGGAGGTGCAAGCAAAAATCGTCCGCCGGGCAAATGAAGTTCATTGGCCCGGTGAAGCAGCTTCAGCAGCGAAGAATGTGCCGCCGAATTCATCGATCGTTACAACTGACTAGCCGGCAGTGGAGCCAGATCCCATTTATGAATCGTGCTGACCGTGTCGGCAAACCGAGGGTTCTTGCTCAAGACTTTCCAGTCGGGGTGAACACGAAACTTCTTCCAGCCTTCGTCTTTGGCTTCCTGATTCGGGTAGACGGTCATGTATGTCAGATTGGGCATGCGGTCGCCAATGATGGCTTGCCCGAAAAAGATCGGTTGGATGCCGCAATCCAAGAAGATGGGCACTTCGCCGGAATTGAACATCTCGACTTTCAAGTCTCCCCGATGCTCGGTGGCGCTTTCATACGTTCGCAACTCGAAGATGCGATCATCTTTATCGCGACAGATCGCCGGAACGCTCATTTGCGGTTGCACGTCAAAGGCAATCAATAATTCGCTGCGTACACGTTCGAGCAACGGTTGTGTCGGCGGTGTTTCCAGATAGGGACCGGCTGCTTTGGCGTAAGCTTGATCGGCGGCCAGCGTTTTGGGAATGTCTCCCGCCTGCTTCGGGCCGGTCAACGGAATCAAGACAAATCGCGACGCGAAGTCTTGTTCCGATGTCGTCTTGAACAAACCGACCGGCTTGATGCCGATGCGATTAAGGGCGGGCAACAACGCGTCGCTTAAGTAAGCATCCAGCGGTGCTGGATCAGCATCGCTTTTGAGTTTGTATTGTCGCAGTTCGTAATACTGCTTGGCGTCATCAGCCGACAGTGTTGTCATCGTTCCACCGGCAATGCCGAGAATGAATAAGAATCGGGCTAGGAATTGGGCCATGGTTTGAATCTCCAATTTCAACAAGAGTTGTCTTCGTCTTCTCTTTTGTCGAGCCACGGCATTATACCGTCCCCGGGCCGAAATGATACATCCGCATCCGATTGTATCGAAGTTGCTCAGGGTTTTTCAAAGTGGACTCGGTAGACGGGGATCTCGTGTTGTCGACTTCGCCGCTCAAAATGCGTTCGATAATCGAGGTCATGCTTGGCTTCGGAGACTTCGTCGGGAATCGGAGGCCCCAATTCGGGAACGACCATCGCCATCAACTCCAGCGTCGATTCGAAGTACTCCAACACATCGGTCCAGAAGTAAAAACGACCGCCATCTCGCAATGTGCGACTCGCACTGCGAAGGAACGCTTCATTCAGGACCCTTCGTTTCTTGTGCTTCTTCTTCCACCAAGGATCGGGAAAGTAGACGTGAACAGCGTTTAGCGAGGCATTGGGGATTTGCGATTCGAACAGCGGCAGTGCATCTCCCGAAGCCATGATTGCGTTGCCGCGTTCGGCCTTGGCCAGCTTCGTCGCCGCGTGCTGAGCGTATTTATGGGCGATCTCAACCCCCAGGAAATTCTGATCCGGCTGTTGTTCGGACGCCGTTAACAAGAAAAGCCCTTTGCCTGAACCGACCTCCACCTGCAAACCGTGATCGTTCTGAAACATCGATTGGCTGGTGATTTCCTTCGGCAGGTCATCGACCATGCGAAGATGGCGGCTCAGGTCAATCGTCCGAGCGGGTGTGCGAAGTTGTTGTCGTGGCACGTCGAGCGAGTCCGTAATCATGTGTCTATTGTTGCGGCGGCACCGTTACCCAGGTGAAAGCCGGAAAGACACATCGGCATCATATATAAAGCGAATGCCTTCGTTTCCGACCGCCGATGGCGCGAATGGGTCGCCTGTCGGCAAAGAATTCTAGCCCGGCGATCAGGGTTGAACCATGAGGGTTTGCCGACTTAACAAAACCGAGTCCAACAGTGACAATGAAACACCAAACACTTGCAAACATGATCTCCGCTATACGGGAACGACGACGATGAAAGCCATGTTGCTGACGGAATACAAGAAACTCGAAGTAACCGACCTACCGACTCCTGACATTGGAGCGAATGACGTCTTGGTTCAGGTAAAAGCTTGCGGTATCTGCGGCAGCGACATCCACGGATACGATGGCAGCACCGGACGCCGCATTCCGCCGCTGGTCATGGGGCATGAGGCATCGGGGGTTGTGGCCGCTGTGGGATCGGAGGTCGACGACCTGAGCGAAGGAACTCGGGTGACATTTGATTCGATGGTGTGGTGCGGCAAATGCCATTTTTGCCATCGTGGGCAGATGAACCTGTGCGACAATCGCCGGGTGCTGGGGGTTTCGTGCGGTGAATATCGTCGATATGGCGCGTTTGCGGAGTACGTGGCCGTCCCGCGTCACATCGTTTACGCATTGCCCGAATCGGTTTCCTTTGAACACGCCGCCTTGATCGAAGCAATATCGGTGGCTGTTCACGCAGTCGAACGCACTCCCGTCTCGCTGGGTGATACGGCGGTCGTTGTTGGAAGTGGGATGATTGGGTTGCTGGTCATTCAAGCGATCAAGCTGGCGGGCTGTTCCCGTGTCATCGCCGTCGATATTAACGCCAACCGTCTGCGGGTTGCAAAGTCGTTGGGAGCCGATGTTGTGATCAACGCCGCGGAAGAGGACGTGCCGGCGCGTGTCGCGGAATGGACCGACGGGCGTGGTGCGGACATCGCATTGGAAGTCGTCGGTGCCACGGCGACGGTCAAGTCGGCGATCGACTGCACGCGCAAGGGTGGAACGGTGACGTTGGTCGGAAATGTTTCGCCGAATATCGAACTGCCGCTTCAAGCGGTTGTCACGCGGGAGCTTAATGTGCTGGGAAGCTGTGCCTCCAGCGGCGAGTATCCGGCCTGCATTCGCTTGCTGGAAACAGGTCAGATCAATGTGGAGCCGCTCATCACGGCGAGGATATCATTGGACGATGGTCCTGCCTGGTTTGAGCGTTTGTACAACGGAGCCCCCGAAGCGATGAAGGTTCTGATTTGCCCAGCCGGCGTCTAGCTACAGGTTTGAACGTCATGTCTAACTCCAGCTCTCATCTCAGCGACCGTTGGGCACGATTTGTCATTGGACACTGGCGTTGGATGTTGCTGGTTTGGATGGTGGCGGTGATCGTTCTGCGAACATCGACCCCTTCATGGAAGCAGATCGCATACGACGGAGACTTCGAGTATCTTCCCGAAACGACGGCGAGCGTGGCGGGGACAAAGTTGCTTGATTCGGCTTGTCCAACCGAGCGACCGCGCAGTCAGTTCATGATTCTGTTCACCCGAGATTCGGGAAAGATCAGCCAACGCGACGAGCATGTCGCGATGGATCTCGCGCGTCGCTTGCGTCACCGGTTGGGTGTTGTTTATCTCCGGCGGGCCTATGCGGGCGGATGGTCGGGGAAGACGGCCCCCGTCAATGATCATGTCCGCGAACTGGTCGATGACGCCTTGGAGGCGTTCGACCGCGCGATTGAGTTCGACACGCAGTTCTACGAGTACTTTGAGGATTCGATTCCCGCCGGATCGGATCCTTGGTACGAGCCTCGATTGGCGATCGCCTATTGGGATCGGGCCACGCTCTACGATTCTTTGGGCAAGCATTCGCAAGCCGAAGCCGACCGGGAAGTGGCGCTCGTTCTCGATCCGGACATCGTCGCGGCCAAGCCCATCAATGAGCGCAATGAACCGCTGGACGCGATGCTCGATATCCTTTCCTGGAACGACAAACTGGCGGGACGAAGGCTAACGAAACCCGATCTGCGTTTGACCGTGCTGCGTCTGGAAAACGAATTCCTGGCGACGGGAAACATCGACTTCATGGAAGCGATCGATCAAATGATCGATTCGGTTCGCGACTATGCGCTGCCGCTTGCGAAGCCTGGGCTGAGGATCGAGATCGCCGGTTCAGCGGCAATTGGCGGAGAGACCCTGATCGCCGCCCGCGATGCAATCGCTTACACCGAATGGTTCACGATCATTCTGATCATGATCATCCTGGCGATGGTCTATCGTGCGCCGGCGTTGATCGCCGTTCCTTTGATATCGATCGGCGTGGCGGTTGCGTGTGCGACGGGATTGGTTTCGGCGTTGGCGTCGGCAAGCCAGCAACCGGGACTGGATTGGATCGGTTTGAAAGTTTTCACAACGTCGAAGATCTTTGTCGTCGTCATCTTGTTTGGTGCCGGCACGGACTACTGTCTGTTCTTGATTGCCCGGTTGCGGGAGGAAGCATCCGACATTGATTGGAGATTGGCCGTCGAGCAGTCCTTGTCGCGCGTGATGGGAGCGCTGTTGGGAAGTGCTTTGACGACGGTCGTTGGTTTGTGGATGATGTGGGTCGCCGATTTTGGCAAGTTTCATCACATCGGTCCGATCATCGCCATCTGTTTGCTGGTCGGACTGGCGGTCTGCACGACGCTCACGCCAGCGCTGTTATACGCGTTGGGGCCTCGAGTTTTTTGGCCCGCGAAATTGCGAGAATCCGAATCGCATGCAAGGTTTTGGAACCTGATCGCGCTGGCGGTCACGCGCAGCCCGCGTGTGACGTTGCTGATCGGTATCGGCGTACTGGCTCTTCCGGCGTTCTACGGGTATCAACAACAAGACGCCGTCAGTTTTGATATTACGACGCAATTGAATTCCGAGGCGCGCAGTCGACAGGGGGTATCGACCTTGTCGCGTTCGTATTCGCTGGGCGAATCGAATCCGATCATTTTGCTGTTGGTTCACGATCAACCGGTCGATCCGGAACTGAATCGAAGGCATTTGCGAGCGATTGTTTCGGAGCTGTACGAGGTCGAAGGAGTTCGCGGGGTTCGCTATTTGGACGATCCGCTGGGGGACAATCCGCCGGGCATTCGGAAGAGTCTGTTCGAAATTAAGTCGGTGACGAATTTGGTTCTTAAACAGCATCGCGTCAGTCGCCGATACTTTTCCAGCAACGAAGCCTCTTATGAAGACCGATTGATTCGTTTGGATGTGATTGTCGATGAAGAGCCGTTCGGCGACGCGGCGGCCGCGACGCTGGACCGCGTTGTCAATCGCGCGAATGATCTGATGAATCAGTTTAAGCTCATCGTCACGCCCGAAATCAAGGGGAATCTCGAAGACACCTACTTGGCGATTGAACAGATCGAACATCTGATCGAGGAATTGGCCGAGGCGACCGCGCTGACGTCCGACTTCAAGGGAATCGAATTGCTCGACTGGCAGCTCGGCACGTCCGGCATGGCGTGGTTCGACGGGGAAGGGGATGAATCCAAGAGCGATGGTGGCGAGATTGTGATCACGATGAATCGCAATCGAGATCTCGCTCCGTTTGCGACCCAATTGCTCGAAGTGCTTCGCGACGGGAACGGCACCCTAAGGGTTGAGCCGGGTACGGCGAGGATTGACGTTCGCTTCGTTCCCTCGCCGATTGCCGACTGCGAACTGCAGGTCACGGGAACGAGCCGAGCGTTGCAGGACCTCAAGGAAGTGACGACGCGTGACACCACGCGGATCAAGGTCTTTGTCGTCGAGGCGGTCTTTTGGCCCGTCTTGCTGCTGGTGTTGTGGCGAGTCTATTTGAGCATCTACCTGATCGCGACGGTGTTGCTCAGTTATTTCGCAACCCTTGGTTGACGATTGCGTTCTTTCGCTTCGCCTATGGGGATCAATTTGTTGGGCTGGATTGAAGCTGCCGTTATTTTTGTTCGTGATTCTCGTGGCGGTCGGGCAAGACTACAATGTCTATCTCGTGACCCGCGTGTTGGAGGAACAGCGTCGCGGTGGGCGATTGGCCGGGCTGCGACGCGCGATCTCGCAGGGGGATCATGCAAGTTGCAGTTTGGTGATGGCGGGAACCTTTTTGCGATGACGGCATCGGCATGGGCACCGACTGCTGCGGGGTTCGGACTGGTCGACCCCACAGACAAGCCCCCATCATGCTGCGAGGTGTCGTCGGGTGTTAGGATTTGCGTTGGGATTGGGCGTGTTGCTCGATACGTTTTACGTTCGCACCGTTTTGGTGCCTGCGTACATGGCCGCATTCGATCAACGCAATCGTTGAATAAAGTGATTGGCAACCGGGTTAAGTCATGGCTAACATCAAGACCCCACCAGGATGTTCTGTCGATGTGTCGGCAGCACGATGTGAGCTGCTCGATTTTCCGATTCATACAGCGTTTCTTCGGAGCTTGGCAACACAAGACGATTCCGGTCTCGGAACTTAACGAGATTTGTTCGAGGACGGGACGGGCTTCGATAGTTCGAGCTTGCGTGGATGGCAGGCGATCCACGAAAGCGACGTACTGCTACTGCCGCAACCGGGAAACCGCTTTTCTGGATCCGTTTGCCGAACGGATCACATTGAATCTGATTTGCAACGTTCATGATCCGATTACGGCTGACGCCTACCATCGCGATCCGCGTTATGTGGCATAAAGCGATCGGTTACCTCACATCGACGGGCATTACCGACACCGCATACATTGGGGCCGAAGCGGAATTCTTTGTCTTGGACGATGCACGATTCAGAATGCAGTCCGCAGGAATCGTTCTACAGTATCGACAGCAACGAAGCCCCTTGGAACCGAGGACGCCACGGTCGCCCAATTTAGGGCACAAGCTGCGGCAGGATGAAGGTTATCTGCCGTGCCCACCGAAGGATCAGCTCTTCGATTTGCGAAACGACGTATGCAAACATTGATCGACGTCGGGATGCTGGTGGAATACCCATCACCACGAGGTCAGGCCGCCAGACAATGTGAGATCGACTTGAAGTACGATCATCCTGACACGTTCGGCCGACATGATGATGATCTATAAATACATCGTCAAGAATGTCGCGGCGTCACGGGAAAACCGCCACCTTCATGCCGAAACCGATCGCGAACGAATTCGGATCGGGAATGCGCTCGCACTTGTCGCTTTGGAAGGATGGCGAACCACTGTTTTCGGGAACCGAATACGCCGGCGAGCTTGATCTGGCGTTGCACGCGATTGGCGGCATTTTTTACCATCATCTACGCGGCGTTGCTGGCGTTCACCAATCCGACCACGAACGGCTTCACCGTCGGTTGGTCGCCGGCTTTGAAGCTCCGACACAATTTGGCGTACGGGCGTCGCAATCGATCGGCGGCGATCCGCATTCCAATGTACAGCCCGAATCCGAAGAACAAACGCATCGAGTTCCGGTGTCCCGACCCAAGCTGCAATCCGTATCTTGCCTTTTCAGCGATCTTGATGGCCATGATCGATGGCATTGCGAACCGAATGGAACCGGGAGACGCGGTCGATGACGATTTGTATTCAATGACAAACGAACAGTTGCGAGGCATTCAGGCCGCCCCCGATTCATTGGAACGTTCGATGCAAGCGCTGGCCGAAGACAACGCCTTCTTGAGAGTCGGAGACGTTTTTAGCGAAGATCTGATTGCGACCTGGATTTCGGCCAAGCGAGACGCCGAGATCAATCCGAGCCGATTGCAACCCACACCAATGGAATACTGCATGTATTTTGATGTCTGAAAACCTAAAGCAACAAATCGCCATCTTTATACGTCGCGTGGCCGAAAATGAGGTGATTCGCTTCATTGAACGCAAAAGCATCATTCCAGACCACGCACGGCATAACACCCTCGATTTCAATCAACCGACAATGCCTTTACCGCACACGATGCTTCTGTTCACTTGGATTGCTTTGATGCTTACCGCTTTGCCGGAAGCCGCAGCCCAGACCCCTTCAAGACCCAATGTCTTACTGATATGTGTCGATGACCTGAAGCCGACGATCGGCTGCTTCGGTGATCCGATTGCAAAGACACCGAACATCGACGCCCTGGCGCGGCGAGGTGTTCGCTTTCAGTCGGCTTATTGCAATCAAGCGGTTTGTTCCCCAAGCCGAAACGCGTTGATGACCGGTCTGCGGCCGCAATCGATCGGTATTTACGATTTGGCAACGCACTTTCGCAAGTCGGTGCCCGATGTCACCACCTTCAGCCAGTACTTCATCGAGCATGGGTATTCGGCTGAAGGACTCGGAAAGATTTATCATGTTGGTCATGGAAACATTGACGACAAGCGATCCTGGAGCAAGCCGTCGTGGCGTCCTCGCACGCCAAGTTATGTCCTGGAGTCGAGCCGCAACAACATCGTTGCCGACAAGCAAGGCAGGATGCGTGGTCCGGCGACCGAGGCCGCCGATGTTCCCGACGAAACGTACGCTGACGGAGCGATTGCCGAGGAGGCGATAAAGCGTTTGAAATCCCTGAGCGACGCCAAGCAGCAGCCGTTCTTTCTGGCTGTCGGTTTCGTGAAACCGCATCTTCCCTTTGTCGCGCCACAGCGTTACTGGGATTTATATGACGCCGACGCTTTGCCGATGCCCAAGACACATGAACCACCCAAGGAAGCACCCTCCTATGCGCCGACCAATTTTGGCGAGCTTCGTAATTACAGCGATATGCCCGGCAAGGGGAGCATTGATGAAGCGACCACCCGACGACTGATCCACGGATACTACGCGGCCACAAGCTACATGGATGCTCAGTTGGGGCGAGTCATCGCGCAAGCGGATTCCTTGGGACTGCTGGACAATACGATCGTCGTGTTGTGGGGCGATCACGGTTGGCATTTGGGCGATCATGGAATGTGGTGCAAGCACACGAATTATGAGCAAGCCGCCAGGATTCCCGTTGTCGTGGTTGCGCCGAACGGTGATCACGGGAAAGCGAGCGATGCCTTGATCGAAACGGTCGACATCTTCCCAACCGTGGCGCAGCTTGCGGGATTGCCCATTCCGCAACAGATCGATGGACGCAGCTTTGCAAACGTTGTCAAGAATCCGATGGCGGAGGCTCGACCTTACGCAACGCACGTCTATCCACGAGGTGAACGGATCGGTCGCGCGATTCGCGACGGGCGCTATCGAATGATTGAATGGAAGGTCCCCGGCAAACCGTCGGCATCGGCTGAGATCGAGTTGTATGATTATCAAGAAGACCCGAACGAAACCCTCAATCAAGCCGGTCGACAACCTGATGTCGTCAAGGCAATGCGTGAACGATTAAACGAACATCCCGAAGCCAAAAAGCAGTATCGTGCAACAGCCGTGAGCCGAACGCGCTAGCGTCGGGCCTCATCGCCAACGCAGCACATGGCCGAGCCCGCGGCTAGCGCCGTCGGCTCACCTGCTATCCGAAAACCGTGAGCCGAGCTATTCAAATGTCTGACACAAAGCGTCGCAATTTGCTGGTCGGTGCGTTAGCCGTCGACATGCAGATGACCGAACCGGAACAGATTGTTCGGATTCTGTGGGAATCGGGCAATGATGAAACGTCGATGCTGGAAACGTTGCTTTACGATCAAGGGATTATTGATCAAGACGCGGCGAAGCGGTTGACCGAATTGGCTTCCCAACATTTAGCTTCGCGATCGGCTTCCGGCGGCGAAAGCTTCAGCACGTTGATCCGATCATCGGATGCCGATGTTAGTGAAACGATTGACCCTTGGGCCACGAACTATCGCCGCAGTCGTGATCCCAATGAAAATGATCCGCCTGATAAGCGCAAGCCCCCTCCCACGCCTGGTCCGGGAGCGATTCGGTATCAGAAAATCCGAGACTACGCCAAGGGGGGGCTGGGGCAAGTCTTTGTCGCGCTCGACGAGGAGTTAAAACGTCACGTCGCCCTCAAGCAAATCCAAGATCGTTATGCGAGCAATGACGATGCGCGTCAGCGGTTCATGTTGGAAGCCGAGATCACCGGCGGGCTGGAGCATCCGGGTGTCGTCCCTGTTTACGGTCTTGGCGTGTACGACGACGGACAGCCGTATTACGCGATGCGTTTCATCCGTGGCGAGAGCATGGAGCAGGCGATCGCCGACTTTCATCGCAAGTTCCCGGCAAGCGACACGACCGCGCGACGAAACCCCGATCGGATGCTTGAACTTCGTAAGCTGATTGGTCGCATTCTGGATGTCTGTCAGGCGATCGCCTACGCACACAGCCGAGGCGTTCTGCATCGGGATATCAAGCCCGACAACATTATGCTCGGGAAATATGGCGAAACGTTGGTCGTCGACTGGGGCTTGGCGAAGGTTTGCGAGCGGCCCGATTCCGACGACACGACGATGCCACGCGACGCACCGGGGTGGTCCGCTTCCGCATCGGATCATGCGGGGGAGGGAACGCGTCACGGCAGCGTCATCGGAACGCCCGCGTTCATGAGCCCCGAACAGGCATCGGGCCAGCCTGACTTGATCGATGGTCGCAGTGATGTGTACTCGTTGGGAGCGACGTTGTATTGCTTGTTGACCGGAAAGCTTGCCTTTCAAACACGTGATGACTCCGGCCAAGCGTTATCGATCGAGCAATTGTTGGAGCGCATTCGCTTGAGTCAATTCAAGTCGCCACTCTTGGTCGATCCATTCATTCCCAAGCCATTGGCGGCCATCTGCACGCGGGCGATGGCGAACCAACCGGTCGATCGATACGCCGACCCGCTGCAACTGGCCGACGATCTGGAACGTTGGTTGGCCGACGAACCGGTCTCGGCTTACCAGGAACCGATGACGGCGCGCGTTCGACGCTGGGTAAAGCGACATCAGACTTTGGCGGCCACCGCGCTGGCCATCGTGCTGGTCTCGATCGTCGGCTTGACTTCCTTTTCCGTCGTCCTTGGACAGAAGAATGTGCAGCTTGCCGATCTGGCGGGTTCATTGCGGAACAAGAATCAGCAGCTCGATCAGCGCGGCCGGGAGCTGCAGCAGTCCAATGCGGAATTGATCGTTGCCGAACAGCGAGCCAACGAGAAAGCGGCGATTGCAACGGCCGTAACCGAATTTTTGAACGACGATCTGTTGTCACAGGCTTCTCCGGTGAAACGTCCCGACCCGCAATTGCAGGTTCGGTCGGTGTTCAAACAGGCTTTCGATGCGATGCGGGATCGATTCGTTGAGCAGCCGTTGGTGAAGGCGTCGTTGCTGCACACGATTGGTGTTGCATCGGGTTATCTGGCGGAGGTCACGCAAAGTAAGGCGGCATTGGCCGAAGCTTATCGCTTGCGTCTGGAGATGTTGGGTCCGAAACATCCCGATACGCTTGCGTCCCAGTCGGCTTTGGGAGAAGTCCATACATGGGTCGGGCAATTTGACGAAGCGGAAAAGATTCTGACTCAGACGCTGACGGATCAAACGGAGTTGTCAGGACCCGAAAGCGAGGATGTGCTGAAGACCGCATCGCGTCTGGCTGGTGTGTACGGTCAAACGGGTCGATTTGACCTCGCTTCATCAATGATCGAACGCGCGATCGCTGGTTTCACAAAGCTTCACGGCGAAGATGCTCAGCAGACGCTGGAGATGCAGTCGATACGAGCCGGATTGCTGAGCGAGATGGGGCTGTACAACGAATCATTGCAGTTGGGTCAGGAGGTGCAGCGCCGCAGCGAGGCAATCTTGGGGGCATCTCATCTGTTGACGATCGAATCGCTGATGCTTGTCGCGCAACAAATGTATTTTCTGAACCGCGTCGATGAGGCGATATCGGTTTATAACGACACGCTCCAGCGAATCGTCACCACCCTTGGCGATCAGCATCCTTACGTGTCGGTCGTTCGCAATGACCTG
>JAWKTL010000037.1:0-66370 GCA_041399105.1 Pirellulaceae bacterium | reverse complement strand
GAACGTCCGTTTATACTGCCCCCAGAATGTAATTACAATCGTTTTTTTGATTTGATTTGCGGCAACTCGAACGCGACAGCGTGGTCCCGGGGTCGCCAGGCCGTTCTACGACGAAGTGACGGGGCTAAAGTTACCTTGAAATCTTTCCAGCGTCAGTTCAGCGGCGGCGGTGACATTGTGATGTCGCAGGGATGCTTAGACAATCCGTTTGGGACGCTCTCTAAAGATCCATGTTGCCTTTTCGAGGCTTGCTGATCGTGTGGTTTCACTTATCCACGGGTTTGCACCTGTGGCGAAAGCATGCCGTCTCTTCGAGAATGTTTAACGGGAGCCCGTTCTCGCGGCGGTTCGTGCTTCATCGTTTGGATCACACGTTCAACGTGGGGCTGGCCGAGTGACCAGCGAAACACAAGGGGCCTGAGAACACACAGGCTGCGGGACGCGATGGCTGATTCCCGTCGGGCTCAACCAAAGAGCGATTGTTTCACAACGAAAGCCGCAGCGCTGGGAAGTTGTAGGCTTCGTTGGAGGGATCGAAGTCGGTCTCGGTCAATCCGACATTTGTTTCAAGGTCGAGGTAGGTGTATTCCTCCTGAACACCGTTGCCGTCGTCCCCCACCGAATCGGGCCATCCGTAAGCGGCGTAACGTAAAGGTAGCTGACGCTCCATGTCGATGAAGATTTCGGCATACTGAAAGTTCAGCGTTTCGCTCGGTTGAACCAACTCAATGCGAATCCGCGTGCATGATCGATCTCCGATCCGCTGGTCCTCTTTCAGCGTGACGCGAACCTGCGATTCGGTCAAATCATTCTCCCCCCGAGCGATCAATTGCTCCACGAGATTGACGACGCCGATCTCGGTGATCGGATACAGGTTCCCCTCCATCGCCCGCTCGCCGGTCGGATCCAACGAAGCCGACGCGAGGTTCATGATCCCTGCTTCGTGGCCGATCAAACGTCCGTCGTTTTGATCTTCCGCCCAGATCGCTTCACGCCCAGCGATGCTCTCGGGACTGAGAAACTTCAGATAGACGCGCATTGGCTGCACGATCTTTCCTTGCTCGCGGCGTCGACACAGAACCTTGAGTTCAAGTTCCTGTTCATCCAACAGCTTTCCATCGACCCGTTCCCGTTTGATCACACGACTTCGATAGTCGACCAGATTCTCACGCAGGTGCGCAAGACCGGTGCGTGCGATCGACAACGCTTCCGCCAGCGTCGATTCTCGAATCGTGCCGTCGCCATCGGGGGGCGTTACCGGTTCAACCGTCGATTCAGCAGTGGAGGTTGCTGCAACCGGCACCTGTTCGACGGGCGGCTCTTGAAATCGCAGCCAAAGAAGCAGGCCGATCAGCAATCCTTGTCCAATAACGATTGCCAGCAGAAATCCGTTGCGCTTCATCGTTCTTTTCGTGCAAGCCTCTTACGACTGCAACGTTCCATGTGACTTGATGGCCAACATACCCGCATCTGATCGCGGGAAACAAAAAAACACGCCGCTTCAGTTCGATTCTGAAACGGCGTGTTCACGATTGACTTAGCGTCTACTTCGAGTCGGTTTCTTCGCCCGAGAGCATCAACATAATTTGCTGAGGCCCGGAGCTTCCACCGTTGAAGACATAGCCGGCGTCGAGGGCCTTCTTGATGCGCGTTTGGCATTCCATCAGATGAGCCTTGGTGTAGGCATCCATCTTTTCGCCGCATTTGCCAATCGACGCGTCGATCTGATCTCGAAGTTCCTTCATTTGCATCATCGCCAAGTTGCTGATCGGCTTCTTCGGGCAGTGCTGCGATCGTTGTCCTTCAACATCAGATCGATCAAACGATCCAGATGTTCGCCTAAGCGGGTTGCGACGCAAGCTGGAGATCATCGGTTGACGATCGTTTCGATTGGGAGGGCAATCTTCGGCCAGTTCCGACCAAACAGCCGTTCGCAATGTCGCCAGAAGTTCGGGCAACGACAGCATATCCTGATCGGGTGGCAAACGGAATTCGTTGTCATACACACGACGCAACGTTGTTGGGTTCATCACCATCGTCAACGCCGACGCCTGGACACCCAAGATGCGATCGTGAATCGGCCACGTCGATTCGTTGGTCATCGAACGGCTGATCCCTTCGTCCAACCACTTGTCAACGCTCATCCGAGCCAACAATTCAGGGCTCAAACCGTAGACTCGTCCTTGAACGATGTCTCGATGACAAGCTTCAACGCGGCGCGTTGCTGCCGGCGGGAACAACTTCGATCGGCTTGCGATCGTTCGGGTCCCCTTTCTTATCGCGATGCACGAACGCACCGCCGATCCAACCGGCCATCATGCTGACCGCACTGGTTTGCTTGCTGAGCGTCAATTCGTAACCACGTCGCGCCTTGGCCCAACTGTCACCCTCCTTGACGAACTTATCGAGGATTCTGCTGCGATACAGTTGCACCAGCTTCATTTGCTCGTTGGCGTAATCAAGCGGATCGCGACTGAAGTCGTATCGCCGGGCAAGCGGATCGGGACCACTGGTATCTTCGTCGGTGGCGTATTGCAATTCCGGTTCACTGCAGCGTTGCAGAATCTTCGGCAGCTCCGCGTCGGCCATCGTGTAACCATATTCGATCGCCCAGTAATCGTACGGACCGATATCGATCATCGCGTAATCGCCCTGGGTCTGGCCCGCTTCGAGTCGGAAATTGATCGGAATGTAATCCATAACCGAACCGGTAAACGTTTTCTTGCCCTTGAGATCTTCGCTGTTGATTTCATCCAACGAATGAACGCTCGAAGCTTTGAAGTTGTGTCGCAGACCGAGCGTGTGACCAACTTCGTGAGCCACCAAATCGGCGAGCAACGGACCGATAAACCATTCCGGCATACCGTCGAGCAATTGCTCTTCCGGCTTTGCTTCAGCTTCTTCGTCTTCTTCTCCTCTTCCTCCTTGGATGCTACGGCGTCGTCCTTCTTATCATCGGCCTTGGCTTCCTCATTCGCGGCGTCATCCTTCTTGTCAGCATCCTTTCCGTCAGACGCCTCGGCTTCTTCGTCCTTCTTCTTTTTCTTAGCCGCCTTCTTATCGTCCTCTTCCTTTTTCTTCTTCTTGGCCAACGCCTGTTCGTCTTCCAGCAACGAAAGCTGCCCAGTTCATCTGCGTCAACGCCAGGTCTAAACGACGACTGTTGGCCGCCATGCAAAGACCGTTTTTCTGACTGATGTGACCGTACAATCCGTCATATTCGTCGTCCCCATCAACTGTGGATCGGCACCGGCAAAGCTATGACCGGCAAGAGGAGCCCGCGACGATCGAACGATTTCTTCACGCACGGTGTACCGCTGGGCCGGATGCGTCAAGCGAACGCGGGGGTCCCAGCTTGGATTCTCGGCCAACCAAGCCAACGTCTCGGGGCTCATCCCCTCCATCGCCAATTGAGGCATCAAGTCGTAGTAATTGAAGTTGAAATAGCGAATCCAACCATCGGTCAAGATGATGTCGGCATCGAGAATCTGACCGGTTTCAGGATGAACGCGGCTCGGGCCGATCGCCGTCCCAACGTCATTGTTCAACCAGCGGATGAAGTTGTACCGCACATCTTCGGGGTCCTTCTCCATGTGAATGCCGCTTTGCGCGTCCTGATACTCGATCACAATGGCATCGACGATGCCGACCTTCTCAAAGGCCTTATTCCAGTAATCGACGCCTTGCTTGATCCAGCGACGGTAACGCACCGGAGCGGTATGTTCGACGTAGAACCGAATTGGTTCCTTCGGCGGACTCAGCTTCAGCTTCGGGTCCCGTTTTTCAAGATGCCAACGATTGATGAAACGAATGCGCGTTTCATCGTCGGTATATTTACTCAAATCGGTATAAGCCGTCGTGAAGTAACCGATTCGCTCGTCCGCCTTTCGCGGTTTGAAGCCATTGGATGTGGCGGGAACCTCGCTGAACGAATAATGAATCGTCTGCAACTGTCCACGGTTGCCGACAATCTCGTAAGCGAGTTCGACGTTCTCGGGGAATACCTTCGATTGAGCGATTTGATAGATGCGCGGGCTGCTGATGCGGACTTGATTTCCGAAGAAATTTGAAGCGTTGTTGATCAGCAACGAATCCATGTCGATCACCGGTCCACCGGTAGGCCCCTTGGCGAGGATCGGTACGTCCAACATGACGCGATCGGTGAACAACCGTTTCACCGACGCGGACGCCTCGGCTTCCCCCTTGGCCGTGTATTCGAGATTTGGCAGGATCAACGCCAAACGTTCGTCATACTGACGCCACTCGACAACCATATCGCCCGATTGAAGGCCCGCATATCGATCGCCGCTCCCCACTGTCAACGCGATGAAATAGCGCTTTCCAGCAAAATTTTTGGGTAATTCGGCGATCATCTGGCCGTCTTTCTTGCGTACCCAAACATTAAACAAAGTCTTGTCGCTTTGCTTGCTGATCCGACGAGCTAAGCTGTAGCCCTCGGATACCTTATCAAATGGTGGAAGCTCTGCGGAGGCGATCGATGATGCCAGCAGCATCAACGCCGTGCAAAGTCCGAAACTCAGACAAAATTTGACGCGGGAACAATTCATTCTTATGCATTCCTGTTAAGGAGAGGCCTGGGTGAGTCGTCTGGCAATACCATAGAGCGACTACGTCGCAAGATCAACTGAAAGACATGCGCTGCACGATAACATCAAACGCTCCTATCTTATCAACATTACGTCACCAAAAAGGATATGTCGAATGCCTTGACCATTAACCCATGCAAGCATACGCCACGACAGACGTCGCCCAGCATGGGAAATGCGTTGATTCGCCTTTTATGACGCCAATCGACGCTTTCTAATTCACGTACGTTATCCACTCAGTTTGACAGGATCAAGCTGCGACAGTTCCACTCATTCTAGGCCATATCGCGTAAGAAAGCGACTTTCTGCATGTCTCCCCGTCGCAAATGTCGCCAAATTGTTCGCTTTCCGGGCCGGGACGACATAGCGTGTTTCGATCGTCAGCGTATCGCCGCAGTGGTGACCTGTAGGCTGGCCTGTCCCCAGGTCAGCCAATACCCACCAACATCATGAACGCAAGACAGCTTGATCACGCGTACCGAAGCTCTCTTACCGCCTTGCCACTGGAGAGCACATTGGTCGACCCGAGGACGGGCCGACCTACGGGGCGTTCGCTAAAAGATCCAGCAAGTCCTCGTCAAGATCAGGTCGGAAACCTTCGTCGAGCCTGCTGTCATCCATTAAATGATCGTCTTCATCAACGTGGCCCCAGCCGAGGATATGTCCCATCTCGCATGACGCTCGTCAGCAGATCGATACCGTCAACCGAGGCTCCTTCTCCAGAAACAACCTCGAATTCCGAATCGTCCGCTGGCGTCGGATCGACAAACCAACCGCGCCCCGGCGTCGATGTCGAGGGTTATGCGTACGCGACCTGCTGAGCCAAGCTGTGTCCCCGGAAGATCCGCGATCGCGATCTGCGTTGACTGGAAGTATTGCCAACTGCTCGGATGTCGCTCCAGCGTTGGCGAATCTGGTGATCGCTTCATCCACGATCGGGTTGAGCGTTTCAGCTGACAAAGCTGGAAAGCAGACTGCCGTCTTCGCAACCGAAGTGGCTGCGTGCAGCGGAGCGTTCGGGACGCCAAGGATGATCGGGGCGATCAGGTCTGTTTGCACCGTGATCGTGTTGGCCGCGTATTCTGAGCGATGACCGTGGCCTGCTGCCAGGAACCGGTTGCCGGGTTACTGGAATGGTCGAGCGTCTTCTTCGCTGGCCCAATTCATCTGTGTCGGATCGTATTGCAGCGTCACTCTAATCCGGTCGCTGACACATCGTTACCGGCGTTGTCAACTAAATCGATCCGCCAGCCATCGTGATAGTCGCCCGTGGGATAGAACAATTCGCCCGAGACGCCAAATGCATTCGTGTCCGTAGACCATCGCCATGATGTCTTGATTCGGTCCGATTGGTTGATACTGGCACGGAACTTGGCCGATGCGACACCGGTGAGCGAGTAATCAACTCGCCGACGGCAGAGCCTGCCGCCAAAGGTGCCTGTCGAATCCCCCGGCCGGAACATCGGTTTCGGCTCGGTCGATCGAGAAGCTAAGCGGCGTAAAGTGGCCGAGTACGAAGTTGATTTCGACGACATCGGTTCCGCCGCGTTGAACAGGTACGTCGTCGAACTGTTTCGCCGGAACCAATCGGTGCGAAGAAGTCAACGCCGGTGGGCAGCAGATCACTCGTCACGCTGGTTGTTGAAGACGGCACTTCCGTGTCGAAGATCGTCGCTTCGACTGGATACTGTCAGGCTCGATCGCTTGAACGCTGACGAGCATGAAGTCGGCTTCGGGAACCGCGTCCACGAGATCGCTAGCGTGCGGTTGCTGCTCGCAGCCGGGCGCGCCATCGGCTGGCGAAGTCACGGTCGCGGGAGCGAAGTCCGACAGGTCGAAACCTTCAGTGTCCAGGTTGTAAAGCAGCGATTCCTCGAACGTGCCGTCGCCATCGAAATCGTAATGCAACTGTAGTCACCTTCGAGCGAATTGAGGAAGTCCGGCCAGCGCGACTCGCCTTCATTCGCATCGTCGTAAGCTTCCCAACCCCAGCCGCCGGTGATGATTGCGTAATCGGAATCGCGTGGCCCCTTCACTTTGATCGTCGTCGCCTTCGACACGCGGATCGTCGGTGCGGAAATCAATGCCCGCGCCAAAGATCGTCTCGCCGCCGAGCATCGCGTGATAAACTTCAAAGTCGACCGTTGCCAGCGGCTGGCCATCGTCAGGGACTACTCCCGCGCCGAACACGTCGTGGCCCAAGACGATCGGAGCTGCAGTCTTCGCTCGGACCGTCAACGTATCGGCAGCCGTGTCTCGGGCCAGCAATTGCAGCGGCTGCCACTGGCCCGATCCAGCATCGTACTGATATGCGTACACATTCTCTTCGATTTGCGAAGGCGTCAGTGGCGACCAATGACGTCCGAACTGAGACGGATCGTAAATCGCATCGTCAGGTCGGCATACACAAAGTCGACATCAGCCTCGTCATCGTCGAATAGGTCGACGTCCCAAATTTGAAACGCATCGCCGACATTTCCACTTGGCCGTAATAATCTTGCACGACCGCATCACCGCCGAACATCCCAGCCACAAAGTCCCAATCATCACTGAGAAGATAATCGGCCAACAGTTTGCATCGTCATGAACCCCGACGAATTCATAATCCAACAACCCAAGCCGAGGACGCTCGATCCTCCGGCGTGGGTGCTCGTCGAGCTGCCGATCGGGACGCCGGTCAATTCGCTCTCGACGTTGAAGGTCACGCCTCGGTAGCCGTGCCCAAGGAAGAGATGATCGACCACCGGATCACCCGCTCCGGTTTGCGTGCGGTCATGCTCCGTAATGGCAGCCTGACGTATGCAGCAACTCAGTCCCGGTAGGCACGAAGGCCAAACGTGTGCTGCGTCGTCGCAACATCAACATTGGTGACGCCATCGATTCCGGTGGAGTAGAAATCCGCACCAGCCACGGCGTTCCAGTCAATCGTCACGCTTCGGTCGCCAGCCAAGAAAGTCGCTCCGCGCTTGGTCGGAGTCGTGATCGTCGGCACACCTGGCAGCGAGGTAATATCAACGCCAGTCAGATCGACCGTAACCGTGAACTGTTCATCAAAGTCGCTGTTGCTGTCGGTCGCCCCGTCGTAATCGACGCCAATCACGTAATCACCTGCCAGCGACGCGATGAATTCAGCGATCGACTGGCCATCGGTTATTTCAAAAATCAACCGCTATCGCAGTCCATCCGGTCGGCTGAACCTGGAACGATCCGCCGGGTTGCTGGATGTGTATCTGCATATCGCTCGTCCAGAGATCGTCGTTGATCAGCTCGACATCCATAAACGCAAACGTCGCGACACTGCCATCGGGAAAATGCGCCTGCTCGAGTGCGAATTCAAACTCCGCGAACGGTTCGACCTCGGCTGTCGGCTCCGCGATCGAGAACTCGTTGCCGGAGATCGCATTGACGTAGAAGGCGACCGAAACAGTGCCGTCGTCGCTGGTGGCGCTTGCCAAATCATCACGTCGGAAATTCGCTTGCACTGCGGCGATCAAACTCTCGCCGGTTGGAAGTTCGTCGGAGGTGACGCTCGTTGCCGAGCCGGCGAGATTGGGATCGGTGTACCAGACTTCATCGAAGTTCTCGTTGTCTTTGACGACCGAAACGTACAGAGTCTCCGCACCGGTGATTGCATCCCACATGAGCGGGTGTGGTATCTTCAATCTCGCCCAACGGGCTGGTCACGTTTGGCGATTCGGGAAACGAAGCCATTGTGAATCCGGTCAGATCGATATCGATCGTGAACGTCGCCTCGTGATCGCCATCGCCATCGTAATCGATGCCGAACGAATGTTCTCCGTCGTGAGCGGCAACAAGTTCGGCGAACGTCTCGTATTCGAAGCTCGCTTCGTGATCGGTTCCAATGGTTTCCAGCCGCGAGAACCCGCCATTTCCGGCTCGCTGCAAATCGATCCGAGTCGAACCGCCAGCCGAATCACCGAGTTCGGTGACTTCCAACAGACTCACATAGAACGTGTCGCCGCCGACCTGAACCTCGCCGATCTCGAACCGAACCTCGCCGATTGCCGGCAAAACAACTTCGTTCACCGTAACCTCAATCGTCTCGCTGGCTGTCTTCGCAGGCGAACCGTCATCGGTGACGATGATCTCGATCGAGTGCGAACCGACTGGTGAGGCCGTCGGCGTCCAGGTGAAGACGCCAGTGGGAGTGATTGACGCACCGGTCGGAACGCCGTTCAAGCTGTAAGTGATGTCATCACCATTGGCGTCGGTTGCCGAAGCGGTGAACGACAGCGTCTTGTCCAGCATCGACGGTCTGATTTCCGATCGAGCCCAGAACGGGAGCAGTTCTCGGTTGATACGTCGCTGGTCAACTGGACTCCCATAACGGAAACCGAAGGCGAACCAGAACCCGCTCCGGAGCATCACCCGGCGTAGGCGGCGTTGCGGAGCTTGCCGAGCGAATGGTTCGTCGGAAACGCCAGTAAACCCGAGTCATAAGTCACGCCGCCTGATAGCCGATCCGATAGCCGCCGGGGCTGACGGTCAGCGTCAAATCGAACGCTCCGCCGTCGCATTGAGTCCGCGACGCTCAACGAGATCAAAGTCGGTCGCGCTACGGCTGACGTCCCAAATGTCGATGTCGATCAAATTGTTCGGTGCTTGATAATGATCTGTATCCCCGCGTCGTCGCCCGTATTCGAAGTCGGTCAGCAATCCCACGCCGACGCCCGCTTGACCAGTCAATGAATCAAAGCTCGCCGTGAACGTTGTCTCTTTGCCTTGCAAGTCGAACGTTTGATCGACGGCGATGCCGACAACCGAATCGGTCGTCAAACTGACCGCCGAGTTCTGCTCGACCACGCCGCTGGCATCGCCCACCGGAACCATCCACCCAGTGGGAACGCCTCCCGAGTTGCCATCGAATCCGTCGACGATCAAGATGTTCGCAACATCGCCAACCGTCACCGTGATCGTTTCGCTATCGGTCTTCGCCGGTGAACCATCGTCGGTCGCAATGATCTCGATCGAGTGCGAGCCGACTTGTGTGGAACTCGGCGTCCAGGTGAAGACGCCCGCCGGAGTGATCGCCGCACCGGTCGGAGCGCCCGCGCCGAGCGAGTACGTCACCGATTGTGCGCCATCGTCGCCATCGGTCGCAGACGCATTGAAAGTCAACGGTGAGCCCTCGTTCACTGATTTGCCGTCGATTGCGCTGAGAATCGGCGGAGCATTCGTTTCGGTTATCGTCCACGTGACTGTTTCAAAATCGGTCTTCTCGCCGTCGCTAACGATGATGTCAAACGTAAACGACTGGCCGCCCTGATCTTCGCTCGGCGTCCACGCAAGCAAACCGGACGACGCGTTGATCGTAGCTCCAGGAGGAGTCGGGTTGATGGAGAAGCTAAGCGTATCGCCGTCAAAATCGCTCGCCAGTGCGGCGATATCCAACGTAAACGACTGCTGTTCGTTGATTGTCCGTGCGCCGACTGAATCAAGGACTGGTGCCGTGTTCGTAGGCACAGGTGCATTGACAGTTACCGTAATCGTTTCGCTGACGCTCTTCGTGGGCGATCCATTGTCGGCGACAATGATCTCGATCGAGTGCATGCCGACTTGAGACTCGGTCGGCGTCCACGTAAACGCTCCCTCCGCACTGATCGACGCACCGTCTGGAACGCCCGAGCCGAGCGAATAGACTAACGTTTGCACGGGCCGATCCGGGTCTCCTTCAATGCCTTGGAACGTCAGCGTCTGGCCTGCGGTAATGGACTTGTTGCCGATGGCGTCGAGTGTTGGGGGATCGTTTGTTTCCGAAACTGTCCACGTGGTTTCCAGGACATCGCTTTCAGCGCCATCGGTGACGTTTACATCGAACACAAACGACTCTCCGCCTTGATCTTCGCTGGGCGTCCACGTCAGCAATCCGGTTGGCGAAATTGACATACCCGCCGGTGCATCGGTCAAGCTGAACGTTAGCGAATCGTCATTCCCATCGCTGGCGATCGCTTGGAAAGAAACGGTTTCGTGTTCGTTCACCTCACGATTCGCGATCGCGTTTAACAGCGGTGCTAGATTGTCTTCGGTGATCGTTATCGTAAAGGTCTGCTCGGTCGTGTCATCGCCTCCGAAGTCCGTCCCCCCGTCGTCGACTGCCGTTACCGTGATCGTGGCCGTTCCCACCGTGAGGGGCGTAAACAACAGATCGCCAGCGGCATTGATGGTCGGCGCGGAGCTGAAGATTTCGGGATTCGAGTTTGCCGTGACACTGAGCGAAATGATCGACTGGACGGATTCGTCAGTTGGGCCGACGGAAAGATCGCTTACGAATCCCGAGAATGATTGCGGACCAGCGTTGGCGTCGGCATTGATGTTTGACGGAATGTTAAACGTCGGCGGATCATTGACCGCCGGAGCGACAACAATATCAAATGTCTGGACCGACGAGACGTCAACGCCTCCGTTTTCCGTGCCGCCATCATCGCGAAGGCGCACTGAAATCGTGGTCGTTCCGTGCTGATCGGCTGCGGGGGAATAGACCAAAGTTCCGCTGGGAGTGATCACCGGCGGCGAGGCCAACAAATCGGGATTCGTATTGCCGACGATCTCGAATTGCCCGACCTGCCCCGCTTCGTCGGCGGGTCCGAGCAGAAGAGAGTGAGCGAAATTGTTAATCGTCTGTTGAGGTGCGTCTTCGGAAACCGGAGTTGGATCGTCGGCGAGCGTGAACTTCGGAGCATCATTCACGGGGACGATATCGATCGTGAATTGACGGGCCTCCGTCCGATCGACGCCACCATCGTCGGTGCCGCCATCGTCGACCAGGATCACGCTGATTTGTGCCGATCCCGATTTGTCGTCTGCCGGAGTAAACGTCAGCCGACCGTTGGCATCAATCGCGGGGGGAACGGCAAACAACGTCGGATTACCGTTGCCGATGATCTCGAAGTGCAACTTCTGATCGGATTCATTGGGGTCCGCCCCGGCGGAAATCTCCGAAGCAAAGGCATCGATCGAAACGAAGCCCGCATCTTCATTGACACTAGCGACAGGCAGCGACTTAAACGAGGGAACATCGTTGACTGGTGTCTTTGTGGCCAAGCCGCGATTGTTCTTAACGTTAAAGACCACCGTCGCAGCGGGATCATCGTTGGAGACGTTATTGATGATCACCGTGCCGCCGTCGTTGTCTTCGATCGTCACCGCCGCGCTGGTCGATCCCTTCAGCTTCAGCGCTGGCTTTCGGCATCGAACTCCAGGGTACTAGCAAAGGTGTTGATGATGCTGATCAGCGAACCGCCATCTTGATCGATGTCGACGTCATTGAACTGCAAGTTGGCCGAACCGCCGTCGATTTCGATGGCCGTCCCCGCGTTCGTGCCACCGTCTTCGCTGCCGATCTGTACCTTGCCGAAGGTTAGCGTCCCGGTGACCGTGGTCAGGCGGATGCCTTCGTTATCATCTCGTACCACCACTGGTGATGATGATCACGAATTCAACGACCAGTCCGTCGACGTTCTCACCGGCGATACCCGCGCTGGCGACGGGGTCGAGCGTCACACCGGTAATCGTATTGCCACTGCCAATCGTGATGACGTCGCCGGTCGTGTTGGTGATGTGCGGCTTCGTTCCGCCGACATCGGGCAGCGTGGCACTGCCCGCAGGCAAGGTGATACCCAGCTCAGCAGCCAGCCAAGCGGCGAGCGTTGTTCCCGTAACGCCTTGACCGACGAGAACCTGATTGTTTTCCATGCGGAAGCCGTGATCGTGAACTCCGACGCCGTTCCATGAGACGTATCGTATGTGGCATCACCAGTCGCGACGAAGATGAATATCGCCCGGATCGTCCAGATCGTTGCCATCATCATTCAGCGGAGCAAACGAATCAAACGGAGCGGTCAGCGAACCGTCGCCGCCGGGCGCGGCGCTGTTATCGACGAACCACACCACCTGATCGACGGTGACCGTCGCCGTGGCGGTGGCGTTTGCGCCATCGCTATCGACGATGGTGAAGCCAAACGTATCGGTGCCTTCGAATCCGGGAGCAGGAGTATAGGTGAAGATGCCCGCGAGTGCGTCGACCGTGACGCTGCCGGTCGAAGTCGAATCGTCGATCGAATCAACGGCAATCGTATCCGCGCCCGGATCAGTCGCTCCTGTGACAAGCTGTGAAAGCGGCAGCGTGATTGGCACATTGCCGACAGCGCTGAACGACTTGTTCGTCGCCGTTGGTGCCACGTTGGCGACATTCAATTGAAACGATGTTGCCTCCGATCCGCCATCTTCATCGGTCGCAGTGATCGTTACCAATCGCGAGTCATCATCGCCGTCGGTCGTTTGCAGTTGCCAGCTCCACGTGCCATCAGAGTTCTTCGTCACAGTGCCATGATCGGCGTGGAGCGTGACCGTATCGCCAGAGACATCCGACCACGTGCCGGTATGGGTGGCCAAGGTGCCTTCGTCAACGGCAACCGTCGCATTGTCCGCCGCTACGCTGGGGCCAACATTGGTGACCGTGACGGTGAGCTGAGTCGTTGCAGTCGCTCCTTGGCCATCGGTCGCGGTGATCGTAATATCATGCGAGCCTGGACCGTCCAAATCATCAAGCGTCCAGTTCCAAGTGCCATCACCAGGATCATTGACGCTGCCAATCGAAGCCGTCGTTCCCGTGATCGTCGCCACGAGGCTTACGGTATCGCCGCTATCGGGATCGCTGACCGTACCCGACACCGACACCGTCTGGTTCTCGGGCACCGTGATATCCCCGTCACTGGCAAGCATCGGCGCGTCGTTAGCACCATTGATTGTGATGGTCACTTGTCCGGTAGCCCGCCCCGAAGACGAATCATTGATCGTATAAGAAAAGGTATCGGTCGCGGAATCGCCCACGCCGAGCGACTCGAACGCCCCGGCAGGATCATAAGAAACGCTACCGCTGCTGGCGTCAAAGGTTACCGTCCCGGCAGCGGTCGAAGCATTGACGCCTTCGATCGCCAAAGACCCTGTGTTATCGGGATCGCTGTCGTTGGCAAGCAGCAGCGAAGTAAGATCGCTGGCTCCATCATCTTCACCGAACGTCGCGGCATCCCCCGCTGCAATCGGATGAGCGTTATTGGAGCCAGGTACATTGGAGGTGCTAATGACAACTCCGCCCACCCCGCCGCCGACGTACCCTTGGTGGATGCCACCGCCGCCACTGGGATCAAACAGATCGGTACCACCGGTTCCCGACAAAACGATCTGAAATCCATCGACCGCTAACAGTTGGCGGCTGTCGAGCGATTCGAGCAGCAAGCGTCGGTTCTTCCGTTTGTTGCGATTCTTTTGGCGAGAAATTTTCATGGTGGTGACATCCTTGTCGAAGTAGCGTCATCCGTGACACGCGGTTTGTGTGAAGGCGATGGTCGGGTGTGTGGTGTTTAGGTTTGTGTAGTGTTTGGTTTGTGAAGTGTTCAGGTTTGTTGAAGTGTTCAGGTTTGTTGAAGTGTTTAGGTTTGCGTAGTGTTTAGGTTTGTTGAAGGCTTCCGAGGAGCGAAGCGATCTTGCCCTCTTCGGTTGTTGTGTGTCGAGGCACGAGACACACAAACAACGGGGGAGAGGGCTGGGGTGAGGGGGTATTCGGTTGCTGATCGTTTTGCGTTGATGAAGGTCATGTGATTCGGAGTGGTTTGGTGGAACGAAGTTTGCGCTGCTGGTGTGAGCCCCCTCACCCCAGCCCTCTCCCTCGCAGGGAATTTTATCTGTCTCGTGCCTCGACAGATAAAATTCCTGCGGGGGAGAGGGGGCAAGAAAGGTGCGCTGATTGTTTTGCTTCCCCTCCCGTTGTTTGTGTGTCGATGTACGAAATACAAAAACAGAGAGAGGGCTGGGGTGAGGGGGCTTTCTAGCATGGCTTCTTTCCTTTGTATGTCAGTTCGATTTTCAAATGTTTTGCCATCGCAATCGTGACCGCTTCGACGTCGGCGATCACATCTTCGTTGCGAAAACGAATCACGTCCCAACCGAGTGAACGGAGATGTTTTTCGCGAGTCATGTCGTTGTCATATATCATGTCGTGGTAGCCACCATCGATTTCGACGATCAGCATTTTTTCGATGCAAGCGAAGTCGGCGATGTATGGTTCGATTGGCTTCTGTCGTCGGAACTTCAGACCGCAGAATGCTCGATTGCGGAGTGCGGACCACATCAGGTGTTCGGCCTCGGTTTGGCGAGCACGAAGCTCTCGGGCATGTTTGGTTAGTTTTGGGTTCTGTCTTGGTGGCATGGTTTTGGTGTAGTTTTCGGCCCCTCACCAGCCCTCTTCCCGCAGGAATTTTATCTGTCTCGTGCCTCGACAGATGAAATTCCTGCGGGGGAGAGGGGGCAAGAAAGGTGCGCTGATTATTTTTTTTGCTTCTCCCCGTTGTTTGTGTGTCGAGGTACGAGACACACAAACAACGGGGGAGAGGGCTGGGAGGGGGCTAGAACAGCAGAACTAAGTCGAACGCCAAGGTCAGTTGGTCGCTGGGCGCTGCGATCGTTGAAGGGTCGGATGCCGGGGATGCCGCCGGGGACGGCGGGGTTGCTTTCGACATTTGTGGTGTCCCAGCGGAGTTCTTGACGCAACAAGACGTTGGAGTGGGGCTTGAAGTTCAGTCCGGCCGTGATCGCGAAGTAGTCGCTGTCATGAAATGCCGGACCGCCGTTGGTGTAACGAACCGGCACGCCGACACGGCTGTTACCGTCGTCGCGGAACCATTCGACTCGCATTCCGGCGGACCATTGTTCATTGATTTGCTGGACCAAGTATTGATTGATTCCCCACCAGCGTGCGGTATCGAAGCTGATGGTATTGGACGTATTGTTCACCACGACGACGGCATCTTCTTGCTGGCCAAAGTCGCCTTGAAACACGTAGTACAAGCCTTGGTTGAAGTAATGCTTTAAGACCAAGCTGGCCCAGACGCGTGTATCGCTTTCGGTTCCGTCGGTCGTGGTGACCCCCGTGAAATCCTTACCGCTGTGCCCGGTGAGCGCGATGGTTGTGCGTCCATCGATCGTCTTGTGCATCATGCCGATCCGCAATCCCCATTCATCATCGTCGCTGTAGAACGAGTCCCAGCCGGTTGTTCCAGCGACGGCGACGGCCAGTGTGGGACTGAGTTTGCCGAACCACATGGCCCCCGTGTGCGTGAACGGTTCTCCATACGTGTAGGTGTAGGCATGTGAATAAAAGAAGTTGTCCGGCGCGGCAAATGTTTCATATCCGCCAAGTGCATAAAAATGGCCGACGCGAAGTGTGCTGCCATAAGGTCCAGCGGGCGTTCCGATGTCCAGATAGGTTTGCGGAATCGCAATGCCGTAGTCCGATGAATCGCTGTTCAAACGGGGCGTCCGATCGGTGTGTTCCTCCCAACCGGGTACGGTTACGAAACGACTGTCGGTGCCATACATCACATCGACGCGTCCACCGATGTCCCAGTTGTCGCCATTGGTGACGACTTCGCGTCCCATAAACAAGTAGAGCTGGTTGAGTTGATACTCATTCGCTTTGTCATTGAACAAAACGGGAGCGTTCAACCCGTTGCTTGGATTGTCGGGATTGAACGTGTAGCCTTGCTGCGCCCAGCCACCGAAGATGAACGACGAATCGGGAAAACGAAAAGCAAGTCGATCGGTGCAGGCACACGCCGCGCTATGATGCTGAGTACACGGCTGACAGAAGGTCATCGGAATCACGTCGTATGCCAAAGACGGTTCCCCGGTGACAAGCGGTGCCGTTGCTTCGGTACGATTCGTCACCGGAACGATATTCACCGGTGTCGGCAACTGCGCCAACGCGTTCTCTGCACGGATTGCCAACAATCCAACAAACAATGCCACAAAGGCGTGAAGGAGTCTTCTCATCCAAGCTGCCCACTTAATCACTTGAAGGTCGTACATCTAGTCGCCGGTCACACGGCTCCCCACCCGAGGGACGCCTTGATAACAGGGGGGTTGACGTGCAGGCAACCTCAATACTAAGAATTCCTCGAAATTTCTTCGAGAAAGTATACAAGCGACTGTCAATGAGACGTTTTAAATGACCAGGCGTTCAGTAGTTGCCTGTGTGGGTCGAGAAAGGAGCGATGGTGTGGGGATCGCTTCCTTAGCCAACAATCTGATTCACCGAACGGGGCGAGCCCGTTGGGGTCTAATCGCACAACCCTCTCGCCTAAGCGACGAGGTCCAGTTCAGAAGATGACGCACTCGTGGCGGGGCGTGTATCGGGAACGCTTTCCTCAGTCGAAGCTGACTGCGTTCCCTGTCGCTTCGGCTGGCCAGCGACATCGCGGAACGAAGGTGTTTCCTGGCCATGACCGCCATGTTGCGAACCGGTACCCGATTCGGTGTTCACGTCGATCTGTTCAAGTTGAAACCCTTGTTCGGCTAAACGGGTGCGAAGTTCGGGCAGATGCTCCTTCAGCACATGTGTCGCGGCGTCGGTCTCCGTCACAATCCGGGCGGAGAGTTTCTTGCCCGACACACTGACATCGATTCCAACCGATCCCAAACGTGGCGGATGCAGGCGAATCTTGACGCTTCCGCCGTCGGCCCCCAATTGTTGAAAGGCTTTGGTCACGCGTTGCAGCAAACGAGCGCGATCGGCCAAGTCAAGCTTGCTCGCTTCACTTCGCTGTGCATTGGCGGTGGCGGAGGTCTTCGCGTCACCGGAGGTCTTGGTCGCCCCAACGGTTGGTGCGACGTCGATTGCACCAGATTGCGCCGCTTGCGACTGGGAACCGGCCTGCTTGACGGAACTGGCCGCTACCGGAGCGTTTGCGGAAGTCGCAGCCGTACTGGAAACTGGTGCGGACGGAGTCGTAGGTTTCGACTCTGCCGCCAAAGGATCGATTGTCGCCGTATCCGCTGGCAACGTGTCGGTCGTGGCAATCGGTGTTTGTTCTGGAATGGTCGCTGGCTCTTGACTCGCAGGGACAGACTTCGCGGTTGCCGGAAGATCGTTGGAAACTTGAAATTCACGTTTCTCATGACCTCGCCGACGTCGTGAACGTGGCTCGTCGTCGGTGTCATGCGCCACATCGGGAGCCGGCAGAAGGCTTTCTTCCTCCTCGGTCCCTACCGCCGATTGATCGACCGCTTCATCAGCTTTCTTGTTGGCCACGGGGGTTTTTCGAGTGTCGTCGGTTGCCAACGGCTGAATCGCTTTCTGCGATTGGTCGCCATCAGGTTTCTCTTTCAATTGCCTTGTCCGCTGTGCAGCGTCGTCAACCGAAACTTCGCCCGACTTTGTGTCGACGGGAAGTTCCGCAGCGATCTCTGATACGTTTTCCCGCGTCGCGACCGAAGTATCCGTTTCCTCCAGCTTCACGTCGGAAGAATTTCGCTCTTGCGTGGCGGTGACTTTACCGTTCGCCTCGGTATCCGCGTCGCCGGAGGCTTCCGTTTCCGCAACGTCTTGCTCGGGGATGACTTGTTGCGCGACAGCGATCTCGGGACTTGAATCGCTTTCGTCGGCGGCAGGCTGACTCTCGGCATTCACCTCCGCGTTCTCGGCAGGCTCGGTCGATTCGTCCTGTTTCGCGCTCGAATCGATCGCTTCACTCGAAGCCGCCGCCGAGTCCCGTTTCGTCGGAGCTGGTTTGGGATCAATCGGGACCTTCGCTAGTTCGAAGACTTCGGCAAATGTCGATGTCAGATCAAACGCCTCCAATCGCAGCGACGAAGTGTTATCGTTGCCGCGACGGAAGGAATGAAATGGACTGAGCGAAATGGAGTCGCTCATTGCGTGACCTCCAGGCCACGCGGCAGGGATTGCGAAGGGGCAACTTGCCCTATTGCAATCGGCTACTCATTGCGAGCCTTGTCGATGACTGTTTTTTCGGGTTCGCCTGCACCGATTTGGTTCAGGATCTGTTGAAGCTTGTCGGCCTCTTGAGGCGTCACAAACTCCTTCAGAATCTTTTTTCGTTTATCGGGTTGCATGGCTTTAACGATTGCAACGACGTCGTTAAGGTCACCCCCATCTAACATCCGTATAATTTGATCCTTGCTGGTCGCGGGGGGTAACGTCTCCAAAGTATTCTGAAGCGACTTCATCGCTTCGTCCTGAACGCCTTGCGAAAGTTCCTCTAATTTCCGATAGAACGCGTCTTTTCGCGTGTCGAAACGGGACTCCTTCAACCGCAGCCGCTCCTGAACGACCTGCAATTGGTTGTCGTAGTTTTCCTGGGCTCTGCGTCGCAAATCCATTTCCAGCCCCAGCCGCGCACGCTCCGCTAGCACTTCGTCAAAGCTTGGCACCGGCTCGGTCTTCGCCGCTCGAATGCTTTCGGCAACGCGATCGCCGGAGATGTCGATGCCATTGATCAAACCGACAATCTTGGTCGTATTACTGGCGCTTAAGTTTCCTCGCACCGCCATGACGGTCAGAATCAGCAACTGCGTAAGAACGGTTGCGATACAAAACCCGCCGATTGCCCTGCTGAACATTTGCTAGCCCCGTTCATTTCGAGTCATTTGATATCGCACGGAAGCGACTTCGTCCATTTCGGCCTGCGAGATCGTTTGTTCGGCGTCTCGATAGACGCGCAACGCGTGATCGCGAAGCTTTTCGATGCGTTTCACTTCCTGATCGGCCACCTGCAACACCGCTTGCCGCTTTTGATACTCCGCTTGAACTTGATTCAATTGATCGTTCAAGGTTTTGATATCAAGTTCGAAGACCATTTGATACCGACCTTGGGCGAGCAGTTCGTCGACCTGAACACGACCGACGAGGCCCGATGTCTGATGAACCTTCAGGTCTTCAATCGCACGCTGTTTATCACGGATTTGCGTTTCCAAAATCGTGATCGCTTGAAGGGCTTCAGCCACATTTCGCCGCAACATCGCGTTCGCTGATTCGCAGCGTCAAGAGTGATGTCAATCGAAAGTTGAACTTTTTCATGAAGCCGCCATCTCCTGCATCGTCTTCAACGTCTTCGCGATGGGTGCGACTTCTTCGGACGTTTGCATCAAGAACTGACGCAAGACCGGACGCATGGCGATCGTCCTGTCCAGTTCTGGGTTCGTTCCTTGGCGATACGCTCCGATATTGATGAGGTCTTCATTCGTACGGTAGTCGGACAACCATTTTCTGAGCTGCGAAGCGGCGGCAAGCGACTGGCCGGGAATCAACTTGGTCTGCAAACGGCTCAGGCTTTCCAGAATATCGATCGCTGGCCAGTGACCTTCCGATCCAAGTTTGCGGCTCAAGATGAAGTGCCCATCCAGCAAGCCGCGGAGGCTATCGGATATCGGCTCGTTGTTGTCATCGCCGTCGACAAGGACGGAATAGAACGCGGTGATCGACCCGTGTTCGGTTCGACCGGCCTGTTCGACAAGGCGTGGCAGTGTGCTGAACACAGACGGCGGATAGCCTCGCGTGGTCGGCGGCTCGCCGA
The DNA here is from genome assembly GCA_041399105.1 of Pirellulaceae bacterium. Taxonomy (GTDB): domain Bacteria; phylum Planctomycetota; class Planctomycetia; order Pirellulales; family Pirellulaceae; genus Rosistilla. The sequence continues at coordinate 46,377 of JAWKTL010000037.1, read as the reverse complement.
CAGCCAAGCCGATCTCCCGTTGTGCGGTTGCGAACCGAGTGATCGAATCCATGAACAGAACGACATTCTTGCCTTCACTTCGCAGGGCCGACGCAATGGCGGTCGCCGTCCACGCCGCTTGAATTCGCATTGTCGCCGGCTGATCGTTCGTCGACACAACCAACACGCTTCGCCGCATTCCCTGTTTGCCGAGCGTGTGTTCAATGAACTCACGGACTTCGCGTCCACGTTCGCCGATCAGACCGATCACAATCGCATCGGCCTTCGCATTGCGAGCCAACATTCCCATCAAGGTGCTCTTTCCCGCGCCGGCACCGGCAAAGATGCCCAATCGCTGCCCCAAGCCGCACGTCAACAATCCATCAACGGCCCGAATGCCGGTTTCAAAGACGGTGTCGATCGGCGGACGGTCCAGCGAAGCGGGCGGGTGCATCTCCGCAGACACCGGAGTGAGCGACGGCGGCAAGGGACGACCATCGAGCGGTCTTCCCAAAGCGTCGACCACACGTCCAAGCAATTCCTGGCCAACCCTGATATTGACGCTGTGGCTGTGAAGATGAACGATGTCCCCCGACGCCAAACTGCTGATTTCATCCATCAACGCCAAGATCGGAGAATCATCTCGAAAGCCGATCACTTTGGCCGCCCCACGCTGGCCGCCGCGCGTCTGAATTTCGCACACCGCGCCAACGGGGACATTTAGTCCGCGAACCTCGATGCGGTTTCCAACGATCGCACTTACCGATCCGGTCGCGTGATACGCGATCGCTCCGTCAATCGACGCCCTGTAATTGTCCGCGCGAGGCGGTTCGGGAAAGCTCACGCGGGTCATGGCGACTCCGAGTTCAGACCGAGCTGTTTTTCAAGCTCCGCGAATTGGGTTGACCATTGCATATCGATCTCCCCGCCTTCTTGTCGCACGACGACGCCCATCGGCTCGACCGTTTCATCCGGTTCGACATGGGTTTCTTGAGGCAAGTCGGGGCGTCGAACGACTTGGTCAAGCTGCTGACCGAGAATGCTCAACGTTTCGGGATGCACCGCAAGCGTCACACGCCGCGCACCGCGTACATTATTAAGAGCTTCGTTAGCCCAGTTGACGATGATGTCTTCGTCTTGGTTCAAGGCATTGCGCGTTATCCGGCGTGCGATTTGAAAAGCGATCGGAAGCGTTTCGGATTGCCACTGACGCAGCCATTCGGATTCGTTTCGCCAAAGTTCGTCGATGGTCGATTCTAGCGTCGCCAAGCGACTGTGGACGGCCGAATCGACAGCAACCTTCACTCGCTGATCGATCACTTTTTCGGCTTCTTTCAAACCTGCCTCACGCCCTGCTTTGCGTGATTCTTCTTTGATCGCGTCGGCTTGTTGGTGAGCTTGCTCGATAATCGCGGCGGCTGCTTGCTGCGCCTTCGCAAGCTGGTCGGTCGCATGGTGCGCAAGATCATCGAGATTGAAACCGGCCACGCCTGCAAAACCGGGCGAAGGTTTGTTCGACTTGGATTTGAGGACAATCGACACGTTAAGCCTCTTGGTTATGACGTCGCACGGGCATGCTGGCTATGCGGCGACGCTTAATTTGGGTCTTGCCAAAGGGAAACCTTTCCATTCGGGCAGCCGACCCGCTTCAGCCAGTTCGATCGCGACGGCGTAGACTTCCGCTTGAGCCGCGATCGATCTCCCGCAGTTCGAGATGCTGAACTTGTTTCAAGCGGTCGCGAACTTCGCGGCTTTGATCTCGGGGCAGGAGTGCGAGTACCCGATGCACCGTTCGCGCGTCCATTCCACACAAGCATTTAATGGCTGTGTGAACTTCCACTTCGGCCAGAATTCGACGAATCGCATCGGAAGGAAGCTGCTCAATCGCGGTGAAATCAACAATCGCCGGTTCCCCAGTCTCGGTCGCTTCGATCGACTCGACTTCGGAATCCGACGATTCGAAGGTGTCCCGCATCTGGGACGCTGACGACAGCAAGTCGACGCGATCGTCGTCCGAATCGATGTCGTTTTCTTCGGTTTGGCTTGCTGGGCGGCTATCAAAATTGACGGCCAATCCGGGATGCTCGCCCGCCAGCTCCGACAGAATCTCTTCTCGTTGCGATCCGTTGAGATGCTCCAGAATTGAGGCTAGCGATTTGCTTCCCGCAGCGTTCTCGGCTGGGCGCACCTTGTCAACCAGTCCCTGAAGTTGCGTGCTAATCTCCTGCAAAGCCTGCGTCGGAATCTCGGTGATGCGAGCCAGGCGTTGCATCGCCACTTTGCCGATCGACGACGGCAAATTCTCCAGCAGTCGAGCAGCCACTTGAGGTTGCATCGACGCCAAAATGATCGCAACCGTCTGCGGATGTTCGTCGGCCAGCAGCTTCGGCCAGAGCACGCATCGGAATCTCGTTCAGGAAGTGTAATGGACCTGGTTGCTCGGAGGGCTCAGGTCGGACGGGATCGGACGCCGGGTTCTGCGGCGGAGGCGTGTTCGGCGACCGGCTTTCGCTTTGCATCGGCGATGCAAAACGTGACTCACTCCCTTCATGAGTCGTCGTCGCCAGCCGAGGGTCCTGACCAGCATGAGACTTCTGCATGAAGTCAGCGATCGCCATCTTGCGTTCCAGCGGGTCGACGTCGCGGAGTTGCGATATCGCGTAACGCACTTGAGTGGCTCGCGACGGAGGCATCTTGCTTAGCAGCGTCTTTGCCGTTGCCTGATCCAGGCTGGTCAGTAAGACAGCAACTCGACGCAGCGAACCTTGATCCACAACCAATAACTCCAAAGCGACCAAGTCGCCGATTAACCGCAATTATGTTTAGTGCTCAACCCATGAGTCGACGGTGCTAGCATCGCTCCATCATTTCGTGGCGTCGTGCAGGCTGCACGACAACCCGACTGTTCTTGGTCGGGCGATGATTAGCCGCAGGTATGAAACTGACGTATTGATCGACAGTTTCTAAATACCACTGGACGCTTATACCGACTGTGGGAATCTGAATAAATAGAGATTGGGCTAACTGAGCAAGACAAAAAGCTATCAATGTGACGCAGTTATGCGGAACCGTCGGCTTAACGATCAGGAAGACTGTCGTTGCTGCGAAAGTCGGCGGCAGCTTTCATCAGCATGGCGGTCCGCTGAGTCGATTCCGCAGTCGCCTGAAAGATGCAGGTGAACGCCGGATGAAACTGAACTTCCGCCAGAAACAGCCGTTCGTTTCCCTCGGCGGATGCGGCGCGGATCGTGAAACGTGCCCGATCGGCCAAGCTGTTTGCGAATTCGATCTTCGAACCTTTCAGCTCTTGCAGCCCCGCACCGGTCACTTGATGGATCGCTTCGCTGTAGGCCCCTTTCAATCTGGCCTTTCTCTGGTCTTGACTGAAAGCGGGTGAAGCGATTGTCAACACGAGCATCTCTTGTTCGCGATCGCCTTGAGCAACGAAGACGATCGGTTGTCGGGAGACCAGACGCCAAGCGAAGTCAGCATCCGGGATCGACACGCTTCCGAAAGGATGCAGTTGATAGCGATCCTTTGATTCTTGCTCGACACGCAGCGTCGCCGGATCGGGCATCTTCCAGTCGATTGTTGACGTTGTTGGCGGCTGTTGTCGCTCCCTTTGTTGCTGAAGGAAGCTTTGAAGGTATTGCCGATCGGCGGAACTGATCGCCGAAATGGGAACGTCGATCGTTCGCCCATCGTCCGCACGCTTCAATCGAATCGATTCGGCGGCGACATCCAGCAATTGTGCTTGAACACTGAATCGTCCCGACTCGCTTGTCCATGTGCGAACCTCTTGGGCGACAGCAGCGGCGGCGGCCAGGCATGTTGCCACTAGCGTCAATAAGCACCGCATGATGATTCGCCTGATACCAGATCCCGTTGTCAATAAAGCCTTGCTCGATTGGCTCACTAGTCTAAATATGCGGTTGTCGAAAGTCCACTAAGCACCTGTATCTTCGGCTCCCGGCTAGCCGCAAGCGTCCAGAGAGCAAGTAAATCGCGGTCCGCCGATCGGGGCCATGACGACGGATTCGCCTGGATATTCCGAAAAGGTGACGATTCCGAAGGCACACGATCCAATCGATCGGTTGTATCGCCCAAAATTCAGTTATAATGGATGCTTGATTCGACAAACGTCTCCCCTTCCCACCATCGCTTCCTCAGCAAACGGAATCCCATGAATCAACGCTTTGCTAACACGCTTCGTGCGTCTGTTCTCCTGTTCCCGTTTCTTTATGCTGCGACCCTTTCGGGAGAACAGCGGCCTATTGCGGACTTGCCAAAGGACCGCGAAGTCAAATACAGCACCGATGTTTTTCCGGTTTTGAAAAAGAATTGCTTTGCCTGCCATAACTCCAGTCGAGACGAAAGTGGCGTCAACCTGGAGTCGGTCGACAAGATGCGAGCCTCCGACGTAGAGAACGTTTTGGTCGCGAGCAAATCGGGAGAGAGCCGCCTGTTTGTCGTCTCGGCCCACATCGAAGAACCGGTCATGCCACCGGAGGACAACGAAGTCGGCGCAAACCCTTTAACCCCGGAAGAGCTTGCTTTGCTGCAACGTTGGATCGATCAAGGAGCCGTGGTCGATGTTGCCGATCCGGGCATGGTCAAATACGAATGGCAGCCTTTACCCGACCACTTGCGAACGGTTTACGCATCGACGATGACCGCCGATGGTCGATTGGCTGCGGCCAGCTTCGGCAACGAAATTCGCATCTTCGGTGCCAGTTCACCCGAACCGCTTGCTTCATTGGCGATCATCGACGAAGCGGGCAACGCATCCCCCCCGCACCTCGATTTCGTTCAAGACCTTGCGTTTGCTGAAGGGGGACGTCGATTGGTTTCCTCCGGATTTCGAAACGTCAAGATTTGGAAACTGAATTCCCCCGTCGCCCACTCGTTGCCGCAAATCGACGCGCAGGCAACGCTGGTCACGACAATCGATCGGCTGGGCAATCACGTGGCCAATGTTTCATCGACCGGAGAAGTCAAAGTCACGACCGTCGGGATGGATCAGTGGCAATGGAGCAAGAACTTCACGCTCCCTGAATCTTTCAAACCGGAGAATGCAACGGGCGTGTTGGCTGCCGTCAACAGCGACGGACAGGGCGTTGCCGTTGCGATCGACAAGGAGATTCGTCTGGTGCGTTCCGATGCGGCCGAAGCGAAGTCGATCACATCCGAACAGCCGATCGCATCGATCGCTTGGGATCGCAATGGCCGATTGGTCACCGGCGACACAACCGGTGGATTAACGTTTTGGGTCGTCGAGGGTGATGGCTTTAAGCCGGTCACCGAGAAGATCGGCGATAAACCGGTGGCTCATCTGATTGTTCCCGTTGAAGGTGCCTCCGTTTTGATGGCGATCGACGCGGCTGGCAAGCTGGCGTCTTGGCACGCCGAAGAAACAAAGATCAAGGAGACCAAGCAACTTCCCGCTCCGGTAAAACATGTTGCGGCCGTCTCCGATGGCACCGCGCTCTGGACGACGCTTGAATCGGGAGCATTCGGAAAGTTCGATATCGCATCGGGTAAGCTGACCGAATCGGGTAAGTTCGACCCAGCCGCATCCGATGCGTACGCTCAAGCAAATTGGACGGTCTTGGTTGGTGAGCGTCTGGTCGCCGCCACGGAAGCGGAACTCAAGACCGCTCAGGATAATGAAGCCGCCGAGAAGAAGAACCTGGAAGGTTCGGAGAAGGATATCGAAGCGAAAGCAAAGGAGTTGGAAGCGGCCAAGAAGCCCGCCGAGGACGCAAAGAAAGCCGAGCAAGACGCACAGGCCGCCTTGGTTGCCGAACAAGCGAAAGAAAAGGAGATGAACGCCAAACGCGTTGAGTTGGCCGCGAAGATCAAGGAGATTGATGCCGCGGTCCCGACGATTACGAAGGAGAAAGAGACGATTGCCGTCGCTGTTGCCGAAACTGCGAAGAAGATGACCGAAATGCAGACACAGATGGCCGCCATCGAAGCTGAGCTGAAAAAGAAGCTTGATGAGATGAAGGCCGCTGTCGACGTCGTTGCAAAACAGAAGGCCGATCAAGACGCCAAGGTTGCAGCGCTGCAGAAGAAGTTGGAGGAACAGGCCGCGGCGAAGGCAAAAGCGGACGCCGATCTGAAGGCCATTCCAGCGGAAGCGGCGTTGGCTGCTGAAGTAAAGAAAGCCCAAGATGCCGCCGACAAAGCGAAAAAGGAAGCTGAAGCAAAGGCCGAAGCATTAAAGAAAGCGCAGGCCGCTTCCGAACTTGCGGCGGAGACCAAGCAACGTGCCGAGGCCCGGGTGAAAGAGTCCGCCGAAACGGTCGCCCAACGGCAGCAACTCGTTGCGGACGAAAAGGCGCACCAAGAGGAACGCAAGAAACAGGAAGCGGCGGTCAAAGAGGTGCAGGACAAATCGCCGGTCGCTGACAAAGCATTGGCCGTTGTCGGCGATGGGAAATTCCTGATCTCTCAGTCGAGTGCCGCGGGACGATGGAACCTGTGGAGCGTTGCGGGAGACTGGATCGCCACGCTGGATGACGGGGGCGAATTGGTCGCGTCAAGCTCGCAGACCCTTTTGGTTCGCGTAGGGGACGGAACGATCAAAGCCTATCGTTTGGCGAAGCCGTTATACACGTTGGAACGAACGATTGGATCCCCCGACGGCGAAAGTCCGTTTACCGATCGCGTGCTGACCGTCGATATCGATCCGTCAAACGAACATTTGGTCACCGGCGGAGGCGAGCCTTCACGCAGCGGCGAGGTCAAAATCTGGAACCTTGCCGATGGCGCGTTGGTCCGTGAGATTGCAAATCCTCATACCGACACCGTGCTGTGCGCCAGATTCTCTCCCGATGGCACAATGTTGGCCACCAGCGGCGCGGATCGGATGATCAAGGTCTGGGACTTGAAGACTGGCGAGCTGATGAAGACGCTTGAAGGGCACACGCATCATGTCAACTCGATCGCTTGGAACGTAAATAATCGGCAGATCTCCAGCGCTTCGGCCGATTCGAGTGTGAAAATCTGGGACGTCTCCAGCGGACAGGCAACTCGGACAATCACCGGCTTGACCGGCGAACTGACTCGGCTTGTCTATGTTGGTCGGGATGATCGAGTCGGGTTTGTCAGTGGCGACAATTACTTCCGAGTCTACCGTACTGACAACGGCGGGCGAGAAACGAACGCCAAGGTCGCCGAAGGTTATTTATACGCCTTGGCCTCCAATCGCGATGGGACTCTGTTTGTCCTCGGCGGTGCCGATGGAAACGCGAAGATTGTCGATAAAACCGGCAAGGAAACGCAGAAGTACGAATAGACTTCGGGATCGAGTCGGCTGCGGTGCTTCGCAATTGTTGTTCACGCGATGCTAAGGACCGACTGGAAGTCCATCCTACGGTGAATGCCCCGCCTTTTCCCCGTCCGCCCGCCTACAGGCGGCGGACGGGGGAAAGGAGCGATGGTGTGGGGAGCGTGTCCTTAGCCACCAATCTGATTCACCGAACGGGGCAAGCCCGTTGGGGTCTGACACCCACTCAAGAATAATCGCCGATGGCTCAAAAACTGACATTGTCCATGCATGGCATTCAACCTATTGCACAGAGCGTCGTGGATGAAGCGACACGCGTTCGCTGCGCGATCGATCTTGGCATCGCCGGAATCCTTGTCGGTCTGACTTGTACCTCAGTTCAAGCAGTCGAGGTTTCGTTCAATCGCGACATCCGTCCGCTTCTGTCGGCCAACTGTTATGCTTGTCACGGACCTGACGACCAGGCGCGTCAGGCGGACTTGCGGTTGGACCATTTCGAGGGAGCGACGACCGATCTTGGCGGGTACAAAGCGTTGGTTCCCGAAAATCCCGACGCGAGCGAAATGTACAAACGCCTCGTCACCGACGACGAAGACTTGATGATGCCACCTGTCGACAGTGGCCATCGACTGGATGCGGATCAGAAACAGTTGATCCGCGACTGGATTTCTGCGGGGGGGAGCTACGATCAGCATTGGGCATTCGTTCCGCCTGAGCGTCCCGAACCGCCGGTGGTCGGCGGCGGCAACTGGCCTGCCCGCCCGATCGACGCATTTGTACTGTCTCGGTTGGAAGCGGTCGGCTTGCAACCGTCGCCGGAAGCCGACCCTTACACCCTGCTTCGGCGTGTCAGTCTTGATTTGACTGGATTGCCTCCGACGATCGAACAGGCCGATGCGTTTGCGGCCAACCCAACGCCGGAGGCGTATGCTCAGCATGTCGATCGACTGCTGGAATCGAACCGTTTCGGTGAGCACTGGGGAAGGATGTGGTTGGACTTGGCAAGGTACGCCGATACGAAAGGATATGAAAAAGATCGACCCCGAACGATGTGGCGTTACCGCGATTGGGTGATCGATGCACTCAATCAAGACATGCCGTTCGATCAGTTCACGCTTGAGCAGCTTGCGGGCGACTTGCTTCCTGATGCGACGCCGGACAACATCTTGGCGACCGCGTTTCATCGCAACACGATGATCAATGAAGAAGGGGGAACGGACGACGAAGAGTTCCGTGTTGCCGCCGTCAAGGATCGCGTGGATACGACGATTCAGGTTTGGATGGGGCTGACGATGGGTTGTGCAAAGTGCCATAGTCACAAGTACGATCCGATCAGCATTCAAGATTACTATGCGTTGTACGCCGTCTTCAATCAGACGCAGGACGCCGATCAAGGAAACGAATCGCCGACGATGCCGATGCCGACACCTGAGCAAGCGGCGCGGGTTGGTGAACTGACGAACCAGATTGACGCTTTGAATGAGCAACTGGAAACGAAGCCCGATGGTTTTGAGGAAGCCTACGCCGCTTGGGAATCGAAGATGCTTGCCGATGGTATTCCGTGGCGAATGTTATCGCTGGCCGATTTCTCGACGGAAAGTGGTGTCACCTTGAAGACCGATCCCGATGGCACGCTGGTCGCGGTTGGTGAAAAGCCCGCGTCCGACCAATGGCAATTGACGTTCGATCTGCCAGAAAGCGATCAACCGATCACCGCGCTGCGACTCGATATTCCGGCTCCGTCAGCGACATCTTCGCAATGGAAGGCGGACAACATCACAGTCCACTTCACCGTCGACCTTCTCGTTCCGGGCGAAGAGCCTCGAAGGCTGGCCTTTCAGAACGCGAGGGCCACCTATCAACAGCCGAACTGGGACGCGGCGTTTGCCGTCGGCGAGGATGAATCGAAAGGCTGGGCTCTGGGAGGAAGCAGAACGAGGCCAACGCGGCTGTTTTCGATCTTGTCGAACCTCAAATGGTTCCCGCCAACGCGGTTCTTAAAGTGCGGATGACCTTTCCTTACAAGAACCATTTGATCATCAATGCGTTTCGCATGTCGGTGAGCAACAAGTCGCCTGATCTGCTGGGACCGGAGATCGATCCGCAGGGAACACTGCGCGATCGATTCGTCAAAACGATACATCCCGCCACCCGCGCCATCAATGAACAATTGAAACGTCTTCAGGATCAGCTCGCCGACTTGCGAAAAGAGATTCCCGATACGCCAATCATGCGGGAACTGCCCGCCGATCGGAAACGCGAAACTCATGTTCATTTGCGAGGCAATTTTCTCGATCAGGCGAAGGAAATTGTGCAGCCCCGGATTCCCGTCGCCTTTTCGACCGAGCATCCATTGGACGCTGAGGAAACTGAACAGCCGATTGATCGCGCTGCCGTGGCTCGCTGGCTTTGTTCGGATAACAATCCGCTGACCGCTCGTGTGATGGTCAATCGCGTTTGGGCAAGACTCTTTGGAATGGGAATCGTCGAAACCGAAGAAGACTTCGGATCGCAGGGCACTTACCCGAGCCATCCGCAATTGTTGGATTGGTTGGCGGTCGACTACCGGCGGAACGGTTGGTCACTGAAGTCGTTGCTGAAGTCGATTGTACTGAGCGCCACGTATCGACAAACAGCGGCTGTCGATGAAGTCCGATTGCGGAAAGACCCTCGAAATCGATGGCTCTCGCGCGGTCCGCGTTTTCGTTTAAGTGCTGAAACCGTTCGAGATCAAGCACTGGCATCATCGGGTTTGTTAACCGATCGCATTGGCGGACCGTCAGTCTTCCCGCCGCAACCGCCAGGCATTTGGAAGAGTACGTACAGCGATTTGAAATGGAATGACGCAGACGGAGCGGACCGCTATCGACGTGGAGTCTACACGTTCTTGAAACGGACCAGTCCCCATCCGGCGATGCTCGCCTTCGATGCTGGATCGGGCGAGGTCTGTCAGATACGGCGAATTCGCACGAACACGCCGATGCAGTCGTTGGTGACCCTTAACGATAAGGCGTTCTTCGAGGCGGCGGGGGCGTTGGCGGCAAAGATGGTCGCTTCGTCGGAACGACTTGAGGATCAGATCATTCATGGTTTTCGTCGCGTTCTGATTCGCAAGCCCGACGCAGCGGAGATTGAACGCCTTGTGCAGCTTTACCAAGCGGTTGACGAAGACCTCGTCGACGAGCAGCTCTTGTCGTCCGCTGGTGTGCAACAGGGGGATTCCGCGATGATCGCCGTTGCGAATGTAATTTTGAATCTAGACGAAACATTGATGAAGCCTTGAGATGCAATCGAATCCCCGTTTTCAGTACCATCAGGCAGCCACGCGGCGGCATTTCTTTCAACAAAGCGGTCTGGGCTTCGGCGCGATCGCGTTGCATTCGTTGTTGAAAGGGAACACTTGTTCAGCAGCCGAAGCGACCGATTCGCCATCGGATCAGCCCGCTTATCGAATGCCGGCGAAAGCGAAGTCCGTCATTTACTTGCACATGGCCGGCTCGCCGTCACAAATTGATTTGTTCGAGCACAAGCCGGAGCTGACGAGGTTCCACGGTCAAGACTGTCCGCAACAATACCTGGAAGGGAAGCGATTCGCTTTCATCAAGGGGACACCGAAGATGCTTGGGCCGGTGTTTTCGTACCAGCAATACGGCCAAAGTGGTCAATGGATCAGCGAACTGCTGCCCGAATTCGCGAACGTTGTCGATGATGTATGTGTCATCCGTTCGATGCACACCGATCAGTTCAATCACGCGCCGGCACAGCTCCTGCTGCATACGGGGAACAACCTGCTCGGCTCCCCGGCGATCGGCTCCTGGATCACCTACGGATTGGGAAGCGAAAATGAAGACCTTCCCGGTTTTGTCGTTCTCGCTTCGGGTGGCAAGACGCCCAGCGCGGGGAAGTCGCTGTGGGGTTCCGGTTTTCTGCCAACCTTGTATCAAGGAGTGCAATGCCGCACCGACGGCGATCCGATTTTGTATCTGTCCGATCCCGATGGAATGAGTCGACAGGCCCGCCGGAAGACGCTTGATGCTTTGCGTGATTTGAATGAACGCCAACATGCGAGGATCGGCGATCCCGAAACGATCACCCGCATCGCCCAGTTCGAGCTTGCATTTCGGATGCAGATGTCGGTCCCCGAGGTGATGGACCTTTCTCGCGAATCCCAGCAGACGCTTGACCTTTACGGAGCGAAGCCTGGCTATGTTTCTCAGGCGGAAAGTTCCGGCGATCCCCGACCAGGATACCGGGGGGACGACGCGACGTTCGCCAACAACTGCTTATTGGCCCGGCGATTGGTCGAAAGCGGGGTTCGCTTTGTCCAATTGTATGACTGGGGCTGGGACCACCACGGATCGTCGCCGGGTGAATCGATCGACGAGACGCTTCCGATCAAGTGTCGGCAGATCGACAAAGCGATCGCCGCGTTGATCGTCGACCTGAAGCAAAGAGGTCTGTTCGATTCGACACTGATTGTTTGGGGTGGCGAATTTGGCCGAACGCCGATGATGCAGAACAATAATAACACCGAACTTGTTCCTGGATTTATTGGCCGTGATCATCATCCGTACGCCTTTACGATGTGGATGGCCGGAGCGGGGATTAAGCCGGGTGCCCATGGCAAAACGGACGAGATCGGATATTACATCGGCGAAGATCCGGTCAACATCCGTAGTCTTCAGGCGACAATCCTGCACTTAATGGGACTGAATCCAAAAACCTTCCACTACACATATCAAGGCCTGAATCAACGCTTGATTGGCCCGACCGATGATGGACAGGTGCTTGAGTCAATTTTGACCTGATCATTTCCACTGGAACGGTTTCTTCTCTCACGGTTCATAGCAGAATACGTGTTCACACATGCCTGGTCGAACTTGACGACATTTTGGCCGATAGTATGTCCAGAGGTGATCGGGCTGTTCTTGGTAAAGTCGAAATTCCGGGTGTCAGCACGAAGCTTTCGCCGAAGATATACGTCGCGTGTTCAGAAATGAGGTGATCTGTTTCATTTGAGGCCACGCGAAGTATATGAGACCGTGCCGCTCAGGCCGGAGGCCGACATAATCCACTAGCTACAATGTGCCGCCCGCCGGGCTAAAGTTGTCATTAGCTTGGTTCCGCGCCTGACGGCCCCGGCGGTTTTGTTTCAGCCTCCGCCCTAAGCGGGAGATGAGTGCGCTGTGGCTGATTCCGTTTTGTTTAATGACTTATGCCCCGTATGCTTAGCGTTGTAAATCGACCGATGGACGCATTCTTGAAGCATCAATTCGTAAACCAACAAGTTGGCAACTGCGGAGTCTATTTCCGTGCATCATTTGGGCAGTCTAATCGATGCGATGCACTTCCATTCTTCACAGCCGATATCGGTCGTTTAGACACCCGTCGGAAGGATCGATTTTGCGCTCACACAGATATGCCTGCTACTTTTATCAAATGAAATTCTTCGATTTGAAGAGACGTTTTCTCTGAAGGATGAATCTTCTTTTCTAACAGTCAAAATCATCAAACAAACGGCGACATTGGCGGGATACTGCGATGCCGAGCGCACGTCACGAGGCGACAACACGTGGACGCTGGTACACCAGTTGCGATGAATGCACAACGTAGGTTAACTCAAACCGTATCAATGTTAGGAGTACGTTTTATGTCACAAAGCTGTTCTCGTGGTTCCGCTTGTGCTATTGCCGTGTTAATGATGGCTGGTGATGCGGACGCGTTTCGCGGACACCGTCATGGGAATTCTTGTGGACAACAGTTCCGGTGGATATTCGTCATCAGCTCGTAGCTATTATGGCACGCTGAGTTACGGATATCGACCAACCGTCCCAACTACAACTGTTCCGGAATTTCCGTTGATTTGGAACCGGAGTTTCGCCCTTGGCTAACAGTCAGATATCGTTCCGGCTATCGTGGATATGGCTACGGTGGATACCGGCTATCCGGGATACGGTGGATACCGTGGTTACGGCGTTGGCGGTTCTGGTGTTTCAATCGGAATCGGCGATTGGACGTGGATAGAATCACCGCGTCAGAGATTGATCGCAGTGGTCGCAGGTCCGACAAACTATTTGGAGCCTTGATCTGCAAATTGCCGTGTGCAACCAACCGTGATCGATTTGTTTACTTGATGGTCTCATTGCCGATGGTGATGAGACCGCGTAGCCAGATGTCGCGGTTTCTCTCTTTGGCCGGTTGATCGCTTGATTCCTACGCGTCCATGTTCAGAAAGTCGATCAGCATTCGAAGTCTGGCCAGTGAGCGTCGATTGAAGTGAAAGACCAGTCTGGGGAGGTCGGCAAGTTCGACTTCCGATTGTTCTTCCGGCAGGGCATCGGTTTGCTTGAAGGTTCCTTGCACAAGAATGTCCGCAAACTGCGAGTTGACCGCCTTAAGCTTTTCTGGACTTAAAGGCTTCTGCAATCGAAGCACAAGTTTCTTGCTGACATAACGCATGCTGTGGTAGACGCGATAGAAACGCTCAATTTCGGCAACGGCATCATCGACGGACTCGGTGATCTTATAGAGATGTCGATCCTCGCGTGAGATCATGCCGGCATCGTTGAGCTGGGACTCACAAAATCACCGAACGCTTCAGTAGGTTCTGCCCGGGCGCGTCAAGCAACACGACGGGAATCATCGGATGCTTGCCGGTTTGAATCAATGTCAGCACCTCGGCCGTTTCGTCCAGCGTTCCGAAGCCTCCCGGCAAACTGACGACCGCGTGACATTCCTCACAAACATCAGCTTCCGTGTAAAGAAGTATTTGAACGTGACAAGTTTTCGGTCGCCGTGAATGATCGGATTCGCGCCCTGCTCGAATGGGAGCATAATGTTCAATCCCATCGAGTGCTCACGTCCGGCACCGCGATGACCAGCTTCCATGATTCCGCCCCCCGCGCCGGTCAACACCATCCAGTCGCTGGCCGCCATCTGGCGACCGAATTCTTCGGCCGCCTTTATACGCTGGATGGGAAGGAGGCGTCCGAGCGTGGAACCAAAAAGACCGTCACCTTGCGGTGTTTTCGATAGGGGCCGAAAGATGCTGAAGGCATATCGCAGTTCAATAAGGGTGCGGCTGAGGATCTTCAAATCGCCCCGAGCCGTCTTGTCTTTGCGAAGGCGTTCAATCGTCTGCGTCATCACCTCCAGCAAGTCGATACTGCGAATACGCTTCGACGGTTGTGGCTGAAACTCGCTTTGTTCGTCACTCATCCAATTGGGTTCCTGTTGCGCGTCGGCGAAGCCGACAATCCTTCCGAAGCGTTTGACGCGATGGGGTGCGGTCTGTTGTTTGTACCGTGCGTGGTCTGGAATGATGCTTTTGCATTTAATGAAGCGAATCAGCTCATTTTCGGCCACGCGACGTATATATCAATAGCGGACGCGCTTGATGCAATCTTGCGCGAATGTTTTTCAGTTGATCTTGCGACGTGGTCGCTCTGGGGTTGTCGATTTCGCGGCGACATTGGTGTTCAGTGAATCTTAGCTGCGGTCCTTAAAAGAGCCCAGCACCTCGCGTCGGATCGTGGGAACGTAGTTGTCTGATTGCGCTGACAACGGCTTGGTCGTGCTTATGACCTTCAAGTTCGACAAAGAACAGATACTCGTTTGGTGCCGACGGCATCGGAAAGGATTCGATAAACGTGAGGTTCAAATTACACTGCTTGAAGACGTTCATTACATCCGCCAGGGCACCAGGTCGATGCAACAGTTGCAACATCAGCGCGGTTTTGTCCCGTCCGGTTGATTCGGATTCCTGTTCCCCCAAGACCGCGAATCGCGTCACGTTGTTCGGGTTGTCCTCAATGTTAGCCGCAATGACTTTCAACCCGTACTCTCTTCCGGCGGCTTCGCTTGCGATGGCGGCGACTCCTTCGCATTGAGACGCCAATTTTGCTGCGGCCGCCGTACTGGAAATCTCCTTCAACTGCGCTTGTGGCAAGTGTTGCGACAACCATGTTCGACACTGCGAGAGCGCTTGCGGCTTGCTGTAGACTTCGGCAATCGAATCTCGTGAAGAATTGCTCAGCAAGAAGTGATGGATGGGAAGCAGGACTTCGCCGCAGATGTTGACCGGATTGTGAACGAACATGCCCAGCGTGTCGACAACGCGTCCGTCGGTCGAATTTTCAACCGGCACAATTCCCATGGAGGCTTGACCGCGAACGACGGCATCGAAGACGGCGGCAATCGTCCCTTCGGGCATCAGTGGGGCGGCATCTCCAAAATATTTGATCGCCGCCAAATGGCTGTAGCTGTGCATTGGCCCCAAGAAAGCGATCTGCCGGGTCGCCAGTTCGGCGTCGCACAGACTGACCACATGCCGCAGCAAACTTCGACAGCGTTGTGGATCGACGTCGCCGTCAGGAACAACCGATTTAACGATCCAGTCGAGCCGCGACGCTGGATCGATGTCGTCGATGCGCTGCGGCAGCGTCCGCAAAAGTTCGATGCGTTGGCGTACGAGGGCCAATATTTGCTGATCGATATCATCAAGTTGTTCGTGGCCGTCGGCCATATCGGCTTCGCTCGCTGCGGTGGGGAAACAATGACAATGAAACAAACGGTTGCCAAATTGGCTGCGTTAACGATTTATAGATTCGCAGCGAAATTCTCGAAACAGCGTTATCTGTCTTTTTGACTCGAAGATATTGCGTTGGCGATAAAAAATCAATTTTTTCAGGGCGTTCGTAACCTCCGGCGGAATACAGGAATAACGCTTTTTTAAGGGAAAAACTTTGCTTCCCCCGGGGGAGCCAAGATCACAGATGTAAAATTCGCAGGCTCCGGACAAAGTCTGGCACAGCCTTTGCTTTTCCCCGATTGCGTGCGAAAGACAGCCAAACCGGTCGCCCTTGAGCCGACTTGAGCGATGCGAAGCAGCGACCGAGAAAAAAAGAAAGAAACAAACGTTACGATCTGGAGGAATGAACCATGGCACAAGGCGAGAAAATTATCGGCATCGATTTGGGTACCACCAACAGTGTCGTCGCCATCATGGAAGGCAATGACCCCAAGGTGATCCCCAATGCGGAAGGCAATCGCCTGACTCCCAGCGTGGTCGCCTTCACGGACAAATCGGAAACGATCGTCGGCGAACCAGCGCGTCGTCAGGCGGTCACCAATCCGAAGCGAACGATCTACTCTGCCAAGCGGTTCATGGGGCGACGACACGACGAAGTCCATTCGGAGGAAAAAATTGTCCCCTATGAAGTGACTGGTAACGAAAGCGAATTCGTCAAGATTAAAGTTGGCGACAAAGAATACACGCCGCAAGAAATATCGGCGAAGGTTCTTCGTAAGCTGAAGGAAGCGGCGGAGTCGTACCTGGGTCACAAGGTCAACAAGGCGGTTGTTACCGTTCCCGCCTATTTTAATGACAGCCAACGTCAAGCAACCAAGGATGCTGGACAGATTGCCGGCCTGGAGGTGATGCGAATCATCAACGAACCGACGGCGGCGGCCCTAGCTTACGGTCTCGACAAGAAGAAGGACGAGAAGATCATCGTCTTCGACTTGGGAGGCGGCACGTTCGATGTGTCGGTGCTCGAAGTTGCCGATTCAGGGGATGACGACAGCAGCAGCCGAGTCTTTCAAGTTGTCAGCACCAGCGGTGACACGCATCTGGGAGGTGATGACTTTGACGAAGCCTTGATCGATCACGTCGCGACTGAGTTCAAGAAGGATAACGGAATCGACCTCCGTCAGGACGCGATGGCTCTGCAGCGTTTGCAGGAAGCTTGCGAGAAGGCGAAGAAGGAACTCAGTTCGCTGCCTGAGACCGATATCAATCTGCCGTTTATCACAATGGATGCCACCGGACCAAAGCATCTGACGATGAAGGTGACGCGCGCGAAGTTCGAGGAACTGATCGCCGATCTCATCCAGCGATGCCGCAAGCCGGTCCTGCAGGCGTTGGAGGATGCCGGCATGAAACCATCGGACATTGATGAGGTCGTTCTGGTCGGCGGAAGCACGCGTGTGCCTAAAGTGCGTGAAGTGGTTAAAGAGATTTTCGGCAAGGAGCCTCATCAAGGCGTGAATCCCGACGAAGTCGTCGCCGTCGGCGCGGCCATTCAAGGCAGCGTCCTCGCCGGTGACCGAACCGATGTTCTGCTGCTGGATGTCTGCCCGCTGACGCTGGGCATTGAAACTGAAGGTGGCGTGATGACACCGTTGGTCGAACGCAACACGACGATTCCCGTTGAGAAGAAGAACGTATTTAGTACGGCGGCGGACAATCAAACGGCCGTCACCGTGCGGGTCTTCCAGGGTGAACGCAAGATGGCGGCGCAGAACCGCTTGTTGGGCGATTTCAACTTGGAGGGGATCCCTCCGCAACCGCGTGGCATGCCACAAATCGAAGTCAAGTTTGACATCGATCAAAACGGCATTCTGAACGTCAGTGCGAAAGATCTCAATTCCGGAAAGGAAGCCCATGTGCGAATCGAGGAATCGGGAGGTCTTGATGAATCCGAGATCAATCGCATGAAGAAGGACGCCGAGGAACATGCGGAGGAAGACCGCAAGTTGTTTGAACTGGCTGAAGCGCGCAACAAAGCGAACAGCTTGGTCCACGAAGTCGAGAAGCAGATCAAGGAGAACGACGACAAGTTGACTGATTCGGACAAAGAGCCGATGAACGCGGTCGTGAAAATGGTTCGCGATGCGGTTGCCGGTGATGACACGGCGAAGCTCGTTTCCGCAACGGGAGAACTGGAACAGGCATGGCAGGCCTTCAGCAAGGTGTTGTACGAAAAATCGGCTGCTGATTCGAGCTCGAAACCCAGCGGAGCGGCGGGAGGTGCGGACGCTTCGGCGGACGACGATGCCATCGATGCGGAGTTCGAAGTGAAGGACAAGTAATCGCGACGTTCTGAGACCATTCAACTGCCGCCGATTGCTTTCGATCGGCTTGGCCACAGACGATACATCCATTCACGCGATAGCGACCGTTGAGTTGCAAGTGTGCTTAAAACGCCTGTGGCTTTTTTATGCGCGGAGGTATTTCGTTGCACGAACCTCCGTGCTGCAATTCGATCCGTACGCGGACACTTACATGAGGTGAAAGAGCGATGACATTTCGATTTGACAAACTGACTCATAAATCGCAGGAAGCGGTTGCGTCCGCACAGGCAGTCGCAACGGAAGCGGGCAATCCCGAACTGACGCCATTGCATTTGTTGTCGTCGATGGTCGGCAGCGGCGAAGGGATCGTTCGTCCAATGCTGCAAAAGGTCGGTGTGAACATCGATCAACTGACAGGCTTGATCGACGGAGAACTGGCGCGTTTGCCCAAGACATCGGGTGGACGGCAGGCGTCCATCAGCCCCGAATTGCAGAAAGTCTTCGAGGCTTCGGCCAAGCGTGCCGAGCAGATGAAAGACGAATACATCAGCAGCGAGCATCTGTTGTTGGCGTTGGCGGACGTCGATGGCAAGCCGAAGAACTTGTTGCAGATCGTGGGGGTCGATATCGATGACATTCTGACCGCCTTGAAAGAGGTTCGAGGCAGCGCTCGAGTGACCGATCCGAACGCTGAAGACACATATCAGGCGTTGGAGAAGTATGGAATCGATCTGGTGAAACTTGCGCAGCAGGGAAAGCTCGATCCGGTTATCGGTCGCGATTCGGAAATCCGCCGTGTCGTTCAGGTCCTGTCGCGGCGAACGAAAAATAACCCGGTGTTGATTGGTCAACCAGGAGTCGGCAAGACGGCGATTGCCGAAGGGCTGGCGCTGCGAATCGTCGAAGGGGATGTTCCCACAAGCTTGAAGGACAAACGTGTGGTTTCGTTGGACATGGGAGCGTTGGTTGCCGGAGCGAAGTTCCGTGGCGATTTTGAAGAGCGACTGAAGTCCGTGTTGCGTGAGGTGAAGGAGAGCGAAGGGCAGGTGATCTTGTTCATCGACGAGCTTCACTTGGTTGTCGGGGCCGGAAAGGCGGAGGGTTCAGCCGACGCCGCGAACCTTCTAAAGCCCGAACTGGCTCGCGGATCGCTACGCTGTATTGGTGCGACAACGCTGGACGAGTATCGTCAACACATTGAAAAGGATGCCGCGTTGGAACGACGCTTTCAGCCCGTCTTTGTCGGCGAGCCGAACGTGGAGGATACCATTGCGATTTTGCGTGGCCTGAAACCTCGCTACGAAGCGCACCACGGTGTCCGCATCACCGATTCGGCGCTGGTGGCGGCCGCGACGTTGTCGAATCGATATATTGCCGATCGCTTTTTGCCCGACAAGGCGATCGATTTGGTGGATGAAGCGGCGAGTCGTCTGGCGATGGAAAAAGAAAGCGTCCCTGAGCCGATCGACGAAGTGCAGCGGCGACTGCGTCAGCTTGAACTCGCCGCCAGGCAGCTCGAGGGTGAGGAAGAGGCTTCGGCTCGCAGCCGTCTGGACGAAGTGAACGCTGAGATGTCGGAGCTGAAAGCGGAGTTGGCGAGCTTGCGTGAACAATGGGAAGCGGAGAAGCTCGGCTTGGACGATGTGCAAAGCATTCGCAAGCAGATCGATCAGCTTGACCATGAGTTTCGTACGCTCGATGCGGACATCCGTCGCAAGCAATCGGGGGGCGAAGCGGTTTCCGAAGCCGACTTTCAACGACTCTATGAACTCGATACCCGACGTCGAGAGCTGACAGCAAGAGCTGAACAACAAGCCGAGGCGCAGGCCGAAATCAAGCAGTCCGAAGAAGAGAAGTCATCGACACATCGACGATTGTTGCGACAGGATGTGACCGATGAAGAGATTGCGGAAGTGGTCAGCGCTTGGACCGGAATTCCCATCAGTCGAATGATGGAGACCGAGCGAGCCAAGTTGCTGGTGATGGAGGAACGCTTACATCAACGCGTTGTCGGGCAGGACGAAGCGGTGACGGCGGTAGCGGATGCCGTGCGTCGAAGCCGTAGCGGACTGCAAGATCCCAATCGACCGATCGGTTCGTTCCTATTTTTGGGACCAACCGGAGTCGGAAAGACGGAACTGTGCAAAGCGTTGGCTCAGATCATGTTCGACGACGAAAACGCGATGGTCCGTCTGGATATGAGCGAGTTCATGGAACGCCACAGCGTTAGCCGATTGATTGGCGCGCCTCCAGGATATGTCGGTTACGAAGAAGGGGGGAAGCTGACCGAGGCGGTTCGTCGACGTCCTTATTGTGTGATCCTTCTGGACGAGATGGAAAAGGCGCATCCCGATGTGTTTAACGTTTTGCTACAAGTCTTGGACGATGGTCGCCTGACCGATGGACATGGTCGAACGGTCGATTTCGCAAACACCGTAATCGCCATGACGAGCAATGTCGGTAGCCAGGTAATTCAACAAATTGCCGGCGAAGGTGGATCGGAAGCAGAAATCGACGAAGCGGTTCAGGAATCGCTGAAGGCAAGATTCTTGCCGGAGTTTTTGAATCGCATCGATGATACAATTGTGTTTCATCCGTTAAGATTGGAGCAGATTGAAAAGATCGTCCGTATTCAACTAGAATCGCTGGGCAAACGGTTGGCCGAGAGTGAACTCGACCTGACCGTTACCGATGCCGCGGTCAATGCGATCGCCCAGCGTGGGTTCGATCCGACGTATGGCGCTCGTCCACTGCGACGCGAGATCCAACGAAGCATCGAAAACCGGTTGGCGACGGAATTACTGAAACATCGCTACGAACCAGGAACGACCGTTAAAATCGACTTTGATGGCAACGACTATCAATTCGAGGCGGTACAATAGTCGGTCGCGGCGGTCGATGCAGTCAATGTTTGGCGATAGTCGCGAAACGTAGAGCGGCTGCGTCGCAAGATCAGCAGGAACACATTGGTGCAAGATAACATCAAACGCGTCCATCATGGATGGAGGCCGCGACGCTACCTTCAGACGCGGATTACGACAATCCTGATCGCGACGGCATTGGTTGCGGTTGGGCTGGCAACGTATCGCGCAACGATCTTGAACCTTTATCGCCAACAAGAATCAGCCGCTCGATTAACCGGCCTTGGGGCTGCCGTAATAACGGAACCCACGGAACTGAAGTGGTTGCTCGAGCGTTTTAATTTGCCCACAGCGAAAATCGTCGAGGTCAAACTGCAAGATGAATGGCTATCACGAGAATCGATGGATGTGGCGATCACGCAGCTCGTGCCGCTGAAAGATCTTGAGCGTTTGTATTTGGCTTCCAGCCCCGTTAAAGACGAGCATTTGACATTCCTCAGTAAATGCAGTCGCTTGCGCCGGTTGTCGCTTTCACGTACGTCCATATCCGATAAGGGAATGCGTTATTTGGCTCGGTTAGTGGACCTGGAGTCATTGGATATTGATCAAACGCTTGTGACCGACGCGGGTGTCGAGTGTCTGAGTGAGTTGACATCGCTCATGTTCCTCGACTTGCCAATCGGAGTCAGCGACAACGGCATTTCGAAACTTCGGAAACTTACACGTCTGAAAGTCCTCGAACTTTCGTCAAGCCAAGTTACGGCGGCGGGTCTTGCGCAACTTCGCGCACCGTTGTTGAGCGAGCTTAGGAGACGGCCGGACGAACCGTACTTCTTTCTCAGGCCAGCAGGAAGGATTTGGTGTACATGGCCCAATTTCCTCGCTTGAAAAAGCCTTTGGCTCTTCGATTCGCAATGCACCCGTGAGCATTTTGGTCATATTCATCAGTTCTCCGAACTAGAAAGTCTAACAATCGTTGGAAGTGTTGAAGATTCGATAGTGCCGCATTTGATCCGCTTGCCTCGCCTGAAGTCCTTGACTCTTCAGCATGCACGGGTGACCGACGCGGGTGTCGAACAGTTGCTTGCCGACTCATCCGCCAGCACGATTTTCATATCAAGTTCACAGGTCCACGCCGATCAGCTTGGCCCGATATCGCAACGTTACAAACCACAAGGTTCCGTGCGGTTGATTTCACCTTGGTTTACCGAGGAGGATACGCGTCGCTTTCCTCGTCTTGAGCGAGTTCGCGAACGAATAAGCCCAGGATACTATCGTCTACGCTTCAGGAATTTGTCGAATGCATCGCCATGGCTTTGTGGAACCGATCTGGACCGACTGGCTGGTCAACGAATGTTGGAGTCGATCCACCTCGAGTCCCAAGTTGCCGTGGCTTGTGATCTGCGTCCACTTTTAAAGGTGCCTGAGTGCATGAATTGATTGTTGAGGGGATCGAAGACGGCAACATTGAATGCCTGCTTCCAGCACCCATCGCTACGTCGGCTGGTCATTGCACGATCGCGGGTCTCGATGGGCTTGCTGAGGCAACTGCTGAAGATGCCGACTCTGCGTTCGCTGGTGATAGACAATGACCAGTTAAAAGTCGATCAGATATCGAAACTTCTCGCAACGGTTCCCGAAGGGGCGGATAAACTGACCCTTCGGTACTATCGAAACCTTCGCAAAGAATTGGCTGTCGCACCCCTGAAGCGGTCGATGGTTTGAGATGTATCGAATTGATGGGATCTGATATCGACCTAGAATCTTGGGATCGGTTGATGTCTCTGCTCTGGTTGCACCGGCTAGGTATTCATTTCGCGTCCGTGAAATCCACCGTTCCCATGGGGCAAGCTTTCTTTACTTGAAAACCTTCGGCACCTTGAATTGATCGAAGTGGCGAACGCCCGAATACGCTTGGGCGCAGTTTCCGCCCAAGCTAGAAAGCCTAACGGTAATCAGTTCCGGTTTTTCGATGGACGATCTTCGTCACATTGTCGGAGGAGCAGCATTGCGTGAACTCGCCTTGACCAATGCTGGAAGCCGTTGGGATCGACATCACCGTGAGGGACTTCGCGTGATCGGCGGACTTCCCCGCCTTCAGCGACTGAAATTGGAGCGGTGCGCGATCCACGATACGGATATTGTCTCGTTGGCCATTGCAAGGCTGTTTCCTTAAACATCAACAGCAATTTGGGGATTTCCGACCGGGCGCTATCGGTCTTGGAGAGAATGCCTCGATTACAAGAACTGAACCTTGTGAAGACCCAGGTATCAGGCGAAGGCCTGCGGCAGCTTGCGAACGCAAAGCATTTGAAAAGGCTTTATATCGATCACCAGATTGTCACGGCTGATTCGCAGCCCATTCTTAACCTACCCGAACGGATCGAAGTTGTCGCCGAAACACCCTGAAGGAATGTTTGCTGCAATCTGCACGAAAACAGTACCGAATGTATTGTCGCAAGATAGTTCCCATTCTCAAAGATGGGGATCTGGCACCATATGCGTCGAAGGTGCCAACTATGATTCCGTGAGGCACCACGAGTTCAGCTGACAAAGGGGGAAAGATGAACCCGTAGCAGTAAGCTATCGATGCTATGCAAAAACATGGATTGCTAAGCTGCCTTTGCGTATTCACTAGGCTCGCCGGAAACCGCTGGACGGTTTCAACTTTTCAGAACTCGTGGATTATTAATGCGTTATCAGCTATGCTTACGCGCATTCGTTTATTGTCGGGACTAAGCAATGATCATGATTTTCAACGAATGGCACGGCCAGGCTCGGGTGGCGGTTACTTTGGGTGATTAGATGCCCCGTAGGCATTCAGAATCAATCCTAAAACTGTAAGCCGACAGCGAGCTGCGGTTTTTTTTGGGGTGTCGGATCCGCTCTAAAGCATGAGTCTTTCGTTAGGTGTCTTGGGGACCCGGCGCTGACATACCTGAGTGATTTTAAAGCCAAAGGTAGCTTGCGTATGCGTGTATCTCATTTCCTTCTCTGGATTTTGGCCGGTTTGCTTCCGGCGTTTTTACTTTGTCAGCTATTACTGGCTTCCACGCGACGAACCCAGCCCGGCAACCGTTACCGAAGCGCTCGGTTTATTAGAATCGCACGAATTTGATGAGGCGATCACGTTGATGGAAACGTTGCGGACTGGCGGTGAATCGGTCGCTCCCTACGTTTGCTTACTGGTTGCTCAGGCTGCGGTTGAGAATTGCAGATTCGATACTGCGGAAACGTGGCTACGAGAAGGCCTGACCGGTCGCGACGAGGACGTCGAGCGAATGTTAATGCTTAGTGCATTGTTGCGTGTCGAAGGCCGGAACGACGAACTGCGATCCCTTACAACACTGATGCTTGATCGTGGCGTGGCTTGCAAAGCCAATCTGATCGCCTTAACCACACAAGACCTTTCTGTTGGTCTCGGTAATTCGATGGAGAAGGCGTATGAGCAAGCGATTATGCAGCAAGCGACTGAATGCAATTCCCAATTTCGCAACTATCGTTTGCATTGCTTCATCGTCGCCAAGGACAAACTGACAAAGCCGTCGAGTTGTTTCGCTCCGTCCTTGAGATGGAGCCGACCAATGCAATTGCTCAATCGAATCTTGGGGTCTTGCTATGCGAGCGAGAGGATGAACAGAAGTTTGTCGAATGGTATCAGCAGCTGTCGCCAAGACGCTCGATAATCTGGAGGCTGGATGGCACTAGGCATGTGGTACCAGTGGCACGATGATTACCTTTCCGCAGCCCGATGTTACTGTGAGAGCCTTCGGCGATGCCCGGACCACATTGCCGCCACCGTTCATCTCGCTCATGTTTTGAAAAGTTAAACCGCGACGGCGACGCAAAAATTTTCGCCAATCGATCAGAAAAGCTGTCCATTTTAACAACATATGTAGCGCGCGGAGACGGAACCGGCAGTAGGGCCGCAGTTAGTCGAATTGCTAGAAGAACTGGGCCGAAATCGGGAGGCAATAGGATGGTGCTACGCTTCGATGGGAGCCGGGAGGCACGATTTCGAGTGGTTTGAAAAGAAATTGCGAATACTTCGCGGCAAAGTGAGTTCCGAACCAGCCTTTATCGACCACCAAAATAACCTCGCACACAAACTTGATTTTCAAGACATCGAATTGCCTCCGATTACCCATGATTCGCAGTCTCGACAGATAGTTACCGAATGGACTGAGTCGAAAATAATGTTCAATGACATAGCGGTGAATCTGGGCTGGAATTTACTTACTTCAACAGCGCTGATCCAAATCGCGCATATATGTTCGAGTTTAGCGGTGGGGGAGTTGGCGTGATCGATTTCGATAATGACGGCATGCCCGACATCTATTTGACACAAGGTTGTCCATGGCCGGTGTCAGAAAATCCACACCCCTACAGCGATCAGATGTTTCGGAACTGCGCATCGGGAAATTTTCGCAATGTCACGAAATCTGCTGGTATTGAAAGCCCTGGCTTTGGACAGGGAGTATCCGTTGGAGACGTCAACAACGATGGATTCTCGGACCTCTACGTTGCCAATATCGGAAACAACCAACTCTTTCTGAATAATGGCGATGGAACTTTTCGTGAAGCGACGGATCTTCTTCCGAAAGGAGACGGACGCTGGACATCAAGTGTCTTGATCGCGGACTTAGATGGCGACTCCAATCCCGATTTGTATGACGTGAACTACCTTTCAGGAGAACATTTGTTCACAAAGGTTTGCCGTGACGGAAACCATCCCATCCAATGCTTTCCCCCGCAGTTCGAAGGTTCTTTTGACAGGGTGCTTCATGCGACTGGAGATGGAACATTCCGCGATGTCAGCAAAGATAGTGGTGTGGAAATTGCCGATGGAAAAGGAATGGGGCTTGTCGCAGCCGATTTCGACAACAGCGGTAAGCTAAGTCTTTTCATCGCAAACGACACCACTCCCAACTTCTTCCTCTCAAATAGAGGGTTCGGCCCCCCGCAATTCGAGAATATTGCTGCTCTGTCTGGCTTGGCGCTAAGCAAATCCGGCAAGGCTGCTTCTGCGATGGGGATCGCGATCGGCGATGCAAACGGCGATCAACAATTGGATTTGTTTGTGACCAACTTCCAAGATGAGGCGAACAATTTATATTTGCGAGTTGATACGCTCCTCTTTGACGATCAAATTAAACAGTTCCACCTGCATGATGACGGTTTTGCCGTCGAGGGATGGGGGGCGCAGTTTTCCGATTGCGATCTAGACGGAGACCAGGACTTGATCGTCGCGAACGGACATCTTGACGACTATCCACACACGTTGGGGCAGCGCAGGATGCCAACCCAGATTTTCGTGAACGATCAAAACAAGCTTTTTAGATTGGAGGACTCAAAAAAGCTGGGCAGATACTTCGGCGAGCGATATCTTGGTCGAGCCGTCGCAAAGCTCGATGCCAATCAAGATGGCAAGACTGATTTTGTCGTGACCCACCTTCATGACAACCCGGCAATGCTTATTAACGAAACTGTGCAAACTGGCAACTTTGTCGCTATACGACTTGTCGGAAGAGCGTCCTCACGTGATGCCATTGGCGCAGAGGTCCGTCTGTCGATCGGCTCGCTGAATTGGACCCAACAATTGACCGGTGGCGATGGATTTCAAGCAAGTAACGAGAAATTGCTGACATTTGGGGTTGGCGACGCGGTCGGAGAAGGCCAAGTGTCGATTCGCTGGCCATCTGGACAAACCGATCGCCATTCGATGCCACTTATTAATCGCAGATACACGTACGTCGAGTCGTCAGGCCCCGATTTAGATCTCGGCGCTGACGAATGAGACAACGAAGCGACGAGTTGTCGTGCGTGCGTGAATCATATTGACGTGGGGGAATTGCCGAAGATCAAGCCAATGACTCGTCGTATGCCCTCAAATTAGACAGCGAGATGGATCGAAAACCACCGTCCGCGAAGCTTCCTATCGAGTTTTTTAGGCTTGAAATTCCGCGAGGGGACCTTCCATCAATTCCTTATAAAGTCGCTCTGACTTCCAGAAAATTGCTTGACTGCCAAAATTTGGACCGATATAAAAGGGATGGCAGAAGTTTCTGTCACCTTTTCCTCCTTCTTTTAACATCTCAGTTTGGAGACGCGCAATGGTTCGAAGACGTATTGGTTTTACCCTCGTCGAGTTGTTGGTCGTGATCGCGATCATCGGAATTTTGGTCGGCCTTTTATTGCCGGCGGTTCAGGCAGCACGAGAAGCTGCACGACGAATGAGTTGCAGCAACAACCTCAAGCAGCTCGGCTTGTCGTTGCACAATTATTCCGACACCTTCCAGACACTGCCGCCGGACGCAATTTGGCACGGAAATCTTCGCGGCACGACGGCGGTGGCGGGAGATCAACGAAACTACACCTGGATGTGTATGATTTTGCCGTTCATCGAAGGAAGTACGCTGTACGATCAGATCAATTTTCCCTCCCTGTTCTCACAACACTGCCAGCAATCTCAATTGGCAGTGAAACCGCCCAGGAGGTGGTGCTTCCAGCGATGCTGTGTCCTTCCGACTACGAGTGGAAGGAAGGATCAAAGGCCATGGGGCTTTGGAATCACGTCGTACGCTGTGAACGCTGGATGGGACGGACATCGTCGTTTCGCAGGAGACCTGGGGCGCGCGGGCGTGTTCCCGTTCTACGATGCTGTTCGTTTAGACGATATTAAGGATGGAACTTCAAACACGATTGCCATCGGTGAGGTCACAACCGTTGGCTTCGCGTGCAGGAACACCAACCCCGCCCGTGCAAAGGTGGTGGCGGTCGTTACCGGCGAACAAATGAGGCTGTGAGCCGAGCAGCCCTTGTGGCTACCGGACCCTGGCATGGCTGGAACCATGCGTGGCTGCTTCAGGCTGGGAAGGGTGAGGCGTTGCGAGCAGACGGAACTCCAGGTCCCATCTGGGGCCCGTATGGTGGTCCAACGCACGTGTTGCCGCCCGTGTACTACAATCATCACGCCATCAACAACGATTGGCCAGGACCTGGAAGTTTCCACCCAGGAGGTGCCTGATTTGTCTCGCGGATGCTTCCGTGCGATTCATAACCGAAACCGTTGATACTGGATTGGGAGCGCAAGAGGCGACAAATGGCAACTATTGGAGCACGGGACAGAACGGAAACGTCTATGCTTCCATGCACAGCATCTACGGCTTCGATAATGAAGCCCAGGTAGTTTGGCCTTAGAACACTGGACGGTTCTGCGTTGGTCGTAACGGTATGGTCTACGTCCGCGGTCGTTGCGGACATCCTTTTAACTCTTTTCGTGATTGAGTTTTGCGAGTGAAAAATCTGAATGCTATTTTATGTGCTGTGCTGCCTCCTTGATGTTCGCTCTTGCGGGCTGCAACAAAGGGCTAGGAGAGCAAGTTCAGAAGATGCTCAACAGAGCATGGATTCAACAATGAATATGGAGTCTCCTGCGGACTTGGGTAGTCCTTAAGTTCGGCTTCCAGCTTAAGCGGTTCTGGATAACTGTGGCGAAGCAGCCTAGTTTCCATCCCGCGATTAATCAGTAAACGAAGGCAATGCTTTGCATCGCCTTCGTTTTTTTATGGCTCACAACTCTAATTCCCATAATCACGATCCACTTTTTCGTCTATCGCTTCTTGCACGGGCGGTACTCGCCCCACCTGCCCAGCATTCAAAAACCTGAAGCTGTGCTGCCTCTTTTGAAATGGCAAACTTCCAAACGGTGAAATAGTTTCATCCCAATAGACTTCACAATGACTTGAATCAGGCGTCCGAAAACACCTTGGCGACAAAATTCCCGTTTTGCAGATTGCTGATCGGATACTGGTTCAGACGAAGATGATCCATGGCTGGATTAACGTGGCAATTGCTCAGCTCAGGGAGCTCTGAAAGCCTTCAAACCATCGAAGCCGACAGTGCCAATGCGAATCGGTAGGTCGCTGAATTTCGTAGGAAATGGGCCGCCGACAATGAGGTGATCTCGGAGCTAATGGATGAGAGCATGCGGCAAAAAAGCCAATGGGAGCTTTGACGGAAGGATGTGAGAGACGCGAGGAATGCACAACTTCTCCATCATAAACAAGACCATCTTGTTGATTTGATTACACCAAGTATTAGCATTAACGAACCGAGATCCGTTCCGTTCGACTGCTTGCCTGGATCCGCTATTCAGCGAGCAAGTTTCGCAAGTGGAAACGTCGGCACGGCAAGGTTAACGCTCACAATGGCACCATGCCGCGATCGGTGGCTCGCCGATTTGGAGAAGCAGGCGATCATCGACTATCCCGACAAGCATCCGCTTAGTGCTCACCAGCGGCTGGCACGTTGATATTTCCTACATCAATGCCGGTGGAACGGTCTTCTGCTTGATTACCGTTTTTGACCGTCCACAATTTATCGCCAGTGACGTCAAAACGTTTGTTCGTCACAGTGAAATGACACATGTTGGGGACCAGCTCTTACTATCCGCAAAGCAACGGGAAAACTTGAGCGACGGCACAAGTCGCTACAGACGGAGCGCATCCGTTTGAGTTGTCCCCGCAATGCCGAGGAGGCAACCGAGTTGATCGCCGACTATGTTTCGCAGATTTGCATTTTAATGAAGCCAAGCGGTACAGCGCGTCGAATAAGCACCTGGGCTTAAGTCATTAAACAAAATGAATCAGACGGAACATGCTAGCGTCCGGTTCTTGGGAACCACGAGCTACGCTCAACGGCTGATTTAACTGAATGACTTATAGCGATGTGCTTAGGTGGGGTCAGGGGACTACTTGGCTGGTTTTGCGGCGGAAATACAGACCGTGCGAGACCGCAAACTTGAAGAGACTCAAGTTCGTTGCCGCCTTCGAACGCGCGATGAAAGACTTGCAGAACTCGGATGAGCCAATAACAACGAAAACACTTGACCGGAGGATATGGTTCTGATAACGAGCAGCCCAATCGCCATTTCAGGCGTGTAGACCGAAGGGCGGTCGTTGCCGAGTTGTCGATGGCCGCTCCCTTTTCCTTGGGGACACACCTGAAAGCGAAAACCTTCCAAGTTGGATACGTGAAAAAACGGCGACGGAAACAATATCACTCTACAATCCGTTCGACAATTTCCAGTTCACACTGACCCAGTACGCTCCCACAACTCAGTAGACACTGACTTTGACCGCCGACAAGCCACTAGTGCTCTGTCAGAGACAATTTTAGGGAAGGGTGGGTCAAGGAGGTATGACGCAGACCCACCAATTGGTTGATTCTGGTGGGTCTGCAATCTACTTGTTAATAGCGACAAGCCACTAGTGATTTGTCAAATTTCAATCTAGGGTACGACGGACTTCCAGTCCGGCGATTGAGCATGTAAGCGACGGACTAGAAGTCCGTCGTACAGGCTTAGTTCAAACCTAATTTTGGTCCCTGACAACCACTAGCTTCCCGACGGACCGGGTTTAGCTGCAGGAGGTGCTCCCGGAGCCATCCCCGACATATCTACGGCACTTAGGATCTGATGTATCAGAAGCCCCTTCAGGCGTTCGGGAGGCATCATCGTAGCCGTTGCCACAGCCTTGCGTGGGAACAAGGGCGATAGTGAGCAGAAAAATACAGGCCAGTTTTTTCATGTTTTACCTTTTTTTAAATGAGTTTATTGCCAGCTCGTCGAGATCGATACAAGTTGCAGTTTCGCGCTTGCCCTGTGAAGCAAAAATATACTTTTCTGCCAGCTAGGTGCCAAAAATTCAGAACGAAGCAAGTTCGAACTGAAATCATGTGAGGTGCGGACATCTCCACACCTGCAGAAATTCCACTCAGCTCTATGTCAGGAAAACAAGACCGACACTGCAAAATATGCATGCCACAGTTCACTATGCGGCGAAAAAAGCGAAGCTGAAGCTACGTCGTAAGCATATGACTATGGAAATGAATGCGTTCCGCCACCGTCTAGCGTGTTTAAACGCATCCAAAGACCATAGTTCTGTGCTGCATTGTTGACGAATTCTATATTCTCGGATATGAATTTCACCGAGCCATCAGCAATTGCGAACTGAGCTCCGCCAGGATGGAGGGCACTTGGGCCAGGCCAATCCGAGTTGATTCCCCAGCATGCTAAATAGGTTGGCTTGTACGCGTGCGGAGCTGCTCGCCACCAAACCCATGATGGCTGCGGATTGTTAACACCGTCAGGAGAGGGGAAGCCACCGGTTGTTGTATTTGCACTACCTTGAGAGTCTGAATACGGAGGAGAGACAAGTGCTGAGCGAAACACAGCCTCGCCAGCACCACGACGAATGACGCCGGTACCCGTTGTCAAGTGCGGACCGTTCTTAAATCCGTACGAAGTCACTTCTCCCACTGCAATGGTGTTCGAGGTCCCATCGCGAATCATGGCAAACTTGACGTTGGTGTTGAAGGTGAACACACCTCCTAAACCATCATTTCGACGTGTCCACCAATCGTATCCCTCCGCTCCCGCATAATTCGTCCATGACATTCCATGATATTGAGTAGTATCATCTCCAAGAGCGACATCGCTTGGACACAACAGCGTAGGAATGACCTGTTCCCGAATTAAACGTCCGTCGGGCATTGTTTGCCCCCACAAAGGCAAGCGGAAATCCATTTGGTCTTGCAGCGTACCACCTTCGATGAACGGAAGCATTAACGCAATCCAAGTGTAATTTCGCGGTTGCCAGGCGTTTGCAACACCATCCGCCCAGATGGATTCCGGCGGAAAAGTTTGGAACGTGTCGTTGTAATTATGCAGAGCGAGCCCAATCTGCTTCAGATTGTTGCTGCAACTCATGCGACGGGCTGCTTCCCGTGCCGCCTGAACGGCTGGCAATAGCAGGCCCACAAGAATGCCAATAATGGCAATGACAACCAGGAGTTCGACGAGGGTAAAGCCTAAACGATTTCTTTTCATATCACCACCTGAATAAACATAGATAAGCCGAAAGGGGTAAGGGAAAATAGCCGGGCGCAACGCCCAAAGCGATGTTTCGTAATTCCACGTTAGCATATCTCAACAGCTGTGTTCTGTCAATTGCTTGTCACTTTTGGCTCAACGACCAATTGTTCCAAACTCGATGCCTTGACGTCTTGGAGTATTTGTGTTGTTCCTTTCGGCCAGTGTACCTCAATCCGCTCCGCATTCGTATTAGCGCCAAGCCCGACTTTTAAAACTCGTTCGTTGGAACTGTAAAAGCCGTCTCCCGTTGAGTTCTCGAAGTACCGTGTCTGGCTGCCGACGTGGGTTTCAACCTTTACGCCTTGTCCATCTCGATTTGCATTGGTGCCAACGAACCGAAGCGAAATCGAGTTACCGGAATTGGATGTTCGGTTGGTCAGCAAGCTCGCCGGTGCGTCCTGATGAACGACAACAACGTCGTCTTTTCCATCGCGATTCCAATCCAGGCGAACGACACCACGTCCGAGACGTTCGAGCATGAAGTAGGCACCAGCCTCCGTGCTGATATCTTCGAACTGAAGGTTTCCCTGATTTCGGAATAACTTTGTCGGCATTTTCCACGCATCTCCACGAAATCGAAAATCATCGATGTGTCCGTTGGCGACGATCAGGTCTTGCAATCCATCCATGTCAAGGTCAATCGCTTGAGTTCCGAAACCAACCAGCGGCTCTGTTACGCCAGCAATGCCTGATCGACGTGAAACATCAGTAAAGACGAATTGACCAAGATTTTGATAGAATGTGTTCGTTTCGTTACTGAAATTGCTAACGTAGAGATCCAACAGGCCGTCTCCCTGGAAGTCCGCGCATGCAATTCCCATTCCCCCTTCGGCTTGACCTCCCCCACTTACGGCGACGCCAGAAAGCATTCCAATTTCATGAAACCGCATTCGACCATTTTCACTCTGATTCCGAAAGAGAAAGTTTGCGGTGCCATCGTTGGCGACGTAGACATCCGATAAGCCATCATTGTCAAAGTCAGCGATGACAACCCCCAGCCCTTTCCCCTCAGAGGCGGTAATTCCCGACACTGATGTGACATCGGTAAAGGTGCCATCGCCATTGTTCTGGTACAAAACGTCTTGTTGAGCATCAAAATTCTGCGGGTTGCATGTTGCAACCCTGCCGTCGGCACCACGACAAATTCGAAGCGCGTCGACGTAATTGGCGACATATAAATCCAAGTCGCCATCAGTATCGAAATCCGCAAAGCCACAGCTTGTTGACCATTGCTCACCCCGTAAACCTGCTATTTCCGTGGCATCGCGAAACGTTCCGTCACCATTGTTCACAAACAAAACGTTTTCGCCGTAGTTGGCAACAAACAGGTCAGGGTCTCCGTCGTTGTCGATATCCCCGATACTGCAACCTTGACCATATCGAAACTCCGACAATCCTGCTTTTCGCGTGACGTCTTGAAAGGTTCCGTCACCAAGATTTCGATAAAGTCGATTGTTGTGTTCGCGATTGGCAGGATCGTATGGAAATGTGCAACCTTGCACAAAGTACAAGTCGGGCCAAGAGTCCAGATCATAGTCAAGCACCGCAACACCGCCTCCCATGCTTTCCAGCAAATACTTATTTCCTGTGTCGCCATTGAAATACTGAAAATCGATCCCCGCCTTTTCGCTGTCGTCGGAAAATTGAATCTGACCAGCGATCGACCTACGAGGTTCCGTTTTCCGAATGTCTTCGATCGATGCTTCTGGACGCACACGTCGAAGCAAGATTAAAGAGGTTTCTTGTTTAGCAGTTGACAGGCTAGGGGCTTCGGATCGTTGATCTGCATCCTTCAAATGCGCCGCAGCCAACTTTATTCCCGCATTGGCGTTAACATTTGAAGAATCTAACATCATGGCTTGGTCAAACCAATAGATAGCCTCCCGCCAACGCTCAAGACTCAAGAGAGCGTCCGCAACGTCCATTACCAGACCAACACGAAATTTCTCATTCGTTGCTTCATCGCTCAATAGCCGGAATGCCTGACGATAAACACGGTCGAGCAAAGTTGCTCGATACAACGTCGCCGGAGATTCCGGATCGTTCAGGCGTCCCTGTGCAATTCCCAATTGTTGGGTGATGGCAAGCGACTCTGGGATCAGCTGGATCGCTTGCGAAAGACAATCGGCCGCATGACTCCATTGTTCTTTCTGCATCCAATACTCGCCACAGGTGCGCCAATAGGTAAGACTGGGCGAGACCGTCTGTTTCAATCTCGCCAATGCGCCGGCGGTTTCCGAGACCTTGCCTTCGCGGAGGTACGACTTGGCAAGCAACCCAACGCATTCCGATTCAGAAGATTCGTTTTGAACGCACGCTTTCAACACATCCCTCGCTTCAGCGAACTGCTCTCCTTCAATAAGATAATAGGCGAGCAGACGAATCGAATTGACATCCTGCGGTTTGCAAGAGATGAAGCTACGCAATTGCTTCACACCTTCCGAAACGGGCAGAGCACGTTCGGTCGCGGTTGAATAAAGAGTCAGTTCTTCAATCTTCCAGGGACGCAAAAACCGAATGGCATCAAGCTGTTCTCGGATATCGTCACTGCGAATCTGCAGGACATACAATTCCAACAGCCGCTCGCGGGCTGCCAGATTTGAGGAATCCATCGCGAGGCATTGCAGTAGCTGTTGTTCGCCCGTACGCCAATCGCCCCGTTGTACTTGCGCACACCTGTCCAATATCTAGCCATTGTGCCTATGGGGGCGGGGGCGTTGATGCGATCAAAGCATGCAATCGCATGTTCCAGTTCTCCTTGACGCATCGACACTTGACCGCGATACAGCAACGCCTGTGCGTGATCGGGTTCCCGCTCCAGCACATCATCCAATAACTTCTGAGCATTCACCAGATTCCCTGCTTCCGCAGAGGCAAAGGCATTCTTAAGCACCTCGTTCACAGACACTTTTGATTCGCTCGGTCGATTCATGATCACTCCAATTGCGACGAGAATCAACAAAGTAATCAATAAATGTCTTAGCCAACCTGAACTGAGGGACGCCGACCCAGCGGATTCCTCAACGACCTTTCTGGGCAGGAGTTTGTGGCGACGCGGTCTAGAGAATTCTGGCTTTTTGCTCATGCATTCGATTTTGTATTGGAGGCCGTATCTCTACACTAAGCCTGCGGGATAAACAACTGGTGGCTTGTCGGCAATCAAAATTGAGGGTTGACTGGCTTAGGTGGAGTGGGCTGCCGGGGGAAATTATGTCCCGTTTCAGGGAAGGACTCCACTATGCAGGAAAGTACATTGTTCGATGGAGCGATGTCGAACGCAAGCTTTGTAATGCAGCTGTTTGCAATCTCGAAGGCTCTGGTCAAATTATTCACTTGGTTCAGATCTGGCGAACGGCGGACGCCAATGGGCCATCTGGGCTGATGCTTGACTTGCCAATGATTTCTTCTTGCTAAAACGGGTTTGGAAATCGCTCCCCTTCGATCTTTGATCGCTGACTCAGTATGCCGTCGAGTTGCAGACCATTAAACCGGGAAGGATTTTCCTTCGAGTTGTTCGACGCGGCTGCGGATGTCGTCGGGGACGGAGACGGGGCGCTGTTCCGCGAAGTTGTATAGCACAACGTCGCATTGAGCGCGGGCGATCGGGACGGCGGTGATGGCGTGAACGATCAAACATTCCAGGGTCACGCTGCCGATGGAAACGCGAAGAGACCGAACGCCAACGTCGACCTCACCGGGAAAGTTCAGTTGGCGAAGATATTTGCACTGGACCGATGCCACCAGGGCGCCAATCCCCGAACTGCGGGAGACGACTTCGACGCCGACACGCTGTCCGTACATGCATCGAACGTGCTCGAACCATTTCAGGTAAACAACGTTGTTGACATGCCCGTAAGAATCCAAGTCCCCCCACTGGATTGGAATTCGCACGATCACCGGGAAGTCGTTCAGCGGTTCACACGGGGAAGGGTCGCGATGAATCATGTCACTGGTAACTGCTGCTGCCGAATTGCGGATGCAGGCGACGCAGGACTCGTTTGCAAAACTGCTTCCCGGGCACCGACTTCATGGTTCGCATCATTCGATAGCGAAGACGACGCTTGTGCCAAGCGGTTTTGGACGAGCAAATGGCTCCGTAGGGAACCGAGTGAATCACGTTGTTGAGGGTCCATTTGTAAGGCAACTCGCCGTACCCAAAGTCGATTTTGTCAATGCCGCCGGCTTCGGCATACTTGACAATTTCCAAGAACAACGCGGTTCCCGGCGAAGCATAGCCGAAGGCTGGATCGTATACGGGGAACCAATAGTGAAGAAGCCGCTGTTCCTGCATGCCCATATGCATGGCGACGGCTTGGTCTCCAGCATAAAGCACCGACAAACGTCCTTGCACTTCGCCGTCGGATGCCAGCAGCAATCGCATCAGGTCGCGAATCCATTGCACCGAAAAGATATCGAAAATGGATGTCCGTTGATACTGCTCTCGTTTCAGTGAGATTAAGCGGTCCAATTCAGCGGCATCGGACGACGCAAAGTCGAGCCGCAACGGACCCGCCTCGCGGACCAGCTTTGTTTTCCGCTGCTGTTTGAAAATCGTTTTGCGATTCTCCCGCAGCCACAAATCGTACCGCAGGTCGCTCGCCGTCAAATCGCAAAGGAATGCTTTTGTCCAACCAAAAGCATGAGACGGCGTGTCGTCGGATGCTTCGAAAAGGGCGTGATATTCGTATGCCGAGGCGTCCAATTCGCTGAGCAACCAGGGCCATGAGATCGCCGTTTCGGCGGCACAGATCAGTCCATGCGCGTCGTTGATCATTCGAGCAATTGGGAACAGCGACCGTCCGACCCGATGATAGGGTAAGAATGCGACAGGTTCGTCAGCCGATTCAACGATTGCCACGAAGCCATCATCGCGAACCTGGCTTACCGCTTGAGTAAACTCAGCCGCAAAGAAGGGGCTGTACAGCATCGGGTTGCGACGGCGGAGCGATTCCCACACCTCCGTCAACGACGCGTTCAAGTCGCTTGCCGGAATGGAACGGCAGGTCAGATGACTCGGCTGCCGGGCGCGTCGAGCCT
Source organism: Pirellulaceae bacterium (assembly GCA_041399105.1). Taxonomy (GTDB): domain Bacteria; phylum Planctomycetota; class Planctomycetia; order Pirellulales; family Pirellulaceae; genus Rosistilla. The sequence goes on along the minus strand of JAWKTL010000037.1, from coordinate 9,416 downwards.
CGCAACGCACTGCGAACACATAGATCCGCGTCCGCATGGGGCCATTCCGGGGTGGGTTGATTTAATGAATGGGCCACTTGCATGAAATTTGATCTGCGACCGCGACGCACACTGGATCACGCGAGACCCACCCGACGTGGATCCAATTGATTGACGTATCTCTATTGTGGTTCAAATGGCCCGAACCGACCACTGAATACCTCTAAATTAGTCAAGGTTTCCAAAGGGGCAAGGTGAAAGATCCGTCATCGACAAATTGGGCGGGAGGCTGGAGTCGATTACCGCTTGATGCGACGTGGCGGGAAGTCGTGCGTTTTGCCGAGGAACAGACATCAATGGATGACTTCTATAGGAACCTATCTGAAAACCCGAAAAGACCCGCAGCTCGTGCCGTCGGCGGACGGTTTTCGGAAAGGCGCTGAATGCAATACCGTTCGTAGAAGCCAATTTTTCATAACACCCACCCTCCGTTTGGGAAGGTGGGTTGCTTCATTGAACGCCATTGGCTCTAAGTGAAGCTCGGTGGTTCCAATCGAGGCTCTCGGCGGGGACCGCCGAGCTACGTTGTCGCCGAGCTACTTTGTTGCCAAGCAGCTTTGCCGAACTACTTGCTGACCAATCGAACGATCGGTTTGCTAATCGACTTGGCCACCTGAGTGACATAATCTGCATCAACAGGGCTCAAGCGTCGCATCGGCACCGTGCAGGTGTGACCGTTGTCCTTGAGCAACTTGACAAAGTTGTCTCCGATGACGATCAATCGCCCTCTCGTTTCAAACGAACTGGTGTTGTCTTTCCAAACTCGCATCGAAAGGTCGCCGAAAGGATCGGCTGATTCCTCTGTACTGTCCGGAGCCGACGGCGTTGGTTCGCCGAACAGGTCATCACCGGCTGGTGCAGCGGCAGGTTCATCTGCTGGAGGCGTTCCGAACAGGTCGTCACCGGCTGGAGCAGCGGCAGGTTCATCTGCTGGAGGCGTTCCGAACAGATCATCACCGGCTGGAGCAGCGGCGGGTTCATCTGCTGGAGGCGTTCCGAACAAGTCATCACCGGCTGGTGCAGCGGCAGGTTCATCTGCGGGAGGTGCTCCGAACAGATCATCACCGGCTGGTGCAGCGGCAGGTTCATCTGCTGGAGGTGCTCCGAACAGGTCATCACCGGCTGGAGCAGCGGCGGGTTCATCTGCAGGAGGTGCTCCGAACAGGTCATCACCGGCTGGTGCAGCGGCGGGTTCATCTGCTGGAGGTGCTCCGAACAGGTCGTCACCGGCTGGAGCAGCGGCAGGTTCATCTGCTGGAGGTGCTCCGAACAAGTCATCACCGGCTGGAGCAGCGGCAGGTTCATCTGCTGGAGGTGCTCCGAACAAGTCATCGTTCATTGGAGCTTCCGCTGGAGCCTCGGTTGCGTCCGCAGCGGGAGGTGTACCGAAAAGATCGTCGCCTGCGGGAGCAGCTGCTGGTTCGTCGGCGGGAGGTGCGCCGAACAAGTCATCGTCCATTGGAGCGTCGGCGGGGGCCGGAGTCGGTTCCGCTGGAGCACCGAAAGGATCAGCTTCAGCAGGTGCCGGAGTTGGCTCGGCTGGCGTTGGTTCGGCAGGAGCACCAAACGGATCCGCTTCGGCTGGTTCGTCCGCTGGCGCTGGAGTCGGTTCGGCTGGGCTGCCAAACGGATCGGCATCCGCAGGGGCCGGGGTCGGTGCGGGAGTTGGTTCCGCTGGAGCCCCGAACGGATCAGCGTCCGCCGGTGCGGGCGTTACCGCTGGAGGCAACGGTGTTGCTGGCTCGGGAGCTGCGGGAGTCGGTTCCGCAGGGGCTGGTTCAGGTTCAGGGGAGCTTCTTCGGCTGGCTCACGATCGAATGGGCTCGGCTGACCAGCGGGCATTGGTTCTGGATTGACGGGAGATGGCCCTGGTTTAGGCTCCGTCGGCATTGGCTCTAGGGCTGTGGCTGGCTGGATCGGCTGGTCTGCCGAAGGAACCTCAGGCGTATCGGCAACAGCATCCGCTGGGGATTCGGGTTCGGGCGGAGCTTCTGAATCGCTTTCCGCTCCCGCAACGGCAGGTGGATTCGGGGCTGTTGGGTAATCCCCTGACGCCACCCCGTCCCCAGCGTACGAGCCGGTTTTGCAAATGGGACAATTGTCCGCAGGATAGGAAGGCAATGGGGCTGCGGTCGATTGGCACGGCGAGCTGACGGTCCCGCAAGACGTGGCGGGGCTTCCGCACGTTGATGACACAACGCGTACCGATGAGGTCTGGCAGCTTGGGGCACAGTAGACCGGAGCACATGACGCAGGGCATGGGCAACAACAGTTGGAAGCCGATGGTGCAAAGCAACCGGCAAATACGTGCGGTGGGATCGCCAGAGTGATTGTCAAGGCGACAACCAATGTGGCACTGAGATGACGTCGTAATCGTCGATTCATTATCAACATTCTCCGAGTAAGGCGGCTCGTCTTGATATTTTGTAAACGGATGCCAAATAGGTAGGGATCTGACATTGCAAAGGCTTCGCAACGTCGACGCATGCACCGAGGATGTCTCTTTGTGACGGCAGCCAAACGATGTTTTCCGTACGTGAACAACAATGACCGACTTGCACCGATTCGAAGCGAATCACCTCATTTCAGTCCGCGTCACGCATAAAATCCGCAATTTTGGACGTATGCCGTGCGTGGTCCGAAATCATGCCTTCGCGTTAAATGAAACGAATCAGCGATTTCTGACCACGCGACGTGTAACACGGCCTTGATGCTCGAACTGTTATGCTAGTTGTCGATGCTCCTCAGGGCAAGCAATCGAGCCCGATAGATTCCAGAAAAATCGAAACGCTCTGTAATTTAGGAAGTCAAGGGTAGCTTTAACGGCCTTCGCCTTCCGGGTACCATCGAGAAGCGAAATACGGACCAATCGTTTGGCGTCCTGTCCGTCCAGAGTTATGCAGTGCATGGCCTGAAAGAATGCCTTCACATTTTGCAAAGCGAAGCTCTTCTCTACTTCAGTGCGACAGATATCAACGATGAACATCTTTAATGTTATCTTGCGACGCAATCGCTCTGAGTATCAACTATGCTTGCACCAATCCCGACTTCATTGAACGCCGCTGCGTGACATCAACAAATACCGTGCCAGTTGCCTATGTCCGATCTCTCCAAAACGAATCACGCGCTGAAGAAGTGGTTGCTCGCCATCGTGAAATTTGGGCTGCCGATCGGAATCGTCTGGTATTTGTTGGCCGCCATCGAACCAGAACAGTGGTCGGCGCTTCGTGAGTCGCCAAAGCAGTGGACCCATTTGGCGATTGCTCTTTTGGTTGGCCTAACGTCGATCGGCCTGTGTTATGTGCGGTGGTGGATGCTGGTTCGCGCGCATCGCATCGAACTGAGTCCGATTGAAGGGATTCGTTTGGGGGCGATTGGTTTTTTGCTGAATTTCGTTTCCGTGGGAGCTGTTGGCGGCGATTTATTCAAGGCCTATTTCCTGGCTCGACGGTCTCCCGGAAAGAGAATCGAAGTTTTCGCCACCGTATTGGTCGATCGAATCATAGGGCTCTACGGCTTGCTGGTCGTCGCTTCGATCGCGTTGTTGCTGATTGGGTCGACTTTGACGGGAGACGACATTCGATGGATTCGAATTATCGTTTTTGGAAGTTGCGTTGGCGGTGCGGTTGGAATGGCCGGATTGCTGGTCGGCGGAAAATTCGTGGATCGGGGTGTCGACGCAATCGCGCGAGTCCCTTTGGTTGGTGCGTTTGTGCATCGTATCGCGGATCCCTTGCGGGCCTTTCGACATCATACGTTGATCTTTTTCATCGCCATCGGCATGTCGGTGGTGATCCATGTCTTATCGGTCGTCGCCGTCTATTTCATTGCGACCGGACTTTATCCCGCCCCACCGACCCTGCGGGAACACATGTTGATCGTTCCGATGGCCAATGCGGTTGCCGGTTTGCCGATCTCATTGGCGGGGATCGGCGTGTTCGAGGGAGTATTGTCGCATATGTACGAAATCGTGCCGGCGAATCCTTCGAACGCGTCGGGGACAATCGTCGGTTTGGTATACGAAATTGTGAAGATCGCCATCGCCGCCATCGGAATCGTCTTCTATTGGACGGGCGGGCGCGACATTCAGGAAACCGCTCGTTCAACGACCTAGATTGGTCAGCGAAGCTTTGGCTGCCGCTGTTGTCGGTTAAAGAATTGTGCTAATTTGATGTCGTCGCAGTCGACAACAGCGAGCGACATCCGCACAACTTGCCGTTCGATTGGTCGTCCGTCGATTTTCCGCCGCGCGCCGAAGAAAGCTCATGCAAATCCAGCAACAAGGTTCGGCCTTGAACACTCCGTCGGTTGCGATCTCCAGTGTCCTGTCGAACTACGCGCCTCCGTCGACCGGCTTCGATGAATTGTTGGGCCCCAACGGCCAATTGAGATCGCATTGGAAGCGATTCGCCGCGGTGATCAATCGCGTTGGCGGCGAGGAAATGTCGCGTCGCTGGACGCAAGCGACACGCTTGATTCACGAAAACGGAATCGCCTACGGCGCGTATGGTGATCCATTGGACAAGCCGCGTCCTTGGGAACTCGATGCGCTGCCGCTGTTGATTCCTCAGGCGGAATGGGATCGGGTATCGGCCGGTCTGTTGCAGCGGGCTCGCGTCTTGGAGCTAACGCTGGCGGACCTCTACGGCCCCAAGAAACTCATCCGCGACGGAATATTGCCGCCGGAGATCATCTTCGCCCATCCCGGCTTTCACACAGCGTTGCACAACCTGAAGCCCGCGATGGGGCGTTATCTGCACTTCTACGCGGCCGACCTGGGACGGGCTCCCGACGGCGGATGGTGGTTGTTGTCCGACCGCGCGGAGGCACCATCGGGAGCGGGCTACGCGCTGGAAAATCGTGTCGTCACTTCGCGAATGTTGCCCGAGGCGTTTCGCGCGTGCAACGTGCAGCGGCTGGCAAGCTATTTCCGAGCTCTGCGCGAAACCTGCCATCGGATTGCCCCGCGACATCAAGACAACCCGCGGATCGTGCTGCTCAGCCAAGGGCCTTCCAGCGAGAACTACTTTGAAGATGCCTACCTCTCGCGATATCTGGGATACACGTTGGTCGAGGGAGCGGACTTGACGGTCCGCGATCGTCAGGTCTGGCTCAAGACGTTGGGAGGCTTGTATCCGGTGGACGTGATTTTGCGGAGGCCCAACACCGCCGATTGTGATTCGTTGGAAATGCCGACCCACTGGGGCGGGGCGATCGCCGGCTTGGTCGATGCCGCGTCCGCCGGTCACGTTGCGATAACCAATCCGCTGGGTTGCGGCTTGGTGGAGTCGCCGATCTTCATGGCCTATATCGGGGTTCTGTGCAAGACCTTGTTAGGCGAAGACCTGCTGTTGCCCAGTGTCGCCACCTGGTGGTGCGGGACGCAGCCGGGCCGCGATTACGTGACAGCCAATCTTGATCGCTTGGTGATCAAACGGGCTTTCCGGCGGCGTGGGCAGGAACGCAAGATTTCCGAACAGCTAAAAAATTTACCGAAGGAAAAACTGATCCAACGCATTTTGGCAAGCCCCAACGAGTATGTGGGTCAGGAACGAGTGATTCGATCGACGATGCCGAACTGGGCCGGCGGGAACGTTTCGGCCTCATATGTTGCGATGCGTGCGTTCATGGTTGCGACGGTTGATTCATATGAGGTGTTGCACGGCGGGCTCGCACGCACCTCGAAGGAACTTGGATCGCTGGAACTGTCGCTCGTCGCCGGCGAGGGGAGCAAGGATATTTGGATTCAGGCCAAGGAGCCCCCTCAGCAAGACAGCTTGCTGAAGGGACGGCAGGATCCAGTCAAACTGCGCCGCGTTGGCGATGACCTTCCCAGTCGCGTGGCGGATGACATTTATTGGCTGGGTCGTCATGTGGAGCGAGCCGATTCGGCGGCGCGACTGCTGCGTGCGGTAACGAATCGCCTGACCAGCGAAGCGGCGAGCCATTTGCGTTCCGAACTGCCGATGCTTCTGCGGACGATGGCCGATCAAGGACAGATTGAACCGGGCTTCGTTGTCGAGGGGATTCGAGAGCAGTTGCCCGCGATCGAAGAAAATCTGCCCATCAGCGTTTTCGACGCTTCGACCTCCGGTTCACTGCGATCGATGTTGGCCGCGACCTACAGCACCGCCGCTCGCGTTCGCGACCGACTTTCGGCGGACAGTTGGCGCGTTCTGGTTCGCATCGACGAACAGTTTCGAGCTCCCGAAAGCGGTGCTTGGGATTTGACCGATCTGTTAAACATGGCTAACGAATTGATTGTCGATCTGGCCGCCTTCATCGGAATGATGTCCGAGAGCATGACGCGCACGCAGGCCTTCCACTTCATGGATCTGGGACTGCGAATCGAACGCGCGACACAAACCGCGACGTTGTTGGGCAACTGTTTCCGAACGGGACAGGAAATCACCGGCGAGATTCTCGAGACCCTGCTGCAGGTTTGTGACAGCTTGATGACCTATCGTTATCGCTATCTGTCGAACCTGAGTTCGGTACCGGTATTGGACCTGCTGTTAACGGACGAAACGAATCCTCGCAGCGTGCTGTATCAACTGCTGCGAATCAAGGATCACGTGGACCGCCTGCCCCGCACCGAGACCCAGCCGACAACCGCCGAGCAACGTTTGTTATTGGCCGCTTTGTATGCGGTCAGGATGCTCGATATCGAAGCGATGGGGGAAAAGCATGCGTTGGGTGATCGCCGTGAACTGCTGGTCGTGTTCGAGAAATTGAATCAGCATTTGCCGCAGCTTTCACAGTCGATCACGAACAAATATATGGTCCACGCCGGCCCGGCACGGTTGCTGTCGTCGATCGATCAAGTGCGAATGGCGAAAACATGAAGTATCGAGTCACGCATACGACGAAGTTCCATTACAGCCAACCCGTTGGCGTTTGCCACAACAAGGTGCATCTGGCGATTCGGACGCTGCCGCAGCAGACGGCGACGCATTTTCATCTGGCGATCCAGCCTGATCCCTACGCGACGATTGCGCAAAAGGATTACTTCGGCAATCGCGTCGACTATTTTTCGATTCAAGACCCGCATCGCAGCTTGGTTGTGAAATCGACCTGCAATGTGGAGGTTCGTCCCATCCAACGTCCGCCTGAATTCAATGCATCCGCGGCGTGGGAAACGATTGCCGCCGAGATCGCGCTGCGCCGCGACGAGCTTACGTTGAATGCCTACCACTTTTCGTTTGGTTCACGCCTGGCGGGGAAGGACCCCAAGTATGCCGCCTTTGCGGCCGAAAGCTTTCCGCCGGGCAGACCGATCGTGGAAGCGGGGCTGGACTTGACCCGCCGAGTCTTCGAGCAATTCAAATATGATCCTCGAGCGACGACGGTCAGCACACCGATCGATACGGTGTTTGAACAGCGAGCTGGGGTGTGTCAAGATTTTGCACATCTGCAAATTGCGTGTCTGCGATCGATCGGGCTGGCGGCCCGCTATGTCAGCGGCTACTTGCGAACCATTCCTCCCCCCGGCAAGGAACGATTGATCGGCAATGATCAGTCGCACGCTTGGCTGTCGCTGTATTGCGGAGAATCCCTCGGCTGGGTCGATTTTGATCCAACAAACAACATCATTCCCGAAACCGATCATATCACGATTGGCTGGGGACAAGATTACATTGACCTTTGCCCCATTCAGGGCGTGTTCGTCGGGGGGGGAAAGAATCGCATGGATGTTAGCGTCGATGTTGCAACTGTGTGATCGCTGGCTGTCAACGGTGCTATCACAAATTGAGCGACCGATCTATACTTCCCGCGACGGTTTTGGTTTGTCAAGGCGGCGAAGCCACAAACCGTAGTGGATCTTGTTAAAGATCCCACCGCACTGGATCTTTATACCGTGCGTGGTCTGGAATGATGCTTTTGCATTCAATGAAGCGAATCGCCTCATTTTCGGCCACGCGACGTATAACAAGATCCACCACGAATTGATTGCAAGTCAGACCGGAACGAGGGGAAGCGATTCGAATGAAAGTCTTGGTGGTTGGCAATGGTGGCCGTGAACATGCCTTGGCCTGGAAGATCGGCATGAGCTCAAAGGTATCGCAGGTTTTTGTCGCTCCTGGAAATGCGGGGACCGGTATGGATGCAACCAACGTCCCGATTGCCGTCGACGACATTCCCGCTTTGGTTAACTTCGCAAAACAAGAGTCGATCGGACTGACGGTCGTTGGCCCCGAAGTGCCGCTGGTCGCTGGATTGGTGGACGCTTTGGAGGCTGCGGGATTGCGGGCCTTTGGGCCGTCGCGTGCCGCGGCGGAGCTTGAGGGGAGCAAGGTCTTTTGTAAGAACTTGCTGAAGACCGCCGACATTCCGACAGCCGACTATCAAACGTTTCGATCGGGCGACGAAGCAGCCCGCTTTATAAAGGATCGCTATCCCGAGGAGGACGCGGAGGTTCCCGTTGTCGTCAAGGCGGACGGCCTGGCTGCGGGGAAAGGTGTGATCGTCTGTTCAACGCGCGGCGAAGCACTCGATGCAATCGACCGGATCACGCGGCAGCGGGAATTCGGAGAAGCCGGCAATGAACTGATCATCGAAGACCGATTGGTCGGCCAAGAGGTAAGCATCTTGGCCATTACCGACGGAACGACGATTTTGATGCTTCCGCCCGCTCAGGATCACAAACCCGCATACGATGGCGATACAGGCCCAAACACCGGCGGGATGGGGGCATACTGTCCGGCACCGATTGTCGATGACGCGCTGACGGAGATCATCGAGCGAGACATCATCGTCCCCACCGTGCATGCGATGAAGCGAAATCGCCGCCCATTTAAAGGCGTCTTGTATGCCGGCTTGATGCTGACCAACGCCGGTCCGAAGGTGCTTGAATACAACGTGCGATTCGGTGATCCCGAATGCCAACCTTTGTTGATGCGTCTGAAGAGCGATCTGGTCGATATCCTTGAAGCGGTTGCCGACAATCGATTAAATGAAATCGAAACACCTCAGTGGGATTCGCGGCCAAGTATTTGCGTCGTCATGGCCAGCGAAGGTTACCCGGGCGACTATGAAAAAGGGCTGGAGATTCGCGGGTTGCAAGAAGCCGCCGAACTGGAAGACGTTAAAGTTTTCCACGCCGGAACCAAGCGTGTGGCGGATCAAGTGCAGACCAACGGTGGCCGCGTTCTGGGCGTCACTGCGATCGGCGAACGAATTAGCACCGCAAAATTGGCCGCCTACACCGCAGTGAAACAGATCCGCTGGCCAGGCGCTTGGTGCCGAAAAGACATCAGCGACAAAGCGCTGTCGTAGACGCAGTGTTCAGCGCATTGAAGTGCATCGCGAGATCGATCATTGACCCTGACGGTTGAAGCGATCCGCTCGATGGGCGTATTTATAGGTCGCGTGGCCGA
>JAWKTL010000036.1:0-67775 GCA_041399105.1 Pirellulaceae bacterium | reverse complement strand
GAGAGTCTTTCGCTTTGAATGCAGTTGATCCAACAATGTCAGCACTGCAGAACAGCCGAAGCTCCCATTGCCATTCAGGGTCTTCATCGACTGTCACTCTAAGCCTCCTGTCGAATTCTCGCCGCATCAAGCGAGACCCCAAATTTTGCCGCCAGTTGTGCTGTTGAAACGTCTGGCAATTGGCACTCGGCCCTAAATTCCTCGGCGGGCATAAGCAATCCAGCGGCGAACCAGTTGGCCTCCCATTCAATTCGCCCGCTACCATTCCGATAAGCAATGATTGGTGTTGCTCCAAGATCGGAATGCAGCAAGAAATGCCCCAATTCATGGGCGATCGTAAAACGATCCCGCAACGCGCTGGTGTAGTGTGGCAACGTGATATCAAAGTCATGCTGGCCATGCACAACGATCGAACCGGACTCTTCTTCGATTGATTCCATGATGTCTTCATATCGGATACGTCCGCCTAGCTCGCGAACGAGTTCCGAAACATCGTTACCAATGCCAAAGCCGAACTGACTTGCTACATCTTTCGCAAAAGTTTCAACTACTGTCTTCGCTTGATTGGTTGGAGCGATATCGTCGCCACGTACGTATTTAATTTCATCACGAATTATCGATTGTGACATGTGTCCCCCTCCTCTATCGCCGGTAGAACTGTCAGTCAAGAACGTATCGGTCGCTTTTACGCAACGTTCAATCCATTAAAGCGGGAACGTTGTGAAATGCGATGGAAATAGGTTCATGCCGGTCTAGCATCATACCGCTACCGCGAAACCTTGCAAATCCTTGCGTTGTCGTGCGAGGTATTTCGACGGCCAAAAACAGCCGATGCAGTGTCTTAAGCAAGGAAAACGTTGGGTTTTCGCAACGGCTTTTTGTTCCCTCGCAATCCCGTGGTCGCGGGTTTGAGTCCTGCTTGGCCTATCAAATAGAAGTGTCCCCGACGATCGTCACCTATTGAAACCCCGGTTTTCCCAAGCGAAATTGGGGTTTCTTCGCGTCCAAGCGTCTCGCGCAATAGCGTCAGATACACCTGAAGTGCAATCGCCCTTCATGCTTCAAGCCAAATCGATATCGATGTGCGGCATGTCAACTCGCAGCGAAACGTATGGGGATTGCAGATCACTCTCTTCAAAAGTGGACAGGTCGTATTTGGCGATGGCTCAGGTCACCTTGCTGAGAGGTCGGAATGAAACGCTTTTCAACAGGGAAGCGTTTTGATTCCACTGCAAGATCGGATACATTAATCGAATCTGTGCCCGCAGTGTTAGCAGCCTACTTGCACATGCCATGCATCAGAGTACGGCGTAAGGCGATTGCAAATGGAAACAAAACCGACCATACCCGGTAACGGTGGTCGTTTATCGACTGAAAGCACTTTGACCAATCCCTATTCTCCGCCCGAAGTTTTTGATTCAGACATTGCGTTGCGTGTTGCTAGATCACTTCGCTGCCTCTCGATTGGTTCGTTTGCTTGCGGCTTTGTCGCTTTTATGGCGTGTTACGGCTATCCCGCCTTCATGAACCCGACGTGGTACTTTCGTATTTTGCCGACCCTCGCATTTCTCGCATGCACGCTTGGCCTGATTGCGATATCGGGGCCGTGGGAGCCGTCCGCGAGACGAGAGTTTTCGTGGGCTCTGATTGTCCTCGGCCTCGCGTTTCCAATTGCATGCTTGGGCATCAATGCAAGCTTGAACGCCTCCACAAAATTTGGCACTTTTTGGCTTACACCACGGATTCTGATGTTTTTGAGCGCATCTTTCGCCTTCTGGATCGCATCCGAACGTATCCATGGTGCATCGCGTGGTCGACGGCTGGCAAGCATCGGCTACGGGTTGGGCGTCCTTCAGTGCATAACGTCGCAGGTCGACTTCCTGTACAGTGAATGGGCCTCATGACGGGCGACGAACGATCGTTTGCGACAGAGCGACGCTGGCCAGGATGCACGCACCGATGATTGTTTACGGTTTCGAATCCATCGCTCCAATGCTCGAACAGGACAGTTACCTGTTCAAGTTGCTTGCGAATGATTCTGGCGTCGTGTTCTTCCCCCACACCACGGAACACCGAGACGCAAACCATCCAGGAATCAGATACGCAGACGACTCGCGTGGCAATGCGCTTGCCGCAGTGGTTAAGCCCGGTCGTATCGAGTTTCGTTTCCATCAGCAATTCACGGACGAACGAGTCAGGCAACTCGCTGAGCGATTTCTTATGTTGCCGGAACTGGAATTTGCACGGTCATTCGTCGTCACATACCAGGCTCGCACTTTGCGTCTTAACGCGGGCTGAAAACCGCGTGACAGTGAAGCGGGTCCAGTTTCTCAGTTGCGAAACGCCTTCGCTGTCGTGGAGGGATTCAATACAGAAGAATGTGACGGAGCAAAGCCATGAACCGGGGCACTTCATCACGTGGCAATTCAAAACCATCGTCTTCTGTTCGTACTTGGTTACAGAAAGCATTCCATTCGGCTCAACCGTTGCTGCGCGTTCGTTGCGCGACATTCGGCTCGAATGAGACTCACAATAAGTAAAGGCGTTCGATCAGCGCGAGATCATGTCGACGGTGTCTCTAAGAATCGGTTTGAAATCGTGATCGAAGACTCAGCCGAAAGTTGCCGCAGACGCCCCGGATCGATACACTGGAGCGAGATCGAAGCAAACCGGAAACGTTTCCGCCGCTGCCAACCGCGCGGAATCCATTAGTACATCAACGGATTTGTCATCGCCATTTGGTAGTTGGCTCCCAACTCGCTCGTCCCCGGTGACCGAACAACTTTCGCCGATCGAAGCAACCGTTTGACGCAGCACGCATTGAGTCGTTTCATGACTACACCAATTCACATTGGCGACCGCGGTAAAACACTTGGCCCGTTGAAGCCTACCGGTCGCGTGACGGTGAACGGTCAACCGGTTGAGGCAACGTCCGAAGGCGAATGGATTGATTCCGATTCCGACATTGTAATCCTCGGCGGTAATACGCGTCGCGTAATCGTTCGATTACTGTCCGGCGAGACGAAATGCCTTTCGAACAACACCAGCCAGGGCTCTGATGCATTGCATTGGTACGTAATGGCTTGATCCTCACACGCTCCCAGCCTCAACACCATTCGCCCCCAAATGTGGACTCGGTTCCACTGTTTGCATTGCCTAGTGCTTGCATCTTGGTTGACGACGTTTGGTATACTGCCCTCCAAACATGTTCCGAATCCGAACGAGGGACTGATTTCCGAAAGGAAGTTGCGTTCGACAAATCCATGCTCATATCGGGCGTATTCGTACGCACGGAGTCGCCGACGGGATGATTTGCCGATGGAGAGCGTTTCTCCGACGGCCCCGGTGGCGGAGACCGTTAAATCATAAGGTGTGATCACTCATATGCGGTACAAGACGACGTGCTCATTGCAGGCTCAGTTGGTGGATCACGACGGGACTAACGTCTCGTCCGATGAGCTGGCGCGAAAGCTGGATGGCCTTGCCTGTCACTCAGACTCGGTTCTCAATTATGCAGAGCTGGCGTTCGCGGATGCGTGTGCGTTACGTGGTGGCTATCCACGCCTGGCCTTGGACGAGAAAGGTCGCCTGCTCATGGCTGTCGAGATCGATAGCCAAAGAAAGCTCACCCGCAAAGAACTTGGCGAGTTGCGAGAGGACGTTGTGGGGCAGCTCACGGACGGGATCGGCACTGGGTGTTTTGATGAACTGACCACTTCGACTGGCCTGGGCGTGCAACTGCGGTTTCCCGTCAAACCCAATTGCACACAGACTGAAGGGACGGCGTGGCGTCCAAAGGCGACTACCGAAAGAGGGAACAAACAACGAATAGCAACCGCTGCGAAGCTTATCAAGAAAGCGGACTCCATCCCAAACAAGTCACCGGCTTCAAGAGTGGCGGTTGCTGGTGGTGCGGGGACCGCCGCGTCGCCTGGGAAGCGGAATCAACCGAATTTTCAGAAACTTTTTCGACTGCTGGCCAAACCCGAGCGTGATCAACTGTTCGATCAGATCAAAGCAGAACTGGAAGAATGTGGAAATGATCTGAGCGGCGTTGGCGACCGCGAGTACCCGTACGGGAATCTCTCCGATCCGAAACTGCTTCGGTTGTTGCTCAATGCTGGATTGCCTCCGGAAACGACCGATGTGAAGGGGAACTCTTTGCTTGTCCAGGCTGCGGTCAATCCGAAGTGCATCGAGTTGATGTTAAAGCACGGTGCCGATGTCAATCGTGTTTGCGACAGCCATGTTGCGACAACCGCGCTGATTCGCGCCGCGAACCTTGGCAAACGGAAGTCCGTGGAGATTCTTCTTGAACATGGTGCCGATCCATCCATCAAAGACAAATCGGGAAAGGCAGCATGGGATGTCGTGGACAAACGATCGCGCGAGAGGCAGGCGATTGTCGATCTGCTTCAGTCTCGCTCGCCAAACAAGTCGAAAGCATAACAACAATCGAAATAGGGTCCGCACGGCAGCGGCCCCTTTCGTAGCACATGCGTGTGTGTTCTGGTAGACTTTTCGCCCATCAAGTGACGGTTCGCCGTCGCATGACGCATTCGTGGATCATACGGTCGAGCATCGGTTGGGCCGGTCGTGTAGCAAGGGGTTCTGTCAACGAGGGACGAAAAGTATGAGTCGATCGGCAGCGTATTTTGTTTTGATTCGTGACGGCAAAGCGAGCTGCTTCGCTGAAGTATGGGGAACCTTATATCGCGAACTTGTTTGGGGCCCCGAAGCCTTCGAAGCCTGGCTCACCGCTGGGGAAGAAACCGATTGGGAGCCGGAGGATGTCTCCGGCATCGCGATCGTCGATTTCGATTCGCGGACTTTGGCTTGGGGTGAAAGTGACGTCGTTATGTCGCCACGGGGGCACTTGCTGTACTGCAGGTTGTTGGAGAATTCCTGGCCGGGCTTTTCACTGATCGATATGTCCATTTCGGAGTTGTATCGTAGGCTCGATGCACTGACTGACGATGGTGACGAGCTTCGTGATCGAGACGACGAGGAAAGTGGCCCATGGGAACCCAGACCCGACACCGTGCGTGAAGCGATTGAGAATTTTCGAGGAATCGACGATGAGGATGAGGACGAAGACTACGACGATGAGGATGATGAGGATGGAGACGATGACGATGACGACGACTTCGATCCGCCTTTCAGCGAATACTGCAAAGGCGCTTGGATAACGATCATTGACCAGGATGGAAAACTGCGTCAGAGGGGAATGTCGGCCGTGTCGGTCGACCTGCTGTCCGGAGATCGGTCAACGATCGACGAGCTGATCGCGTTGGAGCCGGTGGAGGTGCCGGAAGAAAAGTATGTGACCGAAGGGCTTTGGATGGATTTGGGCAACAGGACGATCCAATTCTGGGGGACTGAAGGCTTATCGGTCGTCCATCGCCTGCGGTCGGGATGGCCGGATTGGAACGTTGCGCTTGCCGATCAGGGATATCGACAACAGTGTCAAATCAGTGGTCTGGATGGCAAGCCGATGAGCGACGCGGAGGCTCTCGCGGAGTTTCTCCCACATGTTCTTTCCAACAAGCGAATGACACTGGCGAACGTGTTCGGCGCCATGGGCGGTTCGCTGAAGAAGTCAGCGATCAAAGCGACCGGTTGCCTGACATTCGTGTTGGCGTTACCGATTCTGTTGGTCGGCTTTTTCATGGACCAATGGAAAGCGGCCGGCTATGCCTTGCTGACGCTGGTGATCATCGTCGTCGTGCTTTTCAAGTTTGTGGAGATGAAGATCAAGTCCAAGTTTAATCGCAGCGGAATGAGCGCGAGGGACCACGACCTTGAAGAGCAGCGTCCTCCCGTTGCCGGGCCATTGGACGAAACAACAAGAAAGAAGCGAATCAGCCAGATGCTCGTCGACTGTGGTCTGCCAACAATGGCCGAGGTCGAGCCGCACTTTGCAAATGACGGCATCTACCCATGACCGATGCTTGAATCCTCCATGAAGCTGTAAAGGGAGAATGGTGAAGACCGGTTACTTTGTTGAAGATCTTGATTCCTTGCCCGTCGGAATCGTTGCGTCGGCGATGGAAGGACAAGTCCCTCGTTCGTTTGCGGTCGCCTACACGCTGTGGTGCCGCTTGCGAGCGCGCATTGGCTGGCGTCCCGATGTTCTCGGAGCCTCCAAGTGGGAACCCAACGTCACGTGGCGAGATGATTCGGCACCGGGCGGCGCGCTGACTCTGTGGAGTCCCTGGCTGGAACAACTCGACACTCTTGACTACGAACCGATCGGCTGGACTGAGTCGCCCACCATCGGAGCCAAACGTGAGGCGAATCTGTGGTTGCGAGGACCCGATGGAACCATTTTCGCGCAGCTTAATTGGACGATGATTTCCTCCATTGTGAGCGGCACGGTTGGATTTCAATCCTATTTGTCGGCTGACCGTCAAATACAGACGCTCGCGATTCGGGATCGATGGCAACGCGATTTGATTGAGTACGTTCAACCGGATTACATCGACGCGGTCGCGGTGAAGACCAATTCCGTTCACAAACTCATGAAAATCCACCACGACCGCTGCAGTTCGGTCGAACCGCGGTCGCTCTCGGCGGAGGAGTTCAAGCAAGAGCATTCCACTCTGATGGAGCGATTTTTTCGGAGGTCGCTCGAACGTGGCTATCTGCGTGAGCTTACCCCACGGGAAGTTCGTCGCTTAATCGAAGGAACCACGTGAGACCGGCGTGCTGAGTCGGACGGCGGCAATGCTGTCGGGAAACAAGCTGCAATCCTTTTACGGTTCCTTGTTCCGGATGGTATGATAGTGATCTGACTGGCCTGATGTTCCGCGAGAATTTGAAACTGCAATGAATGATTTCTTCCTACGACACGTTTGTTTGGGATTATGTCTTACGATCGGCATCGTTGTTCGAGCCGAGGAACCTGTTTCATTCACCCGTGATATCCGACCGATCTTGTCGGACCATTGCTTTGCATGTCACGGCCCCGATGAAAAGACACGTGAGGCGGAGCTGCGTTTGGACGTGGCTGACGAAGCCTTGAAGTCGATCGTTTCCGGTTCGTTGGAAGAAAGTGAACTTTGGCGTCGTGTGGCCAGTCAGGACGCGACCGTGGTCATGCCGCCGCCAGACTATGGCAAACCTCTCACCCAGACGCAACGCGATTTGCTGCGACGCTGGATGGATCAGGGGGCTGAATATCAGCAGCATTGGTCTTTCGAGGCTCCGGTAAGACCAGATGTTCCCAGTGGAGACTTCGAACATCCGATTGATGCGTTCATTCAAGATCGCCTTCAACAAAACGGCTTGACACTGTCGCCGGTGGCGGACAAGCGGACGTTAGCGCGAAGGATCACGTTGGACCTGACCGGCTTGCCTCCGACGCCTGAGGAAGTCGAAGCGTTTGTCGCCGACGAATCGGACAACGCGGTCGACCGTTTGATTAGCGATTTGTTCAGCCGCGTCCAGTATGGCGAACACATGGCCCGATATTGGCTGGACCTGGCTCGGTACGCCGATACGCATGGCTTGCATTTGGATAACGAGAGATCCATGTGGCCTTATCGCGATTGGGTGGTGCGGGCCTTTCATCAGAACATTCCCTTCGACGAGTTCACGCGTTGGCAGTTGGCGGGCGATCTGTTGGATCAGCCGACGCAAGATCAATTGATTGCGTCGGGTTTCAACCGTTGCAATGTGACGACCAGTGAAGGGGGCAGCATCAACGAAGAATGGGTCTATCGCTATGCGGTCGATCGGACGACAACGACCGCCGAAGTCTGGATGGGTCTGACGGCGGGTTGCGCTGTCTGTCACGATCACAAGTTTGATCCGCTTTCATCGGTCGACTATTACTCGATGTATGCGTTCTTTCACAGCGCGGCCGATCCCGCGATGGACGGCAACATCATTGACACGCCTCCCATTCTGAAGCTTTATCAAGAATCAGACACCACCGAAATCGAGGCGCTTGACCGCGAGATCGCCGACGTGCAAACGAAACTGGCTGGAACCTTGGCCGAATTGGTCTACAGCGATCCCGCTTCGCTGGACCCGTTGCCTGAACCCGAAGTGACGCAGACCGTTTGGTTCGAAGATGGGTTTCCCACGGGAGCAGCGGTGCAAAGCTCCGGCGCGCCGCTGCGTCTGATCAGCAAAGACGAGGGGAATGTCTTCAGCGGACAGATCGCGCTGCATCGCAAAGCGGCCGGACTGGAGCAAGACTTTTACAGTTCTGGTGCCGAGGGGCTGCTAGTTCCAGAAAACGGTAAAGTCTTCGTCCATTGTTTTCTGGACCCTCAGGATACGCCGGAAACGATCATGATCCAGTTTCATACCAATGGATGGAAACATCGGGCGGTTTGGGGCGCGGAAGCGAAAATCGGCTTCGGCCAACCGGGGACCACGGAAAAAGTGTTGATGGGTGATCTGCCAACGGTGGGCGAGTGGGTGCGTCTGGAAGTTGACGCGGAAAAAATGGGGCTGAGTCCGAAGGCGAAAGTAACCGGATTTGCGTTCACCCAGTTCGGCGGAACCGTCACTTGGGACCATCTGGGCGTGGAAGCTCGAATCGATCGAGCGAAGGATCCCCGTTGGTCGTTTCAAGTTTGGAAAGACCAGAACGTCGGCAAACGGAACAACGACTTGCCCGAAGGCTTGCGTCAACTCGTTCGCGGCAAGACCGCTGACAAGTGGACGCCCGACGAAGCCAAAAGTGTCTCCGATTTTTGGCTGGAGCATTTTTATGCCGGCTTGCCGACCGAGGTCGTTGCCCTGAAGGCCCACAAGGAAACTCTGGAGCAGCGGAAGAAGAAGATCGACGCGAATGTTCCGGTCACCTTCATAATGGCCGATCTGCCGCAGCCGCGCGAAAGCTTCGTGATGATTCGCGGTGCTTACGACAAGCCGGGGCAAAAGGTATCTCGAGGCGTACCGAGCTTCCTGCCCGACCTGCCGGCCAAGCCTGAGGGAAGTTCTTACAATCGGCTTGATCTGGCGAATTGGTTGGTCAACGGAGCGCATCCGTTGACGGCGCGGGTTACGGTGAACCGATTGTGGCAGCAGCTCTTTGGCACCGGGATCGTCAAGACGAGCGGAGACTTCGGTTCTCAGGGGGAACCACCCAGCCATCCGGAATTGCTCGATTGGTTAGCGGTCGAGTTTGTCGACAGTGGTTGGGACATTCAAAAGATGATTCGGTTGATCATGCACAGTCGGACGTACCAGCAATCGTCCCAAGCGACCGACCAGATGATCGCCGTGGACCCGGAGAACCGCTTGTTGTCGCATGGTCCTCGGTTAAGGCTCGACGCTGAAGTTCTGCGAGATCAAGCGTTGTTCGTCAGCGGCCTGTTGGTGGACAAAGTGGGTGGCAAGGGAGTCAATCCCTATCAGCCGCCAAACATTTGGGAGCCGGTTGGATTCGGCGGCAGCAATACGCGCAATTATGTTCAGGGAAGTGGCGAAGACTTGTATCGACGAAGCCTCTACACGTTTCTCAAGCGGACCGCCCCTCCACCCTTCATGTCGACCTTTGACGCGCCCAACCGCGAGCAGAGTTGTACGCGTCGCCAACGCAGCAACACGCCGCTGCAGGCGCTTCAGTTGATGAACGATATCCAACATGTTGAAGCAGCACGAAATCTGGGCTCGCGGATCTTGAAGGAGAGTGAACAGTCAACAGCCGCGAGAATCGAATGGGTTTGGAATGTCGTCACCGGCCGTCCACCGTCGGAGGCCGAATCACACGTCGCCAGCGACCTGATCGATCACTTTCGCAAACGCTACGCCGCCGATGTCGCTTCGGCCCAACAGTTGATTGCCTACGGCGAAAGCAAGCCGGATGAACAACTCGACGCCGTTGAACTGGCAACCTTCACAATGTTATCAAACTTGGTCTTGAATCTGGACGAAGTCATCAACAAAAACTAAGTCACCATCGGAGTGTACGCTCCGTCGTCAACAACAATGAAACGGACACGATCCATGACGAATCCTGCTTTGGAATACCTGAGCCGTGCGACGCGGCGGCAGTTCTTTAACAGCGTCGGACTGAACATCGGCGCGCTATCACTTGCCGGCATGATGTCGCCAACGGCTTTCGGAAGCGAAGCGATGGTCCATCCGCCGTTGCCCGGGTTTCCTCATTTTCGACCCACCGCGAAGCGACTGATTTATCTGCACATGAACGGGGACCATCGCAGTTGACCTGTTTGATTACAAACCGGGATTGCATGATCACTTTGATCAAGAGCTTCCCGACAGCGTTCGCAATGGACAACGCATCACAACGATGACCAGTGGACAGGCTCGGTTTCCGGTTGCGCCCAGCAAGTTCGCGTTCAAAGCATGCGGGCAAAGTGGCATGTTGATGAGCGAACTGGTCCCTCACATGCAGACGATTGCTGATGACATCGCGATGGTCAAAACCATCAACACCGATGCCATCAATCATGACCCGGCATGTACGTTTGTGATGACCGGAAGCGAAGTTCCCGGCAAGCCAAGTTTGGGTTCGTGGCTCAGTTATGGCCTGGGGAGTGAAAGCAACAACTTGCCCGCCTTTGTCGTGTTCACGCCGACCTTTCCGGCGGGAAGTCAAGCGCAAGCGTTGTTCACACGCATGTGGAGCAGTGGTTTCTTGCCGAGCAGTTACGACGGGGTCGCCTTGCGGGGTGCCGGTGATCCGGTGCTGTATATTCAGAATCCTCCCGGCGTTGGCGGCGAGGATCGACGCGCGATGCTCGACGCCTTGAACACATTGAATCAGCAAACCTACGCGAAGTTCGGCGATCCGGAAACGCAAACTCGGATCGCTCAGTACGAAATGGCCTTTCGAATGCAAACCAGCGTTCCCGAGTTGACGGACCTATCGAGTGAAACGCAGCAGACACTGGACATGTATGGCCCGAACGTTCTGAAAAAGGGGACGTATGCGTCGAGTGCAATTTTGGCCCGCCGACTGATCGAACGCGGGTGCGCTGCGTGCAGATTCTGCATCGCGGCTGGGATCAACACGGCAACTTGCCGACGCTCATCAAGAATCAATGCATGGATGTCGATCAACCAACGGCCGCCTTGATTCGCGATCTGAAGCAGCGAGGATTGTTGGACGACACGCTGGTTGTTTTCGGAGGCGAATTCGGCAGAACGGTTTACTCACAAGGGACCCTTACGAAAGAGAATTACGGACGCGATCATCATCCCCGTAACTTTTGCATGTGGATGGCCGGAGGCGGCGTGCGAGGGGGATCACCTACGGCGAAACCGACGATTTCAGTTACAACGTTGTCGAGAACCCCGTCCACTTGAACGACCTGAACGCCACGATCCTGCATTGCATGGGAATCGATGAACGGAAGTTGAGCTTCAAATTCCAAGGTCTTGAACAACGGTTGACGGGTGTCGAACCGCCGCGTGTCGTCAGCGAACTGCTGCTTTAAGGCGAGCGGCACAGACAACGCGGTCATGCTGGCGATGGCGGTTGCATTTGCAAATGGACCATTTCCTGATAACGCCCCCCTTGCGAGAGCAACTGTTGATGCGTGCCGACTTGCAAGATGCGGCCCTCTTCCATCACAACGATCTTGTCGGCATGCACGATCGTGCTGAGTCGATGCGCGATCACAAACGACGTCCGCTTCTTCAGCAGAAAGCTTAAACTGTTCTGGATGAGCCGTTCGCTTTCACTGTCCAGGTTGCTGGTTGCTTCATCGAGAATCAAAATCTTGGGATCGGCGAGAATCGCCCGAGCAATCGCAAGCCGTTGTCGCTGACCGCCGCTCAGCTTGACCCCTCGTTCGCCGATCCAACTGTCGTATCCTTGCGGAAGCTTCTCGATGAATTCGGCCGCGGCGGCGGCTTCCGCGGCGGCTTGAACTTCGGCCAACGTGGCGTCGCGTCGCGCGTAACCGATGTTGGCGCGGATCGTTCCATCGAACAGAAACACATCTTGTTCGACGATCCCCAACAACTTGCGAAAGCTGTCCAGCCGGATGTCCCGCAAATCGCGACCATCCAACCGCACCGAACCTGATGTTGGATCGTAAAAGCGAGCCACCAGATTAGTCAATGTTGTCTTGCCCGCGCCACTGCGACCCACAAGAGCAATCGTTTCGCCCGGTTTCACCTCCAGACAGATATCGTGCAGCACCATCGAATCGGTATCGGGATAGCGAAAGCAAACTTGTTCAATCGTGATCGCTCCTTCCACGGACGGCTTGCTCAGCGAGATCGCCTGCGGATTGGAAGGTAGCTCCTGGGGTGTCTCCAACACGTCCAGCACGCGATCCAGGCCGGCCAGATTGTTTTGAAATGTGACCGCACTGCCGGCGAGGGAGGCAATCGGATCGAGCAGCATCGTCAGATAAACCAGAAACATCATCAGATCACCCAGCGTCAGTTCGCCTTGAATGATTTGATATCCGCCGTACAACAGCAGCCCGGTCGAGGCCAACGGGATCACGACCTCCCAGATGATTTCAATCGTTCGACTCCACCACCATGTGAACAACTGCTGTCGCACCAGCATTGTTCCTTCGCGTACGAAACGATTCGACTCGCTGCGACCGCGAGCGAACGTTCGAACGATGCGTATCCCACCGAATGTTTCGGTTGCCCCCGCATCAATGTGTTGCCGCTGCTTGCGGATGTCCTTGAACATCGGTCGAATGCGGTTGATCCATGTACGATGGGTTATGTAGACACCGGGCAACAGCAGGAGCCCGCCGACCATCAGTTTCCAATCGACCAACATCAAAATAATCAAGCTGCCGATGAACTGGATAATCGCACGCCAGGGATTGTAGAGCATGCTGAAGATCAGGTCGCCGACGCCTCCGGCATCTTCGCGAATCAGGCTGGCCGCGCCGCCGCTTTTGAGTTTATAGACCCTGACGAGCGGCAAGCGGATGGCGTGATCAAAAACGCGCCGCCGGATCGACACCTGGACCTTGTTGACCGATTTGGTCGCGAGCCATCGTCCGTGCAATTGAATCACCGTGGCGCAGGCGGTGAACGCGGCCGCAATCAGGGCGATCCAGATCAACAACGTCATCTTGTCGCTGGGCCAAGGAATGCTTTGCAAAAACCAAGGCATTGGCTTGGGCGGATCGGTCAGCACACAATCGATGGCCAGTTTCGTCGCCGCCGGAGGAGCAAGCCTCAATAAAGTTGCGATCGTCAGCGTCAGCAGCCCAAGCACAACCGCGCGACGTTGGTTTCCCAGCAGCTTCCAGAATTCTCGGAACAACTGAATGAACGTCCGCTGTCGCGCGATACTGGGCTCGGCCCGATGCCCGTGACCGTGAGGCGATGCGTCTGGAACGGAATGACTTCTTTGACGGGCGTCTTGTCGATATTGACGGAAGCGTTGGCGTGAGGATTCAGGGTGCATGAATCATTCGTAGGCGGAAAGCCGCGAATTGACAAGTGGGAGCGGACCACGTTGCTTCAAAAACGCCGGCGGCAGCACGGGAGTCGGTTAATCACCAGGAAACATTTTTCCGCGATTGGCGACCTGATGTGGATCGACGGCGTCACGAATGCGACGCATCAAGTCGACCGAAGGTTCGTCGAACATTTCGGTTAAGAAGTCACGTTTTTCCATCCCCACACCATGTTCCCCAGTGATCGAACCTCCCAATTCAATGCACAGACGAACGATCCGACCGGCCACCTCTTCGGCTCGATGCAACGCCCGTCTTGGCGTCCATCGAACAGGATGAGCGGATGAAGATTGCCATCACCGGCGTGAAACACGTTGGCGATCGGAACTCCGCTCTCCCTGCTGATGGCGTTGATTTCACTTAACGCGTGTCCCAGTTTCCCACGCGGCACAACGCCGTCTTGAACGATGAAGTCGGGACTCAATCTTCCAACGGCTGAAAACACGCTTTTGCGGCCAGTCCAAATCGACAACCGTTCGGCGGCGTTGCGAGCCACCTGTACCGCAGTCGCGCCCGATTGATCGAGCAGCAAGTCCAAACGTTCGCGATCGGCGTCAACCTCATCTTGCGAACCGTCAAGTTCAATGATTAGCACCGCCGCGACATCAGGCGGATACTGGGCACCGACCGCTTCCCGCGCCGCCTTCATGCTCAGTCGATCCATGATTTCCATCGCAGCGGGCAACAGTCCCGCCCCGATGACGGCGGCGACCGCTTCGCCGGCTTGCTCAACGGTATCGTAACCGGCCAAGACGGTGTGAAAAGCTTCGGGGCGAGGCAACAATCGCAAGGTGATTTCGGTGGCGATTCCCATCAAGCCTTCGCTGCCACAGAACAAACCAGTCGTATCGAGACCTTCGTGTTCGATGCTGTCACCACCGACGGAGACGACTTCGCCGTCGGGCATGACGATCTTCGCACCCAAGACGTGATTGCTGGTCATGCCGTATTTCAAGCAATGCGCGCCCCCTGAATTGAACGCCAGATTACCACCGATCGTGCAAACCTGCTGGCTGCTTGGATCGGGAGCATAATACAGGCCGTACGGTTCGGCAGCGCGTGAGACCGCCAGATTAATAACCGAAGGCTGAACGGTGGCGGTCCGCTGCATCGGATTGAGATCCAGAATTCGGTTCAGTCGATTCAGGGCGATCACGATCCCTTCGCAGTGCGGAAGCGAGCCTCCCGACAAGCTCGTGCCGCTGCCACGAGGCACAAAAGGAATGTGATCACGATGGCATGCCTGAACGATCCGAACAACTTCATCTTCCGTTTCAGGGATAACGACCGCCTGAGGTCGAACGGCGAACGCGGTCAATCCGTCGGATTGAAACGCCGACAACGAGGCCGATCCGGTCAGCAGGCAATCCTCCCGAACGATCGAACGAATGGTTTGAAGGAAAGCGGACATAACGACACCTAGAGCGACGCGATCAAATCAGAAGTGGCGGTGAAATTTGAGAAAGTGATCGCCAATACGCAACTGTGAAGTTAAGCTTGCGGGCGTCTCCACGTCGACATTCAACAAGCGTCCGTCGAGCAAACAGATCGGTTCCTGTGAACGAGCATAAAGGTTGAGCCGATTGATGGACAATCGCTGCAATTCCAGAAAGACGACATTCTTCGCCTCCGGTGTTGTGCTGAACAGTACGCAGGTTGTGGTCAATCCGTGTCGCTGGAGTTCAGCGTCCGTTTCCGCACTCTCGATCTTCACCGATTGTTTGAATTGAGTGTGTATGTTCAGCGGAAACACCTGTTCGTTGTCATCTTCGTTTTCATCAAGTTCGTTGCTTTCATCCGACCTGAGTCGGCAATGAATCGGAAAGTTCTCGTTCAATCCGACCTGAAGAATGTCTCGCAATTGATTTTGTGCGGGCAGACCGTCAAGCATTTGATCAATTGTGGGTGCATCGCCCCATTGACTGCGGACAATGAACTCGTGTTCGAGCATGGAAACGAAATGTTCCGGTTGTAGGCTCAGTGGGGACAGCAACTGAATAAAGTGCGCCGCGGTTCGAGGTTCGTCACTGATGTCCAGTCGCCACCGCCATTCCAATTCGATCATGGCGAACTCCGCGGCCAAGTCGGTCCGAATGGCTGGGTTTACTTCAGACACGGCGTCCCAAAGGCACGGTCGCTTTCCGCGTTTCCATGCTGATTCAAACTGACGCCAAACTTCCCCATCGGTGGAATCGTCGAATTCAATCATCGTCGTCTGGTTCCGTGATCGATTTCATGGTTTGTCGAATCTGCTTCAGGTTATAGCGGACACTGCGAGTCGAAATGTCCAACGATTGAGCAATGTGCGGCGTAGCGTATCCTTCAAGTTGCATCAACACGATGCTGCGTAGGATGTCGTTCCGTAAACGCGTCAACAGCAGTTCCAGCGTCTCTTGAACAATCAACGCCTGCTGAGCAACGTCAGGCGTTGGAAACAACTTTTCATCCGCCAGTCGATTTGAGGAATCGCTATCGGTCAGATTCGAAACATGTCGGTAGACCGCATCCCGCTTGCTGTATTTAATCGCCTTACGGACCACGATCTTCAGCAGCATCCGCACCAAGTCTTCCCGGCTCTGCAAATGACAAAAGCGACCGAGCGTCGCACACCGAATAAAGCTCCGCATCGCGCTGGCGGCGGCACCTTCCCCGTCTCCCCCCATGGGGTTATGCACCATCCTCCGCTGCGCATACGCAACGAGCTGGGAGAAGTAGCGTTCGAAGATTTCGCTAAGCGCTTGGGGATCGCCTCGCTGGACACCCGCGATCAACGCGGCATAGTCGTCCGATCGAGACTTGTCTTCATTATTCATGTCACTGCAACACCAGTCGCCGGATCAAAACAGCCATTCGCATCGATACGCCATGGATCGGCAACTAATATATTAACCTCGAAACCGTCGGTGGACTATACGTCGCGTGGTCAGAAATGAGCTGATTCGCTTCACTTAACGCGAAGGCATCATTTCGGACCACGCACGGGATATATCCATTCCGACAAGTCCCATATTTCTCGATTCTTGCAGTTCGGCGGTTTCGCATAAAACCACTAGGATGACGAAGCGTGGCAATTTAGGCAGAATGCAATTGGCCAAACGCCACACATTCCAGCGCTCTGTGTTAAGAATTTTATTCGAGCACGATTTCGCTTGCTTCGACGATCATACAGCCATTCGCGTCTGTTTGCGAATCGACGGAGACCCCGACCGTATCGGGACGAATCGCCACCGGATCAATCCAATAGCCATCGGGAGTCAGTTCCATCGTCCCCATGTCGAGATCGAGGTTCCGTCGAACGACTTCATAGTTCACCCAAATGTTCAAGAACCCGTTCTGGGCGCTGAGCAAATCGTTCAACGCGAAAATGATGTCTCGCGCGGCGGTGGGGCCGCTGGACAATCCGCGCGCTTCCCGCAGCAATCGCAGGTCTTCGTTCAAGCTGATTTGTTGCGCCGCCATGCGGACGGCGGCGCGTTGCAATTCGAAGTTGATCTGATTGGCTCGAAGTTGGCGAATCTGCCCGCGAAGAACCTGCCAAACGCCGTCTTCGAAGCGGTAGTAGTCGCGTCGAGCCTGCTGAAACTCGATCAAAGATTGGCGATAGGTGTTGCGTTCCTGAAGCCGCGTCAGTGGCGCGTCCCACTGCAATCCAACACGCAGTCGACCCGCATCGCTTCGCAACCGGAACGGATTGTCGCCGGTGTTCTGGATGTCGCCGTTGAAGATGACATCCAACGAGCTTTCCAAATCGTCGGCATTGAATTCGATTAGACGCCACGAATCAACAAGGCTCGCGCGGGCGTTGGCCCAATCCCGACGCTGACGTCTCGCGATTTCAAGAGCTTGTGAGGGCGTGATATCCACTTCGGGAAGCGACACGCTTTCGATACGCGCCCGGGCTTGAATCAACTGCATCGCCAATACATCTTCGGCGATCGCGGCGATCAAATCTTGTGTGGCGAGAATCCCCTTATCACGAATCTGATTGGACAACGATGCGGATGCTTCGGCATCTTCCGGATCGGTCTTGGCCGCTTCGGCAATCAACTCTTGCAAGCCCTGATCGATTTGCTCAAGGGCTTCACCGTAGGCTGTCACGCGGGCTTCCAGCTTCTTGAAGTCAGCCTGCAAGGTCGGACCGACGGTATCAAATTCAGACGGATCGAACAGGGATTCATCGACCATCGAAAACGGAAGGAGCGTGCAGATCTGTTCCTTTTCGCGCAGATAAATCTGCAGCAGACGATCCGACGATTGCCGACGCTCGGGAATCGCTTCGTCAAGTGCGGCGATATCTTCGCGCAATGTCGGCAAATCTCGCCGCACGAACGTTTTCTGAAGCGCGATGATCGGATCGAGTTGCTCGCGCAATGCGGCCATCGTCCGCGCAACGTCGTCGTTCCAGGGGATCACCAATTCGGGAACATTCGTTGTCGGGTTGATGACCTCTCTGCCCGACTTGAGGATCTGCGTATTGATCAGTCCCACGCGTGTGCGGATGTCGGCAATTTCGTTTCGCCGTCCTTTCAGCTCCGGCGAAATCAATTGAAATTGACTCAACACCGGGTCGCGAATCTCCACGCACAGATAGGGCGGCAGTCCGAGATTGCCCAAGAATGTATCGACGGACGCTTTGAATGCGGCTTGTTGATTGACAAGCCCGCTTTGTGCTGACAGCAACGCTTGCTGGGCTTGAGCCACCTGAAGTCGCTGGCGAGGAATCGCTTCTTGATCGTCGGGAATGGTGGTCAACAATTCGACAAGTGTATCGTTAAGCAGTAACAGGTTTTCACGTAAGCGAGCGACATTCTCTTCCTGGTTCTGAATCTGCAATTGGTCTTGCAGGAGGCCGAGGAAACCGCCCGCCTGAGCGACTCCGCCACCGCCGCCGAACCCGCCGCCGCCACCGCCGCCCAGTCCGGCAAAGCCTCCGCCCAGACCGGTGAAGCCTGCGAGTCCGACGCCAAACACACCACCGCTGCGTGACGGTCCCGGTTCGACGTTGCGCCCGGTGGTGACATTCAGATAGAAGCTGCGACGATAGCGCTCGAATGCTCGAACATTAGCGAGGAGGCGTCGTTCCGAAAGGGTCAACCGTTCCATGACGCGGTCCCGCCCGGCGCCGCGCAGCAACGGCTGCACCAGCGCGAAGTCGAGCACGGTTGAGGCGCTTTGCGTGTCGGGGCCACTGAATTCCCAGACAATCGAATTCGCCAAGCCAATGACCAAATCGGCTCCGGTCGTGAAGCTTCGCTGGATCGCCCATGGACGACGACCTGAGCTAAACGGTCCGATCGCCAAGTTCGATCGGCTATTGCCGCCCGAACCAGGACGCAAACGTCCATCGGCCGTATAGAAGACCTGACCTCCGCCGAAGAACTGCGTATCAAAACGAAAGCGTTCGCTGCTGACATCGAGCGCAGAAAGATAAAGTGTCTCCAATTCTTCTTGATAGCCTGGCGAATGGGTCAGCGCCAACTGAACGGCGGTGTCGGCATCGAGCACCAGCACGCCACGCTCGTCCATGGGAAGGTACCGCCACCACTCCGGGTTCTCCGCCGTGTTGGTATTCCCATTTGCATGCCACATGGGATAGCCCTTCTTGCCATCGACGCAGTGCATGTAGCGATGCGACTTGGGGTCGTCCGCGGGCATCGGTGGACGATCCGGATCGAAGGGATCAAACATTCTGCTCTGGTATCCGATGTCGATCCGCAGCGGTCGTCCAGGATCTTCTCCGCTGTGGCAGACCTTTTGATCGATCAGGGTGTAGGCTTCGATGTCCGCCTTCTTTCGATAGACCTCGCGATGGCAGCCCGCGACAGTTCCAACGAGCACCATTGCCGCAATCCACAACATCGGCGATTGCAAATCGCAATAAGATATTGGTATGCGATGTGCTGATTTCCTTGGCTTTTGCGAGCAGTCATGCGCTTTCATGCCTAGATGTCCTGCAATGTGTCGAAGGTCGATTCATAGCGGATTTCCGCATGGTATCGATTCGTCCCGACGTATCGTTCCACTTGACGCGGTTGGACGGATTGCAGGTTCAGAAACGGGGCATCGTGTCGGTCGAATCGAATATTCCGGTTCTCGTGGTCGAGACGGATTGATTTACGTTCAAAAATCGTAGCGCGAACACTGCCGGGATTGGCGGGTTTTGCTTGACGATGGAATCGTGCCAACTTACCATCAATGAATGGGTTAGGCGTTCGTCCTGCCTTCCCTAGAGCGACTACGTCGCAAGATCAACTGAGGGAACATTGGCGCAACACAACATCAAGCGCGTTCATCATTGATACGGACAAAACCGACTCATTCTCTTGTCGCACCCTACTCGGAAAGCCGATGGAAATCGTCATTCAAATATTGCTGGGCCTTTCGGTCATCGGATTCGGCGTTCTTTTGTGGAAGAGTGCGGAGCGTTGGACCTGGGTGCCGCTGGTGATCGCCCCCATTGTCTTTATCGAGGCAATTGTCTTTATGGGATTGGTTGCTCTGTCTTCCAAATCGCGAGTCGCATGGCAAAAGATCTCGGTTGAATTGGAGCAGCGGCTCGATAAGGCGACTCAAGAAGAAGAGCAATTGAAGTACGGCACCATCGGTTTTGAAGGTGAACAACGTGCCGTCGTTCCCGTCGAATTGGCATTGCAGAAACTGCGTGTGGACACTGGACGCGTGTGGCGTGGCTTGACGCCGCAAGGTGCCGCGGGGGGCGAATTCACGTTGAACATGCCCGCATCAGCCGCCCCTCCGGCGGCCGCCAATGGGGCTGCTCCCGCAGCGGCGGACGATGCGGATGCCGCAGCGGCCGGTGGTGGACAACCCGCCGCACCAGCGGCGAATGCCGCCGATGCCGGTATCCCCAAGGACATGTTGGTCTTTGCTTTTTCGGAAGTTGTCGATGCGAACCAGAACCGAATCCCGCAAACGTTTCTCGGGCAATACTTGGTCACGCAAAGCTCGCCGCAGTCGGTAACGATCAAGCCATTACGTCAGCTCACTTCATTGTCCAATCGCCAGCAACAGGGAATCAGCCAGGCGCAGTCCTGGGCGATTTACGAGGTCATGCCGGCCGACGCGCACGAGCCGTTCTTCTTGGACGCCAGCCGCAAGCGTGATGATGCGATCTTCGGCGATGTTGATCAAGAGTTTCTGCAGGCGGCCCTCGCTGGAAAAGTGCCCGACGAAGTCTTGCAATCCTATTTAAAGGACGGCAAGCAATCGCAGGCCGATGATCCACTGGAAGCCAAATGGCGAAAAGTGAAACTGATTAAGGAATACACCGTCACCGTGGACGGAACCAGTCAGAGTACCGCCACCGAAGGAGGGTACTTCGACTTGTTGGGGCAAGCCATCGACAGTCGCCTGCAGATTCCGGATGAAGGCGACGTCAAATTGGACGACGTCAAATTCAAAGCGGGCACCGAGTTGGTTCTGAAGAATGAGGAAGCCACTGATTTGATATCGACCGGCGTCGCGGAACTTATCGACGAAATTTATGTTCGACCGCTGAATGACTACGATGAAATCGAACGCCACGTTTTCGAGCGACTTGATTTGTTGGCCGAGAAAGTGATCGTGCTGACTCGCGAAATTGAAATCATGAAGCAGGTCAAAGCGGCCAACGACAAGATGCTTGTGACCAATCAGGAAGACCAGTTGAAACTGGAAGCGGAACGGAATCAGTTCCGTGTCGAGAAAGCGGCGATCGAGAAATATGCCAACGAACTGCAGCAACGCCGTGATTCGCTTCAATCCAGATTAGCTGGTCTGTATCGCGATAACGTGACGATGATGCGAGAGCTGCGACAAGCTCAAACGATCCTGAAGCAACGGATCGATCAGCGAACCGCCGCGGCATCGCCGTGATTTCGCTTTGCATGATTACCGGTGATCGGCGGGCGTCGATTCCGTGATGCGGTTGCGTTTTTAAAAGGTCGGCACGGGAATGGATGCATTCTTCATCAACTGCACCACTTGTTCAAAGCGGTTGAAAGTGCGCGACGAAAGCATGATCGGGCAGATCTTTGCCTGCCCCAGTTGCAATGCAATGGTCTTGGTCGAACCGCCCCACACCGACCCGACGCGTTTGACCATCGGACGACGCGACGATGTCGACAGCCAGGCGATCACCAGCGAGACCATCCGCGATGAATTGGAATCCGAAGGAGGCTTTGACGGCGACACGGTCGACGAGACGCTTCCCACCTCGGACGAAGATGCTTCCGCTTCGCAAGCCGATGACCTGCTGAACCCTTCCTCGCCGTGGAAGCCCTCCAGTTATCAAGGCTATCGTCAGTTCGGAATGATTGCGTTGGTCTCGTTAATAGCGATTGTAAGTTCCGTCGCGATATTCGGTTTGTTTGTGCAGTCGTCGCTGGAGAAGCAGCATACGGACGCGTCGGGGACCAGTGTGGAACAGGCGTCCTTAGAGGACGGTTCGGCCGATCCCGATCCAGCCGGCCCGGGCGAAGGGTCGCTGACGGATGGCACCGAGCAAGTTGCGGAGGCACCGATCGAGAATAGCGGTGTTGGCACGACCTCCGTCGAATCAGCGCAGCCACCCGATTCATCCGGCGATGAGGAAGCGAAGACCGCCGCGACCGATCCGGTTCAGCGGGAGAGGGGAGGGGAGGGCGATCCGCCGTCTGAAACACCGGTCTCCCTCGAGATTGCCGCTCCTCCCGTCAACGCGAACCCAGACGCCGCCGAGCGAATCTTCTCGGATGCTGCCGCGGCACCGGCGGATCCCGCCACGAATACGATGGAAAGTTTGCCGGATGCGTTGAAGCCGTTCGCCAACATTTTCGGAGAAGGACTTCAAATCGAACCCGCCGCTCCACCTCGGGAACCGGTGCAACAGCGTCCATTTCAGTTTCGGCCGCTGTCAAAACCAAGCGATCGCTATCCCGAGCCGCAGCCGCCAATGGATATTGCGAAACGGCTTGAACAGCCGCTCAGCATGAATTTGCAAGCCGCGTCGCTAGGCGAGACCCTCTTCGCATTGGCTGGTATGACGTCGATACCCCTTACGATCGACATGCAATCGCTCGATTCGGCCGGCATCGGGCTTGATCAAGAACTATCAGGTCGTTATCTCGACACATCCGTCGGTGAGGCGATTGGCAAGGTCTTGTCCGACGGGGGCTGTTCTCTGTCGTTGGCCATTCCAGGCCAGGCGATTGTAAAAGCCGCGGAAGATCGGGTGACGCGGTTCACCGCCCCCGCGTTGTCACTGGCCGACTTCAAGGAGCCTCAACGCGCGGCTGACTTGGCGACTCAGCTTTCGCAGCGGACCGATGATCCGCTGGCCACGTCGATTGATCCGCAGACGAATACGCTCAGCATTGATGGCTCGCCCGCAGCGCGTTGGCGTGTGGCAATCGCTCTGGAAGCGCTACGTCTGAGTCGACAACTGCCATTAACGTTGCCTCAAGAACGAACGATGCGATGGCTGTGTCGCGGAAAGCCCACCGGCTGGAAGCCTCCCGAAATGAAGGACGTCGTTCTCGAAGGAGACTTACCGCGTCCCATACAGCATTGGCTCGATCAGGTCGCTCGCCAGCATCAAGCAACCGTGTTGATCGATTGGCCTGGAGCATGGCGAAACGGCTTAACGCCCGAATTCACAATTCTGCCCTGGCCCAGTCATGGCAGCGTCGATTCGCTGGAGCAAGAATTGTTATCGAACTTCGGGCTCCTGCTTCGTGACATCGGAGGTGGTTACTGGATCGTCACCTCTGAACAGGGGTTCGCCATGTCCGAGCGTACGGCGGTGCTGGATTTTGATGCCAACGCGAAAGAGCGGTTGCTAGAACGCTTGGCATTGGGAATGGGATATGCCGATCCCGCGGAACTCCCGGCGGTGATCGACCCAGTCTCGAACCGGCTGATTATTCGTCAACCGGATTACATGTTGGTGCAGATCGCTGATGCGGTCAGCGGGGCAAAGTGACGGTCTAGAGCATTGCCTCGATTTTTTTCTCCAGCTTGATTACGTCGGCGGCAAATTTACGAATTCCGTCAGCGGTTTTGTCCGTTGCCATGGCATCCTCGTTAAGCTGGAAACGGAATGTCTTTTCGTCGAATGAAACCTTTTCAAGGTCGGAGGCCTTCGCTTGCTCGACGGTAAGCTTCGGCTCAATCGGATCGTTTGATTGAGACAACTGTTGCAGCAATTCCGTGCTGATGGTAAGCAAATCGCAACCGGTCAGCGAGGTAATTTGCCCGGTGTTTCGGAACGAGGCCCCCATGACTTCCGTCTCGTATCCGAACTTCTTGTAGTACTGGTAGATCTCCGTCACCGATTGCACGCCTGGATCGTCAGAGCCCTCATATTCCTTGCCCTCTTTTTCCTTGTACCAATCGTAGATGCGACCCACGAATGGCGAGATCAATTGCACGCCGGCTTCGGCGCACGCGACCGCTTGCGGGAACGAAAACAGAAGTGTGAGGTTACAGCGGATGTCTTCCTTCTTTAGCAACTCCGCCGCCCGAATGCCTTCCCATGTGGACGCGACTTTAATAAGCACACGCTCGCGATCGGCCCCTTCGGATTCGTATGTCTTGATCAAATGCCTCGCTTTGTCGATGGTGCCTTGCGTGTCAAACGAAAGTCGTGCATCGACCTCGGTCGAGACGCGACCTGGGACAATCTTCAGAATCTCCAGGCCAAAGAGAACCAGCAATCGATCAACGATGGCCGAAGGTCCGTCATTCTTCGCGTCCTGAACCGCCTGATTGAGCAAATGAGCATACTCGTCTTGGCCGGATGCCTTCAGGATCAGCGACGGATTGGTGGTGGCATCCTGCGGCTGATACTGCTTCATCGTTTGAAAATCGCCCGTGTCGGCAACAACCTTCGTATATTTCTTCAATTGATCTAGTTGGTTCACGATGGGGTGACTCCATGAATTGCGAAGTTAAGTAATCCGAATCGCCTCAAAGTGCAAAAGGCATTCCCGAGTTAAATTAAGGTTATAGCAGATCGTGCTGGTGTTGTGATGCGGACTCGTCGATTCAGACCCTGCACGAGATAAAATATGGGCTACCCAGAACGACCAGTTCGCGTCATAATGCGAGACCTCGTTCAAACCATTGCAACCAAATGTTCCCGACGGGACATCCCGTTTGAATCGGTAATTTGTATCGCTAAAGAATCAATCCAATGGCCAAAAGCAATAAAAAAGCGGACACAATCTTCCTCGTGTGTGAAGAATCGGGTGACTACAACTACGCAATTCGTCGCAAGGGAGGTGGGGAAAAGCTTCGTTTGAAGAAGTATTGCCCGCGTCTGCGCAAGCACACTTGGCATAACGAAAAGAAAAAGTAGGCAAGCCCTTTCAACCTGGCGTGGTCCGAGATGACACCTTCGCGCCTAGCATAGCGAATCAACTCATTTCGACTGCGGACACCTAAAAAGCGGAGGGAATCGCCATGGCCAAGCGGTGGCGTTTGTTGCCACACGATGCTTCTCGGGTTGAGCATTTGATGCGTCAATCCCGTTTGTCGGCTGTGGTCGCTCAAGTATTGCTCCGGCGCGGTGTCTATCAGCCGGAAGATGTTCAGCGTTTCCTTGAAAACCGACTGAACCTGTTGCGAGACCCCGAAGATCTTCCGGGGGCTTCCGTTGCGGCGGATCAAATTCACCAAGCGATCACGGATAAACGATCGATTGTGATCTACGGCGACTATGACGCCGATGGGATCACGGGGACCGCAATCCTTTTCAACGGCTTGCGGATGCTGGGAGCGGATGTCAGTTATTTTGTTCCCAATCGTTTGGAAGATGGTTACGGCCTGAGCAACGATGCGATCCGAAAGCTGGTCGATCGCGGCAAGCAATTGATCATCAGTGTCGATTGCGGAATCGCCAGCCCAACCGAGGCCGAACTATGCCGCGAACTGAACGTCGATTTGGTGGTGACCGATCATCATCAGTTTGGCGATCGATTGCCCAACGCGACGCTTGTCCATCCGCGTTTGCCCGGCACGAATTATCCGTTCTCCGGCCTGTGCGGTGCGGGGGTCGCCTTCAAGCTTGCTTGGTCGATTTGTCAACGGGCATGTGGCGCCAAACGCGTTACGGAGCAACTGCGTTCGTATTTGATGCAATCGCTTTCCCTGGCCGCGATCGGAACGGTTGCCGATGTTGTCCCATTGTTGGACGAGAACCGCATTTTGGTGCATCACGGATTGCGCAGCTTGCAGGCCAATCCGTCGGTCGGGTTGCGGGAACTGTTATCAATAACAAAGCTGGACACAAAGTCGTCGCTCAGCAGTGAGGATATCGCCTTCGCGCTGGCACCGAGACTCAATGCGACTGGCAGGCTCGGTCAAGCTCAATTGGGCGTCGAGCTGTTGACAACGGACAATCCTTCGCGAGCGAAGGCCTTGGCTGAATACATCGACGGCTTGAACGGAAGCCGACAGACCCTTGAACGCAGTGTTTATTTGGCGGCCGATAAACAGGTTAAAGAAGAGTTCGATCCGCAAGCAAACGCCGCCCTGGTGCTCGGCGGCGTCAATTGGCACAAAGGCGTGATCGGGGTCGTTGCGGGTCGCATTGCGGACAAGTACGCCCGACCAACGATTATCTTGTCGCTGGATTCCGTCGCCGGAAGGGCTGCGGTCGGCTCGGCGCGGTCGGCCGGCATGATCGATCTGCATGCTGTGCTGGATCAATGCAGCGAGCACTTGATTTCATTTGGTGGACATGCCGCGCCGCCGGTGTCCATCTTGACGAAGGTCGCGTGGACGCTTTCCGAGAAGCCTTTGCGATGCCGTCTCACAACATGTTCCCGACAATTACCAGTCGGAGATCCTCATTGACGCGGAGGCCAGCTTCGGTCAAATGAATCTCGACACCGTATCTCAGATCCAAACGCTGGAGCCGTTTGGCGAAAGCAATCCGCGACCAATCTTCTGTGCTTCAAATGTCCAACTGAAGGAACCGGCTCGACGAATCGGCGGTGGAGATCGGCATCTGTCGGCAAGCCTGCTTCAGCATGGCGTGCCGATGCGAGCTGTCGCATTCGGGGCAGGGGGGTGGTGCGATGAAATCAATGAAGTCGACGGGCCGCTGGATATCGCATACCGTCCGGTGATCAACGAGTTTCGTGGTTACCGAAAGGTTGAGGTTCAAATTGTCGATTGGCGGCCATCGCGTCAAACCGCCGCCGTGTAGCTCGTGGTTTGCAAATGGCGGCGCACAAGCACTTCATCCATCCATAATGAACGCGTTTGGTATTGTCTTGCGACAATGTTTCTCAATCGATCTTGCAATGTGGTCGCTCTAGGCATTGCGCGAGCGTTTGGATTACGATAAGGGGCATTGCTGACTCGTTGCCCGTCCGATAATGCGCAAGGCTAAGCCATGAAGCCCACAACCGTTTCAAGACGCCGATTTCTTCGTACCACAGCTCCCGCAATCATCGCGGCTTCCACGCTTGGCACTCGATGTCAAGCAGCGGCAAGCGACCGACTTACCGTTGGCGTGATCGGTGCCGGATCACGCGGCTTCAATTTGATCAATGAACTATTGAAGAAACCGGAGGCGCAAATTGTCGCCGTATGCGACGTTGATTCATTTCATTATCGCGATCGACCGTGGGGCAATGGTCAACCGATGGGGCGGACCGCGGCGAAGTCGCACATTGAAATGACTTACGGCCAATCCAAGAAAGGGGGCACTGGCCATTCGGTCGACAGTTACCGCGATTACCGCGAACTGTGTGGACGGGAGGATATCGACATCATTGTCGTCGCAACGCCCGATCATTGGCACGCCCTGTGTACGCTCGAGGCCTTGCGAACGGGAAAGGATGTCTATTGTGAGAAGCCGGTGACACACAAGCTGCGTGAAGGGCAGATCATCAGTCGCGAAGTTGCCAGTCGGGCGGCGGTTTTTCAAACCGGGTCTCAGCAGCGAAGCAGTTGGGAGTTTCGGCGTGCCGTCGAGTTGGCTCGCGGTGGTTATCTGGGAAAGATTTTGTCGGCCGAAATCGGATTGCCGTCTGGTTACGAAACCGCGCAGGGAAGTACCGATATTAAGAGCCCTCCGGAGTCACTCGACTACGAACTTTGGTGCGGCCCCGCGGAGAAGCTGCCATACATGCGAGCCCGCCATCATCGCTGGTGGCGTGGCCATCGAGCGTTTGGTGGAGGTGTCCTGATGGACTGGATCGGCCACCACAACGATATCGCTCACTGGGCCATGGGAATGGATGAAAGCGGCCCCAGGGAAGTCGAAGCGGTCGGTTGGAAGTCAGCCAAGACAGACGTTTATGACACACCGTGGCATTACGAAATCCGCTGTCAGTATGAAGGAGAGATCTCGACGTCCATCAGCGATCGACATGCAGTGGGAACAAAGATCGTCGGCACCGATGGCTGGGTCTTTGTTACTCGTGGGGCAATCAAGGCGTCCGACGCGCGATGGGTCCAGAAGTCGTTTCAACCAGACGTTGAAGGCATTTACCGATCGGACGATCACATGCAAAATTTCCTCGATTGCGTGAAGTCTCGGTCGCGATGCATCGCGCCCGCCGAAGTTGCCCACCGCTCGATCACACCAGGTCACCTTGGATACGTCTCGCATCAACTGGGGCGGAAGCTGAAGTGGGAGCCGACGACGCAGCGTATTATCGACGACGAAGCCGCAAATGACTTGATTTACAAAGTTCAATACCGCGACTTTAACTAGAGCGACCATGTCGCAAGATCAACTGAGAAAGATTAGCGAGAAATAACATCAAACGTGGACATGGTGTCTTTTTGAAGGCTTTTGCCATTCAACAAAACGGAATCAGTTGCAAGAAATGATGCAAGGTCATTGTGACGGCGTGATTACGATCCTGCTTCGGTTTGTTCAAGTTCGATTTGCAGATTCAGAGCGTTTATTCGATGTCCCGTGTTAGCGGTCGATGGATCGTGCTATACATTGGTGCGATTGATGAATGGGACGCGATTGATGGATGGGGCGGGCATTGATCGTTGTGACATTCAGTTTTCCGTTTCTCCGTCGCTCCTGCGTTATAAGGTTTTGCAGCAATGCGTGTCGCCCATGTGATCACTCGGATGATCGTTGGCGGCGCTCAAGAGAACACGCTGCTGAATTGTTTGGATCTGCAACGCATCTACAACGACGAAGTCTTGCTGATCACGGGCCCCAGCCTTGGACCGGAAGGAGATTTGTTGGGGCAGGGGAGGGGGGCTGATCTGAACATTGCGATGGTTTCCGATCTTCGTCGCGCGATCGACCCGCTTCGCGACTGGCGAGCCTTACGACAGATCGGTGCGACACTGCAACAGTTCAAGCCGGATGTCGTTCACACCCATAGCGCAAAGGGAGGAATCTTGGGTCGTCAGGCGGCGGCGAAACTGCGTCTCCCCGCCATCGTCCATACCGTTCACGGGGCACCGTTTCATCCATATCAAAGTTTGTTGGTTCGCCGGTTCTATCGTGCCTGCGAAGTTCGCGCGGCGCGGCAGTGCCATCGATTGATCTCCGTCGCCGATGCGATGACCGATCTGTTGGTCGACGCTGGAGTCGCACCGCGAGCAAAGTTCACGACCGTCTACAGCGGCATGAACGTCGAGCCGTTCCTATGGGCTGACACGCATCGGCTTCGGATTCGTCAAAATCTCGGAATTCAAGACAACGAGATCGTCGTTGGCAAGATCGCCCGGTTGTTTCATTTGAAAGGGCACAGCGATCTGATTCGTGCGGCAGCGCACGTGGTCAAACAGCATCCCCACGTCAAGTTCTTGTTCGTGGGGGATGGGATCTTGCGGGATTCCTTGGCCCAGCAGATTCGTACTGCGGGAATGGAAGGGCATTTTGTGTTTGCTGGATTGGTCGATCCCGAAGAAATCCCGGAATACATCGGAGCGATGGACTTGCTGGTTCACACATCGTACCGCGAAGGCCTTGCTCGAGCATTGCCACAAGCGTTGATCGCTGGGAAACCGGTGATCAGCTACGACGTCGACGGAGCGAAAGAAGTGGTCATCAATGATGAAACGGGATACCTTGTTCCGCCGGGTGACATCGACCTATTAGCCAAGAGGATTCAGGAACTGGTCAAGAATGTGACGCTGCGCAACAAACTGGGAGAGCAGGGGAGGGGGCGTTTCACAAAAGTATTCCGACACGAAACGATGACGGAACAGTTGCGAGCGATCTACCAACAGTTACTTGCTTCGAAATGAGGAACCTCGCGGTTTCCATCCTGATGCTTGCCTCTTTCAGGGCTCGGTTGCTGCTTGTGCAATCGGCCTCCAGCAAGCGACCAACAAGGTCCCCGTGAGCATGCATCCGAAGGTGTAGGCGGCCGTTGGAATCGCCGCTTCGGGAAATGATTCGCCAAACGTCGTCACGGCCAGCATCGTCCCCAGCCCCGCGTTCTGCATGCCGACTTCCAACGTCAGGCGCGTCGCATCGGTTCGTCCATGCGAGCGATCATTCCAGCGACATAGCCACCAATGTATCCCAACAGATTCATCCCCAATAACGCCAACAAGAGGCTGAGGGGAATGATTGAGAGTCGATCGCGGTTGAGGCCGACGACGACCGCGATGATCCACAGAATGACAACGTTCGCCAACAGCGGACCGAACCGCTGCGCCACGCAATCAAACCGGATGCTCTTGCGCGCGAGGATAAAGCCGACCACAACGGGAAGCACGACCGTGCCGACCAATGTCTTCATCATGGGCCACGGTTCGACGGTCACTTCCGATTGACTCAGTCCCGCCATCAAAACCAGCAGCCAGGGAACGGTGATCGGCGAAAGCATTGTCGCCATCACCGTGAGGCTGACGGAATAACTGACATTACCTCCAGCCGCCAACGTCAAGACGTTTGAGGCCATCGCGCCGGGAACGCAACCAACAAGGATCACACCCAAACGATAGCCCCCTTCGAGCCCGACGGATTGAACCACCAAGAGCGCCGAAAGCGGCATGACAAGACACTGGGTCAGTGTCCCCAGACCAACCTGCGGCAACTGTCGCAACAGTCGGCGAACTTCATCGGCGGGCAACAGGGTGCCCAAACAAAACATGGTCACCGCGATCATGATCGACAGCCAATCCTTCGATGCGACAAACGGATCGAGCGTTGCCTCGGGCCAGAAGTATGCGATCAGTGATAGGACACACAGCCACGGAAAAATCCACCGTTTGGGCTGTCCCGCATCCTTGGAACCGGACGATGGAGAAGTAGGTTCGGTAAGCATCTGCAAAGTGTCTACTGATTCCAAATCAATATCTTATTCTTCAAAACGGCTAATGGCGAAGCCAACGCGATGTCGACCGCATTCGCCGATCAAAAGGCGACTATCATTCAACGTGTCGGCCAGAGATTGGACGTGATTTCGGATTGACGTTCCAACACGGTGGCGATGTCTTCCGGCAAGAGGTAGCGATCGTGGACCATTGCTTCACAGTGGGAACGCAGCTTGTCCAAGTAGGCTTCTCTCGTCGCATAACGTTCGCGAACGGAAGCTCTTGGATCACCCGATTCCATTCGCTCCGCTTCGTCGACTGGAAACGGAATGTATGATCCGGCAAGGCTCAGCAACGCATTCTCGGCACCGGCATTGCGATGTCGCAGATTCCAGCCGGTAAAGGTTGCGACCGGAACCGCGACCTCAGGTGGGAGCAGACAACCGCGATCATTGCCGTCTTGATCGGTCGTCGGAACCAAAGTCTTATAGCGTCCCTGAACCTTCGGCGGATGGAAGTCGATGATGCGTTCGCGATTCCAGCGAGGTCCAAAGTCCAAACACATCGGTTGATGCAATCGATCGGGATAACGAACGCCGGGAATCTTCGGAAAGTGAGAAGCCGCATCTTGCAGGGAAAGCAACGTTCCATCGTCAATCCTCGGATAGACGCTCGCAGGTGGCGATGTTCCATCCTCCGCCCATCGATCCAAGGCCAACAACAACGCTCGCAACATCGGACGGTAGTCGCCGGGATTCGTCAGTTGTCGACCCTCGCCGCGACCGGGAGGCCACGATGCGGGACCATGCTGCGTTCCTCCAAAACTGTAGATCCGAACGTTTTCGGGCAAGCGAGCATCGGAATTTGCTTGGGCTCCCGTATGCGGCAACGATCCGGCCCGTGTCCAATATTCAGCCGCTGACTGCGTATGCATGATCATCGGCTGCGTATCGGACCTCCTGGCGCGTCGCAGAATACCGTCGGACGCTTCCGTGTATGGGTCAACATCATCGCCGTAGGTAAATGGGAACCGGTCGCTGCAGAAATCGTGAAGCTCGTGTTGGGTATTGAAACTGGTCGGCTGCGCGAAACGATGATTGAACGATCCCAGTCCCCCACCGGCAACGTGCGGCATCAAGCCATCAAATACTTTGCGACGGTCTTCGTCCTCGTTGAATCCCGCATGAACGAACTCCCTCAGAAATCGTCCGCTCTGAGAAACGCCAAAGCCATGCACGCGTTGAACGATCGATTTGCCGTCGTGAACCAGCGGATTGCCTTCGCCTTCACCATGTTTCAAAGCGGACATCAAATCGCGCACACTGGCCAGCCCACACCCCATCAGACGAGGATCCCGCGCTTCGTAGATCAACTCGTAAATATAACCAGGCTCCAAACCGCTGGGGACAACAAGCTCGATCAACGGCAGGCTTCCGCTCGCCGCGGTATCGCCATCTTGAACGTCCAGCCGGAACTGATCTCGGGGGACGGAGACACGAGGATCCTCGGGATGCAGTCGCCATGTCAGCGTTGCCTCGCGAAGCCCCCTCGCCGTCGGGCGATAGGCACCGTGAAGGCTCCGTGCCGCGTTGATGTTCACTCGGTCGACCGGCTTATTGACAAATGTTTCATAACGCACTGGACCGATGATCGGCGATGACGCATTGTCCGCGACGGGAACATCGATACGCAACAGATTGCCCCCTGGAAGCAACTCGCCATCCCAACCACTGCTGATGAAGACCCAGCCCTTGCGAAATAGGAAGCCGTTGCCGGCATGGTCGATGGTCCGCGGATCATTCGACCCATCCGCGTCGTTAAAGAACTTCAGCGACAAGACGTTGCCGCGATTGTTCACACCATAAAGGATCGCACCGCAAGCATGCCGCGGATTGGCGGGGGCAAGCATGACGAAGTCGGATGTAAATTCCACCTGTCCGCTTGCGTTTACCGAGGCGTGTCGCAGGTCGACGATCGATTGATTCTGTTGCGAAGCCGGATCGATGGCGAAATAGACCTTCCCACGAATCCTTTCGTAGGCGCCAACGTCGCCAAACGCCGCCCCATCGGCAAACGATTCCCGCTCGGTGACCTCAAAACGAGTGACGCGAGCGAAGACGGCATCGATCATGCACGTAAACAGCATCGCAATCACCAGCACATGTCGAGTCGACGAAATGATTGTTCTGTGAAGTGGTTGAGACCTTTTCAACGAATGGAATATGGTGAGGCTGTGCATGGTGGGAGTAATGGCCTTCGCGGTTTGAAGCTCAAGGTTGGATGACTGTCGGTGTCTCGTTTTGTAGTGGATCTTGTTAAAGATCCCGTGCGGTAAGATCTTTATGCCGTGCGTGGGCTGGAATGATGCTTTTGCATTTAATGAAGCAAATCACCTCATTTTCGGCCACGCGACGTATTACAGGATCCATTACGCTTTGCGGATGAAGTCGGCCGCATAGCTGCGGATGTGCTGACCGTTGAGCACATGGACCATGCGAAGTTGCTGAATATGGCTTTCGCTGAACGATCCCGCTGGAACGTGAATCAAGTGCTTGTTAAACCGACGCGCCAAGCGACGCCAGCCTGCTCCCGGTGGAAGGGAGGCCATCACGGCGACCTGACGCGAGCGAGAATACAGGCAGGCCGCCGCAATCAATCGCTCCTCCAATGAGTCGACGAAGTTCAAACGCGGGTCGTTCCAAATGTCCTGGATCACAACGGGAGGAAAAAGGAACATCGCACCCCCGTACATTGACAAACCGATCCCCGGACCGACAAGTTCCTTCGTAAAGTCGGTGGCGTAAAAGGCGAGCGTCGATTCTTCGTCATGTTCGGCAAACCAAGTCGTCCGCCAAGGATAGTCGCGTGGGTCCGATGGGCTGTCGAACAACATGACGCAACAATCCAGCTTGCCGCGGTCGGGAGGCATGACTTTGACGAAAATCTGCTTCTCGTACCAATGACGGAGCGTATCGCGGATGTCAATGCCATCCTTGACGCTCGTCGTGAACTTCTCCGTCCGCGCCAAATCGGCTCCCAGAATCGCTTGCGCGCGTTCGAAGATTCGCGTCCGAAAGTTCTCGATCTGTTTGTCTTCAGGGGGATAACTGCATTGGCCGTAGGGGTTCCAGCGATACTGCCACTTCAATGCCTCCTCTCTTGTGGGCCGCCGATTCAGTTGCAATGTTTGCCATGTGACAACCGGCCCCGGCAGGCGGCTCACCAGCGGAACAATCTCACCGTCAGGCAAACGTGCCTGATCGATCCCGAGTGTCACGCG
The DNA here is from genome assembly GCA_041399105.1 of Pirellulaceae bacterium. GTDB lineage: Bacteria > Planctomycetota > Planctomycetia > Pirellulales > Pirellulaceae > Rosistilla. Next base: position 33,836 of record JAWKTL010000036.1, on the reverse strand, counting down.
CTGACGTTGGGGATCGTCAAGATCCTCGTTCAAATACGGATACGACCGCGCGGTTTCAACCACATGCATCGCGAATTGGTCGCCCAGAATCTGCTTCGAGGCGGTGGCGATCGTGTACAGATCGGGTGTCATGCGACGCGTGATCAACGATAAATTTCGAGTGTATTTCAGGCATTGCCCCAGCAGCATCGGTGTAATCTTCCGAGCGCGACGTCTCAGGTCATTGCGATACGCATCTCGCGAGGCAATCAACAAGTGCTTGACGCCGTCGATCGACAGAAAGCGATCATCCTCCAACTCGGCACGCGCGCGTTCGTACAGACCGGTGATGTACGGAATCTCGCCGAATAAGAAATTCAGCGATCGACGCGCCACATCGTAGGCGATCGGTTGTTCAACGACATCATGCTCAATGGGGCCGTCGTTGATTTCGCGGTACGCTTGCCGAACCCAAGGCCATTGCAGGACGCTGCAGACAAACAAGATCTTGTTATGGTTGCGCTCCAGTTCTCGAAGTTGCCTCGCCATATATTCGATGCGCTGTTGCATCTGCCGATCGGGTGGATGCGGCACACCCGGCAACATGGCCACGGCAAAGCGTTCCAGAGAAACCCGTTTGAGCGCAAACGGATCGGGCATGGTCGCCGAAAGCGGTTGGAACGGATCGGTCTCCAGATCGATGAAGTGCCTGGGCAGATGCTCTCCCATGGCGATCCGAATCGCCATGATCACCGGCTGGCAAGGGTCGATGGGGACGTAGCTCAGCGGTGGCGAATCGTCATCGTCATCGTCGCCTGATTCTTCCGACCATTCCGATGGCGTAAACTTAGGCGTGGCGGGTTGAATCACAATCGCCGGCTTGGGCAGTTGCAACACCGCTTTCTCCACCGGTGCCTGAAACGACTGGGGCAGGGGAAGGGCGACACAATCGAATTCATGTTCCAGCATCCAGCGGCGTACTTCCCACGCAAAATCGCCGCTGCCGTGAATGATCGGTATCACGGAGATACGAGGACTGATCAGAAGCGGTTCAGGGATTTCGTTCACGTCGATTCTCGAAAGATGTGCTCGGCACGGCCATGTCGGAGCACGCCGGTCGCAGTGCGCGTCGCATGCAACGGCAAGTTCACCGCAATCACGCAGATTCTAGCACGCGTTGTGTCCTAGAGCGACTATGTCGCAAGATCAACTGACAAACATTACCGCAAGATATACGTCGCGTGGTCAGAAATGAGGTGATTCGCTTCATTTGACGCGAAGGCATCATTTCGGACCACGCACGGTATAACATCAAACGCGTTCATCGTTGATGTAAAGCATCCGTTCACGCGGCGGCTTGACCTGTTCCAACCCGCACACGATACTAACAAACCTTAAAGCGACCTCGTCGCGAGATCAACTGAGAAACATTGACACAACGTCACATCAAACGCGTTCATTATTGATTTATACGTCGCGTGGTCAGAAATAAGGTGATTCGCTTTATTTGACGCGAAGGCATCCGTTCGGACCACGCACGGTATAAGTTCACTGAAGCGGATGGCTTTTATTCTGTCGGCATGACGTCGAAAGTCATTCCAATCGCTGAAATCGATTCCTTACCAGGCGGGATTCCGTTCATGAAGATCAATGTCACCTTATTGCTGTTGTTTGCGATGGCCATGTTCGCCGGATGCACGCCAAAATCGAGCGAGGATTCGTCGGCCTCCGGTGATGGCGGCAAACCCAAAGTCGCTTATGTCACCAATGGCGTCGCTTCATTTGGGTGATCGCTGAAGCCGGTGCCAAGCAGGCGGCGGACGAATTCAATGCGGACGTGGAGGTCTTGATGCCTGCTGAGGGAATCAGCGACCAGAAGCGAATGATTGAAGATTTGCTCACCAAAGGAATTGATGGCTTTGCCGTCAGCCCAATCGATCCGGAGAACCAAACGGAACTGCTGAACAAGGCGGCGAAGATCACAAACGTGATCACGCACGACAGCGATGCCCCCGATTCAGATCGACTCTGTTACATCGGTGTGGATAATTATGTGGCGGGCAGAATGTGCGGTGAATTGGTGCGTGAGGCAATGCCGGACGGGGGCAAGCTGGCGATCTTCATTGGCAGGCTGGAGCAGGACAATTCGCGTCGCCGTCGCCAGGGTGTCATTGATGCTGTGCTGGAACGCAGCGAAGACCCTTCTCGTTTCGATCCACCGGATGCCGAAATCAAAGAGGGAAAGTGGCATATCGTCGGGACGTACACCGATCAATTCGATCGCGCAGGAAAGGCGAACGCCGAAGATGCGATCAGTCGGCATCCCGATCTTGCCGGCATGGTCGGCTTGTTTGCATACAATCCGCCGTTGATGCTTGAAGCGCTAAAGCAGGGTGATAAGCTGGGCCAGATCAAGGTCATCGGATTTGATGAAGCCGACGAAACGTTGCAAGGAATTAAAGATGGACACGTCTACGCAGCGGTGGTGCAAAACCCGTTCGAGTACGGACGGCAGTCGGTGAGGGTTCTTGCGGGACTGACTCGTGGGGAGTCACTTGCGGACCTGGGAATTCCTGAAGATAAGTTTCTAAACATTCCGGCACGGAAGATTCGTAGCGATAACGTGGACGAGTTTTGGACCGAATTGAAGAAGAATTTGAGCGAAGAATGACCGCTGTGGCCGAGGCATCCGGAGCGTTGTTGGAGGTTCGCAACGTCACCAAGCGATTTGCCGGTATTCCGGCAGCTTGCAAAACGTTTCATTGCAGGTCGCGCCGGGCAAGGTGCATGCCGTTATTGGTGAAAACGGTGCCGGCAAAAGCACCTTGATGAAGATCCTGGCTGGCGTTCACGAACCTGATTCAGGGGAAATCTTGCTCGATGCCAAACCGGTTCGGATCGATTCGGTTTCCACCGCGCTGAGCTTGGGAATCGCCCTCATTCATCAGGAACTGAATCTTTCCGACAACCTGGATGTTGGCGCCAACATCTTCTTGGGACGCGAACCGCTGCGATTTGGCTTAATTGACCGAGGTGAGATTCGTCGGCAATCAAAGCTTTACTTGGAAATGGTCGGCTTGGAAGTCGATCCGGATACACGAGTCGGTGAGCTGACCATTGGGATGCAGCAAATGGTCGAGATCGCAAAAGCCCTGTCGGTCGACGCTCGCATCTTGATCATGGACGAACCGACAAGCAGTCTTTCACAGCACGAGACGCTAGCGCTGTACAAAGTGATTCGCAAACTGTGCGCCCAAGGTGTGACGATCATCTATATTTCGCATCGCCTGGGCGAGATCGAGGAACTGGCCCACGCGGTCACGGTCCTTCGCGACGGGGAGAACGCCGGCGACCTCAACCGCGCCGAAATCAATCACAATGCCATGGTGCAGCGAATGGTGGGGCGCGACATTTCACAATTCTACACCCGCACAAAGCACACGCTCGGCGATCCGATCTTGGAGGTTCGCGGTTTGCGGACGCGGACATGGCCTGCTCACGAGTTGAACTTCAAAGTGCATGCCGGCGAAATGGTGGGAGTGGCCGGATTGGTCGGGGCGGGGCGAACCGAAATGCTTTCAACGATCTTCGGAACCCAACCGGCATTGTCGGGGGATGTTCTTGTCGATGATCGACCGCTGCGACTGACCAGTTGCCGCGACGCGATCGCGGCGGGAATCGCAATGGTTCCCGAAGATCGCAAACAGCAGGGACTGATCCTGGAGATGGGGATTCGCAACAATATCGGATTGCCGAGCCTGGATCGACATGCCCTGGGCGGAACGCTCTTAAATCGATCGCGAGAACGGAGCGACTCGAATCGGATGATGGCCGAGATGAAGATCAAGGCGGCCACGGACTTACAGCAGACGCAATACCTCTCGGGGGGCAACCAACAAAAGGTCGTCATCGGCAAATGGTTGTCGATGGATCCAAAAGTGTTGCTCTTGGACGAGCCGACTCGAGGCGTCGACATCGGAGCGAAACAAGAAATTTATCGTCTGATGGAGCAACTCGCTCAGCAGGGCGTCGCCGTCCTATTCGTATCGAGCGAAATGGAAGAGGTTTTAAGCATGAGTGATCGCGTGCTCGTCATGCATGAAGGAAGAATCAGCGGCCAGTTAACAGCCGACCAACTATCCGAGTCGGCGGTGATGCAATTGGCAACCGGAGGGGTTGGGAATCATCCAAAGTCGAACTTTGCGGAAACAGAATCGGCAACACTATGAAAAAAATTCTCGGCATCGCCGGCTTGCTCGTCGTCATTTGCATTCTAACCGCCTTGATGAGCGATCGTTTTCTGACGACGTACAACATCGAAAACTTGATCCGTCGCAGCGCATTGTTCGGCATCATTTCGATTGGCGTCGCGTTCGTAATCATCACGTCCGGGATCGACCTGTCGATCGGTTCGGTTGTTTGCCTGATCGGCTGTCTGCTGCCATGGATGCTGGTGCAACAGGAACTGTCCGTGCCGGTAGCGTTGTTGTTCGTATTCGGGATATCGCTGGCGATTGGACTCAGTCACGGACTGCTGATCACAAAGCTTCGGCTTCAGCCATTCATCGTCACACTTTGCGGCCTGTTGATCTATCGAGGAGTCACGCGTGGGATCGTCCATCAAACGCAAGGCTTCAGGGGTGGATTTGAATCACTGAGAGTCCTCGCACAAGGTCAGTTGGCGATTCCAGGCGGAGTTCGGAATTCCTTATCCTTGCTTGATCCTTGCATTGGTGGCCGTGATCGCGATCGTTTTTCTTAACTTCACGATTTTCGGACGCTATATGTTGGCGTTGGGGCGTAACGAAACAGCGGCCCGATTTAGCGGCATCAATACCGATCGGATGATCATCCTGGCGTATATGATCAGCGGCTGCTGAGTGGCTTGGGCGGAATGTTGTTTGTCTTGGATGTCGGTAGCGCTTCCAACCTGTTGACTTCGGCAACTTTTACGAACTGTACGCGATCGCGGCGGCTGTCCTCGGAGGCTGCAGCTTGCGTGGCGGTGAGGGAACAATCATTGGCGTCGTGATCGGAGCGGCGGTCATGCAAGTCTTGAGAAATTCAATCACGCTGATTGACGCCATTCCAATGAACATTGAATTTGCGGTCATCGGTTTCGTAATCCTCGCAGGTGTGACGACGGACGAACTGGTCAAGCGTTACGCCGCCGCCCGTCGCGAAGCAACAACTCGCCGCCCATCAAGAGTAAGCAACTTCAGGAAGACTGATATCCCGCCGTCGATGGTCTCCTCCGCCTCGGTGGGGGCGTAGTCCCAGGACTGCGCAAAAATTGAGGTTGCGGCTTCAAATCGCTTCGCTACTTTTTGGCCCGTCGCGGCTGGGCTAGGTAAACGACTGGGGCATTGCCCCTAAGCAAAACTGAATGCGACTGTCATCGCACTGCTACTTGGACAGAAATCATGGTACTCAGTTTTGCAAAACCGTTCGTCAACCCCAAATTCGACGCAGCCCAGAGTAAGGTGAGGGATTGAACCTTTGGTAAATTTCTTCCTCCCGCACGCATTCAAAGAACCTGCCGTACTTTACGGAGTGGAATTGGTCCGTGGTGGTGCCGCTCGGTTGAACAGATCGGATACGTTACCGGGACTGCGACGGCTGGCACCTCGAATGCGATCGGGCAAAAAGTCGTCGCCACGAGCTTGCGAGCCCAAAGGAATGACCAAGTTTTCGTCCAAGCTGCGAAGATAGCCAACCAACTTGTTCAGCGAGATCGTTGTGATACCGAGTTGCTTCGCTCGCGCTTTCAGTTTTGATATCCCGGCCATTATCGCTTCGTTCTTGTTCTCACTGTTGTTCTCCGTAGTACCGAATTCAGGATTTGTTCCTAGCACCAGGAATCGCGTATCAAATGTCATCTCACCGGTTTCTCCACCGCGAGCATCGACCTGAGCACTGACCTTAGCGCCGACGGAGTTGATCATCGCTTTAAGGCGATCCGAATCGTCCACTCCATCGCCATCCAAGTCCATCAGCCCGGCCAATGCAATTTCGACCTTTCGGCCAGGAGCCCACAACGGTGTGAAGATCTTGTCGTTCTCGATAATCGGATTCCGAATTTCCTTGTTGTAGATAACACGCGCTTCGGCCAAATGGGCACCCAAGATTTTTGTGACTTCGATATTTCCTTTCGGTTCAGCATTCGCGACACGAACATCATCTCGGTCGATCACGCCAAAGGTCACACCGGTCAGCAGGCCATCGGCGCTGCCCAGATTAATGAACACGACGTTTCCACCCGGCAAGACTTCGGTAACGCGTCCTTGAGCCACTTCAAATTCGTCATTGCGATAACCTTCGATAACTTCCTTCTGGTCGTCGATGGTGGTTTGAAGCTGCGTCGTCTGCCGAACAAGTTGCGTTTTTTCTTGCGTTGCTTTCTGCGTTATCGATGTGATCTGTTGTCTTAATTTTTCCTTATCGTCCTCGATTTGCGCTACTTTCAAATTGTGATCTTTACGAGCTTCCACCAAGTCCGCCATCGCTTGCTGCAATTGTTTGTTCAGATTCTCCTTGTCCTTGATCGCTTCGTCAGCACGAGCAGTCTCACGGGCGATGACCTCGTTCTTTTCCTTCTCCAAACGCTCAATCTGCGCTTGCTGAGTCGCTAATGCAGCGGACTTGTCGCGAATCGTCTGCATTAAGAATGCCGGAAGTTCATGATAGTTTTTCTTGCTTTCCTCGCCGATCAGCGCCATGTCCTGAGCGAACTGTTTTTCGATCAGATTCATCTTTTCGTCGCTTCCGGCACTGGTCAGCATCTGGGCGAATTCCGCTTCGGTCATCTGGCCGACGCCCAACATCCGTTCCATCACTTGAATCTTGCTGTCTTGGCTTCGCACTTGATTCTGTGCGTTCTGCAGTGACGTGTTGGCTTTGTCTTTTTCCTGCGTTGCGGAATCTCCCCACTGCCACATGAAGAAATTGCCCACCAGCGACAACACGAGGATGATGATGCAGGTAATCAAACTGCCGCGAATGACGGAATCGTCGCGAGCTGCCATGTCAAAACTCCATACGGTCCGGCCTTGGACAAGATCATGGATGCCGGAGAAGGTTGTGGGACGTAAACTGCTGTCATCTTATTCAATAAATTCCAAAATACCAGATTTCTGCTCCCTCGGCCAGAAAAACAAGCTGTTTTTCAGTTGCGGTATCTAACGCTTTTGGTGGTTCTAGCAGCAAGACTCCTAGAGTGACTACGTCGCAAGATATACGTCGCGTGGTCAGAAATGAGGTGATTCGCTTCATTGAATGGGTAATGGGTACTCAGCGAGAACGTTGACGCTGGATTTGCTCCATTTGCGGCCACTCCTCCACGGACTTGCCTTCGATAAGCATCGTCGCTTCCCTGTGAAAGCAAAGCATTTCAACGATATCAAGCCAATACAGTTGGCCGGAGGAATCTTCGTTCTCCAAAACGTTTCCCAATGTTCGCTCGATGGCCGCCGACGATTCGGTCCACTCTCGGCGGGCGCGTCGGAGCGATCGAGTTGATGATAGGCGATCGCCAACGGGGCTCGCAGGAGATCTTTCCGGGGATTCTCGCGGTCAGCTAACGCTTGCTCAAAGTGGCGGAGCGCGGCATCGATGTCGCCCGCCCGCAGTTGCGTCAACCCCGCGATATACAACCGAATGGGCATCGGGGGCAGATTGCCGACGCCATCGTGACGCGGGCGAGCCGGCTCTCGTCGCGGAGGGGGAGGGGAAGGACCAAGAAAGTCAAAGTGCGGACCGGGTGGATGCGGCGGAGCATGCCTGGGCGGATGCGGACGAGGGTGTTCGTTTTGCCGGTGATCGCGTCCTTCGCGAAGCCAACGTTCGGTCTGCATAGCCAGCGCGGCAAATCTTTGATCGCCAATGGATTGTGGAGCGGAGACGCAATTACGAACCAGGTCCCAAGCTTGCGAGGGCAATTCTTCCTGAATCCTCTGATCAAGTTGCCGCCCAAAAACGGATGCCGCGTGATCGCGCTGTGTCCACGTCAGCAGACCGGCGACGCCATAGAATTGCGGCGAATCGATCGGGACGCCCAGCGAGATGGCTTTAGCATAATCGTCGGCCGCTTCATTCCAAAGCGTCCGATTGGCAAAGAACTGCGCGCGACTGACCCAAGGAAGGAAATAGTTGGGATACTGTTGGATCGCACGTTCGTAATGCTCCTCCGCCAGCCGCCAACGTTTTGCATTCGCGTGGGTTTGTGCGTCGGCGATCAGCGCATGAGCCGTCGTTAGCCCTTGGGCGAACAGTTCGAGTTGTTTCTTGGCCGCGTTTGCATCGCGGAGCGCAATCTCTTTCTCATTGCGTTCCTTGATCGCCTCGTTCATCTGCCAGATGCTGGCGGCCGTTCCGATCAACATCGCGATTATCACCAGAGAGGTTGTCATGAGCGCCGTGCGTTGTCGACGCGCGAATTTCGCCAATTGATAGGCAAGTGTTGGCGGACGAGCTTCGATCGGCTGCTGGTTCAGATGGCGAGCGATATCCCGCGCCATCGAAGCGGCGGAATCGTATCGTCGATTGCGGTCCTTTTCCATCGCCTTCATGACGATCCAATCCAAATCGCCTTGCAGTTTGGATGAAAAACGCCGGGGATCGATTTGACGCACCGCCGCGGTCGTCGTCATCTGTGCGTTTAATGTTGTTACCCGTTTGCTGGGCAGCGGTGGCTCTTCCTCCCGAATGATGTGCCTCAACTCATCCAGACCCGCTGATTCCAAACGCTGGCGATCGAACGGCGGTTTGCCGACAAGCAACTCATACAGCAGCACGCCCAACGAATAGATATCACTGCGCGTGTCGATATCCAGACCGTTCATCTCCGCCTGTTCAGGGCTCATGTACAGCGGAGTGCCGATCATCGAGAAAAATCGCGTATAGATGGTTTTATTGGTCAGCGAGGGGCCGATCGCCTTGGCAACACCGAAATCGATCACCTTTGCGACCGCCCGCGCATCGTGCAGTGTTACGATCACGTTGGAGGGCTTGATGTCGCGATGGATGACGCCTTTTTGATGCGCGTGATGTACCGCGTTGCAAACGTCCATGAACAATGCCAGGCGTTCGGGCAACGCCAGCTTCTGCGCATCGGCGAACTGTGTAACCGGCACGCCACGCACCAATTCCATGACAAAGAACGGGTGCCCTTCGTCCGTCACGCCCGCATCGAGCACCTGAGCGATGTGCGGATGATTCATCATCGCCAATGCCTGCCGTTCGGCTTCAAAGCGTGCGATTACTTCTTTTGACTCGGTCCCCGGCTTGATGATTTTCAACGCAACCTGTCGGCGGACCGGGCTCAACTGCTGCGCGACGAAGACAAGACCGAATCCCCCTTCGCCGATCTGTTCCATCAGTCGATAGGGGCCGATCGTCGTTCCCACGCGGCTCTTGATAGCAGGGCGGGGGAGGGCGACCGGGGGACGGTCAAGTGGATGCGAAGGTCGCTCGTGCGCCCTCAATAACGCATCGACACTTCTGCGAAGCTGCTTGTCGTCGCGGCAGGCTTGATCCAAATAGGCCTCGCGTCCAACCGAGTCTTCGTACTCGATGGCATTCAAGAATATCGACTGTTCGCACGGCTGGCTCATCAAGTTTTCAACACCTTTCAATACGTCGCGTGGTCAGAAATGAGGTGATTCGCGTCATTTGGCGCCAAGGCATCAGTTCGGACCACGCGCGTTACAACCGCTTGCGTCGCCATCCATTTCGCGACGAAGCCAAGCCCTTGCATACGCCCAATTGCGCTTCACCGTCCGCGTGGAGATGTCCAGCAGTTCAGCGGTTTGTTCCACGGTTAATCCAGTAAAATATCTCAATTCCACAAGTTTAGCGATTTCGGGGGATTGATCGCTAAGTTTTGTCAACGCGTCGTCCAGCGCCAGCATGGTTTCGGAATCTGTCGGCTGCACGACAGCGACATCGTCAGACAGTTCGATACGCTGGAAAGCGCCGCCCCGCTTGTCCGCTCGTCGCCGACGTGCCGCGTCGATCAAGATCCGTCGCATCGACTGAGCCGCCGCGGCAAAGAAATGACTTCGATTCTCCCAATGTGGCGACGTCTGTCCCCCAACCAATCGCAGGAACGCTTCGTGGACAAGCGCGGTCGGTTGCAGGGTTTGATCGACCGCTTCATGGGCCAACTTTCTAGCCGCCAAGCGACGAAGCTCGTTGTACACAAGGGGCAACAATTGCGCAGCGGCCTGCTCATCCCCTTGTTCGATCGCTCCGAGAATCTCCGTCACTTCGCTGTTCATAGAGCAACCACGTCACAAGATCAACTGAATAACATTTGCGCAATATAGACATCGCGTGTTCAGAAATGAGGTGATTCGCTTCATTTGACGCGAAGGAATCATTTCAGCTCACGCACGGTATAACATCGCGTGTTCATCATTGTATTTGGAATTCACCATTTGCTAATGCGCAGTTTGTGGGGAGGTGGGGCCAATTTTCTGGAAAGTTTATTTTTTTGGCCCCCCTGTTCGATCCCCTACGCATGTCTTGATGCAACCGAAGCCTTTGTCGATGGCCGTTCCGCGTTGCAGACGTGTTCACCACATGAAAGGGAGACTTCAAAGATGAAAAAGGCAGTAATTGCCGCTAGCTGCTTCGCCATAATCGGTGGCGCGGCGTGGTTTGCATTTGCACAACCGCCTCATGGGAGATTGCATCGCGTTACTGAGAAAGGGGAATTGTGTCGGGAACCGGCGACGTCGGAGCCGTCCCAAGAAAGCGAGGTAAGCATCGAAGTCGTTGGCGATCTGCGCGTGATCACGTCCAATGGCATTCCAGATCACAAGACGGGAGCCTTCCCCAATCGAGGGAATCCGAATCGGATAGCCGCTCAAGCCCACGTCTATCGCATTCCCGCACAACCGACCATTGCCGAACAGGTAACTCCATTGCAAGGTGCTTTCGGAGTTGCGATCAATGGCGTGCCGTGGGATCCAGGAGCGGCGGAGTATTACGATGGCGAGCCGGGATGGCGGTACGAACCATTGTCCGGAGCGATCGACTTGGGTATCGATTTCTCGCACGCCCATGTTCAGCCTAACGGCAAGTATCACTATCACGGATTGCCAACCGGCTTGCTCGATTCGGTGAAGCTCGATCCTTCGAAGCACTCGCCGCTGATTGGATGGGCCGCGGACGGATTTCCGATTTACGCGATGTATGGTTACAGCGACCCGAAAGATCCCGACTCGGAGATCGTTCAGCTAACCTCCAGCTTTGAATTGAAGAAGGGAGAACGCCCCGGTGGGGACGCGCCCGACGGGGAATATGACGGAACGTTCGTCGCCGATTATCAATACGTTGCCGGAAGTGGCGATCTGGACGAATGCAATGGACGCGAGACGATCACTCCTGAGTTTCCAGACGGGACATACGCCTATTTTCTGACGGAGAATTGGCCTGTCGTGCCGCGAGCGTTCCGTGGCACACCGTCGAGCGACTTTGTTCAGCACCGACCTCGTGGCGGCCGCGATGAAGGACGTCGCGATGATCGACGCCGAGGTGATCGACGTCAAGATGATCCGCGCCGCGACGATGGCGAAGCTCACGGGCCTCGACCGCATGGTCCTCCCCCACGCCCAGGACAAGTTCTGCCCGAGGGTCTTCAGCGCGAGCTTCAACTGAGTGCTGAACAACGAGAAGAGATTGCTCAACTTCAGAAAACCGTCGATGAGAAACTTGCTGAGATCCTGACGGCCGAACAACAAGAGCAACTCAAGAGAATGCCACCTCCACCTCCTCCGCGTGATCACATGCGACCAGGACCGCCACGCGACCACTACCGACCAGGACCACCGCCTCCTCCACACGATGATGACCGGTCTGGTCCTCCGCCTCCACGTCGCGATGGCGATCGACCGGGGCCGCCACCAACGCCGCGCGGAGATGACCGACCGGAACCTCCCGATGCTTAGTGATTCGTTTTCTTCTCAGATTTTGCAAACGGAAATGGAGATGAATTCTCCCCACAGAAATTGAGTTCGCTCGATTGAGCGAACGCCGATCAACAGTTCGCTGCTTGTCACTTCTTCTCTTCTCGAACCCGCATGAGGGAAATCATGTCTCTTCACTGGAACCGCTTCTTTAGCTCGTCTTCAAACGCTCATCAAAATCAATCGCTGCGTCGCACGAAACGCCGTCGGCTGTGCGCCGAGGCCTTGGAAACGCGACAACTTCTCGCCGCAAACATGTTTCACAATGTGTCGATGCCTGAAGATGTGAATCAAGATGGTACGGTGACGGCGATCGACGCCTTAACCGTTATCAACGAAATGAATCGTCAAAGCTTGCAACTGGGCAATGGTGCCGACAACGGGAACGCCCAAGATCAACGCGGACGAAAGATGACCGATGTCAACAATGATGGTCGAAGCACGGCGATTGATGCGTTGATTGTGATCAACCGCTTAAATCGCAATCGCGATCGAATTGGACCGGGAAGCGATGAGCGACCGCAGACGCCGGCACCGCCAGCACCAACACCTCCCGATACGACGCAACCGCCGGCGACCGACGAAGTCCGCTCGATCGATGGCAGCGGTAACAACTTGGAGAATCCCGAACTCGGTTCCGCCGGGTCTCAGTTGATTCGTATCGCGGAAGCGGACTACTCCGATGGCATCGACCAGCCCGCGGGTTCTGATCGGCCCAGCGCTCGCGAGATCAGCAACGTGTTGTCGGCCGTGGGAGAAGAGGATTTGTTCAGCCAACGCGACTTGTCGGCATTTCTTTATGTATGGGGCCAGTTTCTGGACCATGACATTGATTTGTCCCTTTCGCAGCAGGAGGGTGAATCGTTCGACATTGCGGTTCCGACGGGGGACGCCTTGTTCGATCCGCAGGGGACGGGAGAGAGTACGATTCCCATGTCGCGTTCGATGTTTGATGCTTTAACGGGCACCTCGATCGACAATCCTCGACAGCAGATGAACGCCATCACCGCCTTTGTCGACGGATCGCAGGTTTACGGAAGTGATGCGGAGACGGCGAGCGCCTTGCGAGAGTTTGTCGGAGGACGGATGACCGTTACCGAAGACAATCTGTTGCCGGTCAACGAACAGGGAATGGTCATCGCCGGCGATATTCGAGCGAGTGAGAATCCTTCGTTGACCGCGATTCAAACGCTCTTCGTCCGAGAACACAATCGGATTGCTGACCGAATGCAAGCCGAGGATCCTTCCTTGACCGACGAAGAGATCTATCAAGCGGCACGTCGAATGGTCATCGCGCAACTTCAGGCGATTACGTACAACGAGTTCCTCCCCGCGCTGTTGGGACGCGATGCGATCTCGCGTTACGAAGGTTATGACGCAACCGTCGATCCGAGCATCGCCAATGAGTTCTCAACCGCCGCGTTCCGCTTCGGTCACAGCACGCTGAACGATGACATCGGTTTCTTTGACAATCAGGGTCTGGATGTGCGCGATGAGATCGCCCTGAAAGACGCGTTTTTCAACACGTCGATTGTTAACGAGATGGGAATCGATGCGATTCTTAAATATGACGCGTCCTCTCTGTCGCAAGAGATCGACTTGACCGTCGTTGACAGTTTACGCAACTTCCTGTTTGGACCTCCCGGTTCGGGAGGGTTGGACCTTGCCGCGCTGAACATTCAACGTGGTCGCGACCATGGTTTGGCGGACTACAACGCAACGCGAACTGCTTACGGTTTGCCAAGCGTTGAATCCTTCGCGGACATCACCAGCGATCCTGAATTGCAATCGAAGCTGGAGGCTTTGTATGGCGATGTCAACAACATCGATTTGTGGGTCGGCTTGTTGGCGGAGGACCATGTGCGCGGGCTTCGGTCGGCGAATTGACGCGAGCGATCATCGCCGATCAGTTCGAGCGACTACGCGATGGCGATCGTTTCTGGTATCAGAATACGCTCCGCGGTCCTGAGTTGCGACAGGTTGAACGGACGACATTGGCCGATGTCATTAAGCGCAACACCGACGTTGACTCCTTGCAGCCGAACGTATTCTTCTTCAAACCTGAAATCAGTGGACGCGTCACGCTTGCTCCGCCTGATCCAGCGATTGATGGCGACCCGCTCGATCAAGCGGCGCGCAATCGAATTCCGATCGAAATTCGCGACCTCGTCCTCCGCAACCACCACGCGATTCGAATGGCCCCCGACCTGAAGCTCCCGCTGCTGGAGTGGTCGTCGAACTGTTGACTCAGGATGGCGAGGTCGTGGAGACTGCGGTCACCGATCAAAATGGTCGATATCGATTTGCTTCCCTGCACGAGGCGGGAAGTTATCAGGTGCGTATCGCGGCGGAGAATGATCGAGTGGCGACCGATATCGAGCCTTTGGTTGCGGCAATCGAAAGTGGGAACACGGTGCTCCGCGATCTCAATTTCAGCGTCACGCCTGTGCGATAGCATGGTTCGTCGATTAGACTTTTCCGTCGTGCCATTGAAACCATTGGATTGAGGCAACGACAGAATGGAAAGGATCGACGGATCAATTGAAACGCTTGCGGAGCATGGGTTATCACCAGCCGAAGCGGAACGCTGGTCGCGGCTTTTGAAGCAATGGACATCGATCGATGATCCATTGCTTCGCTGAACGAAGATCACGAGCGAATTGCTTTCGCCCAATGTTCCGTTTGCCTTGCACGAATGGCTGTATCGGCGAAACTATCAAACGCGTCAGGCTCAAGGGCTTCCCTGCCCAGCTTGGGTTCCTTCCGGGGAAGACATCGAGCAATCACATGTCGGTCAATGGATGCGTCGCCATGGTTTCGAGCGTTTCGAGGACCTGCATGAATGGTCCGTTACGCAAGTCGAAGCTTTTGGGGATGCGGTCACGAAAGCCCTGTCGATCCGCTTCGCTCAGCGACCGACAAAGATTCATGATCTAGACGGCGGAATCGAGCATGTTCAGTGGTATCCAGGGGCGAAGCTGAACATCGTCGAGAGCTGCTTCCAGGCCGATGACAATGCAATCGCACTCATTCACGGCGACGACGCAAACCGTTTGGAAACGTTAACGTATGGACAACTGAAAGCCAATGTTGCGCGGGTTGCCAACGGTTTGCGGGCTGCCGGGGTTCGGCCGGGAGATCGTGTTGCTTTGTCGATGCCGATGACAACCGATGCGATCGCTATTTTTCTGGGAATCATCGCCGTTGGTGCCGCCGCGGTGACGATTGCCGAAAGCTTTTCGACCGAAGAGATCGCGGTGCGGTTACGGATCACGCAGCCACGATTGATGTTTGTTCAGGACCAAATCACACGCAACGGCAAGTCGCATCCGTTTTACGCGAAGGTTGCCGACCAACCCGGCATGACGATCATTGTCCTGCCGGAAAACTCGAATCGCGAGCAATCGTTGCGTGGAAATGATCGCGGTTGGACGGACTTTCTTTCGGATGATCGTCGTTTGCGATGCGATCCCCGCGCGCCGGGTGATGAAACGACGATCCTGTTTTCATCGGGAACGACAGGGCAACCCAAAGCAATCCCGTGGGATCACACGACGCCGATCAAGTCAGCAGCCGACGCCTACTTCCATCAAGACGTTCATCCAACCGATGTGCTTTGCTGGCCAACGAATCTGGGCTGGATGATGGGTCCGTGGCTGGTATACGCCGCATTGATCAATCGAGCGACCATCGCCGTTTCGAGTTGCGTTCCGACGGGGCGACCGTTTTGCGAATTCGTGATGAAGGCGAAGGTGTCGATGCTGGGATTGGTGCCGAGCATTGTTTCGCAGTGGCGCAAGGGGAACGCAATCGAGGGTCTCGATTGGACGGCCATTCGGCTGTTCAGTTCAACAGGCGAATGCTCCAACGCAAACGATATGCTGTGGCTGATGTCGCGAGCCCGATACCGTCCGATGATTGAATACTGCGGCGGAACGGAAGTCGGAGGAGGCTACGTATCGGGCATCCTGACCAAGCCCGCCGTACCGGGAATGTTCTCCGCCAAAGCATTGGGGTCGGACTGGATGCTGCTTGACGAAAAGGGCTCGCGTCAAGACGTCGGCGAAGTCTTTCTGGTGCCTCCATCGCTTGGATTATCGACGCGACTGCTCAATCGCGATCACCATGAAGTCTATTATGCGGAGTTGCCAATTGGTCCCAACGGTCAGTTGCTGCGACGCCACGGCGATCAAATGGAAGCGCTGGCGGAAGGTTATTTCCGAGCCGATGGTCGGGTGGATGACGCCATGAACTTGGGAGGCATCAAGGTCAGTTGTGTGCAGATTGAAGAACTGTTATCGCAACATCCGGAGGTCCAGCATGTCGCCGCGTGTGCGGTTCCGCCGACGGGAGGAGGGCCCGATCGATTGATCTTGTTTGTGGGGGCCGATGCGCGAACGACCCTTTCGACGTTGCAAACCGAGTTACAACAGATGATCAAACGCAATCTGAATCCATTGTTTAAGATTCACGATGTGCGAAGGATCGATCAGTTGCCCCGCACGGCATCGAACAAAATCATGCGTCGTGAACTTCGGCAAATCTACCTTCAGGAATCCCGAGAATGAACAACTCGTCCGACCAACCGACCGTTGCCGTTGTGGAAGCGGTAAGAACGCCCATCGGTTCGTTTCAAGGAATGTTTGCGTCCTTGCCGGCGCATCGATTGGGAAGCATCGCGATCGCCGAAGTGCTTCGCCGAGCGGAGGTCTTGCCCGATCAAGTCGACGAGCTTGTGATGGGGCAGGTCTACACAGGGGGATGTGGCGCGAATCCGGCAAGACAGGCGAGCGTTGCGGCGGGACTTCCTTTCCATGTTCCGGCGACGACGATCAACATGTTATGTGGATCGGGATTAAAGGCGATCGCCTGCGGCTATCAAGCGATTCAGTGTGGTCTGGCGCGAGTGGTTGTCGCCGGGGGGATGGAAAGCATGAGCAACGCTCCGTATGTCGTTCCCGGTGTTCGCGGGGGGCTCAAGATGGGGCACCGGCAATTGATCGATACGATGATTCACGACGCGCTCTGGGATCCATTCAACGATTGCCACATGGGCTCCACGGCGGAGCATCTTGCTCGGAAGTTCGCCGTCTCTCGCGAAGATCAGGATCGCTACGCGATGCTCAGCCAAGACCGTTATCAAACGGCGTTGGCAGACGATCGTTTCGATCGTCAGATCGTTGAGGTCGCGGTGCCGGGACGCAAGGGAGAGGTAACGACGCACCGTCATGACGAGCATCCACGTGGCGACCTGCAATATGATGCGATCGCCAAGATGAAGCCGTGCTTTGAAAACGATGGAACGGTGACGGCCGCGAACGCGTCGGGTTTGAATGATGGAGCGGCAACCGTACTGTTAATGAGTCGCGAGGAGGTCCGGCAGCGAGGGATTCAGCCCCTTGCTTGGATAAGCGGGTTCAGCAATGTCGGACTCGATCCGATGGAAATGGGAATGGGACCCGCAATTGCCATCAAGAAGCTTCTTGAACAAAGAGTATTGGATTTGAGCGATATCGATTTGCTGGAAGTCAACGAAGCCTTCGCGGCTCAAACATTGGCGGTTGGTAAATCGCTGGCGTGGGACATCGAGCGAGTGAATGTCAACGGCGGGGCGATCGCGGTTGGACATCCGCTGGGGGCGAGCGGTTCGCGGGTCGTCGTCACCTTGCTGCACGAAATGCGACGTCGCGAATGCGCGCGTGGTATCGCCGCGTTGTGCATCGGTGGGGGTATGGGAATTGCAATGCTCTTTGAACAGGGATAACTGTTGCGAAATTCGTTTGCCCTCCGTCTTTCTTTGGAATGATTCAATGCACGATTCACGAGACTGTCCGAACTGTCGAGAGCTTCCTGATCCGGAGTCGATGACCGACGAGGCGTTCTATGAATGGCTGCGTCAGTGTCGAGAGGAATTACAAGTCAAGCAAGATCGATTCATGACGCATGTCGAACAGGGGGCGTACTGGCATTACGATCTGGAGGCGGGCACGTTGTCGATCGGTTCGCAAACGTATCGCATCACGGTCATCGGCAGCCATAATGCAGAGGAACAAACGTGGTTGTGGGCGTGGGCCAACGAATCGTTCCCCTCCGTGGTTCGAGAAAGTTCATCGCAAATCAAGCAAATCTACGAGACAACGCGATTTGAAGTATTCCGGGATGTGGGAACCGATGCATCATCCGGCGATGCGCAAGATCTGTCTTCGTTAGCGATCCATTGGCTTGAAGCGGATGGATTGTTTCGTGTTCCAACCGCGGGACCAACCTTATACTTCGCGGTCCATCTGTCTGATCTTCAGAAAGCATCGGTAAACGGCGATGCGTTGAACGAAGAATAATCTCCGCAGTCCGTCAACGCTTCTCTTCGCAAACGATTTTAAATATCGCGTGGTCAGAAATGAGGTGATTCGCTTCATTTGTCGTGAAGGCATTATTTCGGATCACGCACGGAATAAATGTCGCGTGCGGTCAGAAATGAGGTGATTCGCTTCATTTGACGCGAAGGCATCATCTCGGATCACGCACCGTATAAACGTTGGTGAGCTCCGCGAGTTTGGCAAGTGTTTGCCTTGCTGCTCCTGAATCGATGGCTTCACCAGCGACTTGGGCCGCCGATTCGAGAGTATCGGACTTTCCACACAGCCAAATGGACGCTGCGGCGTTTGCGACGACGATATCGCGACATGGTCCGGGATGACCGTCCAAAATACGCCGGATAATGTTCGCGCTTTCAGATGGTCCATCGGCTTGCATCGTGATCGGTCCGGCTGGGTACAAGCCGAAGTGAGAAGGTGACCATTGCGTCTCCGATAGGCCATCCGCACCGACTTCGATGACTGCTGTCGCCCCATCCAGCGTCACTTCGTCCAGGCCGTCCAGGCCGCGAACAACAACCGCTCGGTCGACGCCTAGCTGCTGAAGCGATTCGGCAAGCTGCCGCTGAATGAGTGGCTTGCCGGTTCCCAGCACCTGATGCGATGCGCCGGCTGGATTGCAAAGCGGCCCGAGCAGATTAAACAGTGTGGGGACGCCAAGTTGCTTTCGTATCGCCCCCACATGACGCATTGCGGGATGCAACCGCTGAGCAAAGCAAAAGCAAATGCCCGTTTCCGCCAAGCATCGCCGCACGGTATCACGATCGGTGTCGATGTTGACATTCAGTGCGCTCAGCACATCCGCCGATCCGCTTTTGCTGGTAATCGCTCGATTGCCATGTTTTGCGACGGGAACGCCCGCCGCCGCCGTCACGATCGCGGCTGCGGTGCTGATGTTGAACGTTCCCGATCCATCACCGCCGGTGCCGCAGGTATCCAACAATACGGGATATGGAGAATCAATCGGTGTCATATGGCGACGCATCGCCCGCGCCGCCCCCACCAGTTCGCTAACCGCTTCGCCTTTGGAACGCAGGGCAAGCAACAGATCACCAATTTCCTGATCGTTGGCGTTTCCCGACAACATGGTGTCGATAAGCGTCTCCATCAGCGAAGCCGACAGATCCGTTCCGCCTCGGGCGGACTGAATTGCGTCTTGAAAAGAATTTGTCATATTTCTTATGAAGGAGAGTACGAGCCAAAGTTCTCGTGCGTCGTCACGATTCAAAATTTGGGTTCAGGCGATCCCGCGCATCAGATTGTGCCGGATTCGTCCCCGTTTCGCCACCGCGTAACCAACCGTACAATAAGTGTTATGGCCAGAAAAGTAATTATCGATTGTGATCCCGGAATTGACGATGCGATTGCGTTGACGATGGCTCTGTTCGATCCGCGTTTGGAGGTCTTGGCCGTCACCGCCACTGCGGGGACCGTCGATGCCGATCAAGCAACGACGAATGTGCAGGGAATGATCCAGCAGCTCGATCCGCCAAAGTATCCTCGGATCGGCATCGCTTCACCCTGTGACGGAGCCCCCGTTGTCACCGATATCGAATTACACGGTCCCGATGGTTTGGCGGGATGCCAGTTTGAACCCAGTGGTCGGCAAAATCGCCATCCCAGCGAAAAAATTCTTTCCGAATTGTTGAGGCAATACCCGAACCAAATTTCCTTGGTATGTCTTGGTCCGCTCACCAACATCGCCCGTGCGTTCCAGCGTGAACCGGGGCTGGAATCACTCGTCGATCGATTGGTGATCAGTGGCGGAGCGGTATCGTGTCCGGGTAACGTGACCCCCGCCGCGGAAACAAATTTTTACTTTGATCCGCTTGCCGCTCGCAGTGTGATTCATTCCGCCACGACGAAAAGCCTTGTTCCGCTTGACGCCACCGACGCGGTGGCTTTTGGAATCGACCTGCTTGAACAATTGCCTTCGAAGCATACTCGAGCCGGGGAATTGCTGCATCACTTGTTGCCGTTCGCGTTTCGCAGCTACATTCAAAAGCTGGGGCGTGAGACCATTCCGCTCTATGATCCGGTTGCGTTGATGGCGCTGCTGGAACCCGATCTGTTCCAGTGGGAAGATATGGCGGTCGATATTGAAACACAAGGTGAATTGACTCGTGGCCAAACGGTTTGCGACATGCGTCAACACCGTCAGTGGTCGTTCAATGCGGAGGTCGCGCGGAAGGTCGACGCACAGGCGATCGCAAACCAGATCGTCCGTGGAATTCGTTTCGCGGGACAGTGTTCGTAATCCTTTCGAACCCGCTTCCAGGTGGATATCTTTGGGTAGGCAACGCGGCCTTTCGATTGTCTATGTCGACCGGCGGTGTTCGCTGTGGCACGCAACTTGCTTGATGGTGAAGATGTTTGGTTCAACAACTTCGTTGCCCAAACGTACTTTCCACAAGGAACTGAGCTATGAAGACCTTAGCGACTTGCACCCTATTTGTTTGTTCACTTGCAATGGTTGGATGCGAAGAATCCGCGATGGATCGAGAAGCCGACGCGATTCGCGATACAACCCAACAACAAGCTGAAGATATCCGTGACCAATCGCAGTCGGCGGCCGAAGCAATGCGTGACACATCGCAAAACGCCGCCGAGAATCTGCGTGATCGTGCCGACAACGCGGACGGTGCGCGCGAGGACGTGTTGGAGGATCGAGCAGATGCGATTGAGGAACGCGGTGAAACGATCGCGGACCGCAAGGAAAGCGTTGGTGAGGATAAGGCCGACGCGGTTGAAGAGGCTGGTGAAGAAAAGGCCGATGCTCTTGAAGAAGTCGATGCGGAATAGTCCGAGTACGGCAACGTCCACCACGATCCATCGGTGCTTGGCGGCTCATTGGTCGCCAAGCACTCATCGTGCCGACACGATCCGCGCGGGCGGAAATGGGGTGATTCGCTTCACATCATGCAAATGGATCATTTCGGACCCCGCACGGTATCATGTCCTTCGGTAACATCCATTTGTGGTCGTGAGCGATGTCTCGATTGCAGAGCAACGTGTTTGACCAGATTCGCGCTGCCGACTTTCTGGACATCGCCATCACCGCGACGCTTCTGTATGTCCTCTTCGTTTGGCTGCGCGATCGAGCGTCGCGATCTTTAGCAATCGTCACCGCAGCCCTCGTCCTGCTCTTTGGTCTGGCTCGGTGGCTGGATTTGTATCTCACCACGTTCGTGTTTCACTACGGAAGTTTGGGGATCTTTCTGGCGATCCTGGTTGTCTTCCAAAATGACATCCGTCACGGGATTGAACGCCTGACCTCGGTCCATTGGTTTCGAGGGACTTCCGATGAAGAGCCGTTGCGGCGAATGGCTACCGCCGTCGCGGCGGCGGTCGCCGAGATGGCGAATCAGCGTGTGGGGGCGTTGATTGTCTTTCCAGGACGCCAATCGATTGAACGTCACTTGCATGGTGGTATCCCCGTCGACGCGATCATCAGCCAACCGCTGTTGCTGAGCATCTTTCATCCGAAGTCTCCAGGACATGACGGAGCCATCTTGATCGATCTCGAAAGGATCTCCAAACTCGGCCTGCATCTGCCTCTGAGTTCGCGAGTCAATAAGGTACACGATGCTGGAACGCGACACGCAGCCGCGTTGGGACTCGCTGAATGTTCCGATGCGTTAACGGTGGTGGTCTCCGAAGAACGTGGCACGATCACTTTGGCTCAGTACGGCGAGTTGAAGGTTATCGATCCCGCTGTTTTGGCGGATCAAATCTATGATTTCGTCGACGGGCAAGGCCGGGCTAAAGACATGTCAACGACTCGTCGGCTTGCCGGCTGGGGTGCCAAGGCGGGGGCGGTTCTCACCGCAGGCGCGCTTTGGTTTACGTTCGCCTACCACACCGATACCGTCCAACGCACCTACGTCGTGCCAATTGAATATCGCAATGTGCCCAATGACGTTGTGATTGAAAGCCCCAAGCCGGAATATGTGGAGGTGACACTATCGGGAGTTGAACCCGCCTTCACCACGCTTAACACAACCGCCGTCGCCGTCGCGGTCGACATTGAAAGATTTGAAGGACGCACTTTCATCGCCGTGCCGGTCGCATCCCATTTGATCAATGTTTCCGCCGACCTACGCATCGAGAACGTCAATCCCGAGCATGTCGTTGTCTCGATGCAATGGAAACCGGATCGCGAAAGAGAGGCAAAACCTTGAACCGCTATTGCGAGCCTACAGTGGACGGACCCAGATGTTTCGATAACGGACTGGATTTCCGTGATCCTGCAGCATGATCGAGCCCCCGGGGGGATGGCTGCCATACTGCGAATTGCCACGCCCCGTCGGACCCGTCAACTCGCGATGATGATGAAGCAGAACGCTATTGTGAAAGACGGTTAGATAAGCCGGTTCGATGAGCTTTCCCGAGGAATCAAATTCAGGGCATTCGAAGATAATGTCGTATGCCTGCCACTGTCCAGGCGGGAGTGTCGCATTGACGGCTGGCGGAAACTGTCCGTAGATCGCCCCCGCTTGACCATCCGCGTATGTCCGGTTGTTGTAGGAATCGAGAATCTGCACCTCAAACGCGCCCCAAAACTTGATACCGCTATTGCCGCGTCCCTGTCCGTCACCTTTGGGCTCTGCTGGAGCGGCCCATTCCAGGTGGAGCTGACAACTGCCGAAGTTCTCCAGCGAACACAGATAGCCGGTACCGCGAGCCGCCTCCATGTATCCATCCTTGACCGTCCATCGAGCTGGCACATAGCCACCGGGAACTTTGTTATCCTGGTGTCCCCAATGGGAAAGATCCTTCCCGTCAAACAACACAACCGCGTCGCTGGGCGGATCGCTGGGCTGTCTCTTGCCGGGAGTAACGACGCGTGGCCTGGGCCGACGAAGGTCGTGAACGCGCCAAGGTTGGCCTGGTAATTGAGGCGTGTCGGTGTAACCGATCGGTGCCATCGTTTTCTGACCATTCGCCTCAGCAGCCACTTCCTCCTTCTTGGCTTCTGGTTTGGCTTCTGGTTTAGATTCTGGTTTAGCTTCTGGTTTAGATTCTGGTTTAGATTCTGGTTTAGATTCTGGTTTAGCTTCTGGTTTAGCTTCTGGTTTAGATTCCTGGTCTTGCTTTGGCGTCTGCTCGGCTGGAGGGGGAGACGACTCAGACGCTTCGGCTTTTTCCCCAGCACCCTCGTTGCCATCATTTGCCGACTGAGCAGGAACGGGATCGTTGGGTTCAGTCACAGGGGCGTCTTGGGCCAGCGCGCAGGTTGCCCCGGCAAACAAGAAGGACATGCAAAGAGCGAATCGAATCATGGAGTTGGATCGTCCGAGAGCGTTTGATGAAAGGAAGGTTGCGGACAGGCGGTATCGATCAGTTGGCCTGAATTTTACGGATTGCGTCGGCGGCTGCCTGGCGGACAAAGCTGCTTTCGTCGATGGAGAGTGCTTTGAGATCATCCAGCGACGCAGATGCCGCAGCACCCAGGTTGCCAAGCGTCTTAGCCGATTCGATACGAACGATCTCGTTGTCATTTTTCAATGCGGCCGAGAGCAGTGGCACCGATTGGGCGACGAACTGATCCTTTTCGGGGTGCAATTTCAGCAGCGACCACACGGCGGCAAGCTTCAGAAACTCGTCGTCGCTTTCCAAGTATGCAACCAATCGAGGTGTGACCAACTCCTTTTCCGCGCCGATGTTCCCCAGTGCATAACAGACACTGTACTTCACGGCGGCGGGCTCACTTTGCAAGCGAGCCAACAGCGGCTCGACGGCATCCGATGCAGCGGGTCCGACCGAGGCAAGTGCAAAAGCGACCTCACGGGTCTGCTCCGGCTGTTCGCTTTGCTTCAAAATGTCGATCAACTGAGGTACCAACGGTGCGGCGTCAGCGCCAAGTCGACGGGTCAATTCAATGGCGACGGGGCGTAAGACGTCGTTTGCCAGGCCCGCTTTGATGACAGGCATTGCGTCGATCCCCTTTTGAGCCACAACATCGACAACCTGCCGAATCACAGCCGGATCACTGTCGCGCATCGCGTCCGTCATCGCTTTCAAAACCAGCGGACTTGGCCCATCGGCTCCCGGCTTGATGTCTCCCAGAGCCGCGACGGCCAGTTGGCGGATACGTTGCTGAGGAGCCGACAGACCGGCAATGACCGCTTGAATCGCTTCAGATCGCAGCGGTGTGTTCGGTTCAACTTTCAATAAACTCCAACCGGACAGCAATTTCAGTTCGACATCGGTTGCCCCTTGGAAAGTCGCTCGCAATGCTTCGGCACCCGCGGGTTGGTCTGGATACTCGCTCAAAGCGAAGCAGATGGCATACTTGCTTGCCAATGTTGTGTCGGTTCGGTTCAATGCCGCCACCAAAGCGGGAACGACCTTCGCACCGTCTCCTTTGATCTTGCCCAACGCAATGATCGCCTGTAACTGAATCTCCGGCTGCGCATGGTCGATCAGGGCTAAGACTTCGGGCATCAACGATGAGGCATTTGGACCAAGTTCGCTGACGACCAACAGCGCCCAATAGGCTGCTTCGGAGTGCTTCAGCGCGTTACGAAGAGCGGGGATTGCTTCATCGCCGAGTTCGGCCATGGAGTGAATGACTTGCATAATCGCATCCGGATCGGACCCTTGTAGAGTCTTTGTCCAGATCGGCATCGTCAGTTCACTGGGCGCTTTGATCTTGATCAATGACTTGATCGCCGTTTTGCGGACTTGCGGATCGTTATCGGTCGCCAACTCGATGAGTTCCTTCGCAACGTCGACGTTCCCGCTTGCAAGATAGCCCAGCGTGTAAGCCGATCGAACGCGGACATTTGGGTCTTCGGAATCGAGCAGAGCCGTCAAACCATTGATGGCGGCGATCCGTTGATCACCAACGGGGAGGGCGGCCAGATTTCGGATCGCGGTCGCTTGCTCGTTGGCGTTTCCTTCCTGCAAGAATTTCAGCAACCGCGGCACAGTCGTTTCTTGCGAAAACGCGACCGAAGGCACAAGGAAAACCGCTGTCAACAATGAAAGGATGATTCGAGTGGGACGAGAATCAGTGATCATGGAATGCTCGACGTTTTCGGAATTAAGTGAACGGTGGAATCAATCACGAAGGGAATGCAAAACTGAAACGATAAACCTAACCCGCCATTTTGCGAGCTGTGTAGGAAAGACTCCTAATAAACGCCTTCGCCTGCGAGACGGCCTGCATCGGCAAATTGTCCAGCTCGGCCATCAATTGATCGTCCAGCACTTCGCAAAGTCGCGAGATTTCAAAGTAGGCTTCCGGTTCAAGCTTTCCGTCTGGAGTCCGCTCTTTAAAGAGTTGTTCGATGCGTCGACGCGTTCCGTTCATCATCGGTTGCATGGCGGCAAGAGGCCATTGAATCTCACCGCTGGAAGGATTGAACTGCTCCGGGGCGAGCGGGTCGGGTCGCTTCATGTCGGCGATTCGATGCACCTGCTCGGCGGTAACCGGACTACGGTCATACGTCTTCGCCGCTTGGCGAATGCGTTGCTTCTCGTAATACGTTTGCGCGTACTTCACTCGGTTATCCAACTGCAACGACCGCGCCTGCTCCGCATTGATGGCGGCTTCCGAATTGAGCAGGTTGGCATAACCACTGGATCGCACGTAATCGGCCATCCCACGCAGGTGGCTGCCATAAATTGTTGAACTATCACCATAACCGCCGCCGAAAGGGTAGGCGGGGTAAGGATACTGAGCAACCGCGATGGCGGAGGTGCTCAACAAGCCGCCGATCAATATAAGGAATCGATACATGGGTTCTCTCTTTCTTTGGGGCCGTTTTTGCCTGCGGTTGGGTTTCGACTCATTTATACCGTGCGTGGTCTGAAATGATGCCTTCACATTGAATGAAGCGAATCACCTCATTGCTGACCACGCGACGTATATCATTAACGAAGCGCGAGTCGACTCCTTATTATTAGGCTTTGTTCAAGACTATTCAACGCTATTGCAAATTCCAGCCCAAACGGGTTCGGAGCCTAAAAAATCTTCGGAACCCTTCAGCAACCGGTCGAATCACGTTACGATGCCGATCACGCAGCGAACGCTAAGAACAAGTCATGCCGTGCGTGGTCTCAGATGATGCGTTCACCTTTCATGAAGCGAATCAGCAAATGGTGGCCACGCGACGTTGGAAGATGATGATTTATGGAACAGAGCTTTTTGGCATGGTTGCGGGGACGCGGACGAACACTTCCCCAAGTGGCGATAGGAATTGGGGACGACGCCGCCGTCCTGGATTGGCCCGCATCGCGACAGCTTGTCACGTGCGTCGACACCATCACCGATGGCGTTGACTTCTTAATCGACCAACAACCGCTTGATGCGATTGGACACAAAGCCCTCGCGGTGAACCTCAGTGATTTGGCCGCAATGGCCGCCGATCCGGTGGCCGCCATGGTTTCGATTTCCTTGCCGAAACAGAACGCGACGCGAGTTGCCGCCGCCATATACGAAGGCATTCTTTCCACGGCAAAGGAATTCGACGTCGCCCTCTGCGGAGGTGACATTACGTGCTACGACGGCCCCGTATCACTTTCGGTGACCGCCATCGGAAGTGTTCAGCCAGGCAAAGCATGGCTCCGCAGCGGTGCGTCGGTTGGCGAAGCGGTGCTGGTAAGCGGCGCGCTCGGCGGAAGTATCCTCAGCAAACACCTCCATTTCGAGCCGCGAATCCGCCTCGCGCAATCATTGCGGGAACGGTTTAAGGTGACATCGGCAATCGACATCAGCGACGGACTCCTGCTGGACCTCGACCGACTTTGCGCCGCCAGCAGCGTTGGCGTTGAACTCGACTTAATGAACATTCCGATTTCAGATGACGCTCGCCTGCTCGCCGGGCGACACGATGGCGATCCGCTGCGACATGCCCTTGGCGATGGCGAGGACTACGAACTGATCATCACTTGTCCAGCAAATCAGTTGGACGGGATACTGCACGCGGACGTCGGCGTGCGGTTGACGCATATTGGGACGCTAACGAGCCGGACCGGGTTGTGGTCCAAGCTTCCCAACAAAGTCGAACGCCTGTCCCCGCAGGGATACGTTCACGGCGGAGCGAATCATTGAATCGGAGCAGGGCAGGGCAGGGCGGTCCGCGCAGCCAGCGGCTAAGCTTTATTTATCCGTTGCTTGGTCAGAAATGAGGTGATTCGCTTCATTTAACGTGAAGGCATCATTTCGGACCACGCACGGTATAACTTGCCGAAGACGACGCTGTTCGCAATGCATTGATCAGCCGGATGGTTGCCTCCACCGATAATTGTTCCGCCCGACTCTCACCGTCATATCCAAGATCGGAAAGGACCGTATCGACCTGCGCTTTATCCAGTTGATCCTTCATTGCGCTCAGCACCACGCTTCTGAGAAACTTGCGGCGATGAAAGTAGAGTGCGCGAAGTTTTTCATGAAAAAATTCGATGTCATCGATGCGGCTGCGTAATCGCGAGTCGGTGTCGATACGGAGAATCGCCGAATGCACTTTGGGCGGCGGCCAGAAAACACCAGGCGGAAGAACACGCACGATGCTTGCGTGCGCCACGCTTTGAACCCAGATGCTTAGCGCGCTGTAGTCTTTCGTGCCGGGAGGGGAAACGATTCGATCGGCCAATTCCTTTTGAATCGTCACGCACATCAGGTCGGGTATCGGTTCGTACCGCAGCAGATTGGAAATGATCGGCGTGGCCACGTTGTACGGCAGATTGGCGACCAGCTTAAAGCGTCGTCGCTTTTCCGGCAGGCGGTTGAACTCTTGTTGAATGTTTTCAATCAGTCCGGCATCAAAACGATTCTTATTTTTCAAAGCATCGTGCAGTCGGAGCGTCACGTTGGGCAGATCATCGATTTCCTCCCGCGATCTGAGCGAGGTTCGTATCGATCTCCACCGTGATGACATGCGCCGCCTGCGATGCCAATCGCGTGGTTAAAGATCCCGTACCGGTTCCAATTTCCAACACGAGGTCTCGATCATCGATCTGGGCGCTTGTCGGCGATCAAATCGATCAGATTCAAGTCGATCAAGAAGTTCTGTCCGAAGCGTGTCAGCGGACGCATCCCGGCCCGCTGAAATCGATTCGTTAGGTAGCTCGCGGTTTGTCGATTAACCATAATTCCTGCATTTCGAGTTGTCGCTGGACATACTTCGCCAGCAAATCGGTTTCGATGTTCACCGTATCGCCGACGCGCCGCTGGCCCAACGTCGTCACGGCCAAGGTGTGCGGAATCAACGCGACGCTGAAACGATCGTTCTCCACATCGACCAATGTAAGGCTCACGCCGTCGACCGCCACGCTGCCTTTAGTCGCCATCTGCAACGCCAAGTTTCGAGGGACGCCGAACCAGAGCTTCGCCCAAGGGGGATCGTCTTCGCGCTGCAATAAATGTCCCAGGCCATCAATGTGCCCCGAAACGTAGTGTCCCCCCAAACGATCGCCAACGCGCATCGCCCGCTCCAGATTGACAAGCGATCCGATTTGCAGATGCCCCAAGTTCGTTCGGCTGAGCGTTTCTTCACCCGCCTCGAAGCTTAAAGTCCGGTCGTCGATACCGATCACCGTCAAACAACAACCATTAATGCTAATGCTGTCGCCGATGCCGGCGTCCTCGCCCACCGGGCCCGCGTTGACGACAAGCTTCCGCCCAGGTGATTGATCTTCGATGCCGACGACATCGGCGAGGTGTTCGACTAGACCGGTAAACATGTTATGCGTCGCGTGAGCGGAAACAAGGCGATTCGCTCATTCACCACTGGCCTGAGGCGGTTAAGCGTCGCGTGGTCAGAAATGAGGTGATTCGCTTCATTTAACGTGAAGGCACTATTTCGGACCACGCACGGTATAATCCGCCATCGTGGGTCCGCTTTTCAAAGTATGGGGTTTAAGGCAAAATACGGGCCGGACGAAGGAATGAGTCTACCTCGACCCTTTCTAAAGAAGTCTTGAAGTATAAGCAATGTCCTTGCCGGTGCGATAGATGTCCTAGAGCGACCATGTCGCAAGATCAACTGCAGGGCATGCGTGCGGAATAGACGTCGCGTGGTCAGAACTGAGGTGATTCGCTTCATCTAACGCGAAGGCATCATTTCAGACCACGCACTGTATAACATCAAACCCGTTCATCGTTGATGGAAAACTCGGACCAAGCATCCCTTCACAAATAACAAACAGCGGAACATTAAACATGAGCCTTATCGAAAACGTACACGCCCGTCAAATCCTTGACTCCCGCGGAAACCCCACGATCGAATGCGAAGTCACGTTGATGGATGGCAGCTTCGGACGCGCTGCGGTCCCCAGCGGCGCGAGCACCGGGGCTCACGAAGCATGGGAACTGCGAGATGGCGACAAGTCCGTTTTCATGGGCAAGGGTGTGTCCAAGGCCGTGCATAACGTGAATGAAAAGATCGCTGACGCTTTGATTGGCCACGATGCGGTGGATCAACGCGCCATCGACCGCATCATGCTGGAACTCGATGGGACGTCCAACAAGAGCGAACTGGGGGCCAACGCCATCCTGGGTGTTTCACTGGCTGTCGCCCGCGCCGCCGCGCAATACACACAACAACCTCTCTATCGATACCTCGGAGGCGTCAACGCCTGCTTGCTTCCCGCACCGATGATGAACATCCTCAACGGTGGCGAGCACGCGGATAACTCGGTCGATATTCAAGAGTTCATGGTCATGCCGCTCGGGTTTTCTTCGTTCAGCGAAGCGTTGCGTGCCGGGACGGAAATCTTCCATAACCTGAAGAAGGTTCTGTCGGGCAAAGGACTGAACACGTCGGTCGGCGATGAAGGCGGATTCGCTCCCGATTTGGGAAGCAACCGCGAAGCGTTGGATCTGATCCTGCAAGCGATCGACAACGCCGGATACAAGGCGGGAGAGCAGATCTTCATCGCGTTGGACGCGGCCTCGACCGAGTTCTACGACTCCGACAAGAAGACTTATAAAATCGACGGCAACGAAATCAGCGGCGACGAGATGGTCGACTTCTTGGCCGATTGGTGCGGCAATTATCCGATTTGCTCCATCGAAGACGGTTGCGCCGAAGACGACTGGGATACGTGGAAAAAACTGACACAAAAGCTGGGTGATCGCGTGCAACTGGTCGGCGACGATTTGTTCGTCACCAACACCGAACGATTGCAACGCGGTATCGACGACGGCATCGCGAACAGTATTCTGATTAAAGTGAATCAGATCGGGACGCTGACGGAGACCATTGATGCGATTCAGCTTGCACATCGAGCCAATTACAGCAGCGTGACAAGCCATCGCAGTGGCGAAACCGAAGACGCCACGATCGCCGATCTTGCCGTTGCGCTTTCCACGGGGCAGATCAAAACCGGTTCGGCCAGCCGTAGCGATCGCATGGCGAAGTACAATCAATTACTCCGCATTGAAGAAGGTCTTGGCGACGATGCGTGCTATGGCGGACCATTGTTCCCCAAACGCAAGTAACCGAGATTTTGGCGATCGCCTGAAACGTCCATTCTCCGTCGCCGCGTCTTCATTCATTGGAATCACCGATACATTTGAAGGTTGAAGAGATGAAAGATCGATCACTCGCGTGTCTATTGTTGTCCGTTTTCGTGGCCGCATCGACTCACGCCGATTGGCCGCAATGGATGGGAAAAGATCGCGACGGGACGCTTTCGGGCACCGGCTGGGCTGAATCGATTCCGGCAAAAGGATTGAAGACGCAGTGGAAGGCCCCGGTGCATGGTGGCTACTCCGGGCCTGCGGTTGCCGATGGTCGCGTCTTTGTGACCGACTTCGTCCGCGAATCGGGCGAAGCGTTCAACGATCCAGGCCAACGCGCGAACGTCGTGGGAATGGAAAGAGTCTTGTGTTTCGATGCGGCTTCGGGCAAGCAGCTTTGGAAATCGGAGTATCCTTGCACCTACAGCATCTCCTATCCCGCCGGCCCACGGTGTACGCCGACCATCGATGGCGATCGCGTCTACACACTCGGGGCCGAAGGAGATCTGCTTTGCCTGGTCGCGAATGATGGCGATGTTCTTTGGAAACTCAGTTTCGAGAACGACTTCGACGCTCCGGTTCCCATTTGGGGGCACGCCGCCCATCCTCTCATTGATGGTGAACAATTAATTTGCATGGTGGGAGGCGATTCGCAATCGGTCGTCTCGTTTGACAAGATGACGGGTAAGGTTCTGTGGAAACGACCCGGCGTCGGAGACATCGGCTACTGCCCTCCAAAAGTGATCGATGCCGGAGGCGTTCGGCAACTTGTCGTTTGGTATCCAAGCGGCATCCAGAGCCTTAACCCTTCAAACGGCGAAGTCTATTGGTCCGTTCCCATCGAACCTCAATATGGAATGTCGATCACGATGCCACAAAAAAATGGCGACCGGATCTACGCCAGTTCCATCGGAGCCAAGTCGGTCATGCTGCAGCTCGACGAAGATTCGCCCAGCGTGAAAGAGCTTTGGCGCGGGGAGCTGAAGACTTCGGTCTATTGTGCGAACTCAACCCCAATCTTTGCCGATGGAGTTCTCTTCGGAGCGGATTGTCAAGTTGGCCATCTTGCGGCCGTCGATGCGGATTCCGGCGAGAGACTCTGGACATCCTTCCAGCCAACAACCGGTGGCCAGCGGCGAGCGAGTCACGGAACAGCATTTATCACCCGTTACCGCGACAAGCTCTTTCTGTTCAGTGAAGTTGGCGATTTCGTGATCGCTGCAATCGACAGAAAGCAGTACAGGGAGATCGGTCGATTTAACGTCCTTGAACCGACCAGCGAATGCTTCGGGCGTTCGGTCGTCTGGTCGCATCCGGCCTATGCGAACAAGCGACTTTTCGCACGCAACGACAAAGAACTTGTTTGCGTCTCGCTCGATGCGTCCGAATACAGCGAATGAGCTTGGTTTTGCATGCCGAGATTATTCTGCGAGTTCCATCGCGGGAAGATCGCTACGTTCCAGAGACGTAATCCCCAATTCCGCCAATACGCTATCCAGCTTGGCCTGCAACTCGTCCAGTTGGTGCAGAACGTCATTCTGCCTTTGGTCGAGTTCATGCAGCAGATCGCCCGGACTGATCGCCGGGCTTGCCGATGGGGTTGACAGGGACATCCTTGCCTCCGAGTAAAGCGGACGAATGGGACAAACCGAGAAATCCATTCCCGCTGTCCATGCTCCGCGTCATCGGCAATTCACGACGCGGTTCGTCGGCAAGGGTCCAGTTATTCCCCTGCCGCCGATTGCGTTGTTTTTAACGTCTCGATAAAGTTTGCGGGGAATGACTGATGGGTTTGCGAGTCTACCTGGGGAACAAGCTTGCCCGAAGCGATAACCGACGAGTTGTCGTCAAAGCGTGAAAATTACTGAACTCCCGTGGACAAAGCCTCGTGACGCTGGTTAAAATACTGCCGAAAGCACGTGCAAAACGCCGATGGCATGTTTTGTGCCGTCGTTTATCGAGTCAGAATCTTTCAACAAATGCCCCTACGTTTCAACATTTGGAGGGCGAATTCCGAAGCTATGTACAGGATTAATAATGGTTAAGCTGGTTGTCCGTGATCGGGAGACGATTCAAGAAGCAGTCCGTCGTTTTCGTAAATTGGTCGAGCGAAGTGGCATTAAGAAAGAGATGCGACGTCGCGAGTTCTATGAAAAGCCAAGCGAAATCAATCGTCGTAACCGCCTGCGTGCCGAGCGAAGAAGCCGTCGAAATCGGATGATTTCCAGCTAGCATTTGTTGTTCAATGGAGACCTGTTGGTTTTCCAATAAAGTATTGCGTTTCAGCGACCAGTTGCTGAAGCACCCCTTCAGTCGCTTTCGTTCAGGAAATGAACGATACCACGTGCCGAAGGTTCTGTCGGGCGATTAGCTCAGTTGGTTAGAGCACCTCGTTTACACCGAGGGGGTCGGGGGTTCGAGTCCCTCATCGCCCATTAAGACTTCCTGCGGGAAGCCCTCTTGCGTTGAGCGGCGCGGTGAAAAGACAAGCTTTTTCCGGGCTTCTTAATTGCGTAACGAGTCGAGTCCATCTGACTCCGTTGGTGATCGCTCACAGATCGGCTCTGGAGGAAACGGTATCTCGAACCCAATCGCCTTAAACCATAACCGCCACACCCACTTCGAGTCCTTCTGGCCCGCGATCAATGCGGGGCAGGGCAGGGGGCCGGCATTCCATTCCGGTGGACGCAAAGCAGAAAATTGCCCATACTTCGCGCTGTCAGTCCTGGTCCGTCGTCACTTCACGAAGTAACCGATTCCATCCTTCAACAACAACATCGCCCGTAAACCGGCTAATCGATTGCCGAGCAATGTCACACATTCGTTTGTGTCGCGCAGGATCACTCAATATTTCAACGATCCGACTAACGAACGCTTCCTCATCCGCAAAGGGAACTAAGTATCCTGATTCGCCATCGCCAATCATTTCACTGGGCCCGTACTTGACGTCGAAGGAAACGACTGGACACCCGTGACTTAAACTTTCCAGCACAACGAGCGAATATCCTTCCTCCTTGCTGGTCAGTACGGACAATCCAGCCG
>JAWKTL010000035.1:0-69070 GCA_041399105.1 Pirellulaceae bacterium | reverse complement strand
TGGGACGGTAATCCGCAACACGGACACGACAAGCGAACTTGTTGTCGATCTAACTAGCAGCGATGCCGATGAGGCGGTGGTACCAGCAAGCGTAACCATCCCGGCGGGAAGTGAGATGACGACATTCACAATCACCGGGGTTGGCGATGAAGTTCTCGACGGTGATCAATCGATTCAGATTCAAGCAAGCCGGAGCGGTTTTCAGAGCAGCAGTGTGAATGTAGTTGTAATAGATGTTGATTTTCAAGGAATCAGTGTAGCTCACACCGACTCGGCAACTACCATTTTCGAGACGGGGTTGGACGACGAAGTTTACGTTGTGTTGTCCGTCGCGCCGCAGGGGGATGTTGTGATCGATCTTGCATCGAGCGACATCGGCCGATTGACTACGGATCGATCTTCGTTGACGTTTACCATTGACGATTGGAATATTCCGCAAGTTGTTCGTGTTTTCGGTGTTGACGATGGGTTGATCGATGCTCCCGAGATGCAGAGCATTACGTTGTCAGTGAACGATGCGGTCTCCGATGAAAGTTTTCATTCAGCGGTTGCAGAGAGCGTGGCGGTAACGATTATCGATCAAGACTTTGCCCCGCTAAGCGTCACGGTGGTCGAAGGGGCATTGGTCTATAGCGACTCGCAAAACGATACGAAGCTGCTCAACCAAGCGATATCTGGAGCTGGACAGATCGTCAATACGGGGGCATTGAATGACAACATTTCATTGACCGAAGCAGCCAATGGATCTTCCTTTGTGATCAACAGCCAAAATGGCGACGATGTGATCGTTTTGGCTTCGTTGGCAGGCAATGAGGTCAACGGCGGAGCCGGCTTCGACCGTCTGGAAATCGAGTCGGTCCAGGATCTTGATTGGGCTGGCAGCGCGTCGCAACTGCAATTGATTGAGGAAATCGTTCTGCGTGGAACTGGAATCACAAATTTCATGATCGATCCAGCCATGGTGATTTCGATCTCCGAGCAGCTACAGCGGTTGGTTATCCACATGGGCGACTTGGAAAACTCGAGACTTGGTGCAAATTGGAATGCAATGCCGCCAACGATTGTCGGCGATGAAGTCCATCACGTCGCTGTGTTGTCAGGTGCCACGTTGGAACTTGTCAACCGAAACGCGTGGCAAAATCCGTTCGATCGCTTCGATGTCAACCGTTCGGGAAATGTCTCTCCCCTGGATGCGTTAGTGATTCTAAACTATCTGAACAGCAACGGATCAAAGGTTCGTCAGCCATCGGACCCACCTGAGTTGCTGCCATTCTATTACGACAGCAATGGCGACGATCGAATCGCGCCGCTGGATGCGTTGGTGATTCTGAATCAATTAAATCGACAATCAGCTCAAGCTGGGGGCGAGGCGTCACAATCCATCGCTACCATTGAATATCCCAAATCAGGTACTCGCAATGATGATGATGATAAGTTACTGGAGCTGTTGGCTTACGATCACATGCGAATAGGTTCAACCACAAACGACTCTTAAGGCTTTGGCGTCAGCATGCTTCAAAGAGCGGACGACCACTGGCAGCGATCATTCACCTTTGAGTGGTCCCATCAGCAGCTATGAGTCGTCTAGAGAATCTAAGAGGGCGAAAAATCAAGAAAAAAACCTAGTCCAGAGGGCTCAAGACCATTCGGGACTAGGTGGAGAGATACCCCGTAGGGGAGTCGAACCCCTGTTACCGCCGTGAGAGGGCGGCGTCCTGGGCCTCTAGACGAACGGGGCGTTTGGACGTTCAGACATGATTGTTATCGAATGTGACACATTCTTCAAGGCCCCGCTCGATGGAAGCAAGTTTGACGATTACGGTGTTTGGTCCGAAACGACCGATTTGCTCCAGATATCGTCATCCCTTCCTTTCCGACCGCGCAACGTATAATGGAGACGCAGGAACCCGATCAGGGTTCACGAATGGGATGGTTGAATTGCGATTGAGGTTGGCGTTGCAGAACGATTTACAAGCTGAACTGCTACCGTGGCGAGGTCCGCCTGAGGTGTTGCAGCGGCTGACGCGAAGCGGATGGCTGCGTTCGATTCATTATTGCGAGCAGGTCGACTCGACAAATCGGCTTGCCAAACAGATGATGCTTGCGGGGGGGGCGGCATTACCGATGCTGCTGGTTGCAAAGCGGCAAACCGCCGGACGCGGACGTTTGGGGCGAACTTGGTATTCCGACGCCGGAACTTTGACGATCACGATCGCCATGTCGTCCGAAGCGTTGCGGCAACCGCTGGCCCGCCTATCGCAGTTGTCGCTCGTGACGGGATTGGCCTTGTGTGATGTCGTCGCGGAGGTCATTGACCCGGTTGCCGTGAAGCTAAAGTGGCCCAACGACGTGTATGTTGAAGGCCGGAAGCTGGCTGGAATTTTGATCGAATCGGTCGGTGATCGCGGGGAGGGAATCATTATCGGCATTGGACTGAATGTCGGGACCGATTTCAGCAAAGCCCCGGCCGACGTGCAAGTTCGAGCGACCGCGGTCTCCGAATTTACAAAGGTTCCCGTTCCGACGTTTTCGCTTTTGCCCGATTTGATTGACGCGTTGCATGCTCGTATTGTCAAATGGGTTGATGATCCCCATGCCACAAAACAAGACTACGATGCCGTCTGTTTGCTTCGCGGACGCCGAGTATCGATCGCTCAGGGTAACCTGCAAATTGTTGGGCGTTGCGTCGGCATTGATGTGGATGGACAGTTGCGGGTCGATGTGGATGGTGATACCGTGCGAGTTCATTCGGGAGAAGTCTTGAGCTGGGATGGTATTTGATCGACGCTGGCGCATCCTTCGCAAGGCGGACGTTCTTGTACCACACGCACGGTATTGATTCGATGTTCCTTCGATTTTCTCACGCGGGTTATCGCCCTGGCGGGGAGTCCACCAATCATGAGCAAATCCCTTTGGCCTTCATCCGACCCGACCGGCGAATTGTTAATTGCCGCCAAGGCGGGGAGCACTCAAGCGGTTAATGACTTGCTGGATCGGCATCGCGAACCGGTCCGCAAACTGGTGAAAATGCGCCTGGACCGTCGTGTCCAACAGCGAGTGGACGTGAGCGACGTTGTTCAGGATGTGATGGTCGAAGCGAATGCTCGGCTGGCCGATTACATGGCGAATCCCTCCATGTCGTTTCACCTCTGGTTGCGACAGATCGCTTGGGATCACATGATTGATGCCTATCGTCGCCATCGCGGAAGCGCCAAGCGAAGTCTTGATCGAGAACAATCGATCATGGGACCTGTCGCGGACGAT
Organism: Pirellulaceae bacterium; assembly: GCA_041399105.1. GTDB lineage: Bacteria > Planctomycetota > Planctomycetia > Pirellulales > Pirellulaceae > Rosistilla. Next base: position 65,806 of record JAWKTL010000035.1, on the reverse strand, counting down.
CAATCGACCATGGAGATGATCATTCAACTTCGAGACCCTGAATTGACGCCCGCCGCGGCGGCGGCACAGTCGGAAATCGCAAAACGCGTTGAAGCGACGATCAATGAACTCGATCCGAATGATCGCGAGATCATTATGATGCGTCATTTCGAGCACTTGTCCAATCAGGAGGTCGCCGATGTGTTGGGACTCAAACCGCCCGCGGCAAGCATGCGTTACCTCCGAGCGGTCCGCCGTCTGCGAGAGTTGCTGGAAGGTTTATAGTGAGCGCCATGAAAGAATCTGAGCAAACCACCGAACAAACCCAACCGTCATCCAAAGTCCGTCCGGGAAAACTGTCTGCTGGAGGGGGTTTGGTCGGGGTGCTGTTGATCCTGTACGCGTTGCTTCAGCCTGTGTTGAGTAAGCAACTGGGGATCGATCTGCCGAAGTTGCCGATCAACGCGACCAGCGAAACGGTCGATCGCGATCGATCCGTCGAAACCGTCGATTCAAAGTCGAAGCACATCGAATCCAAAGCGGCTGACGAATCGGCAAGAATTCAGATTCCGAAGATCGAGGTGGCGGCGAAGCAAGACAAGCCGAAACAGGACAGGTCGGATTCGAATGATCAGCAACCCGACAAGCCGAAAACCAATACATCATCGGAGCGTAAACGCGAGTCGACATCATCGACATCGACCCGTCCGGCGGAACGGAAAAGCTCCGACACGAAGAGCCCCGATGCCGATCTTTATCTGGGCATTTTGCGTGCGATAGGTCGCGATAGCTATATGTCCCCCGCCGGCCTTCGCTACACGCCGGGGAGCGAAGAAGGGCACCGGCTTAAGCATCTGCAGCGACATACCGAAGATCAGCCGGGGCGTCCCGGGAAACATGGTGTGTTCGATGGCGGCATCGAGAAGGCGTTGACGGTCATCGACCAAGCATATGAAAAGGGAAAAAAAGGGGGGCATGGCACGACAAAATCGGAGGATCGTGGTCGAACGATCTACACCGTCGATTTGGGCAAGCGAATCGGATACATTGGCGGTCGCGAAGGAAATCGGCTGCGCAAACCGATGGCTCGGCGAGTGCGTTTGGTGCTCGAAGGGGACCGTGTGATCACGGCCTACCCGCTTTAGCCATCTTGATCGAAAGAGCCTCCGAGGCGATGCGATTGATTTGCAGTACTGAATAATGAGCAGAACCGTGTGCATGTTTCGCTGAGAATTGTTTCCCGCTGAGAGAAGTTCGCGATGGAGAACCTTACATGACGCCTCACTACTCGATCGACTATTGCCCTGTGTGCGGTGCCGGCTTACTCGGCGTTCGCATCTGCGGCCTGGGCACGCACGATGCCCACGGTTTGGTCGTTTGCGATGAATGTGAAGCGATCTGGAAGGAGCCTGACGTCAGCACGCCTCACCAGTACACCGATGCGTCGGATGCCCGTTGTCCGAAGTGCGCGCTCCCTCTTTGGGGCCCGCAAAGTCGCTGGGCGACCGCTGAAGACCTCGTTTACTTGAATTGGCAACATGCAATCGACAGCGACTTGAATTTTCCTTCGGGTGATCAACTGGCCTGATCGTGTTACGCTAACAGTCGCGACATCCGTATCGATCGAGCCGACGGAGAGAAGGTGATTCGCATTGGGTGGGAAACACGAGTGTCATTTCGGTCCATGCACCCTTTTACAACATTGTCTGGAACGCGCAACACGAGAAGGAAGAAGTCTTGAGCAGAGCGAAGAATGTCCTTGGAACGGCGCTGCAAACATGCAGCGAGGATCCGATGACCGGTTTTTACCGCACCGGTTGTTGCGATACCGGGCGTGAAGATGTCGGCCTGCATATCGTTTGCACGCAGGTGACGGCTGAGTTCTTGGAATTCAGCAAATCGGTCGGCAACGACCTCAGCACTCCCGTCCCGGAATATCAGTTTCCCGGCTTGAAACCGGGAAATCGATGGTGCTTGTGCGCGCTGCGTTGGAAGGAAGCTTGGCAGGCTGGCAAGGCTCCCCCTGTTGTGCTTGACGCAACGCACATTTCGATACTCGAGTTTATTGACCTGGATGTGCTCAAGGCACATGCTGTCGAAAGCTAGCATCCGTCTGCGGCCCGCTCAGTATTGACGCTAAATCTCTTCCATCTATATACTTCCGTTCATGTGGGATGCAAACGTGTCATTCCGGACCTCGGACGGTATAGACTTGAATCGGTCATACGTTTTCATACCCATTCAACAACGACACTTTCGCTGGAACGAACTCCAGCACAATTGCATCGGACGATTTGATGAAGAGTGAAGAGCGGCATCAACTGCAACAGAACGAACTTGCCGAGGTCTTGGGAAGCGGAATCAACAGCTTGGCGCCCTATGGTCGAGCGATCGGCTTGGCTGTCGTCGGTATCATCGTGATCGTTTTTGCCTACAACTTTGTGACGATGCAGAACAAAGCTCACGACTCGACGGCGAGTCTCGATTTTCTGCTAGCGACGGCAAACGAAGACCCGGAAAGCTTCAAACGGGTCAGCCAAGATTTTGGCGACACCGCCGCGGGCGCGTGGGCTCAACAAGCCCAGGCCGATCACAATTTGGCGGCCGGTATCGATTCGCTGTACGTTGACCGCGACGAAGCGGCGGCGTTTCTGGAAGCGGCCACCGAAAACTATAAAAGCGTCTTGGCCGGTGCGACCGACCCGTTGCTGAAGACGCGTGCGAATTTTGGTCTCGCCAAAGCCTACGAGGCTCAGGGAGAACTCGACAAAGCGATCGAAGCCTATCGAGTTGTCGCCGATGACGCCCGTTCCGACGAAATGGCAAAGCAGGCGAAAGAGCGAATTGAACAGCTAGAGTCCAGCGACATGCGCGATTTCTATGCATGGTTTGCGGAGAATCAACCGGTCGCCCCAGTGACCTCGTCGCCCACGATGCCACCGCTGGACAACATTCCCGATTCGCCGCTTCAAGGGCTGCCACCGGTGAACACGCCCGATGTCGAGGTGAGCGATGTTCCCGAAGGAACGGAATCGTCCGACCCGCCTGCAACCTCCGACGCGCCTGCAACCTCCGACGCGCCGGAATCGTCCGAACCCCCGGAAGCCTCTGATGCCCCGGAAGCCGCCGACGCATCGGCTGACAAACCTGAGTAGAGACCGCTGAGTCCCTCATCGGCTCGCCAAGTCCAAACGTTTCGGTCGCGGAAGTAGTTCACCAGTTGAGCGTCTTCGTCGGGTCCTATTCGATGTGCCCACACGATCTGCGCGTTGTCAATGTCGGCGCGGTTGTAGACCCACTGCGCATGGATGTTGTGTGTCGGTGAATATTCGACAAAAACCAAATGCTTCCCGGGAAGTTCATTGAGCTTCCCTTCCACCGCCGCTCGGCTTTCGTAGCTTTCGGGCCAGCGACTTGCCAATCCGTAGGCTCCCAGAGCCAGCAAGCTGTAGGTCACCAGCGTGGGCACCAACAAACGGTACACCCTCACTCTTCGCCCGGCGATATGAAACCATTTCATTCCCGAAAAGAGCGCCACGTAGAACAAGCAAGCAACCGGAGCCACATAGTGCGGGAAGATTTGCGACGTTCCCAATTGAAGCTCGATCAACAGCAATCCCATGACAATGGCGACGCTCAGTCGCAGCCACCGGTCCCGACGCATGAGCAGTAAAACCGGCAGCAAACATAATCCTCCGGCCAAAGTGAAGTAATGGCGCAGGAAGACCAGCTTTGAAACGGCCAAGTCGATGTAGCCGGGAAACGTCCGCCCTTCCAATGTTCGCCGCAGCACCCATTCGCCATAAAAGACCTCCATCTCTTTCAGGTTGTACTGCGGCAATGCAGGAATCTTGCTCCACAAGAACAGCGGTGCCGACGAATACTGCTTTGAATGCACGTTGTAGGGAATATGCGTGCTGTGTCCAGTGACTGCTTTGTTGTTGATCGCCAAGCTCGCCAAGCCCGCCAATCCCATCAATACACAGGGCGCACCAAGCTGTATCAGGCGTCTGAGCCTCAGTTCCGATGGCGACGACCAAAGCCAATGGATGAACATTCCAGCCGATACCAGGCAAACGAAGAATCCTTCCATGGGTCGGCTGTTGGCGAGGATGATCGCACCGAGGGAGAACCAACATGCATTTCGTAACACAACCCGCGTCGAGGTGTCTGAATCAATGATCCGCTTGACGGCCCCTAGCGCCAACGATCCGCCGATCATTTGCACTCCGCCTCCCCAGTACGTCTGTCCCCATGCCATCAGCATCGGCACATTGATTACCAGCAGCCAACTGCCGACAAACGCCCAACGACGATCGATCCAAGCGAGCAGCGCCCAATAGGTTGCGACGATCCCGAGCGAAACGGCCAACCATGATCCGACAATCGGATGCCCGGTCAAGACTTGACCGATGGCGAGAAACATACCGTTTCCAGGCGGATACTTGGACATGTAGCTCGGGTGCGACAGCACGTGATATGTCTCGAAATGCCGCCAGTGCGCATGCGTCGGATTTGTTAAGCGTCCCGAAGAATAAGTGTCGGACGCCAGCAAGTAGCTGAACTCGTCGTGAATCCGCGGTACGGGATAACGCATGATCGTCAGACATCCGTTGATCGTCATGCAGACACTGAACATCATTATCATGTTCAACGTCGGACGCTCAGCGCCCCGGCGAATCCATTGCCTGAAGCGTTGGCCGATCACGGGACAATGGCGACCGAACCACCACGCGCCGGCGATGCTGATCGCCAGCAGCCCAAGGTTCCAATGTTCCGGTAGCCCTTGATAGTTGATCATTCCCAGCAACGCTGCGTTTCAGAAAATCGAGACCATTTCTTCCACCGAACTTCGCGACCGCAAACCGCGCGGGATCCGGTGTGACACATTTGCGGCATGCAAAGCGAATCGCCTCAATCCCGCCCGTGCGACGGACTACAACCGCTACGCAAACGTAGCACGCTGATCATGGCAGATATCGGTCGGACCGTGTGGCGGCGACAGATCGATCGCTGTTTGGGAGCTTTCGTCGCAAGATCCCGATTCGTCAAATCACGCCGATTGGGTCGGATGTGACGATTGCCGGGTCGCGCCGTTCGCATCGGTCACGTCATTTGGAATCAGAAAGCTTAAGTGCAACGCGGCATGCATCATCTGGAGCTGTCTCCCGGTCTGAAGATCCATCGGTCCGAAGGCTAGCGATGTGTGCAGCGGTCCTTCGAATGCCTTAAATCGTTCGATTGTCTGACAGAGTTTCTCGACCTGTTCGGCATCGTTGGATGTGTCCGGCGGAGGCACGGTTCGCGGATCCGTTGGTGCTCCGGCAGGCATCGCACCAGCAGCGATGTACTTCCGCAGTTGACTCGGGCCTATGGTGTTGCGAAATCCCCAAAGCAAAAACGAGAACGGAAATTGGGGCTTGGGGAACCCGTCCATCGGGTAACGCATCCAATCGTTCAAATGGCTGCAAGCTTGACCGAGATTCCACTTCCCGACAGAAGTGTATCCGTTTTCTTGAAGCCGATGAATGTCGGTTACGATTTCGTCGAAGTCGGAGAACTTTAGTTCGCGTCGCTGGGCGGGTTTCATGATAAAAATACCTGTTCAAGATGATCGAATCATTGCCGTCGGGAATCGATACCGGACGTGGTCCGAAATGATCGGTTTGCAACATCCCACGCTGGTCACTCCGATTTCGCACACGCGACGTCTATTCCGCTTCAAATAACGAGCGATTATTCTATCAAACGTGGTGTTGTGTCTGTATGCGTCAACGATCGCGGATGGGCGCTAAATTCTCGCCGGGATAACATCGATCGCTTTGATAACTGATGTAGGAGATTTTGAATTATGCCGCTTTATGAATACGATTGTCAGTCCTGCAAAAACAGGTCGAGGTCTTGTTGTTGCGTCCGAGCGAACAACCCGTTTGCCCCACGTGCGGCAGCGAACGACTGGAACGATTGATGAGCATCACGGCATCGCCAGCGGTTCGTTCAGGTCGCAGTCTGCCAGTTACCGGAGCCGGGGAAGGCTGTGGGATGCCGCGTTGCTGCGGAGGCGGCTGTGCAATGGACTGAGTCGTCTTGAACATTGGAAGGCCCAAATGCCGTCGAACCGTGCCTGGTCCGTAATGACAGAATCGCATCATCTAGAACAGATCACCCCGATTTCGCTGGCGGGAGGTCCAACCGATGGACTGCAAGAACGAATCCGCCGCCCTGGCGAGCGATCACTTCAACGACAGCGATTCGTTTCGATGGAATCGATGGACGCAGGTTGGTGGGGGAAGCATTAGCGAAGCCTATCGCGTTGAGTTGGCGCCTCGTCGCGAATTGTTCGTCAAAATCAACGACAGCCGGTTCCTGACGGCTTTCGAATCGGAGCGTTCCGGACTTCAGTCGCTTCGCGCGTTCGGCAAGATTCGCGTCCCGGAACCGATCGCCGTCGAATGTGTCGGCCAGCAATCGATGTTCGTTTGCGAAGCGATCACGACCGGCCATCCGTCACGAAAATTCTTTGAGCGATTTGGACGACAGTTAGCCGATCTTCACCGCGCCTCGGCGGGCAATGGCCGGACAACACGGTTTGGTTATGACCACGACAACTATCTCGGGGCCGCCACGCAGTTGAACGCTTGGCACGATGATTGGGCAACGTTCTTCGTGGAACGAAGACTTGGACCTCAAATAGCGTGGGGCGAACGGCAAGGACTCCTTTCGGGCGATTTGCTGGACATGCTGCGGTTGCTGTTGGAGCGTGTGCGTCGCGTCCTGCGGACAACGCCGGAGCCTCCGACATTGATTCACGGCGATTTATGGAGCGGCAATTACTTGTGTGATCAAGAGGATCAACCGGTGCTGGTCGACCCTGCCTGTTACTGGGGGCATCGCGAAGCGGAATTTGGCATGCTGACTTGGATGGGTGGGTGCCCCGACGCCTTTTACGACGCCTACGTCGGAAGCTGGCCGTTCGCAGATGGGTGGCGGCAAAGAGTTACGGTCTATCGGCTCTACCATCAACTGAATCATCTGAATCTGTTTGGTGGGGGCTACCGGTCGGCCTGTCGGCAGACGACGAAAGAAATCTTAGAGGTTGCTTAGCGATGTCGGCTCACGGTTTTCGGTTTGTCTCAAAGCATGGAGCGACAAAAAAACCACGCCCCGAAGGAGCGTGGTTTTCATCTGAGTCGGCGTTATGAAGACTCGATTCGTTTATGCGGTGTATCGCTGAACCGCGTTAGGCGCTCTTTGTTTGAGGCTGCTCCGGCATTTGGAACAATTTGCGACGACCGGTGACGATGCTTTCGTCGATTGTGTACTTGCTGCCGGGTTCTTGATCGGGCAGTTCATACATGATGTCCAACATCACTTCTTCGATGATGCTGCGAAGGCCGCGGGCTCCGGTTCCCTTCTCCTGCGCTCGCTGTGCGATAACGCGTAGGGCATCTTCGGTGAAGTCCAATTCGCAATGTTCCATTTGGAACAGAGCTTGGTACTGCTTGACCAACGCATTGCGAGGTTCACGCAGCACTTGCAACAAGCCCGCTTCATCCAGCGGCGCCAAATGCGTAACGACCGGCATGCGTCCCACAAGTTCCGGAATGAGACCGAACTCCAGAACGTCGTCCGACGTTACTTGTGCGAGCAACGAAGCGACGTCGGAGTCGTCGCGATGACCCTGATCGCTGCCGAATCCAAGAGTGCGACGCCCCTGGCGATTGCGAATGATCTCTTCGATGCCAACGAATGTTCCACCGCAAATGAACAGGATGTTGCTGGTGTCCATTTGGATGTATTGCTGCTCGGGGTGCTTCCGTCCACCTTGCGGCGGAACGTTGGCGACGGTCCCTTCGAGCATCTTCAATAACGATTGCTGGACACCTTCGCCGGAGACGTCACGCGTGATGGAAACGTTGCCCCCGTTTTGCTGATTTTGTCGACTTCGTCGATGTAGAGAATGCCACGTTGGGCTGCTTCGATATCGAAGTCGGCGGCGTGAAGGAGCTTAAGTAACAAGTTTTCCACATCCTCGCCGACATATCCAGCTTCGGTTAAAGTGGTCGCATCGCCGATGGCGAACGGTACGTTCAGCATGCGTGCCAAAGATCGTGCAAGCAACGTTTTGCCGCACCCGGTTGGTCCGACCAGTAAGACGTTGGACTTCTCGATCTCGACATCGGACGTCCCTTCCCATTCCGCGGTCAGCCGTTTGTAATGGTTGTGGACGGCAACCGACAGAACTTTCTTGGCCGCTTGCTGACCGATGACGTACTGGTCCAGGTGGGCCACCAATTCACGCGGCGCGGGAATATCGTCGAACAGTTTCTTCGACGGGCCACGTCGACGTTGTTCTTGATCCAGGATCGATTGGCAAAGTTCAATACATTCAGCGCAAATGTAGACGTCGCCCGGACCTTCCACGAGAGGGCCGACGTCGCGATAGCTCTTTCGACAAAACGAACAGAAGGCGTTCTTCTTCGTCGTGCCACCGCTGCGACGTCCGGTGGTAATATCCTTTGATGTCATTCTCGACTCCTTGCTGCTTTTTTGTGCTGTATTTGAACGAGCGACCCTAAGCCAGGCTCACCTCGCACGTCAAATTCGCGTTGGTTCAGGACGGTAGTCCACAGCTCGATGCGCTTTCGATTTTACAAGCGTTCAAAGCAATAAGGGAGCGCTTTGATCGCTTATGTCGTCGAAAACTCGGGACATCCGTGACCGCAGTCTCGAGCCGATTGTGGTTCAATTGTTTATAAATTCGCAAACCCAATCGCGTTGCGCGCCGTCGACAACGAAGGCTTGCAGCACGGAGGAATTGCGAAGGGAATGGATTGGGATCGAAACAGTTCAAACAAGTTGAAATCCGCATCAATCGGTTGGGATGGGGTTTGTCATCCTGACAAGTAAGAGGCCCATCAACGAAACATTGAGTCAATCCCTAGAATCAAGCAAACCAGATTCCGCGGCATCCTCTGCCCCGCTGCCGAGCTTCTTTTCGCCCACCACCGCCTCTATACTTCGGAATTCCGACTCGCTGATGTCACCTCCTCGAAGCATTTCTTCGAAGTTTGATAGCACTTCCGTCGACGATTCCCGGTCGTCATCGGTGCGATCGCGAAAGATTGACACGAGCCAAATCCCAACGGCAATCAGGACGCATAGGATCAGCAAGCTGAATACAGTCTGTACGGCTGGTGTAGCAACGAAATTTGACATGATCCGACCTAAAGGATCAATCTGGATATTGAAGTTGACTCACCGGACCGCGCACTGCATCGGTGCGGAATCATACGCACACACCCGTTGCTTGGTCCAGTCTTGACGACGCGGTTTTGAGGGTAAACCCAGTCGATTCCGTTGTACGTCGTCACTGGACACCCACTGCGGAGGGAACATGTGGCCGGTAGTGCCCCTTATTCGTGATGTCTGTACCGGGTACCTGCCGACCTATCGAAAAGGTTTACATTTTCTTAAATGGAATCTTACAACTGCTACAACCCCTTGCACCCCTCATTTAAAACGCAAAGCACTAGCTTCAACTGTTAGTTTGGGTAAAATGGGCGTAATTTAACTCCTTCCGGACCGAAGAACTCTATTAAACTGGAGCCGTCAAACGCGAGCTATTTTACCTAAAACTTGCTACCCGCGAATTGTACTCCATAATATCAAAGTTTGAATCCTCCCCCCAAGCGTAGTGCGCGATGAATCTGAATCCGCTAATCAATGGTGCTTTTTGCAATGGTCACGCCGGACGGACTTTGGTGGATGTACTGACATCGCAAAGTCGGCAGTTTCCAGATCGAATGGCTTTTCGATTCCTGGAAGACGATCACGAATCGTCGACCATCAATTATCAAGAGCTTGATCAAGCCGCGCGTCGGATCGCCGCCGGCCTGCAGCAGCGATTCGCTCCCGGTTCAAGCGTTGCCTTGGTTTTTCCGCCCGGCTTGGACTTCATCAAATCGTTCCTTGGCTGTTTGTATGCCGGGGTGTTGGCGATTCCCGCCACCTATCCGAAACCGAAACGACCATCGGCGCGGTTGTCGGCGATTGTCGAAGATGCTCAACCGCAAGCAATGTTGGCGACAAGCCGAGTCGTGGAATTGATTGCCGATTCAGCGGTGGCCAATCAAGTCGGCGATCGAACTTGGATCAGCAGCGACGACCTTGAAGCGACCGACGAATCAACGTGGCGCGCGCCGACGCTGCAAGCGAACGATGTGGCGTTTCTGCAATACACGTCAGGCTCCACCAAGGATCCTCGTGGCGTCATGGTCAGCCACGGCAACATCATGCAAAACCTGGAGATGATTCGACAAGGGTTTGGACTCTCTCACGATCCGCCGAAGGTGGGCGTTTGTTGGTTGCCGGCTTACCACGATATGGGCTTGATTGGCGGCATTCTCGAATCGCTTTACATCGGCGGAATTACTGTGCTGATGTCTCCTTTGTCATTCTTGCAGCGACCGTCGCGTTGGTTGCAAGCAATCAGCGAGCACAAGGCGGTTGTCAGCGGCGGTCCAAACTTCGCTTATGAACTTTGCATGCGGAAGATCAAGCCCGGCGAGATCGAAGGGATCGATCTGAGCTCTTGGCAGGTCGCCTTTTCGGGAGCGGAACCGATCCGCGCGGCGACGATGCGTCGGTTTGCCGAGACGTTCGCACCCTACGGATTTTCGAACTCCGCGTTTTATCCTTGTTATGGTCTTGCCGAGGCGACGCTATTGGTTGCGGGTGGGCACGGGCCCGGTGAAATCCGGACCTGCGCGGTGGAAGCCGAAGCCCTGCAAAAGCAAGGCCGTGTTGTTGTCGCTCCGAACGCCGCTGATTCCTCGCAAGCTGATGCTGACGTCAAACATGACAAAGACGAGCCGCTTCAGAACGGTTTGATCGAGTTTGTCGATTGTGGCGGCGCTCCGTTGGATGAGGAATTGCTGATCGTTGATCCGCAAACATGTCTTCCCTGTGGCGACAACCATGTCGGTGAGATCTGGATCAGGGGCAAAAATGTTGCACAAGGGTACCGTAATCGCCCGATCGACAATGCAGCGACGTTTGATGGTCGGCTTGCCGACTCCGACGAAGCGGGATACCTACGTTCGGGAGACCTCGGATTCACGCGCAACGGATCGTTGTTCGTCACCGGACGCAGAAAGGAATTGTTGATCATTCGTGGACGCAACCACTACCCACACGATTTGGAGGCGACGGTGCAAAGTTCGCACCCCAAGTTGATTCCCGGTGGTGGAAGCGCATTCCTGGTGGAACGCAACGGGGACGATCAATTGGTGCTGGTACAAGAAGTGGATCGTGGAACGCAGGAATCCGAATTGCAGGAAATCATTCCCGAAGTCCGACGCAATGTAACGGCTGAACATGATGTCTTCGTCCATGAAGTCATTTTGCTTCGCATGAGTTCCTTGCCGCGCACCACCAGCGGCAAAGTGCGTTATGCCGACGTCAAGTCGCAATACTTGGAAGGCTCCTTGGGGGTCGTCGCCCGCTGGTCGATCGATCAACACACGACTTCGAAGGAATCGGATGATCGACCAGGCAGCTTGGACGCCTTTGCGGAACTGGCGACCATCCGCGGCATGGCTGAATCGAACGATGAATCGGTCGTCGCCGAGGAACTCGAAAGCGTGCTGACGAAATGGTTGCGCCAGGAAGCTGCTTCGGACGATTACGACTTCGACCCGGATCGTCCGTTTGCCGATTACGGTCTCGATTCGTTGTCGTCGATCGAGCTGATCGCGCAGCTTGAAAGCAGCTTGGAGTTGACCCTTTCACCGACGATCGCCTGGACCTATCCAACGCCCGCCTCGCTGGCGCGACATCTGGCCGAGTTAACCTGCCGCCGCGCATCGGTCGAATGTTGTGATTCGGTCGATGCATTGAAGGAATGCCACTGCCGCGACCAAGCCGATCCAGCGGAAAATGAATTGGATCAATTACTCGCTGAATTAGAACAAATGCCCGAAGCCGATGTTGCGGCGATGCTTGCAGCAGAGGAATCGGCGGAGCATCGTCCATGAGTTCGACATCGGAACGGATGGCCAAACTATCACCGCAGAAGCTTGCTTTGCTCAAGAAAGCGATGGGTGACTCGGATCGCGTTGCCGAACCGATCGCCATCGTTGGAATGGGTTGCCGATTCGCGGGGGCGGCAAGCATTGCCGATTATTGGCGGCTGATCAGCGAAGGGGTCGACGCCACCGGCGAGATTCCATTGTCTCGTTGGGACGTCGATGCGTTCTTCGATGCGACACCCGGCCAACCGGGCAAGATGCATACACGATGGGGCGGCTTCATCGACAACATCGATCGTTTCGATGCTTCCTTCTTCGGCATCTCCCCGCGAGAAGCGGAGAAGATGGATCCGCAACATCGCCTGCTTTTGCAAGTCGTTTGGGAGGCATTGGAGTACGGAGGCATCGCTCCCACGCAGCTTCGCGAATCCGCCACGGGAGTTTTTGTCGGCGTTGGTGGCGTCGATTATTCTCGAATCCCCGTCCAACTGGACAATTATTTCGAACAGATCACCGCCTATTCGGGAACCGGAAATGCGTTAAGCATTGCCGCCAACCGCATCTCGTATACGCTCGATCTTCGCGGACCCAGTCTGGCCATCGACACGGCCTGTTCCTCTTCACTGGTCGCCGTGCATTTGGCCGTGCGAAGTTTGCGGAGCAAGGAGTGCGACACGGCGATCGTGGGAGGCGTCAACGCGATCCTGACGCCCGAAACCACGTTGGCGTTTTCGCAGGCGCAGATGCTGTCCCCCGAAGGACAATGTCGCCCGTTTGACGATCATGCGAATGGTTACGTTCGCGGCGAAGGGTGCGGTGTCGTTATTTTGAAACGATTGTCGGACGCCGTCAGCGACGGCGATATGATCCTCGGAACGATTCGTGGGACCGCGATCAATCAAGATGGCACAACCTCCGGCATCACAGCACCACGCGGCACTTCGCAAGTTGAAGTCATTCGTCGCGCTTTGCATGACGCCAAATGCGGACCCGATGAAATCTCGTACGTTGAAGCGCACGGCACGGCAACCCCATTGGGCGACCCGATAGAACTGGGCGCGTTGGCGGAAGTTTTTCAGCGACAAAACAGTTCCGCTTCGACACCTTGTTACGTCGGCTCCGTCAAAGCCAATATCGGGCACACGGAAACCGCCGCCGGGATGGCTTCGCTGATCAAGACGATTTTGATGTTCCGGCATCAAACGATTCCGGGACAGGTTCATTTTCAAAAGCTCAACCATCATGTCGACTTGACACAAAGTCGACTGCAGATCGCCACCGATTCAATTCGCTGGGAGACGTCCGCCGCGCCGCCCAAAGCGGGCATCAGCAGTTTCGGTTTCGGCGGCACCAACGCACATCTTGTTGTCGAAGCCGGAAAGATTGAATCGTCGGGTCCGAGCGACGTGGCCGAGCGCCCGAGGCACGTGATGGCCATTTCGGCGAAATCGGCATCGCAACTGCAAGCGCTGGCGACTCGCTTGAGCGATTCGATTTCCGATTCCTCGGCGTATCCGTTGGCCGATGCCTGCTTCACCGCGGCGGTGGGACGGGCAACCTTCCGGCATCGACTGGCCGTTTCAGCGGCATCCGCCAGCGATCTGAAACGCGCGTTGAAAGCTTTCGCCGCGGGGGAATCATCCAAGTCGGTCAAGCACAACGTCACGCGAGGCGAGCGCCGACGCAAGGTTGCATTTTTGTTTCCCGGTCAGGGGACCCAAGCTCGCGGCATGGGTCGGCGGCTATTTGAAACACAGCCGGTTTTTCGCAAAGCGTTGGAAACCTGCGACGAAATTTTGTCGGGCTTGCTCCCCCAGCGTCTATTGAAAGTCTTGTATGACGACGCGTCCGACGAGTCGTTGATCCACCAACCGCAGTACACGCAGACCGCTTTGTTTGCCGTGGAATACGCAATGTCTCGACTGTGGCGATCCTTCGGAATCGAGCCGGCGGTCATGCTGGGACACAGCATCGGCGACTACGTGGCGGCTTGCGAAGCGAATGTCTTTTCGCTGGAAGAAGGTCTAACGCTGGTGGCCGATCGCGGGCGACTTGTGCAAAACCTGCCAGCCGGCGGATCGATGGCGGTCGTTTTCGCAGAACGCGATCGCGTCGCCGATTTGATCCTGCCGTATGAGCAGGAGGTCGCCATTGCGGCGCACAACGGTCCGAAGAATGTCGTTATCTCGGGGCGTACCGAAGTTGTCAACGAACTGCTGAGTCAGTTTGCGTCGATCGGTGTCGAATGCCGTGAACTGGAGATCTCCAGCGCCATGCACTCGCCTCTGCTTGAACCGATCCTGGACGAGTTTGAGCAATGCGCCGCCAAAATCAGTTTTCGATCGCCGACGATCCCGCTCATTTCCAGTCGTGATGGACGGCGGATCGATGATCGCATCGGCAAGCCGGAGTACTGGCGTGATCACTTGCGGCACACCGTTTGTTTCGCGGACGCCGCGCAAACGTTGCAGACGTTTGGTATCGATGCCGCCATTGAAGTCGGTTCCGGCACGACGCTTTGCGGTCTGGCGAGTCGAATTTGGTCGGATGATCCCATCGCGTGGCTTCCTTCGTTGCGAACCGGTCGCGACGACTGGGATGTTGTGTGCGAAAGCGTTTCGGAACTCTTTGTTCGCGGCGTAAACATCGATTGGAAGGCCTTCGATCAACCGTGGTCTCGGCGTCGACTGGTGTTGCCGACGTATCCTTTCGAACCGCAATCGTTTTGGTATGACATGTCGCGGCGACAATCGCGTCACGTCAGCCCCATGTCCAAGATCGCCTCCGGCAATCCCCTCGTTGGTACCCAGCTTCCGATGGCGGGCGACAAAACGGTTTACGAAGTCGTTTTGGAGACGGCGCATCCCGCTTTCCTGTCGGATCATCGCGTCGATCAAAGCGCTGTCGTTCCGGCAACGGCTTACATCGAGCAAGCCCTGGCGATTGCCGAGGACGTATTCGGTCGTGGCAATCATCTGCTCGAGAATCTGTCGATCGAACAGCCGATGGTTCTGCCGGAAGGCCAGCGTCGCATCGTGCAAACCCATGTCGGTCCCGATCTTCGCGGCGAGCGAACCTTCGAGGTATACAGTCGTCCCGAAGCATCGGAGAAGTCATCCGGGGGCTCGTGGACGATGCATGCCTCGGGAACGCTCAAGAAACAAGCCGACTCCGTCCCCCAAGGTCGCCCTTTCGATCGCGAAAACATCGAACGACGAACGACCGCCGCGGTCGATGGCGAATCGTTCTACCAAAAGATGGTCGAATGCGGACTTCAATACGGTCCGATGTTTCAACTTGTGCAGTCGCTGCATGTGGGTGAGAACGAGAGCTTGTGCCGACTTGAGGTCCCGACTCTATTGCAAAAGGATCTGGCGCGTTATCGGATGCATCCAGCCGTGATGGATGCTTGCTTGCAATCGATCGCTGGAGTCGTCATCGATCCGACAATCGACGCCGTCCCCGATTTGATGCTGCCGACGAACGCACAACGCGTTTGTGTGTTGCGTCCCGTCCCCGAGGGTCCTCTGTGGGTTCACACGCAGCGTTCCAATCCATCCTCCAGCACGGATAGCGTTGAAGCGACGATCACCTTGTACGACAACGATGGTCACGTGATCGCGGAGCTTGACGGAGCGCGTGTTCAACGCGTTTCCAAGCAACGAGCCGCTGGGCCTTCGAAAGATGAAGACCTGCTTTACGCTTTGCAGTGGCGAACCGAAGACGCCAAGAGCGATGTGGCGGCTTCGGCGGCGACAACGCGCCATCAGTGGCTGCTGTTTGCCGATTCAACCGGTATCGCCGATGCGCTCGCCGCGGACTTGTGCAGCGGCGACGCTGTTTGTTTGGTCCGTCCATCCGATCGATTCACGATGCAAGACACCGATGAAGCCGGTCGTTCGAAGCATTGCAAGTCGTCGGCATCAACCCACTTCAATCGGACGACTACGAACGACTTCTGAGCTTCTAGCCGCCCGCGAATCGACGGCCTCGGCGGTCGTCGATCTTTGGGGAATCGAAGCCGATGAACAGGAGGACGGTTCCGCTTCGCCGCCGGAACAGGCGAGTCGGCTCTGCGGCCACGCTTTGCTTTGCTGCGATCGATCCTTGAATCGAAGTCGTTTCGACCCGAGCAAACGTACTTCGTCACGCAAGGCGCAAACACGATTGGCGAAGGGGACGGAGTTCGACCGGCTCAAGGTTCGTTGTGGGGAATGGTTCGCACCGCGATGCTCGAGATGCCTCATCGATCGTTGGCGTTGATCGATTTGGAATCCGGTCCACCAATCGAAGAACTGGTCGAGGATCTGCTCAGCGAAATCACGCTCGTGCTTCCCCCGGGCGAGCCGAAGGAGGACCATGTCGCTTATCGAGCGCGGCAGAGGTATGTCGCTCGCTTGCAGGCGGTTCCCGAGCAATTGCAATCGGCTTCGACGAAGACGTCTCAGCAGTTGCCCGCATCGGACCGATTCAGCTTGCGGGTTGGCGTCGCATCGAGCATTGACGAACTGCACTACGTTCCCATCGGTCAATCGCCGCTCGGCCCTCACGACGTTGAAATTGAAGTTCACAGCACCGGCTTGAATTTCAGTGACGTACTGAAGTCGCTGGGGCTGTACCCGGGAATCAAGGACGAGATTGTTCCGCTGGGAATCGAATGCGCCGGTGTCGTTTCACGTGTCGGAAACGCCGTGGATCGATTTTCCGTCGGGCAACGCGTCATGGGAGTCGCCCCGTACAGTTTCGCTTCGCATGCCGCGACGGCGCAGTACGCCGTTGTCGCCACCCCGGACAACCTGACCGACGATGAAGCAGCGACCATCCCAATCACCTTCTTGACGGCTCATTATGCCTTGCGATGGTTGGCGCGGCTTTCGGCCAACGAGAAAGTCCTCATCCATGCCGGTGCCGGGGGTGTCGGTCTGGCGGCCATTCAGATCGCACAATCGATTGGCGCGGAGATCTTTGCGACCGCTGGAAGCGACGAAAAACGCGACTTCCTGCGTTCCCTTGGCGTATCACATGTGATGGATTCTCGGTCGCTTGACTTCGCCGATGAGATCCTCAAGATCACCGACGGGCGAGGCGTTGACGTTGTATTGAACAGCCTGCCGGGTGAAGCAATCTCCAAGAGTCTGTCCATCTTGGCCGCTTACGGTCGTTTCTTGGAAATCGGCAAGACCGACATCTATCAAAACCGACGCATCGGACTCTGGCCGTTTCAGGACAACCTGTCGTACCATGCGATCGACTTGGACCGAATGTTGCGTCAAAGGCCCCAGGAGATCGTTCGACTGTACGACGAAATGATGCCGCTGTTCAGCGATGGCGTTTACCGACCGCTGCCGCTGACCGCTTTCCCGGCCGAATCGATTGTCGACGCTTTCCGGTACATGTCCAAGCGAAGGAACATCGGAAAAGTCGTCGTCTCGTTGAATTCAAGAGAATCGAAGGTTGACGATCATTCAACCGCTTCGCCAAGTCACGATGCGAATGCGAATCCTTATCGCGGCGGCGGCACCATCCTGATCACTGGTGGCTTGGGTGCGTTGGGCCGTCAGGTCGCCATGTCCGCCATTCAACAAGGGGCCACGCATCTTGCAATCTTGAGTCGGCGGTCGCCCGACGATTGCAAAGACGAATTGAAGCCATTGACCGCGACCGGTGCATCGATCGCGGTTCTGCAAGGGGACGTCGCCGATCGGAGTAGTCTCGAAGCTGCATTAAAGAATCTGCCACCGTCGTATCCTCCTATTCGAGGCGTGTTTCATGCCGCTGGCGTGCTACGGGATGGACTGTTGCAGCGGATGGACCTGGATCAATTGCGGAGGGCGATGGCACCCAAGACGCATGGTGCTTGGAATTTGCACCGCTCCCTCAGCGAGCCGCTTGATTTCTTTGTGATGTTCTCGTCGATCGCCGGCACGATCGGTTCTCCCGGGCAAGCCAATTATGCCGCCGGAAACGCGTTTCTCGATGGCTTGGCCAGCTATCGAAGGCGACTTGGATTGCCCGCGACATCGATCGCTTGGGGACCTTGGGATTCGGAAGGGATGGCCGCCGATCCGGAGATCCGTCGTCAATTGAGCGAACGCGGAATGAAACCGCTGGCGCAGGAAAAAGGGATCGATCTGCTAAACAAGATGTTGAAGCTTAATGCTTCCAACTTGGCGATTGTCGACACCGACTGGAACGCCCTGATCAGCAAACTTCCCAACGGTGGATCGAGCATCTATCGAGCATTCCAAACGAAATCGGCGGTCGATGGGAAACAGCAAAAATCGAAGCGGGATGAACAGCTTTACCAGCGTCTGATCGCGCTTGAATCGGAAGCACGGCTTGTCGAGTTGCAATCGATCATGACGTCGGCGCTGAGTGAAGTGATGGGGATCGATCAATCCGCGATTGAGGTCGATCAGCCTTTGGCCTCCCTGGGCATGGACTCGCTGATGGGCATGGAGTTGCAAACGAAAGTCGAATCAAAGCTTGGCGTTGTCATTCCTCTCGCCAGTCTGTTTGACGAGCCAAGTGTTGCTTCGCTGGCGCGCGTTGTGAATGCGAGCTATGAGCAAATCGATGGGTCGACCTTACCTCAGGTCGCATCGGAGATGAACGAATCGACTGGCCAGCCGTCGGTACCGGCGGGTAAGTTTTCCAGCGAATTACGCTCGAAATCGGGGCTCGTCGCTCTCGGCGGCTCCGGTGGCGAGGGGACCCCGCTGTTTTGCCTGCATCCGATCGGGGGCGATCTGCGTTGTTACGATAGCTTGGCCCGAGCCATCAAGGATCGCCCGGTTTACGGCTTGCGTGCTCAAGGTCTGCAAATGGGATCGGAAGCACATCAATCGATGGATGCGATGGTCGACGACTATCTGCAGATCATGCGTTCGGCTTGGCCGGAAGGTCCCTTCTGTTTGGTCGGTTGGTCGACCGGTGGAATTTTCGCCTATGAGATCGCCCGTCGCTTGCGTTCTGATCGACAAACGGTTCAAACACTCGTCCTCATCGACACTCCGTTACCCCAGGTTTTTGAAACCGTTGACTTGGCGGACGATGCCAGGTTCCTGGTCGATTTGATAGAATTCGCGAACTATTTCGCCAGTTCTTCGATGGAGATCAGCTACGAATCGTTGCGTGGCTTGCCGGAAGATGAAGCAATTTCAAGCGTACTCACTTTAGCGATGCAGCATCGCGTTTTGCCAACGAAGACAACGCCGGAGTACCTTCGTCGGTTGGTCAATGTCTGCAAACAGCATGTTCGGATTCTACAGAACTACACGGCGGTCCCATCGGATTTGTCGGTCGATCTGCTAATCCCCGAGGAATCGGGATTATTGGCGCATGTCACTGGTCATACATTGGACGAAGACTTAGGATGGAGCGCTGTCGCACCGTTGCGGATGCATCAAGTTCCCGGTCATCATTTCACGATGATGACCGCCGCCAATGCCCGCCACCTAGCGGAAATGTTGGAATCTTTGCTAAAAGAGTCGACGACCGACAAGGATGCCGCTATTTCCGCGTCGTCGGCCGATCCAACGCAAACGAATTACTGAATCTTCGCCTATGAGTGCTCGCTGGGTTTACATCAAGTTTATGTCGTCGCTGGTTGCGCGGACGATGGCGAACACCAAGCGTTCACAACAGATTCAGCAGGACGTTTTGTTGAGGAACCTGCGGCAGTGCGTCGACAGCCGCTTCGGAAACGACCATGGACTTCGGGGGATTCGCAATTCCGCTGACTTTCGACGACAAGTCCCCATCACCGACTTCGAATACGTTCGCCCGTATGTCGATGATGTTTGCAATGGCGATCCCCAAGCTCTTTTCAGCCCTCAAAATCGGGTGCTGATGTTCGCGTTGACATCGGGAACCACTGAAAAGCCAAAGCATATCCCGGTGACTAAAGCTTTCGTTGAAAGTTACAAACGGGGCTGGAAGATCTGGGGCTTGAAGACCCATATGGATCATATGGACTTGGCGCGGAAGGACTATGTTCATCTGGCTGGTGATTGGCAACAGCAGCAAACGCCACAAGGGATTTGGTGCGGCAGCATCAGCGGTTTGGCCGCCGAGACACGCCCCGCCATCGTGCGTCGCCCGTTTGTGGTGCCACCCCAAGTCGGAAAGATTTCTGATTGGACAAGCCGTCAATACATCACGCTGCGTTTGTCGTTGCCCTCACCTCGGGTCGGCATGGTGATCACGGCCAATCCATTAACCCTGATCAGTCTGGCGCAGCTTGCCAATCGTGAAAAGGAATCGTTGCTGCGAGACTTGCGCGATGGGACGATTACGCTTCCCGAAGGGTGCGATCCATCGACCGCGGATCCTTTCCGGAACAGGCTCCCCCGTGTCAACAGAGCGAGGGTCCAGGAGTTGGAACAATTGGTTCGTCGCCACGGGGAATTACTGCCTCGAGACTTCTGGCCGGAACTTTCCGTGGTCGGTATCTGGATGGGCGGTTCCGTCAGCGCGTTTGTTCCCGAAGTGCGCAAGCTGTATGGTACGTGCGCCTTCCGCGATCACGGTCTGTCGGCCAGTGAAGGACGAATGACGATTCCGTTGGAGGATGAATCGAATGCCGGCTTGTTGGATTACGAATCGAATTACTACGAGTTCATTCCGGCGGAAGAATTCGATAGCGCGAATCCCACGATTCTGGAGGCTCATGAACTTCAACCCGACGCATCGTACTACATCCTGCTGACGAATTCCGGTGGATTATTCCGGTACAACATTCACGATGTTGTCAAATGCGTCGGTTTCATGGGGCAAACGCCGCTGTTGACGTTCCTTCACAAAGGCGCCCATTGCAGCAGCATCACCGGTGAAAAGCTGACGGAGTTTCAAGTCGCCACGGCCATACGCGAAGGCTTTGCCGATCTGAATCGCGAAGTGGAAACGGTGATGCTTGTTCCCGTGATCGACAGCCAGCCGCGATATATGTTGTTGGCCGAATCGCATCTGAATCAGGAAGTCGATCAGATCGCCAAAGCGATCGACCATCGGTTGGCTTCGCTGAACTGCGAGTATCACGATCGTATCCAAACGAATCGGTTGGCGCCCATCAGCACCAAAATCGTGCCCGATGGCACCTGGCGAAAACTGCGCGATCGAAAGATCGCCGAGCGCGGCGGAACGCAGGAACAATACAAACATACCTTCCTGGGAACGAACAATCACGTTGTCGACGAACTCTGACGCCGACACCAATCCGCGAGATCTTTGAAGTACTGACTCGGATCGTCTTCAAATTCCAACGTGTGGGAGGCATTCGCGTACTCGATGATCGTCCGATCGGGATGATGCATCCGTTCCACGAATGCTCGTGTTGACGCATTGTCCGTGATCGGATCGCTCGACGCCAACATCAGCAGCACCGGCAGTTCGATTTCTTCCGGAGCATCGGTCGCTTGTTTCAGCAACGCTAAATTATTGATTGCGAAATTGATCGTAATCGTTCGTAGTGCAAACGGGTCTTCGGCTATGTAACGTTGCCGCTGGGCTGAATTGGTGAACAACGATGGTTCCCGCAAAGGGACCGCCACGCGTTTGGAACGGAGTCCGCAACAATCAGCCATCCGTAACGCAAGTCGCTGAAAACGATTGGCTGCTTTAAACGAAAACAGACCGGGACAAATCAACGCCAAGCCGGCAAGCATGTCGGCGTGGCGACGAGCGATCGAGGTGGCCAAGATGGCTCCCCAGCTAATTCCCAACAAAATGGTCGGTCCTCGCCCATCGATCTGCTTGATGTATTGGACAACATCCTCGACCCACGTCGTCCAATGATCGATCTCGCCGCGTTGAAGTGAATTGAGCCCCGACCCACGTCGTTCCAAGAAGTGAACTCGAAATCCCCGCGATGCCAAGTGCGAGCAACTCGACTCATACCACCCGCCGTGACTGATGATGCCGTGCAGGCAAACGACGTCTCCAATCGGTTGTGCCGTTCGCCAAACCCGAGCCGCCAATCGATCGGCATGGTGACCCGGATAATAGATTAATTCGGGATAAATCATGGCAAGGATCGCTCTACATCGATAATGAACGCGTTTGGTGTTATCTTGCGCCAATGCTTCTCAGTTGATCTTGCGACGAAGACGCTCTAGGAAATCTTGAATGTCCGACTTTCTTGAATCAGCGGTTCCAGCTTCTTCCGGCAAATCGTGACCCCCAGGCCCGGTCGATCAATGGCTCTCGCCCAACCGCCGCGACCGAACGTCAAAGCTTCCTGAGTGATCAAGTCCTTCAACAGGTGCCGATCCGCGGAACCCTCGCAGTATCGAATCCCTCCGACCGATGTGGCGAAATGACGCCCAGCGGCCGAGAGAATCCCCGACTCGCCGGGGTGACAGCCCAACTGATATCCAAGACCCGCTTCGTTCGCCATCGCCGCCAAACGCAAACTGCTGATGAATCCACCGCACTTCGATAATCGAATGTTGAACAAATCGCAAGTTCCCGTGTCAATCGCTTTTTCAGCGTCAATCATACTCGTTAGAGATTCGTCCAACATCAACGGAGTTTTTACCTGGGATCGGATCTTGGACAGTCCATCGACGTCCGCATGCCGAACCGGTTGCTCAACGCAACTGATTCCGTAGGGTTGGAGCGCTTCGATCCGCGACACCGTTTCCTCGCACGTCCAAGCCTCGTTCGCATCGACGCGCAAATCCATTCTCGAACCGACCCAGCGGCGCATCCATCGCAGCCTCCGCGGATCAATATCCGACTGCATGCCGACTTTCACTTTACATTGAGCGAACCCGTACAATCGCATTGCCAGCGAACTGAGCATCGCTTTGCGGAATCCACCCGAACTGATCGCGCTGGAATATTGAACCCATTGCGACGGTTGATGCACTTGTTTGGCTTCGGGAACGTGCGTTATCACATCGCTTAGGGGCGCGGAGAACAGTTTACCAAAAGCATCCAATATGCTCAGTTCCACCGCACAGCGATGCGCGTTCGCCATGCAGCCCCGAGGATCCTCCCGCAAGACGGTCGGACGATATTGTTCGCACATACGAACGACATCGGGCCAATTGTCACACGATGCGCCCAGTTGTGCGGCAAGGTCGGTCGCATCGAGCTGTCGCATCGTCCCTTCGGGCGACTCGCCGGTAACGTAAGGACGCGGGATACCTTCGCCCCAGCCGATCGTCCCGTCGGTCAGACGACAGCGGATCAAAACGTTGTCGCTGAAAGATCGCGAGAAGGATGCGTGTTTGAACTCCTTCCGCAACCGCAGGCGAACGATCATCGCGGTCAGGTCAGCTATTCGCATCGCACTCGTTCCCATCGGATCGTTCGCGTCGCAGCGTGTGAAACGCGTCGGCTATCTCGGCGCGATCCAGGAAAACGGGCTGCTCTTCACGTTCCATGGCGTGGACGCGTCGAACAACCTCGGCGTTCAAAGGCGCCCGCACTCCATGCGCCTCGGCAAGCCGCACGATCTCACCGTTGACGAAGTCGATTTCCGTCGGACGGTGGCGAAGCAGATCTTGATAAACGGAAAACACGAGTTGTGGAGGCTTCGCCGGCCCCTTCATCATCCACTTGACGAAGGTTCCCAGCGCGGGCGTGTTCAAAGCCCCCATTAAGCGACCAAATCGGACGTAATCCGACATTCCGCTGACGCGTTGCAGCGGAATCTTCGCCGCCTCAAGCACACGCAAGCCTTCCGCCCGGATCGGTAACGCCACTTGATTTCGCCATTGATGATCCAGAATTCCGTCGCGAAGAAAGTCGGTCGCCGACAGAACGGATGCGTAACCCATCGTGTTGAACAACAACTTATTGTACTGGGCCCCGACGATCGACGCGGTGGCTTCCACCGGAAGCCCTGAAAGAGCAAGCGTTTGGCAAGCTTGTTGAACGGTCGCATCCGACACCGACGCATCCGCCGGTCCAATGACGCTGACGCCTCGTCGTTGGCAGACGACCACTCCAGGTTCGACGATCGCCATGTTGGTCGCCGTCATCCCAACCATCAAACGGTCGCGCCGCAAGATTTTCGACAGCACGTGCTGATTGATGCCATTTTGGAGTGATACGACCGCCGCGTCACCGATCATCGGTGCAAACTGTCGCGCCGTCGATTCGGTATCCTGCGTCTTGACGGTGAACAGAACGAAATCGGAACCTTCGACGGCCTGCGGATCGGAGGTCGCGGTCACTGGAACTTCGACCTCTCCCCAATCCCCCTTCAAGACGACGCCCTTTCGCTGTTGCATTGCCTGACAATGTTGGCCGCGCGCGATAAAGACCATCTCCATCTCCGGCTTGCGATGTTTGATCAATCCACCGAAGGTCGCACCGATCGCACCCGCACCGATGACACTAATTTTTCTGATCTTCTTCATGACGTCGAAGCTGCTCCCAAACTCGACTCCGCATTTGAGGTTGAACGTCGACAAGCCTTTCGCAGTTGCCGACCGAGCATTCCCGCCAGCAGGGCGGGAAGCAATACCAGATCGCCGAACAGAGCGGCGACCAGAAGCATCAGTAGCACCCAGGCGAAATGACGGACCGGCAGGAAACCGCTGAACGAATAGACCAACAGACCGCATGCGCAAATGATCGTGGTTTGAATCAAAGCGCCGGCACAACGTTGATATGCAATTTGGATGGCGGTTTCTTGGCTCAGCCCCTTCTTCAGCGACTGCGTGAACCACTTCAGGAAGTGAAACGTTCCATCGACGGCGATTCCCAGCGCAACGCTTGCGGTCATCACGGTCCCAATATCGACGGCACGCTGCATCCAACCCATCGCGCCGAACAGGATCAGCGTGGGAAAGACATTCGGCAACATCGCGAGCAATCCACCCAAGACACTCCGCAAGGCGATCATCATCACAACCGCCACCAGCATCAACGCCGCCAAGAAACTCTTGAACAAGTCCGCCAGCAGCAGCTTCTGCACCTGATAGACCAGCACCAACACACCCGTACTGGACGAGGATACTCCCGTGAAACCTGCTTCGCCCGCCTTCTGAATCAGTTCATCGACCTCGCTTTGAAGCTCCTCCAAGAATTCTCCGTAATCGAAGCTCGCCTGCCCAGGAATGCGGGCGCTGATCCGCCACGCTTGCCCCGCCTCGGTCTCGGCAAGATAGTTCGCGGCAATCAAATCTTCTCGACTTTGCTCCACCTGACTTGTAAACACAATCTTTCGGGCCGTACCCCCGACGCCTCCGGTTCTGGGAATCGGAGGCATGAAGGTGACTGCCGACATCGCGCCCTCAAGAACATCGATCTTGTCAATCGTCCGCTCGACCGCCGACACGATCTTCAAGCGATCAAGAAGTTCCACGTTGCTGTCGCGATCAAAATAGACCACCACTTCGATCGGCACCAACGGTCCAATCGTGTTTTCAATGATATGGAAATCTTTGACGGCTTGATTCTCTTCCGACAAGAGGGACACAACGTCGACCGTCGTCCGCAAGCGGGTCAGACCAATACCGCACGCGATCATCGCCAAGATGCAAAGTCCGCGTATCACCATTCCATACCGACTCATTATCCGCGCCGTCCGCGCCGATCCGTGTTTCGTCGCCAGAGGTGACAGCGTCTTCGATGATTTAACCGTCGGCGACGTGACAACCCGTTGCAAGTCGACGGTCTCCGCTTCGCCGTTCGTCTTCGCTTTTCGTCGCATCACAAATCGAAGCCAACCGACCATGAATCCGGGAACAAACAAGAACAGCAGACCGACACATACGACAACGCCAATCGCGCCCAAGAACCCGAACTGACGAACGGGCTCGACATCGCTGATGCTTAACGAAGCCAAACCGATCGCTGTCGTCAGCGCCGCCAGCACACAGGGACCAGTCGCTTTCGACGTCGCGTTTCCGGGAGCATCGTAAAATTCGCCCGCCTCCAATTCTTCCAAGAAATAATGGGCCAGATGGATGCCGGCGCTGACGGTCAACACAAACACCAAGCCGGGCAAGACGATCAGGATCGCGTTCATGGTCATGCCCGACCAATAGATCAGCGCCAACATCAAACCCTGAACCCACGCACCAATGGCGATAATCGGAATGGTCAACCAAATCGATCGCAGACAAAACCAACAAAGAATCAGTGAGATGACGACCGAGGGTATGCTGTAGGCGTCAATGGACCGGATGCTTTCCCGATCGATCGCCAAGCCATCGACTGAAGGACCCGATACGATCAACGATTCTTCCGCCAAGCCGGTCGCCGCGGCAACGGTCTGCTTGATCAAAGGGATGGTCGTCCGGCGTCCGATGCCTCCTTCATCGGTCATTTCGACCACGAGACAACTGGTTTCGCCATCGTCGCCGACGAGAACACCATTCAACCGTTTGAGCGCCGCCTTTCTGGAAAGGTTGATGGGATCGGACGTCAAACGTTCCAGCATCGTGTTGCCGGTAAGGACGTGATTCATCAGCTTTATCTCGCCGGTTTCGGCTCGATGCTGAATCACGTCACTAATGGCTTCCGCAGCGACGTCCAAACGCTCATCATCGACAGTGCATCCCGGCCACGTGACGACGATCATTTCGTGAGCGCCGAACAAATCAAGGAACCTATTAAAGTTCTGCCTCGCCTCCGCATCGCGATCGACCCACATCAACGGAGCGTTGAACATCGACTTCAACCCCCGATTGGAATCGCGAATCACGAACGGTGCCGAGATCAACAAGAACGCTCCCAAAATCCAGGCGCAGCGAGTGGCTCGCGACCGAAAGGGTCTTGTGTTGTCGATTTCGTTGACGGAGGACGTTGATTCCATATCGTGGCAAGGCGGGCTGGTTTCTGCGTTGGAAGTGAATGTTATATCAATAATGAACGCGTTTGGTATGATTCTACGGCAATGTTTCTTAGTTGATCTTGCGACGTGGTCGCTCTAGGATAGGGCGACCTTGAACGACAGCCCACGGTAATTACGATAGGGCGGTTTGACGAAGAAAAATTGTCCAGGCTCCTTATTCCATGCACTCGCCTTCGCATTACATTCGCCGCGGTTATCTTCAATGGCGTCTCCGCCGGTTAAGCCGCTATTTGCGTTACACCCAACAATGCCGAGACATTCAACACCGCCGGCTGTTCGAAAAATTGAAGCTTAATGCTGACAGTCAGTTTGGTCGCGAACACGGTTTCGACCGAATCAAAACGATTGACGACTTTCGTGCTCGCATTCCCGTGGCCACTTACGAAACCTACCGCCCCTACATCGAACAGGTGAAACAGGGGAATTCCCGTGCGTTATTCGGCCCCGGTACCAATGTCTTAATGTTCTCGATGACCTCGGGAACCACCAGCCAGTCCAAATACGTTCCCATTACGAATCACTTTTTTCGTGAATACCGTCGCAGTTGGAACTACTGGGGCTTGGCTACCTTTCGTGACCATCAAGATTTGTTGTCCAAGTATACGTTAACATTAGCCAGTGACTGGGATCAGTTTCGAACATCCGCCGGCATTCCTTGCGGCAGCATCAGCGGGCTGGCCGCGGAAACGCGCCCTCGTATTACAAATTCGTTGTTCATCCTGCCAAATGCCTTGCTGAAGGTGAAGGGAACCGAGAACAAACAATATGCTTCATTGCGTGTCGCTATCGCAACCGATCAAATCGGCATGATCGTTACGGCCAACCCGCTCACCTTGGTGCATCTTGCTCGCTTGGCCGATGCCGAGAAAGAACGCTTGATTCGAGACGTTCATGATGGAACCCTATCGAATCACATCGACGTTCCCGCCGATATCCGCGATGTCGTCCTTCGCCGATGCAAAGGTCCCAATCATCGGCGGGCGGCTGAACTTGAAAGAATTGTTGAACGCACCGGCCAACTGATTCCTAGAGATTTCTGGCCTGAGCTTGCGGTCGTCTCCGTTTGGATGGGTGGTTCCGTGGCTGCTTATCTGCCGACCTTACGACAATACTACGGCGAGGTTCCATTGCGCGATCACGGTCTCTCCGCCAGTGAAGGGCACATGACTTCCCCGATGCAGGACGAATCATGTGCCGGTTTGCTCGATTATGAAAGCCACTATTTCGAGTTCATTCCGGTCGACGAGCACGCAACGGACCGTCCAACGATCCTTGAAGCGAATGAACTCGAAATCGGTCAGCAGTACTACTTACTGATGACAACACTGAGCGGGCTTTACCGGTATGACATCCACGATGTCGTCCGCTGCGACGGCTTCGTCGGTCAATGCCCTCGGCTGACGTTTATGAACAAGGGAGCCCATTATTCGAGTATGACCGGCGAAAAACTCAGTGAAACGCAGGTGATTCAAGCCGTCGGACAGGCACTCGCCGACGCTCAAGTCGATATCGAACATTACAGCCTCGTCCCGGTTCCGGGTGATCCGGCTTACTATCGACTGCTCATTGAGGAGCAGTTCAACACCGACACCAATCGACGAATTGCCGAATGTGTTGATCGTCGCCTCTCTGAAGTCAACTGCGAATATGAGGAACGCCTTGCCGGACGTCGAATGGGTCCGGTCATCGTTGTTTCGATTCCGACGGGAACATGGGCGGAACATCGACTCAAACAAACATCGCACGAGGGGAGTGACACATACGCCTACAAACATCCGTTCCTGGCGGCCAAGCCTGAGTTGGCCGAGCGCTTTCGAGCACTGTCCGACCAGCAAAACGGTGGGGCCGATCTTCAAGCCAATTAAGATTTGATCCGTGGAAGATTCTGTCCGATTTCATCCGGCCAGTCACGATTGCCTTCAAGCAAGTTGCACGATCCCAGCCCCGATGGCTGTCATCACCAGTGATCCGGGAAAAGTCCCGATCGCTGAACACCACAGGAAACGCTTCCACGGCACCCCGGCGGCTCCGGGAACGAACGAACCGATGTGCATCCCCAACCATGGGACTTGACGAATGCAGATCAGATACAGCGGGTGATCAATCGGCAAATCACGTAAAAATCGAGGCAGCCGATCCGACCGCTGATCCAGCTCAAAATCTTGTCTTGCTCTCCGCCCCAAAGCGTATTGCAGCAAAGCCGCGATCCACCAGCCTACCCAACTCAGCAACGTCCCGACCGTCAGACCATACAATGCTCCGTTCGCGATCGAAAAGAGATCCGACGGAAATGGCGTTAAGGCCATTACAATGTGCATCGGCAAAGTCATCGCCATCGCCGCCGGACCATAATTCGTCCGAAGTTCGGAAAGGTTCTTCGACGCGACAAACTGCATCAATATCCAACCGGCGACCAACAAAACGATGATGACATACAAGGTCGGTGAAAACAGTAAGCGGCGTAGAAACCTCTGCATACGATGCTCTTCGCTGAAATTGCGATTTTACGATAACGTCATGGCGAGATAGACGATTTCATCGAATGGAGATTATAATCAGGCGATGGCTCGACTTGGCGACCCCCTTCAATCTTGCACGTTTCCTGAACGATACATGCTCTTGGCACCTTCCGTTTTCGCAGTGATGAATGAATAAGCAAGTTCGCGTTCTCCTTTCCGAGGGGTCAAGCAATTCGGCACGCCAAACAATTTATGGTCTCGGTAAACAATACACGATTGATCTAGTCGATCCTTCACCTTGGTGCCAGTGTCGGTTTTCCAGCTTGGTTCGTCGACGATTCCCCTGTCCGGCAATCTCAAAAGATCCCGGTGGGTACGTCCAATGCGTCGCCAAGCTTATCAATCGCCGTCGATACGACGTGCTTTTTCCGACTCACGAACAGGTGTACGCTTTCGCGAAGTTCAAGAAGTACTTTCAGCGGCATGTCGGTTTGGCAATTCCCGACTTTGAAGCCATCCGCACGATGCAGAGCAAATCTGAATTCGTTAGGTTGATGGAAGGCCTCAATCTGCCCATTCCCGGAAGTCGCATCCTATCGTCAAAGGATGAGGCTCTGTCGCACCAAGATTTTCCCTGCTTTGTAAAATTAGTACATAGCACCGCCAGCTGGGTGTTCAGAAAGTGAACGACGCCGACGAACTTGGGCAAACACTTGATCGCTTTCAGAATTCCGGTTCGTGGTCTCCGGGAGACACCTTCCTGATCCAACAGCCCGCTCCCGGACGCCAAGCCGAGGCCGCTGCCGTGTTCCAGAAGGGCAAGCTTATCGGAGCTGCCTGCGCTGATGTCTTGGCCACCGGCATTGGTGGTGGACCCGCCCTGCGTCGCAGCGCTTCGCATCCGATGGTTGTCGAGCATCTTCGACGACTGGGTGAGCATTTGGAATGGCAGGGGCCGATGTCTGTCGAATACTTTTATGATCACGAATCGCAGCAGCCCTATTACATCGAAGCAAATCCACGTATCGGCGAATCGCTGCATGCCAAAATCAGTGGTGTTCCCCTTTGCGATGCTACCGTGCGTATCGCCCTGGGCGAGGATGTCGATCCGTTACCCGATGCAACGCCAGGTATCATGAGCCACAATGGTTTTATTGTGATGATCGCTGATGCCTACAATGGTGCTACACGGTTTCAGCTTTTCAAACGATTGCTGAACCATTGGCTCGGTCGCGGTGATTTTGGCTCTTGCGAGAGCGACATGACCCGCCTCCGCGAAGACAAATTAAGTTTGGTCCCGGCAACCGCCGTGATCCTGCGTTTGTTGGTTGCGCCGCGATCAGCCAACAGTCTGGCCCAAGGCACTGTGGACAATTATTCACTCTCTTACGCTGCCGCTACCGCCATCGATCGTCTGCCGGACGATTTCTTGGCGTCAATCGGTAGTCCTTCGGCATAGCTTTTTTTTCTCGGATCAATCGTCCCCCATTGTGTGTTTTCATGAGTACGGTCATTCAAAAGCAATACAATCGTTTGTCGAAACCGTTTGGCCCCGAACAGCTTCGATTGCTGGAAAGCAACATCAGTCGAAAGGTTCCGTTCTACGTACGCATGCAAATCTCTTCCTACGAAGCGCGTACGGGTTATTTGTTGAATGAGTTGGTCAATCTCGATCACGCGTCTCGAAGAACCTATTATTCCTTTTTCTCCAGTTCCACCACCGAAGCGATCTCCGGCGCTGTCAAACTCGTGCGTCACAACCACTTCACGCGGCTACCCGATGTTACGCCGCTGATCGCCGTCTTCGATCCCACTTCAAATCTTCAAGAGACGTTTGATCCACTCGCATCGGGGGTCAACGAAGCTTTCGCCCCGGGTTTTGAGTACTTCACCAACATCGACACGCTACGCGACTTTACCGTTGATCATCCATCGGTCCATGTGATGATCCGGCTTCCTGAGCAACTCTCGCTCGATGTCATCGACGACATCATGCTTGATGCGACTCGCCGACGTGTCTTCACAATTCTTGATGAGTCATCGACCGACCTTTCACAAGTGGCTCCTGTTTCTTCGCAACTGCGGGCTTCCCCTGATGTCATTGTCTTTGGGGAGAACCTTGGTGATCATCGTGTCCCCACCGCTTGCTTCATTATGCGAGACGATGTCTATCGCGTTTGGGGCACCGGAAAGGATTACAATCTTCACAGCAACACTTGGGGCGGCAACAGTATTAGCCTCGCCAATGTTCTGTCGTTTCTCGAGACCACGCCCGGCTATCGCCGTTTGGATTCCAAAGTGCCGCGGAGAATCGCCGACGCGTCCCAATCTCATACGGTCGCAACCCAGCTATACTCCGACCATTGCAGCCCCAAAATGGCCAAGATGTTGAAGCTTGGCGGTCTTAACAAAAACATCCGTTCCGCGTATCAAACTCAGATTGAAACGTTGACACATAACGGTTCTCGAAGCGTGATCGATGCTTCGGGAACGTACGGCGTTAACCTTCAAGGTCATAATCCAATGGAGATGCTGGACGATGTTGTTCGTCGCCACGATGTACGGCACGACTACTGGAACGACCTCGAATCTTTGTTGTCCGCCGAGGTGGGGCTTCCTCATATCCTTCCAGCCGTAAGTGGCGGGACGTCCGTTGAAGCTGCGTTGGTCGCTGCTTTGTTGGCGGCCGCTCCGAAAAAGAAGGTGATCGCCCTAACAGGTGGTTTTGGTGGAAAGACGCTGATTTCCTTAATCGGTACGTCTCGTGAAAAATTCAAGACGCCCTTTGGTCCGCTGTATCCTCACGTTTCTTATGTGAATCCGTTTGTGGATAGCGGACGGGACGAACTGTCAAAACATCTTGAAACCGGTGATGTCGCTGTCGTGATCATGGAAATGATTCAAGGTGAAGGTGGTGTACGCGCTTGTCCGCAATCCTTTATCGATTTCCTAAACGAGCAGAAGGAACGCCACGGTTTTTTCATCGCCGTTGATGAAGTGCAAACCGGCATGTATCGCACCGGACGGTTTCTTAATTGCATCGGAAAAGTCACCAGTCCTGATATCATCGCGATGGGAAAAGCGCTCAGCAACAATGTGTTTCCTGTTTCCGCCGCCCTGCTATCCGCGGAAGTTTATCAAAAAGCGATGGCGACGAATCCCGACGCCTTAAGTCGATATCAAAATCAGTTTCGATGTCAATTCGGCGCTCATGTCGCTATTCACGCGATCGAGTCGGGTAAACGGCTAGGGTTGGCCGAACATGCTCGAACCGCTGGTGAATACTTTCGTTCTCGCCTCGCCGACATTGCCAAGGATCTTGATTTCGTGAAGGAGGTTCGTGGCGAAGGACTTATGATCGGTATTGAGTTTGAAGAGTCGAAACTTCCAAAACTACTTCGTGCTTCCTTCGGCGGGCTCCTCGCATCACGCTGCGTTAACGACCCCCTGCAACCTGTTCTCGTAGCCTTCAATCCTGATAAGCCGTTTCTGATTCGCTTCGTGCCTCCTCTTTGCATCACAATGCAAGAGATCGACGCGGTCATTGAGACATTTCGTCGCGCGTTGCACAGCGGACATTTTGGTTTGCTCAAACCGATCGTCACAAACTTGATCAACGCGAAACTTGGTCGATACTAACCCTTCATCAATGAAAGGACTTCGGCTCGGCTAGCCGGATTCGTTTTAAAGATACCTCGCAATGCGCTGGTGATCGTTTCGCTTCCTGGCTTTCGGACTCCTCGAATCGACATGCAACTGTGTTCCGCCTGCAGCACGACCGCCACGCCCGATGATTGCAAGTGCTTTTCGATCATGTCGGCTATCGTTTGCGTCATCCGCTCCTGAACTTGCGGTCTTCTGGATACCTCCTCGACCACCCGCGCCAGCTTACTCAACCCCGTCACGCAACCATTGGGCAGATACGCTACATGAGCCTTGCCGGTGAACGGGAGCAAATGATGTTCGCACATGCTAGTGAACGTAATGTCTCGTACCACCACGATCTCATCGTACGTTTCGGGAAAGGTCACCTCCAAGTGTCGTTCGGGCCTTTGCTGTAATCCGGAAAACATCTCCGCATACATATCCGCCACGCGTCGAGGTGTTTCTCGCAAACCGTCGCGATCAGGATCTTCCCCTACCGCCTTCAGTATGGTCCGAACCGCTTGACGGATCGCTTCGTGGTCTACTTTCGTCTCTTTGGCTTTCACTAGATTGACGCTATTCCGCTTTGGTGAGTCGAGCGATTCTTCTTTCTTCACGGGTTGAATCATTATTCCGAAAATTCCACTGCTGTTTTCATCGTACTGTTCCCTTTGCACTGTCGCTTGACAAGTCAAGTTGGGATCGATTCGTTCGCCAAGAGCTGATCGAAAGTCTCCCGCATACGAATGATCTTGGCCTCGCCATCCTCCAACAAAACTTCCGCCGCTTTCAGCCGACTGTTGTAATTGCTCGACATCACGAATCCGTAAGCTCCCGCATTTTCCAAAATCAGGTAATCTCCGACTTTCGCTCTCGGTAACTTCCGGTGCGATACGAACCCTCCCTCCTCCTGAGTGAAAATATCACCCGATTCACAAAGCGGACCTCCGACAACAACGTCGATGAGTTCGTCCGACCCTGCCCCTTCGGACGAACAAATCGATATCGGATGATAGGCTCCATACAATATTGGTCTTGCCAAGTCATTGAACCCGGCGTCGACAAGATAGAAGAGGTTTTCTCCCATTTCCTTGATCGCTCGAATCTCTGAAATCAGATAACCGCTTTCGGCCGACAAATAGCGGCCGGGTTCGATTTCCAACGCTACCCGATGACCAAACGACTCCTCCAACTTCTTACGCGTGACGTCCCAGAGGTCGAAGTATGCGTCCAGATCAACGTACGATTCACCCGTTCGATACGGCACCGGCAGGCCACCTCCGGCACTGATCGTGTTGATCGTGCGCCCCACCGACAACGCCGCTTGTTGCATCGAATCACACACCTGGGAAAGATGTTCCAGATCGGTCCCCGAACCGATATGCATGTGAAGACCGGTGATCGTTATTCCGTACAGGTCGGCTCGTCGCAGACATCCATCCAGTTCACCGTGCCAGATCCCATGCTTTGACTGCGGTCCGCCCGTGTTCGTTTTCTGACTGTGCCCATGCCCAAACCCGGGGTTGATGCGAAGCGTGATGTCAGCACCAGGCAACACCTTCCCCAGTTGATCGATCATGTCGGGTGACCCGCAATTGACGTGCAAGCCATGTTGTTTGACCAAACGCAAAGCATCTTCGTCGAAAATGTCGGCTGTATAGACGATCGGATGATCCGCTTGTTTCGGGTCATATCCCGCCGCCAATGCTCGATGGATTTCCCCGGCGCTAACCGCATCGACAAGGACATTCTGCTTTCGCAAGCGATCCAATATGGCTATGTTCGATAATGCCTTCTGCGCATAGCGAACTCTATCGAACCGATGTAAATCCGCTACTCTTTGTCGAATGATTTGCATGTCATAAACATACAGCGGCGTTCCATATTGCTTGACTAAATCGCCAATGTTGTGCCCCGCGATTTGTGACCTTACGGTTTCGAAGTTCGTTGCTGTTGCGATCATTTTGCTAACTCTAATTCTCTCGTTTTCATCCCACCCGGAAACGAATGTCTTTAATACCACTCTGTGGAAACTCTTTTTGCAATGCTTTCACCAGAACACGCTTCTGAAAAGAGAGTTCCTGGACCGCCACCGAATCCGTTACGCCAATCTCCAGCAGTCCTCGACGAACATGACCTGGCCGACAAGCCTTCGCTAACTCTTTTCCGACCGTTAATTGTATGATACGTGCAATGTCTTCCTGCGTCCGCACTTGGCCGTAACCACGACGCGTCATCAACTGGTTGACGATCAAACCGATTCTTCGCGGGTGACGTTTCGCCGGTTCGTCGCTGCTGGATGACATACCTTCCGCCTTAACGATCCCGAGCCATTGGCATCACGACATATTGGAAACCGTCGTCCGTCCTCAGCAGGGCCGGTCGATCGGACGACTCGATTTCCATGCTGATTGTCTTTTCTGGATCGAGTACCTTGCAAAAATCGGCCAGAAAGCGGTGGTCCAGCGTCACCTTGATCGGTTCGCCATCGTAACTGATCGGCAGGTCGACATGCGACTGACCGACTTCCGCCGTACTCGCTTCGAGCATCATCGTCCCTTGCCCGAAAGTAAAATCGATCCCTCTGCTGTCTTGATCGGTCACAACCGCCGCTTGTCGCAGTGCCGCATAGAACGGTCCGACCACAAGGTCGATCGTGACCGCTTCGTCCCGCTGCGGCAAGACCTGACGCCAATTGGGATACCGGCCTTCGACCAGTCGAGAATAAATCGTACATCGCGGCGTCCGCACCAGCAGGTCATTGGGTCTGGCCGCGACTTCGACGATTTCATCCTTCTCATTCAATGCTCGTTCGATCAGATTGATGGAGCGGTTGGGGACGATGGTGTTGGTTCCCGATGTTTTGTGTTCCCCCACGCTCGTGCCCCGCCCCTCCATCGTCGCCAAACGACGACCATCGGTCCCCACGGCCGTAACTCGCTCGTTTTCCATTTCCAACAACACTCCCCCCAACGCATATCGACCGCTTTCGGCATCGGTTGCGAAGACCGTTCGTCGAATGAGTTCACCGAACAACCGCGTTGGTATTTGATGAAAGCTCGTTTCCTCGAACGTCGCCACACTAGGAAATTCGTCTGGCGTCGCCCCGGGCAATTGGAAGCGACTTCGATTTCCCGTCACTTTGATGCCCGATTCGTCCGTCTCGAACGTCAGTTGTTCATCGCTGCTCTCCCGGACGATTCGACCGATTCGCTGCACCGGCAACAATGCTGCTCCCTCGGTCTCGATTTGAACACCCTCGACCGTCAGATGCATCCCGATCTCCATGTCGGTCGCACTTAACGTCACCGTGCCTCCCCGAGCGATCACCTTCACGTTCAAAAGGATTTCCTTTGGACTGCGTGTCGGTGCGACGCTTGATGCCAGTTGGAAAGCGGTCGCAAAGGCTTCTCGCTGACAAATGATTTTCATGTTTGCTGGCTCCGTTTTTGCGTCACGCGGGAAAAGCATGGAACGCGAATGCAAAGGCTTTCCCGAAAGTTGGGGACTGGCGAAAGGGAAATCGTTCAATCGAAAACTTTACACCCTAACGGAAGTTTTTTGCAGTGGTCAGACTGCCTCACAGCGATGGAAGGTTTGCTGAAGAGCTTATTGTTTTAATAATCTATAAAAACCTTCTTCTTCTTAATGTGCGGGCTTTAGCTGTTGGTTATCAACCTTCTTTAGACGTAAAACGTTTTGCTACCGGCGTTTATGGAAAACGGATCGTTGTGGAAAACGTGTCGAAGTCACGTTCGGTCTCGGTACGGAAAATGTTGAAAACCAAGCAAGTTTGGACATGGGCGGGTCGTCAATGAACCGCTGGCCGGACAAGGCGAACGAAACCAACCATGGACGGAACACGTTTTCCACGGTCAGAAAGGAAAAAGATGACGATTCAGCCCGCTGTAAGTTGTTCGAGGACATCATCGGCGACGCGAGCAATCGAAGGGTCCGAACCAATCAGTTGTTCGGTAGAACGGATCGCGTGAATGACGGTAGAATGGTCACGGCCGCCAAAGAACTGTCCGATCGCTTGGAGGCTCTGCTGCGTCAATTGACGACCTAAAAACATGGCCATCGAACGGGCGCGAACCACCTGTTGGCGACGGGAAGAACTTTTCAAATCGGCGGTTTTCAGTTTGAAGCGTCGAGCCACGGCTCGAGCAATCTTGCCGATGGGAAGTTCGGGATGCGCGGAAAAGGAGGCGGTAACGCTTTGGATGTCTTTATCGGTGACCACATCACGATCGGCATCAAGGCTTACCAACGCGAGTTGCTGAACGGCCGAACACAAGGCGGAAGCGGTCGCATCCCGAGGAAGTTCACGTTCGAGTTGGACCATCTGATCTTCGGTTATCGAGATCTCACGCAGTTGAGCATACGAACGAATGATGTGCAGACGAGCCGTTGGTCCAGGCAATTGCAGGGGAATCGTGAGGCCGGGAAGAACACAACTGGCAAGCGAGGGAAGCAGTCCATCGACTTCGGTAGGCAGTCGACGACAGGTTAAAATGGTGGGCAAATCGTTGTCGATACGTTCGGTAAGACGTGAACACAGTTCGATCTGAGCGGCATTCTTCCCCTTCATCAGGTGAAGATCTTCGATAACCACGACACGAGCATTGCAAAAGGTCTGTCGAAAGCTATCGACGGTGCCGGCATCGATCGCTTCGGTGAATCTTCGAGCGAAATCGATGGCGGGCTCGAATAAGCCGATACGCTCTTCCCGTGGAGAAAGGGAAATTTCCAAATCAAATAACGTCCGAGCAATCGCGGATTTGCCAACGCCTGAAGCACCGACAATCAGCAAAGGATTGCCACGTTGGACGATCGAAACATCCTGACCACAAACAAAACCAACCAGCCGATTTTCATAACCGGCAACGAAGTTCGGGAGCAACGGCTGAAAAGGTGCTCGCTTACCTTGTCCCTTGGCGTTTGAAGATTGCCGGGACAGCGGTATCAAAACAGGCGAATCGGATTGGGGCGACGAAGGCATAATCAATCGCTTTGGTCAACGTTTCACAACGGAAAGAAACCAGGTGAGCCTTCAAGTATAGTGAATGTCGGATAAGTTATCCACAGCGAATCAAAGAATTTTAAACATCTTGACAAGACCTTAACTTGTTGACGCCGCTGACGATACAGTCGACGGCGGTGTCGATATCCGAATCGGTGGTAGCGGAGCAGGCACTGAGGCGGATGGCGCTGGAAAGCGATTCGTGCTCAACCCCCATGGCCTGCAGGACGTGACTAGGCTCGCTGCTGCCGCTGGCGCAAGCGCTCCCGGTGCTGCAGGCGACGCCGGCGAAATCAAGTCTCAAAAAAAGAGCCTGGCGGTCAATCATCGGTACGGAAAAGCAAGTCGTCTGCGGAAGTCGTTCGACGGCACAACCATGAATCACCACATCGGGAATGCATCGCAAGAGAGCTTGCTCCAATCGCTGGCGACGTAGCATCATCGCGGTCGTTTTAGCGGAAAGAGCGTTAAGTGCAACGGACATAGCGACTTGCATCCCGACGACAAGGGCAGTCGGTTCGGTCCCACCACGGTAATCGAGCTGTTGAGCGCCGCCGACGAGCAAGGGAAAGATGGGAGCGAGTTTCTTCAGGACCAGTCCGCCGACTCCGATCGGTCCATGAAACTTGTGGGCGGCGACGGTGGCGGCGGTTACGTCTAGTTCATCAATGGAAACGGGGAGCTTACCCAAAGCCTGGGAAGCGTCGGTATGAAAGGGAACACCAACATCGTTGCACAAGCGGGCGATATCGCGAATAGGCTGAACAACACCCGTCTCGTTGTTCGCCATCATCACCGATACCAATCGAGGAGGCGGGTCATGCGAGAGCCATTGGGCCAAAGTGTTCAGATCGACGACACCGGCGGAATTTACCGGCAGGTAGAGAACGGTCTGGTTGCACGCTTCGGCACGAGCCGCCGCTTGAAGAATGCTTGGATGTTCAATTTGGCTGACGATGATCGGACCGGAGCCCTTTCCAAGAAGGGAGATCACCCAATTATTAGCCTCTGTTCCCCCACTGGTAATCAAAAACCGGTGATTGGTGGCTGACAACATTTCCAGGATCGAATCGGTCGCATCTTCGAGACGCAGTCGGGCGGCACGACCGGCTGCGTGTTGGCTGGAAGGATTCGCGGGGCCCAACCGCCAATCGGCGAGCATCGCGGCCAATGCTTCGTCAGCGATCGCGGTCGTGGCGTTGTTGTCCAGATAGATCATGAGGGTTTGTCGGCGACTTTTTGTTTCAAGCGATCATAGGCCTCACCGATGGACTGCTCACCGGGATATCGATCGCGAGCTGATCGCAAAGCATCGAGTGCCTGTTGATGGTAACGCGCATTGAACAGATCTTCGGCAAAATCAGGAAGCGCGTCGATGAGGAAGGCGTCGAGATCATTTTTCAATTGAATCGGATCCGTTTCGTTTTCAGCAAGTTCGAAGACCCGAGGCATCAATAGGTAAAGATTATCCATCGCCATTTGTTGAACGAATGGCCACAAAACACGAGCGGCTTTCGGATTTTTCGTGCTCCATTGTTTCCAATCGATAGCATTGCCACCGTGTCCGTCCAGGTAAGCGGTCAGAACGGAAGCATCGGCTTGATTGGAATCAGGAATCAGGCGACCAATCGAAACAAGGTCCCAACGCGACGCTTTGGTCTTCGGTACATCAACCAGTTTGTTGGCGATCAAATAGCGGCTGGTACTGTCGGTGGTTGAGGTATGATCAACCGGACGCAGTTGGATATGCACCAGTGGAAGTTCCAGAACGGCGAACGTGCGTTTCTCGAAGTGAGTGGGAGCAAATTCAGTCCCGCCGACGGAGCTGGCCGCATAGAGCAACAGTCCGCCGATGGCAAGAATGAAGAGAACGGGAAGGATCAATACGAGCCAAGGGAAGGAGCCCTTCGATCGTGTATCGGCATCGGAAGAGGGGGAGTTGTCCATAGGCTTGTCATTATACACGCCGCACAAGCCGCAAGCGCTAGCACGACGCGGCAGTCAAAGTCTTTTGAACAACGAACGGAACTTGATCGACAGGAAAGAAATGACCACCGCTTATCTGTTCTAAATAAAAGATACCCGACGTATGACGTTCCCAGAAAGCCATATCGTCGAAACTGACAGCGCGATCGGTTTGACCGGCCAAAGCGGTGACGGGAATCTTCAACGGCGGTTTAGGCGAATGAACGTAGGACTCCAGAAGCTGCATGTCATAACGGACGATGGGAACAAAAAGACGAATCGCCTCGGCGTTGCGTCGCAACGACAGTGGAACACCCCCAAAACGATTATCGAGGTAATCTAGAAAAGCTTCATCCGACAAATGACCGGTTTTCGAGATTCGATCGATGCGATCGGGAGCCGCCAACGTCATCACGGTCAGAGCGGAGGGGGAGCGATCTCGTTCGATCAGTCGGTGGGCAAGCAGATAAGCGATCAGACTGCCAAAACTGTGTCCGATAAAAGCAAATGGTCGAACCGTTTTGGAGAGCAATTCGTCGAGAAATTCGTCAACCAACTGATCTAGCGACAAAGTAAGCCCATCGCGATAGCGTTCTTCGCGGCCGGGGAGCGTAGCGACATGAAGAGCCACCGGTACGGTAAGGTCGCGAGCTGACCGCACCAAGCTAGCCGAACCGGCTCCAGCATGGCAAAACCAGTAAAGCTCAATAGCAGGATCGGGGTGTTCGTAGATCGTGCGAAACTTGCGATGATGATTCAACACGATCGATCAGAACTCTTCTTCATCGTCGTCATCCCAGTCGTCATCATCTTCGTCGTCGACCCATTCATCATCATCATCGTCTTCGTCGATGTCGTCGTCATCCTCCTCGATGTCGTCGTCATCATCGACTTCCTCCCAATCGCCGTCCTGATCATCATCATCTTCGTCGTCGTCGTCCCACTCCTCCTCGTCGTCGTCCTCGTCCTCATCATCTTCGGCGACGCCGTCGTCGTCTTCGCCCCACGCATCGTCGTCGTCATCCTCTTCGTCGTCCCATTCTTCTTCTTCGTCGTCCTCCCAATCAGCATCTTCTTCGTCATCAATGGCGGCGATGGGTTCAACCTGGGCAGCCAAACCGACACCTGATTGAATGACATTCGCTTGGGCGTTGTCAGCGGTGGCATCAAAGATAGGTGAAGCAATAGCGATACTCACGTTGGACTCCTTTTGGGGGCTATTAGGGACTGGGTCTGAGGGTTCGGGGTTTTGAACAGCGGGATCGGAATCGTTGTCTGTTTCGATTTGAAACCATTCTCGGAACGGCAGGGCGTCGGTGCCGCCCAAACCGAAAACTTGTAGGAATTTTTTCGTCGTGGAATACAAATACGGACGGCCAAGTTCTTCGCTGCGGCCGCTGATCCGAACTAAGTCTTTCTCCATCAGCTGCCGCAGCAGTTCACCGCTCTGCACTCCGCGCACCGCTTCGATGTCAGCTCGCAAAATGGGTTGGCGATAGGCGACAATGGCAAGTGTTTCAAGCATCGGTGACGACAACCGAATTGCCTGAGGCACATGCCCCAATCGTCTCAGGTAGGGAGCGAACTGCGGCCGGGTCAGCAATTGGTAGCCACCAGCAACCTCTTCGGCGCGGAACGCGCGTCCCTGTTGATCATAAATTTGGTTCAGTTGGCGGATCAGTGTACGCGCTTCGGTGGCATCCGCCAAGCCAGCCAAAGCGGCCAATTTTCGTGTCGTAAGTGGCCCCCGCGACAGGACTAAGACCGCTTCAGCACGCTGCAGTTTGTGCTTTGGATCGTCATCGAGTGTGGACGAACTTGAGCCAGTCTGAGAATGGATGCGACCGCCACGAAAGACCCGTCGTCGGCTAGTCGATGTCGACACGATTCGTTGGTGGACGGTTCGATCGCTCCAACCGCTACGCCGTGGTCCCCAAGCTAGCATCAAAGTCATGCCGATTTAACGGGTTGTAAAGTTTCCGGAGCATCCAATTACATCACGGAACGCTCAACATTGGTCACATTAACGGAACCCATTTCGCCGACAAGCAGTTACCGACAAAATTTGGCGTTTTTGCCAGCGTTTGCGGAAAAGAGACGTTCCCACCAGGAAAAGCAAGTCGCATCATTCCCGACCGCTCGACGTATAATAAAGACTGTCCGGGAAAGAAACAGTCCTTATACCTATCTAGTCTGTGGTTTTTGGGCGGGCACGAAGTGAGCGGCTCGATCGCGTTCTTGATGGAAGCTCGCCGTCAAATGGTTGGCAAGCTAGTGGAGATACTCGGAAATTTGGAAGTTGACGCAGCTTTAAACAGTTCCGTAA
This sequence comes from Pirellulaceae bacterium, assembly GCA_041399105.1. Taxonomy (GTDB): domain Bacteria; phylum Planctomycetota; class Planctomycetia; order Pirellulales; family Pirellulaceae; genus Rosistilla. The sequence goes on along the minus strand of JAWKTL010000035.1, from coordinate 23,562 downwards.
GATGCATTAGGCGGCTGCGTCGCAAGACCAACTGAAAAACATTGGCGTGAAATAACATCAAACGTGTTCATCAATGATCTACAGCGGCTACGTCGCAAAACCCACTGAAAAACATTAGCGTGAAATAACGCCATACGCGTTCATCAATGACCTAGAGCGGCTGCGTCGCAAGTCCAACTGAAAAACATTGGCGTGAAATAACACCATACGCGTTGATCAATGATATAAGTCCGTCTTTTCCATGGCCGTGTTCGTTTAGGAGTCCTGATGCGAAGGCTATCAAAAACACTCGCCCTTGTCGTTGTTGCGTTGGCTGCTGGGATCGGCATGGTGACATGGTGGGTAGCACGGGCAAACCCAGCAGGTGCCGGAGTTCTACCAAGCGGCGGTTCAGCAACCGCAGGTCGACTTGGAGCAGCAGAAGGAGGAACTTGAAGCGCGTTTTGAAAAAGCTCTCCAAGCAAGTTCGACGCGTGGGAAGTTGGCGAGTAACCTTCACCACCGATCAGATCAACGTCTGGCTAGCCTCGGAATTGTCGGACCAGTTTCCAAATGTTCTGCCAAAAGGGACCGAAGACCCGCGAGTCTTGGTTCAGGACGGAAAAGTGCTCGTCGCTGCGCGATACAAGCGAGGTCGAGTCGACACGGTGATCTCGTTTGAGCTGTATGCGCGGTTGACTGACGAACCGAATGTCGTGGCTTTGCAAATTCATCATCTCCGCGCCGGTGCCCTCCCCATACCGATCAACCATTTTTCGGACAAAATCTCAAAGGCGGCTTCCAAGGGAGATCTTCAAGTTCGCTGGGAAATCGAGAATGAGGATCCAATTGCCCTGTTAACGGTTCCCAGCGAACACGATCGATACATCAAAACGCCCGTCATTATTGAAAAGCTGGAGCCTGCATGACGGCGAAGTCCATTTGTCGGGGCATACCGGACCTCAGGCACACGTGGTGTGGAACCCCGATGGGCCCATCTATCGTCTGGCGAAGTCCTCGCGACGGACGATCACCCAACCACACTGATCGTCTTCGCAAGCGGAGAGTTGGAACAACCCACTAAGTTGGCTTCCATTCAGACGGAAGATGATGTCGTGCGGTTGGGACTGGACAACTTCAAACAGACCGGCGTCGATCCGGCGAACCGATCCACGATTGTCGGAGACTTCCCCCTCGTAGTCCAAGTACTTCAAACGATGGTTCGGCAATAACTTTGCATCGATAAACTCGTTGACTCGGGAGTCGTCCGAACGCCCATGTGGCGAGTGAATCGCTTTTGTTCGAGCATCAGGTCAAAATGCGAGCGGCGATCCGAAGTTTCCGGCACTTCGTGCCATAGCAGAACGTAGCGTTTGGGTTGAGACAGATCAAAGGTGAACATTGGCCTGTTTACGGTACATTTGCACAGTTGTACCGTGCGTTTTCTGGAATGATCCTCTAGCATTCAATGAAGCGAATCACCTCATTTTCGGCCGCGCGACGTAAATACCGTGCGTGGTCTGGAATGATCCTTTGCATTCAATGAAGCGAATCACCTCATTCTCGGCCGCGTGACGTAAATACCGTGCGTGGTCCGAAATGATCCTTTTGCATTCAATGAAGCGAATCACCTCATTTCTGACCACGCGACGTATAAATCTCCCGATAGCGGGGGAAATCGATTCTCTTTTTGTACCAGAACTTGTTGTGAAGTGGGCGGATTAGGGCAAATCTGCGGTTGAGGTAAAAAACGCGCGACACTATCCTATCGTGACTCGACAAATCCATTTTTTCGTGCCGAAACGATGAAGGGACCTCCAGTTGTCAAAAATGCGTTATCGCCAGCTCGATGAAATCGTTGAGCTTGATCCAGGCAATCGCTTGGTGGCTCGTCGCACATTGCCGCGTCGGAGGACTATTTGTCAGACCATTTCCCCCGTTTTCCGGTCATGCCGGGCGTCATGATGCTCGAAGCATTGTATCAGGCCGCCATGTGGATGGTGCGAACAGGGGACAACTTTGCGTATCCACATGTTTTTCTGACGGAGGCCAAGACCGTCAAGTTCGGCGATTTTTTGTCGCCCGGCGAAACGTTGGAGATTCGCGTCGAGAAGTTTAAGGACGACGGAACGGAAGTGACAGTCAAGGCTCAAGCAGCGAAGGGCGATAAAGTAACCGTATCGGCCCGTTTAATATTGCAGCGAGGGGACGATCAATCAAACCCGCACAACAACGACGTCGACACACGGCGTTATGTGCGTGACCAGTTTATGGAAATGTTTGCGGATCAACCGGCTGTCGTCCAAGCCGGGATTGGATGACCGACATTTGCCAGGGGGGGTAATTACAATTGTCATTGCACCCGAGCGACCACGTCGCAAGGTCAACTGAGAAACATTTATACCGTGCGTGGGCCGAAATGATGCCTTTGCGTTAAATGAAGCGAATCACCTCATTTCTGGCCACGCGACGTATAACGCAGGATAACACCAAACGCGTTCGCTATTGATAAAGATAAAACGACTTTGATAAACGTGCCAAAGAGACGTTTGTTGGTACATATTCGCAATTCAGAAAGGTACAGATAGTTATGCCTACGCAAGATGAAGTCTTTGAAAAGGTTCAAGCAGCCTTGGTCGATGCATTAGGCGTCGACGACGACGAAGTAACGCCCGAAGCAACAATGGTGGGCGATCTAGGAGCCGAATCGATCGATTTCTTGGATATTGTTTTCAAGCTTGAGAAGGCATTCGACATTCAAATTCCTCGCGAAGAACTGTTCCCCGAAGACATTCTCACCAACAGCGAGTATGTTAAGGATGGTAAGGTAACCGATGAAGGCTTGGCGGAATTGAAGAAACGCATGTCATGGGCTGACCTCTCGAAGTTCGAGGAAAACCCACGGGTTCAAGATTTCGGTGATTTGCTGACCGTCAACGACCTGTGCAGTTACGTCAATTCAAAGGTTGGTGCCTAACAATCTCGATTGTCAGCCGACCTGGTTCGCCTTATGGCGGACGCTGTGTGGCCTTGTGAAAGCCCTTTTACTTACGGCAATGAACGATGCGCTGGTTTTGGATTGATCGCTTCACCTACTTTAAAAGTCGAGAGCGTGCCGAAGCGATCAAGAACATATCGTTGACCGAAGAGCCGGTCGATGAATATCTGCCGAGGTTTCCCATCTTCCCCAACAGCTTGATCATTGAAGGTCTTGCTCAAACCGGCGGCATCCTGGTAGCCGAGGCGTTCGATTTTCGCGAGCGTATCGTGTTGGCGAAGATTGGCAGCGCCAAATTCTTCAAACCGGCAAGACCTGGCGATCAATTGGCCTATACTGCAAGGATTGACGATCTGCAAAACGATGGTGCGGTGATCAGCGCCCAGGCACATTGCAACGGCGAGCGGCAGGCGGATGTTCAAATGTTGTTTGCGTTTCTGGACGAAGCACGCTTCGGAACCGAACAACTTTTTAATCCGGCCAACTTGCTGACGATGCTGCGGCTGATGCGGCTGTGGGAAGTCGCCCAAGATGCCGAGGGGAACCCGCTGACTGTCTCAAAGAATCTGCTCGACGATGAAGGCACCTCGCAGCCGATGGCGTCCATCGGTTAATCTGAACAGAGTCGTCTTTCTCGATCGCTCTCCTTAGAGCGACTCCGTCGCAAGATTAACTGACAAACATTGGCGCGAAATAAACGAGAGCAACCATTTCGCAAGAATAATTGCAAAACATTTGCGCAAGATAACATCAAACGTGTTCATCATTGATTTAGAACACGTTCATCATCGATATAGCACCGTTCAAAGGTATCACGAATGCGTCCACGCGTTGTCGTCACTGGCATCGGCATGATCAACCCGATGGGGCACGATCCAGCTACTGTCTGGAAAGGGCTGCAGGAAGGGAAGAGCGGCGTTGGTTATACAACGTTGTTCAACGCGAAAGGATTTCCGACACAGATCTCCGCCGAGGTGAAAAACTGGGACATCACCGAGACCGGTGAAGATCCCGAAGTTTGGAAGTTTCGCGGTCGACATACCAAGTTCGCGGCCGGAGCAGCGAAGCAGGCGATCGCTGAAAGTGGCATCCTTGACGCCAAGGTCGCTCCCCATCGCTTCGGTGTCTACCTGGGAAGCGGCGAGGGGAATCAAGACTTTCTGACGTTCACCGACATGATGACCGTCGCCATGGAGGACGGCCAATACGATTTGGCCAAGTTCATGCGGAAAGGATTGGAAGTTCTCAACCCACTGGTCGAACTCGAGCAAGAACCCACTATGCCCGCAGCGCATCTGGCTGCGATGTTCAACGCCCAAGGTCCCAATTACAACTGCTTGACCGCTTGTGCGGCCAGCAGTCAGGCGATTGGGGAAGCCACCGAAATCATCCGCCGCGGCGATGCGGACGTGATGCTCAGCGGTGGGGCGCACAGCATGATCCATCCGTTTGGCGTAACAGGATTCAATCTTCTGACCGCGTTGAGCGAAAACAACGCCAACCCGACAGGTGCCAGTCGTCCGTTCGACGCCAAGCGAGACGGATTTGTCCTCGGTGAAGGAGCCGGCATGGTGGTCCTTGAGGAACTCGAACACGCTCGGCGTCGGGGAGCAACCATTTACGGCGAGATTTTGGGTTACGGAACGACCGCCGATGCGTATCGCATTACCGACATTCCGCCCGACGGACACGGCGGCATCGCCAGCATGCGGATGGCCATTGCCGATGCCGGTTTGAATCCCGAGGACATCGACTACGTCAACGCGCACGGAACCAGCACCACCGTTAATGACAAAGTGGAAACATTGGCGTGCAAGGAAGTTTTTGGCGACAAGGCTTCCAAGACGCCGATCAGCAGCACCAAGAGCATGATGGGGCATCTGATCGCGGCCGCCGGTGTGACGGAAATGATCGTCTGTTTGATGGCCATTCGAGATAACGTGTTGCCCCCGACGATCAATCAGGAATATCCCGATCCCTTGTGCGATCTCGATTATGTTCCCAACGAGGCCCGGCAAGCAAAGGTCCGTTACGCCTTAAACAACAGCTTCGGTTTCGGCGGCCAAAATGTGACGTTGTGCTTGGGCGAATTTAAATAGACATCGCGTGATCCGCAAAATTGCGATGGTGCCAGGCACCATCATGGCGCGAGAAAAAGATCACTGGAAACGATCGCTTCAATCATCGATCGCAGGCCGTGATTTTGCTTCGCGGAAGCCGCGACGATCTGATCGATGGCGGGACGATCGGCCAGCGTGATGGGGCGTCCGGTGGCGTAGATCGTCAGCTTCGTCGCAATCGCGCGGACGAAGCGATCCTTGTCATCGAGCATTCTTTGACGAAAGTCGACGAAGTTTTCAAAGGTCCGTCCATCGGCCAATTGTGACGCCGTTTCCACCGGCAGCCCTTTCCGATAGGGCAGTTTGCCAAGCTTCTCCCCTTCGCCCAGCGAACGATACCAGTCGCGCGTACCGCCGATGGCGTCAAAGCTCTCCAAAGCGAATCCAAACGGATCGATTCGCCGGTGACATCGATTGCATGCTTCAAGCTGCCGATGTTTATCAAGCTGCTCGGCGATGGTGGTCGCTCCGCGAATGTCCGGTTCCACGGCGGGAACGCCAGCCGGCGGCGGAGGTGACGGGCGAGCCATCAAATGATCGAGAATCCACACGCCACGAAGAACGGGTGATGTGCTGGTTCCGTTCGCGGTGACCTTCAAGACACTTGCATGCGTCAAGATTCCTCCGCGAACACTCTCTTCGGGCAAGCGAACCAAGCGAAAGTGTTCGTTCCCTCTGACATTGGGGATACCATAGTGTCGGGCCAAGCGTTCGTTAAGGAACGTGAAATCGGAATCGATGAAATTGGCGACGCTTTGATTCTCGTCGATCAGATACTTGAAAAACTCTTTCGTCTCGGTCAGCATTGCAACCTGCAGAAGCGGATCGAATTCGGGATACAGCTTTGCATCGGGAGTCGTGAATTCGATATCGCGCAGATCGAGCCACTGTCCGAGAAAGTTGTCGACAAAGCGTTGACGCTTCGAATCGGCCAGCATTCGCTTCGCCTGATCGATTCGGACTGCCGGGTCTTTCAGTTTCCCCTCGTTGGCTAAGCGAAGTAGTTCGTCATCGGGCATCGACGACCAAAGAAAGTAGGCCAGTCGTTCGGCGATGGTGAAGTCGTCAACGTTTTGTTCGTCGTTGAGCAACAGAAACTGGGGGGCACACAAAAGTGCCGTGACGCCCGCGCGAACGGACTGTTCAAATGAACGTCCGGCGGCGAGTCGATTCATAGTCAGATCAACGAACGGCAGCAGTTCGGCATCGGTGACCGGACGACGAAACGCACGCGGCGCTAAACGACGAATCGCGTTCGTCGCATCCACTGCGGGATTTTGCGACTCCACGCGATGCGTCTTCACCCCTTTACGATGTCGCATGTAAATGGGTTGATCTTCGACCATCGTGATGCTTTCCGAGTCGCCGAGCAACGCATTTGTCGCTTCGGAGGGAAAACTTTGGTCCAGCGGACCATGTGTCTCCGCCCATGCGATGCCGACTCCCGGACGCTTTTCATGCTTGTCGCGCCAGGTGACATGTTCGGGCCAAATGCGGGGCAAGATGTGGATCGTGTGTTCCGCTTTCATGAACGCTTCGAATTCAATGATCCTCGGATTGTCAGGCGTACCGGTGACATCAAAGACGCCAATGAAGTTCTGCGTTTCAGGACCAAACAGCGATCCGACATACAGGGCGACCGAAAGCGTGCGGTCACCTGGATCGTGAGGCCAGACGGCGACGCGACAACGATAAATGCCGTCTTCAATCGGATGTGCCGGATCAATTCGGGCGGGAGGCCAACCCGGTGTGAACTTGATGAAGGAATCGTCAACGGCAATCGTCCCCCCTTTGTTCTTTTCAACCGATTCGATGTTGTCCTTCACCTGCATCAGGTCAATCCGTCTTGTCTGAGCGGCAAGCGGCTTGATTCGACGAATCGTTGCATCGAAAGCGGTATTGGCGGCGGCGAGATACTTCTCCATCAGCACCGACGAGATACTCAGCCCATCGGCGACATTGTCGAAACCTTGCATGCTGCCATCTTCGGGCAACAAGTCCATCAGTGGAACGTCGATTCCCAACAAGTCGTGGATCGTGCTTTCATACTCATGACGATTCATCCGTCGCAGCGCGATCGGTCGCGACCCACGAAGCTGAGCGGCGAAGCGGGCTGCGTCGGCGACGAACGTTTGCTTGATTGGAAGGTCGACGGATGGCTCCCCACTGGGAGGCATCTCATTGGATTCGATCGCATCGACGATGCGTGTCCACGTGGGAATCGACGTTGCGTCGACGTCACCGGCAAGCAATTGGTCCAGACGCATTTTCCCTTCGGCATCGTCGCCGGTGTGGCAATCGACACAATGTTGCCGGAGAAACGAAGCAATCGGTGGCGGCGTTGTCGATCGTTGGCCGAAGCAATGGCTCGATAGGAACAGAAGAGCAACAGCAAGGCCAGCGCGTTGGGAGGGGTTGGTATTCATAGCCTTTATATTAAACGATGGAGCCGCGCTTCGGTGATGGATGCATTGTCACGCAGCGACTACGTCGCAAGAGCACATGAAACGCGATCATTATTGATAGAGGTTCTAGACGTCGCGTGGCCGAAAATGAGTTGATTCGCTTCACTAAATGCAAAAGCATCATTTCAGACCACGCACGGAATAAATATAGCGGGAAGAAAAAAGGTCATTCAATTTAGAAGCTGGAAATATGTCATTTCGACGGATGCACGGAATAGGATAGGGGAGTCCGTTCAACTAGAATACACGCCGCGTGGGGCGAAACAGGGAGATTCGCTTCGATTCGAAGGCGATGATGCAGTTTCAGAACACGCGGTGTAAAACCTTGACCTTCGATGAGTAGACGATTGATGATGCGATATTGCTTACTGTTTCTAGCGATTGCCGTTAACGATTTTGCGACGGCTCAACAAACTGAAGACCGTTGGGAAAAGGAGATTCAAAAGTTTGAACGACAGGACCAGGAGCGACCTCCGGTTTTGGGGGGCGATCTGTTCATCGGCAGTTCCAGCGTTCGGCTTTGGGATCTTTCGAAGAGCTTTCCCGATCGAAGTACCGTCAACCGTGGCTTTGGCGGATCGCAGATCGCGGATTCGACAAAGTACGTTCAGCGAATCGTCGTCCCGCATCGGCCCAGCCAGATTGTGATGTATGCTGGCGACAACGATATCGCACACGGCAAGGACCCCGACCAAGTCGTTGCCGATTTCCAACAATTCGTCAACACCGTTTTCGGTGTCTTGCCCGAGACGAAAATTGCTTTTATCGCCATCAAGCCCAGCATCAAGCGATGGGAGCTGTGGCCCCAAATGAAGGCCGCCAATCAAGGGATCGAAGCGATTTGTCAGTCCGATCCGAGGTTGATTTTCATTGATATCTCGCAAGATATGCTCGAAGGGGATGCGAAGCCCTCCGCCGACCTGTTCGCCAAGGATGGACTGCATCTGAGCGACAAAGGTTATGCTCTGTGGAACGCCCGAGTCGAAGCAACGCTTGGCTGGTAGGAGCCTCTGCGGTCTATTGGTGCTGCTTGATAGCAATGTCGAAGTCGAGCTTTGATAAGGTTTCGCTGATCCGAACAATCGAAACCTATCGACCGACGTTTGGACGAAAGGAACGCTTCCGCGTTCGCAACCATCTTTGCCATCGAGTGCGACGATCTTACGTTTGAATTGCACGATTTTTGATGCATGCGACGCATCTTTCGTGGTCCCGGATCGTCCGCAACTTCATCGCACCGATAGACACTAGGAAAAGCTGAGTTACGAATGGAAAACACAGTCACCACGGATCAATTGAATGAAGACACCGCCCAGCTTGTGGAAGACGACGCCAAGTTGAGCGCGGCCAGCGCCCCGTTTGTGGGTCGATGGCAGAACTTGATCAGCACCACGAACTGGGAGAAAGGCCGAATTATTTTTCAATGGCGCGAAGCCTTGATCGAATCGGGCGCACCCGTCAACGAGTATTCCGATGAGGCTTGGGCGCAACGTGTCGGCGGCGTTACCAGTCCACATGTGGGGCGATTGCGTCGCGTCCACGAAGCGTTTGGCGAAGAACACGAGTCCTATCCGGGACTCTACTGGAGTCACTTTCTCGCGGCGCTCGACTGGGACGATGCACCGATGTGGCTTGAGGGGGCCATGCGCAGTGGTTGGAGCGTCGCCGCGATGCGCGAACAGCGTTGGCAATCGCTCGGCGCGGTGGAACAAGACCGTCCCGAAGCGAGTGATATCGTCGATGCGGATCGAGACGAAGACGTGGTGCTGCCGGCCCAAGGTGGCGGTTCGACGAGCCGATTTGACGACAGCGCTGGAGAGATTTCGGTCGGGCCAAGTCCGGAGGATCCGGACTTCGGAGAAGAAGAAAACGATCTGGGGGCACGCGATCTGCCGGAGTCGAATTTTGAAAAGAGTGACGCCGATAAGAAGGAACCACTGGTCCAACCGTTCGCCGGGCTTCCCGACCTTCCACCGGACCTGAGCGAAGCGTTGGAAATGTTCAAGCTCTCCATTTTGCGTCACAAATCGTCGGGATGGATTGATGTGTCACACGAAACGGTGTTGAAGATTCTCAGTGGGCTGCAACAATTGAGTGCCAGCGAAAGCTAGTCGGCTTTGCTTTTACGTCGCGTGGCCGAAAATGAGGTGATTCGCTTGATTAAATGCAACAGCATCATTCCAGACCACGCACGGTATACATCACTGATATAGTCACTCTCATTAGATCTTGCGACGTGCTCGCTTCAGCGAATCGCCTTTTTATGAGCATCACCAATGAATGACTCCACCACACCGTCAAGGGAGCCAGCACCACGCGTTGTCGTCGGTGTCGGTGGAGGTGTCGCGGCCTACAAGTCGGCCGCTCTTGTCAGCCGATTAACGCAAAGCGGTGTCGATGTCCGTGTTGTGATGACATCGGCGAGCGAGAAGTTCATTGGCTCCGCCACCTTCGCGGCCCTCTCGGGACATCCCGTCGCGACGGATCTCTTCGCTTCGGGTACATGGCCTCTGGGACCTCACATCGAGCTGGCCGACAAAATCGATTTATTGTGCATCGCTCCAGCCACCGCCGACCTCATCGGCAAGCTGGCCAATGGAATTGCCGACACCTTGTTGACCACCCTTTATCTGCAGGCAACTTGCCAGACACTCATCGCTCCGGCGATGAGCAATCAAATGTGGGTCAAGCCCTCCGTGCAGCGAAACGTCCGCCAACTGAGCGCCGACGGTGTTCATCAGATCGGGCCGGAAGAAGGTTGGCTGAGTTGTCGCCAGCGCGGGCCGGGCCGCATGAGCGAACCGGACCAGATCGCCGAACGCGTTCTCGCCATGCTGCGTCAAGAATGATGGACCATGCGACGCTGGGCGATGTCGTTCACCCTTCGGCTTCACACCAGAAACATTCCCCATCGCCAGACAAAGTGCATCGTCGCGATCACGATCACGTTCCAAGCCGCAAAAAAGAGCTTGGTGAACCAAACGGGATAGTGCTTCGGACCGGCAATGGCGTCGACAACGAAAAACGTGGTCCCACACAGCATAAAGATCGCGACATGTGGCGAGCGAAAATAGGTCAGTGAAATCGCCACCTCCGCCGACATGATCGCCACCAGCAACCACTTCGCCGGCAGCACACCAATCGTGATCGCGGTCCCATGACGATCGGCGACCCGGTCTTCATCAACGTCCATCAATTGACCGAACAGATGGCTCTGCATGGCGAACAGTCCGCTGAAAACCATTGTCGGCCAATTCAATTGAGGAACAAAGCAGAGCCAGCTTCCCAGCAGAAAAATCAACAGATAGCCAACTTGATTCAACAGATCGAGTACGGGAAGGCGTTTGAATCCAAACGAGTTATACGCGGCATTGGTCGCCAGCACCGCCGCAAACCACAACGCCATTTTCCAACCCGCGATGGCGATGAAGGCGATCAGGAACGGAACCTGCACGATCGTGATGATCCACGGCAATCGATCTCGCATGGTGGCGTCGGGACGAGCACCGAACAACCAACTGTCTTTGCGAGGATTCAGCCGATCGCTCTGGTAATCGCCAATGTCATTCCATCCGTACAACAGCAATCCCAGCGGAAAGCTGACATAGAAACCTCCCAGCCAAAAAGCTGGTGACGAAAGCATGTCCCGACCCGCAAACGGAAGCAGGTAAAACCAAATGTGGGTCGGCCAAAACCCGGGACGTGCGATCTTGATGACTTCCAACATACGAAGGTTCCCGCGAAAGCGGACGTTTCATTCCTATTAGCCCTAGAGCGACCACATCGCAGGATCAACTGAAGAACATTAGCGCAAGATAACATCAAACACGTACATCATTGATATCGGATTTACCGAAATCTAACCGCAAGCTTAACCATACGCTAGAGCGACCACGTCGCAAGATCAACTGAAAGACGTCAACGCAAGATAACATCTGGCGCGTTCATCATTGGCATAAGTCGATCGCCCAAGTTCGATCCGCATCGCGAAAAGCGCATCCTATCGTTTCCGACCGCCAGACGTTAATCCACGTCTTCCACGTCCATGCCAAGTTGTTTCATCTTGCGGTACAGGTTTGAACGATGCAGTCCTAGAAAGGTGGCGGCTTCGGTCATGTTGCGACCACATCGATTGATTGCGGATTGGATGTGTTGGATCTGAAACTGTCGCGTCGCTTCGTTCAACGACTTGTTTGCCAATCGCTGAGCTTCGCTCTGCCCGCTCGGACTGGTTGCGAACGATAGATCATCCGGTTCGATGACGTCCGACGAACACAGATAACTGACCCGTTCGATAAGGTTCCGCAATTCGCGGATGTTTCCCGGCCAAGGGTGCGCCTTCAACGCTCTTTTTGCGGCTGGCGAGAGCAACGCAGCCGGACGCGCTTGCCGATTGGCGAAGGTCTCCAAGAAATGGTTCGCCAACAGAATGATGTCTTCTCCACGCTGTCGCAGAGGAGGCAATTCCAAGGTGACGACGTTCAAGCGAAAATACAAGTCTTCACGAAACCGCTTTGCCCGCACGAGTTCGGCCAACGACTGATTGGTGGCTGCAAGGACGCGGACGTCCGTCTGGATGGGTGTCGAACCCCCGACGCGAACAACCACCTTCTCCTCCAACGCCCGCAACAGCTTGGCTTGACCGCTGAGGCTCATATCCCCGATTTCATCCAGGAAAAGCGTTCCTCCGGAAGCGACTTCGAACTTGCCGGCTCGCGATTCATTCGCATCGGTAAAGGCCCCTTTCTCATGACCGAACAGTTCGCTTTCCAGCAGCGTTTCCACGATCGCCGCGCAATTGACGGCGATGAACGGTTCGCGACGACGACCTCCGTGAAGATGAATGGAGCGAGCAAGGACTTCCTTGCCCGTTCCATTCTCGCCGAGAATCAGTACCGACAGGTCGGTCCTGGCGACGCGATCGGCCGTCTTGCGAAGTGCGACAATGGACGGGCTTTCGCCGATGACTTGAACATTCTCGGCGACGGCTTGCGCCAGTTGATCGCAGTTTTGCGCCAGGCGATCGCGTTCTTGAGAGTTCTCGATGGCGGCGGAGGCATGAATCGCAAGCTCTTCGAGAATCCGCTCATCCTCTTCGGTGAAACGATGACTGCGTTTGTTGATGACCTCGAACACGCCGATACGTTTGTCGTTGCGGTTGGTCAGCGCGACGGCAAGCAATGATTTCGTCCTGAACTGCAATTTCTTATCCGGCTTGCGATTGACTTCCGCTTCGCTGTCCGACGCGTCCCAACGTTTGGGTTTACCGGAACTGAGCACCGCGCCCGACGATTCCCGCCGAATCGTCGACTTCCAATTGTCCCCTTCGACGCCCATGGCGGGACGTCCGACGAGCAGTGATCGGCGACGGTCCCATAGAAAAATGCTGGCTCTTTCGGCATCGAGAAGCTTCGCGGCGGCTTCGGCCATCGATTCCAGAAGGGAACTCCAGTCGCGCTGTTTCTGCCACGTGGCGGCAATGTTCAGCATCGTACTGAGCCGCTGGACTTCGGCTGCGTGGCTGGCCTGATTGCCGGCGATGTCGATTCGCAAGGCGAGCAATTGCGACGCGGCGACGATGAGTTCACGATGGCGACGAACCGACGCAGCAGCATCTTGCGGAATTTGCAACACCAGAAACGTCGGAACCGCTCCCGGCAGGTCAATGCCGGTTGCAGCCCATCCGCGCTGATCGACGGCAATCTCGGTTTCCATCGCTGCGGAGAGCAGATCTTCGGGAAGTCGAGCCAATGCAAAGGAACTCGTTGCTTCAAGCGATTCTTCCAGGCCCCACGATTTGCCAGCTTGGCAAACGACCCCGATCGCTGCTGGCCGCAGAGTATTCAACGCGTTCAGCAATTCCGCGGTAAAGTCGGATCGACAGTCAGATCCTTCAGCGATCTGCCGCAGGAGTTGGCAAGCCAAATCTTTAATTTCAACAGGCCACTGGAACACAGCCATTGGTCGCACAGAAGACATGAACACCGCTCGTGAGGAAGGCCTAATAGACGCTTTGCAAGGATCAAGGTTATCTTATACCGTGCGTGGTCTGGAATGATGCTTTTGCATTTAATAAAGCGAATCACCTTATTCTCGGCCACGCGACGTATATACCGTGCGTGGTCTGGAAAGATGCTTTTGCATTTATTGAAGCGAATCACCTCATTCTCGGCCACGCGACGTATATACCGTGCAGGGTCTGGAATGATGCTTTTGCTTTTAATAAAGCGAATCACCTCATTTTCGGCCACGTGACGGATATACCGTGCGCGGTCCGAAATGACACCTTCGCATGATGGCAAATTTTCTAATTCAATGCTGAAAGGACAAAAGAAAGCGATGGATTTCACTGGCAAGAAAGGTTTGGTTCTTGGTGTGGCGAACGATCATTCGATTGCTTGGGCGATCGCGCAGGAAATGCTCGATGCGGGTGCCCAAATCGGCTTCACGCACCTGCCTGATCGCCCCGATGATGAACGTCGCAAGAATCGGACGCGCGTCAGCAAGCTGATCGAACCGTATTCCAATGCGAAGTTTCTTGAACCTCTTGACGTTTCGGACGATGATCAAATCGTCAAGATCATGGAGATCGCGAAGAACGAGTTTGGCACCATTGATTTCCTGTTGCATTCGATTGCTTTTGCCGACCGCGCGGATCTGAGCCGTGAAACGATTGAAACCAGCCGCGATGGCTTCAAATTGGCGATGGACATCAGCGTGTACAGCCTGATTGCCGTTTGCAATGCGGCCCGATCGATCCTAGCCCCGGGTGCTTCGGTCGCCACCATGACGTATTACGGCGGCGAAAAATGTGTGCCCGGATATAATGTGATGGGGATCTGCAAGGCTGCACTGGAAGCCAGCATGCGTTATTTGGCATTCGATCTTGGACAGCAAGGCGTCCGCGTTAACGCCCTAAGCGCTGGCCCGGTAAGAACGCTGGCTGGACGAGCCGCCGGCGTTGACGAAATGCTTACGTTGTATGAACACATGGCACCGCTGGGTCGCAACATCACACACGGCGAGGTCGGCAAGACGGGTGCGTTTCTTCTTAGCCCCGCGAGTCAAGGCATCACGGGAGAAATTCTTCATATCGATGGCGGATACCACGCGATGGGAAGTCCAGGTCGTTTGCTGGACAAGATCAAAGCCGAAAAGGGCTAACTGTTTGTTGAAACCAGTTCAAGGTTGACCGTTTCATTGCCTTCGGCGACTTCAATCACCAACGGAGTGCTGGCTTCGGCGGTATAGACGGATGGGATGTCGCCTGGTTTCTTCCTTTGCGGCTTCCCCTCATCGGGCAGAAACACCGCAGGTGCCGGGTCGTCACCGGACCCGCCATCGGCGGCGGCAGGATTTGCAAAGTCCGCGTCGCTGATCGGTATCAACGGCTCGCTGACGACGACGCGATATTTCCCGGGGGGACATCCTCGGTAATCTTTGATGGCATTGGGTACGACGGCGACTAATGAGTAGTTCCCCTCCCCATCGGTATACCCACCGGCACCTTGCCCGGCGGTCCCTTCGGTAGGAAACAGCGTCAAGCTCTTAAACTTGAGCGGTTCGCCGTCGAGCGTTACGACACCGGAAACGGGAACGACATTCGGACCGGGGTCCGAACAGCCCATAAGCGCGACACAGACGATTAAACAACCGTACTTTGGAATATGCACAGCAGATACCTCGATGACTGATCAACAAGCCATGGATGGGTGAGAAATCACAATTGACCGCAACCGACCGTTATACGTCGCGTGGCCAGAAATGAGGTGATTCGCTTTATTTAACGCGAAGGCATCATTTCGGACCACGCACGGCATATAATCGATTGAGAACTTTCGTCTCGTCCTCCGTGAACGCTTGTGATCTGCGTGAAAGAATGGATACGGATCGTCCCATGCAAACCATTAGACGGATTGTCCTCAATCTGTGTTACGCCTCGTGTGTAGGCATTTTACTGGTCGCCTTGCTTTTCGTGGGCGTGATTTGCTTAAACCCTTTTGGCGGTTTCGCCGGATCAGCACAGTTCACCAACAAATCTGGACCTGCTGCGAAGCGTTCAATGAACGAGTGGCCCGTGTCTATCGATGCTTCCAAGGTGAGATCTGTATCTTGGAAACACGACTACTCAATCGACAGCTACTCGACTTGGTACAAAATTGAACTTGATTCAGATTCCGCGCAGGTCTGGGCGGATTCCATCCATGCCAAACGAGAACGCGATTCACGCGAGTCTCTTCATCCGGATGATCGAGGCCTGGAGGGAGTTCGAAGAATCGTAGCTGGTCCCCCACCGTTACACTGGACGACGGGCAATGCGCCTCACTGGTGGACCCCGCCCTCGATTGACTTTCGGGCAACTGAAGCAATGAAATGGTATTCCGGCTATGATTCGGGGGTCGGACAAGCTGCATATACCTCATTCGATAAAGACAATAAAACCTTGTGGGCATACGAATACGCGTGCCAACATGATGTACTCTGGGAACCAAACCAGATACCAGACGGTGAAGTGTTCTCGCGACTTAGGGACGCAGAAGAAGGATCAAGATAGAGACCGCCTTATCGCGACCACCTGTTACAAGACCTAGCATATGGGTTTGCGCACCAGTGGATGCGTCGCACACACGCAGACCTGTTCAAGACTCGCTGGTCTTGCAAATGGATCAATTCGCTCAAGAAAACAGCTTCAAACGATATGCGGTCTAGTTTCAACTGCACCTCGATAACGCCTTTCGGCAGGTTCGCCAGACGCAGCCCGATCACCCGCACTCATTCACGTTGGAACTGGACAACGGAACCGAACGTGTGCGAAGCTATTGCGACACCAAGTCATTGGAACATTGGAACGGAAGATCCGCGTCGACGATTCCCATCAATCACGCTACAAACGGGCCGCCCAGGCACGCTACCTTGTTCTATTTGTCACCACGCGGGAGCAAATCACGTCTCCATCGTGTGCAAGGCGATTGTCGCAGCCTGATTCGTAATCCAAATTGAACCCTGGTTATTTGAACAACACTCCAAACACTGCTCGACCATGGCCATTTGATTCCCCGAATCAGGAATCGAATGAAGGTCTAAAAAGAACGTTGTTTCAGTTTTTGGGTGGGCGATACTGAAATGATCCGCGTTATGCAATGTGACAGCATCGTTTCTGACCGCACTCGGCAAGATTTCTTAGTCGTAGCAAACAAATCCCATCAAGAAACATCGTTTGCCTCTTAAGCAATCCACGTACCGAAGCGTAGCTTCCCGATGCCGAGTCGTTTAAATTGCTAGATGCCGAAGCTCATTAAACGCTTGAAAAAATATCGTGTTCGCAAAAAAGATTTCTTTTATAAATTACATCAACAGTGCCTGTCGTATCAGCGAACCACTGGGCGTATCGGTGCCTAAGTTCTGGGCAAACAGCTTACCGATCGTGCATTCTTCGTCGACTTTTGCCGAGCTATGTCATTGATGAACGCGTTTAATGTTGTCTTGCGTACATGTTTTTCAGTTGATCATGCGGCATGGTCGCTCTGGGTCTCATGGGGAGGGAAAGTAAATGAACTCGCCTGACGATTGCGAAATCGAAAACAATCTACTCCAAGCAATGCAATCGAATTGGGGTTACTCTAGTTTTCGACCTCTGCAAAAAGAAGCGATGCAATGCGTGATGCGGCATCGAGACAGCGTCGTCGTGCTGCCAACTGGTGGGGGTAAGTCGCTTTGTTATCAAACACCGGCGGTCTGCTTGAAGGGAATGGCCGTTGTTGTGTCGCCGTTGATTTCGTTGATGAAAGATCAAGTCGACGCGCTGCGAACCTGCGGAGTGCCGGCCGCCTTCATCAACAGCACGCTATCCAGTCAAGAGCGTCGAATGATCGCCCAGCAGATCGATCGTCGCGAACTTAAGCTCTTGTACGTCGCTCCGGAGCGGCTTGTCGACGCTCGAATGATCGACTATCTGAAGCGATCCGAAGTGTCGATGGTTGCAATCGACGAAGCGCATTGCATCAGCGCCTGGGGACACGATTTTCGTCCGGAGTTCCGCCAACTTCGGTTTCTCAAGGACGCTTTCCCCACGATCGGAGTCCATGCTTACACGGCGACCGCTTCGGAAAGAGTTCGTCAGGACATCGCCGAGCAACTTTTGCTCGATTCGCCGAGCATGTTGGTGGGAAGCTTTGATCGCCCAAATCTGGTCTACCGCGTGCTACCGGCCAACAATCGGTTCGGTCAAGTCTGTGAAGTCATCGAGCGGCATATCGGCGAGGCTGGAATTGTGTACTGCATCAGCCGCAAGGAGGTCGATCGAACGACCGAGAATCTCGTCCATCGGGGATACAAAGCGGTCGCCTACCATGCGGGGCTGACGGACGATGTTCGTCGTCGCAATCAAGAGGCGTTTCTTAAAGACGAGGCCAACATCATTGTGGCGACGGTCGCGTTTGGCATGGGTATCGACAAGTCGAATGTGCGGTTTGTCGTTCACGCGGGTATGCCGAAATCGTTGGAGCACTACCAACAGGAAAGTGGACGCGCGGGCCGGGATGGGTTGGAGGCCGACTGCACGCTGATCTTCAGTGGTGGCGACTTGGTAACCTGGAAACGGATCTTGCGGGAGGGGATCCCGCCGTCTATCAGTCCGCGGTCGAATCGCTTCCTCCATGAATGACTACTGCGCATCGGTCACCTGCCGCCATCAATCGATTGTTCGGTACTTTGGGCAGGAGCTGGCGGCGGAAAGTTGTGATGCATGTGATGTTTGTTTGGGCCAAGTCGATTTGGTTGACGATCCGATCACGCTGGGGCAGAAGATATTATCGAACGTGCTGCGGACCGAAGAGCGATTCGGTGCCGACCACAACGCCAAGTGCTTAACCGGCTCAACGGACAAACGAATCGTTCAACACGGGCACGATCAGCTTTCGACTCACGGTCTGCTGAGCGACGAAAGCCTTTCGACGGTCCGGGGCTGGATCGAGCAACTGATCGAACAAGGCTTTCTACAGCGAACCGGAGAGTATCACACGCTAAGTGTGACCCAGCGCGGACGCTCGCTGTTACGGCGGGAGATCGAACCAAAGCTCCTGCGTCCGCCAAAGCAAGGTTCCCCCAGGCCGAGCGGACGGGATGATTCATGGAACGGTGTGGATCGCGGTTTGTTCGAGCATCTTCGCACCCTTCGTGGCCAACTAGCCTCGCAAGCGGGTGTGACGTCGGATGTCATCTTCAGCGACGTAACGCTGCGCGATTTGGCTCGCTTGCGTCCTTCAAGCGTCACCGGGCTATCGCGCGTGAAAGGGATTGGTCAAAAGAAGCGAGAGGAATTCGGTGAAACGTTCGTGACCGCCATCGGTGCTTACTGCCGACAGCACGATGTTGAACAAGATGTTTGGGGGGCGGCCGAATCGGTTTCACAGCGAACGGTCACCTCACCCAAAGCGAGCAGTTCGTCCGGGCTTCAGGCCATGGACTTGTTTCGCAAGCAGATGTCAATCGAAGCCGTTATGCAACAAACCGGGCGAG
This sequence comes from Pirellulaceae bacterium, assembly GCA_041399105.1. Taxonomy (GTDB): domain Bacteria; phylum Planctomycetota; class Planctomycetia; order Pirellulales; family Pirellulaceae; genus Rosistilla. The sequence continues at coordinate 4,483 of JAWKTL010000035.1, read as the reverse complement.
CGCGATCGACAGTGGTCGGATACCTTAACGACTATTTGCGGCTGGACCGCATCACCGATCCGTCACCCTGGGTTGAAGCGGGAATCGCCGACAAAGTCGAGCAGGTCCTCCCTGAGACGGGAATCGAACGACTGCGTCCGATCTTTGACGCGCTCGATGGGCGGATCGACTACGACAGCATTCGTATCGTTTCCACGTGCTGGTGGAACCGTCAAGGCGAAGCGTAAACGCGGGACGAAACACGCGTCGGATAGATGAATCCGCGAGTTCACGGAATGCATTTGCGTTGCGCCGTCGTATTTGCAAAAATAGATGGTCACCCGCCACCGAGCAATCGTTTGTTTCGGTCCCTTTCCCTCCCCAGCGTTTCGGAGTCCGGCGAATGCTGAACATTCTCGAAAAACCCGTTCGTCACTGCGATGGAATACCGCGTCGAGTCGCGATGCAGATTGGAACGGCAAGTTTGGGGGCGCTGACATTGCCGAACCTATTGCGAGCGGAAGCCGCTAGCCAACTAGAAGGGTCACGCAAGGGGGTGATCAACGTTCATCTTGACGGTGGTCCGCCGCAGATGGATATGATCGACATGAAGCCCGACGGTCCAGCCGAGGTTCGTGGCGAGTTTCGAGCGATCGCCACGTCGTTGCCGGGTTTCCAGATCTGTGAACTCATGCCTCGGACCGCGGCGATCGCAAACAAGTTCGCGTTCGTGCGGTCGCTGGTCGGATCGATTGGTAAGCATCACGCGTTTCAGACGCAGTCGGGATTTGATGAGAAGGAGTTGGCGGGCATTGGCGGTCGTCCCGCCTTCGGATGTGCGATCAATCGGTTGACGAAGGACGCCTCCACGGACGTCCCCGCCTATGTCGATCTCATGCAGGGTCGCGGGTTGGTTCGCAACAGCACGCGTCCCGGATTCCTCGGCCCCGCGTTTGCCCCTTTTCGTCCGGACTTGTCAAAACAATTCCAACGCGAACTGGAAGCGGGCATGAAGGGGGAACTGAAGCGTTTGGGAAGCGAACATGCCGTCAGTCTGGAACTGATGCCGGGCTTGAACATGAACCGTTTGGAGGATCGCCACGACCTGCTGCACCGCTTGGATACGATGCGGCGCAATCTCGACGCCGGCGGATCGATGGAAGCCGTCGACCGCTTCACGCAGCAAGCGATCGGCATCTTGACCTCGGGACGGTTCGCCGAGGCCTTCGAATGGGAAAAGGAAGATACCGCAACGTTGAAGCTGTACACGCCGGACGATCTTGGTGGTGCCCCGAATGTTACTTCGGAAGGTCCCGAAGCGGCGAAAAAGCTGCTTTTGGCAAGGCGTTTGGTCGAAGCGGGAGTCCGCGTCGTGAGCGTTTCGATCAGTGATTTCGATACGCATCAAAAGAACTTTCCTAGGCTCCGTCATCTGCTTCCGATCGTCGATACCGCAATCGCGGGCTTGATCACCGATCTCGATCAGCGTGGCATGCTGGAGGATGTGTCGGTCGTTATCTGGGGAGAGTTCGGACGCACACCGAAGATCAACAGCAAGGGAGGGCGTGACCATTGGCCTCGTGTGTCGCCTGCGATTCTGGCTGGTGGAAAGATGAACGTTGGCCAAGTTATTGGCGGTACGGACCGTTGGGCGGGCGAAGCAACCAGTCAGCCGGTGACCTTTGAGGATGTGATCGCCACGCTCTATCACAATCTCGGCATCAACCCGCACCAGACGACGATCACCGATTCTCGCGGCAGGCCACAGTACTTGGTCGATCGTGGACAGCCGATTAAAGAACTGGTTGGCTGAATGCCGACGTCTTCTTGCTATTGAAGCAGCCAGACATTGTAGGCGACGAAGGCGATCAAGAACAAAACGCCTTCCCATCGGGCGATGCGATACCCGGTGAAGAAGACCGGCAGGCAGGCGACCGCCACCAAGATCATGATCGGCATATCGAACCGGATCGACTGCGGACCGACAGCGATCCCCGAAGGGGCGATCAAACTGGAGAGTCCCAGAACACAGCAAACGTTGAAGATGTTGCTGCCGACGACGTTGCCGACCGCAATATCACGTTGCCCGCGAACGCTCGCCACAATCGATGTGACAACTTCGGGCAATGATGTGCCGGCGGCGACGATGGTCAAACCAATCACCAATTCGCTGACACCCAGACGCGTCGCAATCGTAACCGCTCCATCGACCAGCCATCGAGACCCGAAACCCAGCATCGACAGTCCGGTCACGATGAAGACAAACTGAAGAAACAGAGCTGATTTGGAATGCGCCTTCGCTGAAAACTCCGCCGAAAACTCTGATTGAACTTCAGGGGATTCACGCCTGGCGATCCTCATGCATACCGTCAAGTAAGCGAGCAGAATGGCGAACAGGATCGCGCCATCAAGCCTTCCGACGTTGCCGTCCATTCCCAACAACCAAACCAAGACCGACACAACGACCATCAGCGGAACATCCAGCCGGATTAATTGGCTGGAGACCATCAAGGGTGTGATCACCGCGGATAATCCGAGAATGAAGAGCACATTAAAAATGTTGCTGCCGACAACGTTCCCGACCGCCACATCCGCAACTCCAGCGAAAGCCGCCTGCAAGCTAACGCCCAATTCCGGCGCGCTGGTGCCGAATGCAACAACGGTCAAGCCGATCACCAGCGGTGGAACATTCCAAATCGCGGCGATGGTCGAAGCCCCCCGGACAAGCAGTTCTCCTCCCGCGATCAGCAAGACCAGTCCGGCGAGAATCAACAACCAAGGCATCCATGGATCTATCATGTGTCGTCGTGCGGGGTTATGCGGCCAAGTCCGAAGAAGATTGCTTTGATATCAGCGGCACCTGGGGCGGATTCGGTTTGTCGGTTCGTGGCGGGATCACGAATGGAAAGATTCCTGGTTCAAAATCGATGAGGATTCGACAGTTGGGTGGATCGGTGCGCCCAAGCTTCCAATCCCAGCGACGCCAAAATGGTAAGCCTGCCGCCCAGCGATCGATGGCTTGTCGCAACTGCCGCGCCGGGATCGTTTCCTTGTCTTGCAAATGTTGAAGCGCGTCCAGGACCCCGCTAGGCAAACCCTTCATCAATAGTGCCGAAGCGTAGTTGATACGTACCACGTCTTCAAGGGCCGGACGAAAGACGGCGGTCCCTGGCAATAATGCCATCGTTCGGAAAACTTTTACCGCATCCTCGACTTTTCCAGTTCGCATACTGCAAACACCGATGGCTTGCGTCACGTCCGAAGAACGCGGAAGCCGATACAACAAATTCAATGCTTCGTCGTACTTTTTTTCCTGCAGGAGTATGAGCAAGCGTTCAAGAACTGGATCTCCCCCAGGACTCGTTGAACGGTGATCTGAAACGATTGAATCGAGCCGGTTTTGACTTTTGCTAGTGTTTGACTGGGACATGTGCAACCTCTGACGGTTTTTGTCTGGCAGGCAATCCGCGTTTCAAGTCAGGGCGCAAGAGTACGACCGATAACAAACTTGCCGGAAACCATGAGACGATGGATTGAAATTGAAAACGGACTGATATCAATGGCGAACGCGTTTGATGCAATCTTGCGCCAATGACTTCCAATTGAACTTGCGACGTGGTCGCTCTAGATGGACAGCCGTTTCTAAATCTGCAGTCGAACCGCGAGATGCACTAGCGACAGAGGGTGGCGTCCGGACGATGGGTTGCCTGTATGAAGACCGCGTCGATTTCCCACGGCCAACAACCGCCAATCGTCGTTCCCCAAACAGACACATGGAATTCGCGGATGGGACGGACTGCCTGATGCACGACTGGAGTCCAGCGACGTATCAACAAAAACCGTCGCACCCGAAGACATTTGCCGTCCATGGTCGAACTGATTCAGATCCGCATCCGAGCCGGGGGCGCAGGTATGGATGAAGGGATCGAGAAAGACACCGACGAAGAGCCAGCAAAGCAAAAGCTTCGAGGCGGCGGAACCACCAAAGGATCGGCGGAAAGGTGTCAAGCGAGAAAACCTGAACGGCTAATCGGGAAATCGTTGATTCAGTTCAAGGCCGATAAAATGTTATGCATTGCGTGGCCATAAAGGCGAGCGGCAGAAACACATCATCGGCACAAATGCAACCAAATCCATCAAACCACGTTTGAGTGATCTATCCTATACGCGGCGGTTAACGAGTCAAGTTCGCCGCGACGGAGGTCGTTTTTGATTCTTCCGCATTGGCTAATTCATCCGTGTCAGCCAACGATGCGGCTTGTTTGAGCGCCGCCTTCACTTGGCTTTCCGTTAGCACGTCTGGAAGAACAATTGGGCGGCTGGGAGCACCGGCCGGATAAATCGCCAACAGTGGAATCGAGTTGCTCTTTAACTCGCTTAACTTCGACTTAATCTCCGGATTCGGCTCGCTCCAGTCGGCTTTCATCGGCACGATGTTTAGCTGTTGCAATTCTTCCGCCATTGCTTCGGTGTTCAAGACCGTGTTGAAGTTGTAAATGCATGT